>NZ_OZ034758.1:0-1750359 GCF_964028135.1 Wolbachia endosymbiont (group B) of Longitarsus flavicornis
TGAAAAGAAGTAAGGCAAAAATAGCAAGAATCATCAGCCAGAACGAGTCAAATGAAAAAGTTCCTATTTGGTTAATGCGTCAGGCTGGTAGGTCTCTTCCTGAGTATCGGAAGGCAGTGGAAAACATGAATAATTTCATGGAGATATGTTATAGCACAAATTTGGTAACAGAGTTAACGTTACAACCAATAACAAGGTTCGACATGGATGCAGCGATAATTTTTTCTGATATTTTGATAATAGCTGACATTTTAGGTTGTAATGTAAATTTTACTCGAGGTGTGGGTCCAATAATAAGACCTATAAAAAGTGCTAAAGAATTGAAGAGTCTACAAGGAATTGAATCTAACACATTACCAATCCTAAATGCTATAAAAGAAGTAAGAAGCCAGTTGCCAGAAGAAAAATCGCTTATAGGCTTTGCTGGAGGGCCGTGGACGGTAGGTTCATACATCATAGAGGGCGGTGGTAGTAAAACTTTTTCCAAGGTGCTAAATTTTTGTCCATTGGCACTAGAGGAAATAATAAAAAAAATAACGGAAGCGACAATTATTTATCTGATCAAACAGATAGAGTTTGGAGCAGATGTTATTCAGTTATTTGACAGCAATGCTGGTGTATTGAAGGGAAAACTATTTGAAAGATACATCATCAAGCCAACAAAGGAAATTGTTTCGGCAATAAAGAGTAGATTTCCCAATTTTCCAATAATAGGTTTTCCGCGCTCTGCTGAAAATCTTTATACAGATTACTGCGAACAAACAGGCGTATCTGCAGTAAGTATAGATTATAATGTTCCAATAGAATGGGCGAAAGAAAATCTAAAAATACCTCTGCAAGGTAACCTTAATCCTAGTCTTTTGGCCTACAATAAGGCAGAAGCAATTGAAGAAGCAAAGCGCATAATAGATTGTTTTAGAGGTTTACCTTTCATATTTAATCTTGGACATGGAGTGCTTCCTGATACTCCGGTTGAAAATATTGCTGAATTAGTGGACCTAGTAAGAAACTACTAAAACTCTTGTATGAAAAGCCTTTATGAGGGTGGAATGAAAACCTTACTTGACAAACCTCATTCTCTTCCTTACTATAACGATAAGAGTATTCATCCTTGTTTTTGAGCTCAACGACAAAATTCAGTAAAAAAACTCAGATATATATTGGCAAATTACAAAAAATTATAGCGGCTGCGTGTCTTTTTTATTTTTTCTACATTCAGCCAAATTGCGCTTGTTTTAAGCGTTAGCACATTATTACAATGCCAATTTACATTATTAAAACTCGCTATACAGGGGTTTATTTGCCTTTTTAAATTTATTAAGCTTTTTAATATCTATAGTTAATATATTTAAGAATACAAAAATACCAACCTTTATGTAAAATAATAAAATTTCTAGCTTTTTTGTTGTGTAGAGTTTATCATTTTTATTTAACTTTAGTGAGATTATGTCAGACCTTGCAAAGAGGATGTCTCTGATAAAACCGTCGCCTACAATTGCTGTGACCGATAAGGCAAACAGATTAAAAAGAGAAGGAAAGAAAATTTGCGTTTTAGCTGCGGGAGAGCCGGATTTTGACACTCCAGATCATATAAAAAAGGCAGCTATTCAATCGATAAATGAAGGCAAAACTAAATATACTGCTGTTGATGGAACTCATGAGCTTAAAGAGGCGATAATCAATAAGTTAAAAAGGGATAACAATCTAGAATATACACTGAACCAAATTTGTGTCGGCGCAGGCGCTAAGCAGGTGTTATTCAACTTATTTATGGCAACAATTGACCCTGGAGATGAGGCTATAATACCAGCTCCTTATTGGGTTTCGTATGTTGATATGGTAAATCTTTTTGGCGGACTGCCAGTTATTGTAGAGTGCAAACAAAACTTTAAGCTTACACCGGAGTTACTGGAAAGCAATATAACTAAGAAAACTAAGTGGTTAATTCTTAATTCACCAAACAATCCAGCAGGAATTGTCTATACATATGATGAATTGAAAAGCATAGCGCAAATATTGCTTAAACATCCACATGTGAATGTTGTTACAGATGATATTTATGAGCACATAGTATACGACGAAAAGTTTTTTACCATTGCTCAGGTTGAGCCAAAACTTTATGATAGAGTTTTTGTGGTCAATGGGGTATCAAAAGCCTATGCAATGACTGGCTGGAGAATAGGCTATATTGCAGGCAGGAGTGATATAGTAAAAGCTATTTCTACACTGCAGTCTCAAAGTACTTCTAACCCAAATTCAATAGCACAAGCAGCAGCAGTTGAAGCGTTAAACGGTGATCATAGTTTTTTGAAAGAAAGAACAAAAATCTTTAAGGATCGTAGAGATTTTGTAGTAAAAAAGCTAAATTCTGCTTCAGGATTGTCAGCATCTATTCCACAAGGTGCATTCTATTTGTTTGTCGCATGTGAAGGTTTATTGGGTAAGAGCACGAAAAGTGGTAAAGTAATAAATAGTGATCTTGATTTTGCTGAATATTTGTTGGAAGACCATTTAGTTGCTGTTGTTCCAGGAATTGCGTTTGGTCTGAAAAATTTTATCAGAATTTCTTATGCAACCTCTCAGGAACAATTAGAAATTGGATGTAATAGTATTATTAAAGCATGTGAAATGCTAAGTTAACTTTTTAATATTCTTATGTATAATATTTCAGTAAGATAGAGTTGATTTATGGCGTGGGTATATTTGCTATTAGCTGGTTTGGTTGAAATAATATGGACCACAGCACTGAAATATAGCAATGGCTTTACTCGTGTTATACCTGTAGTAATTATTTTAGTTAGCGGTTCTGTAAGTCTTTACTGGCTATCGTTAGCAATGAAGTCTATTCCCCTTGGTACATCTTATGCAGTTTGGACTGGTATAGGTTCTATAGGTGCAGCGATAATAGGAATAATGTTTTTTAATGACCCAGTAAATTTGGGGCGTTTATTTTCCCTTGCTTTGGTAGTGCTGGGTATCATAGGATTAAAAGTATTTTCCTAATTAGGAAAAGTTAAGTACGTCTATTTTACCACCTCAGGACTTTCTACTAAAGTTGCTTTGGATTTTTCAGTTCTCGAAGAGGGCATTCCTATTGATTTAGAAAGTACCTTTCTAATGTTCAATATTTCATTTTTCTCATTTTGTTGAGTTAAGTTAATGTCGTTTATTTTATTCACTAAATCTTTTCCTTCCTTTAAAATTTTTAAATCGCTTTCGTTGATATGATGTTCATTTTTAAATTCTGCAACGATTTCTTTCTTCTTTGGATGAGTATTCAGAAATTCTAATATCTGGTGTTTAGCAACAGCTTGAATAAATTTCTTATCGTGAAATATTGAATTGTTATGTAATTCTTCTAGGCTTTTATCATATTGTTTTGCTTCGTTTACAGTAAGTTTTATTATTTCTTCTGCACTACTTAAAAGTTCCCTGTATAACTTGTCGTATCTATTGCCTGTGTGTGCGGCAAATGTTTGTTCAATGTATTTTGTTATGTAGTTTCGTAGCGTATTGTCTATTGTATCTATGTTCATTCACTCACCTTGCTTTTATGTTATATTTTACACGCGAAAAGGTTAATATTAAGTTAACTTAGACGTCTCTAAAGCCAAGTTTTACTAAAAATTATATTATTTAAAATATAATTGTTATCACGAAATAAAAGCGTAAGTAAAATGAACTTTGTAACAAAACTAAAACTTATAATAAAAAAAATAAAGCTTAAGATGAACAAGGGTAAAATTATAAAAATCCTTATCATCTGTGGTATAATTTTTTTCATATACCTTATCCATGAACCAGTTATAGATATGCTAAAAGGTCTCTTTTAGAAAGATACTCGGATTAGAGTAGCTATCTACAAAAGTGTTGCTCCTTGCTGATAAAATACATATAATCCTGTTTTTTAGGTAATATTAGCATTGAAGAGAAACTTTTTCATATGGTTGCTAGCATCACTATTTTATGCATACCAGTATATATTACGTGTAATTCCAAATATAATCGCGCCTGAATTAATAACGAAATTTAACATAAGTATTACAGATGTTGGTCAATTTGGTGGGCTATATTATATAGGCTATACGCTTGCTCACATACCTGTTGGTCTTGCCCTTGATAGATTTGGGCCAAAGTTTGTTTTGCCTGCATGTATTGTCTTAACGTTTGCTGGGACATTACCACTAATATGCTTTGATGAGTGGTATTACTCAATACTTGGTAGAATGATTGTTGGAGTTGGGTCATCTGCTTCGGCAATTGGGCTCTTTAAAGTTGCAAGTATGTATTTCTCACAAGAAAAATCAGCAAGGATGGCTAGTTTATCTATAATAATAGGGTTACTTGGAGCTATTTATGGTGGATTACCTCTAGACTTCTTGCTCAATAAATTTGGTTGGAATTATGTTATATACACTTTCTCAGCATTTGGTTGTTTACTTGCTCTGCTATTGCTTTTAATAACGCCAAAAAGTAACATAGAGGAGAGTAGAAATGACAACATACTTCAAGATTTAAAGACTGTACTTTTCAATAAACATATCATTCTAATCAGCTTTTTTGGTGGCTTAATGGTTGGACCAATAGAAGGTTTTGCTGATGGTTGGGCGAAAGCGTTCTTATGTGAAGCATATCAAATGACGGGAGATTTGGCATCTTCACTTTCCTCTCTCATGTTCATAGGCATGGGGGCTGGATCATTCTTTCTCGCTTATTTACTGGAGAAGTATCCAGACAAACATTACGAGGTGATTATTGCGTGTTCTTTTGCAATGATCGCTAGCTTTCTTTTGCTTTTTACACAAATTGGCGGTTTATATATTGCATTACCTACACTTCTTGTTATCGGCTTTGCATCTGGGTATCAGGTAATTACTATTTACAAGGCAATAAGTTATGTAAACAATAACTTGGTAGGCTTAGCCACAGCCATATCAAACATGATAGTTATGGTTTTTGGCTATTTTTTTCATACTGGAATTGCAAAAATAATAGACTTATGTTGGAATGGAACGGTAATACAAGGAAATCCTGTGTATGGTACTGAGTTACTAGTAAAAGCAATATCAATTATTCCTGTATGTTTGCTTTTGGCTGTTTTTGGATTTATGTGGCTAAGGAAAAGGTCTTATGACAATTGCTTCAGAAAGGATTTGTAACTCTGAAAATAATTTAAAGTCTTTTGATAATGAAGTTTATCTCTCTATAGAGAAGGAACTGCAGCGTCAAAGATCGCAGTTGCAATTGATTGCATCGGAGAATTTTGCAAGTAAAGCAGTGATGGAAGCACAGGGTTCTTTTCTGACTAATAAATATGCAGAAGGTTATCCTGGTAAAAGATATTACTGTGGCTGTGAGTATGTAGATGAAGTTGAAAATCTGGCTATAGAAAGGCTTTGTAAGCTATTTGGTGTTAAATTTGCAAATGTTCAACCTCATTCTGGTTCTCAGGCAAATCAAGCGGTGTTTGCTTCACTACTTACTCCGGGTGATACAATACTTGGATTGTCACTGAATTGTGGTGGACATTTAACTCATGGTGCAGCACCAAACCTTTCTGGTAAGTGGTTTAAGTCGATCCAGTATACAGTTAATAGAGACACTTACCTGCTTGATATGGATGAGGTGGAAAGGCTAGCGCTGGAGCATAAACCGAAGCTAATCATTGCTGGTGCTTCTGCTTATCCAAGAGAAATAGATTTCGAGCGCTTTCGCAAAATTGCGAATAAAGTTGGTGCATATCTGCTTGCAGATATTGCTCACTATTCAGGGCTTATTGCTGCAGGTTGTTACCCATCACCTGCCAAATATGCGCATATTATAACTTCTACAACTCACAAGACTCTACGTGGTCCTCGTGGTGGAGTGGTAATGACAAATGATGAAGCGTTACATAAAAAAATTCAGTCTGCAGTTTTTCCAGGATTGCAAGGTGGGCCACTTATGCATGTGATAGCTGCAAAAGCTGTTGCATTTAAGGAAGCATTAACGCCAGAGTTTAAAACTTATAGTAAAAAAGTTGTAGAAAATGCAAAAGTGTTAGCTCAAGCGCTGCAAGAACATGGACTTGACATTATAACCGGTGGCACTGACTCTCATATTGTGCTAGTTGATTTAAGATCACAGAAGTTGACGGGAAAAGACGTTGTAAATAGCCTTGAGAGAGCTGGCATTACCTGCAATAAAAACTCTGTGCCATTTGACACGGAAAAGCCAACCATTACTTCAGGGCTACGTTTTGGTACCGCTGCTGAGACAACACGCGGACTTGAGAAAAAAGATTTTAAAGAGATAGCTGATCTAATAAATGAAATAATTCAGGGATTAACTGATGGAAATAGCCTTGATATTGAAAGAGCAGTAAAAACTAAAGTTGAAAGGATTTGTAGTAATTTTCCTATTTATTAATTTATTTGGCATTCAAATTTCCTTCCTTTACTTTAGATTAAACTATTGTATAGTGATTTTATAGCTCTTTAATTTTATGATAAATGTACCTAGCATAGAGAGTTGTGATTTTCACAATAAAAATGTTCTACTCAGGGTCGACTTCAATGTTCCTATAAAAAATGAAAGAATTTGTGATACCACTCGTATTTTGAGAGCTCTACCTACCATTCAATATTTAGCAAATGCAGGTGCAAAAGTTATTATTATCTCACATTTTGGGCGTCCAAAAGCAAAAGACAGTAACCTATCGCTAAAAAACGTAGTCGAAACTTTATCGCAGCTGCTGAGTAAAGAAGTGAAATTTATTGATGATTGTATTGGTGAGAGAGTACAAAGAGCAATAAATGCGATAGATAGAGGAGATATAATATTACTAGAGAATCTTAGATTCTATAAAGAAGAAGAACAGAATGACTCAAGTTTTGCTAAACAATTAGCATCTCTAGCAGATATATATGTCAATGATGCGTTTTCTTGCTCTCACAGAGCTCATGCTTCTATTTCACGCATCACAGAATTTTTACCTTCCTACGCGGGATTCTGCTTGCAAGATGAGCTAAAGTATCTTGAGCAAGCCATATCGTTTAACGCTAAACCTATTACTGCGATAGTTGGTGGAGCTAAAATATCCACTAAAATAAAAATGCTTATAAAACTAGCAGAAAAGGTTGATTACCTTATTCTGGGTGGCGCAATTGCTAATAATTTTTTGTTATTTAATAAAGTTAATATAGGTAAGTCTTTTTTTCAAAATGCTGTTGATGATCTTCTGCACGATATTGTTGAGACAGCAAATAAAAACAACTGCAAAATAGTTGTGCCAGAAGACGTTTTGGTTGCAGTAAATTCTGATTATAGCACTAGTATTTTAAGAAAAACCGAATCCGTTTTGGATGATGATATAATTTTAGATATCGGACCTCAAACTTTAAGCACAATAAGCGGTATAATAGCAAGCAGTAAAACTCTGCTGTGGAACGGACCTATTGGTGTTTTTGAACATTCAGCTTTTGCAAATGGTACAGTAGAGGTGATGAGAGTAGTAAGTGATTTGACACACGAAGGAAAATTAACCAGTGTAATAGGGGGAGGAGATAGCCTATCTGCAGTAAATGCTGCAGGTCTTGCCGATAAAGATTTTACATATATTTCAACTGGTGGGGGAGCGTTTTTAAGTTGGCTAAGTGGTGATGAGATGCCAGGACTGCGATCAACATTAGATTAAAACTTTTTTAAGTTGTTGCTTATACCCTAGCTTCTTTATGAATATGATTATGTCGAAAATAGCTAAGTTAATCTTGTGCTTAATAATACCAGTAATAGGATTTGTTTTTTACATTAAGGAGCATTATCTCAATGATGCAAATTCACAAATTGGCTTTGAGCCGTTTTTCAAAACAGATTCTTCAGATCCAGATTATATTCCACCACTTCCAGAGCTGACTGATTTTGATAGAGGAGTATTAAGGGTTTGTGGAGATTGGGGAGTACACCCTGATGAAGAAGATTTTAGAATTTTGCTCGATTGTCCGCAGCATCAAGAAGTGGTGAAAAGGATATACGATAAGCTCGATCATCAAGTGGCTACACCAAATGCAGGCTTGGGGTTATTTAAAGATGAATTGACTAAGATTTGGTTTACAAATAGCGGAGTTGAGAAAGAAACTATAGGATTTGGACATATTTTTTGTGGTGAACCAGATAGATTGGGACTTGGTGGTATGCATTTTGTAGGTAGATATGTTGAGGCTCAAGAAAATAAGTGGGCGGGTGCAATTTGGGGTAATAAATCTCTGTGCAATAAATTAGATATTAAGCCACCTGTTTACACGTTTGGAATGAAATACTTAGGTAAGGGTGGAGAAGTAAAAGTTAAGTGCCCAAATGGGTATGCACATAACCTTCATGCTGATGATAGTGCGCCGTAGAAACACGGAAAGTGTTGAAGCTGTGCAGTAGATGAGGGAGGGCCCCTCGGAGCCGGTTTGCAAGAGCAGGCTTCAAACAGCCATAAGCTGCTTTGGTAAAGAGCTAAGGTAGTGAGCGTTATGGAAAAGGCACAATTATGTGTCATGTATGAAATAGAGAGACGAACGCAAGTGAACCACTGATGAAGTGTCGAAAGCGTAGAGACGACGTCAAAACCAGGGGGTAGTCGTTAACCTGGGATGAATCTACTGGGAGCTTGTTTACTGGGTAGGTGGCGTCCGGCATAAAAGTGGCGTGAATCTATTTTAGGCTATTGCATGGAACTACGGGAACCTGTCGTTTCGATGAAAAGGGAGAAGTCCAAAGAGCTGATCTCTGAGGATGAGAGTACCGATGCGAAAAACAGGGGCGGATTAGCTCGTAGTAGCGAAGAAGTTTCTGTAATGGAAATGGAGTGAAGGGGCTAAGTTATTTAGTTTTAATTATTTATCAACCGAAAGGGAGGAGTTAATGAATAAAACAAAGTCTTTTGATATACCGAAGCAACTTATTTGGAGAGCTTATAAACAAGTATCGAAAAATAAAGGTGCAGCAGGTGTAGATGAGGTCTCGATAACAAAGTTTGAAGAAAATCTAAAGGATAATCTATACAAATTATGGAATCGGATGTCATCCGGAAGTTATTTTCCAGAGCCGGTAAAAGCTGTTGCGATACCAAAAGATACAGGAGGGCAAAGAATTTTATGTGTGCCTTCAGTATTCGACAGAATAGCGCAAACAGCAGCTACAATGTATCTTGAGCCGTTAGTAGAACCGAAATTTCACGAAGATTCATATGGTTATAGACCAAATAAGTCTGCGCTGGATGCGGTATACACAGCACGGAAGAGATGTTGGAAAAATGATTGGACGGTAGATCTTGATATATCTGGATTTTTCGACAATCTGGACCACGATTTAGCACTGCAGGCTATCAAGAAACACACAGACTGCAAATGGGTCATACTGTATGTTGAGAGGTGGATGAAAGCCCCCATTCAGCAAGCAGATGGCAGTAGGGTAACAAGGGATAAAGGAGTTCCGCAAGGAGGTTCAATAAGCCCAATCATTTCAAGCATATTTATGCACCATGCGTTTGATATGTGGATGAAACAAAATTATCCAACAGTACCATTTGAAAGATATGTAGATGATGCGATAGTGCACTGCAGAACTAAAAGACAGGCAGGATTTATGAAAGTAATGATTGAAGAAAGATTGGCTAAGTGTAAATTGAAGTTACATCCTGAAAAGACACAGATTGTGTACAGTAAGGATGATGATAGAAAAGAACAATTTCCTAAACAAAGCTTTGATTTTCTAGGTTATACTTTTAGACCTAGAGTAGCAAAGAATAAGATGAGGAATTATTTCATCTCATTTCTACCTGCAATTAGTAACAAAGCCAAGAAGAAGATCAAGAAAACCATAAAGTCATGGAGAATACATCGGATTACATGGACCACACTAGAGGAAATATCGAAGAAAATAGATCCAATAGTCAGAGGCTGGTTTCAGTACTATGGCAGGTTTTATAAATCAGAGATGTATCCATCTCTCAGAAATATAGAGAGATACCTCATAAGATGGGTCAGGACAAAATATAAGAAACTTCGTGATCACGGAAGACTAGCAAAGCAATTTCTAGGAAAAGTGAGAAAGAGGTCTCCAAGTATTTTCTATCATTGGACACTTGGGTTAGGATCAAAAGGCTAAATAATGGGAGCTGTATAAGTCGAGAGGTTTCCGTGCAGTTCTGCGAGAGACTGGTGGGGAAGCTCCGCCGGTCTACTCTCCTTTTAGTTTCTGCAACTAAGGCGTTTAAGGAATTGGGAAAAGATGGAATGTGTCTGTATAAAATGGAAGATGCCAATTATCAATCAGTGTTTGTGAGAAAGAATGACGCTATACTTACGTTCTATCCTGACTTAACACCAAAATGTAATGATAAAAGTACTAATTGTAGCTGTAGCAAGCCTTGATTAGCTGAAAAAAAGTAAACATTTTATGTGTATTATGTTAATTTAGTTATATTGTGGGCAATTTGTAAAGCTGCATGAGACTTATAGTAAAAAAATGTTTGTCTGTTTTATTTCTGTTGCTGCTTGTAGCGCCTCTTGTATATGGACAGCAATCTTGCTTAATTGATATCGAGAACGATTTTCAAGATTTGAAAACATCATTAAAGAATCCAATATTTTTAGATCCTGCACCAAGTTCAAATTATGATGATAGAGAAAGCAAAAAAGTGTTGATGGTGGTAGTGCATCATACCGAATCTCCAACATTAAAAAGCACAAAATGCGCATTAAATTCTTCAGGTATATCAGTACAGCTTATTGTTGATAGGGATGGTAGCATTACTCTGATGGTTCCACTCGAAAAACGAGCATGGCATGCTGGTATAAGTTATGCGAAAGTTCAAGTAGATAATGTGGTTGAAGAGCTACGAAAACTGAATGATTATTCTATGGGTATAGAGATTGTAAACACAGGGCTTGAGCCTTTTCCAGAAGAGCAAATGAAATCTGTCAAAGATCTGATTTTGTACCTCATGAAGCGCTTTAAGATTAGAAAAGATATGATATTTAGTCACGCTGAAATAGGTACTATAGTATATAACTCAGCCATTGAAGGCTACGCAATGCGTAAACCTGGTATCCGTTCAGAGGTGTGGCTTAAGAGACAATAGATAGAAGGTTTTGAAATGGATTTAACTTTTTTTGCCTCCAAGTGAGATACAACGAAATTATCCGCTCAAGGAATCTATTCCCTCGCTCTGACTGTGCAAAATATGAATTCTTACGATAGACAACATAATGCCGTATTTGTCGCTCAACATGATTATTCGTTAATGGAATATTCTCTGGATCATCCAAAAATGTCCACATCATTGGCTCGGATTTTATAATACCCTTTACCGTTCGTGAAGCTCCTTTTGCTTCAAGTATATAAGATATTTTTATCATGCAGTACTGCATAAATCTTCGTAACTCTTTAGCTTGCTTAGTGAACTTTGAAATACTAATTTCATTTTCTGACAAAGCGTTTTTTAATGTAAATAATCCATTAGCTGCATCTTTTAAACAATGGCCAAGTCTCATTACTTCACTATTCCAGCTATGAGATAACCTCTCGAAATTTCTCAATAAGTGAGCCCAACAAATTTGTCGTTTTTCATCACTGAAGTGGTTGTAAACTCCATATCTGTCGGTAATTACCCGATTTTTGTAATCACAAAATGCACTATTCTTTAAAAACTTCATTCCTCTTGTATCTGCTAACTTCATAAGACTTGCTTTATTGTTGGCAAACATCCAGCACCATTCCAATTTACCTTTGTTATAGTGACTGGTTTCATCAATATGCAAAATTTCGCTTGCTTTCATTTCTTCCTCTATTTGTTCATAGGCTTCTTTACATTTTGACGAGACCCTTGCTTCGCTATTGGACACACTACCAACACTTATACTCATGTTAAAGATGTCTTTCATGATATTCGCTATTTCTCGCTTTGAATTCTTATAAAACCCACTTAGTGATGCAACTACTGACTTAACTCTAGGACCAAAGGTATCAGGTGTAACTCCTTCTGGTAATTTGCTACTCCTTCTTTTTCCGCATTTACGACAGCGCCCATGTTCTAGTTGGTATTCCACTACGTAAGGCTTAATTTTTGGGAGATCAACATTCTGGTGAATATAGGGTTTGTTGCATACTGCAATTTCTCCACCACATTCACAAGTATCATGTAATCTTACTCTAATTACTTCATCTGCTTCCATTTTTATCCGATAATTTCCTTTATGACCAACTTGACCCCCTATCTTCCTGCCACCCTCTGACTTATCTTCTGGTGTGTCTTTTTTTATTTTGTACAGCTCTTTTGAACTTGGTAAAGATGAATTCCTTGAGTTCAAGCCAAGTCTCTCTCTTAGTTCAGCATTCTCTATTTCTAAGATTTTATTTTTTTCTTCAAGCTTTGCTACTTTTTGCTCTAAGTTTTTACATAACTCTACAATACTGATCAACAATTGAAGCATCTAGCCTTACCTTACTATCAACATTTTCTGTTATTATTACTTTGATATGTTATGTCAATTCTTTTTTATCCTTACCATACCTCTGAACGGATACTAAACCTGACCCACATAAGTTGTTTGATTGGGAGTTATTGGAGAGAAATGGCATTGGACTGCATATAGGTGATAGAATCAGTTCTCAAGACGCAAGACAAAAAGTAGAAGAGGTTTTATATAAGGTAGGCGATAAGAGTGAAAGTATTTTGAAATTAAAAAAAAGGTTGAACAATTTTTTTTATAAAATACTGCCTTGGAATGATAAAGAAGGTAACGCTGACAATAATGCTGATTACTCAAATGAGTTTGATGAGAATTTTGCGTGGGTTATTAATCAGTTTTCAATGCATCATTTGCCGAAAGAGATTAGAAAAGACTTGCCTCTAAAATTAGAACAGGAAGATATTTTGCCTGAATTTTTAAGTGAATATGGCAATTATATTTTCAACAGATTCACATCTTTTAATAATAAAATTGAATCAAGTTTACAACCACCATTTTTGAATGAAGAGGATTACAAGCGTTTATTATCTTCTCTTGCAGAATATGAAAATAATATTTCTTCTAGTGCATTTGCTACGCTCATGTACAAGATTAAGCTATATTACGACTCTTATCTAAGGTATAATATAAGATCCTCGCTTTATATTCCATTTAAGCTTAATTTATTTGAGAAGCTAGATGTTTTAAAGAATGAAATATTGTCTTTTAAGTCTATAAGACATGAAAAGGCTATAGAAGTTTCGAATTTAATTAATGAGTTTAGGTCGAAAATTTTACCTGATTTCCAAAATTTTGAAAAACAATGGTTCCAAGAATTTAAGGACACTTGGAAACAAAAGTTTATACCGAATATGGAAAAGCAAATGTCTTGGACTGCGCTGCATGAAACTGTGTTGGAATATTTAGAAGAGGCAAAGAAAGAAGTCTAACAAGTATTAAGATGGCCAGATGAATGGGCAGAGAAAAATAAAGGCACATGCATCTGGAAGGATACAAAAATTTCTAAATGAGGATTAATATAGTATTGGGATGACAGAGTTTAAAAAATAAGTTACTTTTTTTATTTTTGGTAAAAAGTAGTCTATGGGTATTAAAATTGCACCTTCTATACTTTCAGCAGACTTTGCAAAATTAGGAGAGGAAGTAAAAAGAATTAGCGACTTGAATGTAGATTATATACACATAGACGTTATGGATGGAAATTTTGTTCCAAATATTACAATAGGTCCGAATGTTATCTCTGCGATACGTAAATATAGCAATCTTCCTTTTGATGTACACTTAATGATTAAATCTCCTGGTAACCATATTGAAAGTTTTATAAATGCTGGTGCTGATATTATCACTATACATGCAGAAGCAGAGATACATCTTGAGAGGCTAGTAAGAAAGATAAAATCATACAAAGACATAAATCATACAAAAAAAACAATACAAGTTGGAGTTTCAATTGTTCCTTCAACTTCTCCAAGCGTGCTTGAATATATAATACATGAGCTAGATATTGTACTAATTATGACAGTCAATCCTGGATTTGGAGGACAGGAGTTTATTCATTCGCAGTTGAGTAAGATATCTACCGTGAGGAAAATGATACAGGACCGTAATCTTAAAACACAAGTTTCAGTAGATGGTGGAGTTAACTTTTCTAACGCAGCTGATATAATAAAAGCAGGTGCAAATATATTAGTTGCTGGATCAGCAATATTTAAAGCTGAAGACATGAAAAAGGCTATAAACGATCTTAAAAATCTTTCGTTATAACCCTACAGATAACACAAACCATTTTTGTTATCTTGTCAGTTTTAAAAATTCCTATTATCTCAGTGCTTCGACACTGAGATAATAGAAAGTAAGTTCAACCTCAATAGAAACCTGATGATGAGTCATTATTACCAAATTTTGGTCTGTTTCTATTACTAAAACCAGAACGAGGACGAGTAGGTCTATTACTATGATAATTATCTCCAGGTTTTTTATTAAACGAGTTGTTATAATAATTATCCCTATTATTTAAACCATCTCTCCTTTCTTCATTGTAAAGCTTACCTTCAAAAAATTCACCTGTTTCTTGATCAACACGACGTCTTGATAATTTTGGACATCCACCTTTTTCAAAGTCAATTATCAAAGCTTTGAAGGTATCACCCTGTTTAAGTATATCCTCAATGGACTCTACATGTTGATTAGCTACCTCGCTTATATGCATTTTTCCTTTTCTTCCATTAAGAAGTTCTAGCTCTACAATAGACTTCTCTATCTTTACAACTTTAGCATCAATTATAGAACCTTGTTCTAGCTCTGTTATTGAATCAATCATCATATTCTTTGCAGCTTCAGCTTCAGTACTACTAATGGCAAAAACAGAAACTTTACCGTCATCCCCTATTTCAATTTTTGCATTACTTCTTTCACATACACTGCGTATATTTTTTCCTTTAGCACCAATAGCTGCAGAAATTTTATCTTTATCTATATAAAACGATAACACTCTTGGTACATGATCTTTTATATCCTTACGATGTTCTGAAATTACTGCATTCATTTTTTCTAAGATATGTAATCTTCCGACTTTTGCTTGTTCTAAAGATTTTTCAACAATTTCAAAGCTTATACCAGGAATTTTCATATCCATCTGCAGTGCTGTAATCCCTTCGCTAGTTCCTGCTACTTTGAAGTCCATATCACCAAGATAGTCTTCATCGCCCAGTATATCAGAAAGTATTATATGCTCATTTTTGTCTTTGATGAGACCCATAGCAATTCCTGCAACGGGAGCCTTTATTGGCACACCTGTATCCATTAATGCAATGGAAGTTCCACAAACTGTTGCCATAGAAGAAGAACCATCAGATTCCATAATCTCAGATACTACCCTTATTGTATAAGGAAATTCAGATTTATCAGGTAAAACAGGATGAATTGCTTTCCAAGCAAGTTTACCATGACCAATTTCTCTCCTTCCTGGTGCGCGTATAGCAGAAGCCTCTCCAACAGCAAATGGAGGAAAATTATAATGCAACATAAAATGTTCACGTCTATCCCCTTCAATGTCATCCACAATTTGCTCGTCTTGTGTAGTACCAAGAGCAGTAACAACTAGTGCCTGAGTGGTACCCCTTGTAAATAGCGCAGAACCGTGAGTCTTGGGTAGAATGTCAGCCTCAATTTCTATCTGGCGTATTTCATCATACTTACGGCTGTCTATCCTCACACTTTTCCTTCTAATCATTTCACGCACTAAAGATCTTTCAAAGCTTTTTACTGCATAAGTAATTAACTTTTCGTCTTTTCCAGCCTCTTTAAGAGTATTCAATATATTATTCCTGACTACTTCTAGAGCTTGAACTCGCTCTTGTTTTACTGTTTTTGAATATGCTTCTTCAAAGTCTTTTCGATATTTTTCAAGTTCTTGAGTTATATCTGATATATCAATAGGAGCAAAGCTTTCAGGTTTATTGCCTACTGTATCAGCAAATTCTTTTATAAGCTTAATAACAGGTTGAAGATGTTCATGGCCGAATTTTATTGCACTCAAAACATTTTCTTCAGAGAGCTCTTTGACTTCCGATTCGACCATTAAGATCGAATTTTCATCACCAGACAAAAACAGATCCAAGTTGCTTGCTTTCATCTCTTGAACGGAAGGATTGAGTATATAATTGTTATTTTCATCACAACCGACCATGACTCCAGCTATAGTAAAGTGGAAAGGAACACCAGAAATTGCAAGAGCTGCGACGGTACCTATCAATGCTAGTACTTCAGGAGAATTGACCGTATCGTAAGTTAACAGATTACATACTACACTAATTTCATCATGAAAACCTTCAGGAAATAACGGCCTTATACTTCTGTCTATTACTCTTGAAATTAAAGTTTCTCTATCAGATGGTTTTCCTTCTCTTTTAAAAAAACCACCAGGAATCTTACCCATGGCATAACTTTTTGCAATAAACTGCACATTTAAAGGGAGAAAATCAACACTTTCTTCCTTCTTTTTTCGTACAACAGTGACTAAGATAGAAGTATCTCCATAATTTACAACTACTGAACCATCAGCTTGACGTGCTATTTTCCCAGTTTCTAAAGATAAGGTACGCCCCTCCCAATCTATAGATTTTTTTATAATTTCAAACATACAAAATTCCTCGATTATTTTCTAATGCCTAACTTCTCTATTAACTCTTGATAGGCTTCATTACCAAATTTACGTTTTATATAATTTAAGTGCTTGCGCCTTCTACCTATCAATATAAGTAAACCGCGCTTAGAATTATGGTCATGCTTATGCGCTTTAAAATGCTCAGTTAAATTACTGATTCTCTCGGTTAAAATTGCACACTGTACAAAAGATGAACCTGTATCATCTTCTTTAATTGCATATGTACTAATCAAACTTTTTTTCTTTTGGGATGTTATTGACATCTAAACCTCATTTCAAAATATTAAAAACACGAATAGGCTTCACATAACCATGAGTAAAACTGCAAATTGCAATAGGTACATTACCCACTATCGTACAAAAAATATCATAATTCTTTAAATTACGCAAGTTATTTAATATAATTTCTTGACCTTTTCTGATTTTCTCCGCTTCCTCTAAGGAAATTTCAACTTTGAACATCGATTTTAAAGCCGATTCAATGGGGATGATGAAACTTTTTGTATTACCTCCTGTCACTACATCATCTTCTGCCATCCCACCTCCCTCTGTTATCCCATCCTCCGATGTCATCCCAGTGCTTGACACTGGGATCAAGCCTATTTCATCACGAACATTGTTTTTGACATATGCTCCTAGAATCTTTTGTCCATTACATGATTTGTAAGTATTTGTATCCAGTGTCAAGCACTGGGGAGAGTAAGTTGTTGTGTTTTTTTTAGTAAGTTGCTCAATTGTCACTGATTCATTTTCCTTAAAATCACCTACCATCGTTCTTCTTAATTGTGTAATATGTCCAAAACAATTTAATTCAATTCCAAGATCTCTTGAAATTGATCTTACATATACGCCGCCACCACACGTCATAGAAAAATCAGCACTATTATTTATAGTGTCCAAGAATATCAGCTTCAGTTCATGTATTTTGACTTGCCGGGGCTTTATATTTACCTTTTGCCCACTTCTTGCTAATTTATATGCTCTTGCTCCCTTGATTTTCACTGCTGAAAATTGAGGAGGAGTTTGTGTTATCTCACCAATAAAATCCTTAATCACACAATTTATTTGGTTATATTCGGGTTTTATATCGCTAGTTCTAATGATATCACCACCCAAATCATCCGTAGTTGTTTGTTTTCCCCATTTGATTGTGAAATTGTATGCCTTTAAGTCACAAGATAAATACGGTATAGTTTTTGTTGCTTCACCAAGAGCGATTGGTAATACACCTGAAGCCAAAGGATCAAGTGTTCCCAAATGTCCGGCTTTTTTTATTCCAAAAATCCTTTTAATTTGAGTTACAGCTTGTGCAGAACTCATTCCTGTTGGTTTATCAAGATTCAGCCAGCCATTTACCATGTATCAATCTTACATAATTAGTAACAATTTAGAAAGTAGATAAAATATTAAGTTGTTAATACAAATGCTTGACTAGTGTGCATTCTCAATATATAATTAACTTTTTATAAACCTTAATTAGGAGGAAGTGATTATGACTGCAAATATACGGAAACTAAAAAACACAGTACATATAACAAAAATGAGTATTGAAAGTACAGTTGCAACTGCATCTTTAGCAGCAGCAATAACAACAGTATTGATTGCTACTAAAGTAATTGCCGGCCTGCGTCTTTAGCGCTTATTGCTAGCCCTGCTGGAATTGCAGTTCTATTTATTGCCGCTGTATATTTTGCCGCAGCAGCTTATGCTTCATATCAGCAAATGAATGCGATTGGTGAAAAAGGACCTCAAGGTACAATTGATGAAGAAGTACTTAAAACTATTTTGCAAAAGACTGAAGTTATGAAAATATTTGAAGATAAGTTTCAAGAAAAAAGAACACAATAGGTTATATAGGAGGTAGATTTTCTACCTCTTTTTTTCTCCTTTCATCTGGATGTGTAAAAGTTACAATAGCCTATCCCACATTTCAACTACATCCTCATCAAAGTCTATTACTTCTGTTTTTTTGAATCGGTAACAGTTGTTTATGGATTGAATCCCTAGATCTCCTATAAAAGGAGTGGCATCATTACCTAAAATTTTACCATTGCGGCAGATTATCAGCCTATCGATTAAATCGTGCTTCAATAACTCTGTAATTAACACTCCTCCACCTTCAACTAATAACCTTGTTATACCAATTTCTGAAACAAGTTTTGATGCCATGTCTTTGAGGCAGACTTTATCGATAATGTCAGGCTCTGATGTCATTCCAGCGCGTGACCAGTTTTCATTATGCAATTGCTTGAAGTTTTCTGGTCTTGGCACTGGGATGACAGGAGAAGGCATTGGAATGACAGGAGAGTGTGTTGGGGTAACATCTGGAATAACAGGAGGTTTGTGATTTGAATTGACTATCAAATAATTAATGTTTTTTATTTTTCTCTCTATTTCTCTGTTTGTAATCACCCAAGTTGTTATTTTGTCTGCAGTCTTTGCAATATTATGCTCTTCCTGCAATTTTGCTTGGCTATCGATAATTAGCCTTATTGGCGACCTTTCTTCGAGTCCTGGTAATCTGCAAGTTAAGAGTGGATCGTCATTGATAAGGGTACTACTGCCAATCATAATTGCATCATATTTTGCTCTGAGCTCATGTACCCAATTTCTTGTATCTTCGCTTGTTATCCATTTGCTATTACCTGTAAATGTTGCGATTTTTCCGTCAAGAGTTGTTGCGATTTTGCAAGCTATGAATGGTCTATGGAGTTTCTTGGTGGTAAAAAAGCCAACATTCAGTTTCTCTGCTTCTTCTTGCATAATACCTTGCTCAACTTCAATTCCTGCATCTGCTAAAGCTTTTATGCCTCCACCTGAAACTCTGCTATCAGGGTCGATAGTTGCAATCACTACCCTTTTTATTCCAGCTCTTATGATTTCCGTAGTGCAAGGTTCTGTAACTCCAAAGTGGCAACATGGTTCGAGAGTGACGTACATAGTTGCACCATGAGTTAAGTCTTTAGCATTTTGTAAAGCAACTACTTCTGCATGTGGACGTCCACCGATTCCTGTGTAGCCTTCACCAATTACCATGCCGTCTTTTACAATGACACATCCAACAGTGGGATTTGGTGCAACACTTCCAAGACTTTTTCCTGCAAGTTTTAATGCGATCGACATGAAATAATCATCGGTCATTAGAAAGAAGTCATTTCGTATGAGGTATCAAAAATTCTTCTGTGCTCGTGTATGGCAAATCTATCTGTCATACCTGAGATATAATCACATATTATTACTGAACGCTGAGATTCACAAGCAAGTTTGTTCCACTCTATAGGTAATAACCCTGGGTTTTCATAAAAGCATTGAAAAAGCTCCTGTACTATACGTTTTGCTTTGTTCATTGTTCTGGTCAGTTTATAACTTCTGTATATTTTTTCCATGTTGAACTTTTTCATCTCTTTTGTGGCATTTGCAACTTCTGGTGAAAATGTGACTAGCATATTATTTAAGCTCCTTACATCTTCTACGCTTTTTATTTTGTAGTCTTTAATATTTCTTTCAGTCTGAAAAACGACATCATTTATCATAATTCCTATAGTTCTACTCAGTGATTCATGTATGAGTTTGCTTTGAGCCAATTCTGAATATTCGCTTTTTACTTCTTTGAACATTTTGCCAATTAAGGGAACATCGAGCAAATCTTCGGTTATTACTAAATTTGCCCTGAGTGCATCATCAAGATCATGAACACTATAAGCAATGTCATCAGCAATCGAAGCAACTTGTGCTTCAAGACTTGAAAATTCTTCAAGCTTTAGATCATATTTTTCATTGTATTCTAATAGTAGCTGATTATTTGTGTGGGATACCGTATTTTGACCGAGTAAAGGACCGTTATGCTTTGCAACGCCTTCAATCACTTCCCAACTTAGATTCATACCATTAAAGTCAGCATGTTTTTGTTCAAGATAAGTTAAAATCCTTATAGCTTGAACGTTATGATCAAACTTATACTTCTCGTTATCAATTTGAACTAGAGCATTCTCACCTGTGTGACCAAATGGAGGATGACCAAGATCATGTGCGAGCGCTATGCATTCAGTGATATCCTCATTTAAGCCAAGTCTACGAGCAATGGACCTTGCAATTTGTGCAACTTCAAGGCTATGAGTAAGCCGAGTGCGATAGTAGTCGTGCTCATAATTGATAAAAACTTGTGTTTTATATCCTAATTTCCTAAACGCATTAGAGTGAATAATGCGGTCCCTATCACGCTGAAAGCAGCTGCGATTTTCATCTTCTGGCTCTTTAAAATTTCTTCCTTTTGTTTTATTTGGAAAGCACGCGTAACTTAATAGAAAATTATTGTTTGACATGTAAAATTTCTACTATAATAGGTTATCAATAATGAACGGTGGTTGTTATGTCAACAGATTACAATATTAGCTTAACTGACAATGCATTAAGGAAAATCCACTCCCTTGTAGAACAGGAAGGAGATGAGAGTTCTATTTTGCGGGTTGCAGTTTCAGGTGGTGGATGCTCTGGCTTCAAGTATAATTTTCTTATGGATCAAATAAATAAGAAGATGTCTTTGGATGACGATTTTGACGATGATGAAGATAGCGAGGATTATAGAAGCCACTCCAGTTTTAGTGAAAAAGGTAAAGATATAGTAATTAATGATGAGAATGGAAACCCTGTATTAATGGTTGATAATTGTTCAGCGAAATTTTTAAATAACTCAACTATAGATTATACTGAAGATCTAAGTGGTTCTGGTTTTCAAATCAAGAATGCTCTCGCTAAGTCTCGATGTGGGTGTGGTAACAGTTTCTCGGTCTAATTCTCCCTCCTGGATCTTTTTATAATATGGGTGGTGGTGTAACACTAGAGCTAGCTTCTGTAAGTAAGAGCTTCAAAAAAAGTCCTGCCATTGTAAAAGATATCAACCTGAAGATTACAAGAGGGCAAGTAGTTGCATTGATTGGTAGTTCAGGATCAGGAAAAACAACTATATTGCAAATTGCAGGTCTATTGGATGAGCCAACTTTAGGTATAGTGACGATAGATGGAGTAAATTGTACGCAAGCCAGCAATAAATATAAAACTCATGTAAGAAGAAATTTTCTTAGCTTTGTTTATCAATTTCACTATTTATTACAAGAGTTATCAGTGTTGGAAAACGTTATGCTTCCTCAGCTTATTGCAAGAAGAAGCAAAGCTGAAGCAAAAAAAAAATCGCAAGCAATATTAGAAAAATTTGGTCTGGAAAATAAAGCAAGTAGTATGGTATCTGAAATTTCTGGTGGAGAAAGGCAGAGGGTTGCAATTGCAAGAAGCATTGTAAACTCTCCAAAGCTTTTACTTGCAGATGAGCCAACGGGAAATTTAGACCCAACAAATTCTTTGAATGTATTTTTGCTGTTACATTCATATGTAAAGGAAAATAACAGCTCTATGCTTATAGTAACACACAACTATATCCTTGCAGAAAAAGCAGATCACATTTTTCAGTTAAAAAACCGATCATTAGTAAAGCTGTAAATGGAAGAAACAGTACAATACAAAGCTACCTATAACTTGTACTTATTTAACCAATGGTCATTAACAGAGTGTAATTCGCATGAAATGCTTTCATTATTTTTTATACACGGACTCTTTAACTTACGCTGTTTACTTAGAAAGCATCCTGACAGCATAAACATTGCTAAAACGAGAAATAATAATTGCCTAAACATAACAAGACTTTTTTTATTTATATTAATACGTTCATTTCTCTCATTTGTAAAGTTAGGCATATTCTTTTACCCTTATCTCTTTTTTAACTTTTTTGGAGGAAGTAACTGCACTGTTTAAGCGTAGTTTTATATAATTATCTATAATTTGAGCTACTTCCTCTTCTTTATCCCTTAAAAAGTGGTTAGTATCGTCTACTATATGGTATTCCATATGGTTATTTTTTACCGAATTTATTAACCTTTGTGCTAATTCTGTTACATCGCTTTCTTCTGAAATTGTATCATTATTACTTTGTATTATAAGTCCAGGAACTGGGCAAGGAGAGAGAAAAGAGAAATCGTACTTAGTTGCTGGAAGAGAAAGGGCAACAAAACTTACTATCTCTGGACGGCGCATTGTCAACTGCATAGCTACCCATGCTCCAAAAGAAAAACCGACTATCCAAATTGGAACGTTGTTAGAGTTATGCTCCTGAAGCCAATCAATAGCTACTGCAGCATCAGTTAATTCTCCTATACCCTTATCAAAAGTTCCGGTAGATTTTCCGACACCACGAAAATTAATTGTCAATGCAGAAAAGTTATTATCGATAAAAGATTCATATATAGTATGTATAATCTTACTATCCATACTACCACCATATTGAGGGTGATGATGTAAAATTAGCACAACTGGTGCATTGGTATCTTTGCTTTGATGGTATCTACCTTCTATCTTTTTTGTTGAATTATTTAAAAAGACTTCTACCATGATAACTCCTAATAAAAACCTGTTTTGACAGGTATTGATAATGTAAATTGTTTATTAATTATGTATTAATTTCCCTGTTTTTGCAATAAATTTTTATCGTGTTAAAGTTAACATACATAATTGGTTGATGGTAAGTGACAAATAAGCCTGTGAGTTTATTCTCCCTGGAAGACAGTAGTTACGTGTATGCTGATTATAATGCAACTGCTCCAGTGAGTAAAAATGTAAAAAAAAGTATACTTGAGATTTTGTCAAAACAAACACTAAATCCATCATCTCTGCATAAAAGAGGACAAGAAGCTAGGAAGATTCTTAAAGAGGTAAGAGATAACGTACGTGATGCTCTTAGCATTCCAGATGATAAAGAAATAGTTTTTACGTCTGGTGCAACTGAAGCAAACAACCTCGTCATGAGAGGAATGAAAGGCTATCTGCATGTAATTTCAGCTACAGAGCATCCTTCAATTCTTAATTCTGCATGTAATCCACATATAATACCCGTTAATCAAGAGGGTATTGTTGACTTTTTAGAGCTAGAGAAAATTCTAAGCGAACTTGAAGGGAATAAAGTAATAATTTCAGTGATGATGGCTAATAACGAAACTGGAGTTATCCAGCCTGTTAAGGAAATAGCTAAAATGGCACATAAATTCGGGGCAATCTGTCACACTGACGCTGCTCAAAGTGTTGGGAAAATCAAAGTAAATATGGAAGATTTAGGAGTGGATTTACTTACTTTATCTGCTCACAAATTTGGTGGTATAGCAGGTAGTGGAGTTTTAATATTTGACAAAAAGCTTGTAATAGAACCTACTATAATAGGTGGTGGGCAAGAAAAAGGATTGCGTGGTGGTACAGAAAACATTATTGCAATAGTAGGTCTTTCTGCTGCATTGCAAAACATTCCAGATCTTCTATCAAAGATGGATGAAGTAGAGAAGCTACGTGATCAATTGGAGTATGGGTTATTAAGTCTTGTCAGTGATATCAAGATCTTTGGCAGAAATTCTAAAAGATTGCCAAATACAAGTTTCATTTATATGCCGAGAGTGAAGAATGATCTGCAGCTCATGTGCTTTGACTTAAATAATATTGCAGTCAGCAATGGTTCTGCATGTTCTTCTGGAAAAGTTGGGCCTTCTCATGTTTTGCTTGCAATGGGAGCAACAAAAGAGCAAGCAGAATGTTCAATTAGAATCAGTATAGGTCCGGAGGTTAAACCGCGAGACATAGAAAAAATAGTGGATTGTTGGTATAGTATCTATAAGAAGAATGCTTTAGTAAATGCAAAAACTACTTTCACCATTCCCCTTAAATCATGATAGAGGGAATGGTGAAAGTAATTTCTATTGCCAGAGGTTGTTATAATAGTTAAATGCTGCTGAAAACCGATTTGCTTATAGTTATGGAAGAAATTCTCTAATTGCATACCACACCATTCAATTGTAGTATGTCATTTTATACTTGATAAAAACGCTGTATTGTATTATAATATATCATCAAGAGATAATAAGGAGTTACATATGTCTTATATGAAAAACGAACAGGATATTCGCTCTCAGGGCGTTTATTATAGTGCTGGACTCAGGAGTTACCTAACTAAAGTATACAATTATATGGCTTTAGCTTTAGGTGTTACAGGGCTTGTTGCGTTTTTAACAGTGTTTTCTGGTCTTTTCCAGGTGATTTATTCCAATCCTGTTCTATCGCTTGTGGTAATGCTATCTCCAGTTGCATTGGTGTTTTATATGTCTTTTAGGCTTCAACACCTAAGTGCTCAGTCAACACTTACTGTATTTTTTCTATTCTCAGTTTTAATGGGAATTTCTTTATCTCATATTTTTATAATTTATACTGCAGAAAATATAGCGAGAGCATTTTTCATTACATCGATCATGTTTGGTTCTATGGCTTTATATGGTAATACTACAAAAAAAGATCTTACCAGCATGGGTTCTTTTTTGATTATGGGAATCTGGGGGTTAATCATTGCATCTATAGTTAATCTGTTTCTTGGAAGCAGTCCTCTCTATTTTGCAATATCGTTTGTATCAGTGATAGTGTTTACTTTAATGACCGCATACGATGCTCAGAGAATCAAAGATGTTTATTATAGATATAATGATGGCTCAGAAGTTGCAACTACTAAGCTGGCAATACTTGGTGCAACTAATCTTTACTTTGACTTCATCAATATATTCCTCAATTTACTCAGGTTACTTAACTTGTTCAACAATAAGGATTAGATGATTTCCTTTTTAAGGGGAAACAATAAAAGTTCTATAGTTTTCCTCCTAATATCTTTAGTGGTATTGATGCTGTGTCTTGCATATGCTTCAGTACCGTTGTATAGCATCTTTTGTAAAGCTACTGGATATGGTGGCACAACGAGAAAAGTAACTAATGCAACAATAAATGCAACTGACCAAAAAATCAGGGTTCACCTTAATGCTGATATAATATCAGGTCTGCCTTGGGAATTCAAATCAGAAACTAACTACATCGATACAAATATAGGGCAACAAAGTTTAGTATTTTATTATGCAAAAAATTTATCTGATCAGCCTTCTTTTGGAATGGCAGTGTATAATGTCACACCTTTTAAAGCAGGTAAATATTTCAATAAAGTTGCATGCTTTTGTTTTGAAGAGCAAATGCTGCTACCAAAACAAAAAGCGGCTATGCCCGTATCCTTTTACGTAGACCCTGAAATAATGCGTGACAATAGTACAAAAGATTTAAGTGAAATAACACTATCATATACGTTTTTTAAGCTTAAATAACAAACCTTTTCCTATTGTAATCCGACAAGGTTGTACGATATATCTATTGAATTGAGCAGGAGCTCTTATTTGCTTTTTGCACACTGACTACTTGTGTTTCAGTGTTCGTTGTTGCTAATTCCCATCCTTCATTATTTGCTTCACAAGCATTCCAACATTGAGCCAACTCCTTATTATTTTTTACAGAATCTGGTATTTCTATGTTGGGATTTTTTTCTAATGTATGCTTAATTAGAATCTCACAGCAATTTTTGCGTTCAATTGACTTATCCTTACAATATAATTCAGCAACACACTCTAAAGCAGTGTTTCCATTGTAGTTTTCATCTGGGCTATCACATTCACTCCCGCTTTTATGAGAGCCTTTAATATGTCCGGAGAATGGGTCAAAACACAGGTATGTAAATATCCTTTTTCGTTTTGCACATCAGCCCCTGCTTTTATTAAAACTTGCGCTAGATTTGTTAAAGTGTACGGTTTATAATTAATGGCAATAGAAAAAAGACTATCTATTGGAAAGCCATCATAATCTTTAAAGTCAAATTGGTGATTAATATCAAATCCTTTTTTTTCCCAAGAAGTATATAAATATTTACAATAATCTCTTTTTTTATCTGATTTTTGTATTCTATATTCTAACCTTTCTTTTATTTTTTTTATTACATTGTTAACATCCAAGTCATTATCTTCATCCACTTCACACAACACATTGAATAAAACACCATAAAGCCAAGTTTCTCTGTTTGTCATAATTTGTGCCTCAAAACTATTAACAATACGCTTATGTAGTGTATAAACTCTAAATAACATTTTGCAAAATATTAATTGCTAGATAACATAATTAAAGTTTTTGTCTTACATTTATCATGGTTAGAGCTATACAAATTAAAAAAACTGGGGGGCCAGAAGTATTAGAATTTGTAGATAAGAGCATAGGTGAGCCAAAAGATGAGGAAGTCTTAATACGTCATACAACTATCGGCTTAAATCGTTATGATTTAGAACACAGAAAAGGTACACGCAAAATTAAAGATCTGCCATCAGTACTTGGAGTAGAGGCAGTAGGAGTTGTTGAAAAGCTTGGTAAAAAAATTAGTGATGGATTCAAAGTTGGAGACAGAGTTGGATATTGCACAGCTCCTCCAGGGGCATATTGTGAAAAGCGCATTGTACACCAGAAATATTTGATAAAAATTCCGAATGATATACCTGATGAAGTTGCTGCTGCAGTATTGTTTAAAGGTATGACAGCTCACTATTTAGTTAATCAATCTTATAGAATCAGGCCTGGTGCTTTTGTACTAGTTCATGGAGCTAATGGTGGTTTGGGGCAAATAATATGCCAATGGGCAAAGGATAAAAAAGGTGTAGTGATAGGTTCTATAAGCTCTGACGAAAAAATGAAGATAGCTTTACAAAGTGGCTGCACATACGCAATAAACTACAATGATAAAGACTTCGTTTCTAAAATCATGGAGATTACGAAAAATAGAGGAGTAGGTGCGGTGTATGACCCTATAGGTTACGCTACAAGCAAGCTCTCTTTTGAATCTTTAGGTAAGTTTGGCATATATGTTTCCTATGGGCAGATATCAGGTAATGCTCCTATTAATTTCTCTTTACTTAGTTCGCGTTCGTTATTTGCAGCTGGAACTTCGATATATCACTACAAGCACAATAGACTTACGTTAGTGCTTACTGCAATGGAAATTTTTGAAATGATAAGAAAAAAACTTTTAATTGTACGAATTAATAAAAAATATAAATTTGATGAAATAATAGAGGCTCATCGTGACATGGAAAATAGAAAAGTAAGTGGGCTAAATATTATCAAAGTTTCTTAAATAACTTAGTAACCTAAAATAATTATTCATTAAGTCATATCAACAAGAATTTCACATGGTTAGTTTTCTTATAACAAGTTAGTTTATTTGATGCAGGTGTAGAAGTTGATGATGTGTGTTCCTAGCTTTAGCTATTAGTCAATTCTTTCCATCCAAGAATCATTTTATTAGCTTGCCTCAATGTTTCAATAGAAGGCAAGTCTTCTGTGCTTAGTGGTAGACGAACAGTTTTGTGTTCTATAAGCCTAATATCATGTAATAGCGCTTTAGTGGGTATTGGGTTGCTGGCAATAAATAGAGCTTTGCAAGCTTGTTGCCAATTGTCTGCCTGAGAGTTCTTGCCACTCATACATTGCTTAACATATTCATGTACTACACGTAGCCAAACATTGGCAGCAACAGAAACCAGACCAGCCGCACCCTTAGCAGCCATATCGGGTATCATATTATCATCTCCGCAAAAGACCTCAATATTTGGTGCAACTTTCTTATACTGAGTTAAAGTATCAACGGTGCCACTTGAATCTTTGATAGCCCAAAATTTTTCGTGGCTGGATAAATTGCGTACAGTTTCAGCGTGAAGACTCACTCCTGCTCTTGATGGAATATTGTAAAGCATGGCTGGCACATGTGCTTTTTCAAGCAGCTTTTCAAACCATAAAGTTTGCCCCATGATTCCAGGCTTTGCATAAATGGGAGTTGTCATTAGATAGCCATGAATAGGCATACCCTTGCAAAAATCAAGCCATTCAAGAACCTGATATAGATTCACTCCTGGTACACCAATTATAATTTTCGTATTTAATTTTAGCTCACATACAAATTCAACTAATGTGCGCTTTTCAGAACCAGTAAGTGATAAGCTTTCACCTGTGCTACCTAGCAACACTACACCATTTTCAGCTTCAGCTTGCATTGTTAGTAAACGCTGCAAGCTTTGGTAATCTATACTATCTCCACTGCAATTAAAAGGAGTAACACAAGCAGTCCATAAAAATGTAGATTTCAATTGAAGTTATTAAAATGGTATTTCATCATCGATTAGTTCGTCTTTTATATCGTTGTCAAAACTTCCGTGTTTATCTTTTTGTTCTGTTTCATTTTGTTTGTATTCACTTGGCTTGTAATCAGAGTTTGACATACTGTTTCGTGAATCTAAAAGGGTAAGGGCACTATTAAAGTTATATAGCACCACCTCTGTCGTATACCTTTCGCTACCATTTTGGTCAGTCCATTTTCTAGTTCTCAGAGAACCTTCAACGTAAACTTTACTACCTTTGCGCGCAAAATCCTTAACAATTTTTACTAATCCTTCACTAAAAATTACAATATTATGCCATTCTGTCTTTTCAGAGCGCGTACCAGAAAATTTGTCAGTCCAACTTTCAGATGTGGCTATCGAAAAACTTGCCATCTCTTTTCCATTTTGTGTAGTCCTAATTTCAGGATCTTTTCCTAGATTACCAACTAATATGACTTTATTTATAGTACCACTAGACATAATTATGCTTTAAAATAAATCTCTTTATTATCTTATGTGAGAGTATTATTGTCAAATTTAATTAAAAACGCGCTTGGAGGGATTCGAACCCACGACCTTTGCCTCCGGAGGGCAACGCTCTATCCAACTGAGCTACAAGCGCAGATGTATTAGATTATTTAATAGATAAACTATCTAAATCAAATTTTTGTTCTGGATAAAGCGTAAACATAATACCTCCATGTCCAAAATGTACATTTTTAGAATTGCTTATCCGTTCTTTTGTTATCTTTTGGTTTACAGCCCATGAAAAAGTTACATAATTTTCAGTTACTGAGTGCACTTTTAAATCCTTAGTATTTATAAACAACTTTCCATTTACCCATATTTTCCATGTATCGGGGGAAAAGTATAAAATTGAATCTAAACTGACTACTTTACAATTGAAATTTTCTTCCTCTGTAACTCCTGAAGACTGTAAGTTAAACTTTTCCATCTCACTAACTATTCTATTAACCTGCTCTTCATCAAAAAAAATGCTTTTTATGCTACCATATTGCGATAAAGTACTCTCTGCTGCCTCTTTTATTATATCGTCTCGATCTATATAATAATTGTTGATAAAAAAACACTCCTTCGCACGCAAATTTGCTATATCAATGAAGTCATTTATTTCTTGATTTCCAACTTTTAAAATACTTTTTAAGTACTTCTTTTCTATAATCATTCCATCATTAGAATGATGACAGACCATTTCATCATTGCCTTGTCTTTCTATATATACACATAAATTTTCACTATTTAACCCTAATATTTTATGCTCAATAAAATCTTCATTACTAATATGCTGTTGGCAAGAATATTTTTTACAAATCCCTATATTTTCTACAAGATCTTCGCAATTGCAATATGCACTAACATTAAAAAATAGCAGCGTAAAAATAAAAAACAACTTTATATTCATCTACTTAATATGGTATACCAATCAAAAACTATACTAGCTCTCACTATCTCTATCATATTACCACTTAAAATCTGGTTTATAACTTTAGCATCTATATTTCTCTGCTTATTCAAGGTAAGAGATCTGATCATAACATAACCAGGAAGATTTGGAATAGACTGTAGAAATAAAAAAATATGCTTATCGCTAATTGAGCTTAAACTTAGAACCACTTCACTTCTTATTACTTTTGTATGTTCACTTTTATTGTGGAGTTCAGCTTCTTCAGGTATAGAAATTGATATTTCAGGTTCTAACATGTAGTGTTTTTTATATAGCTTGTTAAGCTCAAAATTTAAATTTGTAATGTATCTGCTACTATGTAAGTTTGAAGAAGAAATTCTTTTCCATAAATCTAGGTTTTTATTTAGAACGACTTCTTTCTTTTGAATTTCAATGATCTGTAAATTAATAGAGCGTATTTCCTCAGCTGCAGTTTGATTTTTATTATAAACCTTTTTGTTATAGATAATAAAACACGTTGATAACCCTATTAATACAATAGATAACAATAAGTAATATATGCACTGAATTGTAGCTTTTCTTTTTAGTTGAGAGATAGTCATCAATCTACATTGCCTCTCCTATTTCAACATCAATAGATAGATTTTTCTCTTTAGTAGTAGGTAAGCTAGAAATACTAATATCATGAGTACGGAAATTATCGTTTAAATTTTTCTGTAGTTTCTCGTATTGATAAGAAATGTCTTTACCAGATTGAAAATTAAACCTTAAAGTTGTGGTAATATAACTTTTTGCCTCATTATAATTCCACTCAAATAATTGAAGCTCTACATCTGGTACTTTTAGCTTTTCTACATACTTAACCTGTATGAGAGGAGAGTACTCTATTTTTGATAAAATATTATTTATATTAATAAAATCGTAAACTTCATCTATCTTTTTTACATTATAGCTTTGGCTAAGTTTTATTAGTTTGTTATTTAAAGCACTCCGCGTTGCAGATAAATTATCAGCAACATTAAAATTTGAATACAAATTTTGCAAACAAAAGGTGTTAATTACAATTAAAGTCAAAAGGAGGTATAGAAAAATCCGAGGAGAGTTTAAATAAAGGTAATTGAATAGATAAAATTCTTTAGTTTCTTTTGTATTAAAAACATCTGTTGGCTTATTCTTAAAGCTATGGAACAAAATTGTAGTATCACAAAAGCTATCTTTTTCGCATATAGCTAATTCTGCTCCCAATAGTTTACCTAGCTCATATGGAGTCAATATGTTCACACTATTCTCTGAAAAATTTATAACTGATAAACTAGATTTAATAGCTTCTGATACTATGATGCAAAGGTCGATAGGGTCATTTTTTTCAAATCCAAACTTAGTTAAAGATTGAATTGTATTTTTCACTTCCTGATATATTTCACCAGCAATGATTCCTGGTAAATTATCATTAGTAAATGGTATTAAACGTGTAAATATCATTTTGTTCTCTTTAAGAACCACTTGTCTATAGCCACCTGTTTTAGTTGCAGCAACTATAATTTTCCAGTTACTAGGATCTTTGTGTAGAATCTTTTTTGCTATACTGACTAGTTCTATAGGAAACATTAATATTCCTTTAAAGTTAGAGCCTATTTCAACAAACACGTCCAACCAATATTCTATTAAATGATTTGCTTTTGATGAAACAAATAGATACCACCAGTTTTGATTAAATTTATTCGGCTTTTCGACCAAGAGAATAGAATTTATATCGTTATTATGAGCAAAATGCTCTACTTTTGTTTTTGCTGATAGATAAGCACTAATCCTATTTACTCTTGGGATAGACTGTAGCAAATAGTTCTGATCAGTGTGATTGAGAACCAGATATAAGGGTGCTTTTTTATCTGATGAGAGACATGAAATTAAGTCAGAAACAACTTTATTATTTTTGTCCTTAGCAAAATATCTTTTATTTAAAGTATCATTTTTAAAATATAGTAACATTGTGCCTTCTTTTCCTATAGAAAGCATAAACTTACTTTTGGGTTTTGACCCAAACATATTAACAAAGTGTATACTCATCTAGAATTAAAAAGGTAATTTATTGAAATTCATTAAACATTAGATGACAATATTACTTATATTATAAGTTTTTGATAAAATTAGTAGTAATATTAACCCTTTTGTATGATGAAGGTTTTTTATATTTGTGCTAGACACAACTTAACCTGACAAACGAGGATTAATTATATCTCAGCTTGATATTTTATTCTCCAACAGACTGAAAATTGAATTAAGCTAAAGACTTGATTTGACGCACGTTGTTGCACATTACCATTTAGTATACTTGAACTGAACATTTTCAGTGAATCCATCTGGCATAACTGAAACTTTTGTATTCATATTTATTTTTAAGTAATTTACTAGCTCATCAACTAATATATCAGGAGCAGAAGCACCTGCAGTAATTCCTATTTTTTCTGCGCCCTGCAACCAATTTTTGTTCATACATTTATAATTATCAATCAAATAGGCTCTTTTTCCTGTGGAAATGCACAGGTCTAATAAACGGTTTGAATTTGAACTGTTTTTGCTTCCTACAATTAACACTACGTCTGTAATTTTAGCCAATTTTTTAACAGCGTTCTGCCTATTTTGTGTTGCATAGCATATATCTTTTAAGTCGGGGCCTGTAATGCTTGGAAATCTGAGCTTCAGTGTAGCAATAATTTCTTTGGTATCGTCAATACTTAACGTGGTTTGTGTTACATAAGATAAATTATCTGGATCTTTGATTTGTAAATTGTATACGTCTTGCATAGTTTGCACTAGAGATATAGGATTACTTACTCTTCCTATAATTCCTTTAACTTCTGGATGATTTTCATGTCCAATTAGAATTAATTCTTTACCACTATCCTCATACCTTTTTGCCTCTTTATGTACTTTGCTAACTAATGGACATGTTGCATCAATCACTTGAACACCCTTTCTTTTTGCCTCATCCTCTATACTTTTCGACACTCCATGTGCGCTAAAGATCAATATTCCTCTATTATCTTTAATGTCTTCTATGCTGCTTACAAAAACCACTCCTTGTTTCTTGAAGTCCTCTACTATATACTTATTATGAACGATTTCGTGTAGTACATAAACTTGGCGTTCATTTTTATATTTCTCTAAAGTGATTGCTAATATGTCTACAGCTCTTTTAACCCCTGCACAGAAACCGCGTGGTTCAGCTAAGATAATCTCCATTTTTTTTCAAATCAAGTAAGTATGTAAACATTGCTAAAAAGTAAGCTCCGCTCACTATGTTTCATATCATGACTGCTTTACTATAATTTCAAATTTATCATTACCAAGATTCTTATTAATATACCAGGAACCGTCATCTTTAATTACAAATTCAGGACCCTTGAGGTCTCTTGTTATTGTCCTTCCATCTTGGCCATCCATAGCAATATGGATATCGAATGTAACGATGTCTAGATTTACCATGGCTTTTTTCCCACTGTATGAATTTAGACTAAACTTGCCCAACATGACATCATTAATACTCACTTCTCCTGCATAAGTATCACACTGACCATCTATACAACACTCACTTTCAATATAAAAAAGATCTAACATATTTAAATCTATAAAAAAAAGAACTAAATTTATATACTAAATACAATTCATCATTAATAAGCAACTATAGATTACTTTGGCTACAGCAATAATGTAAATGGAAGTATAACATAATTAATTGTATAAGAAACTACATTTTAGAGAAATGGTTGTTTAGTTTTTTTATTAATTTTTTTCACCATACTGTCAATCATGTGTTTTATTCCTTGATATACAGAGTATATACTTTCGTCATTACGCATATAAGCAGAGCAGGAAAATACATTATGTTTTTCATCTTCTATTGATAACTCTGTATCGCATTTTATATGTTCGCCGCCGAGTTTCTCTATTAACTGTTCTTTATCGTCTCCTATAGTTACCTTAATCTTACTTTCTTCTTTACTTATCTTGCTACTTAAAATTGAAGCAATAACGGCTGGAGATATACATATAGTTCCTATTGGCTTTTTTGCAACAAAGAACTCTGAGACTAATCTTTCAAACTCAGGCATTACTGTTTTATTTTCAGCTAAGTCAGATAAATTTTTCGCAACTCCATATCCACCAGGTACAATTAGCATATCAAAATTTTCAGCTTTAGCTTCTCTTAAATCATCTATCTCACCTCTTGCAATTCTTGCTGCTTCTACAAGTACATTTCTTTTTTCTTTTACTGCCTCTTTTGTTTTGTGATCCATAACTTGTGTAATGTCAACGTCAGGAGCAAAACATGTGACTTCGACTTCCTGCTGATCAAGCACAAGCAAACTTAAAACCGCTTCTCTCACCTCTGTGCCGTCGAGGTGGCCGCATCCTGATAAAACCACAGCGGCTCTTAATTTTTTCTCACCCATAAAATACCTTGATTTCATATAATCTAGGTATTGTAATACAAATTCCATATTTGGAAAGGAGTAATTATTTTATGTCAATTATAATATAATTAATAATTAGTATATATAATTAGGCATATTTATAATTGATAGGAATTGAATATGGTACAAGGTGGTGCAGTAAACTCAACCAATTAGGACAAGCTCATTGAAAATGTAGTAAAATATATTAGTGGAAAAAAAGATTTGTTACAAAAATTGCAGGATATATTAAAACTAGGTGGCTTTGAAAAGAAAGATGAAACTTTTAATAAATCAGCTATCAATAATATGTCTAAATTTCTGATGGAAAATAAAGATGTTTTTGGGAGTGTAATAGGTCTTATATTGGAGGATTTTGAGAAAAACAAAGTTGAATCAAAAGAATTTTTGGAGCAAGTAAGTAAAGTAAAAGGCATGGAGAAGGAGCTTGAAACTTTAGGCAATGAACTGTTAGCTCAAGGAGTTATAAGTGTAGCAGCATTTACAACATTGACGGGTGCACTAGCAGGTTTATTAACAGTAGGAGGAGTGACCGGTGCATTAATTGTTGGTGGAGCAGCATTTGTAGGATTTATGGCACTAGTTGCTATAGCTGCTATTGGTTATGCCATATATCAGGATAGAAGTGAGATAAAAGAAAACGCATATAAGAGTGTCGATAAAGTAAAAGAGGGTGCAATTGAATTCGGAAAAGCAGTGAAAAGTTTTGTGAAAGATGTGATCGATAAATTACCTACGATTCAAGACAGAGATAAAAATTTTTATAAATTAAATCAGGAATTATCTCAACTTGTCTTACAACCTGGTACAGAAGTTAGTAAAATAAAAAACATTCAGGATAAAGCAAAGGTAATACAAATGCTTCAAAACAAAGAGCAATTAATGGCCATAAAGGAATTAATAAAAGATGGAACCATTAAAAATTTTTCAGAAGATGATATGAACAAACTTCTGGAAAAGGGCCTCAGTACTCATCTAGATGATCAAAAACCATTTTATGATCTTATAGATAAACTTCAACCTGCAATTATGGCAATTGGTAGTGACATAGAAGAGGTACAACGAAAAGTTAATGCGAAAGTTAAAACAGTAAAGCCAAGTCCTGAAGTGAAGAATCCAAGTTCTGAACGAGTTAGTGGAGAAGAGCAAGGAGTGAGTTGATACATTTGAGGAGCGTTTTGACGCAAAAATGTATCTGTCTATCTTATTTTGCCACCCTGCTAAGCGGACACAAAAAATTACTTCCGCATATTTTAAATCTCATTATAATTACAAATAGAGATATTTTAAGAGCTCAAAATCTATCTTTAGTCTGCAGACTTTTTAATCAAACTTATTAAAAATGTATTCTTATATGTTAAAAACAAGTTCATAAATATTACAAAGTGGTAATACTAAGAACATGCAGAGAAGAGGAACCGTCGGTATTCTTGGTCATAAGGACCGCACTGAAGCAAGGTTCTCTTTTCTGTTTATATACTGAATAGTTCCGAACAACTGATTGAGCGTTGAGGCTCGTATATAAGGGTGGAAAATGCAGTACTACATATTATTCTATGGAGGAATTATGAATTCATCAAATATTACTTCTGGCATTGATGTTAGCAAAAACAAACTAGATATCCACATTCATCCACTTGGACATCATAAAGTATTTGAAAATAACATTCAAGCTATTGATCAAATACTCGACTTTTTGCGGTTACATAACGTAATCAAAGTTGGACTTGAAGCAACTGGTGGGTACGAAAAATTATGTGCTTATACTTTACTAAGCCATGGTTTCGAAGTATACGTCATTCAACCTAGATGGGTTAGAGATTATGCAAAAAGCCTTGGCATTGCCACTAAAACTGACAAGATAGACTGTAGCATCATCTCACGTTACATTAGTAATACAGATATGCGTGTTACTCCTTTAAAAGTTAGTAATAGTAATGTTGACTGTTTGAGGCAAAAATTATCTCGCAGAAATCAACTAGTAGAAATAGCAAAAATACAAAAAATCCAAGCTCATCAGGTAACTGATATATCCATAATCAAACAAATGGAAGAGCTACTTGTTGTTTTGCAAAATCAAATCCAATCTTTAGAAGATCAGATGATAGAATTGGTTGATCAAAGTCAAGAGCTTAAAAAAAAATACATATCAATAACTAGTATTCCAGGTGCAGGTCCAATCTTAGCTATCACTATGATTTGTTATCTACCAGAACTAGGAACTATCAAACATAAAGAAATATCTAGCCTTTCCGGAGTAGCACCTTTTAATCGAGATAGTGGTTTTAGTAAAGGGAAAAGGTGTATTCAGGGTGGTAGAGCACAAATTAGAAAAGTTTTACATATGTGCATCCTTACTGCTCGTGAGTGGAATTCTTACATAAAAACTTTTTTTGATAGGTTGTACGATCAATATAAAAAACCATATAAAGTTGCTTCCACTGCTGCAATGAGAAAATTGCTTATTCTTGCTAACTCTTTAGTAAGAGATGGCAGGATTTTTACTAAGGAATACAGCCCTAAATCTGCTTAATTAGCAAATTAGTGTGGTTGTGGATAAGTGCGCTTACACAGATTTAAAGCACTTATACACATCCACGCTTATTGAAAGAATTTAAGCTAAGAATTACAACTTAAATGCCTAAAATTGTTTGCAGTAAGGCCATTTGGTCAACACCGTTAATTCTCCGAATCATGTTTTTAGCATCAATTTCAATGAGTTCCTTACCAGATATGGTGAGCTTATAATAATGAGCGGCTACTGTACATTTGAGAGTTCCTTTCTCAGCAGGCTTCCAGCTACCAAAGTCAAACTCTTTAAAAATGCCTCTTAAATTGATTATTACTGCTTCAATATCATTGCTACTACTACCTTGCATTCCACCACGAAGAGTCAAAGCTACTGAATTTCCATCTATTAAACCAAAGAGTCTAAAGAGCTCAGAGTCATACTCAGCAAAAATAAAGTCTGCTTCCAGTTTTTCCATTCCCATGTCTATACTTATTGGAATATCCATACCACCAGCTATATATTCCTCTGTTTTAATGGTGAGTTTTGGCAGAGTGATCTCATCGATGCGGCCAGCATAACCACGACCATCAACTAACACATTAAAATTCTTTAAGATTTTTGGCAACATCTTTTTATGTCTTTAAAAAGTATTTTCAGTATTTTCATTTTTTCTATTGACTTTTAACACAACTGCTTCAGTGTATATCTGTCGTATGTGCACTGCATTTTTTTCTAATCTTTTTTACAGGGGGATTTTATGTCCAGAATTCCAGATATTTGACCTTTACTTTAGCTAATAAAAACCAACTGGTACCTGCGGTTTTTATAGCTACGTTTCTCAAACAAGTTTCAAATGAATAGATTTCTTGCATAACTGGAATTCAAAAGTTGATGTCATTCTAGCGCGTGACGCTAGAATCCAGTCCTTTTGTGCGAAAAACGTTGTAAAGTAACTTAGTTGGATCCCAGTGGGCTTTTTAACTGTTGAAGAAAAAATATGCCACAGAAAATGAAAGTCAGTAACCAAAACGAATATAACAAATTCCTTGAAAAAAGGGGGAATATTTTTTGTTACATCGATGAAGCTATCGAAAATTGGTATGAAAATAGTCCAAAAATGCAGGGCGGCAACTATATTTATAGTGATAAAGTTGTGATTTTGGTGCATATAATCGTTAATCTTTTTAGAATTGGCTTAAGACAAACGGTAGGGTTTGTAAAAGGATATCTGCAACAAATAGGAAAAAATTTGCAGCTATTCACAAGCATCAAAAAAAACTTAATATTAAGATAAATGATTGCAGGATTGATAAAAGCAACATGGAAAATATTGAAATTATCATAGATAGAACAAATTTACAGTAACACTCCTGGCCACAGTAAGGAAAACCATACGCGTCAAGTTAAGAGATTGTGAGCAAATTTAGAGAGGTTAAAGTGGATACTCTAGCCCTTCTACGTTTGTCTTTTAATGAAAATCGCGACCAAGTTATAGTGAGTTTTTTAAGAAATGCTTTTAAACTATTAATTTTGGTTAATACTAAAAATAACTCTCTAACCCGCCTTTTTAGCTCAATAAATGCCTTTGTTAAGCTAAGTTCTGTATTCTTTTTCACTTCTGTGCAACCAACCATGCCGTGAAATATAAGAATTGCGCACAATTTAGCATATAGTTCACATAATACTCTGCATGGCTTTCCTTTTAGCTTATCAAGCCTGATATGGCTTTTATACAATTTAAATAATAACTCAATTTGCCACCTTACTCTGTAAATCGTTAATACTTGCTCAGCACTAATTTTATTTTCTGGAACATTAGTTATAAATATTGACCAGTTCAACAATTTTTGATTTCTTTTAGAGGATGTATATCCCTGCGATCTTGCTAATCTATTAGCTTTCCTTCTTCTGGCCATAGACTGTTCTTCAGTTAGTTTCTGACATATAATTCTTACTCTAATTTTTGCTTCTTTTCCTAACAATACCTCGTTTTCTAAAAATAACTTATCCTCTAAACATTCTAATAACTCCATTTTTTGATTTGTTTCTACATCATATATGTTGGTATCGGATTTATAACGACTTATGAAATAAGCTCCTATTTCATTGATTTGTTTAAAAGAACTTGGCACAAAATAACCGAGATCAGATATTAGCAAATCATTGCTTAATATATTACTTAAATGTTTCCTATATCCCTGGTCTGATCTCACTGCCATTAAGTTAAGGGAAAGAGAAGTTAAGATTGGACAAAAAATTTGAAGTGATTGATAATTATGGTAAATACTAGGGTGAATTTTTAAGAAAAGGGAGTCTGAAAAGTGCAAGTTATTTAAAAAAGTAATAATTGCAGGTTATTTTGCAAAGAATGTACTAATGCAATGATACTGAAAAGATATCTTGAATTTAAAACACATGTTTTCTAGCTCTTTTCTGGTAGTTGAGTGAACGAATATCAGATATCTTATGACGATCAACTCTTCTCCCTTTTCTCACCACTAAAGTGTTCATCAAAAATAACTGTGATAGTCGATCCATAATGCAGTCTATGTCTGACTCTGTAGAAAAAATATCAAAGGCTAAGTTTTTAATCGCATTAAATGAGACAGATTTATTGATGCTTTTTTTTAGTTTACTATTCTGTGAGCTCAATGTCTCTTCATCATCTTCTATCATGATACTTTCTAGATTACTGATGAAGATAGTTGACCAAAAATCCTGCTTGATAGTTTCAATACTTTTTCCTGTGAAATTCTCTAAATTTAATCTTCCCTTCAGCCTAGAAAAAAATGTTTCTACTCCCCAGCGCAAGTAATATAATCTCTCAAACTCTTCAACTGTAAAACGTTTCTCATCTAACAGAGATGTTACTAACACTTCAACTTCGCCAGAAGAAAGTATTATTTTGACTAACCTGAATTTCATCTCATCAGGTAATCCTAGCTTTCGTAGCTGTCTTGCTACTTTAATAGGTGCGGTAGACACTACCACCGTACTAGATGGGCTTTCCGGCTTAAACATAGCGTTTATTTCATTGAAAGACGAACTTGAACAGCGAATTATATAATTGATTTTCCTTCCTGTAAGCTCAGCAAGAAATCGATAAGATACGTATCCTCTATCACAGATTAACAAATCGTCTGATTTTATGGATTCAAGCATACCGATTGCTAAATCAACCTCATAGCTGTCACCTCTACTTAGCACAGATTTTATTGCAATATTATTTAGCATATCGTAGCAAACTTCAAAGGTTGCACTTGTATAGTCTTCAAATCTCTGGATTCCATTCCATACTGCTCTTGAGCTAAACTCACCTATTATTTTGTCGCTCTTTGGCAGAATCAGTATTGAAGCATCAAATGCAAGTACTCTGAAGCCATGGTGGGTTTTAAATTCCTGATCTTGGTAGTATAGGGAAACTATATCATCATTTAACTCTGAAAACGCAGTATGTTTTAGCTTCTTTCTTGCTTGAGTAAATGCACTTGCCGTAATTGTATAATCTTTTCTTGTATGCAGAACAAACTCATTAAGCATCACTTGTAATGACTTTACACTCTTTCTAAAAATCAGGAGAAATACATTAACGAAGGGCAGCTTTCTTTTTCGTGAGAAGTCTTTTGAGGATGCTCTGTGTGCGTTTATAAAGTTTAAACTCATCAATTTATTTTTTATAAACATGATTATTCTTTTTTTTACTCATGTCATTACTTCTTTTAATTTGTGAATCTTACCTGATTTTATAATACAGTTCATCACTTTTCCTTAACTTAATGGCAGTGGGTCTGATCTTACCCCCTCCGTTAAATTAAGTTGGTCTATTATCTGATTCATGTAGTCGAAAACTAATTGTAACTTTATTCCATACTTAGTATTGCTTTCATAGCCACTGTAGCTAGTACCATAACCTTTATACATCTCTTCCATACTGTTAGGTAGAGTAATATAGCTACTGTCCAATAATTTAACACTATTAAATTGCTGTAAGATTTTGCAATCAACTTGCAAGATATTTTTAAAGAGAATCACAGATTCATTATACATCCTTTTCATAAATTCCACTGCTTCTTCAGTAAATCTAAAATCCAAACCTTGTTTTGTTATATCTATCGAGTCCTCGTTTAGTAATTGACACATTGTTTCTACGCTACAATTATCAACTCCTATATTACCCAAGACCATGGCTTTTACGAATGATGAACCTTTTAGCTTTCTCTTTCTTTTTATAAACCTTGTTGTAATTGAGATTTTCTCTGCTTTTTCATTAAAAAATTCTTTGAGCTTTTTTGATAAGCTAGTTATTTTATTCATTGGTTCTCTCACTAAAAGTATATCTGGGAGAACTTATACCTTATTATTCTATCTCTTTCATACCTTTATTTCCTTAACTTGACGCGTATGGTAAGGAAAACAGTGCAGATAGAAAGTACCGAAGCTACGAGCAAGTAAGAAAGTTACATGTTATGTTAAGTGTGAATAGTAAAAAAGCTATAGCTGCAAGATACAGTAATGGCGTCTACTCTGACCACTTGCGATTTGCTTGAAGAAGTTAATTTTCAGCACAAAATAAAAGCATTATATGCAGATAGGGCATACGATAGGCAAAAACTTTATAAATTGTGTAAGAAATACGATATAAAAACAAAAGTTCTACCAAAAAAGGATGCAGCAGAACATTCAAAAATAGATTATATGTCTGACAGGAATGCTGCTATTAGGTTAATAAAATTATACGGTGAAGATGGCATGAAAGAATAGAAAAAGAAGTAAATTATGGGAAAAGATCTTATATTGAAGGGTTTTTCTCAAGATTAAAGCAAATATTCGGATTTAGTTTTAGGAATAAATCTGAGATAAATCGAGAAAAAGAACTAAATGCTATTTGCTTAATAAATTCACTGATATTGGTATGGCTAAATTTGAGATAGTTACATGAATTTACCATAAATCACCATCTCATAAAGTGTGATGCAACAAAGCCATCCCAGTGTCAGCTACTCTGATGACACCAAAGGGGCACTTGGATAGAGGCTACTTGAATAAAACCATCATAAGGTGAAACTAGATTCCAGTGTCAAGCACTGACCATCTGCTATGCAATTTACTTTCAAAAATAAACGTTCCAGTGGTTTCATCTTCTTTCATCCCAGTGTTTCCTTCTCTTTTCATCCCAGTCTGGGATCCAGTTTTTCATATAATCTCATCACAAACATTTATTTTAATTTAAAATCAATACCAAATTTAGAATCAAAATTCCTGGATTCCAGTGTTAAGCACTGACCATCCACTATGTAATTTACTTTTTTATATAATAAATAGTACTAATTTACTAATATATTAATTGACAAGTGGTGTAGGTTATACTATTATTAAGATATATAGTTAATATCTTAATAACCAATATGACAAAATATCTTAATCGCATTGCTCAATCTATTGTATTAAAAGTCTATACTGATAAAAAACATCCTAGAGTTAAAGTGTTTTGTAAAACTGAAGATAGAGAAGATGGACAAGTTGAAACAAGACTCTCAAAACAGGAAATTGCGGAGTTTTTAAATCAATTTGCCAATAAAGGAAAGCACCAAATTTCTATCAGTAAAAATGTAGAACAAGGTATAATTAAAGATATAGAAGGTATACGTAGAGAAAATGGTAGATATGTATACAAAGCACCGGATTTATCAGCTGAAGGACAATATAATAAATTATTTGAAAATGAGCAAGCCATTCAATTTAATTTGAATGCTTTTATGTCAAGTAGTGTATCTAAAATTGCACAATTAAAAGATAGATTTAAAGAAATTTTAGGTTTTGATCCCGAAGAAGGGTTATGTCACTCATTAAATTACTTTATTACTTTTATAAAATTAGAGAATAAGCAAGATTTTGTTAAATTTCTTGAGTCTGATAATATTATATCTGAACAAGATTTTATGAACTATATTGATGAAAGAAAAGAACAAACGAAAAAGTTATTAATGATGCAGTTTTTATCGCAATTCTTACCTATTCTTGATATTCAGAGCATTGAAAAGCGAGAAGGAGATCCATTTTATTATGATGAGATAATATATAAGCAATTATGTAACGATCTATCTTCAACAGAACTATGGATCTATACTGAGCAAGAACAAATCAAATGTGCGTTAAATGGTGTGAAGATAGGATGCTACTTAGAATTTAGTTATTTTTGCTATGCTTGTAATGAAGAAGATGTCATTGAGGATGAGGGGCATTCTATGTTGGTGTATAAAGCAGAGAATGATAAATACATATTTTTTGACCCTAATAAAGGAGCGGTTGGCTTTTGTCCTGATACAGGAGCTGCTAATTTTACATTAGAGGAAGTTTGTAGGGTAATGGAACTTGCTGTAAACCATTATTCATATGATATGTATATTAAAAATTTTGCAGATTATTGCGAAGTTCATATTGGACTTAGAAATGCAACACTGATTTCAAAGAAAGCTGAAAAACTTTATGAAACAACAGAAAGAACAAATTCAAAAATAATTGATATATCAGTTGATAAAGGTATGAATAAATTGTTGCTCACACCTGCAAGTCTGTGAGTGGACATAACTTGATCTTTTTGGCTATTTACCAAGTATAGACATCAGCTCATCCCATTCTCTTTTACCCATGCCACTTTCTTCTCTCGCAACATTTTCTCCTTTTATTAGCTTGCGAATTATTTCAAGACCAGTTTTTGAAATGCAGGCTGATTTTAAGGAGTATTCAATGAAAGCATTATAGGCCAGCGGAACCCATTTCTTCACTATGTCCAACATAACTTCTGCATAGACTCTAATTTCATATTGGGCGTGCTGATCAGCTCTAAGCCTTAAAAAGTGAAGAAGGTTGTGTAAATCTATTTTCCAATAAAACTGAGTATAGTAATTAAGTGTTAGATTAGTTCGGGCAATTTCTCTTGCAAGGCCCTGTTCAATAAATTTCTCATAATGAGAATATACTAAATTAGAATCATTTATTAGAGAATCTATTATTTCTTTTGAAGTACTTGAGTCAAAAGCTTCACCGCTGCCTTGTTTATTATTATCAGATTGTTTTGCAACCTGTTCTGGTATATAAAATTCATTATCAAGTATCGAATACCTTCCGGAATATTCATTCACATTTGCAGTTCTGTGTCTTATCCACTGTCTTGCAATAAAAATTGGAAGTTTCACGTGAAACTTAATTTCACACATTTCAAATGGAGTTGTATGATGATGTCTCATCAAATATTTTATAAGCGCTTCATCTTGATTTATCTGTTTTGTTTCTTTTCCATAAGAAACACGAGCAGCTTGAACTATGGCGCTATCAGAGCCCATATAATCAATCACTCGAACAAATCCATGATCTAACACCTTATGTTCTTCGTATAGAATGTCATCTATTTCTTTTACTGTAGCTCGCTTAGTTGTCTCATTCATAATATATCCTCAAGATGAAACGAAAATATCAGCCCCGCATGAATTGAGTTTTTCGTGCATTGCTTCATAGCCTCTCCATAAATGATGTGAGTTATTTATTGTAGTTTCTCCTTTAGCTACCAAAGAAGCGAGAATTAAAGCTGCTGTTGACCTTAAGTCATTAGCATGCAGATTAGCTCCAGATAAGCTCTTTATTCCACTTATAGTAGCTTTACTTTTTTCGATGCTAATATTAGCACCTAATTTTCTTAGCTCATTTGCATGTGCAAATCTACTTTCAAAAATGTTCTCTTCAATGATTGATATTCCATCTGCAATGCACATTGCAGACATTAGTTGTGGTTGCATATCACTGGGAAAGTTGGGATATGGATTTGTTGCAACGTGAGCAGATTTAATAGAGCCATTTTTTCTAGAAATAATAATACCATCATCATGTAACTCAACTCTGGCTCCTATAGTCTTCAATTCATTTGCAATACATTCTATATCAGACAAACTTACTCCTTCTAACTTTAGCTCGCCGTCGGTAATGATAGCAGCCAAAGCATAAGTACCGGCCTCTATGCGATCTGGTATTATTTTATGCTCACACCCATTTAATGCTTCAACACCTTCTATTGTGATTTTTGTATTATTAACTTCAATATTGGCACCCATAATCTTCAGAAACTCTATTAAATCAAGAACTTCCGGCTCGATTGCAGCATTGTTTATTATTGTTACTCCCTCTGCAAGTGTTGCTGCCATTATTATATTTTCTGTTGCACCAACACTTACTTTTTCAAATGTTATTTCTTTGCCTTGCAATTTCCCCTTTGTTGTTGCAGTTATATTACAGCTATCAATTTCAATTTTAGCTCCCATTGCTTCAAGTGCCTTAATATGAATGTCAACAGGACGTTTTCCAATATTACATCCACCAGGAAATACTGTTGAAACTCTACCAAATCTGCTGAGCATTGGACCTAGCATTAAAAAAGATGCTCGCAGTCTGCTTGCAATTTCATGTGATATTAAATAGTTATTGATATTGCTACAGTCAATTTCCAAAGTGTGATTTGCTTTATAGTCTTTATTGCATATAAAATTTACTTCTGCACCAAGACTCTTAAGCAGCTCAGACATCAAATGCACGTCAATTAAATCAGGTACGTTATGCAAAGTTATTGAAGAATTACTAAACAAGCTTGCCGCCATTATTGGCAAGACTGCATTCTTTGAACCATTAATCTTGATTTTTCCAATCAAGGGCTTATGGTTACTTCTTACTAATATTTTATGCATTTAATCAAGCGATAGAACTTATCAAGTAAGTATAATAGGTTAGCGGTAAAAGGCAAAATTTTGCTTTTTCTTCTTCTGTCATTCGAGTAGTTGACACTGGGATCCATTTCTTCATCATCATCAAAATGTTATATTTCAACATTACTTTTATGCTGACCAATTTAACTGGATTCTAGTTTCAGCTACTCGAATAACATTTTCGTAGTCGATTCAAAATAGCATAATTAACTACACCTTTCCAAAGATGAGAGACGCGTTGGTACCACCAAAACCAAATGAATTAGAAAGCGCATATTGAATTTTATGCTCTTGAGCTTTAAGTGGTACAAAATTTAAATCACACCCTTCTGAAGGTTTGTGTAGGTTTAAAGTTGGTGGAACAATTCCATTGTTTAATGCAAGGATACTAAATATTGCTTCAACACTTCCTGCGGCACCAAGTAAATGTCCTATAGAAGATTTAGTCGAGGAAACAGGTATTTTATAGGCATAGTCACCGAATAACTGCTTCATTGCTATTACTTCAACTTTATCCCCAAGTTTTGTTGAAGTTCCATGTGCATTGATATACCCAATTTGACTTGGGCTTACTTGTGCACTCCTTAAAGCAAGTTCCATTGCCTTAAGTGCGCCTCTTCCTTCTGGATGTGGTGCTGTGATGTGGTGCGCATCTCCTGTTAACCCATATCCAGTGAGTTCTGCATATATTTTTGCTTCCCTTTTTTTTGCATGTTCATATTCTTCCAGCACTAATATACCTGCTCCTTCGCCCATGACAAATCCATCACGTTCTTCATCCCATGGCCTTGAGGATTCTTCAGGATTATCATTGAATTTAGTTGATAACGCCTTCATTGAAGCAAAACCTGCAATTCCAATTCTACATAGTGCACTTTCTGCTCCGCCTGCAATCATAACATCAGCTTCATCAAGTTTTATAGCTCTTGCTGAGTTTATAATCGCATGTGCACCTGTTGCACATGCAGTGACCGCTGAGTCATTTGGACCTGTAAATTCGTATTTAATAGAAACATGGCCAGATATTAAATTTATTAGACTTGAAGGAACAAAAAATGGACTGACACGCCTAGGTCCCTTTTCTTGCATGGTAATTACGTTTTCTTGAATTGATGGAAGACCACCTATACCAGAACCAATAGCTACACCTATTCGCTCTTTATTAATATTTTTATTTTCCAAAATTAGTGAATCTTCTACTGCCTGAATAGCTGCTGCAATTCCGTAGTGAATAAAACGATCTGTTCTTTTTAGGTCTTTTTCAAAAATATAATCTGGTGGATTAAAATAATGCTCAATGTTATCGGATTGCACAGGCACCTGCCCTGCAACTCTGCAAGCAAGATCAGAAGAGTCGAACCTATCTGTATTGATTGCTTTGATGCCAGATTTACCTTCTTTCAGCTTTGACCAGGTGTTATTAACATCTGCTGCTAGTGGAGTAATTAAGCCAACACCGGTAACTACTACTCTTCTGCTCATTCAACATCAATTGTTTGCTTTGTTTACTACATATTCAACTATCTGTTCCATAGTTTCCATTTTTTGTGCATCTTCATCAGGAATCTCTATACCAAATTCTTCTTCAGCTGCCATGACTATTTCAACTGCATCTAAACTATCTGTGCCATGGTCTGAAAGCTTTGAAGAACTACCAAATCCCTCTACATCCTTACTGATGTGCTCTAGTATAATCTTCTTTACTTTTTCTTCTATATCTTCCCTAGTGCTTTTTGCCAATTCGCTCATTTCTTACTAAAAAATAACCTATTCTCTGATGTTATAAGAAATTTTGATGTTTGCAATAGCTTTTATGATTATATAAACTATTAAAAACTTCCTATCTCTTAGCACTCGATAGTTAATAAATTTAAAAATGCTAGACGAAACAACAAAAAATTTGCTTGTTGTAGAAGTGAATAAGCTCTTACCTGAAAATAGCGAGAATAGACTTATATCAGCTATGCGTTATGTGCTTCTTGCTCCTGCAAAACATATACGTTCTTTTTTAGTTATAGCATCTTCGTCGATATTCAACATAAAGGTTGAAAAAGCAATAACAGCAGCAGCAGCAATTGAATTTATTCATGCTTACTCTCTAATTCACGATGATCTACCATGCATGGATAATAGTGACACTCGAAGAGGCCAGCTGAGCTGCCACAAAAAATTTGGTGAAGCAATAGCAGTACTGGCCGGAGATGCACTACTTACTTTGGCTTTTGAGGTATTATCTTCGTTAAATTGTGAGATCATCAAAGTGCTCTCTCAAGCGATAGGAGTTAGGGGAATGGTGGGAGGACAGATTTTGGATATAGATGCAGATTTGAATAAAATAAAGGAAATTCATTTGATGAAAACTGCAAAACTATTTGCAGCTTCATGCGAAATAGGGGCTATAATAGGCAATGCTACAACCAAGGAGCGGAGAGCGTTATATAACTATGGAATAAATCTGGGGCTTATTTTTCAAGCTAAGGATGATATTGAAGATTATGAGCAAGATAAAACAAACAATTTAATGTCCGTGCTTGGCAAAAATGAAATGGAAAACTATATAGATAGTCTCTTTAAACAGGCCTCAGATAATTTAAGTACGCTTTCAGGGAATACTAATGACTTATATGATTTATTGAATCAAGTAAAAAAAGATGGTTAAAAAAATTATATTACAAATATTTATCTTTCTAGTAATGGTTCTCACTTTATCTTCTGTTTTTATAATCACTATTGTTTATATAAATAAAGATAAACCGGAAAAAGAGGACAAGCTTTACGAGATAAATGCCACACATGATGGTTTAACACAGACGATAGCACGTTATCTAGTAAAGCCCATACTTGAATCAGCACTTGATCGCTATATTGAAAAGCATGGGCTAGCAGAATATTTAGAAGAAATAACACAGCAAAAGGAAGAAGAGACGATAAACTTTTATGAAATTACTGAAGGCAGCGGCAGTAAGGCTTTCTGTGGCCAAGAAGTCCTGCTACAAATGTACAAAATATCCAACAATCTGGCAGCATTACCAAGTCAAGTCTCTGATATTACTCTGAGAATAGGTGAAAAAGAAGTGAGTTTAGGGGTAATAGGTATGAAAGAAGGTGGAGAGCGTGTAGTTACTATTGCCGCTGATGACAACAAAATGAGTTTTAACTCTTATTACATCAAACTGATTGAAGTAAAAGATAAATATCCTGATTCAGTAAATAACCTAATGATTTTTAATGACTTAATTAACAAAACTAGAAAACAAGTAAAGTGTGGTGATGAGATATCGGCTCAATATAGCATAAAGAGATATAATGGTGAGTATATAATCAAAGATCAAATAGTGCAGTTTAAAGTTGGTGACAAAAAAATACCACTTGCTATAGAACTTGGAGTTGTGGGAATGAGAGCTGGTAATAAAAGAACAGTTCTTTCTCCACCTGATCTTTTAACTGATGTGTTAACAAAAGGCATAGATTGTGATATTGCAATAATTGATTTAAGCTTGAATTCTACTATTGAAAAATAGCTTAAAGAATTATGAAGTAAGAAAAAATAAAGCTTCTTGAGTGCTATATATTACTTAAAGAAAAAGTTTCTTCTAAAGTATAAACTTAGATAAATCAAGCTGCTTTGAAATTGATTCAAGTTTATCTCTTACGTGCTTGCTATCTATAACAAATTTCTCATTATTTTTTTCAGAAGCGATAAAACTTATTTCATCTAAAAGCTTCTCCATGACAGTATGAAGTCTTCTTGCACCTATATTTTCTACTTCTCTATTAACTGTAAAAGCTATTTCAGCTATAGTTTCTATACCATCATCAGTAAACTCAAGTGTTACATTTTCCGTTTTCATTAACGCTATATACTGTTTTAACAAACTAGATTCTGGTTCCTTTAATATTTTTATTAAATCCTCTTGAGTAAGTGCCTTAAGTTCCACTCTAATTGGCAATCTACCCTGTAATTCTGGTAAAAGATCGGATGGTTTAGACAAATGAAAAGCACCAGATGCAATAAATAATATATAGTCTGTTTTTACGGTGCCATACTTAGTTGAAACAGTTGTTCCTTCAAGTAGTGGTAACAGATCACGTTGCACTCCTTCTCTGTTGACTTCACCTTTTATTTCTGTACGTGCTGCAATTTTATCTATTTCATCCAAAAACACTATACCTTCATTGCTAACAAGATCAATCGCTTCTTTGATTATCTTGTCTTCATCCATTAACCTTTCGCTTTCTTCATTAATCAATATTTCACGCGCTTCTTTCACTTTAACTGTAATAGTTTTTGTTTTTTTGCTCCCATTAAACATCTTACCCACTATTTCTGTTACGTTCATCACGCCAATTTGCCCACCTGGCATACCAGGTATATCAAAAGTGGGTAGCATACCCTTGCTCTCCCTGACGTTAATAGAAACTTCTCCATCTTCAAATTCCTTATTTCTCAGTCTTTCTCTGAAAACTTTTTTGCTTTCCTCGGTTGCATCTTCACCAACCATGGAGTTGACTATTATCTTTTCAGCCAAACCTAAAGCTTTTTTAGTTAAGGCTTTACGTGCTTTTTCCTTAACTAAAACTATTGCTGCGTCAACTAAATCACGTATTATCGAGTCAACATCACGTCCAACATATCCTATTTCAGTAAATTTCGTTGCTTCAACTTTTATAAAAGGTGCACCAGCAAGCTTTGCTAAACGGCGAGCTATTTCAGTTTTACCAACTCCCGTATGGCCTATCATGAGTATATTCTTAGGTATAATCTCTTCACGTAGTGGAAGTGGGACTTTATTTCGACGCCAACGATTTCTGAGTGCAATAGCAACAGCGCGCTTTGCATCATTCTGCCCGATTATAAATCTGTCTAATTCTTTAACTATCTTCTGTGGTGGTAGATCATCTAATAAAGCTTGTGAGCTTTGAATGCTGCTACTTTCTGTACCTTCATTTTCATAGAGGCCGTTTTTTTTATTGCAGTCATCATTATTATCAGATTGACCTACTACAGGTTGACCAGAAGAATTGGCACACAAAGTTCTTGACATATTACTCCTTTATTTTTTCAATAATTAGATTATGGTTTGTATAAACACATATATCGGCAGCTATCTTCATAGCCTTTTTTGCAATCTCCTCTATTGATATTCCTTCAACGTCAATCAAAGCTTTTGCTGCAGATAAAGCAAAATTTCCTCCAGAGCCAATGGCTGCAATGCCATCTTCAGGTTCAAGAACATCACCCGTTCCTGTAATGACCAATGAAATGGACTTGTCTGCCACGATCATCATAGCTTCTAATTTTCTTAGATATTTATCCATTCTCCAGTCTTTTGCAAGTTCAACACATGCCCTCATTAACTGTCCTGGGTGCTTATCAAGTTTAGATTCTAGCCTTTCGAAGAGAGTAAATGCATCAGCTGTTGCTCCAGCAAAACCGGCAATTACGGAATCACCAGAAAGACGCCTAACTTTTTTTGCTCCAGATTTTATAACGGTATGGCCTAGCGAGACTTGCCCATCACCTATTACTACTACATTTTTGTCTCTTCTAATTGACAGTATAGTAGTACCATACATTTTACTGCTGTCATGATGAATCATTTTTTTGTTATTTTAATTCGTTATATTATATTAAGATTATAACTTATAATATAGTACTTTTCTTATAACATTTAAAGTGTAGATGCAAAACATAATTCATCCAAATCTGGAAAAAGATATAAATAATTGGTTCAAAACAAAATTTAATGGTTTTACATTACCATTTTATAGCTCCATAGATCTTAGGAATTCAGGCTACAAAATTGCTCCAGTAGACGCCAATTTATTTCCTGCAGGGTTTAATAACCTAAGTGAAGTATCAAAAGTGATAGCAGCAAAATTGATAAAAAGCTACTTCGAAACAAAACAATATAAAAAGGCCCTTATAATACCGGAGAATTACACACGAAATAAAATGTATATAGAAAATGTATTTGCCATAGAAAAGGTACTGCAACTCGCAGGTTTTGAAACTAGAATTGGCCTCTTTCATAATGAAACGTACAATTTAATAGAACAGTATGAAACTGTTGTGAAAGAAAACTCTTTGCTGAAGACAACTTCAGGATTTGTGCCTGATATTATTATACTGAACCGTGATATGACGAGCCACATTCCAGACACGCTAGAAAACGTAAAACAAGAGATAGTGCCAAGTCCATTATATGGCTGGCACAGTAGGCAGAAATTTCAATATTTTGAAATCTATCAAAAATTAGTGTCCGAATTTTGTGGCGAATTTAAAATGGACCCATGGCTTATTTCTGTGCTTACAGAAAGCTGTAATGGAGTTGACTTTAATGATGATTCATCACTAGGAGCAGTAGCGACTAAAGTTGACCAAATATTATCTCTAGTGCAAAAAAAATATGAGGAATATGAAATAAAAACACAACCTTACGTTTTTATCAAAGCAAGCAATGGCACATATGGAATGGGCATTATAACAGCAACAAGTGGAAAGGAAATATTAAATCTCAATAAAAAAAAGCGTCATAAAATGAAAAAGATAAAAGAAGGAATAGCAATCAATAGTGTTATTATACAAGAAGGTGTACCAACTATTGACATATTTAAAAGTAGTTCTGCAGAACCGCTAATATACTATATAGGAGATACTCCAACATGTTACTTATACCGATGTAATAGCAGGAAAGATGTATATTCTAGCTTGAATTCCACTGACTGTGAATTTTATGATATCAGCCAAGAAAATAAAACTTTGCCACTTTGGAATATTGTTAGCAAATTAGCAGTGCTAGCATTGGCAGTAGAAATTAAGTCTTTTCATCTCTAATAATTAATTTCTACAATGCTGCCATTATGCTGAATATGGTGAGCGTCATCAAGTCCAGTAGAAGGATCAGTACCATTATTAGGTTGATTGACAAACTTATCGATGTTTGATACTAGATATGCTATACTTAGTATCAAACTAACCGTAACAGTTAAGTTGAAATTATAGATTATGCCACCACCCAAGTCTATTGGTATGGTTGGAAGTTCCATTCTTTTTAATATGAAGCTTAACAAGCCCAATGACAAAGTGAATGTGCTAAAAATAACTTCTTTGCCATATTTAGCAGACTTTTCAGAATCCTTATTATCTAGATACTTCTTCCATGTATAATAACAGTTTATGCATTCTGAAAATAGAAATAGAACTGCTGATGTTAAGCTAATATAACTTATTATATTTGTATTGTTTCTAGCTAAGAAATGAATGATTTTTGTCTGCATCAATATTCCTATTACACAGTTTGCCAAGAAGGCTAAGCTACCCACAACCTGTATTGGTTTTTCAGGTTCATTTCCCCCTTTACCATTCTGAAGTTTTTTAGATTTATATCCAGCTAGATTTAGCCCAAGATGAAGAGCAAATATTATTGATGTTGGTAGTTTTATGAACTTAGAAATATCTAATATAGTACAAATATTGGATCTGTTGTTATCAATAAACTCGCAACAGAATTGCAATGAAATTTTACACAATATGCCTGTTAAACCTACTGCAATACAATACATCTTTCTAATATCATGATTGTGAGCATTATGTATACTTTCTATAAATGTATTTGGCTTACCTTTTGGCATAAGTAGATAATAAAATAATAACTTTTTAATATTATACTATAAAAATCTAAAAAGAAAAGTGCTATAAATCAGTACTTTGAGAGTGATCTAAACATAAATCGGCCAAGCACTTGATAAATAAGAGATCAGTACTGAGAGTTGGTACGCGAAAGTAATATCCGTCTTTGATAATTGCTTTATACTCTATATCAAGTTCAACCAGTGTTTCAGAATGCTCAGAAACAAAAGATATAGGTGATAAAACTACAGGTATACTATCGTCTTTTGCGCGTGATAGCTCACTTTCAGTGCTAGGCTCCAACCATTTTACAGGGCCAACCTTACTCTGATAACATATTCCCCAATCAAGATCTTCAATATTCAATTTTTTTACTATTAATTTTACTGTTTTTTCTATCTGTGAAGCGTAAGGGTCGCCTTTTTTAATGATACTAAGAGGTAAGCTATGAGCCGAGAATAGGACTCTTGGCTTACCGATTTTGCTAGCTAATTTATAATATTTAGACGTCAGATTAACATGAGCTTCAATAAAGTCTTCATTGTCATAATAATGGTGAATTGTTTTTGTGTTACATTCCAGTTTGGCATTTTTTTGCCAATTCTCGATGGATGATAGAGTTGTGGTGGTTGAATATTGCGGATATAGTGGTAACAGAATGATTTCGTCAGGGTCGAATTGCTTTACGCTTTTAACAACTTCATCAGCAAATGGATGCCAATAACGCATGCAGATGAATATCTTATATACATGGTTTCCATTTTCATTTAATTTTAGTTCTAAAGCATCAGCTTGTGCTTTCGTATTCTCCAAGATTGGCGATTTACCTCCAATGTGCTCGTATATTTCTTGTGCAGTACTTTCTCGCCTTTTGGAGATAAACTTTGCTAAAAGAAAGCGGAAAGGATTGGGTAGATTGACTATTCTTCTATCATAAAATAGATTAAACAAGAAAGGACGTACTGCACTTAGTGAATCAGGTCCACCAAGGTTAAATAAGATTACTGCCTTCTTCACTGACAGCACCTTTCTTCAGGTTTGCCTATAAAATTAGCTACACACTCATCAAGTTTAGTTACAGGCACTAAATTTCTCACACTAGCATACAATAGATGGCCAGATCTCTTCACGTTACTCTGTGTAGATACAAAGTTTCTATCAAAAACCACATCAACACAAAAACTTGGCACTGCTTCAAAAAGTTCAACAGCAGCCAAAGATATCATTATGCAGCTTTGTAGAGCCTTCAGAAAAATCGTAAGGGGAAAAAGTAAAACCCTAACAAAGAGATAGGGAGGACTTTCATTCATTAGTTGTCCTGGATTAGGAGAATTATACTCAATATGCTGTCTGTTTTTATAAAAGATAGGAAATTTTATAGTGTCTTTCTTAAATTCCTGCTCTATTTGTTTCTCGGTATAATTTTCATTATTAGTCATTTTTTTCAATAACTTTTCACGCAAGTAAAAGGTTCTCACAACAAAACATGTTGCAACCATCAGTGCAGCACATATAAGCGCACAATGCATGAGGTTCATCCCACCTATCATAGATGGTAATGCAAGACAAACAAATGGCACTATGATAGCCATTTCGAAAAATGGAATAGTATTCCTTTTTATTGCAAAAACAGCGCCTTCTTTTAATTTTGTATTATTGTGTAAGCTATACTCTAAATAACTCAAAAATGCCAAATTAAAAGTTAAAAATCCTTTTGTCCCACAAAAAATTGATGACTTGAATTGATTAACCCATTCTTTAGCAGTAAGTGTAGTTTCAATTGATTGTTTAACATTAGGATCGACTGGTTTGTTGTTTTTTTTATTACAACACCCCATAAAACACCTCCTTGATGGTTTATTCTTAACTATAAGTGAAAAATTGCTTTTATCAAATCAAAGTTTATAATAAAATAAATCTATAAATATACGATCTTAATATAAGGAAATAATATGGCAATTGAGAGAACACTTTCAATATTAAAACCTGATGCAGTAAAAAATAATATTACAGGCAGTATAAATTCTTACATTGAAAAATCTGGACTAAAAATTATAGCACAAAGAATGATGATGCTGACAAAAAAACAAGCAGAGCTGTTTTATGAAATTCATAAGGATAGGCCTTTTTTTGGAGAGTTGGTGGAATTTATGACTTCTGGGTCTGTGATAGTTCAAGTTTTAATCGGTGAAAATGCAGTCAGTAAATACAGACAAATCATGGGTGCTACAGATCCAAAACAGGCAGATAAAGGTACAATTAGGGGTGATTTTGCTAATGATATTAGTGAAAATAGAGTGCATGGTTCTGATAGTCTAGAGAACGCTCATAGAGAAATAGCTTTCTTTTTTGCTGAATGTGAATTGGTGTAGTTTTACTTTTTTACATATTAAATTTCTGAGTTTTATGTTGAACTGTATAATATTAGCCCAATTTTTAGTTTAAGCAATATTAAGGGAAAGCTTTTTCATGCACTATAGATAATATTTAAAATGGATCATGTTGTTAACGCTTATAATAGATCTGAAGCTTCTATAGTTAGAGGAGAAGGAGTATATCTCTTCGATAAGGATGGTAAAAAATATTTAGACTTTGCTGCAGGAATTTCTACAACCTCTCTAGGGCATTGTCATCCATACATTACAGATAAACTGAAGGAGCAACTGGATTCATTATGGCACTGCTCTAATATTTTTACTATTCCTCAGCAGGAAAGGCTTGCTCAGCGTTTAACAGAACTTACCTTTGCCGATAAAGTTTTTTTCTGCTCAAGTGGACTTGAAGCAACAGAAGCTGCAATTAAATTTATTCGCCGCTATTTCTACTTAAATGGACAAGAAAAGCGCAGTCACATCATTACAATTGAAGGAGGTTTTCATGGCCGCAGTATTGCTGCAATTTCAGCTGGGGGAAATGAAAAATCACGCGAAGGTTTTGCTCCACTCCTTTCTGGTTTTGATAAAGTTCCAAGAAATAACATTGAAGCATTAGAAAAGAAAATCAATAGCGAAACAGCTGCCATATTTTTAGAGCCCATACAAAGTGAAGGCGGAGTACATCCATTGGACGTAGAGTATCTTAAAAAAGTAAGAGAGATAACAAAAGCTCAAGGAATAATTTTATGCTTTGATGAAGTGCAATGCGGATATGGACGGATTGGCTCTCTATTTTACTATCAAAATATAGGAGTTGAACCTGATATGCTCACTTGTGCGAAGGCTATGGGTAATGGGTTTCCTCTGGCTGCATGTTTAGTAAAAGATTATATAGCAGAAGCAATCACTCCAGGAACTCATGGGTCAACTTATGGAGGTAATCCACTTGCTATGACTGTTGGTAATGCAGTACTCGATGTAATGCTAAAGGAAGGCTTTTTTGACCATGTTAAGAAGGTCAGTAAATATCTAAAAGAAAAGTTGTTGCCTTTGACTGAAGAATTTCCGAAGATCGTTTCAGAAGTTCGTGGGGAGGGTTTATTGATAGGGATAGAGCTTAGAGTACCGTTGGCTGATAAAATTGTTAAACAATCTCTTGACAAAGGCTTAATAATGACTAAAATTTTAAATAATAGGGTAATAAGAATAACTCCTCCACTTGTTGTTGAGAATATGCATGTGAATGCAGTGTGTGATATATTTCATGATTTATTTTTTTATATTAAAGATATATAGACTTGCAAATGCTTCTTACAACATATAAAATCAACTCTGTTTCTATATCGCAATAACATCATACTTTAATGGATTGGTTATTGATTTCAGTATTGTCAGCAATTTTTTTCTTATTGATTTTATCGTTTTTGTTCTCAGGAGCAGAAATAGGGTTAACCTCAATTAGCCGATCCCGAGTGAATAAACTAAAGCTAGAAGGTAACAAAAAAGCCAAGATAATAGAGCTTTTGTTAGGTAAAAAAGAATTAACAATAGGAACAATATTACTGTGTAATACAATTATTAACATTACTTGCTCTGCTTTATTTACAGTAATATTTATAAATTCTTTTGGGAGTGAGGGCATATTTCTTTCAACATTCATGATGACGTTTTGTATTTTGCTATTTTGTGAAGTTTTACCAAAAACTTACGCCATGCAAAATCCTGAAAAATTTACATTACTTTCTGCTTATTTTATGCTGTTTTTTGTCAAGGTTCTTTCTCCATTGACATTAGGCATTCAGTTTATTGTCAATATCATTCTGAAGTTATGTGGGCTTCATAAGAATAGGGAGGTAATATCTGCAGCAGATGCAATGCGTAATATGATTACTCTTCACCGCAGTGAGGGCACTATGTTACAACAGGATTTAGATATGCTAAATAGTATACTTGATTTGGCTGAGACAGAAATATCACAAATTATGACCCACAGGAGAAACTTATTTTCTCTTGATATAGATCGAAACAAAGAAGAGTTAATAAGAGAGATTTTAACCAGTAGCCATAGCAGAGTACCTTTATGGCAAAAAGAACCAGATAATATTGTTGGAGTGGTTCACGTGAAAAATCTAATAAATGCCTTGCGTGAAAAGGATAATAAAATAGAGATTGCCAAAGTTATGTCAAAGCCTTGGTTTATACCAGAAAGTACGCCACTCAGTGTACAACTTCACAACTTCCGTAAAAACAGGAAACACCTTGCATTTGTTATTGATGAGTATGGAGCACTACAGGGAATCGTAACTCTTGAGGATATACTGGAAGAAATAGTTGGAGAAATTTCAGATGAACATGATTTGATCACAGAGAATTTTATAAAAAAGATATCCGATAATATGTATCACATAGAAGGAAAATCTACTATTAGGGATATTAATAGACAGTTACATTGGGATCTTCCTGATGAAGAAGCTACAACTCTAGCAGGTATGATTGTAAACGAGATAGAGCGCATTCCTGAAGAAAATGAAGAGTTTTCCATGTACGGTTTTTACTTTAAGATTTTAAAAAAAGATAAAAATATTATTACTATGATTGAAGTACAAGTAAAAACTGATAATACTGTAGTAGCAATTAATTAGTTGGGTTCTATGGAAGATACAGTAAAAATAACGGCTGAAGATTTGAAGAGCTATATAGAGAGAATCGAAAAACTTGAACAAGAAAAGAGGGATGTGCAAGATCACATTCGTGATGTATATGCAAAAGCTGCAGATGAAGGTTGGGATATAAAAGTGATGAAACAGATTATTAGGCTAAGAAAGATGGATGATGATGACAGGGAGGAACAGGAAATATTACTTGATACCTACAAACGTGCATTGGGAATGAATTACGAAGGTGAATAGTAGGATTGTAATTGGAATAAGTGGAGCATCTGGTTCTATTTACGGTGTACGGATTCTAGAGGCACTAAAAAATACCAATCATGAAACTCATTTAGTGATCAGCAGTGCTGGAAAAATAACTATAGCTCATGAGATTAAAGAAAAACTTGAAGATATTATGTCGCTTGCAGATTTTTACTATTCTGAAGAAAAAATAGGAGAAAAAATAGCAAGCGGCTCATTTAAAACCTCAGGTATGGTTATTGCTCCATGTTCTATGAAAACAATGTCTGAAATAGCATCGGGGGTGACTTCCAATCTATTAACAAGGGCTGCAGATGTAACTCTAAAAGAAAGAAGAAAATTAGTTCTTATGGTGCGAGAATCTCCACTACATCTTGGACATCTCCGAAATATGTTAAAACTAACGGAGATGGGAGCAATTATTGCTCCGCCGATGCCTGCTTTTTATATTAAACCAAAATCTTTGGATGATATTGTAAATCATGCTGTTGGTAAAGTATTGAATTTATTTGGTATTGCATTACCTGACTTCAAGGAGTGGCAAGGAAATGTCAATTATTATTAACGGTAAAAAAATAGCAAATGATCTCTGTGAGGAGCTATCAAAAAAAATTGATATTTTAAAGAAAGAGTATAATGGTTTTCCTTGTCTTAAAGTAATTCTTGTGGGTAGCAATCCAGCAAGTCAGGTCTACGTTCGTAATAAACAAAGAAAAGCAGAATCAATAGGCATAAGTTCTGAAACTATTGTTTTGCCTGATAGTATCTCAGAAGATGAATTGATTGAAAAAGTTAATACATTAAATGAAGATTCATCTGTGCATGGAATTTTAGTTCAGTTACCTTTACCAAAGCACATCAGTGCAAGTAGAATAATTAATACAGTAAGTGTTGAAAAAGATGTAGATGGCTTTCATGATGAGAATGTTGGCAGGTTAGTTAAAGGTGAAAAAAATTGTCTGATACCTTGTACTCCCAAAGGTTCTTTGCATTTAATTAAGTCAGTTGAAAATAATCTGTCCGGTAAAAATGCGGTAATCATTGGCAGATCAAATATTGTGGGTAAGCCAATGTTTCACCTATTGTTGCAAGAAAATTGCACTGTTACCATCTTGCATTCACAAAGTAGGGATTTAGCTGATTATTGCTCTAAGGCGGATATAGTAGTTGCAGCAGTTGGAAAGCCAAATTTTGTTCAACCAGATTGGATAAAAGAAGGTGCAATAGTAATCGATGTTGGCATAAATAGTGTGAATGTAGGAGAGCAAACAAAGCTTGTAGGCGATGTTGACTTCGAAAGAGTAAAAGAAAAAGTCAAAGCAATTACTCCAGTACCTGGGGGGGTTGGCCCGATGACAATAGCATTTCTTATGATCAACACTTTAGTTGCTGCTTGCTTACAGAAGGGAGTTGATCCTTCTGATTTCATTAATTGAGGGCATAAGAAAAATAGATACCCGTCTCTAGATAATAACATCGAATTTTTATCCAAATAGCAAACCTCTTTGCAGGATTATCTTATTCACTACAAGAAATATGCAATTTAGAACATTAAAAATTATAACGTATGCCTACTTCTATGATTGCATCTGGTATTTGTACTGGTGGCTTGAAGGCACTTAATTGCCCACTTGCAGCAATAGCAACTGTAGCAACTATCTGCGGAGTAAATTCATAATCAACACCTACCTTTAGTTTATAGGAAATAGAACTCAGTATTTTGTCTACTAAAGATGGATCAGACGTTTCATCAGCAGCTAGTAGAGCTGGAGCTTCTTGACTCTTTTCTTCCTCTTTCTTTGTATTATCGTTTTCTGTAACATCTTCATTCGTAATTCTACCTGAATCATCTTTATTTGCAACATTTTTGCCTTTAGTTTCACCTGTACTACTGCCACCTAAGCCAAAAGAAGGCAATACTTGGATATATCCACCCAGTCCTATACTGGCATATAATTTAATGGGATCAATTTCAAGATCAGGATAGTAACGGTAATTCGCCAACAAGCTAGCTCCTACTTTCCTTTTTTGTTTATCAGTTATATCACTTATGTTGGCAAGAACCTCAAGTTCAAATTTAGAATTTTTGTCATAATTATAACCAAAAACAACGCTAGGTTTCATTTTAAAAGTATCACCCCATCCAGCACCAAAGTTTAAACCTACATAGTAATGATCTTCGTACCGATCTTCTAACTCACTTGCACTACTACTAGCTGTACTTGCTAAAGATGAAGCAAGCAATATAGCAAACAATTTTTTCATTTTCATATTACTCATATGTAACATTCCTTAAAACATACTAAAATAAGTGTTCAAACATGCTAGCAGCAAGTTTTGAGCATTGCTTATGGTTACACCTAAACATGTACACAATGCCATCCAGCATTAAAAACTATAACGTACTCCTACTTCCAGCATCGCATCTGGTATTTGTTTTGCTTTTAAACTACTCAGTTGCCCGCCTACGGTTAAAGCAGCTGTACCAACTATCTGTGGAGCAACTTCATAATCAACACCAACCTTCAGTTTGTACGAAATAGCACCCAGTATTTTATCTAGTGTTTCAGTGCCAACAATGTCAAAAGGATATACTTGTAGATGTCCTCCTAAACCTCCACTGACATATAGTTTCACAGGATCAATGTCAACGTCAGGATAATAACGGTAATTTGCTAATAAACTAGCTCCCATTTTCTTGTCTGCTGCACCAAACATATCACTTACGTCGGTGAGAATCTCAAGTTCAAACTTAGAGCTTTTATCATAATTATAACCAAAAACTAAGCCAGGTTTTATTTTTAATCCAGTACCCCATCCACCACCAAAGTTTAAACCTGCGTAGTACTGCTCTTTTGCACTATTACTAGCTGCTTTATTACTAGCTGCACCTGCTAGAGATGAAGTGAGCAACACAGCTAAAACACACAATCCTTTTATTTTCATATAACTACCCATACAAAAAAATATATAATGCACAAGTATATATCCTTTATATTAAAAAAGATATAATCTCATATCAAAAAAAGTATACCTACGAAATTAGGGACATGCTACTCAAAATTTTTATATAACTATGTTTACTACCTTATTTGGTACAGCATATATAGTGCGAATTTTGCTTTGATCGATTTTGTTAGATACAGAATATGTTGCTATTTTCTTCAATTTTTCTTGAGGTAAATCAGTTGCCACTTCAATGGTCGCACGTAACTTTCCATTGATCTGCACTGCTACAGTTACCATATTATCAATTAGTAGTGATTCATCAGCTTTTGGCCAAGGCTTTAGATATAGCATACCTTTGCCTCCTATTTCTTGCCATAAATTTTCAGCTAAGTGTGGCATGAATGGCTCAATTACTCTGATTAGTATGCATATACCTTCATCAATAAGAGATTTTCCAGTTTTTACGTCTATTTCAGCTATTAAATTTGTCATTTCACGAAACTTTGCTACCACACAGTTTAATCTGCAGTTTTCCAAGTCATCTGTAAGTCCGTGTAAGAGTTTGTGGATTTTTTTTCTATATTCTAGAAGTTTACCTACAATGTTTTCATTATCATAGTGTATGTTTACGGGCCTAAGTTGCACTACAATACGCCACAATTTATTTATGTAGCGAAAACAACCTTCCACGCCATCATCAGACCATTCCATATCTTTTTCTGGGGGGGTATCGGATAATACAAACAAACGAGCAGTATCAGCACCGTATTTTTCTATGATAAAGTTTGGGTCAACTGTATTCTTCTTTGACTTACTCATCTTTTCGACTTTTCCAACTTGGATCTTAGCACCCTTCGCAATCAACTCTTTTGCTTCTTCGGGAAAGAGCCATTTGCCATTCTCATCTTTATAAGTTATATGGCAGACCATTCCTTGAGTGATTAAAGTAGAGAAAGGCTCTTTAACGTCAAAATAGCCACATTTAGTTAAAGCACGGCAGAAAAACCTTGAGTAAAGCAAATGTAGAATTGCATGTTCTATTCCACCTATGTAATAATCAACAGGCATAAAACGATTACAAGTATCTTTATTAATCGATTTATTTTCACTGCAAAATGCAGCAAAATACCAAGAAGATTCAAAAAAAGTGTCAAATGTATCAGTTTCACGTTCTGCTTGCTTTCCGCACTTTGGACAATCAACAAATTTCCAGGTTGGGTGCTTATACAGGGGATTACCACCACTTGTAAATTCTACATCCGTTGGTAGAACAACAGGGAGGTCTTTTTCTGGAACTGGAACAATTCCACAATCTTTACAATGTATAATAGGTATAGGACATCCCCAATAACGTTGCCTTGAAATTCCCCAATCGTGTAGACGATAGTTTATTGTTTTCTTACCTATTCCTTTTTCTTCAAGTTTTTTTATGATTACTTTTTTTGCCTCATTAATCATTAGTCCGTTTAAGAATTCAGAATTGAACATCACTCCATCACCGAAGTACGGTTCTTTTAAGATCTCTGTGCTCTCTTCACAAACTACAGGAATAATCGGTAAACCATACTTCTGTGCAAATTCAAAATCACGCTGATCATGTGCAGGGCAACCAAAAATCGCACCTTCTCCATACTCCATCAACACAAAATTCGCTATATAAAGTGGTAATTCTTTATCAAGAAATGGGTGTTTTACGTTTAATCCAGTGTAAATTCCTATTTTTTCATCATTCTCCCCCTTTGCCTTCATATTACCAATAAAGTCTCTTATTTCTTTGTCCTTAAGGTCTTGTACAATAGGGTGCTCTGCTCCTACTGAAAGAAAAGAAGCTCCAAATAAAGTATGAGGAGAAGTTGTAAAAATCTTTAATTTCTTATTCAGGCTAACTATTTCAAATTCTATAATTACACCTTCAGATTTTCCTATCCAGCGCTCTTGCATAGTTTTGACTTTTTCTGGCCAATTTTTTAAACTTTGCAAACAATGAAGCAAATCTTCAGCAAAATCAGTAATCTTTAAAAACCATTGGAATAACTTACGTTTTTCAACAACTGCACCTGATCGCCATCCTTTTCCATCAACCACTTGCTCATTTGCAAGCACTGTTTGGTCCACTGGATCCCAATTAACCCACGACTCTTTTCGATAGGTAAGACCATGCTTTAAAAAATCCAGAAAAAATTTCTGTTCGTGTTTGTAATAATCAGGCTCACATGTGGAGAGCTCACGATCCCAATTGTATGAAAGACCTATAGATTTTAGCTGCGCGCGCATATTATCTATATTATCTTGTGTCCATGCTGCAGGGTTAATGTTATTGTCCCTTGCTGCATTTTCAGCTGGTAATCCAAACGCATCCCAGCCAATTGGGTGCAAAACCTCAAATCCACGAGCTCTCTTGTAACGTGCTATAACATCTCCTATTGCATAGTTACGCAGGTGCCCCATATGAATCTTACCAGATGGATATGGAAACATTTCCAACACGTAACATTTCTTCTTTTTACTATCTTTGCTTACAGAAAAATCCCACTTATTTTGGTAGAATTTTTCAACGTTTTTAAAATCATATTTCATAAATTCAATCACAGTTTATATGTACTAAAGGATCGACTGCTTGACCATTATGTCTTATTGTGAAACACATCTGCGGATCTTTATCTTGTGTGCTTGATTTACCTGCAGATCCAATTACTTGACCTTGTTTTACTTTATCACCAATTTCAACTTGTATGTTTTTTAAATAGGAGTACATAGTCATGTAATTATCTTTATGTTCCACTATAATTAAATTTCCGTACCACCTCAGGCCTTTGCCTACGTATATTACTTTGCCAGGTGCAGAAGCAATAACCTTTGTTCCACTTTGAGCAGTAATTTTTATGCCATCTTGACATATTTTATCAGAAGAGGTAACTGCACCTTTAACCGGTATTACAAATTTACACATGCTTTGTGCATTATTGTTATATACCTTATCTACAAAGGCTTTTCTACTTTCTTTTCGCAGCGAAGAATCAACATTTTCTTTAATCAAATGATACTCCCTTGTGTACTCTAGGTCTCTTTTCCCATAAAATTCTTCGCCTTTAAGTAGTACAGGTGCAGGTTTTTGCAGGCCACAGCTTGTCAGTATTGCTGATAATATAAAGAACAAGGCTATACGACACATACACTTATCTCTAGATATATCAACTTTCACAAAACTTTATAGTGTTTTTCGTCTATTTATTACTTTCTTCATTTATTTTATCAGTCAAATAGTCTCTTAAATCGGTAAGTTCTTTCAACAAATTTCTTGAATAATGATCAATTCTTACATCGTTACCAAATTCCTTTTGTACTCCTTTTATTGTATATCCTTTGTCATATAGCATATATTTTATTTTCTTTATTGCCTCTATACACTTATGATCATATAGTCTTCTTCCCTTCCGTTTTATGGGTTTAATTTGATGGAATTGACTTTCCCAGAATCTTAAAACATGCTGCTCCAAATGTAGTTCTTCAGCTACTTCTCCAATTGTGTAAAATAATTTTTCCTTATTCATCGGTTATTTATTAATTTCTTCATCATTTTTGAAGGTCTAAAAGAAATTGATTTTCTCGCTTTAATTACTACCCTTTCCGATGTCTTTGGTATATTTCCTGGTCTTTCTTTCTTGTTTTTAACCAAAAATGTTCCAAATGAAGATATTTTTACTATTCCATCCTTTGCTAAGCTCGTTTTTATCTCATCCAATATGTCATCTATTATTGCAATAGAGTCTTCTTTCGATAATCCAATTTCCTGGTTTATACATTCAGCTATTGTTGCCTTAGTTACTGTTGTGTCTTTTGTTGTCATAATTTATTACAGTATGTTAATATAATATAACAATCGACTCAAGATTCAGCTACTTTATTTTTATAGTATGTTTCTTTTGTAGCATAATTAAAAATACTAGCAAATGTTAACATTGCAAATATTGTGAAAAGCGCCATTTGATGATCTGAAAAAAGTGCTAAAATTGACACTAAAATTCCACTCATAACAAACATAAATCCATTGATAATGGATGATGATGTGCTAATATACTTCTGCTCAACAATCTCACTACCAACAGTAAAATTAAGCATATGTCCTCCTGCAAAAAAACCAAACATTAACATACAAAAGTATATAATATGAACTGTTAAATTACCGCATAGTAAAATAATAGCTGAAATACTTTGCAATGTGGCAAAAGCAGAGATTACGTGCCTTCTATTTTTAAATAGATTTGAGATTAGATCTGCAATTGGAGCACCAACTGCAAGACCAAGCCACAATATTGCAGTTGCCACACCTAACTCCATTGTATTGAGTTCTAAGTTGCTTAGTAACCTTGGTGCCCACAGCATATTAAGCGCTAAAAATGTTCCAAAAGTGATAGCACCCACTATTGAGGTTATCCAGATATCTCTTAATTTTAGCACTGTTAGTACAGAACATATTACTGTTTTTATAGAGCTCTTTATTGTGTATTCCCCCAAATTTTTTTTTGAAAGTCCTTTCGGATAAAAAAACATAAGTACAAATATCGATACGCCAAATAATATTACGCATACAATAAGATTTTTCCAATCTGCACCTTCGGCAAGCAAGCTAGAGAAGCACATTTGAATCATCAAAGCAGAAAGACTTGAAATTGTCTGCACTAGTGAGAACATCAGTCCAAATTGAGTAAGGGGAAAATATGTGCTACTTACATGAGCAGCGCCAATAAAACCAAACGATGCTCCAATTGCGATCAAAAATTGAGATAAAATTAAATGGGCAAAATTGTCACTCTTGATAAGGACAAAAAAACCAAAGAGCATGATTGACAATGAGAAAAAATAAATTTTTTTGCTGGAAAAAACATTAAACATTGCCCCACTAAAAAATTGTGAGATAGCAAAAGTCCAAGTATATGCTGAATTAGCTAGTGCAACTTGCGCGATTGTGAGCCCAAGTTCTTTTTCAAGATTCACGCTTATAAAGGTGTAGATTATCTGCATATTGCTGAATACAACAATCAAGTTACTGATTAGCCAAATGAACCAAGCTTTATTTTCCATAAGATTTTTTTATAAATAGTCCATTGATAATAAACCTCTTTTAGGCTCTGATTATTGTTAAAACAGTTGCAATTATAGTATGATATAAAAGCTATGAAACAACAAATTTGTTGTGAGATTTAATTTGTTAGAGTCTGTACATAATCTCAAGAAAGGAATAAATTCAACAATCATCATCTATAAGATAAAGGTGAAAATTTGAAATTATCATGAACTGGCTCATTTTTCTGAAAAGTCTTCTTATCTATAATTGCCAGGTTGCGTGCTAAAAGGTACTTTTCCCAAAATTATTTTTGTAAAATTTTGCATTTGCACTGAAAAAGTTGTAAAATTTTGCTAACACTTTGCTATTGTTGATACGATATAAACATGTTCTACTGCAACTTTACCCAGTGCCTTAGAAACTCGCTATCTGAAACAAGTTTAGAGATACCCATAACATTTCATATACGACTATTATTTTCGCCTCAAGGTCAGACAATTCTAAAAGGGACACTAAAATAACTTGTTGCATTACTCAATTTTTGATAAACTTCTTAAAATGCTGGAGGCGCAAATGGAAATCTTAAGTTATAATATTTTAGCAAATTCTTACATAAAAGATTACTTTCCAGAAGCAGATTCTAATTTCTTAAAATGGGAGAATAGAAAGCAGTACTTGGTTGATCATATTAAAAAATATAATTCTGATATTCTACTCTTTCAGGAAATGGAAGAAGGAGAAATGTATGATTTCTTGCGTGAAGAACTTGCTAATGCTGGATACGACTCTCACTTTCTTAAAAGAGCAAAAGATGGAAAAAATGATGGGGTAGCTACTTTTTATAGGAAGGACAAATTTTCTAGTGTTTCGCATGAAGAAATAAAGCTGAAAGAATCTCATGATGAAATTAAAGAAGAAGAATGTCGTGGTAAAATTCAAGGAAGGGTAGCGTTAATCTCAAGATTCAAAACCAATGACGGTACCTCTATAAATACAATTAACACTCACCTTGAATGGGTGCCGAAAGATAAGCAAAAAACTGAATATGATGGCTATTATCAAATGAAGTCTCTACTAGAAAGGGATGACGTGGATATTAAAAATGAAAATTGGATTATATGCGGAGATTTTAATGCGAATTCAGAAGGTAAGGTATACGAGCTTTGTGTGAAAGAAAAAGGCTTAATTGATGCTTTTGCTGATAGTCCATATAACACTTGCAACACTAAGAAGAATCCAAAAAGAATAGATTTTTGCTTTTTATCACCAAGTATAAAGAAATATATACCATATGCTATGGAAGGCCTAGGTAAAGAGGACATAGTCCCAAGAGAAGAAATACCGTCAGATCATCTTTCATTGAAGGTAATGGTTGATGTTACGGTTGAACAGCACAAGCAAAAACAATTAGAGCGTAATATTTCAAAATAATAAGTCTTGTTTAATACACATTAAAGTGAGTCTTTTTTCTTCCACTTAGATGATGTTTTTTCAAATTGTTGATAAATCAAAGTCAGTTTAGCTATTAATTATTCATCTTTTTTCTAATTATGCAGTGGATCTATTATTAAACCTTTCAATAATACTTTTTATTTTTGCTGCCTCTTCAAACTCTAAATTTTCAGCATGCTTCAACATTTGCTTTTTCAAACTGTTTAGATCATCCTTATTAAAATTCTCAACTACCACTTTTTCCTGTAGAGTATTTGATATAGGCTTTATTATAGTTTTTGGTACAATATTATGCAGTGTATTATGCTCTGTCTGTTTCTTTCTTCTCCTTTCAGTTTCTTTCAGTGCACGATCCATAGAATTAGTAATTTTGTCTGCATATAAAATTACTCTGCCTTCAACATTTCGTGCAGCACGACCTATCGTTTGAATGAGCGAAGTCTCTGATCGTAAAAACCCTTCTTTGTCAGCATCTAAAATTGCAACCAATCCACACTCGGGAATATCAAGACCTTCCCGCAATAAGTTAACGCCAACAAGAACATCTATTTCTTTCGATCTTAATTTGCATATAATTTCAATTCTCTCCAGTGCACCAATATCTGAATGTAGGTAAGTTACTTTCATACTGAGCTCACTCATATGCTCAGCTAGTTTTTCAGCCATTTTTTTTGTCAATGTGGTAATTAGAATACAAAACCCTTTTTTTATCGTCACTTGTGCCTCATGAATCACATCATCAACCTGACTCCCTGTTGGTTTTATGATGCAGATGGGATCTGTCAGTCCTGTTGGGCGGATAACTTGCTCTATAAATGCGTGATTAGTCTTTTCTAATTCATATTTTCCTGGAGTAGCCGAAACGTAAATAGTCTGTGGCCGTATTGCCTCCCACTCTTCCAATTTTAATGGACGGTTATCAAAAGCAGAAGGTAGCCTAAAACCATAATCTATCAATTTCTTTTTACGTGCTTCATTACCGCTATACATTGCACCTATCTGGGGAACGGTTACATGGCTTTCATCAACAAATAAAATTACATCTTTAGGTAAATACTCAAACAATGTAGGCGGTGGATCTCCGGCTTTCATTCCGTAAAGATAACGCGAATAATTTTCAATACCTTTACACACTCCCGTTGCCATCATCATTTCAATATCAAAATTAGTACGCTGCTCAAGGCGTTTTGCTTCAACAATTTTGTTCTGTGAATAGTAATAATCCAGGCGTTCATGTAGTTCTTTTTTAATCAATTGAACTGCTTGCAAAAGAGTCTCACGTGATGTAGTGTAATAGCTATTTGGAAAAATGGTGACTGTATCTATGCGTCTGATAATATTGCTGTTCATGGCATCAATCTCAGAAATTTCCTCTATTTCATCACCAAACAATGATAAACGCCAAGCTTTATTTTCATAATAGGCAGGAAATATATCAATAATATCGCCGCGCACTCTGAAATATCCTCGCTCAAATCTGACATCAGAACGTTTATATTGGAGATTAACTAAATTATTCAGAAAGTCATTAACATGAATCTTATCTCCAGCACTTAAAGTCAAGGTCATGCTGAGATAGCTCTCAGGCGAACCAAGACCATATATACAAGAAACACTCGCAACTACAATTGTGTCCCTACGCTCCAAAAGAGAGCATATAGCAGAATAGCGTAGCATATCAATTCTTTCATTTATTAAAGAGTCTTTTTCAATATAAGTGTCTGTTTGTGGTGAATAAGCCTCAGGCTGATAATAATCATAATAAGAAATGAAGTATCCAACAGCATTGTGAGGGAAAAATCCTCTCATCTCCTCGTAAAGCTGCGCCGCTAAAGTTTTATTATGTGCCATAATTAACGCAGGCCTGTTTGTTCTTGCAATAACATTTGCCATAGTAAAAGTTTTTCCAGAGCCAGTTACTCCAAGTAAAACCTGATCTCTTTTTTTGTTATTTAGTCCTTCAACTAAACTATCTATTGCTTGTGGTTGATCCCCAGCTGGCTGAAAATTTGTAACTATTTGAAATGCCATAATCCCTATACTTTCATAATATATTTATCATTACATAATACACATGATATTATGAGTAAGGTATAAAAACGAGCGTAAATGAAGTTCTATTTTCCTTTTTTATAGAGTTGGCTCCAAACTCTATTGTTAGTGAGAACAAAAAATACCGTCAAAATTATAAAATATGTTACTATTTTTAGCCCAAGTTTATGTCGGCGCTCCAGTTCTGGCTCTGCTGCCCATTGTAAGAAATTTACCACATCATATGCCATATTTTCAACTGTGGCTTGCCTTGTACCATCATATTCTACCATTCCTTCAGAGAGTGGTGGTGCCATAGCTAACCTGCCTGTTGAAAAATATGGATTAAAATATAAACCGTTCTCATCATGTTCACCGTTTTGATAACCAATTAGTAGTGAATAGACATAATTTGCACCATCATGTCTTGCTTTGACAATTAATGATAAGTCCGGTGGAATTGCTCCATTGTTGCTTGCTGCAGCTGCTTCTTTTGTATCAAAAGGTGCAATAAAATAATCCGAAGACACTCCCGGCCTATCAAACATTTCACCCAAATCATTCGGACCATCTTTAACTTGGTAAGAGGCTGCAATTTGTTTTACATCCTCTTCAGAAAAACCAACATCTTGCAAATTACGAAACGCTATTCTATTCATTGAATGGCAAGCAGCACAGACTTCCTTGTATACTTTATAGCCACGCTGAATTGATTCTCTATCGAAAGATCCAGTAATTCCATCAAAACTCCAGTCGATTTTCTTATTTGGTAAAGGTTTAAACTCCTCTGCAGACAAAGAATTAGTGAGAAATAATATACAAGATACAGCAACTTTAACCAACAGCATCACTTCATCTCCGGAACGGAATCGCTTATTGTTTTTGGTAATTTTTTTGGTTTCTCATACTTACTAAGTAAAGGTAAAACTATCACAAAATATGAAAAATAATAAAGAGTTGAGAGCCTACTTAAAGTAATGTAAGGCTCCTTAACTTCTTGTCCCCCAAGCCAGGCAAGAAATGCAAAATTTATTGCAAAAACCCAAAAAAATTTCTTAAATAATGGACGGTAGGAACCACTTTTAACCTTTGATTTATCAAGCCAAGGCAAAAGAAACCACACTAAAATAGATCCAAACATGGTAAGTACACCAATAAGTTTATTTGGAATTGAACGCAGCATCGCATAAAAAGGTAAGAAATACCACTCTGGCACTATATGTACTGGAGTTACCATAGGATCAGCCTCTATATAATTATCAGGATGCCCAAGATAATTAGGGGCATAAAAAACAAATGCAAATAAAATTATAAAAAATAAACCAAAAGTTATGCAGTCCTTTGCTATATAGTAAGGATAAAAAGGAATGGTATCCTTATCTGACCTGACTTCTATTCCACTTGGATTATTAGAGCCAAACCTATGCAGAGCAACAACATGCAACATAGCTAAAGCGATAATAATGAAAGGCATAAGATAATGCAGCGCAAAAAAACGATTGAGCGTTGGATTATCAACAGAGAAACTTCCCCATAGCCATATAACTATTTTATCACCAATTAAAGGTATAGCCGAGAATAAATTAGTTATAACTGTTGCACCCCAAAAACTCATTTGTCCCCATGGAAGAACATATCCCATAAAGGCAGTTGCCATCATTGCAAAAAATATAAATATGCCAATAAACCACACCATTTCTCGCGGTCTCTTATAAGATCCGTAATATAATCCACGCATGATATGAACATAGACCACCATAAAGAAGAGCGACGCCCCAACAGCATGAGTATAACGTATCAGCCATCCATAACTTACGTCACGCATTATACGCTCCACACTATTAAATGCATGATCAACATGCGGAGTGTAGTGCATGGCAAGAAATATACCTGTTATTATCTGCAAAATTAGTGCTATACCAGCCAAAGAACCAAAATTCCAAGCATAATTTAAATTTTTTGGTACTTGATAAGAAGCAGTATGTTTTAGAAAAGAAAATATAGGCAGTCTATACTCTATCCAACCTAATATACCTTTTTCTTCTGTTATTTCTTTCTTGCTATCATCTTCCATAACTTAAAGTTTTTTCATCTTAACTCATTTTATTGTAACAACTTACCTACAACACACAATAAAAAGTTTAATTTAAATAATAGATTTCACGAAAACAAGCACTCAGACTTGAGTGCTTGTTTTAACTGATTTAGAGGGATTTTTGATGACATACACCTTTAGATATTGTTGAATTGCTTAATAAACTTCGAGGACATTGATCAAGTTTTTCAAACTCACTAATTACCATCTTGATATCCCTTTCTATAGCACTAACCTTTCTTTCTCTAATTTGCTCCAATGTCAAAAGTGAATCATCCAATGGTCTTGAATATTTTCTCCCGATAAACTTTCTGATTACCACGTCAGCTAGCAGAGCTGTTCCATTAAAATCAACTTGCGAAAAATCAATTGGGCTTCCAGTCAAATGTGCAACAGATTGCTGTGCAGGAGGTAAAGCAGGAGTATTTCGACCCAATGTAGAAGCAGTTATCCAACTAAATATACTATTAATAAAAGAGGAAGGTTTTACTGCACTACTTTCCATGACACCAATTTTTGACACCTTAACTTTAGAGGCAACTCTAGAAGCACGTTTCAACATCAATGATATTTCTTTTCTTATATCACTTTTACACGTAACTTCATCTCCAACAACATTCAATGCTATTTTGTTTTTCCGATCTTGAATATTAACAGTAGCTTTATTTGCAAGCAGAAACTCTACCATATCTAATTTACAATGGGAAGACGCTAAGTGTAAAGGTGTCTGACGTTGTGTATCTTTTGCATTGATATAAGCCTTATACTTAAGTAGAAGTTCTGCTACTTCTACTTTGTCATCTCTAGCAGCAATGTGCAAGGGAGTTGAAAGATATTGACCATAACCAGCATCAACATTAGCACCTTCTTTAAGCAAAAACTCCAATATCTCTATGCTATCTTTTCTAATAGCAAAATGTATAGGTAGTATACCAAATCTTGCATTATCAAGAACATCTTCTTTTATCTTCATACACTCTGCAAGTTCAACAGATTCTTTAACCTTTTTAAGATTATGTTTCTCTATAGCAACAAGTAATTCTTTTCTCGTATCCTCAATTATTTCTCGTTTTCCCATCAAATACCTCCTAAAAGATAACTCTCTTGGCTTTGTATCATATGATTCAGTATTTACAAGTGAAATTTACAAAGAAAAAATTTCAATATTTAAGAATTAGGTCTTCAGCAATCTATCAAGTAACTTTCGTGCAAGATATTCGAAGCTATTCATTCAAATTTTTTAGTACTTGATAAGCACCAGTATGCTTGAGGGAGGAGAAGTAAGAGATAGAAAATAAGCACTTAAATTTAAGTGCTTATTTTGACTGATTTAGAGGGACTTTTGATGATGCAAATCTAGAAACTGTTGAATTGCTTAATGAACTTTCAGGACACTGATAACGTTTTTTACACTCACTATGTGCTGTTTTGACGTTTTTTTCTATAATGTCAAGCTTTCTTACTCTAATTTCTTCTATTGTCAGAGGTGAATTGTCCAGTGGCCTTAAATATTGTTTTCCTTTAATATAACTTATTGCCATAGCAATTAGCGTAGCTATTCCATTACAATCAATTTGTGAAGAACCAATAGGGCTTCCAGCCGAATAGGCAACAGATTGATGTGCAGAAGGTAAAGCAGGAGCACTGCTGAATAAGCCACTGATGGTGATAGTTATCCCATTAAATATACTATTAATAAAAGAAGAAGGTTTTACTGCATTGCTTGCAGTGCTGCTAACTTCTTCAAAATTTTCTCTGATAAGAGTGAAGGAAGAATTCACTGTTCTACTTGCCAAGTCTGTGGTATTACTAACTTCCAATTCTATCTTGATTGCTTTGGTAGGGAATAATGAAAGATTCGCTGCACTACTTACAGAATCTGTGGCGTCATTAGCGTCTAACCCTACCTTAACACCTGCTTTTATAGAAGTTAATTTTGCTTCACAGTCATCTTCAGTAGCACTGCTCAATACAGATTCTATCTCTTGAATTTTACTATTGCTATTACATCTATCTTTTCTATAACCTCCAACAACATCTAATGCTGTTTTGCCGTACTTACTTTGAATACTAGCATCAGCACCTCTACAGAGTAGGAGTTTTACCATATCTAAATGACAATGGTTAAATGCTAAGTACAAAGGTGTAAAGCCTTTATAATTTGTAGCATTGATGTTAGCATCACGATCAAGTAAAAACTGTGCTATTTCTAGTTTGCCATTAATAGCAGCAATGTGTAAGGGAGTACTCAAATATCGACTGCTAATAGTAGTATTAACATCAGCACCACTGTCACACAAAAACTGTAATACCTTTAAGTTACCTATGTAAGTAGCAGAATGCATAGGCTTCATACTATATTTTTCATTATTCAAAATCTCATTTTTTATGTGTCTATGTTCTGCCTCTTCAATATATTCTTTAACTTTCTCAAAATCATCTCTGTTTATAGCAGAAAATAATTTTTTTCTCAGGCTCTCAATTATTTCTTGTCTTTCCATCAAATACCTCCTAAAAGACAACGTTCCCGGCTTTATATCACACAATTTAGTATGTGCAAGTGAAATTTACAGAGAAAAAGTTTCAATAGTTAAGAATTAGGTCTTCAGCAATCTATCACGTGCCGCGTTTAACTTTTGTGCAAAATACTCTGAGCCTCCCTTATCTGGATGGACTAGCTTCATTAAATTTTGGTATGCTTTATTGATTTCATTTTGGCTTGCTTCAGGATTTAGTCCCAGTATTTTTAATGCTTCGTCTTTAGACATGTTATCACCAGTGTAATTTTTGTTGTAACTTGTACCACTATTAAATTCGTTCAAAAACTTACTTAGTATAGAGTTCATCATAAAGCTTATGTTATTTCTCTTTGCCAAAAAGAGAAAAAATACGACAACGCTAGGTAGAACGAACGTGATTATTATGAATACTAAAAAGAGCAAAAAGATGAATGACATGTATATTTTTTTATCATTTTATGATTAAATAGTAACAATTATAATTGTTGTGGTAAATAACATGTTCATCCAAATTGAAGAAACGCCAAACCCAAATACGCTAAAGTTTCTTCCTGGGTTTGAAATTTTAAGCGAAGGAGAAACAGCTGATTTTTCAAATGCAGATGAAATAAAAAATTCTAAACTGGCAGCAAGTCTTTTTCAAATAGAGCATGTGGTAAGAGTATTTTTCGGTCATGATTTTATTTCAGTAACAAAATCAGATGGAATTAATTGGGACGTATTAAAAGTAGAAATTTTAACTACAATTATGGATCACTTTACTTCTGGTGGAAAAGCACTGGATAAAGAAGGAGCAAACGATAATGACATACCAAATGAAGAATTTTTTGATAAAAATGATATAGAAGTTGTAAATAGAATAAAAGAATTGATGGAAAGTTATATCAAACCTGCAGTTGCTCAAGATGGTGGTGATATCAAGTTCCGTGGCTATAAAGACGGAATAGTTTACGTTGAACTGCAAGGAGCTTGCTCTGGGTGCCCAAGTGCTGCAATTACCTTGAGGCAAGGAGTGCAGAATATGCTGAGCTATCACATACCAGAAGTTTCAGGTATAGAGACTATGCTATGACTAATCAAACAGTTAGAGGAACGAAAGATCTTTTGTTTGATGAATGGTATAAATTTAAATACATAGAGCAAACAGCAAATACAATCTCAAGTTTATACGGCTTTTTACCTGTTCAAACTCCGATATTTGAATACACAGAAGTTTTCACAAAGACTTTAGGTGATAGCTCAGATATCATAAATAAAGAGATGTATACATTTAATGATAAAGGAGGAAAGAGTATAACTCTGCGTCCTGAATTCACTGCAGCGATTGTTAGGCTACTCATTGAAAAAAAATTGCAAACACCGATAAAATTATTCTCAACAGGACCTGCATTTCGTTACGAAAGACCACAAAAAGGACGACAAAGGCAATTTCATCAGATAAATTTTGAAGTTTTTGGCATAGAAGATCCAAAAGCTGATATTGAATTGATATCACTTGCTCAGCAATTACTCACTGAATTTGGCATCAATAAAAACGTAAGGCTGGAAATTAACTCTTTGGGCGACGGTGAAACAATAACGAAATATAGAGAAGCTTTGATATCGTATTTAAAAAAATTTCAAAATGACCTATCAGAAGATAGTCAAAATAGATTGATTAAAAATCCACTCAGAATACTAGACTCTAAGGATAAGACAGATAAAGAAATAATCTCTGACGCACCAAAAATCAGTGATTATTATACAAAAGAGTCCTCAGATTTTTTTGAGCAAATATTAAACGGATTAACAACTCTTAAGATACCTTATATCGTAAATAATAAAATAGTTCGGGGTTTGGATTATTATTGTCACACAGTGTTTGAGTTTGTTACGGAAGATTTAGGTAGCCAAGGAGCGGTTTTTGCAGGAGGAAGATATGATAATCTAGTCTCTTCGGTAGGTGGAAAGCATACTCCAGCAATAGGATTTGCAGGAGGTATTGAGCGTATAACGGAATTAATCAACTATGCTGAAAAAAAAGAGAGGCCTATTTATATAATTCCAATCGGTGGAGAAGCTGAAGAACATGCTCTAGCACTTGTAAATGAGCTGCGCAGAAATGATTTATATGTGATTCACGAGTATAGCGGAACTCTTAAAACCCGAATGAAAAAAGCAAATCAAGCAAATGCAAAAGCTGCATTAATCTTTGGTGATGAAGAACTGAGCAGTAAGACTTTAAAAATTAAAAACATGGATACAGGTGAAGAAAAAGTAATCGCTCGTGATAAAATCGTAGAAAACCTCTAAGGAGTAATGCAAGTGTTAGCTATAGAAGAAAATTCGTCTGCAAAAGAATTTTTCATAGCATTCAATGTATCATAATCTGTAAAATCTAACTTTACTGGTGTAATAGTAATAAATCCCTCTTTTATTTTATCTACACTACCACTGCCTGAGTGTTCTCGAGACCAATTTAAGCTCAAAGAACCATTTGCGTTTTCAGTAAAAGTTAAATCCCCATCAATATTGTATTCACCTTGTTCAGCAAATTCTACCCCTTTTACTTTTTCTGTAGCAGGAAAATTTGCACTCATCACTATATTTTTAGGCCAACCAACTTTCATTAGCTTGCTGATAACCTTTGATGCAAAAATCTTTGTATTATGCCAGTTTATTTCATTACGATAAACTTGGCTTAGCGCGATAGAAGGTATAAATCTTGCAGCACCTTCCATTGCAGCACCAATTGTTCCTGAATAACAAATATCATCGCCGACATTTGATCCAATATTTACTCCAGATAATATCAAGTCTGGTTTTTTATTCATAATCTTATTGAGTGCAATAATGACGCAGTATGCAGGGGTACCAGATACACTAAACTCCCTTTCGTTGTGTTGGTTTATTTTAATAGATTGTTTCACTGGATAATCAAGAGACCTTGCAGCTCCACTCCTATCAGTATCTGGTGCCACTATCCATACCTCTGATGCGAAATTATGTGCAATCTTTTTGAGTAACTTTATTCCTTCACTTTCAAAGCCATCATCATTTGTTATCAATATTATCATATGCAACACTCAGCTATCAAGGTATACTGATGAGGTTTTAAATTTCTTTTCATAACCATAACAAAGAACTTGCTACAAATCAATAAGGAAAAATTAGAAGTGCGGCCAGGTTGCTGCCGCAACTTTCTTTGATTAAAGCTTAGGCAAGTCTCAGAGCTCTAAGCAGCAGAGAATCTTGTATGCCCTGCAAAAAATGCTTTCATCTTTTCAAGATAAGTAGATGGTTCTGCAGGGATTGCTATCTCGTCTATCTTATAAGATATTGCTGCATCTATGACTTCATCTGTTATTAATTCTCTTAGCTTTTTTTATTATATGCATAAATAAAAATATGCTTAAATTAAAAAAATGCAAATTTTGTATAAAAAAGATCGATTGAAATTTCTGAGCTTCAATTATATTATTAATCTATTAAGATAAAGATTACTGTGTCAAATAAGATAGGTTTTTTTGCTATTTTCGCCTTGGTGATTAGTAGCCAAATTGGCTCTGGAATTTTCATGCTTCCAATTAGCCTCGCTCCGTATGGCGCTTATAGCCTTATAAGCTGGGTAATCTCAGGATTTGGTGCTATATCTCTAGCTTTGGTTTTTGCTTCACTCTGCGCAAAATTTCCAGAAACGGGCGGTCCTCATATTTATGTGAAACATGCTTTTGGTTCTACAGCAGCTTTTTTTGTTGGTTGGACATATTGGGTAAGTTCGTGGGTTAGCTCAACTGCTGTAACGATTGCAAGTATCGGTTATTTAGCTCCACTTTTTCATAATGATATACAAGATATACGTTTGCTTTTAGAAATAATATTAATTTTAGCTATTATGCTAATAAACTTAAGAGGAGTAACTACTGCTGGTCGTGTTGAGCTTCTGCTAACCATTGTTAAAATTATCGCACTTCTTGCAATACCTATCGCAGGGTTGTTTTTCTTTGATAAAAATAATTTTATTGTAAGCGAGGAAGTATCAAACTTTACAATATCGCAAACTTTTGCTCGTTCTACACTCCTTACTCTATGGTGTTTTATTGGACTTGAATCAGCAACAGCACCTGCAGGATCCGTCAATAATCCAGCTAAGACAATACCAAGAGCTATAGTGCTTGGAACAGTCTGTGTTGCTGTGATATATTTCATCAATAGTCTTTCAATTATGGGATTGATAAGTGGTAATGAACTAGCTAGTTCAAAAGCACCATATGTTGATGCGATAAAAATTATGTTTCCAGGTAATTGGCATTTAATTATTTCTGTTGTTGCCTTTATCGTTTCTGTAAGTAATTTAAATGCTTGGTTTTTAGCTGATGGACAGGTCACCTTAGGCCTTGCAAAAGACAAGTTAATGCCGCAATTTTTTGGCAAAAAAAATAAGCATGATGCTCCATTATGGGGAATAATACTCAGTACTTTGGGGGTGTTAGTTTTACTTATCCTAACGTCAAACAAAAGTTTTGCTGAGCAAGTAACTTCAATAATTGATATCTCTGTGGTGTCATTTTTGTTTATCTACTTAGCATGTAGCCTTGCTTTTCTCAAAGTTAATATACAAGACAAAAGCTACTGCAAATTTTTAATTGGAGGTGTGGCTGTATCTTTTTGCTGTTGGATAATATACGAGACTTCTATAAAAACATTGTTAATATCAAGTCTATTCCCTTTAAGCGGAACACTTATTTATCTACTTTGGTATCATAAACTAAAAACTTAACTTAAATTTTTTATTTGCTAAAATTCTTAAGCTATACTACTGGCTTACATTAATAGAATTAAGAGGTATTGTGTCAAATAAAATAGGTTTTTGGGCTGTTTTTGCTTTAGTCATTAGTAGTCAGATCGGCTCTGGGGTTTTTATGCTTCCAATTAGCCTTGCTCCATATGGCGCTTATAGCCTTATAAGTTGGATGATATCAGGAGCTGGTGCTGTGTCTCTTGCGCTAGTTTTTGCTACGCTATGTGCAAAGTTTCCAGAAACAGGAGGTCCTCACGTTTATGTGAAACATACTTTTGGTCCTGCTGCAGCGTTCTTTGTTGGTTGGACATATTGGGTAATCTCATGGGTTAGTACAACAGCTTTAATAGTTGTGGGTGTTGGCTATCTTACACCATTTTTCCATGAAGATATCAAAAGTATGCGTTTATTTTTAGAGCTGTTGTTATTTACAATCATTACATTAATAAATTTAAGGGGAATAGCTACTGCAGGGCACGTTGAGTTTCTGCTCACGGTTGTGAAGGTTGCTGTATTGCTTGCAATACCTGTAGCAGCGTTGTTTTTTTTCGATAGAAATAATTTTATCATAAGTGAAGAAATATTAAGTCTTACAACATCGCAAATTCTTGCCCGCTCTACACTCCTTACTTTATGGTGTTTTATTGGACTTGAATTGGCAACAGCACCTGCAGGGTCAGTTGATAATCCAGCTAAAACTATACCAAAAGCTGTGGTGCTTGGCACAGTTTGTGTTGCTGTTATATATTTTATCAACAATTTTGCAATTATGGGATTGATCAATGGCAACAATTTAGCAAGTTCAAGAGCACCATATGTTGATGCGATAAAAATTATGTTTTCTGGTAATTGGCATTTAATTGTTTCTATAGTTGCATTCATTTTTTGTGTTGGCAGTCTAAACGCTTGGGTTTTATCTAGTGGACAAGTTGCTTTTGGTCTTGCAGAAGATAGACTAATGCCAAAATTCTTTGCTAAAAGGAACAAGCATGGCTCTCCTTTTTGGGGAATAACAGTTAGTTCAATTGGAACTGCAATTTTACTAATTCTCACTTCAAACAACAATTTTGCCCAGCAGATTACGTCGATTATTGACTTTTCTGTAATTTCATTTTTGTTCGTTTATCTTGCGTGCTGTTTTGCCTTTCTAAAGGTTATTATACAGGAGAGGAGTTGTTATAAGCTTTTAATTGGTAGCATAGCAACAACCTTTTGTTGTTGGGTGATATTAGAAACCCCTGTAGGTACTCTGCTGACTTCGAGCCTGTTCACTGCAAGTGGCATACCCATTTATTTATTTTGGTACTGCAAAACTTCTGTGCAACAAATTCAGTAGTGAGAGATACACTTTAAATGGTTAATATTTATGGGCCAAGATTTTTTTTCTCTTTATCTACTTGTTCAATATTACCATTCTCAAGTTTGCTACCTACTTCTTCTGTGCGTTTATTATCTATGTAGATCTCATTTTTTGCTTTATTAGAAAGACCTATTTGCGATTGCAGTTTTTTATACTCTTCTTTTTCAGGCGTGAAAATTTTCACTAAAAATCTTCCTATTATTGGTATTGAACTTAAAAAATCTCTTAATCCAAAAGATTCTTGCTTCTTGTTTGAAAGATGCTGGTCTATCTTAGAAATTTTCACACCATACTTTTTATCATCAAAATTTATCGCTGGCTTGCTTTTTTTCGAAAGAACATTTTGAATCTCTAATCTATTGATTTTTTCAGGCTTTTGAAATGCAGATACTGCAGGTTTGACCTTAGTGTCATCATGTTTTTTACTCATTTCATTCTACCATGCAATATTACTAGTGTCTTATAATTATAACTAAATTATGGTTAATTGCAAGGTAAAAATATTAAAGTAATTGTAAATTTTATCAGTAAAAATATAATATAGCTTTAAAATCAGAGGTTTATTTATATGGGATGTAAGATTGCAGTTATTGGAGCAACAGGAAGAGTAGGGCGTGAGGTATTAAGCGCGCTTGCCGAGTTTCAAGACGAAGGAAAAATTTCAATAGATTCTGTTATTGTATTTGCATCAAAAAAATCAGAGGGAAAAAAGGTAAGTTTCGGCGATGAAGAATTAACTGTCTTAGACCTTGAGAACTACGATTTTGTTGGAATTAATATAGCAATTTTCTGTGCTGGGTCTCATGTTTCCGAGAGATACGTACCGATTGCAACTGAAGCTGGATGTATTGTCGTAGATAATACCTCTCGTTTTAGGATGAAAGAAGGCGTGCCACTAGTTATTCCAGAGATCAATAAAGATAAAATTACGGAATATAAGAATCACAACATAATATCTAACCCAAATTGTACTACAATACAGATGTTGTTGGCATTGCATTTATTGCACCAAAAAGCAAAAATAAAGAGAATCGTTGCTTCAACTTATCAATCAACTTCTGGTGCAGGTAAAGCAGCAATGGATGAGCTTTACAATCAGACAAAAAAAATCTTTATGAATGAAGCTAAAAAACCTGAAATATTTCCTAAGCAAATAGCATTTAATTGCATTCCTCATATAGGAGAGTTCATGGAAGATGGTTCTACAAAAGAGGAGTGGAAAATGCAAGAGGAGACAAAAAAAATTTTAGAAGAGGATATAAAAGTAACTGCAACTTGTGTACGAGTACCTGTTCTTGTTGGTCATGCTATAGCAGTAAATGTAGAATTTGATCAGCATATAACTGAAGAAGAAGCTCGTGAAATGCTCAGTGAAGACGATGGAGTTTTAGTGCAAGATAAGCGCGAAGATGGTGGATATATGACTCAGATTGATGTTGTGCAAGAGGATGCCGTATACATATCGCGTATTAGACAAGACGATACCGTTAAACACGGATTAAATATGTGGATAGTAGCTGATAATCTACGCAAAGGTGCAGCACTAAATATAGTGCAGATCTTGGAGATCTTGATCAAAGAGCATTTATAGCTCAATAACTTAAATCTATATTGACATGTCCCATTTTACGCTTGTCCCTAACCTCTTTTTTCCCATATATGGTTAAACTAGCTTTTTCGTTGCTCAAATATTTGTGAGAATTATATATATCATTACCTATTATATTTTTTGTCATGCAAGGAAAGCGTAATACTACTTCCTGCATAGGTAATCCGCATATTACCCTCACCAGCTGCTCGAATTGACTAACGTTGCATGCATCCAAGCTCCAGTGGCAAGAATTGTGGGGTCTTGGGGCCAGTTCATTAACTAGTAATTCATGATTTTGAGTGATGAAAAATTCAATAGCTAGAATTCCTACTACATCAAGCGCAGTGGCTATTTTCTTTGCAGTTTTTTGTACCTCTTGGGCTAATTTATTATCTATTTTAGCTGATGCTATTGAAGTATTAAGTATTCCGTCAACGTGGTGATTCTCTGCTATAGGAAAAAAAGCTACTTTACCGTTTTTATTTCTTGCAACGACTATTGAAACCTCTTTCAGTAAATCAACACTTGCTTCAAGAATGTACTCTTTATTCCAATCGAAGGAAGCAAATTGCTTCAGTTCAGAATCATTTTCAATCACATATTGTCCTTTTCCATCATAACCCATTTCTGTTGTTTTTAGCCTCACTGGATAGCTAAAAGTTTCACTACTTTCTATTAGCTGATTATAATTTTGTATACTTTTGTAATCAGCAGTTTTTATGCTTAAATCTCTAATAAAATCTTTCTCTCTCAGCCTATTTTGCGAAATGTGTAACGCCTTTTTGCCTGGATAAAAATCTGTATGCTGCGACACAATATCAATTGCACTACATGGAATATTTTCAGACTCAATAGTGACTAAATCCACACTCTGTGCAAAAGATTCAAGTGCCCTCTTATCACAGAAGTCTGCTATTGTTAAATCATCAGCAACAGAACAAGCTGGATCGTTTTTAGCACTGGCAAAAATATGCGTTTTGTGCCCAAGTTTTATTGCAGCGATAGCAGTCATTTTACCTAATTGCCCACTTCCTATTATTCCTATCACTTTTTTATCCAGTGGATCTGTTTTGTTCATCATGTAGATTAATATTTCCTAGTTAGAGTACGATAATATGCTTGGAAAATCTATGAAAAAAGTGTATAATTGAAGTGTGTTAAATTTTTATCATGAACACTTTACGATGACCATGAAATACACACTTATTACTAATTCTGTTGAAGTTACAGTTTTGCCAATTTACATTGAAGAGCAATCCATTCCTTATGAAAATTGTTACGTATGGATGTATAATGTTAAGATAAAAAATAAAAGCTCATCAACCATTCAATTATTAAGTCGCTATTGGCGAATAATAGATCATAAGGGCAAAATAAATGAAATTGCCGGAGTTGGTGTTATTGGAGAACAACCTGTAATAAAATCTGGAGAGGTATTCAAATATACAAGTGGAACATACTTAAATACACCATCAGGAATAATGCAGGGTAAATATGAATTTCTGAACGAAGAGAGCATAAAAACCTTTGATGTTATGGTACCACCCTTTTCCTTAGATAGTCCATACGTTAACACTAGACCTCATTGATCATCAAGATAGTGTATTTGTTTAAGTGCATCTGAAACCAGTGCTTCTTGTTTTGTCATTTGAGCTTCCATAATGTCATCCGAGTAGCTGATACTGAGATTCAACTAAGTTGATAAACACGAAAGCACTGACCATTTGCTTCTATAGTTGTCTTTTTTCGTCTATCTTATTTTGTTACTCTGCTGAACAGATGCAAAATAGTTTATTTTTGATTCTTATCATCAAGTGTGAATAAGATTATTGTAGAGGTTAAACCTATAATAACTATCATTAATGAAAATGGGGCAGCTTCTCTGTAACGCTCATCGCTGACAAGTTCATATACTCTAGTTGATATAGTTTCAAAATTAAATGGTCTGATAATTAGTGTTGCCGTGAGTTCTTTTACCGTATCCATAAACACGAGCAGAAATCCCGATAGTATGCTTTTCTTGATAAGGGGAATATGAATATTCAGGCACGTGGAAATAGGCCCATGACCCATAGTATATGCAGTCCATTCAATTTCATTTGGTGTTTTTTTGAGTCCCGACTCTATCGCCTTGAAAGATATAGCAAAAAAACGAAATAAATATGAGTAAACTAATGCGCCAATAGTTCCTACTAAGCTAATTTCTACAATATATTGAGTAATGAAAGAAGATATTCTGCTTAAAAACATTATTATGCTAATTGCAATAATTGCATTTGGAATTGCATATCCAAGAGAAATTAGACGTGCTACGTTGCTTATTACCTTGTTTCTACGCGCTGTATATCCAATAATTATCGCAATGCTAATTGAGATTAATGCGGTAATAAATGATAAACCAACACTATTTGCTATTATATTGTAAAATCTTGCTTCGTATATGAAAAAGCCTTTCTCTATGCTCCAATATATAAGTGGAATCATTGGTAAAATAAAGCCTATTAATATCGGCAATAAACACATAAGATAAGAAAAGATCAACGATATAGAACCGTTTATAATACGTTTATTGTGATAATCTGCATTAGTATTGATTGAAGAGTAAGATATTTCTCTTTTTTGTAGTTTTTTCTCGATAACTATTAGTGTTGCAACGAAAATCAGTTCTGCAACTGCTAAAACAGTAGTTGAATATTTGTCATGAAGTAAAAACCAAGTACGGTATATTCCTGTCGTGAAAGTATCGATAGCAAGAAACTGTGGTGTGCCGAAATCTGTAATTACTTCCATTAGTACCAAGGATAACCCAGCTATAATTGATGGACGTATGGAGGGTATGATGACAGAAAACAGACTCTGTAATGAGGAGAACCCAAGTGTTGATGCAATAGTGACTGAGTTACTAACGCTCTTTAGACTTGAGCGGACCAACATATAAACGTATGGATATAGACTAAATCCCATTACTAATATTCCACCACCTAGGGATTTGATCTCGGGAAACCAATAGTCACCTTTGCCCAATTGAAAAGTATCTCTTAACAAGCTCTGAATCGGACCTGAAAACTCTAGCGTATTTACATAAACAAACGATACTATATATCCAGGAATTGATATCGGAAAGAATAAGGCAATCTCAAAAATTCTACTTCCGGGAAACGAAAAAAATGTAGTAAGCCAAGCTGGAATTACTCCAAATATAAAGGATATTAACCCTACTCCTACCATCAAAATTAACGTATTGAGTATATATTCAGGAAAAAGTCTACTAATTACCCATCCAGAGTTTGCTGATTCTGTAAATAGAATCGATATTAACGATAGTATAGGGCAGACAAATAATACACTTACTAAAAACAAGAATATATTTTTAAATACTCTCAGAAACATTAACTTGAATCTATATTTGATATTAAAATGTTATATGCAAAAACTAAAGATATCCAGTAATTAACAGCCGTCCTATTGAATATCTTCATAATTTTATATATTATGTTTTAAATCGATAAACTAATTAATTATGAGTTTTGTCATTGCAACTTTCTATCATTTTGTAAAACTCTCTAATTATTATGACATGAAAGATGAAATAAAAGTTGCATGCGACAACGTTGAATTAAAAGGCACTATACTCCTTGCAGAAGAGGGTATTAATGCAACCGTATCTGGTGAAAGAAACGCGATTGATAAAATATTAGATTTTCTACGTTCTGATTATAGACTAAGGGACCTTACATGGAAAGAGAGTGCAGCAGAATATCAACCATTTAGTAAGATGAAAGTGAGATTAAAAAGAGAAATTGTGAATCTTGGTGTAAGTAATCTTGATACTTCCGTTAGAGGTCATTACATTGATCCAGATTATTGGGATGATTTTATCTCTCAACCTGATGTTTTAGTGATAGACACACGAAATGATTACGAAGTAAAACTAGGCAAGTTTAAAAATGCAATCAATCCACATACTCAGCGTTTTCGAGATTTTCCTCAGTGGGCAGAGTCTTTCTCTGAGAGTAAAAATCTGAAAGTGGCTATGTACTGCACTGGTGGAATCAGATGTGAGAAATCTACAGCATATATGAAAAGCCTTGGATTTAACGATGTTTATCACCTTAAAGGCGGTATTCTTTCCTACCTTGAAAAAACTCACAACAAAAGTGGTAATTGGGAAGGCGAGTGTTTTGTTTTTGATGATAGAATTGCTGTTGATCACTCACTTGCCCCGAGTGATAAAATAAAATGCATATTCTGCTCAAGTAAAGTTTCAACTGATGAGCTGAAATCAGTTTCACGTGGCCAGGTAGTTTGCTCTGATTGTAAATCTTTAAGTATTGAAAGAAATTCAGAATACAACACGAACCTTTAACGACTTATTTCTCTTTGCATATTTGTAACCTTAATTTTATCAAGGCATTTACCTACAACATAGCCCGCTCCAGCTCCAAGTAATGCACCAACTATAGCAAATGCAATCAACACTACACCAGAAACACCGATAAGAGTTAAAGTTTCTTGCCCTAAATAACATGCTGCAACTAGACCAGCAACTAAACCAATTGCTGCACCTATACACCTAAGTTTCATATTATTACTAATATTTCTACCTTTCCTATATTGTATACTATGATCAGTATCATCATCTTGAAAAGCAAATTCTTTGATATCGTCTCTTGTTTTTAAACAATCGATAAGCTCACCTATTGTTTTGCTACGCAAATTATGTAAATTTATAACGCCATTTTTTATAGATTGTTCAAATGTCATTTTATTTTTCCATACTATTAGAATATGTTCTTATTACACTGAGCATCTTAACAATTGGTAAATTCCCATACAAGAATAAGTAGATAATCTTACCACTATAGGTGGGACTAAAGCGCTGTAAGATTAAATTCCTGAAAAATGTTAGTAAGAAGAGCTTTTCTAAAAACAATAAAGTTAAGAGTTGAAGAGATAGTAAAAGAGCGACTTACAGTTAATCCAATTGATTTTGGTGAATCGTTTTGTTACAAACTCAAAGGATACAGAAGACTGAGAACTGGCGATTATCGTATCATGTAAATGCTGCAAAGTATGAAGTGTTTCAATAAAACACAGAAAAGACATTTACGAATCTGAGGCTCCATAATAATATCCTTCCAGTATTAACTTACTGTGACTTTTCCGGTTGAGCCACTGCGATTCTTTGCAACGTTTATCTCTAATCCGTTATTAGCATCGATTTTATAGTCTGTAGAGTAGTAAAATTATAGGGGTATAGTCAAAAAATGAGTTATTTTTGAGCTGAGCAAAGCCACCTAAGGTGAAGAGGAAGGAGAGGTGTATAATATAATATTTATAATTTACTTACGTAACTTAACGATTATTGAAAAACATAGTTCTTAAGTACCTTCAAAGCTTTCTCGTAAATGGTATCCCTATGTCCTATTGTAATAATAGTTACTTCATGTTTTTTGGTGTCTGCACAATACATAATACGGTAATCGCTGACTCTTAGTCTTCTAAACCCTTTAAAGCTATGGTATAAAGGCTCACCAATGGATCGACTGTAAGGCGTTCCTGTATTGCTTTATTTACTCTTGATTCTATTTTTATCGGTAAAGCTGGAAGATCTTTTTCAGTGACATTCTTCAAAAATTTAATCTTGTAGTCCACTTGATCTCCACTTTACATTTTTGTAATCAACTGTTTCTGCACCTTCGACATCATATTGATCAGCAACCACAGATAGTAAAAAATCTTCCATTTCACTATCTATTGCTTCTTTAAGTAGTTTTTCTGCTAATGCTTGAGCAGGTTGCTTAGTAAGTTCAGATAATTCAGCAAGATGCTGTAAAGTTTCTTTACTGAAAGCTAAATTAGCGTTTGCCATAGGTTTTACCAAGTTCTACTACTCTATAATTATACAACATTTTTCTGAAATTTTCAATAAAAGCAACCATACTATTGTTAGTATAGTATTAATGCTTATATGTTAAAATTATATTAGTTTTTTAATTAAGGAGAATATTATGTTAGGAAATTTACAGAGTGAAAAAATAGGAGTAGATTTACAACAAAAGTTGGATGTACAGTATGTGAGCGCATGGCATCGCAATTGCCTCAATAACTGTGAAAAAAATTCATGGACTGTGCCCGGTGAGGCACTATGCAAACTCAAGTGTGATTTACAGGCTTCCCCATCTGATTCACAAAAGTCAGCATCTATTGATGTAAGTGATACATTAAGAGGTATTGGAGACAATTTCCATGCTCTCGCAGATTCAGTTTCTGTTCTGTAGTAGATACAGGTTGAAAAAATGTGAGGCTATATTTTTCAATAAAGAATTATATTAACAGATTATGATAGGTTGAGTATACACGAGTTTGCTGATGCTCGTGAGAAATTACACAGACTAAGTATAGTATTGCAAGATATTGTTAGGAATAGGGAAGGTATGCTGGCTACTGGATGTATTTCTATGATAACAACTACTCTTCGTCATCAAAAATCAAGAAGGCTCTGCAACTTGATAACTCTATTCTTTTATTGACGTAGATGACTCTGAAAAATTGCGGAGCTGAAGTGCTAATGCTATATGGTTATTACGTTCAAGAACAAAACGGAAAATCCTATGTTATACTAGAAATAATGTGCGGAAAAGGGGGGATTCGAACCCCCGACATATTTTCATATGTGCACGCTTTCCAAGCGTGTGCTTTAGACCACTCAGCCACCTTTCCATACTTATTCATAATATTAAAAATTATGCTGCTAAACAACTGGTATATATGGTTCGCCACGGAAATTCACAGTATTGTTAAACTTGTTTTTGCACGTTAAAAACGCTTTATCACAACCTGCAAGTATCGAATATTTATCTCCGGTAGAAATTTGATATGGAGGAGAAGCAAATAATGTAACTACTTTATTTTTGTATTCTTTAACTACAACTTCAAATGTTGCTGAACTAAAGAATTTTACCACTCCGTGCTTATAATATCCATCGCTTTCGATTAAATTAGTGTCTTCAAATCTTCTTTCATCTATCATTTTAGTAATTGTGCTCATTCTACTAAACTTTTTAGCATCAGCTTTACATCTATCATCGCAAAATTGTGCCCTGCATACAGGAGAATATAGCTCTGTTATGCTTCTCTCAAGCTTTGTCGCAAGACCTCTAATTTCAGCGATAAACCTCCCACTATTTAATGTTACTTTACCAAAAGTTCCTGCATGCAAATTCATAATTCCCTGACTCAAATCTTTATAATTCACAAGAAATATTTCAATATTTGCAAAGTCATGCCTTCCTGATAAAACATCTTTTTCTTTAATATCAGCACTATTTAATATTCCTTCAATTTCTAGATTATCAGTTCTCAAATCGCTATTTAATATTATACTGCTGGCTATAAAACCGCTTGAAGATTTATAGAGTATATTATTGAGATTTAAATCTTTATCATAGTCAGTGAATCCCATTACCTCCCCACTTACAAGTGTTAATTTCCAGCAAGTAGCGATGGTAAGTAATTCTCCAGTTAAATGGTTTTTTAGTTTGGTTTGCATACTGCTTAATTGATTGAATTTGAAAGCGTTCGATAGGTAAGGGATTATATCCATTATCTGAGTAGCCATAGGGTGTCATGCCAGCGCCCAGACATTGGCATCCAGTTAAATTTACGAGTATAAAAGTAATGTTAAAATACAACGTTTCTGATGATGATGGAAAAATGGATCCCAGTGTCAAGCACTGCGATGACACCATTTACTATGCAAATTGCCACAATTTTCGTACAGCTGTGACTGGGATGACATTACTTATTGTGTGAATAAAATAAATACTCGTAGAGTTTGTTACGCACTGGCTTATGTTTATTTGATCGACAAATAAACACTAACAGACAAGACACACACCACATTCAAGTTGTGGTGTGTATTACTAGAACAAATTAGAAAGAAAACTTCACACCAGTTAGTAGAAGAATTCCTTGGTTAGAAGGTACATCAGTACCTTTTTGGTCTTTCAGCGCACCTTTTTCATCAGTCATAAAATAATGTAAGGCTGCATAAGGAACAAACTTGCTCTTATTGCAAGAAGATAGATCATACTGAACACCAAGTGCAACATCATGAAGCATATCTTTGTCGCTCATTCTGCTACCAAAGTATGTCAAGCTTGTGTAGATATTATCATATTGATAACCAGCACCTGCAGTCCAATACATAGTGTTTTTACCGTCCCCATCAAACTGAGCTTTCAGCCCTTTTACTCTTTTGTCATCATCAGTAGTACCGTTACCATCAATTTCTGTATAGGTATCACCGACTAATTTTTTAATACCCTTCGGTTGACCAGATTTGCCTAAATATGCAAAAGAAGCAGCGAATTTTATATTTTGACCTTCATCAATCTTATAATCAGCGCTTGCACCCAAATTAACACCCATCAGGTCATTGTACTCTACAAATTCCTTATAAAGATGCTTATCTTTACTCGGTTGCTTTGAAACCCCATATTCACCAACTACGGAAGTTTTAACTTTTACATTATGTTTACTAAAGTCATATTCATATGACGCACCAGCACTTATTATATGCTGGTAATCTGGTCCAACATGTCTTAACGTTTCCTCATTCTTTACCCCTGTTACCTTATTACTTGAATTTTTGAGGAAATCTGGAGCTATTTCTTTTACAACGGATAAACCACTATCGTAGCGAGGTGAGTAGCTAATACCAAATCTTGCACCCATATAATTCGGCGAGTAGTAAGCAGCTCTAAATGGCAATGTGGTCATAACCTCTTTGTTGTATTTTCCTGCCATACGAAAGGAGAGTTTTTCGCTCTCGCTCGAGAAGCTTTCAGTGTAAAGACGTGGTGTTACGTAAAATGGGAAGTTTGCAGCACTTCCTTCTAAGTTTACTTTTCTGAACCAGTCACTATCTGCAGCTCCATCAACAGTTGCAATTCTTGTTGCATCAAGTCTCATCAGAGACTCAGGACCAAACTGATAGCCAAGTTTCAGATCACCATATTGTGAATTTAAGAATACATGCGCACTTCTACCTCTTGCAGCATTCACGCCTTGTGAAGCTCCTTTACCTTCAGTAACTGGAACATGGAATTGTACATCGGCACCATAACGAAGACCAATATCCTCATTTTTATTTGAGGCTCTTAAGTGCAATATTGCATCTGAAATCATGCCCATGTTTTCACTGTAATCACCAATATTCCCTATCCCTTCAGGAAATATTGGATTTGCTCCTTTTATACTATCTGGAGTATTGTTAAAATAATCTGTAGATTTACCTGGCATAACATTATAATGATTATAGCCACTTAGCCCATGGTTACCATAACCTTGAGAATCAACAACGCCACCGAAAGTTATTCTTAAACCATCCCCTTGATTGGTATTGATAATATCAACCCCACCAACTGAAACAACAGGACTTGCCTTACCTTTTTCCTCTGTATTGCTGTTAACAACTTTTACATCCTTTTTTATATCTTTAGCTTCAATTTTAGCATTCTTAGTTTTAGAACCCTTAATTTTTGACTTTTCTACATTAGAATTTTTAACTTTCAGGGCTTTCGCTTTTGAATCTCCTATAAGTTTTGCTTTTTTCTCATTTGCTAGCCTAATTTCATCTTTTTTCTTTTGTTTTGCTACTAATTTTAACTCTTCTTTTTTCTTCTTTTGTTCAGCTGCTAATTTTAACTCCTCTTTTTTCTTCTGCTCAGCTGCTAATCTTAATTCTTCTTTTTTCTTAAGCTCCTCAGCTTTTTTTCTTGGATCAGCATTACATATCCTGTCCATTTTTTCTTTTAGTTTCTTATTTGACGTCTTCATCACTTCCATCTTTCCAGAAGTTTTGATTGACTCGTTACTCTCTTGCTTTTTTACTTCCTTCATACTCTCGTCAGAAAAGTCAGCAGCAAAGCCACTGAAAGAACATAAAGTCAATAGAGAAGCTAGAGCAGTTCTAGTATAAATAGATTTTTTCATGAAGTGCCCCCAAAAAATTTTAAAATCATAACATAAATAGTATAAAGGTGTTGAAAATCCAACTTAAAGCAACCTTATAGCGAAAATAAAAGTAAAATGCAATACTTTAAAAGCAACTTTCTTAATACGCTCAACGTGTATATTAACCAAAATTTAGCACAGAGGTCGCTTGTTAGTACATTGTAACTCTATATTTATTCTATGGAAGTAAAATTTACTCAAAGCGAGAAAATTAAAATATTAATAAAAAGTGTTGACAATAATATTAGTTTATATTATAGTTAGTAAATTATTGTTTAGCTGTTAATAATTAAGGTATTTATGGATTTTAGTTTTTTACGCAATTGGTTTAGCACCACAGGTGCTGGTATAGATTCACAATTAGATAAACCTGAACAGTCAAGAGCCATTTCAGTAGATGACGGAAAATGTGAGATGAAAGGATATGATGATGAATTTGAGATCATTGAAGATTATGAATTTATAAATCGTGCTGATCCAAATGAGCCATGTTCTTTACCTTCTGATTATAAAATAGATGAAAGTATTGTAAAAATTGCAGGATTTGATAAAGAGAAATTATTAGAAATGGGTAATTTCTGTAATATAAGCTATGGCGAGGATGATGATAAATTAAGTAAAAAAAGATGTAATAACCTAGCTCAAGGAGTATACAAAACTGAATTTGAAACTGCAGAAGATTTTGAAATTATTCCATCTACTGAAAAAATGTATAAAACTAGAGCTGAACTTATCAGCGAAGGTTATGAAATCATTCCATTTAGTAATAGTTTTGAGGAAGATGCTGGTCATGTTTTCATAAAAGGCAAAGAAATAACGGTAGCTTACCACGGTACTCGTGGCCTCAATGATGGAATCACTGATGCAAATGTACTTTTTACTACTTCAGAATTTTTACCAGAAGGTGGAAGAATTCATCGTGGTTTTTATAATTCATTTACGGATTCATGGTCTAATCTTTATGGCATTTTGAAATCTTATGCTGAAAAACAAGAATCAGAAATCAAAGATTTTAAAATCAATTTCACAGGTCACAGTATGGGAGGAGCTATTGCTAAAATAGCTGCTTTGTGTCTAAACAAAACAGAAGGAGCAGAAGATATTCATGTTGCAACTTTTGGTGATCCACGAGTTTTTGATCTTACTGCTAGTGAATTTTATAATGATGTTCTTCAAGAAAAAACCATTAGAGTAACTCAACATAGACAAGACCCAGTACCAGCGGTATCACCTGGTATTTGTGGTTATGCTCATGTAGGTGCACAATTGAGAATATCAGTACCTGAAGGATATTTTGTTCATCAAATGGATGGTTATCATGAAGCCATTAAAATAATGGATGAAAATGACTTCCGATCAAACAATAACGTTTCTCTCTTTTACTACCCTTCGAGAATATTAAGTCGAATTAACTGTGCAGTTTTAGGTAATGCTCAATATTATGCTGCTAATTTAGGTAATTATATTCTTGGTGGACAAAATTTTTTCGAGAAAGTAAAAAAGGAATACCAAGATAAAAACTTAGAAAATTTTTCTAAGCTTGAACAAGCAGAAGTTAAGCAGATAGGATATGAGGATTCCTTGTCTACTGCAAGGAGTTTATAACTACTATACAGAGCAATCATTAGATTGCTCTGTAAGCATCTATTCATTTAAATTCAATATAAAAATTTTCACCAGAAGTTATTTTCCATTCTTCTTTAAATTTCTTTAGGTGTTCTTTTTTTTCGCATTCTAAAAGCAGTTCTTCTATGCTCTTATTATAGCTTTCTGTAGTAATTCTTCCTTGATGATGCATAAACCTCAAATAAATCAAATAAGTGTTAATCACATCTGTTTCACAATAATCGCGAATCTCTTGTATTTTTCCACTATCGTATAAATCCATAACTTGTGAACCATCAACTCCAATCTTACCGGGAAGATTAAATGCTGCGCAAACTTCGTTCATCTTCATTCTTGCAGAAGCTCCAAAATCAGAGAGAGATTCAAGCAAATCACAATGCCAATCACTACTGTACCTCTGATTGTAACTATTCCACTTATCGCCAGCTTTGTGAAAATATTCTGCTTGAATGCCATGAACCATAGCACGGTACTTCAGTACCGGTATATCAAAAGTGCGTCCATTGAACGAAACTAGTCTTGGCTTTTTCTCTGATATGTAGTTAAAAAATCCCTTTACTAGCTCTTTTTCATTGGAGTTTACTGTGCCTCCAGATCTTATTTCTTGTAGTGTGAACATTTCATAACCGCTCTGGCGTGTTATATTACAAAGTAAAAAACTAATGACTACAACAAGGTGGAAGGGCTGACGCAGAAAAGAGTTTTGCCCGTTTGTTATTTCAAGATGATATTTTGTTAATGCGTTCCTCTTTTCTTCTACACTGCTATCATCACTAATATTTAGTAAATTCTTGCAGGAATTTACATCTGGTATAGTTTCAATATCAAATACTAACAAAGAATTAAGCATTACTTATATATTCCTCAGGGCGATCAGTCCAAGGTCGCACTTTTACGAACAAAAAGAGATGAACTTTACACTCAAATAACTTTTCCAATTCTGTACGCGCCTCGATATTAATTTTTTTTATGCTACTGCCGTCTTTTCCTAGCACTATTTTCTTATGATTATCTTTCAATACAAATATGATCTGTTTTATGACTAAACTCTTATCTTTTTTTTCCTCAAATTGTTCAGTTATAACAGCTGTAGAGTATGGCAATTCTTCACGTAGGTTCAAGAATAACTTTTCTCTCGTAATTTCCGCTGATAAAAAATCAGCTGAGGAATCAGTTATTTGATCTTTTTCATAAAACCAAGGGCCTATCGGTGCAATTTCAGACAAGTAACTAGTCAGATCAGAAAGTCCATCATTCTTCAGTGCCGAGATCGTAAAAATTTTTTCAAACTGATAAAGCAAATTTAGGTGCTCATGTGCCATCTTGAACTCTGATTTCTTTACTAAATCAGTTTTATTGATAACCAAAATGCATCTGCCTTTTGTGCGCTCCAGTCGTGCAAATATCGTTTTTATTCTTTCTATATTTTTTAGGTAATTGTTTACATCAACAAGCAATAAAGTAATGTCACTATCCTTAACTGCTCCCCATGCAGATTTGACTAAAGCTTTTTCAAGATTTGTTTCTGCTGAAAACACTCCCGGAGAGTCAGTAAAAACAATTTGCGCATTGTTGCATATAGCAACACCCCTTACCTGCGTCCTTGTTGTCTGCACTTTAGGGGTGACAATAGCAATTTTCTTGCCTACGATGCTGTTAATCAGCGTTGACTTTCCAGCATTTGGCAAACCAGCTATCGTTACAAATAAGCATTTTTCTTCTTTCACAAAGGAAATTATAAAGAAAACTAAATGCTAACGTCAATTGATTATTTTGCAGGTAGATCGCACTCTTCCTCTTTTGAAGAAAAACGCTCAACTATACGTGGTATAATATACTCATTCACTTCCTGAGCTATTGGTTGTATAATATGCTTTGTTGCAAATATAGCTGCCGACTGGTGCTATTACTCCTATTACTGCACCTGCTAAAGCTGCAGATCCCATTCCAAGCATTGCACCAGGGAAAACAGCAGTTGCAGCTGCAGCAAGACCAACTCCAGTTGCAAAGCTTGCAGCACATAAACAAGCACCAATAAAAAAACTTTTTTTGGAAAAATTTTTTTTATAAATCATTATACATGCAAGTAAGGCTGCCGGAACCGCAGCAATAATTCCACCCATCACCAATGGTGATAAAGCTGTAAAACTGAGCGCTAAGCCTGTAAGTGCTCCTATTGCTGCTCCTATGCCTAAAACTATTAAACTGGCTACAACAACATCTTTTTTCATATAATCCCCTTATTTTCTAAAAAACTTTTAACTACTTTTAGTATAGCTGAACTAGTTGAATAGGGGAAGGAAATTTTTTATGTTAAAATTAAAGAGCGGGAGAAGGGGTTCGAACCCTCGACCTCAACCTTGGCAAGGTTGCGCTCTACCAACTGAGCTACTCCCGCAATGAAAATTTACTTATTCTTATTATAGGTGCATATCATAATTTGTAAACCCATGCATATGAAAAATATGGGAGCCAATCTTCTATGATCTTTTCGTATACTTAAAACTCATTTTTGATTATTGTATGTGTCATAAAACATATTAAATTTATGAGAATATTTATATATAAAGACGACCTGCCAGCCAGTGCAATACCGAATGATATAAAATCTATAGCTGTTGATACAGAGGCAATGGGGCTACTGCATAGCAGAGATAGATTATGCCTTGTTCAGCTCTCTTTCAATGATGGCAACGCTCACTTAGTTCAATTCAAAAACGATTATACAGCTCCAAATTTGAGAAAAATATTAGAGGATAAAAATATAACCAAAATATTTCACTTTGCGCGATTTGATGTGAGTATAATACATTACTACCTGCAAACTTGGGCACTGCCTTGCTATTGCACGAAAATAGCCTCACGTTTAGTTCGCACCTACACAGATAATCATAGCTTAAAAGAGTTGTGCTTAGAACTACTTGATATAAAATTAAATAAGCAACAACAATCTTCTGATTGGGGAAATGAAAATTTAACAGACAAGCAAAAAAGTTATGCTGCATCTGATGTTTTATATCTTCATAAAATAAAGGAAAAGCTAGATTTAATGCTAGAACGTGAAAATAGAAAAGAATTAGCCGAAAAGTGCTTTGAATTTCTTCCTACTCGTATTGAGCTAGATTCAATGGGTTGGGGGAGTGTAGATATCTTTAATCATCATATGTAATCACTTCACTTGAATCCAGAAAAATTTAGTTGATCAGCTGTTAATTGATACGCTATATTTATAAAAATTTAGGTATTTTATGAGTGATGATATTAAAGCGGTAAATGATCAAAATTTCGAATCTGAAGTTGCTAACCACAAAGGATTTGTGCTGGTAGATTTTTGGGCAGAATGGTGTGGACCATGCAAAAGTCTGATGCCACGTATCGAGCAGTTAGCCAAGGATAGAAAAGACAAGATCAAAATCTGTAAGTTTGACATAGATGGAGAAACTGAGGTGCCAAGTAAGTATGGAGTTCAATCTATACCTACTTTAATCATATTTCAAGATGGTAAGGAAATTGCACGCAAAATTGGCGCAATAAATGATTTACACAGTTGGGTTGATAGTGAAATAAGCGAGTAGACAAATTTCCTTTTGCGTGTATTATAGGTGTTGATAAAAGGGATTGTAGCTCAGTCGGTTAGAGCAGTTCGCTCATAACGAATTGGTCGTAGGTTCGAGTCCTACCAATCCCACCACTATTGATACAATTGCAAGGCCTACTCTCTTAGATAAGCTTTTTGCCTTATTAAAGTACTTGGTTGTTAGTGTTTGAAAACTCCATGATATTAGATTCCTTGCATAACTGGAATTCAAAAGTTCCAGAGCGGTTTTCTTATTGGATCTCAGCTGGGATGACGCCTGGTTATGAAAGAAATCTATTGTCAAAAAAAATTACTTCCGCGTATTTTGAATCTGATGATAATGACAATTAGAGATATTTTAAGAGCTCAAAAATTTATCTTTGTCTGCAGACTTTCAATTAATCTTTCAATAAAAAGCGTGCTCTTCAGCTTATATCTGTCGTGTGTGCGCTGCATTTTTTTCTAATCTTTTTATACAGGAGGATTTTATGTCCAGAATTCCAGATACTTGACCTTTACTTTAGCTAATCACAGGCGCCTGTGATTTTTATAAAGAAAGTGTAGGAAAAACTGTTTCTAGGCATAAATTTGCCATGTATACCTAAAAAGTAATGATATTAACATAATGTTCATATTTGTATGCTAATATTAATATTATTTAAATTGAAGAATATTATGGAACAACAAGCATCAAACAAAGAGAAAGGGATTGAATTTAGATATAATCAATGTAAGCAGAAATGCCATTACTACAAAACAAAACGGACAGACCAAGAATGCCTAGATAAATGCTATGAGAAGTACGTTTCTAAACTTTATCCACAAATTAGTGAGAAATTATTAGCTAGTGAAAACAATCTCTATGATGAAAGCACAGAATTATCACTTATGGCAGATACTCTAGATGCAATGTTTTTTTAATCACAAAAGAAACACTTATTTCAATATTTGCAGAGATGTTAGCTTTTTAGATATATTCTGACTTATTGAATAATTCTTTAAATTGGTAAAATACTGTTTCTTTTCCTCTATTTCTTTTTCACTATTCTTTCCACATATCGCTTCTGTTTTTATCTCTGGTTGTTTCTCTTGATTGAGAGAGCCCTTCTTTTCAAAATAATTATCTGTGAATTCTAAAAAGAGTGAAATCAGCTCAGGAAGATTGTATTTGTGTTCACTTGATGAGCACAATTCTGTAATCGAAGAAAAGTGAATATCATCTGCCTTAATAGGTAGTAACGATAGAAACTTATTCCAGCATTTTTTCATTATTCCAACTTCAGGTTCAAGGTTTTTTATTTTAGCTAAGTTGGCATGCTCCATAAAAAACTCTTTATATTGCTCAAAACCTTCAAAAGTTTCTTTTTTTTGGTAGTTTTTTTTCCTATGACTTTTTTCTATGTCAGCAATTTTAGTACCTATATTTGCCTGCTTACTAATAAAGCCATCGTTCTCTAAGTTAAAACAAATTGTGTATGGAGTAATGTCGTTTACTATTGTGTGTGGCTTAAAGTGCCAACCAAAGCATTTGAGTATGAATTTTATTATAGGAGGAAATAGCCATTTAGGTTTTGATATGTGTAGTAATTTCACTACAAGTTTTTTGAATGAGCTAAAGGATTTATTGATAATGCATCTTAAATGAATATTGTCATCTTTTTTAAACTTTTTATAAACCTCCGCAGCTATTGGTCCTCCAGCACAGCTTCCATACAGTACTATATTGTCTGGGTGAATGCCTTGCTTTAGAAGATCTGAAATGACTCCAATTCCTGCATTTACTCGATTTCGACCGTTTAAAGAATGGCCTTTGCTTTTTCCAGAACCAGGAAAATTAATAAGGTGAACATCCATACCTGCTTCAGCTGCCCAATTCCATTCACTTTTGTCTTCATCTGGCTCTTTTTCAAAAGTATATGTAAGCCCTGGAAAGTAAACTATATGCTTTTTCTTTCTGCTATCTGCACTGCTCTTCGAGTTTGACATCACTATCTTTTGAATTCGCATTCCATTTTGAACTTCTACGAACTCTTCCCTAATTTTTATTGTATTTTCTTCTGTTACTTTCATTTTGCGTTTTTCACTATATTGATTTAATAATACATGAAATTTTAGAAAAAATCAATTTTACTAAAAAATTAACTTATAGCGTATCTATCTTTATATTTATTGGAATTAAAGTAGTAGTGAGAAATGCCTCTTGACATTTGATAAACCTAAACGTAGCCTAAAACAATTTACTGTTTATTTATGACATTTGTTCAATCACTTAATAATCAATTAGATAGTTTACACTTATTAAAACACCCGTTTTACGAGTCATGGAATGAAGGTAGCTTAAGCCTGCAGGCTCTGCAAACCTACGCTAAGGAATATTATCACCATGTTGCTGCTTTTCCTCGTTATATCAGCGGTATACATTCCTTGTGTCCCAATTTGAAAATGCGGCAAGTTTTACTTGGTAATTTAATAGAGGAAGAACAAGGCGACGAGAATCACCCAGAATTATGGCAGCGTTTTGCTGAAGGACTGGGAGTAGCACGTTCAGAACTTTGTGAAAATGCACAAATTAAGGAGACACGAGAATTAGTTGATGGTTATTTTGACATTGTAAAATCAGATTTTGCAGCAGGTCTTGGAGCTCTGTACGCTTATGAACGTCAAACTCCAGAGGTTTCTAAGTCTAAAATTGAAGGTCTGAAAAAACACTATTCAATAAATGATGAGCGTTCTCTCAAATTTTTTACCGTTCATATGGAAGCTGATGAGTGGCATTCTGAAGAATGTGCAAACCTTATTGCAGATTTAAACGAAGAAGAACAAGAGAAAGTTATGCAAGGCGCTGAAAAAGGAGCAAAACTCTTATGGGGTTTTCTTGATGGCATGATGAATGTTGATGTTTGTCATTAATTATAAGTAGATACTAAATTCAGTGGTAGCATGTAATCTTCTTATATCTGATTTACGGCTTTGGGTTCATTTGGGATGTAGTGCAGAAGAGAAGTCTTCTCCCCAATTGGTGAGTATTGACGTTGATTTCACTTTTAAATCTCCTCCTTTAGGGCTTACAACTGATCAACTTAAAGATACTATCTGCTATTTCGAGGTAGTGAAGAACATTCAATCTCTCGTTCAGAGCAAGCAATTTAATTTAATCGAGCATTTAACTCATGAGATATACAGAGCCATTAATAACCTTTTGCTGCGAAAGAAGCATATTATTTCTTCTGTCAGGGTGACTACTCACAAAATCGCACCACCAGTTCCTGGTGTGCATGGGGGCGTTTTTTTTACTTACTGTAATGAATTGCAAGAATGATCTATATTTCTATTGGATCAAATATAGGGAATCGCCTTTCCCATTTACAAAGAGCTACTGAGTTACTAAAGAAGCGCTATTTAAAAGGCTTAAAGTCTTCGATCATTCTAGAAACTGAGGCTATTTTACCAAATGGTGCTCCACCTGAGTGGAATAAGCCATTTCTTAACATGATTGTCTATGGAAGTTGTTCTTCTTCTCCTGAGGAGCTACTAAAAGGCTTAAAACAAATCGAATGTGATATTGGTCGTCCACAAGTCTACGAAAAATGGGCACCTCGTGTTATTGATTTAGATATTTTGTTATGGGATGATCTAACGCTTGATATACCTGACCTTAAAATTCCTCACCCAGAATTAGTAAATAGACCATTTTTGCTCCACTTGATGGCAATGGTTAACAAAACTTTTGCTTTCAATGTTCAAGAATGTTTTTCAAAGAGTTTTACGCTTTCACCAAAGCTTATGGGTATCGTCAATATTACCCCTGATTCATTTTCAGATGGTGGTCTTTATTATGATGCGAATCGAGCAACCAAGCAGGCATTGCAGTTGGTATCAGATGGTGCAAGCATAGTTGATCTTGGTGCTCAATCAACAAGGCCTGGAGCTTCAATAAAGACGCCAGAGGAAGAGTATGAACGTCTAAAACCAGTACTTGATAATCTTAGCGACTATATGAAAAATGGTGATATTGAAGTCAGCATTGATAGTTTTTGGCCAGACGTTATTTTAAACGTTTTGAAGCACTACAATATTGCCTGGGTAAATTATCAGAAGGGAGATCTGAGTAGTAATACCTTAAAAGAAGTTGCTAGCAGTGGGTGTAGTGTCGTTATTATGCATTCACTTTCGATACCACCACATAAGGACAATATTATTCCACATGACACTGACCCAATTGATATCATAAATAATTGGGCAGAGAAGAGCATTAATAGGTTACTTGACCTTGGTTTTGATGAAAATTCAATAATTATTGATCCTGGTATTGGTTTTGGCAAATCTATGTATCAGAATATTCAGATTTTACGCAGTATAGAAACTTTACAAAATTTTGGCTGCAAGGTTTTAGTTGGCCATTCTAGAAAGTCATTTATTTCTTCTTTTTCCACAGAGCCTGCCTCTAATAGAGATTTAGAAACAATTGCTACATCTGCTATACTGCACAATAAGGTTGATTTCCTTAGAGTGCATAATGTACGTGACCACATGAGATTTTTTGTAGCCCAAGCTGCCTTACAGGGATGAAGATTATTGGAATTATGGCTGTTGACCCTAATGGGGTAATTGGAATAAATGATGATTTGCCCTGGCGTTATCCAAGTGAGTTTAAACATTTTTGTCAAGTGACCGACAAACAAATTATTGTGATGGGAAGAAAGACATTTGAAACCGTGCCTCAAAGCATACTAAAGAATCGTACACCTATTGTTTTCTCCCGTAACAAGTGTTTTAATAGAGGTCCAAAATGTACTGTTGTCTCTTCCATGCAAGAATTTCTGTCAATTCAAAGTAGTTCTCAAGTCTTTGTGATTGGTGGGGCACAAATAGCACACCTTTTTTTAGAGCATAACCTAATCTCAGAATTTATTATAACTGAAATTCACAAGCCCTATAAGGGTGATACATACCTCAATTTAGCATTTTTTGATGGATGGAATAAAACTATTCTCGTCAGAACAGAAGACTATACTATATTCAATTGTATCCGTTCAGCAGAGTAGTAAAATTATTAGCATAAAAGTAATCAACGTTTCTAATGAAAGCTGGATCCCAGCATCAAGTGCTAGCCTGAAGCTTTAGCTATAAATATTAAGAAATTTACCAAACGAAGAAAAAAGGCAGAAGAATCCCCGTGTGACGAGTTTTATAATGTAAATTGGTGCTATAATAATGTTCTAACAAGCGCGTTTTGGCTGAATGTAGAAAAAATAAAAAAAGCCGCTATAATTTTTGTGTAATTTGCCAATAAATATTTGAGTTTTTTACTGATTTTGTGATTGAGCCTGCAGGTCAAAAATAAGGATAAATACTCTTAGTATCATAGTAAAGGGAATGACGAAATTTGTAAAGTAGTTTTCACTCAAATGACGCCCAGGCAAAAACTATATGGTTATGCAAAAAATCTATTTTTAAAACTGTTAATATAACATAGAAAAAACCTCACCTTCATTAATAATAGATTACTTACCAATTGGGTAGTCACCAGTGAAACAAGCATCACAATATTGCGGTGTAGCATTGTTACGTTTTTCTGCTTTAACAGCTCTGTATAGCCCATCAATACTCAAAAAGGCTAAGCTATCTACTCCTATACTTTCCTTTATCTCTTCTATAGATTGAGTCGCAGCAATTAAATCTTTGCAATCTGGTGTATCTATTCCATAAAAACAAGAGTGCTTAATTGGTGGACTTGAAATTTTGAGGTGAATCTCTTTTACTTCTGCATCCTTTAGCATAACTATTATATTTCTGAGCGTACTACCACGCACTATACTATCATCTATTAAAATTATGTTTTTGCCTTTCAAAGTGTGCTTATTAGCATTGAATTTTAATTTTATTCTAACTTTACGTACTTCAGCGGTGGGTTGTATAAAAGTTCTTCCTATGTAATGATTACGAATTATCCCCAGTTCCATAGGTAATCCTGAATGCTTTGCATATCCAATAGCTGCAGGTATTCCAGAATCAGGTATTGGTACAACCATATCTACATTGTTTTTTGGTGGGCTCTCTTCTGCAAGTATTCTTCCTATTTCTTTTCTTATATCATATATGGACCTCTTCTCCATTATGCTGTCTGGTCTCGAGAAGTAAACGTATTCAAAAATACAAAAACTTGATTTTTGCTGTGGGAAAGGAAACATTGAGGCTAGCTTACTATCCGAACTGATGGTAACTAATTCGCCTGGTTCTATTTCTCTAATAAACTCTGCATTTATTATATCAAGAGCACAAGTTTCAGATGCAAGAACGTAAGAACCGTTTAACTTTCCTAAAACAAGAGGCCTGATTCCAGATGGATCACGTACTCCAATAACTACTTCTTGATTGATTGCCACAAAAGAATAAGCACCTTGTATTTGCTTTAATGCATATATAAAACTCTCTAAAAAGCTATCTTTTTCACTGCTTGCTGTCAGATGCACTACTACTTCTGTATCAATATCTGACTGAAAAACGCACTCTTGTTTAATTAATTGTTCGCGTATCGGAGAAATATTAATTAAATTACCATTATGTGCTATGGCAAAATCCCCAAATTTGCCACTTTTGCCAAACATGGGCTGCACTCCAAATTTACTACCACTTGTTGAGTATCGAACATGACCTATTGCACAATCTCCAGGTAAGGATTTCTTTATTTCATCTATATCATCAAATACACTGCTCACTTGGCCTTGAAAGTGATAAGAGTGCAGCTTATCGTTGTTACTGGTTACTACGCCAAAAGACTCTTGACCTCTATGCTGCAAAGCGTGGAGAGCAAGTATAGAGTTAAATGCAGCACTTTGGTTGTAACTTATGCCAAATACCCCGCACTCCTCATGTACTTCATCAAGCATGAAAAATATTAAATAAAGCCTGATTGTACTTTAGTAGAGGCAAAGTACAAGAATTTTATTTGTTAATCCCTTTCAAAGTTGAAGCTTTCTACGGTAGTTTTGATGTATACCAGAAAGTAGGTTATATGCAATTAACCAATTTTGAGATTTTTGACAATTTTTTAGCACTGAAGAGAAAAAGATATTTTTATTGACTTATCTATGTATTGAAGTAATCACTAAAAAGTTTTAGTGGTTATGGTATATAATATGTCTAAGCAAGTGGGTAAACAAGGTGAAAGTAATCTTATTTTAGAGCCTGAACAGTTCTCTAACAGCTTCTTCAATAGTCAACAGAGTAGTTCATCAAATCCAAAATTACCGACTATAAGTCGTAAAGATAGGCATATGGATTTAATCAAGAAAAGGTACGCAAAAAACAAAGATGTTGCAGAATATCTAAGAAGTTATGACTTTATTAAAAGAGCAGAAGAATTGTCAATAATTTATCTTTTTGAGCGAGACTCATCTTCTACGAAATTGCAAATACTATTGACTACGGATGAACAAATTCTAGTTAAAAAATTTTGTGATGAGATGATAAAAGGTATAACAGAACACGATGAGCAAGAAAGCGTTTTAAAGTACATGGAACGCATAATAGAGGGTTATTTAAATCAAGGAATAAGATTAAACTCATATTACGGTAAGGATAATAAGACTGTAACAAATTTTATATTTGAAAAAATGGAAGAATTAATTAATCGCTTTCATGCAAATCCACACAATTCAACTACAAAAAATATCATACAAAAGATCACTCGTAATTTAGTGTTAAAAGGTGGGGTAGAAAAAGGATTATCTTTTTATAGCGATATTGAAGGCGGATATTACGGCTCTAATTATTTAAATGATCTTAACGAACAATGTAAGAGTAAGAAAAAAATGCTAGAGGGTCTAGCATATGAAGGTATTGTGAAAGAAAATAACAAGCAAATTGATAAATATGATCTTGAAGTAGAAGTAGATAATAAATATTTTTATATTAAGTATCCACAAGGTAGTATTGTTGAAACTGCGAGAACTTTAAATAATGAAAAAGCTAAGGATTTAGAAGTTGGCATATTTCAGATTGAGGAAAGTATAGTAAAAGTTGAAATTACAGAAGATGGAAAAAGAAATTACACAGATATCTTAAAAGGTGGTATTGAAATATTTTTTACTACTAAAATAGGAGAGATTAGTATTTATCTACGGAAAGATGGTAACAAAATGGTAGTAGAAATTGATGAGAAAAGCAAAATAAGGTTTAGCAAGTTAGAAAACAAATCAAGCTTTGGAGGGAATTGTCTTATACAGGGGAAAAGTGTTTTAGAAGTTATGGGCAAGAGTTTTGAAAATATTCCTGAGGAGTTAACTCAGACTATTAAAAACGTTCCATCTACTAGTCTTATGCAAACATGTTTACAACAACAAGAAAACTCTAATAGGGAATTAAATTAATGTATTTTTAGGATAATAATTAAGAAATTAATTATAAACATTCATACGCATTCGATTGTAGTAGAGGATATGGGGCAGCAATTAGCACAAGAACTAAAGGCAAATGTGGTTGGTTGTCAAATAGTGATTGATTAAATCAATTTAGAGAGGTAAATAGCAGCTTTGCAGCTTGTTTTTATGAACAAAGATAAAACGTTGTAGCCAAGTGCGCTTTCGGCATTGTGCTGAATTGCAATATCTCTGTGCTCTAATTCCTCATCGCGAAATTTACTTATAGTTTCTCTTAATTCCCCATCTTCTAAATGTAAGACTTGCTCCTTGTAGTGCTCTCCGATCACTTCTTCAACTGCAGCAGTGCAAGCCATAGCGGCTTTTTTACCCATCATGGCAGTTACAACACCAAGTGATACCCCTAAAGCACCCCAAACTGGCAACAAAACAGTAGGACGAACTCTTTGCTCCTTGATTTTCTCATTAAAATAGTGGAAATGTTTTTTTTCCTGCTCCTCCATTTCAATTATTTTGTCAATTATGGAAGATTTTTTAAGAATAAATTTTTGACCGGAATAAATGCAAATGGCTCCATATTCGCCAGCATGATTTACTCTAATTGCTTGTTCTAAAAAATTTCCTTTCAATTTTTTTATATTGCTTTCCAATGTCTCCTCCCTTTATTTCTGCATTAGTACTACTATAAACCAACATATTATAGAGTAAATAAAATTCCATGCATGCATTGCACCAACATTGTGATTACAGGAACTCAAGCAGCTATAGCAACGGCAAGAGTTACTTGACGGACTCCGCCATTCTCCTTAAAATAAGGGTGAAGATATATTATTTATCTTCAGTCTGTGCAGATAAAAAGACAAAAAGCTCAATATACTTGATGTTTAATTTTTTGCACTATGTGCACTCTATGTCTTTATAAAACTTTTACCCACATAAGCTAAAATGCGCTTATCAAAGCATTTAATACAATGAAAAACGCCAATTAAAAAAATAGGTAGTAGCTGATAGATTTTCTTTTGCCTTTTTCTCTGTTTAGTAAATTTTTCAATATTTAATGCAATTAGCCGGCACTGGGATGACAACGAGTAGTGAGCTAAACGTCCGTGTGGTTATTGGTATTATCAAGATATTCTCTAATCTTCTTTAAATCTTCCCAAGCTAAGCGTTTTTGTGCTGGTTGACGAAGTAGATAGGCTGGATGAAATATAGCGGCTGTGGTAATTGCATGAGATAAATATTGGTTAGTATAAGTATGAAATTTGCCACGCAAGTTCGATATAGTCTTTGTGTTATCAAGAAGGCTATAACATGCGATTCCTCCAACAAAAATCAGAATCTGCGGTAAAACAAGAGCAATATGCTTCTCAACAAATGGTCTGCACATATCAAGCTCTAGATCAGTTGGTTTTCTATTACCTGGTGGACGCCAAAACACGGTGTTGCTTATATATACCTTAGTGCGGTCCAGATTAATTGCACCGAGCATCTTATCGAGCAGCATTCCGCTTGCACCACAAAATGGTATGCCTTTCAGGTCTTCATTTGCTCCTGGTGCTTCACCAACAAGCATGATTTTTGCATTTGGATTACCATCGGAAAAAACAGTATTAGTTGCAGTTTTTTTTATTTCACAACCCTCAAATGACTTAACTGCACTTCTTAGTTCATCTACACTACCACATTCACTTGCAAGCTTCCTTGCTTCAATGATCCAGTCACTTGGGAACATGGCTTTTTTCTGCTCGATGACAGAAGACTGTGCAGCTCTCTCATTTTCCACTTTTTTTTCCTCTTCACCTTCAGTTAGCGTGCAGTCAACACCCACTTCATGATAGAACTTCAACAATTCTAGATCTTCATTGTTCATAGTGCCTCTTAACCTTTTGAGCTTTTTTCATAGCCATATCGTACTTCAATTTAGACAAATGTCTAACGTATAATATACCATTTAAATGATCTAACTCATGCTGAATACACCTTGCAAGCCAACCACTAGCTTTTAGCGTCTGTTCTTCGTTATTTAAATTTTTATATTTCACAGTTAAATATTTTGGACGCTTAATTTCATGGCTTTGCTCTGGAATTGAAAGGCACCCTTCTTTGAGAATTACTTGTTCACCCGATAATTCTGTAATTTCAGGGTTAATCATACAAAACTTGCCAACTGAGTCATACCCTGCTAGCTCATCTCCAACCTTTTCTGGCTGAACGTCCATGATAAAAATTCTCTTCAGCACTCCAACTTGTACTGCAGCAAGACCAAGACCTTCTGCATAGTACATAGTTTCGAACATGTCGTTTACTAATTCTTTAATTTTATCGGTTATATCTATTACTTCACTGGCACGTGTAGTTAACCTTTCATCAGGGGCAATTACAATTGGCAATTTAGACATAAAATTAAAATTTTATGTTTTATTTTTTCCTTTGTACAGTATTTTGGGTATATTAAAATGTTGCTGTATTTTTAATAGAAATATAAATTATTAAAGGAAGCTTCAATTTGAATGGAATTGTGTCATAAGGTCAACTAATGTACTCTGCAGTAATAATAAAACCAAAGCGAAATGTTTTTGCCGTTTTAGACGTAGGTACAACAAAAATTATCTGTCTCATTGTTAAGATCAATAGCAACTTCAGCTATAAAATAATAGGAACGGGTTATAAAAGTGCAGAAGGTATAAGCGGTGGATCAATAACTGATGCAAAGCATGCAAGTTACTCTATTTCATCAACTATAGGTTTAGCTGAGCAAGTATCAGAAGAGACTATAGACCAGATATATGTGAATGTAGCCGGATGTGGAGTCTCATCTTTTAACGTATATAACGAAATTATTGCAGCTAATCACGAAATTTCAGACCGAGATATAAAACGTGTAGTCTTTCAGACGTTTGAGAAATATATCGAAGAAAATGTTATCATTCACAATATACCACTGAAATATCACTTGGATGACATGACTGATATAAAAGAGGTTGGTGGATTGTACGGAAAAAGACTATCTGCTGATGTTAATGTCGTCACTGCTTCGCGTCCAGCGCTTACCAACATTGAAAATTGTATAACTAATAATAGCGGGATAAGTATGGCTGGTTGTATTGCTTCCGCATATTCTGCAGGCCTTGCCTGTCTAAGTGAAGATGAAAAAGAGCTAGGAACTGCCATTGTTGACATAGGGGGTGGGTGTACTGCAATTGGAATTTTTAAGAGAGGAAAGCTTATATACACAAGCAGCATTCCAATTGGCGGCATTCACATCACTCGAGATATAGCTTATGGACTATGCACAAGTATAGAGCATGCTGAACGCATAAAAATACTATACGGTAGCACTGTCGTAACTTCAATAGATGAGAACGAATATATTACACTGCAAAACAGTGAAAATGATGAACCGACTCGAGTACCCAAGTCCGAACTTATTGACATCATAAGACCTAGAGTTGAGGAGATATTTGAACTGGTAAGAGAACAATTTCAAGAACAAAAAGATCCAATCAATAAAGTAGTGCTCACAGGTGGAACCAGTCAACTCACAAGCATGAAAGAGATTGCAAGCTATATATTCAACAAACAAGTCCGCATTGGATGCCCTGAGTCTCTCAGTGGCCTTGATGGCGAGTATGATAAAAATCCCGTATTTTCTGCTGCCATAGGCTCTATCAAGCTAATAGTTGACACTTTTTATAAAAATAACTCTGGAATGCTCGGTCAAGATGGTAAAATGAGTAAATTGTATAATTGGGTTAAATCGAAAGTCACGGTTTGATTTTACCAAATAAAGTTTTGATATCCGTCAAAGGAAGTATAAAGAAAATTATTTCAAGATTGATAAATTGATTCGTGATCATACACCTGAAATTATGCGCTCCCATGGAATGATTGTTTATGATATGGTAATGGAAAAAGATGAATATGCTGAACGTCTCATTCTATGATAAAAGATAAAACAGGCTGGATCCCAGTGGGCTTTGTTGAATCGCTCAAGTGAAAAGAACTGGCAGTTACTGACAAAATTCATTATAAATAGCCATTTAACTGTTGAAGAAAAAATATGCCACAAAAAATGAGAGTCAGTAACTGCCATGAATATAACAAATTTCTCCAAGAAAGAGGAAGCATTTTTTGTTATATCAATGACGCCATAGAAAATTGGTACGAGAATTGTCCAAAAATGCAGGGCGGCAACTATATTTATAGTGATAAAGTTGTGATTTTAGTGCATATAATCGTTAATCTTTTTAGAATTGGCTTAAGACAAACGGTAGGGTTTGTAAAAGGATATCTGCAACAAATAGGAAAAAATTTGCAGCTATTCACAAGCATCAAAAAAAACTTAATATTAAGATAAATGATTGCAGAAAATAATATAGAAGATATCGAAATTGCTATAGACAGTACAGGAATTAGTATATACAACAACACACAGCAAGGAAAATAGCACTGACAGAGTGGCTATGAGCAAACGAGAAAATTGCACGTAATGTTGAATATAAACAACAAAAAAGCCATAGCTGTAAAATACAGTAACGGTGTCTACTCTGATCACTTGTGATTTGCTAAAAGAAGTTGATTTTCAGCATGCCATAAAAGCACTATATGCAGATAGAGCATGTGATAGGCACAAGTTTTATAAGTTGTGTAACGAATATGATATAAAGACAAAAATTCCACCAATAAACAATGCGGCAGAACATCCAGAAATAGATTATATGTCTGACAGGAATGCTGCTATTAGGTTAATAAAATTATACGGTGAAGATGGCATGAAAGAATAGAAAAAGAAGTAAATTATGGGAAAAGATCTTATATTGAAGGGTTTTTCTCAAGATTAAAGCAAATATTCGGATTTAGTTTTAGGAATAAATCTGAGATAAATCGAGAAAAAGAACTAAATGCTATTTGCTTAATAAATTCACTGATATTGGTATGGCTAAATTTGAGATAGTTACATGAATTTACCATAAATCACCATCTCATAAAGTGTGATGCAATAAAGCCATCCCAGTGTCAGCTACTCGGATGACAAGAAAGGGAGTACAGGTTTCAATATTTGCATGCATCTGAACAGATAAGCAATTACTATCAGAAAGAGGGAGACTATGCTACCACTGCCATTAAGTTAAGGGAAAGAGAAGTTAAGATTGGACAAAAAATTTGAAGTGATTGATAATTATGGTAAATACTAGGGTGAATTTTTAAGAAAAGGGAGTCTGAAAAGTGCAAGTTATTTAAAAAAGTAATAATTGCAGGTTATTTTGCAAAGAATGTACTAATGCAATGATACTGAAAAGATATCTTGAATTTAAAACACATGTTTTCTAGCTCTTTTCTGGTAGTTGAGTGAACGAATATCAGATATCTTATGACGATCAACTCTTCTCCCTTTTCTCACCACTAAAGTGTTCATCAAAAATAACTGTGATAGTCGATCCATAATGCAGTCTATGTCTGACTCTGTAGAAAAAATATCAAAGGCTAAGTTTTTAATCGCATTAAATGAGACAGATTTATTGATGCTTTTTTTTAGTTTACTATTCTGTGAGCTCAATGTCTCTTCATCATCTTCTATCATGATACTTTCTAGATTACTGATGAAGATAGTTGACCAAAAATCCTGCTTGATAGTTTCAATACTTTTTCCTGTGAAATTCTCTAAATTTAATCTTCCCTTCAGCCTAGAAAAAAATGTTTCTACTCCCCAGCGCAAGTAATATAATCTCTCAAACTCTTCAACTGTAAAACGTTTCTCATCTAACAGAGATGTTACTAACACTTCAACTTCGCCAGAAGAAAGTATTATTTTGACTAACCTGAATTTCATCTCATCAGGTAATCCTAGCTTTCGTAGCTGTCTTGCTACTTTAATAGGTGCGGTAGACACTACCACCGTACTAGATGGGCTTTCCGGCTTAAACATAGCGTTTATTTCATTGAAAGACGAACTTGAACAGCGAATTATATAATTGATTTTCCTTCCTGTAAGCTCAGCAAGAAATCGATAAGATACGTATCCTCTATCACAGATTAACAAATCGTCTGATTTTATGGATTCAAGCATACCGATTGCTAAATCAACCTCATAGCTGTCACCTCTACTTAGCACAGATTTTATTGCAATATTATTTAGCACATCGTAACAAACTTCAAAGGTTGCACTTGTATAGTCTTCAAATCTCTGGATTCCATTCCATACTGCTCTTGAGCTAAACTCACCTATTATTTTGTCGCTCTTTGGCAGAATCAGTATTGAAGCATCAAATGCAAGTACTCTGAAGCCATGGTGGGTTTTAAATTCCTGATCTTGGTAGTATAGGGAAACTATATCATCATTTAACTCTGAAAACGCAGTATGTTTTAGCTTCTTTCTTGCTTGAGTAAATGCACTTGCCGTAATTGTATAATCTTTTCTTGTATGCAGAACAAACTCATTAAGCATCACTTGTAATGACTTTACACTCTTTCTAAAAATCAGGAGAAATACATTAACGAAGGGCAGCTTTCTTTTTCGTGAGAAGTCTTTTGAGGATGCTCTGTGTGCGTTTATAAAGTTTAAACTCATCAATTTATTTTTTATAAACATGATTATTCTTTTTTTTACTCATGTCATTACTTCTTTTAATTTGTGAATCTTACCTGATTTTATAATACAGTTCATCACTTTTCCTTAACTTAATGGCAGTGACTATGCTACTCCTTTCTATCCACTTTTTTGAGCAATCCACTTCTACATCTAACACACATCTCAGTGATTATAATATCCAATTTTTGATCATGTTTTTCTACAGGTAAATTTTTACAATATTGCTTCTCATAGGCTACACCTATAAATATTTTTCCAAGTGGCCGTAATTTTTTTATCATTTCATCATACCAACCACCGCCAAAACCTAACCTATTAAAATGATCATCAAAAGCAACAATAGGGGTAATGATTGTGTCGGGAATTATATCTTCATCTGCTTTATTCCATTCCTCAAATTTTAATAACTTATTTTTATTAGGAATTGCTACTTTATATCCTAAATCGAGTAAATGATGCATCAAAGGCACAACATTAATTTCTCCGTCTGTTGGAATGTACGCTGCTATTGTTTTACCTTTAACGCAACTTAAGTTTTTGTTAAAGAGATTAATAAGAGAATTTGCTGCATAACTAGAATAACTTTCATCAACATCTTTTCTTATGGTTCTATATTGCTTCCTTAGTTCCTCTTTGTGCTGTTTAGTGTCTTTGAACATGTTCTATCCATTTTGCAGTGAGCTTTTCTTGTAAACTATTTTGCTTCAAGCGCTCACTTAAAAAATCAAAGTCAACAAGCTCCATATCCTGGTCTTGATTACTGCAACTATAAACAAAACTTATTTCTCCTGTTTCCTTATTTATGTGTTGCTGAATACATTGAGCGCAGATTTCTTTCATCATGCACTGCATAGGAGAGTTAACTGATGATATTGCTATGTGTTTTGGTTTCAGATATGGCTTTAAAATTGTTTTTCTAGCTTCATTTACAGCTTTCATCATTTTATCAGAACCAATAGTGATGATTTTATCTATAGTGTTTAAACTAATAGTAATTTTACCTAACTTTCCTTGCTGATATGAGCTTATTGCATTAACTATATTACCATGAAAGGATTTATCCTGATCTCTACTTGTTTCTATCAATCCTTCTTCACATGCCCAAATTACTGCACTTGATGCACGTTCTATCAGTGCTCGTTTAAATACATCACTTAATTTTTTATAGCCAGCGAAATATAAAACCTTATGATTGTTTTCAAGACATGCCTTCCCTATCGAAAATAACACTGCATTTCCAACTCCACCGCCAATGAGCATTATATTCTTCATAAACTTTTTATGGAGTAGAAAACCTCTCTAACTTCAATTAAACTGATAACTAACAGCTGCATTTTTACGCATATTATCCAATAACAGGTTGCTTTGTATCATAATCTTTTGTTGATACATTTCCTGTTTGATTGCTTCTATATCCATTGCATTATTTTTGATATCACATAACATCATCAACTTTGCAGTGCTATTTTCTCTTAATTCTACTATTTCATTCATATTTGTTTTACTAAATAAAATCTGTAAATCAGGATTTAAATTTCGCATTTTTATTTCAAACTCTTTTACGCTTGGCAACTTGAAATCATCTGCTAACTTGTCAAAATTTAAACAACTGACCTTTTGCTCCTTAAAACTAGAGAGTAAACTTTCTGAACCTTCAACTACAACCTGTTTCAGTTTTAAAGTACTTTTCAGCATTGTATGATTAAGCTGTACTTTATCTATGACTTTTATAACAGAGTAACCTTCGCTTAAACTAACCGGACCTGCTACATCACTGATTTCTAATCCTTCCAAAACGTCCTTGAGTTTACCTTTTAGCTGACTTAAATTAACGGTTGCTTTGCTCATCTTTATTGAAGATTCTGGATTATTACTGCTACGTAATTGTTTTATTAAATCTTCAGCCATCTTCTGATCAGGAATTACAAACTCCTGAAATGTAATAAGGTAGTCAGGTTTCTCTTTTTGTTTTCTTACATCGTCCACTTCTTTATCGCTGATATTGACAAGTGGCACAATTCCTACTTCAATAATCTTGTTCCACAGTAGCTGACACTTTACTTGTTTTTTTAGGGTATTGAGATCTATATTATGCTTTTTTACGTATTGATCAACTTCATCAGCCTCAAGTTTTAAACTTTGAGTTAAGAATAACGTGACAGCATTATTTAACTCCTCGTTACTCAATTCTATATTCATCTTCTGTGCTTCGCTGACAATGATAATTTCGTCTATTAACTGTCTTAGAATTTGAGATTTTACCTCTTTTTGATTAATCTTCTGAGTGCCAAGCAATGAATTTATGAAGTTTATACGTCTTTCGATATCTAAATTTGAAATTGGCTCACCATTTACATCTGCAACAATTTCAATCTCAGTTGCAAGTAACCTAAGCGGCAGCATTATTAATATCAAAATTAGTATTTTATGCATATAAAATTATTTAGCTAATAACTAATTCTATAATAAATACTGAATAAACGCTAGCTAACTTTTTAATAATTAAAAAAGAGGGTGAAATTACTGTAATGAATACCTAAACAATAATATACGGAAGGAGAGGGATTCGAACCCTCGATACGACTTTTCAATCGTATAACGGTTTAGCAAACCGCCGCCTTCAGCCGCTCGGCCACCCTTCCAAGTTTAGAACTTAAGATTATATAATATCAAGACCTTTACTGCCTGTCTAATGCTTTTAAACGCAATGTTAAAAACAACAATATTTTTCTAAGCAGCTCTAATGCAAACTAATTTCTACTTTTTTCAATGATTTCTTTTGCTTCTTCTACATCAGCCCATTCTCCAACTGTCACCGTTTTTCCCTTTTCTAAATCTTTATAATGAGAAAAGAAATGAGCAATTTTATCTAGTAGATTTTTAGGTAAGTCAGAATAGTTCTTTATATTGTCATAATAGCTATCAACACTGGAGATAGGTACAGCTAATATTTTTTCATCCTCTCCTTTCTCGTCTTTGGTAAGTAATGCACCTACTGGACGCACTGATATCAAAACTTCAGACGCTAAAGGAAATTGAGTGAGCACCAAAACATCCACAGGATCACCATCACCTGCACAGGTGTTTGGTACAAATCCATAATTGCAAGGATAAGTCATTGAAGTAGACAAAAATCTGTCAACTTGTAATAATCCGAGCTCTTTATTAAATTCATACTTTACAGGCTCAGCATTTGCACTGATTTCAATTATTACATCTATTGCATCTGGCCTTATCGTTATTTTACTTAAATCCATAAAATTACCTCTTTATTCAAGAGAAAAGATTATATAGCATACGCTTTAAAAGTGCTACATTTATCATTTATAAGTAGAGATTCATGAACGCCTGGACTGTATAGGACCATTTGTAAGATCATTAATAATTGCACCATTGACTGCTGAATGTGGCGGTTCTTGAGGTGATTTTAGTAGTTGAAATAAAGCATATACTATTACGATAGTAAGTACTGCAGCAACTATGAAATTGATGAGATTATTTTGTGGCAAAATATTTGTTATTGAGTTGAATAACTTTTGCTCCATAAAGAAATAATCAGCAGCATATAATCCAACAGACAATATAAACATGCCTAAAGCTAGTTTGCAGAACGTGTTTTTATGGTCTTTGTTTTTTTTCTTACTGATAGTGAGATTTGGCCTACATTCATTCTCTTCTTGCGGTGCTGAATAATGTGTGTTGTTTATTATCCTCTCTTCAAATTTATTGCTATTTTGCTCCTTTAACAGCTGTTTCAAAATTGGTCCAACTCTTTTCAAGAATAAAAAACCTTGATTATTATAACCTGCAGACGCCGATATATTGAATGTTCTGTTTAGAGTGCCTATCTTTTTACAATCCAGCGTATATTTAATGGCTCTATTTTGATCTTTCAAATTAATACTTTGCAGTAATCCAGCTAAATTCGCTATATATTTGAGAACAACCATGTTATCTATTATTGGTAAATTTTCCTTTTTTATAGACTCTTTGTGATATTCAGAAAGTTTATGATAGTCGCCAAGTATAGAAAATAACAATACTACACCACTGTCTACTTTTATGTCTTGATGAATAGAATAATAGAAGTCAATAATGCATTTATTTAAGGTAAATTCTCTATCATATTCGTTTAATGCATTTTCTTCACTTAACAACCTTCTAACATCAATAAGCACCTTATTTTCAAAATCTTCTGCTGTTTTAAATATTGATTCTCTCTTTGGATTTGCCAAAACGTTAAGTAAATCTAATTTTCTTCCATCTACTATTTCGTATATGTCTTTACCTAACTCAGACTCCTTAATAACTTTATATATTTCATCTATGATATCTTGAGTGCTCAGATTATTACTTCCGCTTAAAATTTTATAAGCTTGAGTATAAATTAGGAACAACCCTTGTAGACTAAATTGTAAGTTAAAATATTTATCTAATGATTCCTCTTTTTTTCTAACGAATGAAGACAAACCAATATGGTTTCTGTGGTCTATTTTACCAGTTAAGTTAGCATGTTGAAAATTGCCTAAAAAAATAAACAAGGCCTCTAATAAATTGCCCTTACCAACAATTTTTATTAACTCTTCAACTTCCTTAACCATCCCTCTAATCTACAATATAATAATTATATTTATAGTATAAAGAATATAGAATAAAACAGCAATAAATTTTATTGTATATTTACATTCTGCATTAAAAAATTAAACCACCAAGTTAGGAGCATATCCACCCTCCACCGATAACTTGTTCGCCCTTATATGCTACACAGGCTTGACCTGGACTGATGCCAAAGTAATCGTCGTTTAAAATTACACAGGCTTTGTTCTTTTCGTCAGTTGAATATATTGTCGCTAAGCTTCCTGCATGTGATGACCTAAGCTTCACAGTTACTTCCATGCCTTCTTTTGGTTGTTCTAACCAATTTAACTCTTTGACCAATATCTTTTTTTGCATTAGAGCATTGATCGGGCCTACTACAACTTCATTATTTTCTGTATTAATTCTTACTACATAAAGAGGCTCACTGTGTGCAATGCAGAGGCCTCTTCTCTGGCCCACTGTAAAATTTACTATGCCGCTGTGCTCACCTAGCACTTTTCCATGAATATCTACTATTTTACCTTTCTGTACAGATTGTGGAGCTAATTTAGCTATTGTTTTACTATAGCTTTCGGAAACAAAGCATATATCTTGACTATCCGGCTTTTCAGAGATTTGTAAGCTAAAATATTTTGCTAATTTTCTTATATCACTTTTATAGAACTCACCTAGTGGAAATCGCAAAAGCTTTAACTGCTCCTCAGTTGTAGCAAACAAAAAATAACTTTGATCTTTACTTTTATCAATACTTCTGCACAACTTTACCTCACCATTTTCTTCTAATCTTCTTACGTAATGTCCTGTTACGAGCACATCCGCACCAAGATTTTTTGTGACTTGCAATAGATCACGGAATTTTACTGTTTGGTTACATCTTACACATGGTATGGGGGTTTCCCCACGCATGTAAGTATTCGCAAAATCTTCTATTACTTCCTTTTTAAATGTTTCTTCGTAATTTAAAATATAATGAGGAAAGCCAACACTTTCAGCTACGCGTTTGGCGTCATAAATATCTTGTCCAGCGCAGCATGCACCTTTTCTTGCATTAGCATTGCCATCAGTGCCATATAGCTGAAGAGTCACACCTATCACTTCGTACCCAAGGTTATACAGCAGTGCTGCAGCAACGGAGCTATCAACTCCCCCGGACATTGCAACAATAGCCTTAGTTTGATGCGGAGCTTTATCTTTTAATAAAGGTTCAATTTCAAATTCTTTTAGCATATAATTTATAAACACAAACCTGGTGTCAAGCACTGGAATCCAGTTTCTATTACACAATTTCATCGAAACAGCGTACTTATTTGTAGTCAAGTTCCAGTGTCAAGCGCTGGGATGACACCCCTTCCTGCTGGAAGTTGCTTTTAAATTACTTGGTGCGTGACACTGGGATCTCATTTATATTACATAATTCCATCAAAACAATTCGATAAACTGCCTTCAAAAACAATTTAATCTTGCTTGAATAAAACATGGCCAAAATAGTCCATGTTTTCAAGTACTTTTCCGCTACCCAGGGCAACACAACAAAGTGGATCATCTGCAACACGAACTGGTAATTTTGTTGTTTCACTAATAACTTTACTCAAGTTGCGCAATAACCCACCTCCACCAGATAAAATTATTCCTCTATCAACTATATCAGAAGAAAGTTCAGGTGGAGTACTCTCCAGTGCAGTTCTAATAGCAGAAATTATCTGATGTACAGGCTCTATTAGGCTCTCTGCAACTTGATATTCTGATAAAAGCATTTCTTTTGGCATACCACTCACTAAATCCCTGCCTTTAATTATCATTCCCTCTTTGTTGTTTTCAACTGGCAGACTGGCTGAACCGACGTTTTTCTTAATTTTTTCAGCAGTTGTTTCGCCAATCAATAACTTATGATTTTCACGAATGTATGACTTTATTGCCTCATCCATAATATCGCCACCTACTCTGGCAGAACGTGAATAAACAATTCCACCTAAAGAAATAATTGCAACTTCAGTTGTACCACCTCCTATGTCAACAATCATAGAACCTTCAGGTTCGGTAACTGGAAGTCCAGCCCCAATTGCTGCAGCCATTGGTTCTTCAATTAAGAATACTTCATTTGCACCAGCACTTTCTGCTGCATCTTGTATAGCACGCCTTTCAACTGGGGTAGATCCAGATGGAACACATATGATAATATTAGGCTTATTAACAGTGAATCTTGTGTTTGCGCTGCGTATGAAATATTTTAACATTTCTTCCGCGCTTTTAAAATCAGCAATAACTCCGTCTTTCAAGGGCCTTATCGCTTCTATTTCTCCAGGTGTTTTTCCGAGCATCATCTTAGCTTTTTTGCCAAAAGCATAAGGAACGTAACTTCCTTTTTCTTTTACTCTTGCTACAACTGAGGGTTCATCAAGCACTATCCCCTGACTTTTCTGATAAACTAAAGTATTTGCAGTACCAAGATCTATAGCAATATCGCTAGCAAATAAACCTTTGAAAGTAAAAAAATTTCTGATTAAATTCTGAACAAAACTCATACACAACTCAAGAAAACCATTTATTGAGACAAATTATACTTTTCAGATAAGTAACTAGTGTAGCACTCAATATCTAAATCCCTACCTGTTACCTTTTTTAGCTGTTCCAAAAAGCCATAATTTGCACTATATACATTTTTAGAGAACCAATCGATAAGTAAACTGAAATCTCCTTTTACTATAGAATCTAAAAATTCGTAATGATTTTTCTTAATGAAAGAAAAAAACTGCACAGCAGCGATTAACGCTATGACTTTAATAGGAAAGTAGCCTATAACACCACTTATCCAATACTCATCTTGAAAATAAGTGTCTAGCTCATTTTTAGCTTTTACTGAAATCTTGTAATGCTTCATACCTTCCAACCATTTATCGTGTAGATCTTTAACTTCTAACGTACCATTTATTAGATCTTGTTCTAATTTAGTTCTTAGCATAATGTGAGCCAATAAACTAAATTCATCCGCATTCTTCAAAAAAGATGAAAGATTTACTTTATTGAAAATCAAATACAAATTTTCAACACTACTATTAATTTTGCCTTTTGTAGAAAGTTTCTCCTTTATGTGTGGTTGAATGAACTCAATAAATTCTCTGGATGTTCCAATGATCCTTTCCATGAATAACCCTTGAGTTTCATACATAATATGTTTTGTAATTAAGCTCTTTATAGAATTTTGCGCTAAACATTTTTGATGAATTGCATAACCAGTATGCCGTAAAAGTAAAAATAAACCATAACAAAGGTCAGATTCATCATAATCGATAGAATCGTAATAAGAAATGGAAATCTCATTTGGTGTAACACTCATTTGCTGTAAGAATAAGGAACCAAGTTCAATCTGTCTCTGAACCGTAACTTTTTGTATATTAGTAACCTTATCCTTCTTCTGCTTTTGAGTTACTTTCTCTACATTTTCACTAAAAAATTTACCTAGCTTAGGAAATATTTCCTTTATGTTCTTTTCTGTGATATTAGAGTCATAGTCAGCAAGCAATGACTCATAGTTTGAGCGCTTTAATTGCTGCGATTTTATAGAAGCTGCTTCACGAGTAAGCTTAATTAGGTTAGTAAAGCATTCTTTCAGCTTTTCTAAGTTACTAATTTCAGAATTAGTTAGCCTCCATAAGTTTTGGCATTCAATCTTAGCTTTGGACAAAGATTTTACTAAATCAACAGGAATAGCACTATTGCTTTTATGTATTCCCTCTATTAACTTTAGCTGCGGAGTGTCTGCACTCTTATTATTGCTAAGAGCGTCAGCTAATGATTCTTTTATTGCATCATGAGAGATAATTTCATGTCTGATTTCCTCTAGAAGACACATTTGTTCAACTTTGTCCTCTACATTCAATTGGCTTTTGCTTAGTAGTTTTAGTGTGTTTTCGATATTCCTTACCTTATGTAATACTTCCTCTAAAAACTTATAAGATCTCATTTTTATTCATTGTTTTGAAAACATCTGTTTAATATCGTAATAGATTAATAATAAAGTTAAAAGTATATTTGCTTAAAGTACAATAAAAAATTGTATTTTTACTCCTTCATTGAACTTTTCGACAAAAATCGAGCATCTTATCAGAAAATTAATTGTCAGATTGTATTGTAAGTGAAATATTTAGTATTTTATTTTTCTTGACTACATTATAGTATAGAGTGATCATTAGTGCTAAAGTTAAAATTATGCGCTATATTTAAAATTTATGGAGGTTTAGTAATGTGGAGTAGATTGGTTATAATGTGTTGTTTTTGTTTACTGCTTACTGGCGTAAGCTCTTGCCCTAAAAAAGGAGTAAATGCAACAAATAAAATGAATTCCGTTGTTAAGCAGATAGGTGATAAAAGAGTTTTCTTTGGTTACGATGAATCTAGTATTACTGAAATAAGTGCAGATGCATTGCTTGATGCAATGGAAGTGTTACAAGATAACCCTGATGCGAAGGTTACTTTAACTGGTCATACTGATAATCGTGGTTCTCATGAATATAATCTTGCATTAGGTGCTAGAAGAGCAGATGCAGCTAAAAAGTTTATGGTCAGCTGTACTCCTTACCTAGAAAATAGAATCAAAACTGCTTCTAAAGGTGAAACTGAGCCTTTGGTTGACGTAAAAGATGATTCTAAAAATTCTAAGTACGAAAAAGACCATGCTAAAAATCGTAGAGTAGAATTTTCATTTTCTGGAATAAAGAAATAGTTTCTTGCGTTAAAACCTGGATCCCAGTGTTTAGCACTGGGATGATACAACGTGCAAATCCGTTGCTTCCACTGATTGTTAGTTGAACTTGTATTGAAGTCCTGTGGGCGGTATAATGTAGAGAGATATAAACTACCTAACCGAGACATAATGCAATTGGAGCTGTCATTTCAAAATATAGTTAATAACTTTGCTTTTCATGATAATAAAGTTGCGGTTGCAGTATCAGGTGGTATAGATAGCGTAGTTTTATTGCACTTAATGATTAACTGGGCAAAAAAAAGTAAGCTTTTAGCCCCTATAGCATTAACAGTAAATCATGGGTTACGTTTAGAATCTCAAAAAGAAGCTCATTTTGCTATAAGTTACGCAAAAGAACTTGGAGCAAGGGAGTCATTCGTATTAAATTGGGAGAAAAAAAATATTAAAGGCAATATTCAGTTACAGGCACGAAAAGCACGATACAAGTTATTAATAGAATGGTGTAAAAACAATAATGTTAAATATTTATTTGTTGCTCACCACGAAAATGATCAAGCAGAAACGTTCTTGTTGAGATTAGAGCGAGGTAGTGGCGTAGATGGATTATCATCAATGGACTACAAATCTTTCTTCAATGGTATTTATGTATTTAGGCCATTGTTAAATTTCAGTCGTAGTAAAATAGAAAGGTATGCTCAGCTTCACCAGTTAAGATGGATCGAAGATAGAAGCAATTATGACTTGAAATACAGGCGAACTTTATACCGTAACTTGCTTAAAGCAAGTGATAATCAAGATGTTCTAACAGAGCGAATATGCCTTACAGCCCTTCATATGAAAAGAGCTGCAAAAGCGTTGATGCACTACACACGCCTTGCATTTAATGACTGCGTTAATATTCATGATCTTGGTTATATTGAAATTAAACTAGATGAACTTTATAAACTGCCAGAGGAAATAGCTTTAAGGCTTCTTCTTTATTCTATAATGGCAATTGTCAACAAGCACTATAAACCAAGGTACCGTAGCCTTATCGCAATATTTAATAGAATATTGCAACAAAATAGTGATGTTAATTGCACACTCTATGGATGCAAAATAAGAAAATATGGAGAAAGTATTTTGATAATGAGAGAATCGTCAAAGATACAGGAAATTACTGTACACTTACCATTAAATGGTTCTATTGAATGGGATAACAGGTTTAGCTGCACAATATTTGGAGATCAGGAGTGTTCAGTAACTATTGCTCCGCTAAAGAAAACACAAAAAATCCCTGAATTTCTAAAAAATTATGATTATTGCTCTGAAGTTTACTATTCTTTGCCTACAGTACAAAAAGATGGAAAGATGCTTGCTTATCCATGTATAAAACATGATAGCAAGCATATTGGTGATGATGAGATTAAATATTTTATCACTAGCATAATAAAGGAAAATTTGCTAAAGTTAATTGATGTTTAATTAAGGATTACAATGAGTGGGGCAAGGTTTTTTAAATTTGTTTTATTATGTCTAACAATCGCTGCTTTTATTTATCTTATGTATGTTCTTTTTTTTAAAATTAAAGCTGCTGCGGCCACTATATCCTTCATGCCTATTATTATAACATCTGCTGTAGTGACATGTTCAGTAATATGCACTGCGTTTGTATTAGGTTTTGCTATTTGTTTTGCTATTTATTTAATGAAACCATCTAAAGTAATAGAAGTTGAGCAAGGTGAGCAAAAAGTAACACTTGATGATGTCATCTTATCAGATAAAATAAAAGAAGAGCTACGCATGATTTGTAATGATATATCACAAGAGAAGAAGGTAATGTTTGAAAAAGTTGGCTTTAAGCCACCACAAGGTTACCTTTTACACGGTCCACCAGGAAGTGGTAAAACACTTCTTGCTCGCGCTGTTGCAGGTGAAGCTAAGCTTCCGTTTTTTTCCATTTCCGGAGCTAGTATTGCTGGTCGATTTGCTAATCAAGGTGCACACAATATACAAGAACTTTTTCAAACAGCAAGAAAAAAGGCTCCTTGTGTAATTTTTATAGATGAGATAGATTCTATCGGTTCAGAACGTATTGACTCTAGGAGCCAATCTAATAGAGCTATAAACGAGGACTATAACAAAACTTTAAACCAATTATTGATTGAAATGGATGGTTTTAATGTTAGCAAGGGTATAATAGTAATTGCTGCAACTAATCGTCGTGAAGTTTTAGATGAAGCGCTTCTTAGGCCTGGCCGTTTTTCTAAGCATATCTATATTTCCCTACCAGAATTGGGCTCACGAGAAAAGATATTAGATCTTTATATGAAGAATGTGCCAGTTGGATCAGATCTAAACCTTGAAGAAATTGCAGAAAAAACTGAAGGCTATTCAGGCGCTGAGTTATCTAATTTAGTAAATGAGGCCAAGCATAATGCCGTAAGGCGTACTCAAGAGCAAAAAATAGAAGAACCTGTTGTTAGCATGGGTGATTTTACAAAAGCACTTGAAGAGTTTAATAGTACACATAAAAAATTCAAGAATAGAAAAGCGAGCAATACAGGTAATAATGTAATAAGTGCATTACTACAACCTGCTGTAGAAAATTATATGCAGCAGCATCTTACCAGTACATAACACATATACTTATTGCAGTGAAAAACAATTTTTTAAATTTGTAATTATTTTTCTAAAGTTTACTACTCTTTTCCAACAGTGAAAAAAATGGAAAGGTGGTTGCTTATCCTGATGTAAATTATAACGAAAAAATACGGTGATGATAAGATTCGATTCATTATTAATAGCACGATAAAACAAAATTTGGTAAGCTTGATTAGTATTTAATTAGAAATGTAAATGAAAAAATTTTTAGAAGGCTTATTGATCTGGTTAGTGATTATTGTTCTTATTTCAGTTGCTTATATTCAATTTAGCGGAAGTATAGGTAAGAGTAAAACAACCATACCTTTTTCAGAATTTTTAACTAGACTAGAAGATAATGATATAGAAAATATTACAATAAGAAACCAAAGCATCGAAGGGAAGTTTAGGGATGGGTCAGCCTTTAACTCAAGTGGTGTTATATATAGTGACTTAATAAAAAGTTTGCATGATAGGAAAGTGAAGTTCTCCTTTTCAATTGGAGACTCTGCAATGGGTATAATTGGTGGATTACTTATTCAATGGGTTCCGACGCTTATCTTTATCGGTTTATTACTTTTCCTTTTTAAACAAACGCAAGCAGGAGGTAATAGAACTATAAGCTTTGGCAAATCAAAAGCTAGGCTTATGACTACTGGAAAAAAAGTGACATTTGATGATGTTGCTGGGATTGATGAAGCAAAAGAAGAGTTGGTTGAAATTGTTGATTTTCTTAAACAAAGGCAAAAATTTCAAGTGTTAGGTGGGAAGATACCAAAAGGATGCCTTTTAATTGGTTCCCCTGGAACTGGTAAAACTCTACTTGCTCGTGCAATTGCAGGTGAAGCTAATGTACCGTTTTTTAGTATTTCTGGATCTGATTTCGTTGAAATGTTTGTCGGCGTTGGTGCAAGCCGTGTCCGGGATATGTTTGATCAAGGTAAGAAAAATGCTCCTTGTATAATTTTCATAGACGAAATAGATGCAGTAGGTAGGCATCGCGGCATCGGTCTTGGTGGCGGTAACGACGAAAGGGAACAAACATTAAACCAGTTACTGGTTGAGATGGATGGTTTCGAGTCTAATGAAGGTGTGATAATAATTGCTGCAACTAACCGTCCAGACGTCCTAGATCCAGCACTACTTAGACCTGGTCGTTTTGACCGACAGATTACTATTTCTTTACCTGATATAAATGGGCGTGAGAGAATATTAAATACGCATATAAAGAAAATATCGATAGCACCAGATGTAAACGTAAAAACAGTTGCGAGGGGAACGCCAGGTTTTTCAGGGGCTGATCTAGCAAATTTAGTGAATGAGTCTGCGCTTATTGCTGCAAGAAGAAATAAGAAAATTGTTACCATGGATGATTTTGAGTATGCACGTGATAAAGTGATGATGGGCATGGAAAGAAGGTCCTTAGTCATTACAGAAGAAGAAAAAAAGCTTACTGCTTACCATGAAGCTGGTCATGCAGTAGTTGCAGTTAATATGCCTGCTTCTGATCCTATACACAAAGCAACAATTATTCCACGTGGTAGAGCACTCGGTTTAGTTATGAGACTACCAGAAACAGATAGAGTGTCCCTCACAAGAGAAAAGATGCTAGCAGATATAACTGTTGCAATGGGTGGACGTGTGGCAGAAGAGCTAATTTTTGGCTATGATAAAGTCACAAGCGGTGCATCTTCAGATATAAAACTAGCATCAGATTTATCACGTTCTATGGTGACAAAATGGGGAATGAGCGACAAAATAGGTCCGATCTATCATAATCGCGAACAAATCACACATGATTCTGGGACAATTTCTGAAGATACGTTAAGACTTATAGATGAGGAAGTAAAGAAAGTCGTATTTTCTTGCTATGAAAAAGCAAAAGACATTTTAACCAAGCGTAGGAAAGACTTGGAGCTCATTGCTGAAAATCTACTGGAGTTTGAAACTTTAACAGGAGATGAAATAAGAGACATATTAAGTGGAAAAAAAATTGTTAGAAATGAAAATGAAGGTAAAGAAGAGATAAGAAGATCCTCTCTCTAATAAGATCTGGCTTTATTTAACCGCTAAAACAAAAATTTTTAATTAATTAGCTTAAGTTATAAGATCATAGTTAAGCCGATGTATTTTATAAATGGACTTTTTTGAACATTCTTCCAATTTTTTTCTAAATAACTCTTTGGTATCCGTTCAGAGGTGTGGCTTAAGAGACAATAGATAGAAGGTTTTGAAATGGATTTAACTTTTTTTGCCTCCAAGTGAGATACAACGAAATTATCCGCTCAAGGAATCTATTCCCTCGCTCTGACTGTGCAAAATATGAATTCTTACGATAGACAACATAATGCCGTATTTGTCGCTCAACATGATTATTCGTTAATGGAATATTCTCTGGATCATCCAAAAATGTCCACATCATTGGCTCGGATTTTATAATACCCTTTACCGTTCGTGAAGCTCCTTTTGCTTCAAGTATATAAGATATTTTTATCATGCAGTACTGCATAAATCTTCGTAACTCTTTAGCTTGCTTAGTGAACTTTGAAATACTAATTTCATTTTCTGACAAAGCGTTTTTTAATGTAAATAATCCATTAGCTGCATCTTTTAAACAATGGCCAAGTCTCATTACTTCACTATTCCAGCTATGAGATAACCTCTCGAAATTTCTCAATAAGTGAGCCCAACAAATTTGTCGTTTTTCATCACTGAAGTGGTTGTAAACTCCATATCTGTCGGTAATTACCCGATTTTTGTAATCACAAAATGCACTATTCTTTAAAAACTTCATTCCTCTTGTATCTGCTAACTTCATAAGACTTGCTTTATTGTTGGCAAACATCCAGCACCATTCCAATTTACCTTTGTTATAGTGACTGGTTTCATCAATATGCAAAATTTCGCTTGCTTTCATTTCTTCCTCTATTTGTTCATAGGCTTCTTTACATTTTGACGAGACCCTTGCTTCGCTATTGGACACACTACCAACACTTATACTCATGTTAAAGATGTCTTTCATGATATTCGCTATTTCTCGCTTTGAATTCTTATAAAACCCACTTAGTGATGCAACTACTGACTTAACTCTAGGACCAAAGGTATCAGGTGTAACTCCTTCTGGTAATTTGCTACTCCTTCTTTTTCCGCATTTACGACAGCGCCCATGTTCTAGTTGGTATTCCACTACGTAAGGCTTAATTTTTGGGAGATCAACATTCTGGTGAATATAGGGTTTGTTGCATACTGCAATTTCTCCACCACATTCACAAGTATCATGTAATCTTACTCTAATTACTTCATCTGCTTCCATTTTTATCCGATAATTTCCTTTATGACCAACTTGACCCCCTATCTTCCTGCCACCCTCTGACTTATCTTCTGGTGTGTCTTTTTTTATTTTGTACAGCTCTTTTGAACTTGGTAAAGATGAATTCCTTGAGTTCAAGCCAAGTCTCTCTCTTAGTTCAGCATTCTCTATTTCTAAGATTTTATTTTTTTCTTCAAGCTTTGCTACTTTTTGCTCTAAGTTTTTACATAACTCTACAATACTGATCAACAATTGAAGCATCTAGCCTTACCTTACTATCAACATTTTCTGTTATTATTACTTTGATATGTTATGTCAATTCTTTTTTATCCTTACCATACCTCTGAACGGATACACTCTTTGCCTATTTAAATAAGTATGTTCAGTATTAGAGCTTTCCAGACCGCTACTAGGAGAAAGATTAGGTTCTTGACCTTTAAACATCTCTATTAGCTTTAATACAGGAGCAGTTCCTGCTACAATAGCTCCTATAACAGCAGTAGCACCCATGATGAGAAGAATCGGTTCTGCAGTGGTGATTACACAAAGCTCAATACATAAACCAGCAATGACCATACCAACCATTATACCAATGAAAGCACCTACAATTATGGATGAAACTACACCAATTAATTGTCCTATTTTTGAACTAAGTGGTACTTCTCTTTCACGTCTAACAAAATTTGGCCGCATTCGCCTTCCCGCTCTTCTTCGTTCTCTCATTATTGTATATTCATCCCTATTTTCGGAGAGATTTAGTGATACTTCACTTGGCTGCATTTGTTCTCCTGGTCTTCTTATATTTTCACTCCTGTTTCCAGAGAGATTCAATGACGCTTCTCTTTCTCTAACAAAATTTGGCCGCATTTGTTGTTCTCTTGCCCTTCTTCGTTCTCTCATTATTATGTTTTCCTCAAAGAGGTTTAGTGGTACTTCTCTTTCACCTCTAATTCTAACATGATTTAGCTGTGCTTGTTCTACTAATAACCTTATTGTACTTTTTATTTCATTTAGCGGTGCTCTTCCTCCAATATCCTTAATTGCCTTCTCAAATTTTAATAGCGACTTGTTATTTAGCCTGACATTATTCTGAGAATCACAAACAATAACCCAATCTAAAATTGGCTTTTTTTGACCACCATACTCTATATAATCATTAATGTGTTCCTTTAGTTTTTTAATTATCTCTACTGCTCTTGTTTCCATAGCTTCTATGGCGCTATCTTCACTTTCTATGAGTATATTGAAAACAATTCCTAATAACTCCTGTTGTAAATCCTTTCGTTCTTTAATATTCATAATTAGCCTCAACTTTTATATGCTATTTTGCCAAAATAATTTTACCAAATAAGTAATATATATACAATAATTCTCGTTTAAAAATTTTTTTACATTGGCTTATCTCAGTTATGTTTTAGGATGTAAAAGCTTCTTACTTTAATAATTTATTAAAGTAAACCATATATGGATTGCTATTTAGGAGCAGCTGTTGTACTTTAATCAGAAGGTACAGTAATGTAAGAAGGAGGTACTTTATGTCTTTAAAAAATGAAATTTCTGAATTGATAGAGCAACAGCTTGGCATTAAATATCATGACAATTGCTTAGCTTACACTATCCATAATTCGGCTGCAGGTGAAATATCCGATTCTATTGCTCTTTGCATAGTTGGCTGTGGCGATTGTGAGATTAAGTATCAAGGTATTGCTAATTCATTTAACATAACGAAAGAAGAAATTAACCAAAGTAATATAGAAAGCATAAAAAATAAGATAGAAAGTGAAGCTAGAAAAGAAGGTAGTGAATTTTCCGAGTTGATTTCTAGAATGGATCAATCGCTGAAAGAACAAAGTGAAAAGTCTATTATACAGATTTTAAATTCATCTGCTGAAGAGATGTTAAGGAGTTTTTGTGGTAGTTCTATACAGAGAACAGAGGATAAAGAAGTTAGTCTGTCCTCTGCTTCACATGAAGAGCCTGCTACAGAAGATTCAGAAACTACTATTAATTCTGATCTTTTATCAATTTAACCAGCTCCTCATATAAATTTTTTCTGTACCCAAGCTATATGTTTGTGAGAAGATAGTAAGCACTACATTTTTCTATTTCCATTATAACAGATTCGTCTATTTTCATGATGATCTTACTATTTGTACTCTGTCTAGGACTAAGCAATAGAAATAGTAGGATAACAGTAGTCAACCAAGATTCCAGCATCACGTACTAGGATGATATAAGTATCATGATTTACGATTAGATTGACATAGGGTAAAGAGTAAATTAAAAATTAAATAGATCTTTTAATGCAGAATAAATGCCTATAGAAATATTGATGCCCGCTCTTTCCCCAACAATGAGTAAAACTGGAGGGAAAATTGTAAAGTGGTGTAAAAAAGAACAAGATAAAGTTGAAATAGGTGATGTAATCGCTGAAATTGAGACTGATAAAGCCATAATGGAGTTTGAATCTGTCGATGAAGGAGTTTTGGCAAAAATTTTAGTGTCGGAAGGAACAAGTGGCGTGCCTGTAAATCAACTGATAGCTCTAATGTTAGAGGAAGGGGAAGATAAAAGCGCACTTGATTTAGCTTCTGCCATCAATACCAAGGTTGAGAAGGAGGTTGAAGCCGATTTTTCAGTATCATCCAACCCTTCGATTTCATCTAGCTCTTCAATGTCATCCCAGTGCGTGACACTGGGATCTAAAAAAGAGGATAGAGCAACAGAAAATAGAACAAAAGTAAGCCCCTTAGCTAAAAAAATAGCTCAAAATGAAGGTGTTGATATAAAGCGATTAAAAGGTACAGGTCCATATGGTCGTATCATCAAAGCTGATGTATTAGAATTTTTAGATCAAACTAAAAGCTATGAGAGATTTGAGGAAAATACAACAGTTGAAGTAAGTAATATGCGCCAAGTGATAGCGCAGCGCCTAGTTGAATCTAAGCAAAATATTCCACACTTTTATTTAACTGTAGACTGCCACGTTGATAAGCTAATATCGCTCAAAAATGAGGTTAATTCAGCAAATGAGAACAATAAAGTAACAATTAATGACTTAATTATAAAAGCTGTGGCTTTCAGCATGAAAAAATTTCCTGACATAAACTCATCGTGGATAGATACTAAGATAGTAAAATATTCAAATATAGATATCTCAATTGCTGTAGCGCTTGAGGATGGACTTATTACTCCTATAGTAAAAAATGCTGATGAAAAAAGTGTTTTATCTATATCAAAAGAAGTGAAAGATTTAGTAAATAGAGCACGATCTGGAAAATTAAGGCCTGAAGAATTTCAAGGAGGAGGGTTTACCATTTCTAATTTAGGCATGTTTGGTATAAAAACTTTCAGTGCTATAATCAATCCACCACAGTCTTGCATTATGGCTGTCGGCGCATCTAAAAAACAACCAGTTGTCATAAGTGAAAAAATAGAGATAGCAGAGGTAATGACAGTTACTCTCTCTGTTGACCACAGAGCAGTTGATGGAGCACTCGGAGCAAAATTTTTAAATGCCTTTAAGTACTATATAGAAAACCCTACGGTGATGCTTCTTGAGCCTTTATTATTATAATAAAATTAATACCTCTTAGTTTATACTTTTGTTAGTTAATAGGTTTAGAGGTAAAATATGACTGATAAAAAGATAGAAAAACGTAGTATATCTTTTGATGCTACAAAATCAAAATTTTCAAACGATAGGTTTCAAATAGATTCCTCATCTAATGAGTCAATAGATACCATTGGTAAAAAATTTAAGTATGAAGTGAAACTTCCAGGTGTTATTCACACTACAACAAGAAAAAATAATGTTGGAAGCGGATTAAATGAGTTAGATCTAAGAAAGAAAAATGAAAACTCTTTCAAGACACCAATAAAGAATATTGAAGAATCAGATAGTAAGAGAAACCAAAGTCATTTGCTGTTTCAGGAGGACTCATTTCCAGAACTACCAGCATGTGCATATAAGCCAGCACTGCTGCCAAAACCATCAAAAGAAAAAATAAAGGAAGCTGTAGATAAAATGCGCAATAATAGAAAAGCTCATAATTCTGCAAGTGTTGAAAATGGTGTTAGTTCAGACAGGTTCAAAGTGCGCCCGTTCTTATGTAGTGATATAGATGGATATGTAGCTCCTGACAAACGTGACCGTAATCTAGAAAGGTGTAGGGTTACACATGATAGCAGTAAGCTTGAAGCACAAATGGAAAGAAAGCATGGGTTTCAATCAGATCCAAGTGTTAAGCATGTAAAGGCTGATACTGTAGTATGTTCTATTACTAAAGGTCATGACAAAAAAGGCGTTAAATCTGATGTCTCATATACACAAGAGCCTATATCAGAAATTTCTAAGGTCAATGTGAGAGAATTAGCAAATAGGTTCCGCGGCTAATCATTATTGGATTTTTCTAATAACCATTGCTTAAGATTTTATAAACTGTGCATATAGTACTCTATAAGAGAAAGAGAAGTGTGACAGCTTCTCTCTTTCTTAACCACTTGCTGAAGAACGTTTATCTTCTGTGGCATCTGGTGATGGAGCAACTAATCTGCTCAAAATCTCATCTTTTGGTCCCATATCATAAATAACACCATCTGACATGATAATCACTTTATCAACTACGGATAGTAACGGTAGCTTATGAGTGATGATAACAGTGGTAGTATTTTGCTCTCTTGCAACATTGATTGCATTAATCAAGCGCGCCTCTCCATTACTGTCTAAGTTAGCATTCGGTTCATCAAGCACTAAAAGCTTAGTATTACCATAAAAAGCCCTTGCAAGTCCAAGAAGCTGTTTTTGGCCACCAGAGAGTATTACTCCTCCAGGTCCTCCTATTGTTGTATCATACCCATTTGGTAAGCTCAGTATTAATTCATGTATTCCTGCAATTTTTGCTGCTTTGATTATTTCTTCAGGATTTGGATCTGGTCTCATGCGGGCAATATTAGCTTTAACGCTCGTGTTAAATAACTCAATATCTTGAGGTAAGTAACCAACATAATTACCAAAGTTTTCTCGATTCCAAGTATATACATCAGCACCATCTAGTCTGACTACACCTGATATGGGTTTCCAAACACCAACGGTTAGTTTTGCAATGGTCGACTTACCAGAAGCACTTGCACCAATAACACCAACAACATCCCCTGGTTCTATTACAAATGAGATTCCTTTTACTGTTGGCTTATTACTCCCATAAGGAGTAAAGAATACTCTATCAAATTCCAACTTCCCTTCAGGCTCTGGTAGAGCCATAGTTTGCTCTCTTTTTGGTGATGTTAGGATAAGTCTTTGCAGCCTGCCATATGACATTTTGGCTTGATTTAAAAATTTCCAAGTATGAACTGCTGCATCAAATGGAGCCAATACTCTACCCATCAAAATTGAGGCAGCAATGATACTACCAGCAGTTTTGTGAGCTGTGATTGCGAGTAATGCACCTGTTCCAATTACTGAAATTTGGAGAGTTGAACGTAAAAATTTAGTAATACCAGTAATTACATTAGAACGATTCTGTGCTGTGACTTGCATTGCACGATTTTGATCATTCCGTTTACACCAATCAGAAACTATAAATTCTGACATACCCATAGCTTCAACCACCTCTGCATTTCGTGTTGCAACATCTATAGCATTAATATTACGTATAGTTTCTTCATTGGTTTCTCTCAATATACGCTTAGTAGCAAGTTCATTCCATACTGCCATTGAAACTAATATAATAATTCCGGCAATAGCTATAAACCCTGTAGAGGTATGTATCATAAAGATGAAAACAAGGTAAATTAACGACCATGGAGTATCAAATAGTGAAAATATACCATTTCCTGTAATGAAATTTTTTATTACCCCAAGATCTCGTATTGCTTCACCGCTGGAAGTTGAGCTCTGCACTGATGTTAGCCTAATTGACCTTACTATTAGGTCTGGTGTTGCAGTTTTATCAATCCAGTCGCCAATTTTTGCCATGGCTAAATATCGACAAGTTTCAAGCATTGCAGAACATGCAAACGCAGATAAAGTAATAATCGTCAGCATAACTAATGTTGATACACTCTCGCTCGATATCACTCGATCAAGTACCTGAGAAGTATAGAGTGGCAAAAATAACATCAACGCATTAATCCCTGAACTAAACCAGAAAATGAACCAAAACGCACTCTTGCATTTCTCTAGACAAGTGTATAGTATACTTTGCTTTAATTCTTTTTTTATTGATGGAGTAATTTCCACAATCTTCCTTTTAACTTAACTATATGCACCATATATAACTTTTATTTCAAAAGTATTAACAGCTATTGCCTTACCCTATCGTTAATATAATAAAATGTTAACATATGCGAATAGGAAAACATAAACTTTTTTATAGCAAGACTATCTAATTCCTTCTCTACTATAATCTTATACGATAGCCTTGCCAATTGTTCTATGTTTTCCTTATCTACTACTCAATGACAGTTTACTAGAATGCTTACTATCACTCCTCTGAAAGTTGATGCTATCAGAGTCAGTGATTACAATCTGCATCTATTTTCCTCTTTCTATATGATCAGGAAGTATTACATATTCCAATGATCTAGCTGTAATTGCTCTTTTTATCACACAAGATGGACTTGAATATACCCTTGGTCTATATCTTTCGAATTTAAAACAGTCAACAGTAATCCCCTCCTCAAAGTTAGAAAGTATTAGAGATGGAGATTTACTAACTTCCTTATCACTTACAGGATTATTTGCACTACCATAACTCACATGACGCGCTGCACTATGATTGTTACCACACTCTTCTCTTGAGGTTGAATCGCTTGGATTAAAAGGAGTCAAAAATGTTGAATACCCATTGGTATCACCAAATCGTTTTATCAACCCACAGTTTTCTTCATTCATTTTTGTAATATTCTCTTGATTAGCACCTTCTGATAAGCTTGATGAAGCAATAAGATCTTCTTTTTTCTTACTAAAGATATTGACTATTTTTAGCTTGGTTGCAACATTCTTGAATTTGTTTTTCGGAGCTTTTGGTTTAATTTCTGGATGCTCATTTATAGTAATTACACATGATGGATTATCTAACTTGTCCATTGTATTTTGTACTCTACTGTTGCGTCTTGAACACAGACTAAGTTTTGCTGTTAAATCATTCAAAACAGGTGAACTTTTTCTACCTTCTAAAGACTTATTCGAACATGGTACTGCACTACCACCCCTACTCATTTTCTGAGGAGAAATATTGAGTTTGTCTTTACTCTCTAATCTAGTTTTATGCGTAAACTTGTAAAGTTCATTTTCCAATCGTGAAATATCTTCTGCATTCTTTATTAATAGTTCCAATATTGAGTTGTATTCCTCCAAATCATGATCCCCTACTTTCGTCTTAGCTAACTTTCCTGTAGCCTCTTCAATTCTGTTCATTTTTTCAGTATAGTTTTCTATCTTACGTTTAACAGGTTCTTTTTGAAGGCCAATCACTAAGTTGTATAAGATAAGTAAAAATGATATCGAAGAAAATGCAATGGAAATCCAGGTAAGAGTTTCTTCCTTTTCAGATTCTGCATGATTATACTTAACGCAAACAGAAATAATCACACTTGATATTGACATGGCCAGATTATAGTAGTCTAGAAGCTTTTTGCTTCTTTCTTGATCTTCCATATTAAGTTTATCATATTTCCTTTTTTTGTTTTCCCTTATTTCATAAAAGAAATCTAAAAATAACCTCAAGATATTTGTGTCGCCATGTTTAAAAGCATAATCTAAAGCTGTTTTTTTTGCATTATCCTTTATATCAAAATTTATCTTCTTATTTACAGTTTTCTCTCCGGTGCTGATTGTTAGGTAGAATAAGGCTTTAATAGCTTTTTCCCTTAAGTGCTCATTTTGTTTACGCTTTTCTAAAACCAACTTTTTCAAAAATTGACCTTGCTTAAAATCCTCATTTATAGTTTTTTCAAAATCATTATCACTCATTACAAGATAGTGTAATGCTGTTCTTCCAGATTTAGATACAACATTTAACATTTTCTTATTATAGGGGTAATGATTATCTGTCATAAAATATTCTATTAACTCAGCATTAAGGCTCATGGCAGCTAAATGTAGAGGTATAAGCCCTTGACTGTTTGTGTTAAAAAGTGGTACTGTGTTCCTAATAGTTGACTTAGCAATACTTTCAATAACATACTGAGAGCATCCTATGCCGTCGGCAAGAGCAGCCATGTGTAACGGTGTATTGTCGTTTTCATCATATAACACTTTGATGCTAGCAGCCACCTTTTTACCTACAAGTTCTTTTGCCACAAATTCAAGACATTCCTTATTGCCGCTCAAAATAGCTGCAAATAACAACTTTTTTTGTGTATTTTCTTCTGAAAAAATACTAATTGGGATTTTTTTTACCAAATACTTAACGCATTCTACTCTTCCACTGAGAATAGATAAGTGTAGTAAAGTTTGTCCATCCTCATTTTCCTTACTTAATATTTCTCCCACTCTCTCTTTTTTAAAAAGGTGCTCAAGGCATGATTTATTACCAACACGTGCTGCCATATGAAAGACGGTGTCACCGTTGCTATTCTCACGCAAAACCTCTTGATAAACGTCAAATTTCTTCTCTTCCAACTTTTTTTCTATCATGCTTAAAAACGATAAATCAAGTTGGGCAGCAAAATGTAAAGGGGTGTTTCCTTCATTATTACTCTTATTTACTTGCATGCTTCTGTCTATTAATAGACTCACACATTTTTTTCTTAGTTCTGTTTCTGTATTACTCGATAGAGCTAAGTGTAGGGCCATATTTCCTTTGCGTGTTTCTGTGCTTAAATCGTAATCAGGAAATTTATTGAGTAAAGATGTTAGACAATCATACTTCCCGTACATTGCAGCTAAATGTACAAGATCTCTTCCATACTCACCTTTGGATTGAGGTATGCTATTTTCTATATATTCATAAAATAGCTCTACACAACATGTATTGCCATGTATAACAGCAATATGTAAGGGGGTATTACCTTGTTTATTCTGAACAATTTTTGCACCTGATTTAGTAAACAATTCTATTAGCTGTTTATTTCCATGTTTTGCAGCTATATGCAATGGGGTGTTACCATCTACATCTTCTCGATTAGTTTCACTTTTTAGTCTACCTAACAGTCTTAGATGCTTTATAAGAAAATTTATAGCATTTTCTTGAGTTTCTGAGTTACCTGCAATCTTATGAAAAGGATTCTCATTATATTTATTTTTTAAAAATTGTACTTGATTATCAATGAAGAATTTTATGCACTCAGCATTTCCAGATTGCACAGCATAGTGTAATGCGTTATTTCCATATTTATCTGTTTTAATTTTCTCCCTATCAAAAATTCCTTTTGCTGTCAATATTTCTTTTAAATATTCTAGGAGGTTAGGACTTCCGCTTCTGGCAGCATAGTGTAACTCAGTTTTATTATTGGTAGTGCGACTAAAATCTGCTTCATTTTCTATGAGAATTTTCAAGCATTCTTTATTGCCAGATTTAGCCGCATAGTGTAGTGGTGTTTTACTATCTCTATCTTTATTCCTTACTGCTTCTTCAATGTTAAAATTAGAATTTTCTATCACAAAACGTAAAATATCTTCTTTACCCGACTCAGCTAAATAATGTAGAAGTGTTTTATCATTACTATCTGCAAAATTCTCCAATTTTATAATCAATTCTCTGTCCATACCAAGAATTAGATATACAGCTATTTCAACATGAATATCATAATTCCTATTTTTCTTTTGTTCTTTCCTAATTCTTTCAATAGCCACTGTTAATAGCGAAGAACCATCATTACTTATTATATTCCATCCATCTTGACAAAATTTTTCAGCTAATGAATCACTTATATTTTCTTCTAAAATCCTGCTTTTTATATAATCAAGATTATTAGTACATATATTATAGTTTTCTTCTTGAGTTACTTTATTAATATAATCATATATGATTATTAGGTCTTGCTTATTGACTTTATCTTCTGAATTGCCTTGTAATAAAGAGAGGTCTATCTCACTCATTGCTCTGGCCATACCAATGGTTCCCGCAACAAATAAACCCGACCTGAGTGTCTTTGCGCTTGTACTAGATTTAGCTTTGAAAACATTAGTAACTGTGTCAAATTTATTTTTGAACATACTGTACCTCATAAATAATAATGCCGGTAGTGAATAAGGCTTTCCACTGTAATTTTTAAGCTTACAAAAATTCACCAGCGGCCGCATTATATAGTAGATAATTTTTTGTGCTAGTAATATTTTTCTAATTCCCACTTTGGCCTTGGTGCAAAGTCAAGAGAGTCTATATAATTTTTCTGTAACCTTTCAATTCCTGTCCATCCAACCATTACCGCATTGTCTGTACATAAATTGCTTGGAGGAGAAAGCACGTTCAAGTCTATGTGCTTTTTTAATCTCTCTTTCAGGAAATTATTTGCTGCAACTCCACCAGTAATTACAAAATCATTGATTTTAATATTTAAAGATACAGCGATACCAATAGCATTTCTGACTCTATCGAGTAATATGTCGCTAATACACTCTTGAAACGAAGCACACATATCACACACATCCTGTTCACTCATTACAAATTCTCGTGCTAAGTTTTTTACCGCTGTTTTAATTCCAGAAAATGAAAAGTCACATCCAGAACGTTTTATCATTGCTCTTGGCAGCTTAAATCTCATACCATCACCTTTTTTAGCTAATTTTTCAATCAACGGACCTCCTGGATAGCTTAGACCCAGTGTCTTAGCGACTTTGTCAAATGCTTCTCCTAATGAGTCATCAAGCGTTTCTCCAAGTTTGATGTATTTACCTACATCCTGTGCAATTAAAAATTGGCAGTGACCACCTGATATCAGCAGGACTAAAAACGGAAATTCAACCTCATACAGTAGCCTAACAACTAACGCATGTGCTTCTAAGTGATTAACTGCAATAAACGGTTTTTGTGCTGCATGTGCAATTGCTTTAGCCATCATTGTACCAACTATTAATCCACCTATGAGTCCTGGTCCTGATGTTGCTGCAATTGCATCTAGATTACAAAAGTTAAGGTTGGATTTTTCCATAGCATTTTTTATTAGACCGCTTAAATGCTTCATATGAGCACGTGATGCTATTTCAGGTATTACTCCGCCACATTTTTTATGCTCTGTTTGAGAAAGAATTTCGTGAACAAGCACTTGCTTATCACTATTTACAATCGCAACTGCAGTTTCATCGCAACTTGTTTCAACCGCTAAAATGGTTTTCATATATATTTGCACTCTTTAAATTGCGAGAACTATAACTTGAAATGTTGTAGCTGCAAAACGTATATAACTTAAGCTAAAAACAACCTGCTTTATTATACACAGTGAGTAAAAATACCTAACTCTACTATTGTTGTCTACTCCGCTGACTTGTAGCTACAGTAACATCCTCCAGATCAGATAGTGGCGATAATTGTTGTTTAAACCCTTCTGTTAACCAATCAGCAGCCCATTCTGCAATACTTTCTCTACCAGATATTCGAATTTTTTCCTTAAGTTCTGTAACAAATCCCTGGGATTTTATTTCTTTTTCTTCTGATATTTCTTCCCCATTTGCACGCGTTATTATCCTGCTACACTTTGCTATGACAGCATTGCGGGATATTTGTACTTCCCTTCCCATCAATACATCAATAAAATCATCAGATAATTTTACCTCTTCTGTTACTTTTAGACCATTAAGAGATGTTGTTGATTGTTTATACCGCCCTACAGCAGAGCTTGTTGAACTTCTTAGGATATTCATTATAAGATCTCTGATACTTACCTCAAGTGGAAAGCCTATAGTTGCATGCATCTCTTTATTATATTTCATTACTTGATATTCTAAAATGCTAAAATTGCCTTGTCAATGAAAATCAAAATACCACTGCTTATTAATGGGTTCACCTGTAATAGTAAATGTAGAAAACTATAAACTAATTATCATCTTCAAATATAGAACCAATTCTTTTGCCTCTTAGGGAATTTTTATTAGTCCAGCTGCTTTGTATTGTGGTTACATCTTTAAGTACAGTTTTTTTGCTGTGTTCTTTCACTTTCTGATCGACTTTGTTCATTATTTGTGAATCAAGATAACTTCTTTTCCATTTGTCAGTAGCAAGGAACACTTTGTTTAAATCTTGAGTACGAATTAGGTATTCTCTGTCTTTAGGATAAACCTCCTGAGCCCAAGCGAACAGCTCAAAATAGCGTGCAAATAATTCAGATGCGCGTGATTTTGCAGTTTGATAAGCTTGTATCTCTTTAAATATGACTTGACCGATAATTTTCTGTACAAGAATATTTGACTGCTTTAAGTTCTGCTCAATATCCTGATAAACTTTATGGAGAAATTCCTGCTCTAAGCTTAAGTTCAGCTCATTTTCAACCATATGTGAAAGTTCATGTACTATTATGTAAGGATTTGACCTTCTTAGCACAATAACATACTTATTTAAACCAAAGGATCGAATGGTCTTACACACTCCCTCTTCCATATCCAATAATCCTTCTTGGTATATTTCAAATGAGAGTCTATTTTGCTTTATTAGTGACAAAGTGAGGTTTAATGTATTTCTAAACTTCTCAAATTGATAGAGATATTTGACATATTGTATTACGTTTTCACTATTTCCTACTTGAGTTGCTTGTTTTATTAAGTTCCTGATTAGCATGCTTCATTATTAAAGGAATTTTCTTTATGCTCAAGAATTATAAAGTGTTTTCAGGAAGTATAGCTAAAAAAGTTTAATTTACTTACATTCCGCTACTTATTATTAGCCAAGAGGTATCACGTCAGTATGACTTAGGAATGTACTAGATATAAAAGTGCAATATCAAATATATTTTACTAAAAATCAATCAACTTTTCACATGTTTGCTCTTCATAAAAGAAGCTCAATGTTATCGTAGTACCAAGTTTTGCTTCACTTTGAATGTTGAAAGTCCCACCCATTAACTCTACTAATTTCTTGCTTAGAGGTAATCCGATACCTGTGCCTTCGTTTCTATATCCCGAATCTGCTTGGCCAAAAACGGACATAACTTTATATATGTCCTGCTGCATTATCCCTATTCCATTATCATGAAACTCAATAGTTAATAAATTTTTTTCTATATTCTCTTTAATAATCATTCTTATTAAACCACCTTGAGGAGTGAACTTGATTGCATTTGATAACAAATTTATTATAACTTGCTTCATTCTTTTGGGATCGGCGATAACTAATAATTGTTTATCAGATATCTCTTTCTTTAAACTAATACCTGTTTCTTTTAGTTTAGGTGATAACATTTTTAAGCACGAATCTATTATCTTATTCAGATTAAACTTCACTTTCTCTACTGTTAAACTACTTGATTCAGCTTTAGAAAAATCGAGCACATCATTAATCAAAGCAAGTAAATGTGTACCAGCATTATATATATCGTCTACGTATTCCTTGTATTTATAGTGATCTACCGAACCTAAAGTTTCATTTTTGATCAACTTTGCAAATCCAATAATAGCATTAAGAGGTGTACGCAACTCATGTGTAACACTTGCAAAAAATTTTATCTTATTTGCATTTTCTTGCTCTAATGCCTCTTTAACCCTTTGTAATTCAATATTAGTTTTATGCTGCTTGGCTAGCATTTGGGTGTTGGAAAAGTGCAAATAAAGCATTATTAGTATTAAGATAACCAGTAATAAGCCAATTAATATTGAAAATAGACTATATACCATAATATAAGAGTCATTATAGCTTTGAATGATCTTCAAAAAAAATGAAGGCTTAATGTCATCTTCATGAAATATAGGGAAAGTAGAAGTTAATGTATTTCCTGTAGCGTAAAATATTTCTTGATTGCTTAGCAATTTATCAATTTCATCATTTGTAAGCAACTGCTCATAGTCATGACCTTGAGTATTAAAATTACTGAAAATTACTCTGGCATTTTGATCATACAGTATTAAGCTAAAATTTCTTACTTTGCTTACTGATTGTAACAATTCAGCACGCAATTTTACCAACTGGTTTATGTAATCAAAACTGTTATATTTAATATGATGTTTTTCTATTAGTAAATAATGATATTTTTTTATTATACTATTTTCCAATAGATCTTTTAAGTTTGCATTTGAATTACGGTAAAAAGAAAGAAAATTATTCTTTAGTGAATAATTGCGGTATATTGTGCCCAATAAAACCACAAAAATTAATAAGAATAGCGAGATAATTTTTGTATATCTATTTGTTTTTAGTGTAGTAAACATTAATTTACTTAATTTATACATATTCTTCTCATTGTGAAATAACGTCTTTTATGGTATTAATAAAAAATTAGCATATCATACTTTTATGACAATTTCTCCTATCTTGCCAGTTTATTCCCCTATTAACATAAATTTTTCTTATGGCAAAGGTATTTACTTGTATGATATCGATAATAAGCGCTATATAGATTTTCACTCTGGAATAGCTGTTAGCAGTTTAGGTCATGCCAACCCACGATTAACTGATGTCCTAAAATTACAAGGAGAAAAACTATGGCATATATCAAATACCTATAATATATCTACTGCCAACAAATTTGCAGAAAATTTAATAAACAACAGCTTTGCTAATACTGTATTTTTTGCAAATTCTGGATCAGAAGCAGTGGAATGTGGACTTAAAATCGCTAGGGCCTATCAAAATGGAAAAGGTAATAAAAATCGCTATAGAATTCTAACATTTCATGGTGCATTTCATGGAAGGACATTTTTAACTTGTGCAACAAACGATAGACAGAAATTTTCTGAATTACTGAATCCTTATATTGACTGGTGTGATAACATAGAGCCCAATATTGAGAGTGTAAAGAAAGCAATTTCTAATGGCATAGGTGTTATATTAATAGAACCAATACAGGGACAAGGTGGTATTAAAGTAATGAGTGAAGTCTTCATGAAAGAGCTAAGAGAACTATGTAACGAAAACGACATACTGCTATTTTTTGATTGCGTTCAGTGCGGTGCTGGCAGGACAGGAAAGTTATTTGCATATGAACACATAGGAATTAAGCCTGACATATGTGCTCTTGCAAAAGGAATAGGAGGAGGTTTCCCTCTGGGGGCTTGTCTTGCAACTGAAAAGGTTGCTAAGTACATGGCGATCGGTATGCATGGTTCTACTTTTGGTGGTAATCCACTTGCAACTTCAGTAGGTAATGCTGTATTGGATGAATTGCTCAGCCCTGGCTTCTTAGAAAATGTTGAAGTTAGAGGTAAGTCTTTAAAAAACAAACTAGAGGACTTAGCAAGCAAGTTTCCAATGATAGAAGAAGTGAGAGGGAAAGGGTTGATGCTAGGAATAAAAGTAAAAATGAATAACCAAAAATTTGCAGAAGAGCTAAGTCACCGTGGTTTACTTACTGTTGGAGTAACATCAGATAATGTTCTAAGAATCTTGCCTCCACTCATTATCACTGAAAAAGAGATTGATGAAGGCATTGAAATTCTCACTCAGTATTTATCTGAAAAGTTCTAGTTAAAAACTAAACCTTCCTGCTCACTAGTTGTTGGCTGTATCAAAATTGCAGATAAAGCAGTAGCTACAACTTTATCAGCTACTTCATTTGTACACTTTGCCTTTTCCTGTTCTCTTATCAGTGTAAGCTCATTTATATCACTTAGTGAGTCAAATTTTGTTGCATCTTCAAATATAAAAGATTGCACGGCACTCTTCTCAACACCTAAGAAAGCACCATTACCAAACGATAATGCCACATCTAATAACTTCTGCATTAAACTGTTTTTAACAATGAATTTAAATAGCTCCTCTAACACAACTGGCACTCCAAAAGTAAAAAATGCTCCTCTCACTAAATAGGTTGTTATTTCATATAACAATGCACCACACAAGAGTGCCAGTGGTCCAAATACTATAAAACCGCAAAGTAAAGGCAATGGCATGGTCTGACCTGATGATATTCTACCTATAAGCTCCATTGAAATTATAAACCCAATAAGTAACATAGCTCTACCTAGATATGTCCTTTCTTTAAAGCGTTTGTTAAAGTTTTTCTCACGTAACTTAGAAAAATCATTGTTAACTCTGACTTCAAAAATATTATGGTTGATTTTTAATTTTAGCTCTAAGTCCTCTATTCCATGATGCCACTTATGACACCTTACAATTTCATCAATTATCGTACTAACTTGATTATTGATTTTGTATAATTTGCTTTCTTGATATAAGTTGCCTTGATAATATTTTTCTCTCAAGTCTACACAATTTAAATTCTTTAAATCACATAAAAAATCTTTGATTTCTTGTGCCATTTTATTAGCATCATCTTCGTAGCCTACAGCTTTCAAAATTGTTACCAAGTGTTTATTTTCAATTTGAGCAATTGTTCTATCTAATGCACATATATATTGCTTGGATTGAAAATATGAGATGATTTTTTCTTTACATCTATCCTCATTGCCTTCGTACAAACTATTTCTTTTGAAACTGCTGTCATGTTCTTTGGCAATTTCTAATGCATGAACCAATACATTTTGCGCCTTCACACTACTTTCACAGTGACAGTTTCTGATTATGTGTACATACGCTCTTGCACTGGTATCTCCAGATTTATCTATATTGTACGCTTTAGCCAAAAAGACTAAATAGTCAAACCCTGCCCAAAGATAATACATTACCTTTGTTATAGCACTCCCCACAGAAAATAAAGCTGAGCGTGTGCAAGATAATTTACCGTTGTTTTTAATTCTGTTCTCATATGAACGAAGGTATGCCTCTGTACTTTTTAAAATCCTATGTAAATCTTGTTCTGTCTTTTTGACATCAAAATCATTTATATCATGAACTTTTTCATACGTTTCTTTTATCAAATCACTAGAAAACTTCTTCAGAGCTGAATCATCAATATTTCCTAATGCATCAATATTTTTACTAATATAGATTTCTATTTTTCTTCCAAGTTCTTCTCCCATTCTATTTTTTAGCAACTTATTGTATTTATTAGTAGCTGGAAACAAAACTTTCTGACAAAATTTCTGTGGTTCGTTTTGAAAATTTGCTAAGATCTTATTCACAAATAGCTCAACTTTTTCACCTGCAGCAGCGAAAAACCATGATTGTCTGCTCTCATTACGCTCTCTATTTCTTCCAAGATTCTGTAGGGCTTCAGATGGATTATTGAACTGACTAACCGAATCTGCAAATATTGATGCAACATGATTATATTCACTATCAAATCCACGACCTTTCGATCCATCTATAACCGTTGTCAACGCATATTTAGCCAATGAATCAAAATCTCTTTTTTCATAATCACAATAAAGAGTTCGATATCCACCTATCTGATTACGTATTATCGCTGAAAAGAGTCTGTTTTCTCCAATACCAAGATCATTTTTCCCAATTCCTGCAAAGATACATTTATTTTGTTTGCAGAAATCAATGAGACTATGTAGTATACCTTCCTCTCTTTCCATGAGGTCATGGAGCTCTTTGCTTAAGCGCCAATTATCAACTATTAAGCTGCATTGCTCATTATCACTTTTACTCAATGCTTCAATTACTGTCTTTATTTGCGGTAAGAGCTCATCTCTAGCAAATTGCTCACTAAAGCCTTTTCTCTCTAGGTAGCTTATAATATTGTTATCATTAGTGGTGCTAACATTCTTTTTAACATCTTCTATCAATTCACTCAAACCTTCTCTTCTTTTTTTATCTAAAGTAATATTATCACACTTCATTAAATATGAGAGAGTAAGATCGATCATTGAATGCATTACTCTATATTTTAGATATTCAGCAGTACTACTGAAATCCACCTTTTCTTTTAATTCAGATATCTGCTCTTCTGTCAGACTAGGATGTTGCTTTTTAACGCAGCTTATAAAGTTCGCTTCGCGTAACTTGAGCCTATAGTCTTGATAAGATATCCCTTCAGGCTGAAATTTATTATACACTTCATAACGTGTACTACCTTCATATACTAAATTATCTCTACCCTGCAACGCAAAGTTAAGATTAACTATACTATTTACATCATCAGCTAAAAGCAGAGCACTTTCTCCAATTGGGCTTTGCACATTCCATCTTATAGAAGTTAATAAATCATTGGTATCAACAAGCTTATTGTAATTAAAAACTTCTTCGCTCTCTTCAACATACTCATGAGCTGGACTGGATTTTTCTCTAGTGAACAAGCTACGCACGTTAGCAAGAAACCTAGAGAGTAGTTCTCTTGATTCTACTCCAGTTGCTTTAGTTAGCACCCACCAAACTGGCAACATTACCATACCAAATATAAACATAGAAATTGTATAGTATAGCTGCCCAATCAAAGCAGAATACAGCCAATAATTTGAAGTTATACCAATTATTGCAGCAACATTACTATTTATAACAGGAAATAATGTAATCATAGGTATTATAGTAACAGCAATATTCACTACAAATGCTAGAGTGAAATTTGTTCTCCTATTGGTTTTTGCAATAACACTTGCTGTTTCGATGGCGTTTGCAATACAACGTCTACTCAATCTTGTCGGGCTGATAACTTTTCCGCATCTATTTAAAATCCTTCTCTTTGGTGTTGCAGTGAGGTAAGTTGTAGGATGCTTCTCATCAAGTTTGCACATGTTCTCAAAAGCTTGCTGCTTGTTAATACTGTCTGCTTCATCAACACTAATCCACAACTTAGCATTTTTGTCTTCAAACTTTTGATCATGTAAAAGCAGGTCATGTGTCACTATAATTGTCATAGGTTCAGTTGACTGCAGTGCATTTTTAATTTCCTCAGCAGTTTTAGGTGTTCTAATGTTTACAGTAAATGCACTACTCATCATTTTTTTAGCTTGATTCACTAGGTCACTACTTGGTACTGCAACCAGATGATGAAACCCTGCTTGGGTTAGTACATGACTCAGTATTCCAATATCGTAAGTCTTGCCAAACCCAGTTTCTGCATCGATCATAACATTACAGTTAGTAGTAGAAGGGTTGCGTAGATGTTCTAATACCCCTTCAACAACAGGTTTACGACGTGCTACTATTATAGATTCCTTTGTATCATCAAGTTTTATAGATTCACCTTGCAACTTACAGTTGATTTCTTCTAAGCCACTTATAATACTTTGCTTTTCTTGATTGCTGATAGAACTCACACATTATCCACTATAATTATCACAATATTAATTGTATGTTAATTCAGTAAATTGTCAATTCTATAGACAAAAAGCTGATTTCAACTATCATATTAATATGAATATATGCCTCGGAATAATTACTTCTCCCCATGGAATCAAAGGAGCTGTTAAGATAAAAACCTTTACTGAAAAGCCCGAAAATATTTTCCTATATGGTGAACTAATAAGCGGAAGTGAAAATTATAAAATAAGCTTGGTGTCTGTTGTCAGTAATAATTTAGTAATAGCAACAATTAGCGGTGTGAACTCCCGTAATGAAGCAGAACTTTTAAGAAATAAAAAGTTATATATAGAGAGAAATAAGCTACCACAATTAAATGATGAGGATGAATTTTACCAAAATGATCTTGTGAATATGGAAGTAAGATTAGAAAGTAATGAATTATATGGCTATGTGAAGTCTGTACATAATTTTGGCTCAGGGGATATATTAGAAATTTTGGTTATCAGCACAAAAAAAAACATTATGCTATCTTTCACTAAAGAAATATTTCCATACATCAACATGAAGGAAAGATATATAGTAATCAACATGCCAGAATTCATTGGCCAATAAAAATTTTGATATTTGTATAAAGTTATTTATAATAATCAGACCAAATTAAAAGTGTAATTATGGCAGAAAGGGCTAATGATATCAGGCCAGGTCAGGTACTAGAACATAACGGTGGTTTATTTTCGGTTATAAGTATTATGCATACTCAACCTGGTAAGGGTGGTGCTTACATACAAGCCGAAATGAAAAATATCAAAACTGGAGCAAAGCACTATGAAAGATTCTGCTCTGATGCAACAATCAGAAGGGCAATTTTAGATGAAGAGGAATATGTTTATCTCTTTACTGAAGGGAATATCGTAAATCTTATGCATCCAAGTAATTACGAGCAGATTGTTATAAATTTAGACTTATTAGGAGAAAAGAAGTCTTATTTGCAAGATAATATGAAAATTAAATTAGTAACTTATCAAGATAAAATAATTTCTGCACATGTGCCTGATCACGTTACACTAACTGTAAAAGAAACAGAGTCTGTTATCAAAGGGCAGACTGTTACTGCTTCTTATAAGCCTGCAATTTTGGAAAACGGAATACGCGTTAACGTGCCTCAATTTATAAAAGAAGGTGATAAAATTGTAGTACATACTCCTGATAACAGCTATTACGAAAGAGTGAAAGAGTAAATGGCAATTTCATCACCACGAATCAATGTGATGCTTGATTCTGTACGCAGTGCCTCCAAGCAGCTTATACGTGATTTTAATGAATTGCAAATTTCAAGCGTTAAGTCAGCAGACTTTATCAATAAAACTTATTCGAAATCCAAGCAACTTATGTACGATTGCTTGAAAAACTATAACCAGAACTATGACTTTATTTTTGAAGACAATGTAGGCCAAGATCTAAAAGAAGGCAGTTATACTTGGTTTATTATGCCTATAGAAGGCAAGGAAAACCTTTTTAGTTGTATGGTTTATTTTGCAGTATCAGTTTGTCTCATTCATAAAAACAGAGTTGTAGCAGCTGTGATTGATGCTCCAGCCCTTAGAGAAACTTTCTGGGCAGAGGAAAAGAAAGGAGCTTTTCTTGAAGATTTCAAATCTCGCCATGTAAAAATGCGGATGAAAGCTCGTGAAGGGGGAATAATAGACATAAGTGGTAATTTGTTAAATAAATTACCACTTGACAATAATAATCTACGCTCCCTTGGCTCAACGGTACTAGGTTTTGCATATCTTGCTGCCGGAAGATACAATGGAATAATTTACTCTGGAATTAATAAATATAAAACTTCACTCGGTAGGCTTTTTCTGCAAGAAAGCGGTGGGAGATTAAGGGAAGATAACGCGCTTGTCATTGCTGGAGATATAAACTAAAGTTCATTCAAAAGAGCAAAAGTCACGTAGTGAAAATAATAAATGGTCTTACCTACCCCTCATTGCAGCAGGGTGGCAAAATAAGATAGACGAGAAAAGACAACTATAGGAACAAATAGGTGTCATTCCAGCACGTGACACTAGAATCCAGATTGTTTAGACTGGATCCTATGGTCAAGCCATAGGATGACAAAAGAGTAAACTTTACCTGTGTGAGCTATAGATCCCAGTGTTAGCTACTTTCATGACAAGAAATAAAGCACTGATTTTGTACATTAACCATGCTTTTAAATAGATACCTTATTCTTGGCAACTTTAAACTCAACAACAGACACAAACAGACAATTTCTCAAAAACTTTTACAAGAGATTTTGTTAAATGCTCTATCATTTCATTTGTATGGTAAGGCGTAGGAGTAATACGGAAGCGCTCAGTCCCCTTTGAAACTGTTGGGTAATTTATATGTTGTACATATATTCCATACTCATCAAATAACAATTTTGATGCTTTTTTGGACAACTCAGGATCGCCAATTATGATTGGAATTATATGAGTTTCTGTTTGCATAAAATTCACTCCTGCGTTTCTCAGTGAGTCTTTTACCTTTTCAACAGACTGCTTTTGCTTCTCTCTTTCAACATTGCTCGATTTTAAATGCTCAACGCTTGCCTTTGCTGCTGCTGCTAAAACGGGTGACATAGCAGTAGTAAAAATAAATCCTGGGGCTGAACTTCTTATTACATCCACCAAGCTCTTTGAAGACGCTATATATCCACCCATCACTCCAAAAGCCTTTGATAATGTACCCTGAATAACAGTTATTCTATCCATCAAACCTTCTCTTTCTGCAATTCCGCCACCGCGCGGTCCATACATGCCAACTGCGTGTACCTCATCCAAATAGGTAATTGCATTATACTGATCTGCTAGATCACATATCGCTTCAAGCGGTGCTACATCACCATCCATTGAGTATACAGATTCAAGTGCTATTATTTTCGGCGTTTTTATATCTATAGACTTTAGCAACTGCTCTAAGTGATCAACATCATTATGCCTAAATATGTGCTTCGGTCTTTTTCCTGATTTTATACCTTCTATCATTGAAGAGTGATTTTTCTCATCTGAAAAAATTACCACGCCCGGAATAACAGACGATAAAGTACTAAGTGTAGTTTGGTTGGCAAGATAGCCACAAGCAAAAGTTAAAGCAGCTTCTTTTTGATGCAAGTCAGCCAAAGACTTCTCGAGCTCAACAACTTCCTTTGTTGTACCTGATATATTTCTTGTTCCTCCAGCACCAACAGATGAATTTTGAATAGCAGCAATGACACTATCGTTTTGTGACATTCCCAGATAATTATTACTGCACCAGACAATAACCTCTCTATTTCTTTCATAATCCATAATATAGGGAAGTTTGCCAGGTAATGACGCAAAATGCGTAAATTCACGATAGCGCCCTTCTTCTTTTATATCTTTGATTTTATTTAAGAATATTTTTTCGTAGTCTACCAAGTTTTTATCTATTAACAATCAATATAATTATAATAAATTATTAAATGATAGACTACTATATTTATTACTTAGACTGACATTCTTCTGTCTGCATAACCTTTTTGACCTGATTATCCTCAACTAAGCTTTTAGGTCTATAGCAGTACGTAATTGTAGCTGCAATAAGACAACAAACTGCAACTGCTATTCCTATTGCTAACATTTCCAAGTAAACTGCAACAGCTGCTCCTAAGGCAGTAACAGTTATTGCAAGCGCAGAAGCAGCTACGACATACTTTTTTGTGTTTTGTGGACCATTCTTTGAATTGCTTGGTACGGTTGCTGAATAACCCCAAGATTCCATAAGTTCCAAAAATTCCTTATTTCCTCGTTTTTTTGCTATATCTAAAGAGTTTCCTTTCCAAAAAGCATCTAGTGGATTATTAATAATTGGATTATTTTCTAAATATGGACTTGTACCGTTGTCTAGTAGCAATTTTGCAGATTTTTTATGCCCTTCATTTATTTCTTGATTATAAGCTATAACATGCAACGCAGTACCAATATCCCTACTTTGTGTATTAGTATACTTTTTTTTATCTTTTGCTGCACCTATCAAAATGGCAACTACATCAGAATGACCATTATCAGCAGCTAAGTGCAGTGCAGTTTCACCATTATTATTCTGTAAATAAAGATCTGCCTTTTTTTGTAAAAGTAATTCCACCATTGCCGAATTACCTTCTGCAGAAGCGTACATCAAAGGAGTAAAGTTATGCCGGTCTTTAGCATCAACTGTTGCACTACGCTCTATTAGCAATTCTGCAACATCTAAATGTCCACTATATGCTGCTTCATGTAAAGGAGTTACTCTGCTGCCTGTACTGCTTACTGAATTAACATTTGCGTCATTATCAAGTAAAAGCTTCACAAAATCTTTATGACCACTCTTGGCAGCTAAATGAAGTGCAGTGTAACCACCTACTTTTGTTTTTGATTTAATCTCAATATTTGCACCACATTCTAGTAAACGCCTGCCAAGCTCAACATCACCTTTTTGTGCTGCAACGTGTAAACGAATAAATCCATCATTATCATAATCTGTGAAACGTTCATTAATATCGTCTAGTAAACTTTCCCTACCAGCTTTTAATTCCTCAGGAATGATAAGTGTTACTTTACCATTTTCATACTCTACTTCACCATTATGAAATTTAAGTGTGAATCTAAGTAAACTGTCTAATTCACATATCTCCTTCTCTGGCTCATCATAATTGCGTGCCACCATTGATGACTTATAGTTAATGCGTACATAATTCTCATTAGAACAATCGATGTACATAGTCTTCTTATCAGAATCGCTAGAAAGTACCTGATATTTTATTAATATACTATGCATTCGGATAGCAAGGAAAGCCATATACCCCGCTTGATTACAACTTGTAGTTAATTCCTCTATGAGGGAATCATTCGGAACCTCTACTTTAGCATGTTTAAAAATTTCCGTAAAAACATACTTTGCAAACAGACGTTTATCATCTCCCTCATTATATTTATCATATAACCCTTTAATGAAACTATTATCTATAGTGCGATCATTGATTACAAAAAAATCCGTTCTATATAGGTCTTGATAAGCTGTGTTACCAGACTTTACATCTTCATTATTCTCATCTGCCTTTACTTGACCCAGCAGAGATTGTGTTAGCTGAAATTCTAACGTAGTTACTGCACTAGATTTAGTATCAGAATTATTAACGCCAGATTCCTCTTGACTTTCATTACCTGAATCCTCAGAACGACGGCGCTCTTTTTCCTCTCGTTCTAAAATTTCAAACTCTTCTTCAGTTCCCGAATCCCTAGAATCTGATTTCTTTAAAATTTTGTTTGATTCCTGTGATACAAAATCTGAACCTAACATGTTTTTCCTCACTAATTAGTAGCTAAGCTAAGTGTAGCATTAAATGGCAATTTTGTCAACTTAGCAAGCATCTCTTCGTAGTCTACCAAGTTTTTATCTATTAACAATCAATATAATTATAATAAATTATTAAATGATAGACTACTATTTCTTAACTTGCTTCTACAGCAGCATTACGAACAACCTCCTCAACATCTGGTCCTTTAAGTGGACCTGGAGGTGCCTTATTATAATAATGTACAGCTATAGCAGCGACTATACAGAAAGCTCCAATGCCTGCCGCTACTCCTGCTACCAGCAAACTAGTACCGAGAACAAAATATGCAACTGGTGCAGCAGCTAATGAAAGTACTCCAGTTACTGCAAACATCCATGTAGCCACAGTAGGCCATTTAACGCTATTCTCTTTTGTGTAAATTTTGTTGCTATTACTAGCTTGCTTATTAGCTACTGATTTTGGTTGTATATTTTCGTTAGCAACTTGTTCTACATGCTTGGCGGGTTTATTAGAAGTTTGCTCTTTTCTGTTATTATCAATTGATATTACGGTATTAACACTTTCATTTGCAAAACCTAATGATGATGATTGAGGTAGAACAGTAAAATCTTCTTCATTGTGTGCAGTACCACATTGACTTTCGGGAATAGGCGATGTACCCTCATCTACAGCTGTAGGTATTGTCAAATTCTGATTATCTTTTTCGTCATTTAGATCATCAGACTTTCCCTCAGTGACCATTGAAGGCATTTCTGCTGCAGTTTCAGGTACTTCTGTTTCAGAAATAATATCAAACGAAGGAGAATCTGAAGAAATTCTAGGAGAATCGTCACTTTCAAGTTTAGAAAAATCATCATCTTCAGAACTCAGTGATGGTGAATCCGGCTCGCTTTCTTTACGCTCCACTACAGGAATTTCTTGGCTACTTGCAGTAGCAGCTATATTACCACTCACTGATAATGCAGCAACATGCTCGAACTCTTTTTCAAGAAATATTTTAATTTTTGCGAGCTTGCTTTGAGATAGTTTATCTTTCTTACCAACTTCCTTCTTATTAGCGTCTTCTAAGGCTTTATTCAAGATTTGCTTTGTGTCTACACTATTGTCCTCTTTCCTTACCTTTTCCACTAAAGACATTACTTCTTCATAATTAAGAGCGAAGATAGCATTAGACAATTTCTCTTCTATATTTTTAGGCATTTTACCCCTCCTATAATTATTATTATCTATAGTTTCTTCTATTGAAACCTTTTTATTATTCATAATATTTTCTTCTTTATCAACAATACTCCTTTGTGGCCGTTGATTATCAATATTTTTGGATTCTGGATCTTTTTTAATATTTAAATGCAAAGGTGTTTTATCATCTAAACCTTCAAGAAATTTTGTGATTTTTGATTCACTAGAAGATTTTTCCCTGTTTTCTTTCCTTACCAAATATAAACTTTTTGTTCCTACCAGATCTAAAGCTGTTTTGCCATCTCTATCTTGAATGTTCCAATCAGCTCCCTTGTTTACAAGTAATTTTACTATTTCAAATTTATCATGGTAAGCAGCCCAATGTAAAGCTGTTCTGCCATGCCTCTCATCTTGAATATCAATCTCAGCGCCATTTCCAATAAGCAAGCCCATTAATTCTAAATTATTACGTTCCACAGCCCAATGCAAAGGTGCATGCCCTGAATTGTCTATACTATTAATATCAGCAATTTTATGATTAATAATAGTCTTTGCTACATCTATAAAATCTTGTTGTATAGCATAGTGCAAAAATTTTTCTGACATATCAGAAACTCTAGACCTGGCTTCAGTATCTTTAAATTTATCTAATACCGCTTTCACGCATTCTTGATTACGAATAGACAACGCCCTTCGAAGTTTTTCACATATGCTATGCCAAGGTAGAATAGTACTTCGATTTTTTTCCAAATCTTCTAATAAAAGCTTAGTATAGCGCTGTCCACCAACACCAATAAGTAGCCTATCGAGACCTTCATCTTGCGTAAATAATATACTTTTATGCTTTTCTGCATACCTTTCCACAAGTGTGTCATCAGCTGCAATGGCTAGTAGTGAAAGCTCTTTTACTGAATAATTATAATAACCATTTGTTTCATCATAGCTATTATTCAACAGCACATTGTGCATATGATCAGTCAAATTAAGCTGTTGAGAGCAAAAATCCTTCAAATTACCACAATTCAAATCAGTAATAAATCTATCGCTTTCCTCTATATTATTTATAGTTTTATCTAAACCTGTGTAATCACCATAATTTTTTGCTTTATTTATAACGTCTATTAATCCATCAAAGGTTAAATTTTCAGGGATAATGGTAAATTCTTCTTCATTATGCCTTGGTTCTATATTAACCTGATCTTGAGGCCAAAATAACTCTGTTGCTACAACTGCTGTAACTTCTGCAACACCTACCAATACATTCGCAACATTACCTAAAATGCCTGGATCAGTAACTACTTTGTTTGCTACTTCACTACTATCAGATGAACTCTCAGTAATAGACAAGTCTTCAGCAGCAAATGACTTAGGTCCTTCATTCATATTTTTCTCAAGAGTCTCTGTAATTCTATTATCCTCATCTTCGAAATGCCTATTTATTTCATCTAACAAACTTTTGCCATCAGCTTTGTAATTCTCTAATTGTTCAGGAATGGCAAATGTTACTTTGCCGTTTTCATACTCTACCTTACTATCTCGAAACTTAAGGGTGAACTCTAAAATAGCATCAACCCTGCATATTTCCTTATTCGTATCAAGTTCTCTAACAGGCATACTTGGACAATACTGAATATTGAGAGAACCTTGGCTATTATATACAATACTTATCTTTCTATCGTTGGCATGAGGCAAGCTTAGTTTATGCTTAGAGAATATAGGAGAGAGCTGCATTAACAAAGAGCCATCATAACCAGCCTGATTGCAACTAGTAATTAATTCTTCTAATAGATTATCATTTGGAATTTCTGCTTTAGCATGTTCAAACATTTTTGTAAAAACATGTTTTGCGATTTGGCATTGGTCATTTTGATTACATTTATCACGAAGCTGGCTAACGAAATTCTTGTCTATAACTTGACTATTAATTACAAAATCCATCCTGGGTAGGTCTTTGTAAGCTTGCTTGCCAGAATTTGCATCCCTATTATTCTCACTTGCCTTTACTTGACTTAGCAGAGATTGTGTTAGTTGAAACTGTAACGTAATTGGTACACTAGGTTCAACATCAGAATCCCTCACATCAGCTTCTTCTTGACTCTCATCACCTGAATCTCCAGAGTAGCGACGCTCCTTAATTTCTTCTCGCCCTAAAATTTCAAACTCCTCTTCAGTGCCTGAATCTCCAGAATGGCGTCGCTCACTTTCTCCTGCAGTATCTACTGCTGGCGGCATGAGCCCACCAAGTAAATTCCACCCCATGTTTTACCCCCTAATTATTAGCTAAGTTAATTATAGCATTAAACAGAAATTTTGCCAAGCAAATTATTGAGTCTTTTAGCAAACAGACTTACGTCTTCCATCTCTTCACCTTCCACTATACAAGCTTGATAGAACAATAAGTAAATCATATCTCCAAGTGTTGGATTTTCACCATTTTCAGCGTGAGATTCCATTATGTTTCTTATCAAAGGATGCTTAATGTTAATTTCAAGTACTTTTGGCGTGCGGTAATTTAGCTGCTTCTGTTCACGTAAAAAACGCTCCATACGGAGATCCATAGTTCCTTCATCAACTGCTAGACACACAGGACTATCGGTTAATTTCTTAGAGATCTTTACACTTTTTACTAAGCTTCCAAGAACCTTGGTGAAGTATTCGAGTATAGAATCCGCGTTTTCTTCGCTTTTGTTTTCATCTGATTTATTTTCTTCATCTTTCTTACCTTCTTCTGAAGAGAATTTTTCTAAATCAACATCTGCACGAGTTACAGACTTAAATTTTTGATCTTTATATTCATGAATTACGCTAGTCCAGAAATCATCAACTGGATCAACAAATAGAAGCACCTCCAATCCCTTACTGACAAATCCTTCAAGTTGTGGACTGTTTTTCACTGAATCGAGACTATTACCTGTGAGATAGTAGATATGTTCCTGTTCAGGCTTCATTCTGCTTATATAATCATCAATGCTAACTAGCTTACCATCACTGGTGCTATGAAATCTGCAAATGGAAAGCAATGCTTCTCTTTCATCAGTTGGCATAGCTTCGCAAAGACCTTCTTTTAACACCGCACCAAAATTGCCCCAGAATTTTGTATATTCCTCTAAATTCTCTTTTGCTTTTTTGCCGAGCTCTGATATTATGCGCTTAGTTAAAGATTTCCTAATCTGCTCAACTACACGATTATTTTGCAGTGTTTCTCTGCTGATATTGAGAGGCAAATCTGGTGAATCAACCACACCTTTCAAGAAACGCAGGTATTGTGGTATAATTTGTACATTATCTTCAGTAATAAATACTTTATTGACATATAACTTTACAGAGCAGCGTCTATCTGGATGAAACAAATCATAAGGCTTGATAGAAGGAATATAAAGCAAATTCGTATATTCTATTGCACCTTCATTTTTATTATGCAGTATCATCCAAGGCTCACCACCTACATGCGCAACACCGCGGAAGAAGTCGTTGTGCTCTTCTTGAGTAACGTCATTTTTTGGCTTAGTCCAAATTGCAGCTTTGCTGTTTAATTTTTCACTTTTTCCCTCTTCATTTACAAACTCAACGGGAAAATTTATGTGGTCAGAGTAAGTAGTAACAATGTTTTCAATACGGAATTTGTCTAAAAATTCGCTTTCTTCAGGACGCATGATGAGCGTAATTTTTGTGCCACGAGAGATTTGACCATCTAATTTGCTGATTGAATACTCTCCATCTCCTTTAGATTTCCACACCCAAGACTCTTCTTCTCCGGCTTTCCTTGATTCTACTATAACTTCTGAAGCAACCATGAAGCTTGAATAAAAACCAACACCAAACTTTCCAATCAGCTCTACAGCTTGGCTCGAATCTTTATTATTCTTAATTGCATCCAAGAATTTTTGCGTACCAGAACTTGCAATCGTGCCAAGATTATCTATTAAATCTTGCCTGTTCATGCCAATTCCATTGTCGGTTATATACAGCTCATTCTTATCTTTACTGGAGCTAATAGTAATCTTCAACTCATCACTTGAATCTAATAAATCAGCATTTAATTGTGATTCATAGCGCAATTTATCACATGCATCTGATGCATTTGATATTAACTCACGCAAGAAAATATCCTTATTAGTATAAAGTGAATGAATTACTATATTTAGTACTTTGCCTACTTCAGCGTCAAATTTTAAACTTTCAGTTTCTTGTATGTTGTGCATTTTGAGCTCCATTATTAGCCTGCTATTCTAATAATTTAAGTATTGCACAGCGATCTTTCAAGGTCATATATGCTAAAATTTATGTGAGCCAATTTGTCATGCAAGCTGAAATGATAAGAAGAGGGTTCTGTTCCACAATTCTCTTTATTCTTAGAATAAGATATCTCTTATTTGCTTCAAAGATTTGTGAGTCTTTGATTCTTTTTCTTTAAAAGTAGTCTCAAGAGAAGTTTTAAGCTTTTCCCATTCTTCCTGACCGTTTAGAATCAAAGCGCTCTCAATCTTCTCCAGTGCTTTCTGAGGTGATGAATATAATTCCTCATACAAATTAGTGTTTACTGACTGTAGTATTACTAAAAATGTAAATAAATTCGGATCAATTTTCGCATAACATAGCTTTATTTTCTTTACGCAGTATTCTATTGCCTGCAATGATAATGAGAAGCTTTCTGCATAAAATATAAAGCTATCTATAATTAAGCTCTTTGATTTTTTCGGCAATTCAATATTTTGAAACAGCTTTCTTGTAAATTTCTCTATTGGCTGTTTTGGCAAATGCAAAGAGAGATCAGTAAAAGATTTTAGGCTGAAATTTGGTCCAAGTATTGTGCTGATTGCTCTTTGCACGTTACTTTTATCTTGACTAACAGAGATAATGAAAACCAGTCCCTCAACATCAAGCATGTACTTTATGGATTCTAAAAAATCGACAATGAATTTAGGACGGCATATATCAAGATTATCGACCATTATATAAATGTTTTTGTCTTTCCTGATTTTATTAACCACATCTGCTAGTTGTATCTTAAAGTCTCTAATGTTCTCTTTTCTCCTTTGGAGAAGATTTAATTCACCCAAGACAAAACCAATGTCTTTCTTATCAGCCTCTTTTGCAGCATCGAGAAATACTGAAAGCATAGCAAGTGGAGATTTACTGATTAGCTTTCCCAATGTATTGAGAGAAAATAGTTCTTGGTTTATGTTTTTGAACTGCTGTATAACACTCCTTTTTACTTTGTATGATGCGAATAGATCCTCAAACAGGAAATGCAAAAAAGAAGGCAATGGTTGATCTAGCGCACTAATATCCCATGCGCTGTAATAAGCTGCAATTTCATTTTGCTGCCCTAGATCCTTTACCCATTCTTTCAAAAAAAATGTCTTACCCCACTTATCATATCCTTCTAATGATAGGATTGAAAAAGACTTATCAATTGTCTTAATTATAGAACTAAATTTACTTGCAACTTGCTTATAGCCTAAGCAATCACCTTCCCAAGTTGTTACCTTGGGTAGATGTTCCGTTTCTTTTTTTCTGAAGGTTATTAGGGATGTAAGTTTTTTTAAGCACATAAGACTCTTACACTATATTTTACTATAGTATTTTATAAGTTAAGAATCAGTTTACTTAAATAATCCATAATTTTCTATCACTGCAGAAATGGAAAGGTTCTTCAAGCTGCTTTCGGGACTATATTGAATATCTATGCCGGTTAATTCTTTTACCCTTCCTTCTGTATCTTTTGTTAACCTTTGTGTTAAACCATCTACATTGCCAGAACTTATCATTCCCATAACAGAAAATTTCCCATTTGAAATATACTCCTTCTCTATCAGTGGGGATATTTTAATTATCAAATCTAGGCTTTTACGACTTTTTATTGATAATTTACCTTCTTCTTGAAGTAGATATAACTTTTCTATCATCTCAGCTCTATTACCGGAGTGATTCTTTACAAGATTTTCTAACAGTTCTCCATGTCCATCTATAGGCACATCAACATACATTAGCCACAAAAGAAGAACTAAGTCCGTATTACCTTTTGTTATCCCCCTTATTTTACGTGCCTGAACGATTGCATAAAAATAAGGATCTTGGCCATCATAAGAATAACTAAACCTCGACGTAATTTGATCATCAATTCTTACTCGAATCACATTTTCCAGATTTGTAACAGATCTATGTTCTTGTTCTTGTTTTTGTTGAGATACTTCAATCATTTTTTTTAGGTCTAATAATATTAAGTTATTTTTAATTTCAAATTTAGGCTCAATCTCCGGATGATCTTCTATTATATATCCAATTCGTTTACTATCTGCGTATTCTTTGTTAAATAGCGCAATGAAATCAAGAGCTGTTGATCTTAATTTTGTAATTAACCAATTATAATTATTACGTACTTCATCTAGTACAAAAGTTAACATAACCCCTCATTTTAAAATACCATATTTAAATGTATAATATTTTCAATTAGTAAGCAAGTTTCTAGGCTGAAGTATGTTGCAGTATTTTTAAAGTATGTTGCTAAAAAGAAATGGAATATTATTTAATATCCTGTCTTGAAGTAAGTGCTATCCTCAGCGTCCCTTCATCTAGGTAGTCAATTTCTCCACCTATCGGTATGCCGCAAGCAAGGCGCGATATTTTGACATTCAAGTTTTTTAGCAATTCAATTATATATTGCGCAGTAACTTGGCCTTCTAATGTCGGATTAATTGCAACAATGACTTCTTCAATTTTAAATTCTGTAACTCTTTTGAGAATGTTATCAAGATTGAGTTCTTTTGGACCTATGCCATTTATTGCTGATAGCCTTCCACCCAAAACATGATACATACCTGAATATATATTTCCTTTTTCAAATGCCCATAAATCACCCAATTCTTCTACTACACACATTAATTTGGTATCACGTTTGGGGTTAATACAAATAGAACATGGTGATTTAGTATCTAGGTTTCCACAAATCTTACACTCTATTATAAGATCTGCTAGCTCTCTAATCAAAGATGCAAGTGGTAGCATGACTTTCTCTTTATTTTGGAGCAAATGTATAACTAACCTTCTTGATGACGATGGCCCTAAACTTGGCAATTTAGAAAAAGCATGAACTAAATTCTTTATATTAATGTTCATTTAACAAATTCAGGATATAGCTTATAAAATGATAACATCAAACCTTTCGTAAAGAAAGCTTAGTTTGATTGGCTATGAAAAAGATTTCCCACTTTTTTTTAGAACTGTCTTGAAAAAATTAATGTAATTACAATCTACTGTAACCTAACTCTGATTCAGGTATAACTGAAGTTATCTCACACATTTGCGTAGTTACTACGGTACTTCCTTTTTGAAAATGACGTAATTTATTTTTCAACATATTTCTTTCTTCCACATAACTGTCCGATTCTTTATTCAAACTAGAATTTTTTTCTTCATACTTGGAAAGTATTGTATCTATCAAATAATTAAAAAATAATATTAGACCTGTAGTGTTGGAGAGCAATGCAAGAGAATAATATAACATATCTTCACTCACTTCTTCATTTATTATGTCATGAGAATTTCTATACATTCTAAAACAAGAGCCGAAGGCTGCTAAGCATACGCAAGTAAGTTTTGTTTTGTTTAGGACGCACTTAATTCGCGCTAGTTTTTTATTATTATCTTCTAATTTTATACGCAACTCACTAATTTTACTACTATAGTGCTTAATAAACAATTCTATTGACTCTTTGTTATTAGCATAATTATATGCTTTGTAAGATTCCTTATCCATAAATTCAGTATCTATATCTCTTGATTTTAGAAGCTCTTTGATTACTTCATTCTTGCCAAGAAGCACAGCTTCGTGTAGAGGTGTGTACTCACTTTCAACATCTTTCCTTCTGTTAATATGTTCACGAGTTAAGTAGTCGAAAAGAACTGAAACGCATTTTGAATTATTACCTTCAATAGCCAGAGTAATTACATCTTTTTCGTCTTTGTTCTTAGTATTAATAACTTTAGAAAGCGGCTTTTCATTCTCTTGCTTACGTTCAAAATATTTGTGCTTGTAAAACTCATTTGAACAGTATGGTTCCTTAAGAATAGACAAAAGCTTTTTTACAAAATCAGCACGATTTTTTTTTATGGCCAAATGTAAAGGTGTGTCCTGATTTTTCTTATCTTGCAACAATAAGGCATCATACAAACAGCCCTCTTTATATAGAGAATCAATCTCTTGGTCAAAATAGATATCTTCTTCTTCTTCTCCTTCACAGATATTTAATAGCCGTGACCCTATACTTTCTGTAGTACTGTAATCAATTGCAGAGCTACGTTTCACTTTAGATTGATAAAGGTTTATGTTCATACTACCCCTGCCTTTAAACAACCCAGCTATACCTCTAAACAGTTCAGCTATACCTGATTCACTCCGAGTGGCACAAGGTGTTTCATCTGGAATGTTAATCTCAACATTTTCACTAGAAAAAAGTTCTAAAACATGCGAGCTGCTTCTTCTACTGGAAAAAGGCACATCGTTCTTTTTATCTTTAATCTCAGCACTCTTTGCATTCAAAGAATTTAGAGAGTTAGCTAAACAATCAAGATCTGTAGCATTTTTAGACTCAAGGTCTTCTGCTTGAAAATTTGCTGCAGTGTTTATTTCACCTTTCATATTTCTTTATTTTACATGGATTGCATTTCAGGTAGGGTATCTCATCTTTAAAATTTTTCAACTCTATTTAAATTTTTTTAAAATAGTTTTTGATAAAAATATTTACGACACTAACTTTTTGGTTCTCTTGTTAAACTTTTACAAGACAGAATTATTTTATAGCTAAAAAAATTACTTCCGCGTATTTTGAATCCAATTATAATTACAATTAGAGATATTTATTGAGCTCAAAAATCTATCTCCGTCTGCAGACCTTTTTTATTAAACTCATAAAAAATGTAGCGTATCCTCTTCAGTGTATACTTAATTTCTGTCATATGTGCACTGCATTTTTTTCTAATCTTTTTTACAGGGGGATTTTATGTCCAGAATTCCAGATATTTGACCTTTACTTTAGCTAATAAAAACCAACTGGTACCTGCGGTTTTTATAGCTACGTTTCTCAAACAAGTTTCAAATGAATAGATTTCTTGCATAACTGGAATTCAAAAGTTGATGTCATTCTAGCGCGTGACGCTAGAATCCAGTCCTTTTGTGCGAAAAACGTTGTAAAGTAACTTAGTTGGATCCCAGTGGGCTTTTTAACTGTTGAAGAAAAAATATGCCACAGAAAATGAAAGTCAGTAACCAAAACGAATATAACAAATTCCTTGAAAAAAGGGGGAATATTTTTTGTTACATCGATGAAGCTATCGAAAATTGGTATGAAAATAGTCCAAAAATGCAGGGCGGCAACTATATTTATAGTGATAAAGTTGTGATTTTGGTGCATATAATCGTTAATCTTTTTAGAATTGGCTTAAGACAAACGGTAGGGTTTGTAAAAGGATATCTGCAACAAATAGGAAAAAATTTGCAGCTATTCACAAGCATCAAAAAAAACTTAATATTAAGATAAATGATTGCAGGATTGATAAAAGCAACATGGAAAATATTGAAATTATCATAGATAGAACAAATTTACAGTAACACTCCTGGCCACAGTAAGGAAAACCATACGCGTCAAGTTAAGGAAATAAAGGTATGAAAGAGATAGAATAATAAGGTATAAGTTCTCCCAGATATACTTTTAGTGAGAGAACCAATGAATAAAATAACTAGCTTATCAAAAAAGCTCAAAGAATTTTTTAATGAAAAAGCAGAGAAAATCTCAATTACAACAAGGTTTATAAAAAGAAAGAGAAAGCTAAAAGGTTCATCATTCGTAAAAGCCATGGTCTTGGGTAATATAGGAGTTGATAATTGTAGCGTAGAAACAATGTGTCAATTACTAAACGAGGACTCGATAGATATAACAAAACAAGGTTTGGATTTTAGATTTACTGAAGAAGCAGTGGAATTTATGAAAAGGATGTATAATGAATCTGTGATTCTCTTTAAAAATATCTTGCAAGTTGATTGCAAAATCTTACAGCAATTTAATAGTGTTAAATTATTGGACAGTAGCTATATTACTCTACCTAACAGTATGGAAGAGATGTATAAAGGTTATGGTACTAGCTACAGTGGCTATGAAAGCAATACTAAGTATGGAATAAAGTTACAATTAGTTTTCGACTACATGAATCAGATAATAGACCAACTTAATTTAACGGAGGGGGTAAGATCAGACCCACTGCCATTAAGTTAAGGGAAAGAGAAGTTAAGATTGGACAAAAAATTTGAAGTGATTGATAATTATGGTAAATACTAGGGTGAATTTTTAAGAAAAGGGAGTCTGAAAAGTGCAAGTTATTTAAAAAAGTAATAATTGCAGGTTATTTTGCAAAGAATGTACTAATGCAATGATACTGAAAAGATATCTTGAATTTAAAACACATGTTTTCTAGCTCTTTTCTGGTAGTTGAGTGAACGAATATCAGATATCTTATGACGATCAACTCTTCTCCCTTTTCTCACCACTAAAGTGTTCATCAAAAATAACTGTGATAGTCGATCCATAATGCAGTCTATGTCTGACTCTGTAGAAAAAATATCAAAGGCTAAGTTTTTAATCGCATTAAATGAGACAGATTTATTGATGCTTTTTTTTAGTTTACTATTCTGTGAGCTCAATGTCTCTTCATCATCTTCTATCATGATACTTTCTAGATTACTGATGAAGATAGTTGACCAAAAATCCTGCTTGATAGTTTCAATACTTTTTCCTGTGAAATTCTCTAAATTTAATCTTCCCTTCAGCCTAGAAAAAAATGTTTCTACTCCCCAGCGCAAGTAATATAATCTCTCAAACTCTTCAACTGTAAAACGTTTCTCATCTAACAGAGATGTTACTAACACTTCAACTTCGCCAGAAGAAAGTATTATTTTGACTAACCTGAATTTCATCTCATCAGGTAATCCTAGCTTTCGTAGCTGTCTTGCTACTTTAATAGGTGCGGTAGACACTACCACCGTACTAGATGGGCTTTCCGGCTTAAACATAGCGTTTATTTCATTGAAAGACGAACTTGAACAGCGAATTATATAATTGATTTTCCTTCCTGTAAGCTCAGCAAGAAATCGATAAGATACGTATCCTCTATCACAGATTAACAAATCGTCTGATTTTATGGATTCAAGCATACCGATTGCTAAATCAACCTCATAGCTGTCACCTCTACTTAGCACAGATTTTATTGCAATATTATTTAGCATATCGTAGCAAACTTCAAAGGTTGCACTTGTATAGTCTTCAAATCTCTGGATTCCATTCCATACTGCTCTTGAGCTAAACTCACCTATTATTTTGTCGCTCTTTGGCAGAATCAGTATTGAAGCATCAAATGCAAGTACTCTGAAGCCATGGTGGGTTTTAAATTCCTGATCTTGGTAGTATAGGGAAACTATATCATCATTTAACTCTGAAAACGCAGTATGTTTTAGCTTCTTTCTTGCTTGAGTAAATGCACTTGCCGTAATTGTATAATCTTTTCTTGTATGCAGAACAAACTCATTAAGCATCACTTGTAATGACTTTACACTCTTTCTAAAAATCAGGAGAAATACATTAACGAAGGGCAGCTTTCTTTTTCGTGAGAAGTCTTTTGAGGATGCTCTGTGTGCGTTTATAAAGTTTAAACTCATCAATTTATTTTTTATAAACATGATTATTCTTTTTTTTACTCATGTCATTACTTCTTTTAATTTGTGAATCTTACCTGATTTTATAATACAGTTCATCACTTTTCCTTAACTTAATGGCAGTGATAGAAGCCTATCCCTTTTTCTTTGTTGAAATTACTTATCTTGCTGGTGCTGTTACCAATCTAACTGCTTTCGCAACTTCGTTCAATATTGTTGATGGATCTTTATTACTAACAAGTGTTAGATTACCCTCATTACTCATTATAGGATTACCATCACTATTTTTTTCACAAGCATTAAGTACACTTTGCTTTACTTCCTCAATTTGACTTGCCTTATTACTGTTTTTATATGCATACACAGGTGCAGTTATTAAAGCTGCTAATGCAGCAAGAACTACCAAACTAGCAACAAGTGGATGAGCAACTGCAAATGCAGACATTGCAGTAATAGCAGGACTAACAAGTGTTGCAGCCTTTGTTCCAACTGTACCAACAAAAGTTGCATAAGCTGGACTTAAGAAATAAGCAGCCGTAAGCGAAGCTACTGCTGCAATTGCTGCAAAAGTAGCAGCTGTTTTATACGGATGTTCTTTTACAAAATCACGACCCTTACCATAAACGTCTTGAGCTTTACTTTTGATTTTTTCTACTATCGGCATAACTATACTCCTAAAATATTAAAATTTCACTAAGGGGATAGTATGTGGCAAAAAAGAGTTACCTGTCAAGTAAATTAATTTATTTATACATTCTTATTCTGTAATTCAGCGCTTCTGCAATGTGTGCTTTCTTTACCTCTTCACTTTTCGCAAGATCTGCAATGGTTCTTGCGACTCTTAATACACGTGTATAGCCTCGATTGGAAATGTAATTTTCTTTCAGTACGTATTTTAGCAATTCTAACCCTTCCTGATCTGGTTCAGTGAATTTATTTAATGCTTCACCACTGACTTCTGCATTGCAACGAATATTAAATTTACTATAACGCTCAGTTTGAATTTTTCTCGCTGCTATCACCCTTCCTCTTATAACCTCGGTACTTTCTCCCTCCACAGAGATTTCAGGAGAAAGTATGCTAACGTTTGGCATTTCAATGCATATGTCTATTCTATCAAGCAAAGGTCCTGATATTTTATTTCTATAATCTGTGCCGCATTTTGGAGCTTTGTTGCACGATCTACTTGCATCACCTAAGTAACCGCACCTGCAGGGATTCATTGCAGCTATAAGTTGAAAATTAGCTGGATAAGTAATGTGAGCATTTGCACGTGCAATAGTAACTTTTCTATCTTCAAGTGGTTGACGTAGAGAATCAAGCACAAGCCTTGGAAATTCAGGTAGCTCATCAAGAAATAACACACCATTGTGAGCCATGGTGATTTCCCCAGGCTTTGCATTTTTCCCTCCTCCTATCATCGCTGACATCGAGCATGAGTGATGAGGTTCACGAAAGGGACGAGTTACTTTAAATGTTTCGTTACCGGCTTTTGTTATGCTAGAGATAATATTAACATCAATCATCTCTTGTTCAGTCAAATCGGGTAATAGCCCTATAAATCGCTTAGCAAGCATTGATTTTCCAGTACCAGGAGGTCCAACAAGAAGCATATTGTGTCCACCTGCTGCTGCAATTTCAGCTGCTCTTTTTGCAACAACTTGACCTTTAATATCCTTTATATCTGGAACTGAATTTTTTTCTTTGGGTGCAGCGCTATAGTTAAAAGTTACCGGCTGAATTAACTGCTCACCCTTAAAATGTCTGATAATATCGGTTAATTTCTCTATAGCCAGAATAGAAACATTCTTTACCCATAAAGTACTCCATTTCCCCTTGGGCAAATTACTCCTTTATTTACCTGTTTTGCACTGATTGCTGTTGGAAGTACTCCTGAGATTGGTATGACTCTGCTGTCTAGTGCAAGCTCGCCCATAATTATATAAGACTGAACTTTTTCAACTGGTATCACATTCATTACAACAAGTAATCCAACAGCAATAGCTAAGTCATAATGACTACCTTCTTTAAGCAAATCCGCAGGGGAAAGATTAACCGTAATCCTTTTTGGAGGTAACAGAAGATTGATTGAATTTAACGCTGCTCTGATGCGCTCTCTGGATTCTGCAACAGTTTTATCCGGCAGTCCAACAATATTGACTACTAGTACAACATTGCATAATTCTATTATGGCTATTTTGATCAAAATGTGCAAGATTTTTTATGCGAAATACTATATACAAGTGATTGTGATTGATTTCAATTTGATGAATCAACATTCTAATAATATTTTGTTTAGTCTGCCAATCCACTTGATCAAGCTTTGACTCAACGCTTGAGGAAAAGTTTTTCAAGCTATCTGTAACAAGGCTCAATTCTTGTTGTAGTTTTTTTTGATCAATCGTTCTTTCTTTCTCTTCTTCAATTTCTTTCAAATGCTGTTTCATTGTTGTGATTCTTGGTTCAAATTCTTCTTGGCTTATAAACCCTTTGGCATAGCTATCAATAAATTTTTTGATACTTAATCTTAGCTTACTTTCTTGCTTTTCACGTGTTTGATTATGTAAAGGTTTTTTGTTCTCTGATAATCTACGTTGATATTCATTTGCAATCCTATCTGGCTTTTTCAAGATACTCTTGACTTCTTCCCATATCACTCCATCTAATACATCAGTGCGTATTGATTTATTATCGCAGATTTTATTGCCATTGAATTTGCTAGAGTTTGTACCAGAGCAACGATAGTAATAATATGTCGACTTTTTATGAACGTGGTTTGTACCACAATAAGTATATTGACAACGTTGACATACCATTAAACCTTGCAATAAATATGTTTCTCTTCTTTGTCGTACTCTTGCTCTTTGTCTATTTTCAGCTAATTGTGTTTGCACTGAATCAAATAAATTTTCATTGATTATTTTTGGTACTGGAATATAAGTCCAGTTCTCTTTATCACTGTTAAAGCGACCACTTTTAAGTTTACCACAAGTTCCTTTTTTTGACTTTTTTACTTGTGGTTTTGAGCATGTCCTAGTTTTACCATAAGCTGCTTGTCCTATATAAGCAGGATTTTTTAACATGTTCCAAATAGTGCTCCTTTTCCAATACCTTTTTCCTGTTCGTGTTATTACCGGTATCTTATTCAGTTCATGTACAACTTCTCCTATACTTGCTCTTTCTTGGCCAACCCAACTAAATATTTTACGCACTATATTTGCCTCTTCTTCATCAACCTCAAATTTAGCACTTCCTTCACCTACGTGTTTTGCTATGTAGCGATAACCGTAAGGCGCCCTACCCATCACACTTATACACCCAGCTTTGGCCGCATGAAGTTTACCTCTACGGTTTCGTTCCATAATCTTTGCACGTTCATACTCTGCTATTGCTCCCTGAATCTGTAGAAATAAATGGGAATCAGGATTATCATCAAACTTATGATTCAAAAATACTATTTCAGATCCAGCCTTTTTAAACTCTTCGAGTAAGATCATTTGATATGAAAATTTCCGTGATAGCCGATCAGGTGAATGAATGTATATCTTATCAATCTTACCTTCTGCTACTCTATCACGTAAACTCTCTAAGCCAGGACGTTCTAAGTTTGATCCACTGTAGCCATTATCGATGAACCTATGCTCATCTAATAACTCATGTTCATCGCTACTAATGCGACGCTCCAATTCTACAATCTGACTCTCTATCGTATTCTCTTGTGCTTGTTGTCTTGATGAAACTCTTGCATACAAGCTTACCGTTGTCATTTTCTTTCACCTCCTTAGTTCTATATTTCAATAATTGTTCATAAGCATCTGCCAAATATGTACCCGCTAACCTATGAGGTTCATAACGGCAATAAATAGTTAAATCCCCTTTTTGCATGTTTTTCTTCCTGTGAATTTTCTAATAGGTTGGGAGAATTCTTATCAACAGCTAAAAGAAAACTTTTACCATTTTAGACTAAACCAATGGATACCTTATTCAAGGTAGCTGTCTAGTTCACACAAATTCTCCCTAATAAATATACAAGATTTGAAAAAATTATGTCCAAAAAATCTTTGCTTAAATTATCATATTATATATGATATAGCTTATTTAAAGTATCATGAATGTTTATCCAAGTAATGAATTCTGGGAGAGTGATTTAGAAGTTCCTGTTAACCTCTTACTAGAACGTTTTCAGGATTCTAATGTACGTCAATCTTGGTTAGATTCCCTTTCTGGTAAACAACTTAGCATCATTTTTCAGCATTGCTTTAAAAATCATTTAAATGGGCAACTTTTTCAGGACGGAAATTATGACGATAGATCCACTCAACAAAAACGTAAGATACTTACCAGTTACTCTGACTCTCTTTTTGACTATTATCTCATTAGCTACTTTGATCGTACAAAACTTGAGGCTACAGTTAGTGAAGTAGCAAGATTTGCTCTGACTGAGAAGTTAATGAGATCGTACCTGGTAAAAAACAATACCAAGTATGATAAAAGATCCTTATTGTTTTTACTATTTCACATAAATTGTGAACTTCTAAAATCTGTCTATCACTTTGATAAAGTACAAAAGAAAGGTTTCGTATCATTTGCTTTACAGAAATCACCAAGACAAATACATACTTCATTTAAGGAATTTATGTCACGAGAAGCCGTAGAGCAGATACTTAAGGATGATGACCAGTTGCAGGGTTTTTTCCATCATCAAGATCGAATATATATGTTTGTACGTCGAGGAAGTGACATGGATTTACTGCTTAATTCAAACAAAGTTGTTCATGGTCATAAACCTGAGTGGATGATTTTAGACTTTTCTCTTGATGGCACTCAGGTTAATCTCTGTGCTAAAAATACTAACAAGGCTGTGGAAATAGCAAATAGCATTGTAAGTGGGTATTTTGACTGCGAATGTACTTTTGTAAGTATACAAGATAAGAACTTTCCATTACAAGTGCACAAATTTCTTCAAGCATGTATAGATGGTTCTGACTCTGACATTTGTATATTTGAGTTAAATTTTAAGTCAGATTATTTTAAAAATAGTAATACATATCTTACTTTGAGTGTAAAGCCATATGATCCTATTGCACCAGAGTTACATATTTTAAAGCCAGCTATTGGCAACATACTACAATCTATTCAATCAGCTAAAGTAATGTTCCAAAACAAAAAGGTAACATTTTCTTTCAAAATAAGTGGGGAAGTTTATTATTCAGAGCATCCACTCAATAAAAAAGAAAGAGAGGACCTGAAGAAACATATGGAACAATCTTATGGTCTTAAAATTCTTTCACGAGCAAATTGCTGATCTTTTAAGTTCAAATAGTTCTTGGGTAAATCCAAGCCAAAATCATATTAAAGCAGCAAGATACTTATTTGATCTTGGATGGATAAAAATTCAAGAAAGGTATTATATTGTTTGTTCTCGTGAGGAAGATCGTCTTGATTGGCCAAATGTAGTTGATCCAAGTTGTAGTAATGAGATTTTTATTGATTCAGACTTTGATGAAGCATGTGATGACGCTATTTGTGAAAACTGTTCTCGTCATATTTTACCTAACACTTATCAAAAACAGAGATTTCATCTCTTATCCATATACTTAAATACAGAAAAGGTCATAGACTGGTTTGAAACAAAGTTGAATGATTCAAGACTTATGTGGGAAAAAGTGGAACAAGGAGTTTATTATATTTGTAATCAAGGTCGTATTGTAAATCTAATAATCCTTGATTTTTGTACTGATGCGATATTTTTAACTATAGATAAACTTAGAGTCCACCCTACAGTTCTCATCACTCTAAAAAAAGATATACCAAATCTATTACTGAATCTATATGTAGTGCCAATGGTGAAACTGTTTTGTCAGCTTAAGACTGTAACTGAGATCATACGCGTCAAGTTAAGGAAATAAAGGTATGAAAGAGATAGAATAATAAGGTATAAGTTCTCCCAGATATACTTTTAGTGAGAGAACCAATGAATAAAATAACTAGCTTATCAAAAAAGCTCAAAGAATTTTTTAATGAAAAAGCAGAGAAAATCTCAATTACAACAAGGTTTATAAAAAGAAAGAGAAAGCTAAAAGGTTCATCATTCGTAAAAGCCATGGTCTTGGGTAATATAGGAGTTGATAATTGTAGCGTAGAAACAATGTGTCAATTACTAAACGAGGACTCGATAGATATAACAAAACAAGGTTTGGATTTTAGATTTACTGAAGAAGCAGTGGAATTTATGAAAAGGATGTATAATGAATCTGTGATTCTCTTTAAAAATATCTTGCAAGTTGATTGCAAAATCTTACAGCAATTTAATAGTGTTAAATTATTGGACAGTAGCTATATTACTCTACCTAACAGTATGGAAGAGATGTATAAAGGTTATGGTACTAGCTACAGTGGCTATGAAAGCAATACTAAGTATGGAATAAAGTTACAATTAGTTTTCGACTACATGAATCAGATAATAGACCAACTTAATTTAACGGAGGGGGTAAGATCAGACCCACTGCCATTAAGTTAAGGAAAAGTGATGAACTGTATTATAAAATCAGGTAAGATTCACAAATTAAAAGAAGTAATGACATGAGTAAAAAAAAGAATAATCATGTTTATAAAAAATAAATTGATGAGTTTAAACTTTATAAACGCACACAGAGCATCCTCAAAAGACTTCTCACGAAAAAGAAAGCTGCCCTTCGTTAATGTATTTCTCCTGATTTTTAGAAAGAGTGTAAAGTCATTACAAGTGATGCTTAATGAGTTTGTTCTGCATACAAGAAAAGATTATACAATTACGGCAAGTGCATTTACTCAAGCAAGAAAGAAGCTAAAACATACTGCGTTTTCAGAGTTAAATGATGATATAGTTTCCCTATACTACCAAGATCAGGAATTTAAAACCCACCATGGCTTCAGAGTACTTGCATTTGATGCTTCAATACTGATTCTGCCAAAGAGCGACAAAATAATAGGTGAGTTTAGCTCAAGAGCAGTATGGAATGGAATCCAGAGATTTGAAGACTATACAAGTGCAACCTTTGAAGTTTGTTACGATGTGCTAAATAATATTGCAATAAAATCTGTGCTAAGTAGAGGTGACAGCTATGAGGTTGATTTAGCAATCGGTATGCTTGAATCCATAAAATCAGACGATTTGTTAATCTGTGATAGAGGATACGTATCTTATCGATTTCTTGCTGAGCTTACAGGAAGGAAAATCAATTATATAATTCGCTGTTCAAGTTCGTCTTTCAATGAAATAAACGCTATGTTTAAGCCGGAAAGCCCATCTAGTACGGTGGTAGTGTCTACCGCACCTATTAAAGTAGCAAGACAGCTACGAAAGCTAGGATTACCTGATGAGATGAAATTCAGGTTAGTCAAAATAATACTTTCTTCTGGCGAAGTTGAAGTGTTAGTAACATCTCTGTTAGATGAGAAACGTTTTACAGTTGAAGAGTTTGAGAGATTATATTACTTGCGCTGGGGAGTAGAAACATTTTTTTCTAGGCTGAAGGGAAGATTAAATTTAGAGAATTTCACAGGAAAAAGTATTGAAACTATCAAGCAGGATTTTTGGTCAACTATCTTCATCAGTAATCTAGAAAGTATCATGATAGAAGATGATGAAGAGACATTGAGCTCACAGAATAGTAAACTAAAAAAAAGCATCAATAAATCTGTCTCATTTAATGCGATTAAAAACTTAGCCTTTGATATTTTTTCTACAGAGTCAGACATAGACTGCATTATGGATCGACTATCACAGTTATTTTTGATGAACACTTTAGTGGTGAGAAAAGGGAGAAGAGTTGATCGTCATAAGATATCTGATATTCGTTCACTCAACTACCAGAAAAGAGCTAGAAAACATGTGTTTTAAATTCAAGATATCTTTTCAGTATCATTGCATTAGTACATTCTTTGCAAAATAACCTGCAATTATTACTTTTTTAAATAACTTGCACTTTTCAGACTCCCTTTTCTTAAAAATTCACCCTAGTATTTACCATAATTATCAATCACTTCAAATTTTTTGTCCAATCTTAACTTCTCTTTCCCTTAACTTAATGGCAGTGAGGCTTCTATCCCTTTTTCACAATTTTTTTTTGCATCTTAAGCAGTGTTATTTGAAAGTCTATAATTATTACATCTACTGATTAATAATGTTAAGAATAAGTAAATCTTGTTTACTGTTTGCGTATGTCAAAATGAAAAATGTTTGCATATTGTTAAAAAAGCAGTAACTTGTTATCAAGTGAATTCACTAATATTTGAGTAAAATTTAAATGTCAATCGACCTTAGTTTACCAGAATTACCCATATTGCACCCAAGGATTACCGTTGTGGGAGTGGGTGGTGCTGGTGGAAATGCTGTGAACAACATGATTCAATCCAATTTACAAGGAGTAAATTTTGTTGTAGCAAATACCGATGCTCAAGCGTTAGAGAAGTCATTATGTGATAAAAAAATTCAACTTGGTATTAACTTAACTAAGGGCCTTGGTGCTGGTGCTTTACCTGATGTTGGTAAAGGTGCAGCAGAAGAATCAATTGATGAAATTATGGAGCATATAAAAGATAGCCATATGCTCTTTATCACAGCAGGGATGGGTGGTGGTACTGGAACAGGTGCTGCACCGGTAATTGCAAAAGCAGCCAGAGAAGCAAGAGCGGTAGTTAAAGATAAAGGAGCAAAAGAAAAAAAGATACTGACTGTTGGAGTTGTAACTAAGCCGTTCGGTTTTGAAGGTGTGCGACGTATGCGCATTGCAGAGCTTGGACTTGAAGAGTTGCAAAAATACGTAGATACACTTATTGTCATTCCCAATCAAAATTTATTTAGAATTGCTAACGAGAAAACTACATTTGCTGACGCATTTCAACTCGCCGATAATGTTCTGCATATTGGCATAAGAGGAGTAACTGATTTGATGATCATGCCAGGACTGATTAATCTTGATTTTGCTGATATAGAAACAGTAATGAGTGAGATGGGTAAAGCAATGATTGGTACTGGAGAGGCAGAAGGAGAAGATAGGGCAATTAGTGCTGCAGAAGCTGCGATATCTAATCCATTGCTTGATAATGTATCAATGAAAGGTGCGCAAGGAATATTGATTAATATTACTGGTGGTGGAGATATGACTCTATTTGAAGTTGATTCTGCAGCAAATAGAGTGCGTGAAGAAGTGGATGAAAATGCAAATATAATATTTGGTGCCACTTTTGATCAGGCGATGGAGGGAAGAGTTAGAGTTTCTGTTCTTGCAACTGGCATTGATAGCTGTAACAACAATTCATCTGTTAATCAAAACAAGATCCCAGCAGAGGAAAAAAATTTTAAATGGCCTTATAATCAAATTCCAATATCAGAAACAAAAGAATATGCTTCAACTGAGCAAACAAATGAAAGAGTTAAGTGGGGTAGCAATGTTTATGATATACCAGCTTATTTAAGAAGAAAAAAATAATGCAATTTTGGCTACTCAAGTCAGAGCCAAGTGAATACTCGTGGCAAAAAATGGGAAAGGAGCAGGTGACGCAGTGGAATGGTGTATGCAATTATCAAGCTCAAAATTACATGAGAGCTATGAAATTAGGCGATCTTGCATTTTTTTATCATACAGGTAAAGAGAGAGTTATACTTGGAATAGTTGAAGTATTAAAGGAGTATTATCATGTTTATAATTCCAAATTTGGACTAGTGAATGTAAAACTTTTGAAACCTTTAAGTAACCAAGTGACGTTAAACAGTATAAAACAAAACCCACTTTTGAAAAATATGGTTATATTAAAACAATCACGTTTATCAGTTTCTCCGGTTTTAGAGACTGAGTGGAATGAAATAATAAGGATGAGTGATGTATAATACCTGTTGCCAAACAATATTACCTCAGCACACAACATACAGCTGTATGAGTGTTTGTTTTGAAGTAGCCGATTTTTCATCAAACACAAAGCAGTGCTTGACACTGGAATCCAGCTGTAATGCAACCACATTAAAAATGTTGTGTTTTAATATAGCTTTTATATTCACTCACCTAATGTCTAATCAGAATTCCTGGATCCCAGTGTCGGGGCACTGGGATGACATACTTCTAGTGTACAATATTCGTATAGTTGTGTGTATGATACGATGGTCTATAATTCTTCTTTTTTGGGTTCCAATGTCAAGTGATGGGATAATGTCCTTTCTGGTGCTTTATTCATGTTAGAAGTAAATATTCTTGATAAGAGGTGGCATAGTATTACGAAGGACCCACAGAGTTTTGTATTAAATATTATTAATGCTTCTCTAAAAGAATTAAAAATAGATCATTATAAACCAAATATATCAATAGCTCTCGCTGATGATAACTTGCTACATCAACTTAATCTTAAGTTTAGAGAAATAGATAAGCCAACTAATGTACTATCATTTCCATGCGAACAGTTATCTAGTGAATGTGATCTAGGAGACATAGCAATTGCAGTAGATACAATAGAAAGAGAGTCTCATGAGTACTGTATATCTATCCTCACTCACACTGCACACATGTTAGTTCATGGATTGCTGCATTTACTTGGCTATGATCATCAAAAAGAAGATGAAGAAATTATAATGAAAAGTTTAGAGAGCAAGATTTTAGCTTTGCTTGAATTTGAAAAGGAAAAGTATGGTAGATAATACCAAAATATGTTATTTACAAAAAAGGGGTTTTAGCTGTAAAAGGTAAGCAATATGGTTCAGTTTTCTTTACCAAAAAATTCTAAAGTTAATAAAAAGGGCAAGATTTATCCTACTCCTACTGGAGCAAAAAATATTAGAAGATTTCAAATTTATCGTTGGTCTGCTGATGATGATAAAAATCCAAGAATAGACACATTTTTTATCGATATGGATAATTGTGGCCCTATGGTACTTGATGTATTAATAAAAATAAAGGATGAAATAGATTCAACCTTAACTTTTAGACGCTCTTGCAGAGAAGGAATATGCGGATCTTGTGCAATGAATATTGATGGTACCAACACTCTTGCATGCACTAAATCTATACATGATATAAAAGGTGAAGTAAAAATATATCCACTACCTCATATGTATATAGTAAAGGATCTAGTTCCAGATCTAAGCCAATTTTATGAGCAATACAAATCGATTAAACCTTGGTTACAAACAGATAAATCTGCCTTACAAAATAAAGAATACTTTCAATCTCCTGAAGATAGAAAAAAATTGGATGGTCTGTCTGATTGTATACTATGTGCTTGCTGTTCGACTGGTTGCCCAAGCTATTGGTGGAATGGTGATAAATTTTTAGGGCCAGCGATATTACTGCAAGCTTATAGATGGATTGCTGACAGTCGTGATAATAAGAAAGAAGAAAGACTTGCTTCTTTAAATGACCCATTTAAGTTGTATCGTTGTCATACAATAATGAATTGTACAAAAACCTGCCCGAAAGGTCTTAACCCAGCAAAAGCGATAGCGAAAGTAAAACAGCTTATGGTAGAGAGAGAAGGAATTTGAGTGTTATTTCTGGCACTCTTCGTAAGAAAATAGTAGACCCTCTGAAGCATAGGGTATTGTTAATACTCTAAACGTTCTTCCGTTCATGAAATGTATTGTTTCACCATATGATTCCAGTAATCTTTTAAACAACTCATGTCTTTGATTATTAATAGTTTGAAAATCCTCTTTTCCTAAAAGCTTTTTAGATTCAAATAGGTGAAGCATAATCTCGTGATAAGTTGGATAAGACTCCAAAAATTTTGGATCAAACTGAAAAGTTTTTATAAAAGCATTATTATAAAATTTTAGCTTTTGATTCTTACTATATATCGCTACAGCAATCGATAGCTTCTCAAGCAAACTTTCTTGTGCAGCTAAACAATTGCTTAGCTCAGTATGTAATTTTTTTTCATCACTAATATCTTTTCCATACATTACTATGCTATTAGAATTTTGCACTGGAACTTCAACAAAATTAAAAACCTTAGGTTCGTTCTTGTAAGTTATTACACACTCTCCTGGTTTTACGTTATAGGAGCCACTCGCAACAGTAAATTTTTTAGAGCTGCCTATATATTTATCATAAAATAAGTTATAAAACCTTACTTTTTTATTCTTATTGTGCTTCAGTATTGGAAATGGTAAAGAGTCAAAAATTTTTTTATAGTTCTCCAATTCTCGCATAAGCTTACTATTTTCTAACTCAAGTTCATTAGCTTTTATCTTATAATCGGAGATATTTCTTATCCACAACAACACACCAATCACATTATTAGAATAATCTATTATGCTTTTACCATAACATGTGCAATAAACCTCACTGTCTTTTGACTTTAAATCTAGAGTAAAAGATTTATTTATTTCCTTTGCCTCAGCAAAACTTTTAATTAAGCTTTCTGATTGCTCAAAAAAATTTACAAACTCATTAAATGAATAAAAAACAGTATTAAGCAAAATTAGTAAATTGGGAGAAAATTTTTCTATACGTTTTTTTGCGTCCCAAATATAAAATCCATCATTTACAGTATCTATTAAATTATTTATGATAACATTTTGATGTTGTAAGTCCTTAATTTTATTACTAATTTTTAATTTAGAATATGAGAAAAAGAAGAATACTAGAATTAGTAGTAAAACTATTTCATACAAAAAAAACATAGTATTCTAAAACAAATATAAAAATTTATAACCTCTCAGCAAAGAGATTGTACTGAAGAGGTATATAAGTGAAGATTGCCCAATACCCTAAAGCCTAATCTCTTATAAAGGTTTACAGAAGGTTTCATGCAATGTGCTACTATGTATTTGCATTCAAATTGCCTAGCTATCTTTATTCTTTCTAGAACCATTTGAGTTCCTATTCCACGACCCCTGTAAATTGGTAAAACTCCATCGCTATAAAAACCAGCTATGCTGTCTTGAATATAAAGACCGCATGTTCCAACAATTTCGTTATTTAGCATTACAAGAAAAAATCTTAACCTTGAGCTCTTATCATCATAATTCGATAATTGGCGAAAAAATGTGCTAACAATACTAATTCTGTGATAAAAAATTTTAGAAGTGTGTAAATCTAATTGCTCTAAGAGCTCACTACTATTTACAACATTGAACTTCAAATTTGGAACAGCATCATCAGGCAAAAAATAATCTTTTATATTGAGTAAAACTTTTTTTGGTGTGCTAACGTGTTTTATTTCGCATTTTTCTAAAATACCCCCTATTTTTATACGTGGACTTATTATCCATGTTGCTTCTATATTTCGTGCTTTGAGATAATCTAGAGTTCTGCATATGGAAAGCTCAGTACATTGATCTTCACAAAACACAAAATTAAATAACGATTCTCTGGTACCATTTACTGTAAATATAACATTATCAAATTCGTCATGTATTTCCCACTTGGACAAATTCGTTGCATAAAGTATATAATCCTTTAGGTTCTGAATAATTAAGCTTGAATAACAAATTTTTTTATTCTGCATAAACCAACAATAAACAATAAAAGGCTCCTATAAAAACAAAGGCTAAAATTGCAGCTACAACATCATCTAGCATAATACCTAAAGGACCTTTTGTATTTTTATCAATCAAATTTATAGGCCACACTTTTATTATATCAAAAAACCTAAAGGAGAAAAAGCACACCAACAATACAGAGCTATTCATTTCTTGTTCTAATAATATTGAAACTAGAAGTACTGTCAGCAATTGACCAACTACTTCATCAATTACTACCTCTTTTGGATCATGCGGAGCTTTGTAATGTTGTATATAATTGCCTGTAGACCATAATCCAACTAAGAATAAAAAAAAAATAATTGCTGTACCTAAAATTCTGTCATTGAGTAATATAGGAACAATTGGGTAAGCAGCCAAGCTGCCTATAGTACCTGGCATGTGTTTTACCGTGCCAGATAGCCACCATGTTGATATTAATTTATATAAAAATTTCACAATATACCGAAATATAAAACTAATTTACAAGAACAGAAATAGTATCTTCTATAGAAGTATTTTCATATAGCAATCTATAGATCGCTTCACATATGGGCATTTTTATCTTTAGCTTTTCTGCTAAATCAAATGCAGACTTAGCAGTGTTAAAACCTTCAATTACCGACTTACCTTCTGATAAAATCTGCTGAGCACTAGAACCATTACTATTAGCTACTTTAGATCCAAAAGATAGATTTCTTGAATTTAATGATGTGCATGTCACAACCAAATCGCCTAAGCATGCTGGTCCAAGTAGTGTATTTATATCTACATTGCCGTCACCAACTTTTGCTGAGTATAAAGCCTTAATTTCACTCATACTTTTCGTAATTAATGCTGCATGAGCATTAAACCCAAACCTACCTAGAACAACCCCACATGCTATAGCAAAAACATTCTTTAATGCTGCACAAACTTGTATTCCTATAACATCGCTACTAAGGTACAATTTAATATTTTCTTGCTGTAGCTCTGATACTAATTTTAAACCTAATACTTCATTTTGACATGCAAGAACCATCGAATATGGTAATTTTCTTGCAACTTCTATAGCAAAGCTAGGACCAGAAAAAACAGCAAGAGGATTATTAGGTAAAACTTCATTGACTACTTCACTAGGTAATTTTAATGTAGATTTTTCTATTCCCTTACAAGCCAAAATTATTGCTACATTTTTTTTTAGGTTACAATCATTCAATTGATGACATATCTCCCTTAGAGACTGAGTGGGAACAGCTAGAATTATTACTGAAGCATTAACTGCATCTTCAATAGCTAATTTTACTGATACATTATCAGAAATTGGACAATCAGGTAGCTTGTCACTTTCTCTTTTCTCTTTAATTGATTCAAATATGGCCTTATTGCGAGTCCACAAAATTACATTTTTCTTACTACTTAATGAAATCGCAATTGCTGTACCCCATGCGCCAGCACCTAAAACTGATATTACCACTCAATATTCCTGAAAGTATTACTTATAATTTAAAACTGTAGAATAAGTAAATTAAAAATATAACATAAAAGTATAAAATAGTTTAAATATCTATTAACCTAAGTATTCTTTTAATAAAAATAGCTTCTATTCAATATTTACTAAAAATAGTATCATTATAGTATATCTATTGTATTTTAGATCTATTTGTATAATTTTGGAACGACACATTAACTATTAATTAATAAGTGTAATTTCTATTATTCATTAATAAAAATTTGATTTGTTACTTTCCTTGGTTATATATATTACTAAAATTATAAATTATTTATGGGGTGTAAAATATGCGTATATTATTAATTGAAGATGATCAAGTAAGTGCAAGGACTGTAGTTAATGCCTTAACTTCTGATGGACATTTTTGCGACGTTGTTACTTCTGCACAAGATTATAACAATAATATGGTTTCCTCGGGTGGAGACTGTTACGATCTAGTTATTCTAGATATACACCTGCCTGGTGATATTGATGGATATGATATACTGTTAAGATTAAGAAGTGCAAAAATCAAAGTTCCTGTTTTAATACTTTCGTGTATCTCCGCTGCCAACCATAAAGCTAAAGGACTTGGGTATGGTGCCGACGATTACTTAACCAAGCCATTTCACAAGAGCGAATTATTAGCTCGAATTAAGGCCATAGTCCGACGTACTAAAGGCCATCCCGAATCAGTGATAAAGATTGGTAATATGAATATCAATTTTGATCACAGGATTGTTGAGGTAAAAGGCAAAACAGTTCACCTTACTAACAAAGAGTATTCCATGATAGAATTGCTGGCATTGCGTAAAGGAGCAGTGTTGACAAAAGAAATGTTTTTAAACCATCTTTACAATGGCTTGGACGAACCTTCAGACAACAAAATAGTTGATGTTTTTATGTGTAAATTACGTAAAAAACTTGAAAGTGCAAATGATGGAATAAGCCACATAGAAACCGTTTGGGGTAGAGGATATGTTCTAAAAGAGTATGTTGACGATGAAGAATACTCTAGTGCTAATATAAGCGAAAGCAGTAGTGACTATCAAGCAGAACAAGTGAAGGACAGCGCATGAAATGCTTTATTCACCCATTCATTGAAGCAACAAAATAGGTAGATGAAATAAGATAAAAACCAATCGTAAAAGTGAGGTAACATGGTTAGTCTTTTAGAACTTTACAAAGACTTGCAGCAAAAAATAGAAAAGTTGGAAGCTAAGCTAAAAAGTTATAGGTAAGAAAATAAGGTTTTAGAGATAGAGGGTAGAGATAGAGGGTGATGAGTTAAAGGAAAAGCTTTGTTAAGTTCAAAAGGAAATAAAAAAAGAGATAAGCCAAGAAGTAAAAGGAATATAGGTGGTCAAATTGAGCGTACAGGATATGTGAAATGTTTGATACATTTACATAGTATGGCTGACATTCATGCATTGCCTAGGTGAAATATAAGCCGAGTTCTGTTTATGTAGCTATTTATCTGGAGTAAATGTTACCATTTACTTCATGCGATTTACCCGAGTAGATATGAGAAAAACATAAAATCTACTTCTATTTAATCTTGCTCCTAGTGTTGGTTACTTGACTACCAATGTTGCCATTGTTATGGTGCGCTCTTACCACACCTTTTCACCCTTGCCTAATAATATTTTAGGCGGTAATTTTCTGTAGCCCTATAACTGGAGTTACCTCCGGCGGGCGTTACCCGTCACTACCTTTTCTTGGAGCTCGGACTTTCCTCTGCTGTGTTTATCACACAACAGCAGCTACTTATTTCACCTAGAAATTATACTTTAACATTAAAATCACAAAAGCAAAAGAAAATTTCCTAACAGTCTACATACTAAAAACATTCAGACAAATAGCTAAAGGTGATATTCCGGTACATCATCGCTATCCCAAGATAAGCTTTTTTCACTTTTAGACTCTAGCTCAGTCAGTCAAGATCCTGGTCCACCGCTTGAAGACGATGAGCTACTTCTTGACCGACTACTACTCTCCACCGATATACTGTTTAGCACTGTTTCAGATTGATCCATAGTTCGCATAGATATATGTCTCATTCTGTTATTAGCGATAAAAATTTCTTCATCGCTATTGCCACTTGAAGATGATTGCCTTCTATCATTGAAATTAGTTAGTTCTAACACAAGAGCAGCATTACGACCCTTAACATATTTGTATGCTATGAATCCTACAATTCCAGCAATACTTATTATCGCTCCAACCAAAGACCCACCTATCATTCCTGCCCTATTAGACTCTATAGCAAGCTGAGTGGGCTGTGTTGAAAGAGTAGTTTGAGGAAGTAAAGTTGTAGTGAACAAAGGAGTTGTTACCTTTGTTCCAGTATTTGATATAGTGGACACTGTTTGTATAGTTGCCTCTGAGTTTGTTGTTGGCACATTAGTTGGCATTGTAGTAATCATAGTCGCTTGTGAGGTCGCAATAGTTTCAGCTACTGTTGTTGATTCTGATGCCGTACTTATTTTAGTTGTTAATTCTGTTAAAGGCCTACTCATCGTAGTACTGCTTGCTGTAAAAGTTGACTCAACAGTCGCTGCTGTAGATTTTACAGTACTTGTCTCAGTTTCTGAAGTTACTATCGGTGCACTAGTTGACGTTGTAGCAACTGTGGTCGCTTGTGGAGTAGTAGTTGTTTTTGCTACTGTTGTTGGCCCCACTGTTACTGTACTTGTTTGAATTGTTGACTCTGTTGAAGGCCTACTCGTTGTAGAAGTAGGTGCAGTGGTAGTTGATGCTTCTGTTGTTGACTCCACTGTTACTGTACTTGCCTGAGTTGTTGACTCTGTTGAAGATTTACTCATTGTGGAAGTTGGTACAATGATAGTTGATGCTTCTGTTGTTAATTTGGTAGTCTTTACAGTGTCGGTTTCTGTTGTGCTAGTAATTGCAGCAGTCATCGTTTTCTTAGAAGTCACAACCGTCTCTGTAACAGTTATAGGAGCCACAGTACTGCTGGAAATAATACTAGGCATCAATTGGCCGTTAATGATATTAACAAAATCACTGAGAGCTTTGATACTGCTTGTCGGTATTATCGTTGCTTCAGAAGATTTTCCAGAGCTCTCTCTATTAAAAGTTATGATACTTTCTCCACTTATCGCAGTGACGATAAAACCCCCCTGGCCATTGTCTTTAACATACAATTGTTCTATAGAATCCTCACATTCAAAAATAGAAAAGTTCGATTTTGATCTACTATTAACAAGACTTGCTAAATGTAACTTTTGCATGTTAGAAGATTGATCATTTTCAAGAAAAGCAATCTGATCATCGCCTTCAGTTCGTTTTACGTACTGTAGAAAATTTATTTCACCTGGATTAAAGGCAATAGATGAAGTTATATTTATTTGACCATTTTTATTGCTGAGCAAAAAGTCATTAGCTCCCTTTCTATCTTTCAGATTCTGAACTAATTTAGCCATATCGAATTTAAAGATATTTGTTCTTACTTCTTGATTTTCAGGAACGTTTGGTCTCACTTGCGAATAAAGCATCGTATTTTCATCCAATACTAATTGTCCTAGATTATCAAATTTGAGTAATTTTCTTTCTATGGTGTGTTTTGCTCCAGGTAAAGCCCTAAATTTTCCATTTGTGTCTGATTGTAAATACCAAGAAACTAAAGCTTGATCCTTTAAGTTATGAGCGATTACAATGACATTACCATTACCAACTTTTACTGCTTTTGGTAAAAAGTAACTATTGTCTTCATTTGCAAGATTCTTTATATCAATGTTCTTATATAATTTTACTTTTCCTACGTATTCAACTAAGGGAACATTAGTTGAATGTTGAATTTTATAAGTGTTAAACATTAAACTTTTTATGTATTTTTTTCCTTCTTCGTTAGTTTCTTCTGTAGGAAAGATAACTCCAACTTTATCTATTTCAGCTGAATCTTCTATTAGTGTGGGAGATAATTGGCCCTTGAATTCATTTGCTACGTTGATACCTGTATCACACTCGTATGTTTTTGATTGATATGATGGGCTAATAAGTAATTTTACTCTACTGCTTCCATTGCCGTTATCTTGATAGCTGAGTCCATAAGTAACTCCATTTCCTTCAATCAACCCTACGTTTACTGGGTTAAAACCTATCGCTTCTTTAACTTTCAGTGTAGTTGTATTAACTCTAAACAATCTACTTAATATAGACATAATTATATTTAAAATTTTAATAAAACGCTATTATGATTATTTCTATATGTAACGTCAATAAAATTTTAACTAAAATTAAGAAATTAATTTTTAAGTACTCTAAGATAATACGCTAATAAACCCAGATTTCCCATAGACAATATGTTTCCTTTGAAACCATATAATAAATTTAGCAGCTTGTTGACAACAGAAATTCCTTTACAAATCCCCCAAATACCCTTACCATGACATCAAGGGTATTTATGATTCAAAACTTGTTTTTGATCTGCAGGCTCAATGACAAAATTCAGGGTATTTATTGGCGAATTACATAAAATTATAGCGGCTTTTTTATTTTTTCTACATTCAGCCAAAATCTGCTTAAAATAAGCGTTAGCACATTATTACGGCGCCAATTTACATTATAAAACTCACTACTAGGGGATTCTTTTGCCTTTTTTCCATCTAGTTAATTTCTTAATGTTTATAATCCCGCTACGTGTTAGTGATATAACTATACAAGAAGTAGTAGAAAGCTAGCTTGCATTAGCTTTATTTGTTATAATTACATTCGGTTTTATAAAGTGAGGAGTAAATATGCCAGAAGTTACTGGGCAAGATTCTAATAAGGAAAGTAGAATAGAAAACGAGCTACAACAGGATTATGAATATGAATTGATTAAAAGTTTATTCATGTTTCCTGATAGGCGTCATTTGGTAGATATTGCTGAAGCTACAAAAGGCTCGTTTGATAATTTAATGTGTGCGTGGCTTGTTACAACTGAGTTGACAGACAGTCAAGAAGAGTTAGATGAGGAATTGCTATCTATTTTTAGTGCAATGAGATCTTTGAGTGCAGGAGATAGTTACCGACAACTTCAAAAGTTTTTATTAAATAATAAAGATAATCAAGATCTAAAAACTGTTCTTAATTGTGAAAGGGGAGAGTCTAGTTTGACGATATTGCACATAATATCAAGTATGGCTTGGGCAAAAAAACAATATGATTGTGCCGTAAGTTTGCTTTTAGAAGCAGGAGCTGACCCTAATATCAAGAATGATAAAGGAAGGACACCATTACACTATGCTACTGGACCTTATAGTATAGCTGCTCTCTTAGAAAAGGGAGCTGACCTTAATGCAGAAGATAATGAAAAAAAAACGCCTTTGCATCATGTTGCTAGTGTTGGTTGTTCTGAAGGCGTAGTTTTACTCTTAGAGAAAGGAGCTATTTCTGATCAAGGTGATAAACAAGGAAAAACTCCTCTGCAAGTTGCACGTGATAATCATCATGAACATATTGAAAAGTACTTTGTGACTTATAAGCGAGATAAGTTGAGTGATAAGTTACGCTCTATAATGGAAACAAAAGATTGGTTCGAAGATGGTTCAGGTTACGTTTTAACTAAGAGACAGGGGGGCTTGAGAAGAAAGTTGTTGGATATAGTAAACAACTCAGAAGGTGATTCAGTTGTTGAAGATCTACAAGAATTCTTAGATGATTTTGGGAATGATCAAGATCTAAGAATGGTTTTGAATCTTCGAAGTAATGAAGGAGAGTTACAGGTGCATCAACATGCTAAAAATCTTGATTCTTTTGCTCGTTCAGGTACTGATGAAAGAGCAAAAAACCAACTTAAGTTTGAAGTAAAAAGATTACTTTTGAAAGCAGATGCAATCAATTTACAATGGTCAAGTTATGATGAGAAGGAGTATTGTTCTAGGGATTTATGGAGTAATTTACCGCCGAATCGACAGATAAAGCTAAAAGAATTTTTAGATAAAGTTTCTAAAGCTCAAAATATGGATGAACTGGAAGGAGTTGTAAACGAAGCTATTCTCTCAGGAGGAAGATTTAACAGACGATTTTCTCAAGATAAGAAGCGTAACTTTACAGATTGTGTTATGGAAAGGATTGGTGAGTTAGGAAAGAATCCTGAAGTTGCAAGCAGGATAGTATGCAAGTTGGTATCAATAGGGGCAGTGTTATATAATAAGGATAATATGAAAGTAATTGATACACTAGAATCTGAATTTAAAGAGCACAAAGGGAATATGATAGAAGCTTATTACGAGTATATATATAGCACTCTAGATTTTATGGAAGTTATAAAAGGAGCAGTTATTAATGGTGTGGTAAGAAATGCAAAAATGGATAACACCACTTTGTATTCAGAATATTCTGAGGATAGCACAATAAATGTTGCAAGGCTCACAGAAAAAGCTAGTGAGTTAAGGCGAGCTCAGGGAAACATAGACTATGAAAGAGATATAATAAAGATTGGTAAAAGTGAGGTAGCAATTATAACAAAGAATGGTATAAGGAATTACACCAATCTTGCGGACGATAGTGATATAGTGTTGACTTTCCCTACCACTAAGGGAGAGTTAGACGTTAGGTTATATCCTGATAAGCAAAATAAAAACTGGATAAAGGTAGAAGTAAGAGATCAAGAGAGGTTGAAAGAATTAAAAGATTGTGGAGAAGAAATAGGAAAAAATTGCTTATTTGGTGGTTACTCAGTTTACAATGCTATTGAACGTGGGTACTTTGAAAGGCCTGCAGGAATTTTCCAGGGAGAAAGATTACAAAGTGGTGAAAAAGTTTCTCATGTAGATCAATTACAAAGTAAAAAAAATAATAAGGTACGTCAAATTGGATTATACTAAGCTTGGTTTACAGTAGGTCTTAGATTATGCAAGAAGTCTAATTGCAATTGTTAACTCTTCAAGTATAATTTGTTGAGATTTACATGAACCTTATTAGATGAAAGAGAAAGAAGAGCAGTTTAGTTTTACACCAGACAATCTTAGCAAAGCAAAAAAGTCTATAGAGATGTATCCTAAAGGTAGAGAAGGAAGCGCTGTTATGCCTTTACTGTATCTAGTACAAGAACAATGCGGATGGGTTCCTGAATCTGCCATGCGCTACGTTGCTGACATGCTTCATATTCCACATATTCGCGTGTATGAAGTGGCAAATTTTTATACCATGTATAATTTAAAGCCAGTAGGTAAATATCTAATACAAGTTTGTAGAACAACTCCTTGCTGGTTATGCAATAGCGAGGAAGTTTTAAGTACCTTTAAAAAGAAGCTTGGAATCAATATCGGTGAAACCACTAAAGATAATCTATTTACTTTAAAGGAAGTTGAATGTCTTGGTGCATGTGTTAATGCCCCTGTTGTACAGATCAATAACGATTTTTATGAAAACCTCACTCCTGAAAAAGTGGAAAATATCATAGCAGAACTTTCAAGTAAATAGATGGAAAAGTTCTCGTTTAGGATAACCAAGCAATCAGGTTCTGCAAGAGTTGGAACGATCAAAACTCCAAATGGAAGTATAGAAACACCAGCATTTATATTTTGTGCAACCAAAGCTGCTATTAAAGCTGCAGATATCGAGAGAATCAGAGAAGCAGGTACTCAGATAATACTTTCCAACACCTATCACCTAATGCTCCAACCGGGAGAGGCTACTGTGGCAAAGCTTGGTGGCTTGCACAAGATGATGGGATGGAGTGGGCCAATGCTCACTGATTCTGGTGGATACCAGATATTTAGTTTAGGACACGGATCAGTTTCAGAAGAGATAAAGGGAGTAAGACAGAAACAAAAAACTCTGATCAAAATTAACGAGGATGGGGCAATTTTTCGTTCTTACATAAATGGTAAAACTTATTGTCTAACTCCTGAAAAGTCGATACAAATTCAACAAAAATTAGGTGCAGATTTAATCTTAGTTTTAGATGAATGTACTCCATTTCACGTCAGCAAGGAGTACACAAGGAAATCGATGCTCATGAGCCATAGATGGGCTGAACGTTCTTTAAATGAATTTGAAAAAAATAATAATGGCAAACAGGTGCTTTATGGAATTAGTCAAGGCGGAGTGTATCAAGATTTGCGTAGAGAAAGTTGTGATTTTATCAACGATTTGCCATTTTTTGGTCAAGCAATAGGTGGATCACTTGGTCAAAGTAAAGAGCAGATGTATGATGTAGTTTCCTTTACTATGGAACATTTAAAAAAAGATAGGCCTACTCATTTGCTTGGTATTGGTGGAATTGTAGACATTTTTCGTGGAGTAGAGCTTGGAGTTGATACATTTGATTGCGTGCATCCAACTCGCCTCGCAAGACATGGTGGCGCGCTTGTTAAAGTAAAAAATAGAGATTCTATTTCTTCAAAGTGCAAAGAGCATATTAATTTGCGAAATCAACGATTCGAACTAGATGATAACCCAATTGAAAATGACTGTTTGTGTTTTACCTGCAGAAAACATTCAAGAGCTTATATACACCATCTACTGAAAGCTAAAGAGTTGCTGGCTTATACACTCGTTACCATTCACAATGTTTTCTTCATGAATAAGTTGATGGAATCAATAAGACAAGCAATATTGAATGATAGGCTAGATCAGGAAAAAAATAATTGGATTAGTGAAATACCGCTGCATTGTGAATTATATACCTAGTTCATATTTTGCACATGTGCGTTGCATTTTTTAATCTTCTTTAAAAACTTGACAGTACATTATATATACGGATATACTAGAAATATAATTTTTGTGAGGCATTTATGGTTAAAAATAAAGAAAAACATCAAATAGCGTTTTGCGTTTCAGCCTTTACACTCTTAGCTGGTTTATCATTAATCGCAACTGGAATTGCAGTGGGTACTGTACCTGCTATAGCTTCTTGTTTAGTGATAGGAGGAATTTTAACTGCCTTGTCTATTGTGCAATCAGTAGAAAGCTATTTATTTTTACAAAACAGCGAAAAAACTTTCAATAAAATGATTAGTGGTATATGCGATGAACCAGAGAGCAAACTTTTTATAGAAAGGATTTTGCAACCATTCATTGAACTTTTTAGTGAGCATAAGCAACATAATTAAAGTACACTAAGCATAGAAACCACTTTATCGTAACTTGGCAGTGACTTGATTTCTCCAATCGCAGCTAAAGTAATTCTTTCATGCTGAGATAGCAATTCTTCTGCTGCTTTTTTTATATCGTAAATAGTAACAGCACTAATTTTTTCTATTAATTCATTTTTACTGATGTATTTATTATAGTTACCGTAGTAGTGTCCTAACGTTTCAGCACGCGAGCTAACACTTTCGCGTGACATTAAAATTTGGGATTTTACTCGCTCTTTTACTCTATTTACTTCTTCTTCCTTCAGATCGTCTGTGGACAATTTCTTCAACTCTGTCGTTATGGCTTTCAAAAGCTTATCTAGATTACTGCTATCTGTACCAGCAAAAATCGAAAGCATTCCTGTATCAGCATAACTAGAGTTAAATGAGTAAATGGAGTAAGCAAGCCCCTGCTTTTCTCTTACTTCCTGGAATAGGCGTGATGACATTCCGCTTCCCAGTATGGCATCAAGAACTTTGAATGTGTGATATCTATTATCATCACGAGAAACACTAGGTAGACCAATTAATAAATGTACTTGATCTAATTTACGATGTTCTAAATACTCACCACCGGTATAACTTGCATTCTCGCTTTTTTTCAGCTCTCTTGAATGAATCTTTGAGAGAAAGTCTTTGATTAATTGAACAACTTCCTCATGTTCAACATTTCCTGCAACAGCAAATATAATGTTCTCGCCAAAGTAATGCTCATTTATGTAGTTATCTAGATTAGCTCGAGTAAAAGATTTGACAGTATCTTGCGTACCCAAGATTGACCTACCAAATGGTTGATCTTTATAAGCTGCTTCAAAATACTTATCAAAAATGATATCGCTCGGTGAATCATTAGTTTGAAAAATCTCTTGTATTACAACACCCTTTTCGCGTTCCAATTCATCCTCTGGAAATGTAGAATTCATTAATATATCTATTAATATATAAATGCCAGTTTTTATATCTTTTTTAAGAACCTTTGCGTAATAACTGGTGCTTTCTCTACCGGTGCAGGCATTGAAGGCTCCACCTATGTCGTCAAAAGCTTTTGCAATTTCAAAAGCAGTTCTTGTCTTTGTTCCTTTGAAAGCCATGTGCTCTAGGAAATGAGATATTCCATTTTGACTTGCACTTTCAGCTCTACTGCCAACACCAACTCGTATATTTAAAGCTACGGAATCAACTTCATACACTCGCTCAGTTATTATGCGCAGACCATTATCTAGTTTTGTTACTTGTGGTATATTCATCTTATATATTCTTCTTTAAATTCTCTTCTACAAAATCCCAATTGATCAAATGATCAAGAAAAACTTTTATGTAGTCAATTCTGCGATTTTGGCAATCCAAATAGTATGCATGCTCCCATACATCCATAGTAAGTAGTGGCACCTGGCCATAAATTAGCGGTAGATCCGCATTTGGAGTTTTAGTGATTTTGAGTTTTCCTTTTTCAAGCACTAACCACACCCATCCACTGCCAAATTGGCTTACTCCATAATTTGAAAATTCTTCACAAAATTTGTCAAAGCCACCAATATCATCTTGAATTTTTTTTGCTAGAAGACCATCATCTTTAGGCTCACCACCACCATTTTTTTTCATTGAATTCCAATAAAAAGTGTGATTCCAAACTTGTGCTGCATTGTTAAAAATAGGAACTGTATTATTATTTCCATGAACTTTCGTTACTAATTCCTCAATTTCCATATGTTGATAATCTGTGTTTTCAACCAGTTCGTTGAGTTTATTTAAATATCCCTTATGGTGCTTGTCATAATGAAAATCCAATGTCTTTGCAGATATATAAGGTTCTAAAGCTGCTTTATCATATGGCAACTCAGGTAAAGTAAAACTCATGCTGACCTCTTTATTTTCGATGGTATGGTAATATGTGCTTTTGCGCAACAGATAATTTAGTTAGGTAGTGATTGCATTTATTCTAAAACAAGCTATATTGGTAAGATAATTATGTTTTTATTTTTAGAGGGGTAATATGTCAAGTTTATTTAAGAATTTTAATAGATATGCTAAATATGGAATTGTTCCTACCAAAAGCGTCCGAGGTAACGAAGTTCCACAAAATAGTTTCTATAAATCCGTTCATTATATTAATAGTGTTATTGGGCCAGTGAAGGATGCAGTTTCTGGTGTTAAATCTAGTCAAGTTTGTTTAGGTGGTAGGAAAAATGGAAGTTTAGGTATAATTTGTACTGCTGTTTGGGCATTAACTCATGTAGTTCTACAAACTTTATATCTGGCATTGGCATATTTATCATATTGGCCAGCGAAAGGGTTAACAAAAATAACAGATAGATTTGGTGATCTTAAAGATAATACAGAATCATTGATAGATTATTCATCCATGTTGTCAAAAAAGGCGTGGGACCATAGTAATGCATTAGCTACATTTGTTAACACAGTTTTGAGTTATGCTGTTAGTGCTGTCATTTGGGCTGCTGCGCTCGTTGTTACGCCACTCGTTTGGACTATTGATAAAGTAGCAAGTAAGTTTAAAGTGATGCAAACGCTGAAGGTGTTGGTAGTCCTTCTTTGTCAAAATAGATAGCCTACCAAGTGCATGTGAAACCATTGTATCTGTGTGGCAAAATAAAGTAGACGAGATAAAGACACCTATAGAAGCAAGAGGATGTCATGCAAGTAGCTGACACTGGCATCCCGATAGAATGTTGGGGAGTGTTAAATAAACCATACGCGTCAAGTTAAGGAAATAAAGGTATGAAAGAGATAGAATAATAAGGTATAAGTTCTCCCAGATATACTTTTAGTGAGAGAACCAATGAATAAAATAACTAGCTTATCAAAAAAGCTCAAAGAATTTTTTAATGAAAAAGCAGAGAAAATCTCAATTACAACAAGGTTTATAAAAAGAAAGAGAAAGCTAAAAGGTTCATCATTCGTAAAAGCCATGGTCTTGGGTAATATAGGAGTTGATAATTGTAGCGTAGAAACAATGTGTCAATTACTAAACGAGGACTCGATAGATATAACAAAACAAGGTTTGGATTTTAGATTTACTGAAGAAGCAGTGGAATTTATGAAAAGGATGTATAATGAATCTGTGATTCTCTTTAAAAATATCTTGCAAGTTGATTGCAAAATCTTACAGCAATTTAATAGTGTTAAATTATTGGACAGTAGCTATATTACTCTACCTAACAGTATGGAAGAGATGTATAAAGGTTATGGTACTAGCTACAGTGGCTATGAAAGCAATACTAAGTATGGAATAAAGTTACAATTAGTTTTCGACTACATGAATCAGATAATAGACCAACTTAATTTAACGGAGGGGGTAAGATCAGACCCACTGCCATTAAGTTAAGGGAAAGAGAAGTTAAGATTGGACAAAAAATTTGAAGTGATTGATAATTATGGTAAATACTAGGGTGAATTTTTAAGAAAAGGGAGTCTGAAAAGTGCAAGTTATTTAAAAAAGTAATAATTGCAGGTTATTTTGCAAAGAATGTACTAATGCAATGATACTGAAAAGATATCTTGAATTTAAAACACATGTTTTCTAGCTCTTTTCTGGTAGTTGAGTGAACGAATATCAGATATCTTATGACGATCAACTCTTCTCCCTTTTCTCACCACTAAAGTGTTCATCAAAAATAACTGTGATAGTCGATCCATAATGCAGTCTATGTCTGACTCTGTAGAAAAAATATCAAAGGCTAAGTTTTTAATCGCATTAAATGAGACAGATTTATTGATGCTTTTTTTTAGTTTACTATTCTGTGAGCTCAATGTCTCTTCATCATCTTCTATCATGATACTTTCTAGATTACTGATGAAGATAGTTGACCAAAAATCCTGCTTGATAGTTTCAATACTTTTTCCTGTGAAATTCTCTAAATTTAATCTTCCCTTCAGCCTAGAAAAAAATGTTTCTACTCCCCAGCGCAAGTAATATAATCTCTCAAACTCTTCAACTGTAAAACGTTTCTCATCTAACAGAGATGTTACTAACACTTCAACTTCGCCAGAAGAAAGTATTATTTTGACTAACCTGAATTTCATCTCATCAGGTAATCCTAGCTTTCGTAGCTGTCTTGCTACTTTAATAGGTGCGGTAGACACTACCACCGTACTAGATGGGCTTTCCGGCTTAAACATAGCGTTTATTTCATTGAAAGACGAACTTGAACAGCGAATTATATAATTGATTTTCCTTCCTGTAAGCTCAGCAAGAAATCGATAAGATACGTATCCTCTATCACAGATTAACAAATCGTCTGATTTTATGGATTCAAGCATACCGATTGCTAAATCAACCTCATAGCTGTCACCTCTACTTAGCACAGATTTTATTGCAATATTATTTAGCATATCGTAGCAAACTTCAAAGGTTGCACTTGTATAGTCTTCAAATCTCTGGATTCCATTCCATACTGCTCTTGAGCTAAACTCACCTATTATTTTGTCGCTCTTTGGCAGAATCAGTATTGAAGCATCAAATGCAAGTACTCTGAAGCCATGGTGGGTTTTAAATTCCTGATCTTGGTAGTATAGGGAAACTATATCATCATTTAACTCTGAAAACGCAGTATGTTTTAGCTTCTTTCTTGCTTGAGTAAATGCACTTGCCGTAATTGTATAATCTTTTCTTGTATGCAGAACAAACTCATTAAGCATCACTTGTAATGACTTTACACTCTTTCTAAAAATCAGGAGAAATACATTAACGAAGGGCAGCTTTCTTTTTCGTGAGAAGTCTTTTGAGGATGCTCTGTGTGCGTTTATAAAGTTTAAACTCATCAATTTATTTTTTATAAACATGATTATTCTTTTTTTTACTCATGTCATTACTTCTTTTAATTTGTGAATCTTACCTGATTTTATAATACAGTTCATCACTTTTCCTTAACTTAATGGCAGTGATAGAAGCCTATCCCTTTTTCTTTGTTGAAATTACTTATCTTGCTGGTGCTGTTACCAATCTAACTGCTTTCGCAACTTCGTTCAATATTGTTGATGGATCTTTATTACTAACAAGTGTTAGATTACCCTCATTACTCATTATAGGATTACCATCACTATTTTTTTCACAAGCATTAAGTACACTTTGCTTTACTTCCTCAATTTGACTTGCCTTATTACTGTTTTTATATGCATACACAGGTGCAGTTATTAAAGCTGCTAATGCAGCAAGAACTACCAAACTAGCAACAAGTGGATGAGCAACTGCAAATGCAGACATTGCAGTAATAGCAGGACTAACAAGTGTTGCAGCCTTTGTTCCAACTGTACCAACAAAAGTTGCATAAGCTGGACTTAAGAAATAAGCAGCCGTAAGCGAAGCTACTGCTGCAATTGCTGCAAAAGTAGCAGCTGTTTTATACGGATGTTCTTTTACAAAATCACGACCCTTACCATAAACGTCTTGAGCTTTACTTTTGATTTTTTCTACTATCGGCATAACTATACTCCTAAAATATTAAAATTTCACTAAGGGGATAGTATGTGGCAAAAAAGAGTTACCTGTCAAGTAAATTAATTTATTTATACATTCTTATTCTGTAATTCAGCGCTTCTGCAATGTGTGCTTTCTTTACCTCTTCACTTTTCGCAAGATCTGCAATGGTTCTTGCGACTCTTAATACACGTGTATAGCCTCGATTGGAAATGTAATTTTCTTTCAGTACGTATTTTAGCAATTCTAACCCTTCCTGATCTGGTTCAGTGAATTTATTTAATGCTTCACCACTGACTTCTGCATTGCAACGAATATTAAATTTACTATAACGCTCAGTTTGAATTTTTCTCGCTGCTATCACCCTTCCTCTTATAACCTCGGTACTTTCTCCCTCCACAGAGATTTCAGGAGAAAGTATGCTAACGTTTGGCATTTCAATGCATATGTCTATTCTATCAAGCAAAGGTCCTGATATTTTATTTCTATAATCTGTGCCGCATTTTGGAGCTTTGTTGCACGATCTACTTGCATCACCTAAGTAACCGCACCTGCAGGGATTCATTGCAGCTATAAGTTGAAAATTAGCTGGATAAGTAATGTGAGCATTTGCACGTGCAATAGTAACTTTTCTATCTTCAAGTGGTTGACGTAGAGAATCAAGCACAAGCCTTGGAAATTCAGGTAGCTCATCAAGAAATAACACACCATTGTGAGCCATGGTGATTTCCCCAGGCTTTGCATTTTTCCCTCCTCCTATCATCGCTGACATCGAGCATGAGTGATGAGGTTCACGAAAGGGACGAGTTACTTTAAATGTTTCGTTACCGGCTTTTGTTATGCTAGAGATAATATTAACATCAATCATCTCTTGTTCAGTCAAATCGGGTAATAGCCCTATAAATCGCTTAGCAAGCATTGATTTTCCAGTACCAGGAGGTCCAACAAGAAGCATATTGTGTCCACCTGCTGCTGCAATTTCAGCTGCTCTTTTTGCAACAACTTGACCTTTAATATCCTTTATATCTGGAACTGAATTTTTTTCTTTGGGTGCAGCGCTATAGTTAAAAGTTACCGGCTGAATTAACTGCTCACCCTTAAAATGTCTGATAATATCGGTTAATTTCTCTATAGCCAGAATAGAAACATTCTTTACCCATAAAGTACTCCATTTCCCCTTGGGCAAATTACTCCTTTATTTACCTGTTTTGCACTGATTGCTGTTGGAAGTACTCCTGAGATTGGTATGACTCTGCTGTCTAGTGCAAGCTCGCCCATAATTATATAAGACTGAACTTTTTCAACTGGTATCACATTCATTACAACAAGTAATCCAACAGCAATAGCTAAGTCATAATGACTACCTTCTTTAAGCAAATCCGCAGGGGAAAGATTAACCGTAATCCTTTTTGGAGGTAACAGAAGATTGATTGAATTTAACGCTGCTCTGATGCGCTCTCTGGATTCTGCAACAGTTTTATCCGGCAGTCCAACAATATTGACTACTAGTACAACATTGCATAATTCTATTATGGCTATTTTGATCAAAATGTGCAAGATTTTTTATGCGAAATACTATATACAAGTGATTGTGATTGATTTCAATTTGATGAATCAACATTCTAATAATATTTTGTTTAGTCTGCCAATCCACTTGATCAAGCTTTGACTCAACGCTTGAGGAAAAGTTTTTCAAGCTATCTGTAACAAGGCTCAATTCTTGTTGTAGTTTTTTTTGATCAATCGTTCTTTCTTTCTCTTCTTCAATTTCTTTCAAATGCTGTTTCATTGTTGTGATTCTTGGTTCAAATTCTTCTTGGCTTATAAACCCTTTGGCATAGCTATCAATAAATTTTTTGATACTTAATCTTAGCTTACTTTCTTGCTTTTCACGTGTTTGATTATGTAAAGGTTTTTTGTTCTCTGATAATCTACGTTGATATTCATTTGCAATCCTATCTGGCTTTTTCAAGATACTCTTGACTTCTTCCCATATCACTCCATCTAATACATCAGTGCGTATTGATTTATTATCGCAGATTTTATTGCCATTGAATTTGCTAGAGTTTGTACCAGAGCAACGATAGTAATAATATGTCGACTTTTTATGAACGTGGTTTGTACCACAATAAGTATATTGACAACGTTGACATACCATTAAACCTTGCAATAAATATGTTTCTCTTCTTTGTCGTACTCTTGCTCTTTGTCTATTTTCAGCTAATTGTGTTTGCACTGAATCAAATAAATTTTCATTGATTATTTTTGGTACTGGAATATAAGTCCAGTTCTCTTTATCACTGTTAAAGCGACCACTTTTAAGTTTACCACAAGTTCCTTTTTTTGACTTTTTTACTTGTGGTTTTGAGCATGTCCTAGTTTTACCATAAGCTGCTTGTCCTATATAAGCAGGATTTTTTAACATGTTCCAAATAGTGCTCCTTTTCCAATACCTTTTTCCTGTTCGTGTTATTACCGGTATCTTATTCAGTTCATGTACAACTTCTCCTATACTTGCTCTTTCTTGGCCAACCCAACTAAATATTTTACGCACTATATTTGCCTCTTCTTCATCAACCTCAAATTTAGCACTTCCTTCACCTACGTGTTTTGCTATGTAGCGATAACCGTAAGGCGCCCTACCCATCACACTTATACACCCAGCTTTGGCCGCATGAAGTTTACCTCTACGGTTTCGTTCCATAATCTTTGCACGTTCATACTCTGCTATTGCTCCCTGAATCTGTAGAAATAAATGGGAATCAGGATTATCATCAAACTTATGATTCAAAAATACTATTTCAGATCCAGCCTTTTTAAACTCTTCGAGTAAGATCATTTGATATGAAAATTTCCGTGATAGCCGATCAGGTGAATGAATGTATATCTTATCAATCTTACCTTCTGCTACTCTATCACGTAAACTCTCTAAGCCAGGACGTTCTAAGTTTGATCCACTGTAGCCATTATCGATGAACCTATGCTCATCTAATAACTCATGTTCATCGCTACTAATGCGACGCTCCAATTCTACAATCTGACTCTCTATCGTATTCTCTTGTGCTTGTTGTCTTGATGAAACTCTTGCATACAAGCTTACCGTTGTCATTTTCTTTCACCTCCTTAGTTCTATATTTCAATAATTGTTCATAAGCATCTGCCAAATATGTACCCGCTAACCTATGAGGTTCATAACGGCAATAAATAGTTAAATCCCCTTTTTGCATGTTTTTCTTCCTGTGAATTTTCTAATAGGTTGGGAGAATTCTTATCAACAGCTAAAAGAAAACTTTTACCATTTTAGACTAAACCAATGGATACCTTATTCAAGGTAGCTGTCTAGTTCACACAAATTCTCCCTAATAAATATACAAGATTTGAAAAAATTATGTCCAAAAAATCTTTGCTTAAATTATCATATTATATATGATATAGCTTATTTAAAGTATCATGAATGTTTATCCAAGTAATGAATTCTGGGAGAGTGATTTAGAAGTTCCTGTTAACCTCTTACTAGAACGTTTTCAGGATTCTAATGTACGTCAATCTTGGTTAGATTCCCTTTCTGGTAAACAACTTAGCATCATTTTTCAGCATTGCTTTAAAAATCATTTAAATGGGCAACTTTTTCAGGACGGAAATTATGACGATAGATCCACTCAACAAAAACGTAAGATACTTACCAGTTACTCTGACTCTCTTTTTGACTATTATCTCATTAGCTACTTTGATCGTACAAAACTTGAGGCTACAGTTAGTGAAGTAGCAAGATTTGCTCTGACTGAGAAGTTAATGAGATCGTACCTGGTAAAAAACAATACCAAGTATGATAAAAGATCCTTATTGTTTTTACTATTTCACATAAATTGTGAACTTCTAAAATCTGTCTATCACTTTGATAAAGTACAAAAGAAAGGTTTCGTATCATTTGCTTTACAGAAATCACCAAGACAAATACATACTTCATTTAAGGAATTTATGTCACGAGAAGCCGTAGAGCAGATACTTAAGGATGATGACCAGTTGCAGGGTTTTTTCCATCATCAAGATCGAATATATATGTTTGTACGTCGAGGAAGTGACATGGATTTACTGCTTAATTCAAACAAAGTTGTTCATGGTCATAAACCTGAGTGGATGATTTTAGACTTTTCTCTTGATGGCACTCAGGTTAATCTCTGTGCTAAAAATACTAACAAGGCTGTGGAAATAGCAAATAGCATTGTAAGTGGGTATTTTGACTGCGAATGTACTTTTGTAAGTATACAAGATAAGAACTTTCCATTACAAGTGCACAAATTTCTTCAAGCATGTATAGATGGTTCTGACTCTGACATTTGTATATTTGAGTTAAATTTTAAGTCAGATTATTTTAAAAATAGTAATACATATCTTACTTTGAGTGTAAAGCCATATGATCCTATTGCACCAGAGTTACATATTTTAAAGCCAGCTATTGGCAACATACTACAATCTATTCAATCAGCTAAAGTAATGTTCCAAAACAAAAAGGTAACATTTTCTTTCAAAATAAGTGGGGAAGTTTATTATTCAGAGCATCCACTCAATAAAAAAGAAAGAGAGGACCTGAAGAAACATATGGAACAATCTTATGGTCTTAAAATTCTTTCACGAGCAAATTGCTGATCTTTTAAGTTCAAATAGTTCTTGGGTAAATCCAAGCCAAAATCATATTAAAGCAGCAAGATACTTATTTGATCTTGGATGGATAAAAATTCAAGAAAGGTATTATATTGTTTGTTCTCGTGAGGAAGATCGTCTTGATTGGCCAAATGTAGTTGATCCAAGTTGTAGTAATGAGATTTTTATTGATTCAGACTTTGATGAAGCATGTGATGACGCTATTTGTGAAAACTGTTCTCGTCATATTTTACCTAACACTTATCAAAAACAGAGATTTCATCTCTTATCCATATACTTAAATACAGAAAAGGTCATAGACTGGTTTGAAACAAAGTTGAATGATTCAAGACTTATGTGGGAAAAAGTGGAACAAGGAGTTTATTATATTTGTAATCAAGGTCGTATTGTAAATCTAATAATCCTTGATTTTTGTACTGATGCGATATTTTTAACTATAGATAAACTTAGAGTCCACCCTACAGTTCTCATCACTCTAAAAAAAGATATACCAAATCTATTACTGAATCTATATGTAGTGCCAATGGTGAAACTGTTTTGTCAGCTTAAGACTGTAACTGAGATCATACGCGTCAAGTTAAGGAAATAAAGGTATGAAAGAGATAGAATAATAAGGTATAAGTTCTCCCAGATATACTTTTAGTGAGAGAACCAATGAATAAAATAACTAGCTTATCAAAAAAGCTCAAAGAATTTTTTAATGAAAAAGCAGAGAAAATCTCAATTACAACAAGGTTTATAAAAAGAAAGAGAAAGCTAAAAGGTTCATCATTCGTAAAAGCCATGGTCTTGGGTAATATAGGAGTTGATAATTGTAGCGTAGAAACAATGTGTCAATTACTAAACGAGGACTCGATAGATATAACAAAACAAGGTTTGGATTTTAGATTTACTGAAGAAGCAGTGGAATTTATGAAAAGGATGTATAATGAATCTGTGATTCTCTTTAAAAATATCTTGCAAGTTGATTGCAAAATCTTACAGCAATTTAATAGTGTTAAATTATTGGACAGTAGCTATATTACTCTACCTAACAGTATGGAAGAGATGTATAAAGGTTATGGTACTAGCTACAGTGGCTATGAAAGCAATACTAAGTATGGAATAAAGTTACAATTAGTTTTCGACTACATGAATCAGATAATAGACCAACTTAATTTAACGGAGGGGGTAAGATCAGACCCACTGCCATTAAGTTAAGGAAAAGTGATGAACTGTATTATAAAATCAGGTAAGATTCACAAATTAAAAGAAGTAATGACATGAGTAAAAAAAAGAATAATCATGTTTATAAAAAATAAATTGATGAGTTTAAACTTTATAAACGCACACAGAGCATCCTCAAAAGACTTCTCACGAAAAAGAAAGCTGCCCTTCGTTAATGTATTTCTCCTGATTTTTAGAAAGAGTGTAAAGTCATTACAAGTGATGCTTAATGAGTTTGTTCTGCATACAAGAAAAGATTATACAATTACGGCAAGTGCATTTACTCAAGCAAGAAAGAAGCTAAAACATACTGCGTTTTCAGAGTTAAATGATGATATAGTTTCCCTATACTACCAAGATCAGGAATTTAAAACCCACCATGGCTTCAGAGTACTTGCATTTGATGCTTCAATACTGATTCTGCCAAAGAGCGACAAAATAATAGGTGAGTTTAGCTCAAGAGCAGTATGGAATGGAATCCAGAGATTTGAAGACTATACAAGTGCAACCTTTGAAGTTTGTTACGATGTGCTAAATAATATTGCAATAAAATCTGTGCTAAGTAGAGGTGACAGCTATGAGGTTGATTTAGCAATCGGTATGCTTGAATCCATAAAATCAGACGATTTGTTAATCTGTGATAGAGGATACGTATCTTATCGATTTCTTGCTGAGCTTACAGGAAGGAAAATCAATTATATAATTCGCTGTTCAAGTTCGTCTTTCAATGAAATAAACGCTATGTTTAAGCCGGAAAGCCCATCTAGTACGGTGGTAGTGTCTACCGCACCTATTAAAGTAGCAAGACAGCTACGAAAGCTAGGATTACCTGATGAGATGAAATTCAGGTTAGTCAAAATAATACTTTCTTCTGGCGAAGTTGAAGTGTTAGTAACATCTCTGTTAGATGAGAAACGTTTTACAGTTGAAGAGTTTGAGAGATTATATTACTTGCGCTGGGGAGTAGAAACATTTTTTTCTAGGCTGAAGGGAAGATTAAATTTAGAGAATTTCACAGGAAAAAGTATTGAAACTATCAAGCAGGATTTTTGGTCAACTATCTTCATCAGTAATCTAGAAAGTATCATGATAGAAGATGATGAAGAGACATTGAGCTCACAGAATAGTAAACTAAAAAAAAGCATCAATAAATCTGTCTCATTTAATGCGATTAAAAACTTAGCCTTTGATATTTTTTCTACAGAGTCAGACATAGACTGCATTATGGATCGACTATCACAGTTATTTTTGATGAACACTTTAGTGGTGAGAAAAGGGAGAAGAGTTGATCGTCATAAGATATCTGATATTCGTTCACTCAACTACCAGAAAAGAGCTAGAAAACATGTGTTTTAAATTCAAGATATCTTTTCAGTATCATTGCATTAGTACATTCTTTGCAAAATAACCTGCAATTATTACTTTTTTAAATAACTTGCACTTTTCAGACTCCCTTTTCTTAAAAATTCACCCTAGTATTTACCATAATTATCAATCACTTCAAATTTTTTGTCCAATCTTAACTTCTCTTTCCCTTAACTTAATGGCAGTGAGGCTTCTATCCCTTTTTCACAATTTTTTTTTGCATCTTAAGCAGTGTTATTTGAAAGTCTATAATTATTACATCTACTGATTAATAATGTTAAGAATAAGTAAATCTTGTTTACTGTTTGCGTATGTCAAAATGAAAAATGTTTGCATATTGTTAAAAAAGCAGTAACTTGTTATCAAGTGAATTCACTAATATTTGAGTAAAATTTAAATGTCAATCGACCTTAGTTTACCAGAATTACCCATATTGCACCCAAGGATTACCGTTGTGGGAGTGGGTGGTGCTGGTGGAAATGCTGTGAACAACATGATTCAATCCAATTTACAAGGAGTAAATTTTGTTGTAGCAAATACCGATGCTCAAGCGTTAGAGAAGTCATTATGTGATAAAAAAATTCAACTTGGTATTAACTTAACTAAGGGCCTTGGTGCTGGTGCTTTACCTGATGTTGGTAAAGGTGCAGCAGAAGAATCAATTGATGAAATTATGGAGCATATAAAAGATAGCCATATGCTCTTTATCACAGCAGGGATGGGTGGTGGTACTGGAACAGGTGCTGCACCGGTAATTGCAAAAGCAGCCAGAGAAGCAAGAGCGGTAGTTAAAGATAAAGGAGCAAAAGAAAAAAAGATACTGACTGTTGGAGTTGTAACTAAGCCGTTCGGTTTTGAAGGTGTGCGACGTATGCGCATTGCAGAGCTTGGACTTGAAGAGTTGCAAAAATACGTAGATACACTTATTGTCATTCCCAATCAAAATTTATTTAGAATTGCTAACGAGAAAACTACATTTGCTGACGCATTTCAACTCGCCGATAATGTTCTGCATATTGGCATAAGAGGAGTAACTGATTTGATGATCATGCCAGGACTGATTAATCTTGATTTTGCTGATATAGAAACAGTAATGAGTGAGATGGGTAAAGCAATGATTGGTACTGGAGAGGCAGAAGGAGAAGATAGGGCAATTAGTGCTGCAGAAGCTGCGATATCTAATCCATTGCTTGATAATGTATCAATGAAAGGTGCGCAAGGAATATTGATTAATATTACTGGTGGTGGAGATATGACTCTATTTGAAGTTGATTCTGCAGCAAATAGAGTGCGTGAAGAAGTGGATGAAAATGCAAATATAATATTTGGTGCCACTTTTGATCAGGCGATGGAGGGAAGAGTTAGAGTTTCTGTTCTTGCAACTGGCATTGATAGCTGTAACAACAATTCATCTGTTAATCAAAACAAGATCCCAGCAGAGGAAAAAAATTTTAAATGGCCTTATAATCAAATTCCAATATCAGAAACAAAAGAATATGCTTCAACTGAGCAAACAAATGAAAGAGTTAAGTGGGGTAGCAATGTTTATGATATACCAGCTTATTTAAGAAGAAAAAAATAATGCAATTTTGGCTACTCAAGTCAGAGCCAAGTGAATACTCGTGGCAAAAAATGGGAAAGGAGCAGGTGACGCAGTGGAATGGTGTATGCAATTATCAAGCTCAAAATTACATGAGAGCTATGAAATTAGGCGATCTTGCATTTTTTTATCATACAGGTAAAGAGAGAGTTATACTTGGAATAGTTGAAGTATTAAAGGAGTATTATCATGTTTATAATTCCAAATTTGGACTAGTGAATGTAAAACTTTTGAAACCTTTAAGTAACCAAGTGACGTTAAACAGTATAAAACAAAACCCACTTTTGAAAAATATGGTTATATTAAAACAATCACGTTTATCAGTTTCTCCGGTTTTAGAGACTGAGTGGAATGAAATAATAAGGATGAGTGATGTATAATACCTGTTGCCAAACAATATTACCTCAGCACACAACATACAGCTGTATGAGTGTTTGTTTTGAAGTAGCCGATTTTTCATCAAACACAAAGCAGTGCTTGACACTGGAATCCAGCTGTAATGCAACCACATTAAAAATGTTGTGTTTTAATATAGCTTTTATATTCACTCACCTAATGTCTAATCAGAATTCCTGGATCCCAGTGTCGGGGCACTGGGATGACATACTTCTAGTGTACAATATTCGTATAGTTGTGTGTATGATACGATGGTCTATAATTCTTCTTTTTTGGGTTCCAATGTCAAGTGATGGGATAATGTCCTTTCTGGTGCTTTATTCATGTTAGAAGTAAATATTCTTGATAAGAGGTGGCATAGTATTACGAAGGACCCACAGAGTTTTGTATTAAATATTATTAATGCTTCTCTAAAAGAATTAAAAATAGATCATTATAAACCAAATATATCAATAGCTCTCGCTGATGATAACTTGCTACATCAACTTAATCTTAAGTTTAGAGAAATAGATAAGCCAACTAATGTACTATCATTTCCATGCGAACAGTTATCTAGTGAATGTGATCTAGGAGACATAGCAATTGCAGTAGATACAATAGAAAGAGAGTCTCATGAGTACTGTATATCTATCCTCACTCACACTGCACACATGTTAGTTCATGGATTGCTGCATTTACTTGGCTATGATCATCAAAAAGAAGATGAAGAAATTATAATGAAAAGTTTAGAGAGCAAGATTTTAGCTTTGCTTGAATTTGAAAAGGAAAAGTATGGTAGATAATACCAAAATATGTTATTTACAAAAAAGGGGTTTTAGCTGTAAAAGGTAAGCAATATGGTTCAGTTTTCTTTACCAAAAAATTCTAAAGTTAATAAAAAGGGCAAGATTTATCCTACTCCTACTGGAGCAAAAAATATTAGAAGATTTCAAATTTATCGTTGGTCTGCTGATGATGATAAAAATCCAAGAATAGACACATTTTTTATCGATATGGATAATTGTGGCCCTATGGTACTTGATGTATTAATAAAAATAAAGGATGAAATAGATTCAACCTTAACTTTTAGACGCTCTTGCAGAGAAGGAATATGCGGATCTTGTGCAATGAATATTGATGGTACCAACACTCTTGCATGCACTAAATCTATACATGATATAAAAGGTGAAGTAAAAATATATCCACTACCTCATATGTATATAGTAAAGGATCTAGTTCCAGATCTAAGCCAATTTTATGAGCAATACAAATCGATTAAACCTTGGTTACAAACAGATAAATCTGCCTTACAAAATAAAGAATACTTTCAATCTCCTGAAGATAGAAAAAAATTGGATGGTCTGTCTGATTGTATACTATGTGCTTGCTGTTCGACTGGTTGCCCAAGCTATTGGTGGAATGGTGATAAATTTTTAGGGCCAGCGATATTACTGCAAGCTTATAGATGGATTGCTGACAGTCGTGATAATAAGAAAGAAGAAAGACTTGCTTCTTTAAATGACCCATTTAAGTTGTATCGTTGTCATACAATAATGAATTGTACAAAAACCTGCCCGAAAGGTCTTAACCCAGCAAAAGCGATAGCGAAAGTAAAACAGCTTATGGTAGAGAGAGAAGGAATTTGAGTGTTATTTCTGGCACTCTTCGTAAGAAAATAGTAGACCCTCTGAAGCATAGGGTATTGTTAATACTCTAAACGTTCTTCCGTTCATGAAATGTATTGTTTCACCATATGATTCCAGTAATCTTTTAAACAACTCATGTCTTTGATTATTAATAGTTTGAAAATCCTCTTTTCCTAAAAGCTTTTTAGATTCAAATAGGTGAAGCATAATCTCGTGATAAGTTGGATAAGACTCCAAAAATTTTGGATCAAACTGAAAAGTTTTTATAAAAGCATTATTATAAAATTTTAGCTTTTGATTCTTACTATATATCGCTACAGCAATCGATAGCTTCTCAAGCAAACTTTCTTGTGCAGCTAAACAATTGCTTAGCTCAGTATGTAATTTTTTTTCATCACTAATATCTTTTCCATACATTACTATGCTATTAGAATTTTGCACTGGAACTTCAACAAAATTAAAAACCTTAGGTTCGTTCTTGTAAGTTATTACACACTCTCCTGGTTTTACGTTATAGGAGCCACTCGCAACAGTAAATTTTTTAGAGCTGCCTATATATTTATCATAAAATAAGTTATAAAACCTTACTTTTTTATTCTTATTGTGCTTCAGTATTGGAAATGGTAAAGAGTCAAAAATTTTTTTATAGTTCTCCAATTCTCGCATAAGCTTACTATTTTCTAACTCAAGTTCATTAGCTTTTATCTTATAATCGGAGATATTTCTTATCCACAACAACACACCAATCACATTATTAGAATAATCTATTATGCTTTTACCATAACATGTGCAATAAACCTCACTGTCTTTTGACTTTAAATCTAGAGTAAAAGATTTATTTATTTCCTTTGCCTCAGCAAAACTTTTAATTAAGCTTTCTGATTGCTCAAAAAAATTTACAAACTCATTAAATGAATAAAAAACAGTATTAAGCAAAATTAGTAAATTGGGAGAAAATTTTTCTATACGTTTTTTTGCGTCCCAAATATAAAATCCATCATTTACAGTATCTATTAAATTATTTATGATAACATTTTGATGTTGTAAGTCCTTAATTTTATTACTAATTTTTAATTTAGAATATGAGAAAAAGAAGAATACTAGAATTAGTAGTAAAACTATTTCATACAAAAAAAACATAGTATTCTAAAACAAATATAAAAATTTATAACCTCTCAGCAAAGAGATTGTACTGAAGAGGTATATAAGTGAAGATTGCCCAATACCCTAAAGCCTAATCTCTTATAAAGGTTTACAGAAGGTTTCATGCAATGTGCTACTATGTATTTGCATTCAAATTGCCTAGCTATCTTTATTCTTTCTAGAACCATTTGAGTTCCTATTCCACGACCCCTGTAAATTGGTAAAACTCCATCGCTATAAAAACCAGCTATGCTGTCTTGAATATAAAGACCGCATGTTCCAACAATTTCGTTATTTAGCATTACAAGAAAAAATCTTAACCTTGAGCTCTTATCATCATAATTCGATAATTGGCGAAAAAATGTGCTAACAATACTAATTCTGTGATAAAAAATTTTAGAAGTGTGTAAATCTAATTGCTCTAAGAGCTCACTACTATTTACAACATTGAACTTCAAATTTGGAACAGCATCATCAGGCAAAAAATAATCTTTTATATTGAGTAAAACTTTTTTTGGTGTGCTAACGTGTTTTATTTCGCATTTTTCTAAAATACCCCCTATTTTTATACGTGGACTTATTATCCATGTTGCTTCTATATTTCGTGCTTTGAGATAATCTAGAGTTCTGCATATGGAAAGCTCAGTACATTGATCTTCACAAAACACAAAATTAAATAACGATTCTCTGGTACCATTTACTGTAAATATAACATTATCAAATTCGTCATGTATTTCCCACTTGGACAAATTCGTTGCATAAAGTATATAATCCTTTAGGTTCTGAATAATTAAGCTTGAATAACAAATTTTTTTATTCTGCATAAACCAACAATAAACAATAAAAGGCTCCTATAAAAACAAAGGCTAAAATTGCAGCTACAACATCATCTAGCATAATACCTAAAGGACCTTTTGTATTTTTATCAATCAAATTTATAGGCCACACTTTTATTATATCAAAAAACCTAAAGGAGAAAAAGCACACCAACAATACAGAGCTATTCATTTCTTGTTCTAATAATATTGAAACTAGAAGTACTGTCAGCAATTGACCAACTACTTCATCAATTACTACCTCTTTTGGATCATGCGGAGCTTTGTAATGTTGTATATAATTGCCTGTAGACCATAATCCAACTAAGAATAAAAAAAAAATAATTGCTGTACCTAAAATTCTGTCATTGAGTAATATAGGAACAATTGGGTAAGCAGCCAAGCTGCCTATAGTACCTGGCATGTGTTTTACCGTGCCAGATAGCCACCATGTTGATATTAATTTATATAAAAATTTCACAATATACCGAAATATAAAACTAATTTACAAGAACAGAAATAGTATCTTCTATAGAAGTATTTTCATATAGCAATCTATAGATCGCTTCACATATGGGCATTTTTATCTTTAGCTTTTCTGCTAAATCAAATGCAGACTTAGCAGTGTTAAAACCTTCAATTACCGACTTACCTTCTGATAAAATCTGCTGAGCACTAGAACCATTACTATTAGCTACTTTAGATCCAAAAGATAGATTTCTTGAATTTAATGATGTGCATGTCACAACCAAATCGCCTAAGCATGCTGGTCCAAGTAGTGTATTTATATCTACATTGCCGTCACCAACTTTTGCTGAGTATAAAGCCTTAATTTCACTCATACTTTTCGTAATTAATGCTGCATGAGCATTAAACCCAAACCTACCTAGAACAACCCCACATGCTATAGCAAAAACATTCTTTAATGCTGCACAAACTTGTATTCCTATAACATCGCTACTAAGGTACAATTTAATATTTTCTTGCTGTAGCTCTGATACTAATTTTAAACCTAATACTTCATTTTGACATGCAAGAACCATCGAATATGGTAATTTTCTTGCAACTTCTATAGCAAAGCTAGGACCAGAAAAAACAGCAAGAGGATTATTAGGTAAAACTTCATTGACTACTTCACTAGGTAATTTTAATGTAGATTTTTCTATTCCCTTACAAGCCAAAATTATTGCTACATTTTTTTTTAGGTTACAATCATTCAATTGATGACATATCTCCCTTAGAGACTGAGTGGGAACAGCTAGAATTATTACTGAAGCATTAACTGCATCTTCAATAGCTAATTTTACTGATACATTATCAGAAATTGGACAATCAGGTAGCTTGTCACTTTCTCTTTTCTCTTTAATTGATTCAAATATGGCCTTATTGCGAGTCCACAAAATTACATTTTTCTTACTACTTAATGAAATCGCAATTGCTGTACCCCATGCGCCAGCACCTAAAACTGATATTACCACTCAATATTCCTGAAAGTATTACTTATAATTTAAAACTGTAGAATAAGTAAATTAAAAATATAACATAAAAGTATAAAATAGTTTAAATATCTATTAACCTAAGTATTCTTTTAATAAAAATAGCTTCTATTCAATATTTACTAAAAATAGTATCATTATAGTATATCTATTGTATTTTAGATCTATTTGTATAATTTTGGAACGACACATTAACTATTAATTAATAAGTGTAATTTCTATTATTCATTAATAAAAATTTGATTTGTTACTTTCCTTGGTTATATATATTACTAAAATTATAAATTATTTATGGGGTGTAAAATATGCGTATATTATTAATTGAAGATGATCAAGTAAGTGCAAGGACTGTAGTTAATGCCTTAACTTCTGATGGACATTTTTGCGACGTTGTTACTTCTGCACAAGATTATAACAATAATATGGTTTCCTCGGGTGGAGACTGTTACGATCTAGTTATTCTAGATATACACCTGCCTGGTGATATTGATGGATATGATATACTGTTAAGATTAAGAAGTGCAAAAATCAAAGTTCCTGTTTTAATACTTTCGTGTATCTCCGCTGCCAACCATAAAGCTAAAGGACTTGGGTATGGTGCCGACGATTACTTAACCAAGCCATTTCACAAGAGCGAATTATTAGCTCGAATTAAGGCCATAGTCCGACGTACTAAAGGCCATCCCGAATCAGTGATAAAGATTGGTAATATGAATATCAATTTTGATCACAGGATTGTTGAGGTAAAAGGCAAAACAGTTCACCTTACTAACAAAGAGTATTCCATGATAGAATTGCTGGCATTGCGTAAAGGAGCAGTGTTGACAAAAGAAATGTTTTTAAACCATCTTTACAATGGCTTGGACGAACCTTCAGACAACAAAATAGTTGATGTTTTTATGTGTAAATTACGTAAAAAACTTGAAAGTGCAAATGATGGAATAAGCCACATAGAAACCGTTTGGGGTAGAGGATATGTTCTAAAAGAGTATGTTGACGATGAAGAATACTCTAGTGCTAATATAAGCGAAAGCAGTAGTGACTATCAAGCAGAACAAGTGAAGGACAGCGCATGAAATGCTTTATTCACCCATTCATTGAAGCAACAAAATAGGTAGATGAAATAAGATAAAAACCAATCGTAAAAGTGAGGTAACATGGTTAGTCTTTTAGAACTTTACAAAGACTTGCAGCAAAAAATAGAAAAGTTGGAAGCTAAGCTAAAAAGTTATAGGTAAGAAAATAAGGTTTTAGAGATAGAGGGTAGAGATAGAGGGTGATGAGTTAAAGGAAAAGCTTTGTTAAGTTCAAAAGGAAATAAAAAAAGAGATAAGCCAAGAAGTAAAAGGAATATAGGTGGTCAAATTGAGCGTACAGGATATGTGAAATGTTTGATACATTTACATAGTATGGCTGACATTCATGCATTGCCTAGGTGAAATATAAGCCGAGTTCTGTTTATGTAGCTATTTATCTGGAGTAAATGTTACCATTTACTTCATGCGATTTACCCGAGTAGATATGAGAAAAACATAAAATCTACTTCTATTTAATCTTGCTCCTAGTGTTGGTTACTTGACTACCAATGTTGCCATTGTTATGGTGCGCTCTTACCACACCTTTTCACCCTTGCCTAATAATATTTTAGGCGGTAATTTTCTGTAGCCCTATAACTGGAGTTACCTCCGGCGGGCGTTACCCGTCACTACCTTTTCTTGGAGCTCGGACTTTCCTCTGCTGTGTTTATCACACAACAGCAGCTACTTATTTCACCTAGAAATTATACTTTAACATTAAAATCACAAAAGCAAAAGAAAATTTCCTAACAGTCTACATACTAAAAACATTCAGACAAATAGCTAAAGGTGATATTCCGGTACATCATCGCTATCCCAAGATAAGCTTTTTTCACTTTTAGACTCTAGCTCAGTCAGTCAAGATCCTGGTCCACCGCTTGAAGACGATGAGCTACTTCTTGACCGACTACTACTCTCCACCGATATACTGTTTAGCACTGTTTCAGATTGATCCATAGTTCGCATAGATATATGTCTCATTCTGTTATTAGCGATAAAAATTTCTTCATCGCTATTGCCACTTGAAGATGATTGCCTTCTATCATTGAAATTAGTTAGTTCTAACACAAGAGCAGCATTACGACCCTTAACATATTTGTATGCTATGAATCCTACAATTCCAGCAATACTTATTATCGCTCCAACCAAAGACCCACCTATCATTCCTGCCCTATTAGACTCTATAGCAAGCTGAGTGGGCTGTGTTGAAAGAGTAGTTTGAGGAAGTAAAGTTGTAGTGAACAAAGGAGTTGTTACCTTTGTTCCAGTATTTGATATAGTGGACACTGTTTGTATAGTTGCCTCTGAGTTTGTTGTTGGCACATTAGTTGGCATTGTAGTAATCATAGTCGCTTGTGAGGTCGCAATAGTTTCAGCTACTGTTGTTGATTCTGATGCCGTACTTATTTTAGTTGTTAATTCTGTTAAAGGCCTACTCATCGTAGTACTGCTTGCTGTAAAAGTTGACTCAACAGTCGCTGCTGTAGATTTTACAGTACTTGTCTCAGTTTCTGAAGTTACTATCGGTGCACTAGTTGACGTTGTAGCAACTGTGGTCGCTTGTGGAGTAGTAGTTGTTTTTGCTACTGTTGTTGGCCCCACTGTTACTGTACTTGTTTGAATTGTTGACTCTGTTGAAGGCCTACTCGTTGTAGAAGTAGGTGCAGTGGTAGTTGATGCTTCTGTTGTTGACTCCACTGTTACTGTACTTGCCTGAGTTGTTGACTCTGTTGAAGATTTACTCATTGTGGAAGTTGGTACAATGATAGTTGATGCTTCTGTTGTTAATTTGGTAGTCTTTACAGTGTCGGTTTCTGTTGTGCTAGTAATTGCAGCAGTCATCGTTTTCTTAGAAGTCACAACCGTCTCTGTAACAGTTATAGGAGCCACAGTACTGCTGGAAATAATACTAGGCATCAATTGGCCGTTAATGATATTAACAAAATCACTGAGAGCTTTGATACTGCTTGTCGGTATTATCGTTGCTTCAGAAGATTTTCCAGAGCTCTCTCTATTAAAAGTTATGATACTTTCTCCACTTATCGCAGTGACGATAAAACCCCCCTGGCCATTGTCTTTAACATACAATTGTTCTATAGAATCCTCACATTCAAAAATAGAAAAGTTCGATTTTGATCTACTATTAACAAGACTTGCTAAATGTAACTTTTGCATGTTAGAAGATTGATCATTTTCAAGAAAAGCAATCTGATCATCGCCTTCAGTTCGTTTTACGTACTGTAGAAAATTTATTTCACCTGGATTAAAGGCAATAGATGAAGTTATATTTATTTGACCATTTTTATTGCTGAGCAAAAAGTCATTAGCTCCCTTTCTATCTTTCAGATTCTGAACTAATTTAGCCATATCGAATTTAAAGATATTTGTTCTTACTTCTTGATTTTCAGGAACGTTTGGTCTCACTTGCGAATAAAGCATCGTATTTTCATCCAATACTAATTGTCCTAGATTATCAAATTTGAGTAATTTTCTTTCTATGGTGTGTTTTGCTCCAGGTAAAGCCCTAAATTTTCCATTTGTGTCTGATTGTAAATACCAAGAAACTAAAGCTTGATCCTTTAAGTTATGAGCGATTACAATGACATTACCATTACCAACTTTTACTGCTTTTGGTAAAAAGTAACTATTGTCTTCATTTGCAAGATTCTTTATATCAATGTTCTTATATAATTTTACTTTTCCTACGTATTCAACTAAGGGAACATTAGTTGAATGTTGAATTTTATAAGTGTTAAACATTAAACTTTTTATGTATTTTTTTCCTTCTTCGTTAGTTTCTTCTGTAGGAAAGATAACTCCAACTTTATCTATTTCAGCTGAATCTTCTATTAGTGTGGGAGATAATTGGCCCTTGAATTCATTTGCTACGTTGATACCTGTATCACACTCGTATGTTTTTGATTGATATGATGGGCTAATAAGTAATTTTACTCTACTGCTTCCATTGCCGTTATCTTGATAGCTGAGTCCATAAGTAACTCCATTTCCTTCAATCAACCCTACGTTTACTGGGTTAAAACCTATCGCTTCTTTAACTTTCAGTGTAGTTGTATTAACTCTAAACAATCTACTTAATATAGACATAATTATATTTAAAATTTTAATAAAACGCTATTATGATTATTTCTATATGTAACGTCAATAAAATTTTAACTAAAATTAAGAAATTAATTTTTAAGTACTCTAAGATAATACGCTAATAAACCCAGATTTCCCATAGACAATATGTTTCCTTTGAAACCATATAATAAATTTAGCAGCTTGTTGACAACAGAAATTCCTTTACAAATCCCCCAAATACCCTTACCATGACATCAAGGGTATTTATGATTCAAAACTTGTTTTTGATCTGCAGGCTCAATGACAAAATTCAGGGTATTTATTGGCGAATTACATAAAATTATAGCGGCTTTTTTATTTTTTCTACATTCAGCCAAAATCTGCTTAAAATAAGCGTTAGCACATTATTACGGCGCCAATTTACATTATAAAACTCACTACTAGGGGATTCTTTTGCCTTTTTTCCATCTAGTTAATTTCTTAATGTTTATAATCCCGCTACGTGTTAGTGATATAACTATACAAGAAGTAGTAGAAAGCTAGCTTGCATTAGCTTTATTTGTTATAATTACATTCGGTTTTATAAAGTGAGGAGTAAATATGCCAGAAGTTACTGGGCAAGATTCTAATAAGGAAAGTAGAATAGAAAACGAGCTACAACAGGATTATGAATATGAATTGATTAAAAGTTTATTCATGTTTCCTGATAGGCGTCATTTGGTAGATATTGCTGAAGCTACAAAAGGCTCGTTTGATAATTTAATGTGTGCGTGGCTTGTTACAACTGAGTTGACAGACAGTCAAGAAGAGTTAGATGAGGAATTGCTATCTATTTTTAGTGCAATGAGATCTTTGAGTGCAGGAGATAGTTACCGACAACTTCAAAAGTTTTTATTAAATAATAAAGATAATCAAGATCTAAAAACTGTTCTTAATTGTGAAAGGGGAGAGTCTAGTTTGACGATATTGCACATAATATCAAGTATGGCTTGGGCAAAAAAACAATATGATTGTGCCGTAAGTTTGCTTTTAGAAGCAGGAGCTGACCCTAATATCAAGAATGATAAAGGAAGGACACCATTACACTATGCTACTGGACCTTATAGTATAGCTGCTCTCTTAGAAAAGGGAGCTGACCTTAATGCAGAAGATAATGAAAAAAAAACGCCTTTGCATCATGTTGCTAGTGTTGGTTGTTCTGAAGGCGTAGTTTTACTCTTAGAGAAAGGAGCTATTTCTGATCAAGGTGATAAACAAGGAAAAACTCCTCTGCAAGTTGCACGTGATAATCATCATGAACATATTGAAAAGTACTTTGTGACTTATAAGCGAGATAAGTTGAGTGATAAGTTACGCTCTATAATGGAAACAAAAGATTGGTTCGAAGATGGTTCAGGTTACGTTTTAACTAAGAGACAGGGGGGCTTGAGAAGAAAGTTGTTGGATATAGTAAACAACTCAGAAGGTGATTCAGTTGTTGAAGATCTACAAGAATTCTTAGATGATTTTGGGAATGATCAAGATCTAAGAATGGTTTTGAATCTTCGAAGTAATGAAGGAGAGTTACAGGTGCATCAACATGCTAAAAATCTTGATTCTTTTGCTCGTTCAGGTACTGATGAAAGAGCAAAAAACCAACTTAAGTTTGAAGTAAAAAGATTACTTTTGAAAGCAGATGCAATCAATTTACAATGGTCAAGTTATGATGAGAAGGAGTATTGTTCTAGGGATTTATGGAGTAATTTACCGCCGAATCGACAGATAAAGCTAAAAGAATTTTTAGATAAAGTTTCTAAAGCTCAAAATATGGATGAACTGGAAGGAGTTGTAAACGAAGCTATTCTCTCAGGAGGAAGATTTAACAGACGATTTTCTCAAGATAAGAAGCGTAACTTTACAGATTGTGTTATGGAAAGGATTGGTGAGTTAGGAAAGAATCCTGAAGTTGCAAGCAGGATAGTATGCAAGTTGGTATCAATAGGGGCAGTGTTATATAATAAGGATAATATGAAAGTAATTGATACACTAGAATCTGAATTTAAAGAGCACAAAGGGAATATGATAGAAGCTTATTACGAGTATATATATAGCACTCTAGATTTTATGGAAGTTATAAAAGGAGCAGTTATTAATGGTGTGGTAAGAAATGCAAAAATGGATAACACCACTTTGTATTCAGAATATTCTGAGGATAGCACAATAAATGTTGCAAGGCTCACAGAAAAAGCTAGTGAGTTAAGGCGAGCTCAGGGAAACATAGACTATGAAAGAGATATAATAAAGATTGGTAAAAGTGAGGTAGCAATTATAACAAAGAATGGTATAAGGAATTACACCAATCTTGCGGACGATAGTGATATAGTGTTGACTTTCCCTACCACTAAGGGAGAGTTAGACGTTAGGTTATATCCTGATAAGCAAAATAAAAACTGGATAAAGGTAGAAGTAAGAGATCAAGAGAGGTTGAAAGAATTAAAAGATTGTGGAGAAGAAATAGGAAAAAATTGCTTATTTGGTGGTTACTCAGTTTACAATGCTATTGAACGTGGGTACTTTGAAAGGCCTGCAGGAATTTTCCAGGGAGAAAGATTACAAAGTGGTGAAAAAGTTTCTCATGTAGATCAATTACAAAGTAAAAAAAATAATAAGGTACGTCAAATTGGATTATACTAAGCTTGGTTTACAGTAGGTCTTAGATTATGCAAGAAGTCTAATTGCAATTGTTAACTCTTCAAGTATAATTTGTTGAGATTTACATGAACCTTATTAGATGAAAGAGAAAGAAGAGCAGTTTAGTTTTACACCAGACAATCTTAGCAAAGCAAAAAAGTCTATAGAGATGTATCCTAAAGGTAGAGAAGGAAGCGCTGTTATGCCTTTACTGTATCTAGTACAAGAACAATGCGGATGGGTTCCTGAATCTGCCATGCGCTACGTTGCTGACATGCTTCATATTCCACATATTCGCGTGTATGAAGTGGCAAATTTTTATACCATGTATAATTTAAAGCCAGTAGGTAAATATCTAATACAAGTTTGTAGAACAACTCCTTGCTGGTTATGCAATAGCGAGGAAGTTTTAAGTACCTTTAAAAAGAAGCTTGGAATCAATATCGGTGAAACCACTAAAGATAATCTATTTACTTTAAAGGAAGTTGAATGTCTTGGTGCATGTGTTAATGCCCCTGTTGTACAGATCAATAACGATTTTTATGAAAACCTCACTCCTGAAAAAGTGGAAAATATCATAGCAGAACTTTCAAGTAAATAGATGGAAAAGTTCTCGTTTAGGATAACCAAGCAATCAGGTTCTGCAAGAGTTGGAACGATCAAAACTCCAAATGGAAGTATAGAAACACCAGCATTTATATTTTGTGCAACCAAAGCTGCTATTAAAGCTGCAGATATCGAGAGAATCAGAGAAGCAGGTACTCAGATAATACTTTCCAACACCTATCACCTAATGCTCCAACCGGGAGAGGCTACTGTGGCAAAGCTTGGTGGCTTGCACAAGATGATGGGATGGAGTGGGCCAATGCTCACTGATTCTGGTGGATACCAGATATTTAGTTTAGGACACGGATCAGTTTCAGAAGAGATAAAGGGAGTAAGACAGAAACAAAAAACTCTGATCAAAATTAACGAGGATGGGGCAATTTTTCGTTCTTACATAAATGGTAAAACTTATTGTCTAACTCCTGAAAAGTCGATACAAATTCAACAAAAATTAGGTGCAGATTTAATCTTAGTTTTAGATGAATGTACTCCATTTCACGTCAGCAAGGAGTACACAAGGAAATCGATGCTCATGAGCCATAGATGGGCTGAACGTTCTTTAAATGAATTTGAAAAAAATAATAATGGCAAACAGGTGCTTTATGGAATTAGTCAAGGCGGAGTGTATCAAGATTTGCGTAGAGAAAGTTGTGATTTTATCAACGATTTGCCATTTTTTGGTCAAGCAATAGGTGGATCACTTGGTCAAAGTAAAGAGCAGATGTATGATGTAGTTTCCTTTACTATGGAACATTTAAAAAAAGATAGGCCTACTCATTTGCTTGGTATTGGTGGAATTGTAGACATTTTTCGTGGAGTAGAGCTTGGAGTTGATACATTTGATTGCGTGCATCCAACTCGCCTCGCAAGACATGGTGGCGCGCTTGTTAAAGTAAAAAATAGAGATTCTATTTCTTCAAAGTGCAAAGAGCATATTAATTTGCGAAATCAACGATTCGAACTAGATGATAACCCAATTGAAAATGACTGTTTGTGTTTTACCTGCAGAAAACATTCAAGAGCTTATATACACCATCTACTGAAAGCTAAAGAGTTGCTGGCTTATACACTCGTTACCATTCACAATGTTTTCTTCATGAATAAGTTGATGGAATCAATAAGACAAGCAATATTGAATGATAGGCTAGATCAGGAAAAAAATAATTGGATTAGTGAAATACCGCTGCATTGTGAATTATATACCTAGTTCATATTTTGCACATGTGCGTTGCATTTTTTAATCTTCTTTAAAAACTTGACAGTACATTATATATACGGATATACTAGAAATATAATTTTTGTGAGGCATTTATGGTTAAAAATAAAGAAAAACATCAAATAGCGTTTTGCGTTTCAGCCTTTACACTCTTAGCTGGTTTATCATTAATCGCAACTGGAATTGCAGTGGGTACTGTACCTGCTATAGCTTCTTGTTTAGTGATAGGAGGAATTTTAACTGCCTTGTCTATTGTGCAATCAGTAGAAAGCTATTTATTTTTACAAAACAGCGAAAAAACTTTCAATAAAATGATTAGTGGTATATGCGATGAACCAGAGAGCAAACTTTTTATAGAAAGGATTTTGCAACCATTCATTGAACTTTTTAGTGAGCATAAGCAACATAATTAAAGTACACTAAGCATAGAAACCACTTTATCGTAACTTGGCAGTGACTTGATTTCTCCAATCGCAGCTAAAGTAATTCTTTCATGCTGAGATAGCAATTCTTCTGCTGCTTTTTTTATATCGTAAATAGTAACAGCACTAATTTTTTCTATTAATTCATTTTTACTGATGTATTTATTATAGTTACCGTAGTAGTGTCCTAACGTTTCAGCACGCGAGCTAACACTTTCGCGTGACATTAAAATTTGGGATTTTACTCGCTCTTTTACTCTATTTACTTCTTCTTCCTTCAGATCGTCTGTGGACAATTTCTTCAACTCTGTCGTTATGGCTTTCAAAAGCTTATCTAGATTACTGCTATCTGTACCAGCAAAAATCGAAAGCATTCCTGTATCAGCATAACTAGAGTTAAATGAGTAAATGGAGTAAGCAAGCCCCTGCTTTTCTCTTACTTCCTGGAATAGGCGTGATGACATTCCGCTTCCCAGTATGGCATCAAGAACTTTGAATGTGTGATATCTATTATCATCACGAGAAACACTAGGTAGACCAATTAATAAATGTACTTGATCTAATTTACGATGTTCTAAATACTCACCACCGGTATAACTTGCATTCTCGCTTTTTTTCAGCTCTCTTGAATGAATCTTTGAGAGAAAGTCTTTGATTAATTGAACAACTTCCTCATGTTCAACATTTCCTGCAACAGCAAATATAATGTTCTCGCCAAAGTAATGCTCATTTATGTAGTTATCTAGATTAGCTCGAGTAAAAGATTTGACAGTATCTTGCGTACCCAAGATTGACCTACCAAATGGTTGATCTTTATAAGCTGCTTCAAAATACTTATCAAAAATGATATCGCTCGGTGAATCATTAGTTTGAAAAATCTCTTGTATTACAACACCCTTTTCGCGTTCCAATTCATCCTCTGGAAATGTAGAATTCATTAATATATCTATTAATATATAAATGCCAGTTTTTATATCTTTTTTAAGAACCTTTGCGTAATAACTGGTGCTTTCTCTACCGGTGCAGGCATTGAAGGCTCCACCTATGTCGTCAAAAGCTTTTGCAATTTCAAAAGCAGTTCTTGTCTTTGTTCCTTTGAAAGCCATGTGCTCTAGGAAATGAGATATTCCATTTTGACTTGCACTTTCAGCTCTACTGCCAACACCAACTCGTATATTTAAAGCTACGGAATCAACTTCATACACTCGCTCAGTTATTATGCGCAGACCATTATCTAGTTTTGTTACTTGTGGTATATTCATCTTATATATTCTTCTTTAAATTCTCTTCTACAAAATCCCAATTGATCAAATGATCAAGAAAAACTTTTATGTAGTCAATTCTGCGATTTTGGCAATCCAAATAGTATGCATGCTCCCATACATCCATAGTAAGTAGTGGCACCTGGCCATAAATTAGCGGTAGATCCGCATTTGGAGTTTTAGTGATTTTGAGTTTTCCTTTTTCAAGCACTAACCACACCCATCCACTGCCAAATTGGCTTACTCCATAATTTGAAAATTCTTCACAAAATTTGTCAAAGCCACCAATATCATCTTGAATTTTTTTTGCTAGAAGACCATCATCTTTAGGCTCACCACCACCATTTTTTTTCATTGAATTCCAATAAAAAGTGTGATTCCAAACTTGTGCTGCATTGTTAAAAATAGGAACTGTATTATTATTTCCATGAACTTTCGTTACTAATTCCTCAATTTCCATATGTTGATAATCTGTGTTTTCAACCAGTTCGTTGAGTTTATTTAAATATCCCTTATGGTGCTTGTCATAATGAAAATCCAATGTCTTTGCAGATATATAAGGTTCTAAAGCTGCTTTATCATATGGCAACTCAGGTAAAGTAAAACTCATGCTGACCTCTTTATTTTCGATGGTATGGTAATATGTGCTTTTGCGCAACAGATAATTTAGTTAGGTAGTGATTGCATTTATTCTAAAACAAGCTATATTGGTAAGATAATTATGTTTTTATTTTTAGAGGGGTAATATGTCAAGTTTATTTAAGAATTTTAATAGATATGCTAAATATGGAATTGTTCCTACCAAAAGCGTCCGAGGTAACGAAGTTCCACAAAATAGTTTCTATAAATCCGTTCATTATATTAATAGTGTTATTGGGCCAGTGAAGGATGCAGTTTCTGGTGTTAAATCTAGTCAAGTTTGTTTAGGTGGTAGGAAAAATGGAAGTTTAGGTATAATTTGTACTGCTGTTTGGGCATTAACTCATGTAGTTCTACAAACTTTATATCTGGCATTGGCATATTTATCATATTGGCCAGCGAAAGGGTTAACAAAAATAACAGATAGATTTGGTGATCTTAAAGATAATACAGAATCATTGATAGATTATTCATCCATGTTGTCAAAAAAGGCGTGGGACCATAGTAATGCATTAGCTACATTTGTTAACACAGTTTTGAGTTATGCTGTTAGTGCTGTCATTTGGGCTGCTGCGCTCGTTGTTACGCCACTCGTTTGGACTATTGATAAAGTAGCAAGTAAGTTTAAAGTGATGCAAACGCTGAAGGTGTTGGTAGTCCTTCTTTGTCAAAATAGATAGCCTACCAAGTGCATGTGAAACCATTGTATCTGTGTGGCAAAATAAAGTAGACGAGATAAAGACACCTATAGAAGCAAGAGGATGTCATGCAAGTAGCTGACACTGGCATCCCGATAGAATGTTGGGGAGTGTTAAATAAACCATACGCGTCAAGTTAAGGAAATAAAGGTATGAAAGAGATAGAATAATAAGGTATAAGTTCTCCCAGATATACTTTTAGTGAGAGAACCAATGAATAAAATAACTAGCTTATCAAAAAAGCTCAAAGAATTTTTTAATGAAAAAGCAGAGAAAATCTCAATTACAACAAGGTTTATAAAAAGAAAGAGAAAGCTAAAAGGTTCATCATTCGTAAAAGCCATGGTCTTGGGTAATATAGGAGTTGATAATTGTAGCGTAGAAACAATGTGTCAATTACTAAACGAGGACTCGATAGATATAACAAAACAAGGTTTGGATTTTAGATTTACTGAAGAAGCAGTGGAATTTATGAAAAGGATGTATAATGAATCTGTGATTCTCTTTAAAAATATCTTGCAAGTTGATTGCAAAATCTTACAGCAATTTAATAGTGTTAAATTATTGGACAGTAGCTATATTACTCTACCTAACAGTATGGAAGAGATGTATAAAGGTTATGGTACTAGCTACAGTGGCTATGAAAGCAATACTAAGTATGGAATAAAGTTACAATTAGTTTTCGACTACATGAATCAGATAATAGACCAACTTAATTTAACGGAGGGGGTAAGATCAGACCCACTGCCATTAAGTTAAGGGAAAGAGAAGTTAAGATTGGACAAAAAATTTGAAGTGATTGATAATTATGGTAAATACTAGGGTGAATTTTTAAGAAAAGGGAGTCTGAAAAGTGCAAGTTATTTAAAAAAGTAATAATTGCAGGTTATTTTGCAAAGAATGTACTAATGCAATGATACTGAAAAGATATCTTGAATTTAAAACACATGTTTTCTAGCTCTTTTCTGGTAGTTGAGTGAACGAATATCAGATATCTTATGACGATCAACTCTTCTCCCTTTTCTCACCACTAAAGTGTTCATCAAAAATAACTGTGATAGTCGATCCATAATGCAGTCTATGTCTGACTCTGTAGAAAAAATATCAAAGGCTAAGTTTTTAATCGCATTAAATGAGACAGATTTATTGATGCTTTTTTTTAGTTTACTATTCTGTGAGCTCAATGTCTCTTCATCATCTTCTATCATGATACTTTCTAGATTACTGATGAAGATAGTTGACCAAAAATCCTGCTTGATAGTTTCAATACTTTTTCCTGTGAAATTCTCTAAATTTAATCTTCCCTTCAGCCTAGAAAAAAATGTTTCTACTCCCCAGCGCAAGTAATATAATCTCTCAAACTCTTCAACTGTAAAACGTTTCTCATCTAACAGAGATGTTACTAACACTTCAACTTCGCCAGAAGAAAGTATTATTTTGACTAACCTGAATTTCATCTCATCAGGTAATCCTAGCTTTCGTAGCTGTCTTGCTACTTTAATAGGTGCGGTAGACACTACCACCGTACTAGATGGGCTTTCCGGCTTAAACATAGCGTTTATTTCATTGAAAGACGAACTTGAACAGCGAATTATATAATTGATTTTCCTTCCTGTAAGCTCAGCAAGAAATCGATAAGATACGTATCCTCTATCACAGATTAACAAATCGTCTGATTTTATGGATTCAAGCATACCGATTGCTAAATCAACCTCATAGCTGTCACCTCTACTTAGCACAGATTTTATTGCAATATTATTTAGCATATCGTAGCAAACTTCAAAGGTTGCACTTGTATAGTCTTCAAATCTCTGGATTCCATTCCATACTGCTCTTGAGCTAAACTCACCTATTATTTTGTCGCTCTTTGGCAGAATCAGTATTGAAGCATCAAATGCAAGTACTCTGAAGCCATGGTGGGTTTTAAATTCCTGATCTTGGTAGTATAGGGAAACTATATCATCATTTAACTCTGAAAACGCAGTATGTTTTAGCTTCTTTCTTGCTTGAGTAAATGCACTTGCCGTAATTGTATAATCTTTTCTTGTATGCAGAACAAACTCATTAAGCATCACTTGTAATGACTTTACACTCTTTCTAAAAATCAGGAGAAATACATTAACGAAGGGCAGCTTTCTTTTTCGTGAGAAGTCTTTTGAGGATGCTCTGTGTGCGTTTATAAAGTTTAAACTCATCAATTTATTTTTTATAAACATGATTATTCTTTTTTTTACTCATGTCATTACTTCTTTTAATTTGTGAATCTTACCTGATTTTATAATACAGTTCATCACTTTTCCTTAACTTAATGGCAGTGATAGAAGCCTATCCCTTTTTCTTTGTTGAAATTACTTATCTTGCTGGTGCTGTTACCAATCTAACTGCTTTCGCAACTTCGTTCAATATTGTTGATGGATCTTTATTACTAACAAGTGTTAGATTACCCTCATTACTCATTATAGGATTACCATCACTATTTTTTTCACAAGCATTAAGTACACTTTGCTTTACTTCCTCAATTTGACTTGCCTTATTACTGTTTTTATATGCATACACAGGTGCAGTTATTAAAGCTGCTAATGCAGCAAGAACTACCAAACTAGCAACAAGTGGATGAGCAACTGCAAATGCAGACATTGCAGTAATAGCAGGACTAACAAGTGTTGCAGCCTTTGTTCCAACTGTACCAACAAAAGTTGCATAAGCTGGACTTAAGAAATAAGCAGCCGTAAGCGAAGCTACTGCTGCAATTGCTGCAAAAGTAGCAGCTGTTTTATACGGATGTTCTTTTACAAAATCACGACCCTTACCATAAACGTCTTGAGCTTTACTTTTGATTTTTTCTACTATCGGCATAACTATACTCCTAAAATATTAAAATTTCACTAAGGGGATAGTATGTGGCAAAAAAGAGTTACCTGTCAAGTAAATTAATTTATTTATACATTCTTATTCTGTAATTCAGCGCTTCTGCAATGTGTGCTTTCTTTACCTCTTCACTTTTCGCAAGATCTGCAATGGTTCTTGCGACTCTTAATACACGTGTATAGCCTCGATTGGAAATGTAATTTTCTTTCAGTACGTATTTTAGCAATTCTAACCCTTCCTGATCTGGTTCAGTGAATTTATTTAATGCTTCACCACTGACTTCTGCATTGCAACGAATATTAAATTTACTATAACGCTCAGTTTGAATTTTTCTCGCTGCTATCACCCTTCCTCTTATAACCTCGGTACTTTCTCCCTCCACAGAGATTTCAGGAGAAAGTATGCTAACGTTTGGCATTTCAATGCATATGTCTATTCTATCAAGCAAAGGTCCTGATATTTTATTTCTATAATCTGTGCCGCATTTTGGAGCTTTGTTGCACGATCTACTTGCATCACCTAAGTAACCGCACCTGCAGGGATTCATTGCAGCTATAAGTTGAAAATTAGCTGGATAAGTAATGTGAGCATTTGCACGTGCAATAGTAACTTTTCTATCTTCAAGTGGTTGACGTAGAGAATCAAGCACAAGCCTTGGAAATTCAGGTAGCTCATCAAGAAATAACACACCATTGTGAGCCATGGTGATTTCCCCAGGCTTTGCATTTTTCCCTCCTCCTATCATCGCTGACATCGAGCATGAGTGATGAGGTTCACGAAAGGGACGAGTTACTTTAAATGTTTCGTTACCGGCTTTTGTTATGCTAGAGATAATATTAACATCAATCATCTCTTGTTCAGTCAAATCGGGTAATAGCCCTATAAATCGCTTAGCAAGCATTGATTTTCCAGTACCAGGAGGTCCAACAAGAAGCATATTGTGTCCACCTGCTGCTGCAATTTCAGCTGCTCTTTTTGCAACAACTTGACCTTTAATATCCTTTATATCTGGAACTGAATTTTTTTCTTTGGGTGCAGCGCTATAGTTAAAAGTTACCGGCTGAATTAACTGCTCACCCTTAAAATGTCTGATAATATCGGTTAATTTCTCTATAGCCAGAATAGAAACATTCTTTACCCATAAAGTACTCCATTTCCCCTTGGGCAAATTACTCCTTTATTTACCTGTTTTGCACTGATTGCTGTTGGAAGTACTCCTGAGATTGGTATGACTCTGCTGTCTAGTGCAAGCTCGCCCATAATTATATAAGACTGAACTTTTTCAACTGGTATCACATTCATTACAACAAGTAATCCAACAGCAATAGCTAAGTCATAATGACTACCTTCTTTAAGCAAATCCGCAGGGGAAAGATTAACCGTAATCCTTTTTGGAGGTAACAGAAGATTGATTGAATTTAACGCTGCTCTGATGCGCTCTCTGGATTCTGCAACAGTTTTATCCGGCAGTCCAACAATATTGACTACTAGTACAACATTGCATAATTCTATTATGGCTATTTTGATCAAAATGTGCAAGATTTTTTATGCGAAATACTATATACAAGTGATTGTGATTGATTTCAATTTGATGAATCAACATTCTAATAATATTTTGTTTAGTCTGCCAATCCACTTGATCAAGCTTTGACTCAACGCTTGAGGAAAAGTTTTTCAAGCTATCTGTAACAAGGCTCAATTCTTGTTGTAGTTTTTTTTGATCAATCGTTCTTTCTTTCTCTTCTTCAATTTCTTTCAAATGCTGTTTCATTGTTGTGATTCTTGGTTCAAATTCTTCTTGGCTTATAAACCCTTTGGCATAGCTATCAATAAATTTTTTGATACTTAATCTTAGCTTACTTTCTTGCTTTTCACGTGTTTGATTATGTAAAGGTTTTTTGTTCTCTGATAATCTACGTTGATATTCATTTGCAATCCTATCTGGCTTTTTCAAGATACTCTTGACTTCTTCCCATATCACTCCATCTAATACATCAGTGCGTATTGATTTATTATCGCAGATTTTATTGCCATTGAATTTGCTAGAGTTTGTACCAGAGCAACGATAGTAATAATATGTCGACTTTTTATGAACGTGGTTTGTACCACAATAAGTATATTGACAACGTTGACATACCATTAAACCTTGCAATAAATATGTTTCTCTTCTTTGTCGTACTCTTGCTCTTTGTCTATTTTCAGCTAATTGTGTTTGCACTGAATCAAATAAATTTTCATTGATTATTTTTGGTACTGGAATATAAGTCCAGTTCTCTTTATCACTGTTAAAGCGACCACTTTTAAGTTTACCACAAGTTCCTTTTTTTGACTTTTTTACTTGTGGTTTTGAGCATGTCCTAGTTTTACCATAAGCTGCTTGTCCTATATAAGCAGGATTTTTTAACATGTTCCAAATAGTGCTCCTTTTCCAATACCTTTTTCCTGTTCGTGTTATTACCGGTATCTTATTCAGTTCATGTACAACTTCTCCTATACTTGCTCTTTCTTGGCCAACCCAACTAAATATTTTACGCACTATATTTGCCTCTTCTTCATCAACCTCAAATTTAGCACTTCCTTCACCTACGTGTTTTGCTATGTAGCGATAACCGTAAGGCGCCCTACCCATCACACTTATACACCCAGCTTTGGCCGCATGAAGTTTACCTCTACGGTTTCGTTCCATAATCTTTGCACGTTCATACTCTGCTATTGCTCCCTGAATCTGTAGAAATAAATGGGAATCAGGATTATCATCAAACTTATGATTCAAAAATACTATTTCAGATCCAGCCTTTTTAAACTCTTCGAGTAAGATCATTTGATATGAAAATTTCCGTGATAGCCGATCAGGTGAATGAATGTATATCTTATCAATCTTACCTTCTGCTACTCTATCACGTAAACTCTCTAAGCCAGGACGTTCTAAGTTTGATCCACTGTAGCCATTATCGATGAACCTATGCTCATCTAATAACTCATGTTCATCGCTACTAATGCGACGCTCCAATTCTACAATCTGACTCTCTATCGTATTCTCTTGTGCTTGTTGTCTTGATGAAACTCTTGCATACAAGCTTACCGTTGTCATTTTCTTTCACCTCCTTAGTTCTATATTTCAATAATTGTTCATAAGCATCTGCCAAATATGTACCCGCTAACCTATGAGGTTCATAACGGCAATAAATAGTTAAATCCCCTTTTTGCATGTTTTTCTTCCTGTGAATTTTCTAATAGGTTGGGAGAATTCTTATCAACAGCTAAAAGAAAACTTTTACCATTTTAGACTAAACCAATGGATACCTTATTCAAGGTAGCTGTCTAGTTCACACAAATTCTCCCTAATAAATATACAAGATTTGAAAAAATTATGTCCAAAAAATCTTTGCTTAAATTATCATATTATATATGATATAGCTTATTTAAAGTATCATGAATGTTTATCCAAGTAATGAATTCTGGGAGAGTGATTTAGAAGTTCCTGTTAACCTCTTACTAGAACGTTTTCAGGATTCTAATGTACGTCAATCTTGGTTAGATTCCCTTTCTGGTAAACAACTTAGCATCATTTTTCAGCATTGCTTTAAAAATCATTTAAATGGGCAACTTTTTCAGGACGGAAATTATGACGATAGATCCACTCAACAAAAACGTAAGATACTTACCAGTTACTCTGACTCTCTTTTTGACTATTATCTCATTAGCTACTTTGATCGTACAAAACTTGAGGCTACAGTTAGTGAAGTAGCAAGATTTGCTCTGACTGAGAAGTTAATGAGATCGTACCTGGTAAAAAACAATACCAAGTATGATAAAAGATCCTTATTGTTTTTACTATTTCACATAAATTGTGAACTTCTAAAATCTGTCTATCACTTTGATAAAGTACAAAAGAAAGGTTTCGTATCATTTGCTTTACAGAAATCACCAAGACAAATACATACTTCATTTAAGGAATTTATGTCACGAGAAGCCGTAGAGCAGATACTTAAGGATGATGACCAGTTGCAGGGTTTTTTCCATCATCAAGATCGAATATATATGTTTGTACGTCGAGGAAGTGACATGGATTTACTGCTTAATTCAAACAAAGTTGTTCATGGTCATAAACCTGAGTGGATGATTTTAGACTTTTCTCTTGATGGCACTCAGGTTAATCTCTGTGCTAAAAATACTAACAAGGCTGTGGAAATAGCAAATAGCATTGTAAGTGGGTATTTTGACTGCGAATGTACTTTTGTAAGTATACAAGATAAGAACTTTCCATTACAAGTGCACAAATTTCTTCAAGCATGTATAGATGGTTCTGACTCTGACATTTGTATATTTGAGTTAAATTTTAAGTCAGATTATTTTAAAAATAGTAATACATATCTTACTTTGAGTGTAAAGCCATATGATCCTATTGCACCAGAGTTACATATTTTAAAGCCAGCTATTGGCAACATACTACAATCTATTCAATCAGCTAAAGTAATGTTCCAAAACAAAAAGGTAACATTTTCTTTCAAAATAAGTGGGGAAGTTTATTATTCAGAGCATCCACTCAATAAAAAAGAAAGAGAGGACCTGAAGAAACATATGGAACAATCTTATGGTCTTAAAATTCTTTCACGAGCAAATTGCTGATCTTTTAAGTTCAAATAGTTCTTGGGTAAATCCAAGCCAAAATCATATTAAAGCAGCAAGATACTTATTTGATCTTGGATGGATAAAAATTCAAGAAAGGTATTATATTGTTTGTTCTCGTGAGGAAGATCGTCTTGATTGGCCAAATGTAGTTGATCCAAGTTGTAGTAATGAGATTTTTATTGATTCAGACTTTGATGAAGCATGTGATGACGCTATTTGTGAAAACTGTTCTCGTCATATTTTACCTAACACTTATCAAAAACAGAGATTTCATCTCTTATCCATATACTTAAATACAGAAAAGGTCATAGACTGGTTTGAAACAAAGTTGAATGATTCAAGACTTATGTGGGAAAAAGTGGAACAAGGAGTTTATTATATTTGTAATCAAGGTCGTATTGTAAATCTAATAATCCTTGATTTTTGTACTGATGCGATATTTTTAACTATAGATAAACTTAGAGTCCACCCTACAGTTCTCATCACTCTAAAAAAAGATATACCAAATCTATTACTGAATCTATATGTAGTGCCAATGGTGAAACTGTTTTGTCAGCTTAAGACTGTAACTGAGATCATACGCGTCAAGTTAAGGAAATAAAGGTATGAAAGAGATAGAATAATAAGGTATAAGTTCTCCCAGATATACTTTTAGTGAGAGAACCAATGAATAAAATAACTAGCTTATCAAAAAAGCTCAAAGAATTTTTTAATGAAAAAGCAGAGAAAATCTCAATTACAACAAGGTTTATAAAAAGAAAGAGAAAGCTAAAAGGTTCATCATTCGTAAAAGCCATGGTCTTGGGTAATATAGGAGTTGATAATTGTAGCGTAGAAACAATGTGTCAATTACTAAACGAGGACTCGATAGATATAACAAAACAAGGTTTGGATTTTAGATTTACTGAAGAAGCAGTGGAATTTATGAAAAGGATGTATAATGAATCTGTGATTCTCTTTAAAAATATCTTGCAAGTTGATTGCAAAATCTTACAGCAATTTAATAGTGTTAAATTATTGGACAGTAGCTATATTACTCTACCTAACAGTATGGAAGAGATGTATAAAGGTTATGGTACTAGCTACAGTGGCTATGAAAGCAATACTAAGTATGGAATAAAGTTACAATTAGTTTTCGACTACATGAATCAGATAATAGACCAACTTAATTTAACGGAGGGGGTAAGATCAGACCCACTGCCATTAAGTTAAGGGAAAGAGAAGTTAAGATTGGACAAAAAATTTGAAGTGATTGATAATTATGGTAAATACTAGGGTGAATTTTTAAGAAAAGGGAGTCTGAAAAGTGCAAGTTATTTAAAAAAGTAATAATTGCAGGTTATTTTGCAAAGAATGTACTAATGCAATGATACTGAAAAGATATCTTGAATTTAAAACACATGTTTTCTAGCTCTTTTCTGGTAGTTGAGTGAACGAATATCAGATATCTTATGACGATCAACTCTTCTCCCTTTTCTCACCACTAAAGTGTTCATCAAAAATAACTGTGATAGTCGATCCATAATGCAGTCTATGTCTGACTCTGTAGAAAAAATATCAAAGGCTAAGTTTTTAATCGCATTAAATGAGACAGATTTATTGATGCTTTTTTTTAGTTTACTATTCTGTGAGCTCAATGTCTCTTCATCATCTTCTATCATGATACTTTCTAGATTACTGATGAAGATAGTTGACCAAAAATCCTGCTTGATCAACTATGTTTTTTTTAATTTTTTGAGTTTAGTTTTATTACAACTCTTGTTTATAATTTTGTATTTCTACTCAACTAAAAAATGTATTTTCGGCAATAAAAAATCTAATTTATTACAGAAAAAGAATTTTATATCAAACAGCTGTTACTGCTTAGATCTTATGATTAATGAATATGTGCTTTCAGTTTGTGTGGGCGCACATATTCATTAACCTATTTTCTATGCAGCTTTTTTATTTCATATTAATTGCTTCTTTAAGTCGTGCATTGGCAATTACTATGATCTTTCGCATTAGAGCTGTTATAGCCACCATCTTCTTTTTACCTCTACCAATAAGATCAGAGTAAAAAGTACCAAGTGCAGATTTAGATCTTGTAGCAGCCATCGCAGCTGTAAAAAGCTTTGTACGAACATTGCTTCTACCACCTGTTATTCTTCGATAGCCAATAGTTTTTCCACTTTCCTTTGGATGTGGCGCAACTCCAGCAAGACTTGCGACTTCTTTTTTGTTTAAGTAGCCAAGTTCTGGCATTAGACATACAAAGTCTTGAGACAATTTTGGACCTATTCCTGGCACTGTTCTAAGGATTTTTTGGCGCTTCTGTAACTCTGGATTTTCATCGATAATCTTTTGTATGGAATCGTTGAGCTCCTTTATCTGACTGTTAAAAAAGTCAATAGTTTTTTGGCAACTTTCTTTTACATAGCTGTTTTCAGGTGCTTCTAATCTGCATTTCTCTTGAGTTCTCATTTGCGTAAGATCATCACGACGTTGGCAAAGTGCAGCTAAAGTTGTTTGTTCCTTTGACATAGGTACAAATAGAGGTAGAGTACTATAGCGTTCAAATCCATATTGAGCAATAGCTTTTGCATCTGATTGATCAGACTTTGCTAAAGTTCCATGAGATAAGGTAAAGCTTTTTACTTTGCGAGTATTAGCTCGATGTACAGCAATATTCTTATCAACAAGAAAATGTGCTAAGCCAAGTTCGTACTTTCCTGTGTTCTCCAAAGTTACTAAAGAATCAGGTAAGATATTTGAAAACTCTTTAAACAATTGTTGCCAACCAGCAGTATTATTGTTAAATGTAACAGCGTTTTTCTGATTGTGAACTGCAACAACATTTTTAAATTTTCCGATATCAATGCCTATAAAATTTTGATAAGATGTAATCATGATAACCTCGATAGTTTAATTAATTTAAGATTGTAAACGGGTGCATACATATGTCCCACGCAACTATTCAAACGTATCGAGAGATAGGGCTAGTGTACCTTGATCAATACGGTTGTAATACCAATTGTTTCACCGGTCGCACACACCCGTGATAACTCTATTCCTATAGTGATTAGAGTTATCTTCCCTCTTGTTTCCTTTATATCACATTTTTAACTTACAATTGTTTCAGATGTTCTATTCCCTCTAATTCTTTCCCTGTTTTAGCATCCATCCCTTTCATTTTTAGCCTGCAAACACGTCTTCACTGCCTTTTATTACTTTAAACCCACATATCTCCTACTCTTCCTACACCAAGACCATTTGCAAACACTGTTTTTGATCCTTGAACCATTACTTCTCCTTCACTAAAACTTTCTCCTTGTCTGCACATTGGCTTACCATTTACAAAAACATTGTTACTCCCACTAATGCAAAAATGCGGTGTTACTTCTACACAATAATCTCCTACTCGTACAACCGATTTATTCATTTAATTAAGGTTTATTCTATCTGCTTTCAGTTTTATTTCGCTCTTCGTCATCTCTATGCTCGATTCCCCAGCTTTCAGTGTTATTTTGTCTACTACTTCAATCTCTAAATGATGCTTCTCTTTATCATATAACAATCTTGTTCCATCCTGAAACTTCACACTATTTATTTCTTTTTTATTCTCTGGTGCAGGGTATTTTTCCTGATATATTCCTCCTAATACCACTCCTAATGATAGTTCACCAAAAGGAGAAAATATCATAACCTGTTCACCGATATCTGGTGGAGACCAATCTCTATCTTTTCCTGCTTTGCTCGTTATCCATGGTAAATAATCTGTTAAAAATTCTCCTATTAACTCTTACTTTTGCTTTTTCATAATCTATTTCTTTTACAACTCCTATACGAACAATGTTGGCCATTTTCCTCTGTAGTTCCGAAATCGCAAAATTATTTTCTAACATTTATTTCACCGATTTCTATTTTGTGTGGCATAAATTTTCCTTCTTTCCAAATAGATCGCCCTACGTGTATTGTATGCACCCATTCAACCATCCACACTAAATATGCATCGAGCTCTGGCCTAAATCCGTCAACTTCTGCAGAGATAAATTCTCCTGGTGAAACATTTTCCACATTCCAAGTATTTTTATTTACTACTTTTGCAACTTCGCTAGCTAATGATCTAACAATAATAGGTGCATTTTCTATTGTGCTATCAATCACTATTCGTGCCTCAAATCTTACCCTCAGAGCTAGTTCACCTGTACCTGGATCACTTCCTTTTTCAAGACTGCTAAGTTCTACAAATACCGCTGGCGCTAATAATTCTTTTCTTACCGATGGATAAATTTCACAAGTTTGAATTGCTGGTATTTCTTCCTTTAATTTATTGCAGATTGCGTTATGCAAATCTTTAAAATTCATACATTTCTTGTAATATCACGTTCAAAGAACTTTTTAAACACTTCCTCAACCTCATAATTGACAAGATCTCTTATTACTTTTGATGCTTCTGGTTCTAGTGGCAATTTAACTTCCTTTATTGGCAATGCTGTCCTTCCTTCACGTTTAAAAATACCGCTATTTCCTTTTGGCATAACTGCTGCAAATCCTCCTATAAACTCATGCTTTCCTACTTTCGATCCTCTTCTTGTTTTTTGTATTTTGCCAATTGCCGATGCTCTAATGTCGTAGAGATTTGCTCTAATTAACACTGCTTGTTTTTGCCTTAAAAATTCTTAATCTCTTTCTTATCAAACTTAATTTTATCTTCTTTTCTTCACTGATTTCCTTAGCTGCTTGTGATTTTAGCCATATTGCTGTTTTGTTTAATACGCTCACCGTCACTTTTTCCACTTTTTTCCTTTCAGCATCTATACTTTGTATAATACTACCGGTGTTAATACGCATCTGACGCTCGAATTTTCCATACCATTCCTGAATTATCTTGCAGTGGTGGAGAATATACTTTATATTTACGGTCACCTATAACAAAAATATCTCCTACAATTGGCTGCAGTACATCAAACGCACTTACTTCCAACACTAAAGTTTCTCCTACAAATTGCCCTTCACCAATCTCGTATAATTTATCTGTCTCTTGCTTTAATACCTGTACCATATATGACTTATCCTTTGACTCATATAAAGCTATCTCCCCTAAATGGATAAGACAATCTTTCAATAACCTCTTTACATTTTCCTGCATACCATTTTCTATTCATTCAAATGCACTTCTAAAAGCTTCTAAAAATATATTGCATCCTTATATTTTTTTAGCATACTCAACACATATTAAAACCATAAGTAGAGTTTTCTACGTGAGGGCTCTACTATGTTGTTACTATTTTTACCAAAACGGACGGACGATGGCACATTGGCAATGGATTCGACTGCGTATGCAAATCCATACGCGTCAAGTTAAGGAAATAAAGGTATGAAAGAGATAGAATAATAAGGTATAAGTTCTCCCAGATATACTTTTAGTGAGAGAACCAATGAATAAAATAACTAGCTTATCAAAAAAGCTCAAAGAATTTTTTAATGAAAAAGCAGAGAAAATCTCAATTACAACAAGGTTTATAAAAAGAAAGAGAAAGCTAAAAGGTTCATCATTCGTAAAAGCCATGGTCTTGGGTAATATAGGAGTTGATAATTGTAGCGTAGAAACAATGTGTCAATTACTAAACGAGGACTCGATAGATATAACAAAACAAGGTTTGGATTTTAGATTTACTGAAGAAGCAGTGGAATTTATGAAAAGGATGTATAATGAATCTGTGATTCTCTTTAAAAATATCTTGCAAGTTGATTGCAAAATCTTACAGCAATTTAATAGTGTTAAATTATTGGACAGTAGCTATATTACTCTACCTAACAGTATGGAAGAGATGTATAAAGGTTATGGTACTAGCTACAGTGGCTATGAAAGCAATACTAAGTATGGAATAAAGTTACAATTAGTTTTCGACTACATGAATCAGATAATAGACCAACTTAATTTAACGGAGGGGGTAAGATCAGACCCACTGCCATTAAGTTAAGGAAAAGTGATGAACTGTATTATAAAATCAGGTAAGATTCACAAATTAAAAGAAGTAATGACATGAGTAAAAAAAAGAATAATCATGTTTATAAAAAATAAATTGATGAGTTTAAACTTTATAAACGCACACAGAGCATCCTCAAAAGACTTCTCACGAAAAAGAAAGCTGCCCTTCGTTAATGTATTTCTCCTGATTTTTAGAAAGAGTGTAAAGTCATTACAAGTGATGCTTAATGAGTTTGTTCTGCATACAAGAAAAGATTATACAATTACGGCAAGTGCATTTACTCAAGCAAGAAAGAAGCTAAAACATACTGCGTTTTCAGAGTTAAATGATGATATAGTTTCCCTATACTACCAAGATCAGGAATTTAAAACCCACCATGGCTTCAGAGTACTTGCATTTGATGCTTCAATACTGATTCTGCCAAAGAGCGACAAAATAATAGGTGAGTTTAGCTCAAGAGCAGTATGGAATGGAATCCAGAGATTTGAAGACTATACAAGTGCAACCTTTGAAGTTTGCTACGATATGCTAAATAATATTGCAATAAAATCTGTGCTAAGTAGAGGTGACAGCTATGAGGTTGATTTAGCAATCGGTATGCTTGAATCCATAAAATCAGACGATTTGTTAATCTGTGATAGAGGATACGTATCTTATCGATTTCTTGCTGAGCTTACAGGAAGGAAAATCAATTATATAATTCGCTGTTCAAGTTCGTCTTTCAATGAAATAAACGCTATGTTTAAGCCGGAAAGCCCATCTAGTACGGTGGTAGTGTCTACCGCACCTATTAAAGTAGCAAGACAGCTACGAAAGCTAGGATTACCTGATGAGATGAAATTCAGGTTAGTCAAAATAATACTTTCTTCTGGCGAAGTTGAAGTGTTAGTAACATCTCTGTTAGATGAGAAACGTTTTACAGTTGAAGAGTTTGAGAGATTATATTACTTGCGCTGGGGAGTAGAAACATTTTTTTCTAGGCTGAAGGGAAGATTAAATTTAGAGAATTTCACAGGAAAAAGTATTGAAACTATCAAGCAGGATTTTTGGTCAACTATCTTCATCAGTAATCTAGAAAGTATCATGATAGAAGATGATGAAGAGACATTGAGCTCACAGAATAGTAAACTAAAAAAAAGCATCAATAAATCTGTCTCATTTAATGCGATTAAAAACTTAGCCTTTGATATTTTTTCTACAGAGTCAGACATAGACTGCATTATGGATCGACTATCACAGTTATTTTTGATGAACACTTTAGTGGTGAGAAAAGGGAGAAGAGTTGATCGTCATAAGATATCTGATATTCGTTCACTCAACTACCAGAAAAGAGCTAGAAAACATGTGTTTTAAATTCAAGATATCTTTTCAGTATCATTGCATTAGTACATTCTTTGCAAAATAACCTGCAATTATTACTTTTTTAAATAACTTGCACTTTTCAGACTCCCTTTTCTTAAAAATTCACCCTAGTATTTACCATAATTATCAATCACTTCAAATTTTTTGTCCAATCTTAACTTCTCTTTCCCTTAACTTAATGGCAGTGAGGACATCTTACAGCTGTTGCTGTTGTTGCAGAAATGCCATCAGTTGATAACTTTGATAATGCCAGACAATTCACAGCTTTTGCTGGTCTAAACCCAGAACATTATCAATCAGGATCATCCGTAAGTAAAAAAAGTCGAATATGTAAAATAGGATCTGAGCGTATTCGCAAAGCTCTTTATATGCCAGCTATAGTAGTCAAGAATCATAATTCTTACTTTCAAAAGTTTTGTCAGCGTTTAGCAAGTAAAGGAAAATGTCCAAAGGTTATAATTGTTGCTTTAATGAGAAAACTAATGCATGTATTTTTTGGTATTCTTAAAAATGATCAACCATTCAATGGTAATTTAGTGAGATAATTTTGACAGTAAAAGCTTGGATCTTATGCTCAACTGTTTAGGATGTAATTTAACATGTACTTTGAGTTATAATATGTATCATTTTGATTTTAACTGAGCTCTGTACTTTGTAAAACTATTCTCAGAAGATTAAGAAGATATGGTCCTATAACTGTGGATAAATACGTCCACACACACTTAAAGTATTTATCCACAGTTACACTAATTTATAGAAAATGCAGATAAATTTTTTGTTGTTTTATAGCTAAATAACTTGTTGACAATAAAGACAGTATCTCCACTCTCCATCATTACATGCATTTAGCCTTCCTACAGAAGCTAGTACTTTGTCTATAACTTTGTGCAATTCATTTACATTCTTTGCCTCTACCACTTCACTTTTAAACCAGCTCAAAGTTTCACTTTCACCTTCACTCGGCTTTATTTTTTTCAAAGCTGAAGCAAATGGATTTTTATCTTCTTGATCACTTACAGGTTTTGTACCATATATGTAGTCAAGTCCTTTCCCATAGTTGATTTTGTTTTCGCGAACTTCTCTACCAGGGAAAGGTACTACTTCTTTATCTACAAGCTTTTTAGCCTTATTAATTTTGCTTACAAAAGTAGGCTGCTGGCTAGTACGACCAATTCCTACAATAGCATTTAACATCTCACCTTTTGACAATTTATCAAGATCAACGTTTAACTCGTAGATACCTCCTTCCTTATCACCAAAAGGTACGATTATTTTATTACTCATATTAGACTCCGCTATTAAATATACTTTACCAAGTCTACAACTGACTTTATTACTTTATAATTAATTTAATATATACTTTCTCATTAATTATAAGCAACGATTAATGCATTTACAAATACTTTCTTCATTCAAGTAGTTAAACAACTCATGAAAATCTTCAAATATCTGCTTTATAACAGTCCTTGCTCTTTAAAACTAAAATATCCAACACTTGTAATGATAATGTGATCCAGTAACCTAATTCCTATAGTCTGACAAGCTTTAGCCAAGTCTTTAGTTACAGCTTCATCCTCATCAGATGGCTTTAACCTTCCTTCTGGGTGGTTATGCGATATTATTATTGACGTCGCTTTTCTTATTAATGCCTTTCTTGTTACTTCTCTTATGTAAAAAGGTACCTTATCCACTGTACCAGTAAACACTTCTTCCCCCTTTAAACGGCACTTTTGATCAAAATATATTATTTTCATCTTTTCCTCCTCTGAATAACCAATACTCACCCTTAAATATTTTACGATGGTTTCCAAGTTATCCATTACAGGTCCTTTCTTTAACTCTTCTCTTGGTACTCTTTTTGCAGCTTCCTTTAGGCATAAAATTACTGCTACTGTAGAGTCAGTTATCCCTTCTACAGTTTTCAAATCATCTATTTCCTGGCCTAAAACTCCTCCTATTCCAAAACTATCTATTAGCTTTCTAGCAATAATGCGAGCTTCTTCCCTATCATGTACTGCACTTAGAAACGTTTCTATTACTTCACGATCAAGTAGAGCTTTACCGTTGCTTTCTAATGCTCTGAACTCTATTTCTTCTCTACGATCTCTACTACTTTTCTTATTATTCATAAAAATTACCCTTCACTAATAACAAAATGTTTTTATATATTTACTGCTGTTTTTTTGTCAGCATTGGCATAAGGCCATAGCTTTTGAGTGAAGTCAAATCAATTTTTCAATCTTTTTTGCTTATTTTTTTATGAATAGGTAAAGATATTAATATATGGCGATTTCTTTATTTTAAACTTGTTGAATTTCGTTCAAGGAGAGGCCTACTGTTTTTAAGATAATATTGATAGAAATTCCTTCCTTAACTAAATTCCTTGCAATTTTCATCCTTTCTACTCTCTTCACTTTCTCTTTGCAAACTTGCATGCTTTCAAACAGAGATTTTATTAGTACATTACGTAGCTCTTGGCTTTTAATCTTTTTATATTCTTCTATTAACCTTGATAGCTCTGCTTCACTATTCTCATTTTCTCTTGTTTCTGGAAGTAGGTCTGTAATACTAATTGATAGTACCTTTGCTATTTCATCTAACATTTCAAGTGAAACACCAGCTCGTCCTTGTTCATATTCATATATTCTTTGATTTATTATGCCCACTTTACTTGCTAAATCTTTCTGAGTGTATCCTCTTCTCAACCTCCATTCTTTTATTCTTTGACCTACTTTATACGGAATGGAAATTTTTTTCTCATCATTATCATATTCATCAACAGATAAATTGGTTGTTCGAGAGATAACATGAGCAGAAACTCCTTCCTTAACTAAACCTTTGCCACTTCTATTTTTACTGCCTTTCCACTTTTTTCCTCACTAATACGGATAAATTTAGTTAATAAATAAAACGTTTCACGTAATTCTTGATCCTTAATCTCTTTATGTCTTCTTACTAGATTTACTATCTCTTCTCCCTCATACCTTTCCTCATTTGATACTTCTTGTCCGCAAGCTAGGTCTCTAGCAGTTGTTGATAATGCTTCTGCTAATTCATATAACTTCTTAATTGAAATTCTGCGTGTTCCTTTTTCATATTGCAGTATTACCTGATATGTTGTTCCGATTTTTTTTGCTAAATCTTTTTGAGTATATCCCTTTGCTAATCTACGATTTCTTACTTCCTGTCCTATTACTTTGTAATCTAAAAAATTAGAGCATTTATTCTCTTTTTTCACATTTTATACTCCATAACCAGAAGAGCTGTTACGTATACTTAATTGGAAACCTTTTTGACAAACTGAACTCATCTCCTTTCAAACAATTTTTCTATATCACTTAGTTTCATTTCTATATACGTTGGTCTTCCGTGATCAGAATATGGAGTTTTCTCAATTTGTCTTAGTATCTCATTCATCTCTTCCAATTTCATTTTTCTTCCTGCCCCGTGGCAAGCGATTATGGATGATATTTTGTTCACCTTATCCTCTATTGGTAGCGTATCTTCTATTTCCATTAACTTATCTACTATATCAACTAGCATCTCTTTTATATCTATTGTTCCCAAGATTGCAGGTATTTCTTTTACCCTTACTTTATCTTCTGATTCTATTTCAATACCAAAACCCATTTCAAAAAGCTTATCTTTATAAGTTTTAACCATCTCCATTCCAGCTTGGTTTTTAATTTCAACTATTTCAGGAATGAGAAGTTTTTGTCTTTTTATGCTTGTTAAGCACTCGTATATCAATCTCTCATAGGCTGCATGTTGATCTACTATAATCAGCCTATCTCCAGCCTCAGCAATAATGTAAGTATTGTAGACCTGACAGCGTGCATATCCTAGAGGGTGATCCTCTATCAAATCAATTTGCTTCTTTTCTAGAACCATCGTTCCCTTTTGGGGTGGAGATTCTCCATATTTAAACGTTTCTGGTAAGCTTTGCCTTCTTTCATCTGGTGCATTGAATTCTTTCATTAAACGATTTTCTAAAAGACTTGGCCTCTTTTCATAAAACTCTTTTTGATTTTTTTTCTCTTTACTATTAAACGGCTCTTGGCTATCAAACTCCTCAATACTTTGAGACTCAACATCACTTGCTGCAAACGTGCCTACTCTAGTCGATAATGCTTTTATTATTCCTCTTCTCACTATTTCATATACTAGCCTCTTGTTCTGAAACCTTACCTCTGATTTATTTGGATGCACATTTACATCTACTTGATCGTATGGTATCTCTAAGTGCAGCACTGCAAAAGGATACCTCCCACTTGGAATAAAGTCCTGATACGCATATCGAATTGCACCAATAAGTAGATTGTCTTTTATTGGCCTTCCATTAACAAACGTATAGATCTGAGTTGAATTACCACGACTAATAGTTGGTTTACAGATGTGTCCCGTAAGTTTGATGCCGTCTTCTTCCTCTTTAACTTCCAGCGAATTGCTCTGAAATTCTTCTTCTGTTTCACATAATCTGTTAAATAATGAAGTTTGCTTAACATATTTTAAGAGCTTTTTATTACCGGAAGCGAGAGTAAACCCAATACTATAGTTAATCATTGCTAAGTTATTTACAATGTCAACAATGCTTTGTGTTTCTGCCCTCTCGGTTTTTAGAAATTTTAATCTATTTGGTGTGGCAAAAAATAAGTCACGAATTTCAATATATGTACCTTGCAACAAAGAACAAGGGGTAATCTCTCTTATTTTTTCTCCTCCCTCATATCTTATAGACCATGCTTCCTTTGCTCCACTTGCCTTGGATGATAATTTCATTCTGCTTACTGCTGCAATTGAAGGCAGAGCCTCTCCTCTAAAGCCAAGATGTCTGATCTCTATTAACTCACTATCACTTAATTTTGAAGTGGCATGCCTCATAAGTGCTAGTTCCAGATCGTTCTTTTCTATTCCATTTCCATCATCTATCACAGTTATAAGGTTACGTCCACCACTTTCTATTTTAATCTCTATTTCTGAACTTCCAGCATCTATTGCATTTTCTACTAATTCCTTTACTACACTCGCTGGCCTTTCTATTACCTCTCCTGCTGCTATACGGTTTATAGTTTTTGTGTCTAAAAGAATTATTGCCATAACACTCCCTCCAATCTATGAAACTTAGAGCTCCCTCTATTTTTTTGTGATTTCTTGATCTCACAATCTCTATATTTTAGCTTTTTAGATTCCTTTCTAGCAAGTCTATCTGCCTCTTCATTATAGGTATTACCACTGTGAGCCTTAACCCACTTCCAGTTAATATCATGCTGCAAGACAATTTCATCCAATTCCTTCCATAACTCAACGTTTTTTACTGATTTTTTATTGGCTGTCTTCCAACCATTTGTTCTCCACTTATTGATCCACTCTGTTATACCTTGTTTAATATACTGACTATCAGTGTGTAAAACAACTTTGCAAGAAACTTTCAACATCTTTAGCCCGTTAATCACAGCCTTTAACTCCATCTTGTTGTTCGTTGTGTTTTCTTCACCTCCAGAGATACGTTTTTTCACTTTTTTTTCATACATCATCACAGCTGCCCATCCACCAGGCCCCGGATTTCCAGAACATGCTCCATCTGTATATATTGTAACCTTCTTTTTTTCGCCCATACTTACAGGATATAGATTCAACGTAAATTTGCTACCGAAATATGTTGATATTATTTTTTGAATATTTTAAAATGTAAGGTGTGAGAGATTGACAAACCTGTCCTCTCGATATTAGGTAAATCGTAATTGAGCTTTTGGGCTCGTATTTTTATTAGGAGGTTAATCTCTCACACTGAAAATAAATATTTTTAAGCTCTTCATAGCTTATCAATTCATTTGCTGGGGTTTTTAAGGTATTTTATAAGGCAATTATAAAAAGATGATCCAAATCTACATCTAAAGCCTTAAATGCAATTCTCAGATGATCTCTGACAGACGTTTTTTCATCAACACATTTAAAACAATAAAAAGATTGAACATTTCCTCACAATTGTGTATAATAATTAATACTTTTTATCTTACTTTCTCATGGCTCTTTCGAAGTTTCTTGATGCTCGCAATGATTATGCCTTTAAAAGAATATTTGGCACCGAGAAGAATAAAGATATCCTAATTCATTTCTTAAACGATATTTTAGGCTTTACTGGCTTGGCTGCTATTCACGATGTTGAATTCCTAGCTACCATTTTAGACCCTGAAATTGCCGCTAAAAAGCAGAGTATTGTCGATGTTCTTTGTAAAGACTCTCAAGGTTCAAGATATATTATAGAAATGCAGTTCACTAAGACCAAGGGCTTCGAAAAGCGTGCTCAATATTATGCTGCCAAAGCCTACTCAAGTCAAGCTGATCAAGGTGATGAGTATCATAACCTCAAAGAAATTATCTTTATTGCTGTTGCTGATTGTATTATTTTTCCAGATAAGGCTGAGTACAAATCTAATCATGTCATTTTAGATCAAAATAGCTTTGAACATGACTTAAAGGATTTTTACTTCGTATTCATAGAACTACCTAAATTTACAAAGACAAAAGAAGACCAACTAGAAAATATAGTAGAAAAATGGTGTTACTTTTTTCGATATGCAGCAGAAACAAACGAAGAGGACCTAGATAAAATAGTTGGTAGTGACGTAATAATAAAACGAGCTTATGAAGAGATGAATAAGTTTAATTGGTCAGAAGAAGAGTTACTAGCATATGAACAAATGAAAAAACGTATAATGGATGAGATTGCTGCTTTCGCTCAAAAATTTGATGAGGGCCTTAGGGTTGGAGAAGAAAGAGGCATCCAAATCGGCCATCAAAAAGGTAAAATTGAAGTTGCAAAAAACTCACTCAAGGCCGGTATCTCTATAGATGTTATAGCTCAAATTACCGGTCTCTCTCATTCTGAAATTTCACAACTCAAAGAAAAAACATAATACTCCTACTTATTCACTTTAACATTTATGAAAACCTTTTCTAAGTTAGACATATCCCCTAATTAAGAATCTAGTGAACTGTCTAAAACAGCTATAAAGATTACACATAGAATTATATAAATTACTATCATAACGTTATCCAAATTTCTGTATCAAAGCTACGTGCTGTAAGTTCAATATGGAAAACACATTAACCACTTAGCATTTAATGTCTACTTCATCCATTTTAGTATTAAGACTATCAAACTTGCTACTGGTTGTTTCCCTAATTATTTTGGCTACCCTCACTTTAAATTTTCCACTACTTGGCATATTATACCTTCCATATTCTCATCTACTTACTCAAAGTATTTCCAAGCTTGGTTACTCCTACATCAGAAAGACAAGTTGATACTTTGTCCTTTGAATGGCTGTGAACTGAAGCATTACTTAAATAACTTTGAGGCTCTAAACTCATCTGCTGTTTTTTTGTACCATCAACTTCTAATCTACCATCTCTGTTGTGTAATATCTGCTCTATTGATTGATTTAGCAGACCCTTATTAAATTGAGCTATAAACTTGTCAAACTTTTTCGGACTTAACTTACCAGGACATCCTGCTTCTCTACCAGGACATGCTTCTTCTAGGTATGAGTTTAAAACTCCCGAAATCTCATCAAATTTACCACTCATGATTTTTCCTGTAACTTCTTTCTGTATTTCCACAAAATCAATATTTAATCGATGCATTGATACACCACTTTTTAATCCAGCTTGCTCTACTACTTTCTCAAATCCCTCTGTAATATTTAATGCATAGCCCTGTGCTTCTAGTGGGGATATAGACTGATCTACTGTAGAAATATACTTCTGACCTGTAACTTTTCTAATTAATAAATCAAGTAACATTATTGTACCATTAAAATCAACCTGTGATAGATAGTGATCTCCCATTTCTAGTATTGTATTTCCGCCACTAGGTTTAAATTTAACAGGTGTTTGCCTTTCACGCATTTGTTTTATATTTGCATTTACATAATCAATGTTGTCTCGAAAGAAACCTCCATTTTCTTGTTTTTTATCTGTACCATCAGATGGTAGTGTGGTACTTATTGAACTACTATTACTTACCGAAGCTTTGGCAAATTGCTCATCAACTTGTGGTATTGAACTTGCAGTATTTGATGCTTCCTCAGATAAAGCAGCTCTAGAATAAAATAAACCACCTACAGAACTTTTTACCCCCCCAAACAAACCATTTATCCATGAAGATGGTCTTGTGCCACTACTTGCTGCTATCTCAGGTTGATTACCTAAATCTATAGCAAGAGGTTTACGTGATAAGTGATTCTGATGACGACTATGATCTCCATGGTGATGACGACGTCTGCGTTGTGCAGGTTTTTCTATGTCTCTACTGAGTTTTTCTTCTAAACGTTTCATACTATCACTATATCCTTTAAGATATTCTATAATATCCTTATGATTGCTTATAATAGCAACATCCATGGGCTTTCTGCCAAAGATATCCTCAGCGTTAATATTAGCACCTGCCTCTATTAAAAAACTTACAATTTCTAAAAATCCCCCCAATGCAGCCCAATGCAGTAATGTACAACCGTATTTATCAGTACCATTAACATCAACATCTCGCTCAACAAGAAGCTTTACCATATCCAAGTGACCACTCCAAGCACAATAATACGCACCATGCTTAAATTCGCCTCCGCTAACATCTTTAGCAACAAGGTCTTTAATTTTTTCACGATCACTATCTTCTACAGTGATTAATAATGCTTTATCTAAGTATGCCTGCATTAAAACTCTTTTTGCATCTGAATTAAAACCAGAATCATCTAGAGGTGTTTTACCATTGTTATCTTTAGCATTAATATTAGCATCATTGCTTATAAGGCACTTCATTGCATCTAAGCGATTGAGCCATGAAGTAAGGTGTAGAGGAGTTTTACCATACTGGTCTTTAGCGTTAATATCAACACCTTTATTTATAAGGTATTCTACCATATCTGAGTAATTATGAATAGAAGCAAAATGTAATAACGTCCAGCCATAACTATCTTTAGTTTCTAAGCTAGTACCTTGACTTACAAGATCTTCGACTTTACTAAGATTATTTTCCAGTACAGCAATCAACAACTCATTATATTTTTTATATAGGCCTGATTGCGCTTGCTTTAAAATTTCTACTATATCTGTGTAACCTTTTTGATCAGCAATATCTAGAGGTGTTTTTCCATCTTTGTCTTTAATATTAACAAGATTAGCTCCTTTACCTATAAGATACTTTGCTACATTTAATTGACCATTCCAGGAAGCCCAGTGTAGTGGCGTCCAATCACCATTGTCCTTAATGCTAACGTCAATTTTCTCTTCATCTATAAAATACTTTACTATATCCAGCTTACCATTGTAAGCAGCATAATGCAGAGGAGTTCTACCATTATTATCTTTAATCTCTAAACTATTTTCTTTGCCTACGAGACATTTCATTGTATCGAAGTAACTATTCACAAGATCTGAGGCACTATCTAAAGATGTGTTGCATGAAAAAGTTCTACCATCATTGTATTTTATCTCTAAAATAGCCCATTTATCTACGAGATATATTACTATATTTAGCTTACCCTCATAAGCAGCATAATGCATAAGAGTCCAGCCATTATTGTACTTACCCTTAGCGTTTGTACCCTTCTTAATAAAATCTTTAACTTTATCAAGATTACCTTGTGCCACAGCATTCAATAACTCCCCTAATAAAGTTTCTTTTTCTTTGGTAAATTCCACTACAACATCTTCTGAATTACAAGCAGAAGCTATACATTTTGAGTTAGAAACCATTGTATCATTAAAAGCGAACATCATTTCTCTTGCTGGTTGATAATTACTCCAATTCTCCACTTTTGCAATGGTACTATTTTCATATGATATCACTAAACTATCATCAGCAATCTCCATATCAAAACCCAATATAGACTTATCTCTAAAATCAACCAACCCAACCTCATTCTTGTCAATAGGTTGATTATGATAAATCTGTAATCCTTGTTCATCTGGCTGATAGTATCTGAAAGAGTTAGGATCCATCTCTACATGCTCAAGCTTTAAATTTGTACTGTCAATTTTATAAAGCTTATTGTTCATTTGTAATACAATTTGCTGATGCTCTGGACTTTGAAAATAATCAACTAAACCAACGGATAAAGACCATCTAGTACCTTCACTACCAAGTACTGTAATATCTTTTATCTCTAAGCTATCCTCTGTAAGGTCAGAGATCGATTGGTTATAACATTCATTTGTATAACTCCTTTTACCTTTCTGTATGCTTATACTATCAACATCTGTTACATTCAACTCAGCAAAGTCAATAATATTGTAAGACATACTTTGATAAGGTGCTGCTTTGTTTTTTATTTTTAGATTGATCCTTATCGGCGACGATGAAACTTCGCTATTTAATGTATCTGGTAGTTTGATAATATACTGATGTTGTCCTTCTCCCCCTTCTACTGTAACATCTTGATAGTAATTACATAGTGTCATATAGTGATCATAATCATAGCTTCCTCCATTATTACGGTATTTCTGATAACTACTTGTAACGTCAGAATTATTATAGCTAAAATCAACAATTACCTGATCTGAGTACATGCCAGCAATTATCACTTTTTCACTAGGTATTCCCATATGATTTTTAGTGACTTCTATTTGAAATATTGGTATGTTAAAATTATTGTTATTGGCAATATCTTTTACAACTTGATAAGTACTAGGCAATTCTTGATCTAGAATACTTGCTTGTATAAATGCTTTTAACTTTTTTTCACTATTTTGTATGATTTCTCTGTCAGTATCACTTCCTGAATTTCTCAACTTTTGATACCTAATATCTTCTATTGTATCAGACAAAGACTTATCTTGTATTGTAACAGACTCTGTTATCCCCTGGCAATTTACTTGAATTACTAGATTTTTAAAATCATCGATTGTAGTACTTGAAGCAATACTTTGTGTATCATTAGCTAAAAGATCTAAGCTATAGCTGTCTTTTTCTGTATCTTTACTTACTCCCCACTGTGTGATATTATTAACTTGAACCCTTATTACATCAATATTTCCTTTTATTTTTTCTGTACTGCCTAAATCACTTATTATCCTAGCATTATCACTGTCTTCATTAACGATAAATATTGTTTGCTTTAATCCCCTGTGATGCACGTTTTCTTTGTTGACTACTCTAACTTCATAATCTTTATCTGTGCAGTTAGATGAATTCTGCCAAACTTCCGCGTTTTTTACATTAATTAATCTCGTTTCACAGTGAGTAGTAATATTTTGCTTGTTGTCAGAGTTAGATACATAGTTATATGTGTTAACCAATCTTATGTTATTACTATTACCATAACGTATAGTTCCACTATGCAAATTTGCAGCGATATTATTAGCTTTAACATTCATTACTAGAGTATTTTCTTTTCCTGCTCCACCTTCAAGAGTACCAGACGTATGGTCATTAATAATAAAAATAGTTTCATTATTTTTTGAGCCAACATAACGTATATAACTACCTTCTGGGATATGCATTACTGCTGGATAATTTGCTGCTGTCAACGTTTTCGGTCCTGAAATATATAATACTGATCCTCTAGGAAATGTTTGCTTTTTTGTATTACCAGGATCTTTCCTTTTTGGATTAGTAAAAATAAAAGGTTCTCCTGAAAGAGTAAAGCTTTCTTGACACCTCTTATGGATTTTCCCAGTATTACACGGGCGGTGAATATCACCATATTTATTCTCTTCATTAATTACTTTACCGCATTGCGATTTTGGTCCTGAGTATTTTAACGGTACCTTTACAATTCTTAAGCCAAGGTTTTCATATTCATACTTGGTCAGATGAGGAATATGCTTTGCATCCGTATTAACAACATAAACTTTCTTTTCTTCGATCCCTTGATAGCATTGAGGACTATTCTTTATATAACAGATAGACCTTTCCCAACCTTCATTCATAACCAAAGTATAAGATCTCATAGGTAGTGTTTTAGAGATATCAAGGGAAGATAAATCTTTCTCCGCATTAGAAGCTGTGTTAACATTACTAAAAGAGATGTTATTGTATTTTTTTTCTAACTTACACATATTATCACAGAACCCCGCGAATGCGACAGCAGTTGGACACACACGATCTGCATCTCTAATTATCTCACTATATTTTTCTTCAATAGAGATTACATATTGTACAATTGCGGCTATATTATAATTATCATCTAACAATTTAATAGCTACTTCTTTTACATGGTTTAAATAACCTTTTACTCTAATTATATCCCCATATTCCTTTTCTACATCTCTCCCTGTAAAAAACTTGATCACCTTTGCAAAAAAGACTTCTGCCTGCTCATTACCAGGTAGTAGAGGTACTTGCTCTGCTATTGCTTTTGTATACTCTATTCTCTCATGAATCTCTACACCAATTGTTATTAATACATCAGCAACCATAGTAACTACTGCTGCTCTGCCTAAAACTTTACCTGCAGCAGATAACCCTCTTAAAATCTTAGTAGTAGCACTTATACTTTTTATCGTAAAACTAACTCCTGCACTTATAGGCCTTATACTCATGCTTGCTAGTTTTATACCACTACTAGCTGTCCAATAATAATTTAATGGATGATTATTACCTTGAGCTATTTCATTTACACTATATCCAAATTGATAAGCGATAGTCGCAAATGTAATACTTTGAACTACAGGATTATCGATAATCTTAACAAAAGCTTGGCGTATAGGTTGTGGTATTTTGTTAATCAATCTTCCTACTTTACTATTAGGAGAAATATTTAAACTGGTTCTAACATCATCCATAGCATCTAGTATACCATTGATACCAAATATTTGCTTTAAAGCATCATTATCATGCCGTCCAAGTGTTGCTGTATCACCTATACTATCAAGCAAGTCATATATAGCCATAAGGGAGAAAAACTTTCCACCTTTTACTCCTTTTATTTTTGCTGAATCAAATTTATTACGATCAAATGCAATTCCTTTTTCTTTAAAACTGCCTTCTACATTACTAATATAATCTGCAAAAACTTTTTCACCAAGATCATCAAAATGACTTTTAAACCTGTCGAAAGTATCTTCCCTAACTCCTTTTGCTAATAAGTTCTGTTTAATTTCCTCTACAATATTATTGTAACCTTGATCAGTTTCAACATCTTGAACATCACCTATATCTTCAATATATTTTTTATTTTCTAATAACTGCTTATCATTTGATAGTTGATGTAATTTATCAAGAATTGCCTCTTCCTCTACATCTGTAGTAAAATCTTTAATTATATTATCGAATTTTACTTCATAGCCATCGATGCTTAAATAATACTCAATATTTTGTCCTTTTATTTTTTCTTTTATAACGTGATTCTTATTTCTACCTACTTTTACTAAGATCTCAATACCATCACTATAATCATTTACAAAATATCTTTCTACATTCCTCATTTCTGTAATATCGCCTATCACCAATTTTTTATTATTACCATTATCATCTTTTACTTCTACATATACATCAGTCCTATCAGCATTACCTATCTCATCAAACACTTGATCATGACCTATAGTTATAATTTCTTTGGTAATAATTTCCTTGTCGTAAGCCTCAATTTCAATATTGAAATCCATAATATTATCATCACTGAAGTAATTCTTCATTACTGCATCACTAAATTTACTATAATTGATATCAATTTCGTCTCTTAAGCTGTGCAAACCATGAGCTATGCTTAATAATTGGCTGCTGCAAACTCTATCTGCTAGAGAATATAAATTACCTAGATTATTTGTCTGAACATAATTCCTATGATCACTAACAAGTATTCCAAGATCAATTAGTATATTATAACACACCATCTTTTGTAAGTTTTTATTAATCTCTTGTTGATTCATTGATAGTAGTACTTTACTCAATTTCATAGATTCAAGTACATGATTTAGCAAATTACTCTTATTTACATCTAAAGTAGCGATTTGATTAACTCTTTCACGTTGTTTACTAAAGATCTCTTGATCGATTTCATCCTTAAAATTTTCAAAATCAGCATCTTGTAGTTGCTGTGAATGGCTATATTTCGTAGAAACTTTCTCACTAATTTCTGTAAAGACATCATTTAATAATTCTGCGTCTTTTGTCAATTTTTCCGAGTTGTTCATTAGAAGATTTTTAAAATTTTTATCTTTAATTAGAGGTAAAACAATTTTCAATAGATCAATTTTGCATATCTGTAAAAAATAACCTGAACTTTCACCTGATACCTTACTAACAACATCTAAATTATCGGATAAATGTTCATTAATCTGTGTAAAAGTTTTTAAAGCTTCAATATTTTCCTTGTTCTCTCCTACAATACCCTCAATCTCTGTATCCATTGAATTTAAAAAAACTACGTTTTTAACTTTTGTTACAAGAGCCTTTTTAATACTTGGATCTACAGCTTCACCTTTAGACATCTGTTGAGAAATCTTGAAAAGCTGATTATAAAACTCAATATCCTTTGCTTTCTTCACTACCTTATTAGCATCAAACAACTCTTTAACACGCTGCTTTTTTTCTTCCTCTGTAATCTTTTCTTCATCACGTGAATCTATGCAGGGTATACCTATATCACGTCTTTTCCTTGTTGCACATTGGCTAAAACTAAAAATAGAACTATGAACTACCTTAACAGGAGTAAACTCATTTTTGCTTGGTAGAATAAGAGAATCTGCATTACTCGCTCCTTTGTCAAAGACAACACCCATAAAAGCCACTTTCCTGCCATCTGTAAGCGTTTTATAAGTAACACCTTTTACATACTCCTTATTTATCTGATCATTTGCCTCTTTTACTAATGCATCAGCTGTTTTAACTTCCCTTGGTCCCTTAAGCTCTAATCCTACTGGATCATACTCCTTAGCATTACTAGCTCCTTCTGCAAACTTAATACCATGAACCAGCATATCAATACGTTTTCCCCTGCCAGTTTGAAACTCTGTTAATACTAATGCTCTAGGAGATTCTTCTAATTTCAAATCACTATAATAACTAAATGCCCCATGTAACACTCCTTGAAAATGAGCCTCTTCATTAATAAAATCTCTAAAAGAAAACATTCCTTCTCCAACTTTCTTTAGTAGTGAATTATATTTATCTACTGGTAGAGACTGACCTGCTGCAGGAGTAACTTGAGACTTAAGTGCCTCATCAAATGCCTCTCTTAGTCCATTAGGGTAAGGAACATCTTTTAATTCTCCTTTGAAAAACTCTTTCCCTTTTTTGTATTCATTTAAGGAATTATATCTATTAACCTCCTCTATGTTAAAAAAATCTGACTTCTTTTCCTCATGTAAACTTATGTATACCTCTGTGATTTTGCTTTGCTCCGGTAGATCACCAGGTATAGGTATCTTTTTACTGCTACGATCCCCTCTTCCCCCTTCTCTAACATGAAAAATAAATACCTCTTTACTACGACCTTCTCTAATCAACGCAAAAGTTGTTACAGGCTTTCCGGATCTTGTGGTAGAAGCAAGAGAATATTCACCGTATGAAAATATAAATTTCTTTAGATCCGCTCTTTTAAATTTATCAGCAAGAAGAAGTTGCCCTAAGAGAAATCTACTAAAGTAATTACCTCCTTTCTCTGGCGTACCAGGAAATGTGTGATAAACCATACGCGTCAAGTTAAGAGATTGTGAGCAAATTTAGAGAGGTTAAAGTGGATACTCTAGCCCTTCTACGTTTGTCTTTTAATGAAAATCGCGACCAAGTTATAGTGAGTTTTTTAAGAAATGCTTTTAAACTATTAATTTTGGTTAATACTAAAAATAACTCTCTAACCCGCCTTTTTAGCTCAATAAATGCCTTTGTTAAGCTAAGTTCTGTATTCTTTTTCACTTCTGTGCAACCAACTATGCCGTGAAATATAAGAATTGCGCACAATTTAGCATATAGTTCACATAATACTCTGCATGGCTTTCCTTTTAGCTTATCAAGCCTGATATGGCTTTTATACAATTTAAATAATAACTCAATTTGCCACCTTACTCTGTAAATCGTTAATACTTGCTCAGCACTAATTTTATTTTCTGGAACATTAGTTATAAATATTGACCAGTTCAACAATTTTTGATTTCTTTTAGAGGATGTATATCCCTGCGATCTTGCTAATCTATTAGCTTTCCTTCTTCTGGCCATAGACTGTTCTTCAGTTAGTTTCTGACATATAATTCTTACTCTAATTTTTGCTTCTTTTCCTAACAATACCTCGTTTTCTAAAAATAACTTATCCTCTAAACATTCTAATAACTCCATTTTTTGATTTGTTTCTACATCATATATGTTGGTATCGGATTTATAACGACTTATGAAATAAGCTCCTATTTCATTGATTTGTTTAAAAGAACTTGGCACAAAATAACCGAGATCAGATATTAGCAAATCATTGCTTAATATATTACTTAAATGTTTCCTATATCCCTGGTCTGATCTCACTGCCATTAAGTTAAGGAAAAGTGATGAACTGTATTATAAAATCAGGTAAGATTCACAAATTAAAAGAAGTAATGACATGAGTAAAAAAAAGAATAATCATGTTTATAAAAAATAAATTGATGAGTTTAAACTTTATAAACGCACACAGAGCATCCTCAAAAGACTTCTCACGAAAAAGAAAGCTGCCCTTCGTTAATGTATTTCTCCTGATTTTTAGAAAGAGTGTAAAGTCATTACAAGTGATGCTTAATGAGTTTGTTCTGCATACAAGAAAAGATTATACAATTACGGCAAGTGCATTTACTCAAGCAAGAAAGAAGCTAAAACATACTGCGTTTTCAGAGTTAAATGATGATATAGTTTCCCTATACTACCAAGATCAGGAATTTAAAACCCACCATGGCTTCAGAGTACTTGCATTTGATGCTTCAATACTGATTCTGCCAAAGAGCGACAAAATAATAGGTGAGTTTAGCTCAAGAGCAGTATGGAATGGAATCCAGAGATTTGAAGACTATACAAGTGCAACCTTTGAAGTTTGTTACGATGTGCTAAATAATATTGCAATAAAATCTGTGCTAAGTAGAGGTGACAGCTATGAGGTTGATTTAGCAATCGGTATGCTTGAATCCATAAAATCAGACGATTTGTTAATCTGTGATAGAGGATACGTATCTTATCGATTTCTTGCTGAGCTTACAGGAAGGAAAATCAATTATATAATTCGCTGTTCAAGTTCGTCTTTCAATGAAATAAACGCTATGTTTAAGCCGGAAAGCCCATCTAGTACGGTGGTAGTGTCTACCGCACCTATTAAAGTAGCAAGACAGCTACGAAAGCTAGGATTACCTGATGAGATGAAATTCAGGTTAGTCAAAATAATACTTTCTTCTGGCGAAGTTGAAGTGTTAGTAACATCTCTGTTAGATGAGAAACGTTTTACAGTTGAAGAGTTTGAGAGATTATATTACTTGCGCTGGGGAGTAGAAACATTTTTTTCTAGGCTGAAGGGAAGATTAAATTTAGAGAATTTCACAGGAAAAAGTATTGAAACTATCAAGCAGGATTTTTGGTCAACTATCTTCATCAGTAATCTAGAAAGTATCATGATAGAAGATGATGAAGAGACATTGAGCTCACAGAATAGTAAACTAAAAAAAAGCATCAATAAATCTGTCTCATTTAATGCGATTAAAAACTTAGCCTTTGATATTTTTTCTACAGAGTCAGACATAGACTGCATTATGGATCGACTATCACAGTTATTTTTGATGAACACTTTAGTGGTGAGAAAAGGGAGAAGAGTTGATCGTCATAAGATATCTGATATTCGTTCACTCAACTACCAGAAAAGAGCTAGAAAACATGTGTTTTAAATTCAAGATATCTTTTCAGTATCATTGCATTAGTACATTCTTTGCAAAATAACCTGCAATTATTACTTTTTTAAATAACTTGCACTTTTCAGACTCCCTTTTCTTAAAAATTCACCCTAGTATTTACCATAATTATCAATCACTTCAAATTTTTTGTCCAATCTTAACTTCTCTTTCCCTTAACTTAATGGCAGTGAGATCAGACCAGGGATATAGGAAACATTTAAGTAATATATTAAGCAATGATTTGCTAATATCTGATCTCGGTTATTTTGTGCCAAGTTCTTTTAAACAAATCAATGAAATAGGAGCTTATTTCATAAGTCGTTATAAATCCGATACCAACATATATGATGTAGAAACAAATCAAAAAATGGAGTTATTAGAATGTTTAGAGGATAAGTTATTTTTAGAAAACGAGGTATTGTTAGGAAAAGAAGCAAAAATTAGAGTAAGAATTATATGTCAGAAACTAACTGAAGAACAGTCTATGGCCAGAAGAAGGAAAGCTAATAGATTAGCAAGATCGCAGGGATATACATCCTCTAAAAGAAATCAAAAATTGTTGAACTGGTCAATATTTATAACTAATGTTCCAGAAAATAAAATTAGTGCTGAGCAAGTATTAACGATTTACAGAGTAAGGTGGCAAATTGAGTTATTATTTAAATTGTATAAAAGCCATATCAGGCTTGATAAGCTAAAAGGAAAGCCATGCAGAGTATTATGTGAACTATATGCTAAATTGTGCGCAATTCTTATATTTCACGGCATGGTTGGTTGCACAGAAGTGAAAAAGAATACAGAACTTAGCTTAACAAAGGCATTTATTGAGCTAAAAAGGCGGGTTAGAGAGTTATTTTTAGTATTAACCAAAATTAATAGTTTAAAAGCATTTCTTAAAAAACTCACTATAACTTGGTCGCGATTTTCATTAAAAGACAAACGTAGAAGGGCTAGAGTATCCACTTTAACCTCTCTAAATTTGCTCACAATCTCTTAACTTGACGCGTATGCTATACGATATAGTCCTTACCTGAAAAGTTTTTACGAGCATGTGAAAAAGAAGCGTGGTTCTGCTAAGGCTATTATTGCAACTGCTAGAAAATTTCTAACAACCATTTTCTATACACTGAAAAGGAACTGGATTTTTGAAGATTTTACAAAATTTGAATTTTTTATTGAACAATAATTGTAAGGGAAAATATGATACCTTAATTTTTGTAAGCCAAATGAATATGTGCTTTAAGTGTATGTAGACGCACATATTCATTAGCTGTATTAATTTAAAAAATATTAATTAAAAACTTAGTATTTTTGTTGTCAATGAAACAACTTTTGATCGAATAAGATGGTACAGTAATAAATAAAAAATTGCATTAGAGCTGAATTTTACATCAGAAAATGTTTTGAGTAATACAAAAAATCATTATTGACTTTTATGCAATTGAGAGCTACCGATTTCTGACAGACATTTTCTACACACTTTAAAGATAACCGGGTTTTTAAAGATTTTACAAAATATGAAATTTCTTATTGACAACAATCATAGGAGGAGGATTCCTCGGTAGTTGAGTTTTTATCTAGTTCTTTACATAGATAAATGTTCTTTAGATGCAATGAAATATTATCAGTTGAACAGCCAAATAACTCAGCCATATGTTTCTGAGTAAGCCATAGATTTTCATTTTCAAATCTAACTTCAATACATACCTTTCCATCATCTGTTTCATAGAACAAAATTTCATTATGATTTCTGTTCATACACTCCCTTTAACACCCTTTGAAAAGCAAATAAAAAGTACTACTAATGATTAGATTGATATAAGTAAACTTACATGTAAGTTTAACATCGTTTTTATCCATTGTAAAGAAACAATTTATATGAAGGAGAAAACTCACTTTGCAATAGCTTTCATAAGTTCCTTGTATCTCTCATCTTTTTTTATTGAGTGTTCCCAGAAAACCTTTAAATTAGCTGATAGCAAGAGAAACAAAGTGTTTGCTAAGTTGCGTAATTGAGAAGAAATAACTTAACTCAAACAAAAAAAATTTAGTGCAAATCAAATTTCCAACCTCATTTCTAGTATATATCTGTTAAGAGGTAGTTGAAAGAGCTACTATAACGTAGACAACCTTAATCCATATACTTCTTAGGAGTAGCACATGATTCTCGAATTTCCGTTGTTGGCCAACAAAAAAACTATAAACCGCTTTTTGATAGTACGTTCGAGGAACCAAACGATATTTTGGAATCAGTGCTACTTATAGTTTTAAATAATGTCAACCCTAACACTAGATCTAGGCAAACAAACGGGCTGGGCAATTCTAACAGATGGAGTAATTGAAAGTGGAAGCAAAAGTTTTCATGGTAGCCGTTTCAGTGGAGGTGGCATGTGTTTCTTAAACTTTCGTAATTGGCTCAATTCTTTGAAAGACATTTCTGCAGTGTATTTTGAGGAAGTGAGAAGACATCTAGGAACTGATGCAGCGTATTGCTATGGCGGTTTTCTCGCAGTTCTGTCTGCTTGGTGTGAAGAGAACAATATTCCCTACCAAGGTGTTAATGTTAAAACTATAAAACGCTTTATAGCAGGCAAAGGCAATGCAAGTAAGAGTGAAGTTATTGAAGCGATACGTGAAAAAAGTTTTTTACCTAGAGATGATAATGAGGCCGATGCTTTGGCATTAATGTTCTATATTAGTAAAGATATTAATAAGATGAAAAATCCATAAAAAGTGGGTCCTTTCGGCCATATTGGCGGGTTTGGTGGGTTTGACCCCAGGCCTTCTTTAGCGTCAGAGATATTTTGAATATTAACTTTTTAATTATTAAGATATGAATTTAGCAATCCACTACTATCCTGTTGAAAATCTGGTCGAATATGAGCGTAATCCACGTAAAAATGATGACGTAGTAAATAGAATGTGTGCTTCAATCAGGGAATTTGGCTTTCGTATACCAATAGTTGCAAAAAGCGATGGCACTGTGGTTGATGGTCATTTAAGACTTAAAGCAGCAAGAAAACTTGGTATGGAGAGCATTCCTGTTGTTTTAAGTGATAATTTAAATGAACCACAAACTAAAGCTTTTCGGTTACTGGCAAATCAATCAGCTAACTGGGCAAAATGGGACGATGATCTTTTGAGAGTGGAAATTCAAGAATTAGAAGATTTGCAGTTTGATCTTAAAATGACTGGATTTGAGCTAGAAAAAGTTCAAAACTTTCTTGATGATTTAGATGGTGAAGAAGAAGATCTTTCTGACTTAGTTGTTGATGACAAAAAGGTAGAAATAACAAAGCCAGGTGATCTTTGGATTTTAGGTGATCATAGAATCTATTGTGGTGATAGCTCTGTAGTTGAATCATATAAAGCGCTGTTAGATGATAAAATGGCAGACATTACTGTTTGTGATCCTCCATATAACGTTGATTATGGTAGTAGTCAAGAAAGAGAGGATAAAAAGATACTAAATGATAATCAAGGTGAAAAGTATGAGCTTTTTCTCTATGATATTTGTACTCATATTTTAGCATATACGAAAGGAGCAATTTACATCTGCATATCATCATCAGAGTTTTCAACGTTGCAAAAAGCATTTGAGGAGGCAGGAGGAAAATGGTCAACATTTATCATTTGGGCAAAGAATCATTTTACACTAGGCAGGTCTGATTATCAAAGACAATACGAAGCAATGCTCTATGGGTGGAAAAGGGGCAATAAACGTGAGTGGCATGGAGGTAGAAATCAAAGTGATCTATGGTTTTATGATAAGCCAACACATAACTCACTGCATCCAACAATGAAGCCAGTAGAGCTAATGGAGAAAGCAATAGTTAATAGCAGCAGACCTGGGGATACTGTACTTGATCCATTTAGCGGTTCTGGCAGCACACTGATTGCATGTGAGAGAACAGGAAGAATTTGTAGGACAATAGAGCTAGATTCAAAATTTGTAGATGTAACCATAAAACGTTGGCAAATATATACCGGAAGAGATGCCCTTTTAGCCAGTACTGGTAAAACTTTTGCAGAAATTCAAGAAGAAAATTCGTAAAAAGGAGCAATAAAGAGAGGAGGAAAAGAGTGGAAAAAATCACACAAACAGAATGGGCAAGAGAGATAGGAGTATCAAAGCAATATGTCTGTTATTTAGTAAAAAAAGGAATAGTTGAGTTGGAGGATGGACTCATTGACCGAGAACAAGCAAACAGGGCTATAGAAACAATCAGAGATCCAAGTCAACCACTGAGAAGAAAAAACTATTCAGAAAGCGGAGAAAAACTTTCCACGATGTTGCTTAAAACGCGAATAAAAAATGAAATGGAGCGAGGTAAACTTCTTGAGGCGAAAGCTAAGGCTGAGATAGGAGAACTTGTAGCAGTAGAGGAAGTAAAGCGCGATGCATTTAATGTAGCAAGAGTTGTACGTAATAATTTGCTTAATATTCTAAATAGAGTTTCAGCACTGCTTGCATCACTGAGTGACACTGAAAAAATTCACGAGACGCTAACTGAAGAGATTACAAACTCACTTGAAGAATTATCTAACGCTAAATTTAAAATATAAAAAGATTTTGAATACAAAATGGCTGATAACTTAAGTTTAGAGTTAATAAAGTGTTTAATCAATCAACCTGGATTAGATGTTAATGTCAGAGGGTTAAACGGAAAAACCCCACTACATTGCGCTATAGAATTTGATGAATTAAGCATGGTGGATTTGTTACTCACGAAGAAGAATATTAATCCTTTTGTGGAAGATAATAAAGGTAAAACATCTCTTGATTACGCCAAAGAAGGGAAAAAAGCAGAAATATTACAAGCGCTAATTAATAACAAGTACGGGTCAGAACAAGATAGCTTACTTCATTTAGCTGCAATGATAGGTGAAGTTAATGCAGTTAGATATTTGATAGGAAAAGGTATTGACGTTAATGTACGAAATGCTTTGCACCATACTCCATTACATCTAGCAGCAGGAATAGGACATGCAGAAGTTGTAAAGATTTTGATAAGAGAAGGAAATGCTGAAATCGAGGTTTTTGATGCACGAAATCAGACACCGATGCACTATGCAGTTAACAACAAAAAATTGGAGATAGTAAAGTTATTACTGGAGCTAGGAGCAGATGTAAATAGCGCACGTGTAGGACAAAACTCGATGAAATTATCACCTGTTCATATAGCTGTAAGTAATACTAATTACGATGAAAGAGACTTATGTCTTGATATTCTCAAATGCTTAATAAGGGAGCCTAATGCTCAAGTCAATTTACAAGATTACGAAAATAAAACGCCACTACATTACGCTGAAAGACTTAAAACAATAGAGGTTTTACTAACACGAGAAGATATAGACCCTCTGGTAAAAGACGATAGCGGCAAGACACCATTTGATTATGCTAAACCTGAGATAAAGAAGACTTTGATGAACAATAAGTATGGTTCTGAAAAGAATAGTCTACTCCATTTAGCTGCACAAAAAGGAGAAATTGAGCTTGTAGATACAATTTTAAAAGAAGAAATTGATATTGATATTTCAAATAATAAGAGTCTATCACCGATTTACCTTGCTGCGGAAAAAGGGCATTTACATGTAGTAAAATTACTACTGAAAAAAGGAGCAAATTATACACCTGTTTTACATTTAGCAATTAAATCAAACAATTTAGAGTTACTTAAAGTTTTATTTACTGAAAAAAATGGTGCATTGCTCTGCAGAGATACCGTTATTAATTTTCCAACCCTTCATAATAAATATATAGCACAGAGAGAAATAGCAGATAAAAGGATGAAAAAACATAATAATATTATCTGCATCTGTATTACAGTTAGCGCAGTAGCAATGGCAGCATATATAGGTTTAACAGCAACAACAATAAGCAGTGCAATCATTTTTGCAACAACAACAGGGATATTTGCGCTTATTATAGCACTAATGATAAGTGAGATGAGCAAAAGATATATAGAAAAGGAATTTCAGAAAAAGATGTTTATGGAATTGGAAGAGTGTAGTTCTACTGTTAATGATGTTGAGATAGAACCAATTATGAGTAGATGCAGACAATGATATACGCCACATCTTTTTCTGAAGGTTTAAAACCAGATCCAGAGCTTAAAGTATCAGAGTGGGCAAATGAGTATCGAGTTTTAGCAGCAACTGCAGCATCAGAGCCAGGAAAATGGAGAACGGAAAGAACTCCTTATTTAAAAGAAATCATGGATTCACTTTCTCCGTCCTCACCAGCAGAAAAAGTAGTATTCATGAAAGGAGCGCAGATTGGAGGAACAGAAGCAGGAAATAATTGGATTGGCTATATCATAGATCAAACGCCAGGGCCAATGTTAGTAGTGCAGCCAACAGTTGAAATGGGAAAGCGTTGGTCAAAAGGAAGATTTGCGCCGTTAATAGAGAGTACGCCATGTTTAAAGAGTAAAGTAAAAGACCCAAGGTCAAGAGACTCAGGCAATACTGTACAAAGTAAGGAATTTCCAGGTGGAATAGTAGTAATAACCGGAGCAAATAGCAGTGTAGCACTGAGATCTATGCCAGTAAAATATCTCTTTCTTGATGAAATAGATGCCTACCCAGGAGATTCAGGAGGAGAAGGAGATCCAGTACTGCTCAGTATTGCTCGAACTAATACATTTGCAAGGCGAAAGATTTTTTTAGTATCGACACCAACGATTCATGGAATAAGCAGAATTGAGAAAGAATTTGAAGCAACAGATAAGAGATATTTTTTTGTTCCCTGTCCGTATTGTAATTACTATCAAGTTCTAAAATGGTCACAAATAAAATGGGAAGATAAAAATCCAAGTACAGCACACTATATATGTATAGAATGTGGTGAAAAGATAGAAAATCATCAAAAGACAGAGATGCTTGAACGTGGAGAATGGAGAGCTACAAATCAAGTACACAATAGCAAAGTAATAGGATTTCACCTTTCAAGTCTTTATAGCCCAGTTGGGTGGTATAGTTGGCAGCAAGCAGTAGAGGATTTTCTCCATGCAAAAGAAAGTGAACAATTACTAAAAGTTTGGATAAATACAACGCTTGGAGAAACCTGGGTAGATAAAGGAGAAGTACCTGATTGGAAGCAATTATTTAACAGGAGAGAATTTTTTCAGATTGGCACAGTACCAAGGAGAGAAGTGGTACTTACTGCAGGAGTAGATGTCCAAAAAGATCGTCTAGAGGTGGAAGTTGTAGCATGGGGAAAAAGTCGTGAAAGTTGGTCAATAGACTACCGAGTATTTGAAGGAGATACAGGAAGTAGAGAAGTATGGAAAAAGCTTTCGGAGCTCCTCAATCATCATTTTATTGGTGAAAATGGGCTTGAATATATGATAAGCATGATGGCGGTAGATGCTGGATATGCAACGCAAGAAGTATACAACTGGGTAAGAGGTCATCAAGGATCTGGAAGAGTAATGGCAGTCAAAGGTGTAAATAAAGCACTAGTACCACTTAGCAGCCCAAGTAGAGTAGATATAACAGTTGGTGGTCAAAAGCTAAAGAGAGGAATAAAGCTCTGGCCAGTGGGAGTATCGATATTAAAGTCAGAGCTTTTTCAATTACTTAATATTTTGAAAGAAGAAGAGGGAAAAGCTCTACCTGGATATTGTCATTTTCCGGAGTATGCACCTGAATATTTTAAGCAGCTAACGGCAGAGCAATTAGTCAGTAAGGTAGTAAAAGGATACACCAAACAAGAGTGGCAAAAGGTAAGAGAAAGAAATGAAGTATTAGACTGTAGGATTTATGCAAGAGCAGCATCGATAGCACTGGGAATAGACAGATGGCCAGAGAGTAAGTGGAATAGTTTGAGTGGAAAAATGGAAAGTAAAAAGCCTAAAAAAGTGAGACAAAGTAAATGGTTGAATGAGAAGTAAAATGTACAATCAGGAATATTTAAGTCAAGTCGAAGAAGCGATAAAAAAACTGCAAAGCGGAGAGCGAGTAGTATCAATTGCATATGGTGACCATGTGGTGAGATATGCAGAAGTGGATATAAATGATTTACTAAACTTAAGACAACGAATTAAAGCTGGTGCGGCCCGAAGGTCATAAATGTCGTGATGGTTAAATTCCATCTCCCATAGCATCTGGGTAAAATCATGATCCACACCTTAAGAAAGTGGCAAATTCTCATGGTGTAAGCATGGATCAAAAGGGAGTAATATCAAACCTTATGATAAATCCTCTCGAGAAGAGTTAGATATGGCTACGAAAAGAAACTTATGTTTGAACTGTCGTTAATTCGAATATGCGAAATAAGGTTGAATACGCATATACCAAAAGGTATGAAGAAACGGGTAATTAGGATCGGCTTTTCCTGATTAAGATGCTTCCAATCTTCCGGCAGATAGTAAGAGCCTAAGTTTAACGAGAAACGATTTTATGGAACGGAGTAACTACATAGAAGCTCTTATTATTCTTTATTTTCAAAAGGATAACTAAGAAGGTAGCCAGCCGAATGCTCCTATGTAGAGGGATTGTCTAAGAAGCTAATGCCTAAGGTAATGTTTAGGATATGCAAACGTAGACACTGTAGTTTGGAAGGTAAAGTTGTGAATAGTAGTGAATATGTTATGAGCCAACAAAATGTTAGGTATGAATGGAATGAAATTCCTTGGCGCAAGCTGGAGAAATCTTCATTTAAGCTACAAAAACGAATTTACCGAGCTTCACAATGTAATGATATCAAAAAGATGCATAATCTTCAGAGATTGTTACTCAGATCAACAAGTGCAAGAACGCTCGCTGTTAGAAAGGTAACTCAGGATAACAGAGGAAAAAAGACTGCAGGTATAGATGGAAAAGCGAATCTTAATCAAAAAGAAAGGTTACAATTAGTATATTCTTTGGATATAAGAGAAAAAGCAAAACCATCGAGACGAGTTTGGATTCCAAAACCTGGTAAGTCATCGGAGTATCGCCCGCTTGGTATTCCTACAATATCAGATCGAGCAAAACAAACACTTGTAAAAATGGTGATAGAACCGGAGTGGGAAGCAAAATTTGAGCCAAACACATATGGTTTTAGGTCTGGTAGGTCGTGTCATGATGCCATTGAAGCTATATTCATAGCACTAAAACAGAAAACAGCATTTTTACTGGATGCAGATATTTCAGGGTGCTTTGATAACATCAACCATAATGCATTACAAAAAAAGCTTAACACCACACCAACATTAACTAAAGTTATAAAAAGGTGGCTAAAAGCAGGAGTTATGGAAGGTAAAGCGTTTAGACCCACAAAGAGTGGTACAGTACAAGGCGGAACTATTTCACCTTTGTTAGCAAGTATAGCTCTACATGGGTTAGAATATTACCTAAAAATGGCATTGAGAAAGGAACTATTTGATTATCAAAAGAAAAAATATGGTAAAGCTTCACATAAACATGCTGGTCAATCACTAAGTGTGATTACTTATGCAGATGATTGTGCGCCGTAGAAACACGGAAAGTGTTGAAGCTGTGCAGTAGATGAGGGAGGGCCCCTCGGAGCCGGTTTGCAAGAGCAGGCTTCAAACAGCCATAAGCTGCTTTGGTAAAGAGCTAAGGTAGTGAGCGTTATGGAAAAGGCACAATTATGTGTCATGTATGAAATAGAGAGACGAACGCAAGTGAACCACTGATGAAGTGTCGAAAGCGTAGAGACGACGTCAAAACCAGGGGGTAGTCGTTAACCTGGGATGAATCTACTGGGAGCTTGTTTACTGGGTAGGTGGCGTCCGGCATAAAAGTGGCGTGAATCTATTTTAGGCTATTGCATGGAACTACGGGAACCTGTCGTTTCGATGAAAAGGGAGAAGTCCAAAGAGCTGATCTCTGAGGATGAGAGTACCGATGCGAAAAACAGGGGCGGATTAGCTCGTAGTAGCGAAGAAGTTTCTGTAATGGAAATGGAGTGAAGGGGCTAAGTTATTTAGTTTTAATTATTTATCAACCGAAAGGGAGGAGTTAATGAATAAAACAAAGTCTTTTGATATACCGAAGCAACTTATTTGGAGAGCTTATAAACAAGTATCGAAAAATAAAGGTGCAGCAGGTGTAGATGAGGTCTCGATAACAAAGTTTGAAGAAAATCTAAAGGATAATCTATACAAATTATGGAATCGGATGTCATCCGGAAGTTATTTTCCAGAGCCGGTAAAAGCTGTTGCGATACCAAAAGATACAGGAGGGCAAAGAATTTTATGTGTGCCTTCAGTATTCGACAGAATAGCGCAAACAGCAGCTACAATGTATCTTGAGCCGTTAGTAGAACCGAAATTTCACGAAGATTCATATGGTTATAGACCAAATAAGTCTGCGCTGGATGCGGTATACACAGCACGGAAGAGATGTTGGAAAAATGATTGGACGGTAGATCTTGATATATCTGGATTTTTCGACAATCTGGACCACGATTTAGCACTGCAGGCTATCAAGAAACACACAGACTGCAAATGGGTCATACTGTATGTTGAGAGGTGGATGAAAGCCCCCATTCAGCAAGCAGATGGCAGTAGGGTAACAAGGGATAAAGGAGTTCCGCAAGGAGGTTCAATAAGCCCAATCATTTCAAGCATATTTATGCACCATGCGTTTGATATGTGGATGAAACAAAATTATCCAACAGTACCATTTGAAAGATATGTAGATGATGCGATAGTGCACTGCAGAACTAAAAGACAGGCAGGATTTATGAAAGTAATGATTGAAGAAAGATTGGCTAAGTGTAAATTGAAGTTACATCCTGAAAAGACACAGATTGTGTACAGTAAGGATGATGATAGAAAAGAACAATTTCCTAAACAAAGCTTTGATTTTCTAGGTTATACTTTTAGACCTAGAGTAGCAAAGAATAAGATGAGGAATTATTTCATCTCATTTCTACCTGCAATTAGTAACAAAGCCAAGAAGAAGATCAAGAAAACCATAAAGTCATGGAGAATACATCGGATTACATGGACCACACTAGAGGAAATATCGAAGAAAATAGATCCAATAGTCAGAGGCTGGTTTCAGTACTATGGCAGGTTTTATAAATCAGAGATGTATCCATCTCTCAGAAATATAGAGAGATACCTCATAAGATGGGTCAGGACAAAATATAAGAAACTTCGTGATCACGGAAGACTAGCAAAGCAATTTCTAGGAAAAGTGAGAAAGAGGTCTCCAAGTATTTTCTATCATTGGACACTTGGGTTAGGATCAAAAGGCTAAATAATGGGAGCTGTATAAGTCGAGAGGTTTCCGTGCAGTTCTGCGAGAGACTGGTGGGGAAGCTCCGCCGGTCTACTCTCCGTGTGATTCTCCATGAAAATGAGGAAATTGTTTTTAAGGCAAAAAATCTAACGGAAAGATGGTTAAATACCATTGGATTAGAGTTAAAGCCATCAAAGACAAAAATATCTCATACGTTAAAAACTTATGGAGGACAAATACCAGGTTTTGATTTTCTTGGGTTCACAATACGACAATACTTAACAAAACAAAGTAAGAAAGGTTATAAATTATTAATTAAACCAAGTCGCCTCTCTATAAAACAACATGCTAAAATCATTAAGCAAAAACTTAAAGAAATGCGTGCAGCACCTCAAGAAGCAGTAATTAAAAACCTTAATCCAGTTATTAGAGGATGGAGTCAGTATTACTCTTCGGTAGTGTCACATAAAGTATTTAGTTCTTTAGATCATGATATGCATGGAAAGCTTTGGAAATGGGCAGTCTTTAGACACTGTAACAAAGGGAAGCATTGGATTAAGAGAAAATACTTTCGAAAGAAAGATAACGATAATTGGAGATTTATGACGAATAACAATTTACTGCTTGTTAGGCACGTAGATCATGCCATAAGAAGGCATATCAAAGTGAAAGGATCTAGATCTTTATATGACGGAGATTGGTTATATTGGGCAAATCGCTTAAGTAAAGTTCCAGGAAAATCACCACGAGTAATAAAATTAATGAAGTTGCAACAAGGTAAATGTGATCAATGTCAACTTTGGTTCAAAAATGATGATATCCTAGAGATACACCATAAAGACCGGAATAGACGTAATAATATGAGCAAAAATTTATCCTTGTTGCATGGGCATTGTCACGACGAATTACATGGGAGTATGCATGAAAAGCGCCAAATTAGAGAGAAGCCGGATGATGGGAAACTATCAAGTCCGGTTTTGAAGTCGAGTGGGGAGAGGTGACTTTCCTCACTTAGATAACAGCTAAAGATTGCTGGAGTGGAGCCAAAGAGGAAAATTATTTTTTCAACGAGTAAAGGAATTTTATAAATGCTACTAAAAACCTTCAAACAATTATTCAACAAGCCAAAAATCAAAAGTTCTGCATGGGATGCGTCAGGCTCAGGAAGAAGAGTGATGTATTGGCAAGGAGAAACAGGAAGCATAAATAATTTACTTTCCCAGAGCCTTGGGCACTTACGTAGCCGCTCTCGGGATATGGTAAGAAAAAATCCATATGCAGCCAATATCATTGATACAATAGTAAGTAACTCTATTGGAACAGGAATAAAACCGCAATCAAAAGCAAGAGATGGAGAATTTCGAAAGAAGGTGCAAGAATTATGGCTAAAATGGACAGATGAAGCAGATAGCTGTGGAATAAGTGATTTTTATGGATTACAAGCTCTAGTATGCAGAAGTATGATAGAGGGAGGAGAATGTTTTGTACGTTTAAGAACGAGAAAGCTGGAAGATAGATTTTCTGTACCACTACAACTGCAAGTACTTGAGTCTGAACATTTAGACAATAAAACAAATCAAACTTTAGCAAATGGTAATGTAATAAGAAACGGGATTGAGTTTTGGGCAAAGAGAAGCATATTACTTATTTAGAGAACATCCAGGCGAAGGCTCATTTGGAGAATCAGTAAGAGTACCAGCAAATGATGTTTTACATATTTATAGACCACTAAGACCTGGGCAAATCAGAGGTGAGCCTTGGCTTTCGAGTATACTGCTAAAGCTTTATGAGCTTGATCAATATGATGATGCAGAGCTGGTGAGAAAGAAAACTGCAGCGATGTTTGCAGGGTTTATTACAAGGCTCGATCCTGAAGCAAATATCATGGGAGAAGGTGAAGCAAGTGAGCAAGGAGTAGCACTATCTGGCCTAGAACCTGGAACAATGCAGCTTTTAGACCCAGGAGAAGACATCAAATTTTCGGAACCATCTGATGTTGGGGGAAGCTATGAAGCATTCATGAGACAGCAACTCAGGGCAATAGCAATAGGCATAGGAATAACATATGAGCAGCTAACAGGAGATTTAACCGGTGTTAATTATTCATCCATTCGAGCAGGGCTGATAGAGTTTCGCAGAAGGTGTTCAATGTTGCAGCATAACGTGATAGTGTTCCAGTTTTGTAGACCTATTTGGAATAGATGGCTAGAGTTAGCAGTACTTTCTGGAGAACTGAGTATAGATGAAAAAGTAGTAAAAGCAGCGAAAGAAGAAGTAAAATGGATACCACAGGGATTTGATTGGGTGGATCCGCTAAAAGATCAGCAAGCACAGCAAATGGCGGTAAGAAATGGCTTCAAGAGCCGCTCAGAAGTAGTATCAGAAATGGGTTACGATGTAGAAGAAATTGACCAAGAAATAGCAGAAGATCAAAAGCGTGCTAATTCTTTTGGACTTTGTTTCGATTGTGACATTAACCATAAAAGGGAAGGAAGGTGATGTGGATAAATAAGCCAATAATGGTAGAGAGAAGAAGCTTTGAACTACTATCATTATATAACAGCAAACAACCTATCTTTAAGAATTTAAAGCATTTTCATATAAACCCAAAAGGAATAGCAATAATACGTATTTATGGAGTTTTGACTAAAAAAACAGAAGCTTTTGATCATATTTTAGACATGACTTCGTATGAAAATATTCATGAAGAGATAGAGAGTGCTTTAGAAGATAAAAGCATAGAGACGATTCTACTTGACATAGACAGTCCAGGAGGGGAAGTAAACGGTGTCTTTGACCTAGCTGATTTTATTTATGAATCAAGAGCAAAAAAGAGAATTATTGCAATAGCAAATGATGATGCATATTCTGCTGCGTACGCTATAGCCTCTAGCGCTGAAAAGGTATTTGTGAGTAGAACTTCAGGAGTAGGAAGTATTGGAGTAATAGCAAGTCACATAGATCAAAGTAGGTTTGATGAAAAGCAAGGTATTAAGTACACCACAATCTTTGCTGGTAGTCGAAAGAATGATTTAAACCCACATGAGCCAATGACGTCTGAAAGTCTGGAAAGCTTACAAAAAGAAGTAGACCGACTATATGAAATGTTTTTGCAGCTAATAGCAAGGAACAGAGGTCTTTCAATTGAAAAGATTCGATCAACAGAAGCAGGTCTATATTTTGGCGAGAAAGCAGTAGAAATAGGTGTTGCAGATGGAGTTACAACATTTTTTGAATTTATCAATAATCATAAAAGTAGGAGTGTTAGTATGACAACTAATGAGTTAACTGAGGAAGGCTACGAGAACTGTCGTAGAGAAATTTTAGAGATAATAAGATTATGTAATATATCAAAGATGCCAGAAAAGATAGGAGAATTTATAGAGCAAAGCGTAAGTGTTGAGCAAGCCAGGGAAGTGTTAATGGAACTACTAGCAGAGCGAACAATAAAAGATAAAATTTTCAGCACTTTACCACAAAATTCATCAGAAGATTTGATGATACAAGTAGCTAAAGCTAGAGCACAATCAAGTATTTAAAGTATTTTTATAACCGCCGGGTACAACAACTACAAACATGGCAGTAAACTAAAGGGAAAAAAAGGAGAAAAGAAAATATGACATGTATAACTGAACAAAATAATCTAGGTGACTTATTAAAGTATGAGGTATCAAGTCTATATTCAAGAGACCAAATAACTGTAGCGAAAGGTCAAAATATTAAACTTGGTACAGTAGTTGCCAAGAAGACAGATGATGGTTTTATTAGAGTGCTGAACCCCACTGGAACAGACGGTACGCAAACAGCAGTAGGAGTAATTACAACCGATATACATAGCAAAGATTCTGATATGAAAGGAGTAATTATCACTCGCAGTGCAATGCTAGCAGATCATGCAGTTGTGTGGCCAGCAAATATCACTGAAGAACAGAAAGCTGCAGCAATAAAGCAACTTGAAGCACGAGATCCGCAAGGGAGCTTAAAAAACTATTAAAAATACAAAAGGGGGAAAAGAAAAAATGCAAAATCCATTTACAAATACGGCATTTAGCATGACGGCACTAACAAATGCGATGAATATATTGCCGATAAATTATGGACGTGTTGAAAATTTAAACTTGTTTCCAAATAGGTCAGTAAGATTTAGACATATCACCATAGAAGAACATAATGGAGTTTTAAGCCTATTGCCAACACAAGTACCTGGAGCACCAGCAACAGTAGGAAAAAGAGGAAAAAGAAAGGTAAGAACATTTACAATTCCACATATTCCGCATGATGATGTAGTACTGCCAGAGGAAGTACAGGGAATAAGGGCATTTGGATCAGAAAGTGAACTGAAAGCGCTGGCAGACGTAATAACTGACCATTTACAGCTAATGAGAAACAAGCATGCAATAACGTTAGAGCATTTGCGAATGGGAGCGCTGAAAGGGATTATTCTAGACGCAGATGGCAGTGAATTATTAAATCTGTACAACGAATTTGAAATAACACCAAAAGTAGTAAATTTTGCGCTAGGAACAGCAACAACTGATGTAAAACGTAAGTGTCTGGAAGTATTGCGGCACGTAGAAGATAACCTAAGTGGTGAATATATGACCGGAATTCATGCTTTAGTAAGCCCTGAGTTTTTTGATGCACTTACTTCTCATACTAAAGTAAAAGAAGCATACGAGAGATGGCAAGAAGGAGCAGCATTAAGGAACGATATGAGATCAGGATTTACGTTCTGTGGAATAACGTTTGAGGAATATAGAGGGCAAGCAACTGATCCTGAAGGAACCGTAAGAAGATTTATAGAAAGAGATACAGGACATTGTTTTCCACTAGGAACAGCAAGTACGTTTACGACATATTTTGCACCAGCAGACTTTAATGAGACGGTGAATACGCTTGGTCAGCCATTATATGCAAAACAAGAGCCAAGAAGATTTGATAGAGGAACTGATTTACATACGCAGTCAAATCCTCTGCCAATGTGCCATCGTCCGGCAGTTTTGGTAAAAATTAGTTCTAGTTGATGAATATAGGAAAATTATTGGAAGATTGTTTTGAGCATCTAGGAGTGGAAGCCATATATTGTAATAAAAATAAGGAGAGTATTCGTAAAATGAAAGTGCTAATTAAACGTCCCGATACTACGTATTCTTTAGGTGCAGATGGAGCATTAACTCAGCAAATTGCTTCTATAGAAATACGTGATCAGGACGTTACTTCCTTTAGCATAGGTAATTATATCAAGATTGAAAAAAGGTTCTACAAGATTTTTGAACCACCATTGAAAGATTCTTCAGGTAAAATATGGAAAATTGAGGCAATAGAAAGTGTTTAATATTAAAACTAGTAACAATATTAATGAAATAATCTCCAATATTGACGGAAAAGAGCAGAAAGTAAAACTGGCAGCTATAAAAGCACTAAATAGAACAGCACTATGGTTAAAAGCAAAAGCAGCTAAGGAAATCAGTGAGGAAAAGAAGATAAAATTAAGTTTGATAAGAAAGAGATTAAGAATTTTTAAGGCGAAAACTAGCAGATTAGAAGTGTTAATTAGAGCAAATCTCTATGACATTAGAGCATCGGCAATTGGCAAAATACAAAAAACAAGAAGAGGATCGAAAGTAGGAAAGTATGAGTTTATAGGAGGATTTGCAGCAGTTATGCCAAAAGGAAATAGCGGTATGTTTAAACGTGAAGGAAGAGCAGCATTGCCAATAAAGGAAGTAAAACTACCGCTGGAACCAGAAGGCTCAAGAATAATAAAAGACCTTGTTAATTATGAGAGTGAGAGAGTGTTTGAGAAATACTTTAAGCATGAGCTAAACTATATTTTAAAGATATGACAAAGTTCTGGACAGATTTACATCAAACAATTTGCAGCACACTGAAGGAAGAAATACCGTCTATACAGACATGCGATCAATCACCTTAATACCCCATTCAACAACCAAAAAGAAATTACAGTTACAGATCCAACACATCCGCTATTCGGTAGGACTTTTCCCATATCATCTGCCAGTGTAAAAGCCTATAACAGTGGTAATGTACTCGTTATTTACCGTAGTAATATAACTCTGCGTATTCCTTTTTCTGCTACCAACTTGGCCGGTAAGCAAGATTTACTCACCAGTAAGTTAACATGGAATTCATTATACGAATTTGTTTCTCTAGCAAAGGAGTATAAATTATGCCATGTAAACCAAATAGAGTGTGGAAGAAAATGCCGCAACACCTCAAGTCAGAAGTTTTAGAAAATATATTACTAGTATCAAAAGAGGTTATTCATGAGTACATCAGAGCTAATCACAGTACAACATCTAGCACGCGAAGCAATAATTTACATCAGACAATCAACACCTCATCAAGCACTGAGCAATCAAGAAAGTTTGGAGTTACAGTATGCACTGAAACAAAGAGCAATTGACCTTGGGTGGAAAGCTGATAATATTGTTGTTATTGATAATGATCTCGGCTTGACTCCTGCAACAATGTTGCAATAAACTTTGGTCCGCTTTTCCACTGTGTGTGAAAGAGTCTGGCAGCTCTTTTACTCGAAACACGATATGCACGTCTTCATGGTTAATCTCAATTCGCTTAACTAATGTTCTAATGATATCACGTCTAGTTAGCCAATCTGCGTTATCAAGACTTGAGTTAACGCTAGAAGAAAACTCTTCTAAAGTAGTCACCACTAGAGTTAAGTCTTGTTCAAGTCTTTTTTGATCAAATATCTTTTTCTTTTGCTCTCCGATCATTTGTAAGGTTTGTTTCATTGCTTTAATTCTTGGTTTAAACTCTTCTTCATTGATGTATCCTTGAGTATAGCCATCAATAAGCCTTGCAATGCCACAGTTTAATTGATCTTCTTTTTTCTCAAGAAAGTCACTTTTTTGATCTAATGGTGATTTTTTAATCTCTGAAAGTCTACGCTTGTATTCTTCTAATATCCGAGTAGGATTTTTCAATAGGTATTTTACCTCTTCCCATACAGCCACGTCTAATACATCTGTACGAATCATTCTATTATTACACATTTTATTGCCACCAAAGTGACCTCGCTCCGTACCAGTACAACGATAATATGTTCGACGAGCGCTAGAGCAAGTGCTAATACCATGATATCCATAATGACAAAGCTGACATACTGTTAAACCTTGCAACAAGTAATTTGCTCCCATTCGTCTTCTCCTAGCTATTCTTTTATTTTCAGTTAGCTGTTCTTGAACTATATCAAATAAATCTTCGTTTATAATATTAGGTACAGGAATATAAATCCAATTTTCTTTATCAGTACGAAAAGTAGAATAATTGTCTTTCGGTTGCTCACAAGAGCGTTTCTGTGGTCTTACGTGTTTTAATTTTACTCCTAGCTTTTTTTTACCGAATGCTGCTTGTCCTTTATAAGCAGGATTTTGTAATAGACGACAGACTACACTCCTATCCCAATACCTTTTTCCTGTTCGTGTTACGATGGACATAGCTCTTAATCTATGACATACTTCTCCAATGCTTACTCTTCCCCTTCCCACCCAAAAAAACATTTTACGAATGACTTCAGCTTCCTCTTCATTAATTTCAAAAAAGGCTTGTCCTCCTCCTATATGCTTATTTATATAACGATAGCCATAAGGAGCTCCACTCATTACATTTATACTGCCTTTATTGGCTGCGTGAATCTTGCCTCTACGACTTCGTTCCATAATTTTTGCACGTTCATATTCTGCTATCATACCCTGTATTTGTAATAGTAATTGAGATTCTGGATTATCGTCAATTTGACAATTCAAGAAAACTGTTTCTACACCCAATTTCTTAAATTCATCAACTAATAACATTTGATGTACATATTTGCGAGCCAAACGATCAGGAGAATGAATATAAACCTTATTAATATTACCTTCTGCTATTTGATCTCTTAATTTTTCTAAACTAGGACGTATTATATCAGAGCCACTATAACCATTATCAATAAATTTATATTCACTTAGTAATTTATGTCCATCAGCACTAATCTTATTCTCTATAGCAGTAATTTGGCTTGCTATTGTATCTCCTTGCACTTGTTTTCCTGAAGAAACTCTCGCGTACAGACTAACAGTTATCATTGCTCCCCCTTAAATTGATTCTATTGTTACATTCAAAAATTTTCTCCTTTTGGCTCCCATTTACTTGTTTATTTAATGCTAGTTTTTTATATGCATCTAATAAGTACAATTCTGCTAACCGATTAGGTTCATAACTATAGCTAACACGAACAGTCAGTTTCTTTTTTCCCATGAGCTTTCCTTGAAAATATATAAATATGTTCATATATCACTCATCGAAACAGATGGTCAGTTGATCGTTGGTTCTATAAGTGAAAACAACTCCTCGTTCTTTGAGTAGAAGCTGCCGGGAAATTATTTTTTTTAGTTTTATGTTTGTTGCAACATTGTTGCAGGGGTATTAACTGGTGCTAGTGCTGAAAAGCGCGAAGGATATAAAGAGATTCTCGCTAAAGTCGCTTTATCAAAGGTAGGGATTATCCTATCTTACGATGTGACTCGTTTGTCACGTAATTGTTCTGACTGGTATCCGTTATTGGATATATGTGGCTATAAACAGTGTTTGATAGCTGATCGGGATGGTGTTTATGACCCTGGTACTATTAATGGTCGGTTGTTACTTGGTCTGAAAGGACAGCTTGCTGAAATGGAGTTATCTACTATAAGAGCCAGACTAAATGCTGGACTGCTAAATAAAGCAACCAGAGGAGATTTAGCCTTATCCCTTCCAGTCGGTTTCGTTCGTAACATTGATGATTCTGTGCATAAGGATCCTAACCTTGAAGTTCAGCACCGTATTAAGCTTATTTTTGAAACTTTTTTAGAAAAGCGAACAGTAGCAAAAGTTCTAAGATATTTTAACAACAACCAACTTACCATTCCTAGGTATGACAAATTTAAAGAATTGCAATGGAAAAAACCGACGATTACAGCAATTCTCTCAACACTAAAAAATCCAGCTTATGGAGGAGCATTTGTTTATGGTCGTTCTTGTACTACACGTCACAAACCATCTTCTGCTGACAAAACAACAAAGAAATTGCCAATGGAGGAATGGAAAGTTCTGATTAAAGATAAATATCCAGCTTATATAGATTGGGAAACTTTTATAAAGATTCAGGGAATACTAAAAGATAATCATGCAGAGTATAATCACAATAGAACACGTGGTATAGTTAGACCAGGTGCAGCATTATTACATGGAATAATCTATTGTGGAGAATGTGGACACAAAATGAGAGTGAAGTATAAAGGAGGAAATCATTATTTATGCAAGTACTTACACCAACAATATCTTTTACCTGCATGTCAATTTTTACCTGCTGATATTATTGACAATGAAGTAGTTCCTAAATTTTTTGCAGCACTTAGTCAAATCGAGCTAGACGCTTATACCGAGGCTATTAATTCGCAACTACAATCTGAACAAGCAGTTAATAAAGCTTATTTACAACAATTAGAACGCCTGAGATACCAAGTGGGATTGACAGAACGACAATTTAATCAAGTTGATCCTGATAATCGTCTTGTAGCTGCAGAACTTGAAAGACGTTGGGAACAAGCGTTGAATGAACTTAAGCAAGCGGAAATTACATGTGAACGTCAGTATCCAAGTAAACCGATTCCTCAATTATCTGAGGAACTGAAAACAGTATTTTTAGATGTAGGTAAGAAATTACCTGAAATTTGGCATCAATCAGTTCTGTCACGTCAGCAACAAAAATCTTTTCTTCGTTGTCTAATTGATAAGGTGGTAGCACACCGGATCAGACGTGATTGCCTTCAAGTACGCATTGTATGGCATGGCGGTGAAACTACGACTTCTCACGTTCCTATTCCAGTACGCTCCTTCCACACATTGACTAGAGCAGCAGAAATGGAACAGTCTATAATAGAGTTGAGTAAAGAAGGTAAAACAGATGCAGAAATCGCTAAGTACTTAGAAAAACAAGGACATCGTTCTCCCTCATGCTCAAAGAATATCGTTTTAGAATGTACAGTAGCAAATATTCGATTAAAAAATAATATTATGCGAGAAAAGAATAAATCACAACCACTTAAAGTACCTGGATACCTTACTGTTCCACAAATTGCAAAAATCCTCAATGTTACTAAATATTGGCTTTATTATAGAATCGATAATGGCCAAATTAAAATACGAAAAGATTATAGTAAAACCAAAGGCAAATATTTATTTGAAGATACGCCAGAGACTGTTAGAATCCTTACGGATTTTAAAAATGGTAAACTCAACAACCCAAATTTTTTATAGGAGCATCAATATGTATAATCATGCAGCTGCATTGCTGTTCTTTGCAATAGGATGTGGTTGTCTGTATAGAGCAAATACAGTTCTTAACGATGTAAATTTCTCTTAGGTTGATTTCGAACATGCTAAGTGATGTATCTGTTCAGGTAAGGTATCATTCCAGCACTTGATTCTGGAATCCAGTTTTTCATTTAATCTCATTGAATTTAGCATAAGCTCAGTTTACTTGTAAATTTTTCTGGATCCCAGTGTCAGCTACTAGGATGACAGGAGTATGAAATGGGGCTACTTGACCATTTAGTTGTCTTTTCTCGTCTACCTTATTTTATCACTCTGCTGAACAGATACCTTTACTTTTTATGATTTCATTGGCAAGAATACGGCTTTCAAAATCGACACTTATTATGTCGGATAGTGAGTTAATATCAGAGTACTTGTCAAAGTTTTCTATTGTTGATTTTACTACCTCTACTACTTCTAAAAAGCCGATTCGTGACTTCAAAAATTCGTTAACAGCTATCTCATTTGCAGCGTTCAAAACAATACTATTTGTATGTGGAGAAGAAGAATTTAACACTTCCATGCTTAGCTTTAGTGAAGAAAAACATTTGTGGTCTGGTTCTTGAAAGGTCAATTTTTTTTGTTTTGTTAAGTCTAACTTGTAGTTCAAAGTTGATCTTTCTGGCCAAGATAAAGCATATGCAATGGGAATTTCCATATCAGTTTCTGCAAGCACAGCAAAGCTGAATCCATCGTGATAAACGACAATTCCATGTACTATCGATTCAGGGTGCACTACTGCTTCAATTCTATTTGGACTAATATTAAACAAATGATGTGCTTCTATTATTTCTAGTGCTTTATTCATCATTGTTGCACTATCAACTGAGATTTTCTTTCCCATTTTCCAAGTAGGGTGACTTAGTGCCTGATTTACTGTGATATTTCTTAATTGTTCAAGGCTATAATTTAAAAATGGTCCACCAGAGGCAGTGAGTATAATCTTTTCTACACATTTATCATCATTTTGCAAAACTTGAAAAATTGCGTTGTGTTCAGAGTCGATGGGAATTATTTGTACGCTCCTTTCTTTAGCTTTTTCAAGCAGTAACTTGCCACCACAAACAATGCTTTCTTTATTTGCTAGGGCAATAACTTTAGTACCACTTTCTATGGTCTGCATGACTGGCTCAAGGCCTGCGATGCCAACTATTGCAATAACTGAGAGATCAACAGGTAGAGAAGCAACATTTGCTAGACCTGGAGCACCAACTTCTACTTTGACGTTTGTACCAAGTAGATCTTCTTTTAAATCTTTGTAGAACCTTTCATCAGAAATGGCAGCATATTTTGCATTAAGTAGATTTGCCTGTTGTGCTAGCAGAGCAAAGTTAGAATTGGCACTTAGTGCTTCCACCTGATATTCTTCCTTTCTCTTTAAGAGCAAATCTACAGTCTTTTTTCCAATGCTTCCTGTTGATCCTAAAACTGAAACTTTTTTCACTAATTACAATAAAATCTTCTTAGTTATTTAGTAACCAAGCTCATGATCATCACCAACATATGGTGAAGGACCAGGTGAAAAAGATTGGCCATGATGATCACCTGCATCATGCATATCATGCAAACCATCGGCACTATGAGCCATTTCATTGCTAGCGTGGGGATAATCATCTGGATTAAGTCCTCCATCACCGTGATCCATATCCATTCCTTCCGATGGCATATCTTCTCCACCTCCACCTGAAAAATATTCCGCAAGGTTTTCAAGAAATTTTATGCCAAACATATTACCTGATTTCCCAAATAACGTTACTAGACTGCTACCACTTACCAAACCTTCAAACACATTATTATAAGCAGCAATTGCTCCTTCATGAAAGTTGAACATCCACTTCATTCCATCCACAATTGTTGCAACAGAGTCACTATGACCAAGACCGAAACCACTTTTCTCACTAGCGGCTTCCTGGTGTTGCTGCTGTGCCTGCCATTCTGCAATATTTGGACCTTGTGCTTCACTCATAAACTTTTATTCTAAGCCTTAAGCTATTATTTTACCAAAAACACTGTAAAATATCAATTGTTTAAGAGAGGTTATCATAAAAATAGCTAACACTAAGCTATTTTTATGATTCTGATTACTCTATACCAAAACATCGATGATGTGCTGTAGTAACAAAGTGATGACTTGAGGTTTAAGACAGCTTCTATTTCTTCTTAGAAGACTGCTCCTCTCTCTTTCCTTTTTAAATAAGTTTACCTACAGGCCTGATTGTACTAAGATTACTTAGTACAATCAGATTTATCAAATGCGCTTATCTCAATATTACCTGCCAACTTTAAAAGAAACCCCTGCTGGTGCTGAAATTATTTCTCATCAATATTTATTACGTGCAGGCTTAATCAAGCAGACAGCATCTGGAATTTATTCTTGGCTGCCGCTTGGTCTTTTGGTACTTAAAAATATTGAAAATATTATCAGAGATGAAATTGGTGCGATTGAAGTGTTGATGCCTTGTGTGCAGCCAGCAAGTCTTTGGCAAGAGTCAGGACGTTACGATGATTACGGCAAAGAAATGCTGCGCATTAAGGATAGGCATGGGAGCAATATGCTTTTTGGTCCAACACATGAGGAGGTGGTAACTGATTTGATTAGAAATACAGTAAAAAGTTACAAAGATTTGCCACTTTGTTTATATCAAATTCAGTGGAAGTTTCGTGACGAAGTAAGACCTCGTTATGGCGTTATGAGAGGCAGGGAATTTCTGATGAAGGATGCATACAGTTTTGATGTAGATTACGAAGGTGCACTGAATTCATATAATTTGATGTATAAAACTTACATAAAAATCTTCAAACGCATGGGACTTACTCCAATTGGAGTGAGGGCAGATACAGGACCAATTGGAGGAAATTTAAGTCATGAATTTCATATATTGGCAAGCACCGGTGAGAGCACTTTATATTATGACAATAAATTTTCTGAACTGCTAGAGAGTGAAGATATTGAAAGCCTGAAGAGCATATATGCAGTTGCAGATGATATGCATGATCCTAAAATTTGTCCTATACCGCAAGAACAGTTAAATGTTAGTAAAGGTATTGAAATAGGGCATATTTTTTATTTTGGTGATAAATATTCGAAACCTATGAAGGCAAGTGTTACTTCTCAAGATGGAAAAAATGTTAACATACATATGGGTTCATATGGCATTGGAGTTTCAAGGCTTGTTGGCGCAATAATAGAAGCTTTCCATGATGATAAAGGAATTATCTGGCCAGAGGCAGTAGCTCCTTTTAGAGTTGGTTTAATCAATTTACAAACGAAAGTAACGGAGGCCGCAGATAAAATATACAAAGCTTTGAAAAGTGATAAAGTGCTTTACGATGATACGGACGAAAGTGTAGGAGTGAAATTTGCCAGAATGGATCTGATAGGCTTGCCGTGGCAAATAATTGTTGGAAAAAAAGTAGTAAGTGAAAATACAGTTGAAGTAAAAAATAGAGCAACTGGCGAGGTAGAGGAAATACAAGTTGAAGAAGCAATAAATCGTTTTAGCGCAAAATGATATACGGTATTGGCACTGACATAGTATATATACCCAGAATATTGAGAATATCACAAAAATACGGGGAAAAATTTCTCAATAAAGTCTATACTAAGAAGGAGATAGAGATAAGCAAAAAATATAATAGCCAAGAAGTAAGAGCAAAATATTTTGCTAAACGCTTTGCTGCAAAGGAAGCTTTTGTTAAAGCGCTAGGCACTGGATTCAGCCAAGGAATTATAATGAAAGATATAGAAATATACAGTAACATCAGGGGAAAACCACATCTTGCTATGACAAAGGATTTCATCTCGAAAGACTACAAGATACACCTTTCTCTAAGTGATGATCAAGATTATGCTACTGCGTTTGTTGTAATTTGCGTTGAGTAGATATTATTTAATACACATACTGCATAACATGCTATTTTAATAATAAATTTACCAATAAGTATTAAAATATTAATTTACTAGGAGAAATTTTATGTTTGGAGAAACCAGCAAACTCAACGCAGTAGATACAAAAATTAAATTTAGAGACTTTATTGAAAACACTAACGTGGTAGATTTATGTAAAAAGGAATATTGCATAAGTACATTACATGCAGCACCAAAACGTATAATATTAAATAAGACCATTGAAGAAATATTAGAGAAATTTAAATCAGGCGAAGCATTAGGAAATGACCTTTCATCATGCCAAAGAGAATGCTCGGATTTGAGAAAGGCACAAGCTATCCCAGGTAAAGCAAAATCAGAATGCGATAGCCATTGTAGTAAACATTATAACTTAAAAGGTAAAGGTAAAGATAAAGGTGAAGATTGGTATAAAGAACTCATTAAACCAAAAGTTGAACTTAATTTTTGTAAAAAAAAATGTATCAAAAATGAAGAAGCTATAAAAAGTGCAGCTAAAGAATACTATGAAAATAAAAAAGAAGAAATAGCACAAAAATTATCAGATGATGAGATTGAAAAACATAAAACCCATATGAAGTTATTAATAGATAAGAAGTACGATAAATTAATTGAAGACGCGAATAAACAATTCCGAGAAAGTCAGTTAAACGCAGAGAAAATGAAAGGAGATCAAGAAAAAAGAATAAACTTATTAAAAAAAGAAACGTTAGTAGTAACTCAAAATGTTGATGCTGAGAAAATGAAACAAGAATTGCTTGATAAAATAAAAGAGCTTATGAGTCCAAAACAAGAATTTTTAAATTTACTTGTTAAAGAGAATTACGTGGTAGATAAAGTATGTAAAAATGATTATTGCAATAAACAAGAAGAAAAAGAACTTTCTAAATGCAATTCAGAATGCGAGGATAGCAAGGAATTTGAGATTCTCAACGACAGAGAGTATAAAGAATGTAAAACAAATTGTCAAAAAGAAAAAGAATCTAAAAAATACGAATGTGAAGGAAGATGTTATTTAAAACAAGAAGATATAAAGAGTGCAGCTAAGGAATACTATCAGGAAATAAAAAATAACACATCAAAAGAAAAATTTGATGCCAGTAAAATGGAACAAGGGTTTCTTGATAAAGTACAAGAAATTATGGAAAATACATTTCCTTCAGAGTTAGAGTATTCTGTATTATAGTACTGAACTTTGATTAGGTGGGGAATGTAAGAAGTATAGTTTCAAAAAAATTTTTGAAACTATACTTTGACCTACACAGATCGACCTTTCTGTGAATCCTGGTTTCTGCTTTCTTCAACTTGTTTTGCAAAAGACGTCTCTTGTGTGTTCATATGTTGAAGTGGTTTAGCAATTTCGCGCACAACAGCAGCAACTGCAGTTAAAAACGCCTTGAACAATCCACCTAAAACTCCACCAACTGCTTCTCTACCGTACATACGAGCTTGCTTTTCATTGTCATCAGCAGTTTCCCCTGCCCTCCTTCTTGGATCCATTCTATGAGCAATAACTGAAAACAACACCCCCCTAATTGAAGACTTCACTCGTGCTTTTGCCTTCTGAACATCTTCATCACTTGCTACTTCATGTTTTTCCCTACTATTCATTAGCTCCTTTTGTTGTTGAAAACTTAAGATCTCTTCCATCAGTTGTTTCTTTCTCTTTTCCAGAACTCTTTTCTTGGACTCTGATTTATCGCGAGTGTGTTTTGTGGTTTCAAGTTCTACATCAATATCCTCAGATGCTGCTTGGCTATATAAGGTTTCTATGAGCCTATCTATACTTCGCTTTACTTGCATAGTCCTTTCGTAACTATCTAAATTATCAACTCCTTCATCAATTTGACTTAAAATATCCTCGAAAGGTTTTAAATACTCTTTAAATTGCTCTTCGAGCTGATTTTCATTTTTCAAATTCCTTTCTCTTCTGTCATCGCTATTCTCTTCAACATTATCATCGCCTTCTTCGAAAAGATCCTCATCGTTCATAATTTTTTTTAATTTATTCCCACTTATTATTATTGTATATGAAAAAATTAAATTAACACTAATGAAAAGTGTTCACAACTTCAGCACTGGCTAAAACTACAGTGAAGCTGTCAAAAGTGGCAGGATCATAATATCTCTCATACAATTCAACCGAACACCTGAGTTTTATCTTCTCCTTAGCATTAAAACTAATCTCATAATCATTATTAGAGTTTAACATTGCAGAATTACGCAATAATTCATCAGCCAATACTGAATTTAAAATGCCATTAATTTTTATTGTAATCTTTCTACTTCCAGCACAATCAAGCACTTTTCTCCAGCCAAAAGAGGAAATATCTTTCATCTCCTCTTTGTTATTACGCAAAGTAAACCTTAAGTTTCGTATATTATTCAGCACAACAAAATTATTGTCATGACCTTTAATTTTCAGCTGTAATTTGCTCATCGCTACCTCCTTGTATTAAAATATCAAAATTAATTGTTGAATATAAAACTTCATCATGCTGATTTATAGCACAATTACTTTCCAAAATGGTCTCACTACTAATGCTCTTTACCACCAAGCTAACATGCTTTATAGCAGCAAGCATGCTGCTTATATGATAAGTATATATGTCGCATGAAAATCTTACTTTTGTAGCAAAATTAGATAGCATATGCAGGTTAACATAATTTACTATGCGCAATCTCAGATAAGGAATAGTAACCTGCTTAGGCAGGTAATCATAGATGTTAGTAACATATTTCTTTAAATCAGAGTTTGCTTTTAATGCTGCATAAATACTATTATACAACTCATTTATAATTTGAATTTTTTCCATCTCACAGATACGGCTAAGAACATTGCAATTTGTAGGTACAACAGATGGTGTCATCACATGCCCAGACACTGGTTCACTTTATAATGATGTCATTCCAGTAGCTCTTTCTTATCATCCCAGTACTGGGATCCAGGAATTTTATTAAGTTGGTAAGCATAAAAGTAGCCGTTTTATTTTAAAATACAACGTTTTGATGATCATGAAAAAACTGGATCCCAGTACTGGGATGACATCGAAGGGGCTACTCGGATGACACCATCTGTTGTATCTGCTATTGAATGACAAACAGGAACTACAAAACAACCTTTGGTTCGCGAAATGGAGAATACACCTTCTTCACTTCAGATAAATGGCTACTTACTTCTGATTCACGATTTTTATAGAGAGCAGAAACATGCTGTATAATACCTAGCTTTATTTGCTCAGGAACACTATCATAACCAGCTTCGTATACAACATCAGCCCTTATTATGTTCAAATAATTGAAAAATTCAATATAGCTTCCTATATCACTAAAATAATAACTAAGTTTTCTATTCTTATCAGTAGCCAATATTATTTTATTCACAGGACCATAGCTTAAATAGATTCTACGAGGTATATAACCTTCATATGAAACTTGCCACGTTTGCTTTACTAGAGACTTTTCCATATGCCACTGAGCATAATCAGTTGCCATAAAAATAAAACTTGAAATCAACTTATCATCTTGATCATTTTCAATTCGTAAAAAAGATTTAACCTCTCCTAAAGTTACTGGAAAAGATTTAGGCTTAGACTTACGTTGTATATTTATAATTGGATACTTTAGTCTTGTTGACATAACAACCCTCCTTTTCTATATATAGCTAAAATAAGTAAGACTTATCCATAAAAAATCTTACTTATTTTAGTTATCACTTAATATTAAATTGCAGCAGCAACTCTATCGTACAAGTATATTGAGAAGAGAACGTATTAACGCTGTTTCTCCTTTTTTATTGATCAAGTTTACTAAGCCAGATTTTAGTAGATTGACATTCTGAGAATGAATGTTATTGAAAGTGGAGTTTATTTCTTTAGCAAGTAGACTGCGAAATTTCTGCACACTTTCATATGCGATATTTTCAAGTTCATGTGCAAACTTATCTTGAGCTACAGCTGATATGTCTTCAACTTTCTCATTGAACTCTTCTAGCTTTCTTTCCTTACCTTTAAAATTTTTCGTAAAAGTTTTCATATTAATTGGCCTCAACTATTCTTATAATTATAATGACAATAAAAAGACTACCGAAGTAAAAAATTCGTACTATGAAACTGCAAACAAAATCAGCACACCAAATCGGTTCGCTTTATAGCGTAAATCCTATCATCCTGATACTCTTTACTGTCATTCAAGTACCCCTTTTTTGTCATCCCAGTACTGGGATCCAAGTTGCTCACAAGCAAACTAGCATAGAAAGTGGTACAACGTTTTCGATGAGATTGCAGAAAGGCTGGATTCCAGCATCAAGTGCTGGAATGACATCTCTATAAGACTCCTAACTAATCCAAAATATTATTACTAATTGCAAAAAAGGCAAAAGAACCCACACGTAGTGAGTTTTAATAATTTAAGTTGGCGCTGTAATAATGTGCTAACAAGCGCGATTTGGCTGAATGTAGAAAAAATAAAAAAGACATGCAGCCACTATAATTTCGCCAATAAGTACCTTAAGTTTTTTACTGAGTTTTTGTCTGCAGGTCAAAAACAAGTTTTGAGTCATAAACACCCTTAATGTCATGATAAGGAAAGCTCGCAACATTTGTCAAGTAGTTTTCTTATCTTTTACAGGCATAATTTACATGCTACAATCAAATTTTCATAACTGGTGAACAAAAATGCAAAGAGATAAAATTAAAGTAGAAATAAAAAAGTTATCACATGGCGAAAGCCTGCCTCTTCCCTGTTATGCAACTATGCAGAGTGCTGGCATGGATCTTTATGCTGCATTGGACGACTCTGTTATTTTAAATCCACTTGAAAGGTTGCTTATTCCAACTGGCATTGTAATTGCAATACCAAACGGTTTTGAAGGGCAAGTTCGCCCACGTTCTGGACTTGCTGCAAAACATGGAATCACTGTCTTAAATTCTCCGGGCACTATAGACTCCGATTATCGAGGTGAAGTTAAAGTTTGCCTAATCAATCTAAGTAATCAGCCATATGAAATAAAAAGAGGAGATAGAATTGCACAAATCCTTATTTCTCCTGTATCTCAGGTAATTTGGGATGACAGAGAAGAATTCTGCACAGAAGAAACCGGTCGCAATGAAGGGGGCTTTGGCTCAAGTGGCAGGTAACTTACGAAAAAGCTTGACTATGGTGTCATCCCAGTCTGGGATCCAGGAATTTTACTAAGTTGGTAAGCATAAAAGCAGCCATTTTATGTTAAAATACAACGTTTTGATGATTATGAAAAAGCTGGATTCCAGACTGGAATGACACCGCCTGCCACGCAAATTGCAATGTTCATACAGCTATGTGTCAGCTACTCGGATGACACCCTGTGTTTGCTGGCTATAATTGCTAAGGATTTTTATTTAGTCTGACTGCATCCTTTACCTTATCTAACAACCCATTAATAAAGCCAATTTTGTTTGGAGCATCAAGTAAATCAGATGCAATGTTAGTATATTCATTAATAACAATTGGTGCTGGTGTATCAAAATCAATTAACTCACATACTGCAATACGCAAAATAGATAAGCTTATAAGATTTAATCGTGAAAGTGACCAGCTTGGGTGTAAATAAGACTCTATTATTTTATCATATTCTTCACTGCTTTTTATAACCTTACATAACAAGTTTTCTAAGAACTGATGTTCAAATTCTTCACATTCAAATATATCTTTCAACGTACTTATGTAGTCCTTAAGCTCACAATTTTCCAATTTAAAAGTGCTTTTGTTGTAACTTACAAAAATATTTGAATAAGCAATTTGTACAGCAAGAAATCTTGCCGTACTTCTTTTTATGCGCCACTTTTTATCTACTGGTTTTTCCTCCATTATTTTAATTTATTGTGTAGATCTATCATATGCAAAACAGTTGAGGCTGCATGGCCACCAACGTTCTTTTTATTTTTGTCAGCTCTAATTAGTGCTTTATCTTTGCTGTCAGCGGTAATTACGCCCATACCAAGGGGTATTGCATAATGCATAATAACTTCATTTAAGCCTTCGATTACTCCTTTACAAACGTATTTATAATGATCAGTTTCACCACGAATTACACATCCAAGAGCTAAATAACCATCATAATTAGTATTCTTGCCTTTGACCGCAAAGAGAATTGTAGCTGGTATCTCAAATGCACCGGGAACCTCAATTACATCGTAACTTGCGCTGCTGCCTTTTAATTTATCGGTTGCACCTTCAAGCAAAAGGTTTGCTATTTCAGTATAATAAACTGAATTAACTATTAGTATTTTCGACATTCATTCCTACTTTTCTTGTTAAAAGCAACTTTATTAATGATTGTTGAACCAGAGTTATAATATTACTAAATATCCAATATATTACCAGGCCGGCAGGAAAAGAAGAAAAAATAAAGACAGAAATGTAAGGTAAAAACTTCATAACATTTACTTGAATATCATCTTTACTGGTTTGATCTTTCTCACTTAGCTTCTGCTGAATTATCATGGTAGCGCCGAAAATTATAGGTAAAATGCCTATAGAAATAGGAAAGTTATAATTAAACAACCCAAATAATGTAAAAATGTTTGTTGGATCAGAAGCTGAAAGATCCTTAATCCATAAATAAAAAGGGGCGTGTCTCATCTCTATAGTAACAAATAATACTTTATACAGAGCAAAAAATACTGGTATTTGTATGAGCATAGGGAAAATGCTCGACATTGGATTTACATTGTTTCTCTTGAACAACGCAATTGTCTCTTTGTGCTGCTTTAAGCTGTCATTTTTGTACAACTCTTTTATACGAGTTAATTCAGGCTGCAGGCTTTTCACCTTGAACATCGAAATATATGATCTATTAGATAAGGGAAGCATCAAAAGTTTGATTACTAAAGTTAGCAATAATATTGCTAAGCCAAAATTTTTCAAAACAAAGTTAAAATATTCAAGCAGTAAAAACACTGGCTTGGTTATAAAATACAGTACACCAAAATCTACAGCCTTATCAAATAAAGGTATATTAAGAGTGTCTTTATAAGAATCAAGTAAATTCAACTTCTTTGCCCCAGCAAAAAAGTAGTTCAGAGTAGAAACACTTGCACCAGGGAGTATGTGTTTGTAAGGTTTAACAAAATCTACTTGAAACTTATCAATGTTATTAACATTCGTATGCTTAATACTTACATTTATTTGATCAGATTTTTCAGGTATGATAGCTGTAAACCAATATTTATCAGCAAAACCAAACCAACTTTTTTCACTTGTGCTGGCCTTTATTAAACGTTTCTTGGAAATATCCTTATATGTCCACTCCTCTAGTTTATTGTTAAATGCACCTAGTACTCCTTCATGTGATATCCAATAGGATTCGTTAATATTATCACGTTTACGATTGATTTTACCATAGGGAACCAAAACTACATTATCTTTTGTATTGTTTTCAATAATTTGCTCAACTTTAAACATGTAGTTATCGTCAAGGCTAATTTTCATTCTAAATAAAATGCCATTTTCATTATCCCAAAATAAATTGACCTCTTTTTGATTGAGTTTATCTGCTTGCCATACTGTTTTAGAATCTGGAACTTTAATCTTTTCATTCGGATCGAGCCACCCAAATTCTGCGAAATATACATCTTTTGATTCTGCAGGTGACAGTAACACCACTTGTGGAGAAGAAGAACTCGGTTCTAAGTGGTAGTTAGTTAAGATTAAGTCATCAAACCTTGCACCTTTCAGAGAAATTGATCCTTCAAGCATGTTATTGGTTAAATTAACTCTCTGTTCTCTAGTAGAATTAATAATTTCAGAACGATTTTGGTATATCATAGGAGCAAGGTCGTTAGAAGATTCGATATGTTCAATATTTTCAATCGATGATTGGCTTTGGCTCGTGTTAAGAAAATTATCATAAATAATATGCCATAATACTATAATCAATATAGAAAGAATTGTTGCTAAAATTAAATTTTTTGCTTCTGACATGAAATTAAATCGAACATACCTCCTTAAAGTATATATTAAATATTGTACTAAAACAATAAAATTTACTTATTTTTAATAATAGCTTTTAACGCTAATCTTAAAAATTTACTCTTATGGCTTCAAATTTTAATAATATGAATGCAGCAAAAAATCTAGTTATTTGGCTACTGATAATAGTCATTACTGCAATGTTTATTGATTCACAAGGGGATAAACTAAGCAATAGGTTTCTGAGCACTTTTCTACCGTACAAAGGAAGGGTTCAAAATGGCGGAAGTATCGAATTTACAAAGTCATACGATGGACACTTTTATATTCAAGCTCAAGTCAATGATCGTAATATAACGTTTTTGCTTGATACCGGAGCAACTGATATTGTTCTATCGCAAAAAGATGCGTTACATGCTGGTATTAACTTACAAAACATTCAAGACTTTAAAATATATGAAACTGCAAAAGGTCAAATAAAAGCTGGAGTGGTTCAAATACCTCAAGTTAAAATAGGAAATTTTTTAATTAATGATGTGCACGCTAGTGTTAATACTCACTTTATGTCCCATTCATTACTTGGTATGAGCTTTTTGAGATATTTTCATTTCACTATTAGGGATAACAAGCTAATATTATATCGTAGTTAAACGTTCTATACTCTACTTATCAACGCTCTGCAGGTCAATATAGGAGCAGAGATAAATATTGCGGAACAGGTGCCGATTGCAATGCCAAAAGAAATGATTAAGCAGAAGTCTCTGACCACACCTGTACAAATCAGCACTAAAGGAAGAGCGGCAAGAAGAGTAGTACCTGAAGTTAACATAGTGCGAAATAGCGTCGAATTAATGCTGGCATCAACTACTTCACCTATTTTTGCATTTTTTCCACTTTTTTGATACTCTCGAATCCGATCATATATAACCACTGAGTTATTGATTGAGTAGCCAATTACGGTAAGGAGAGCTGCAACTGATGAAATATTAAACTCAATACTCGTTAAACTGATAAAGCCAAGAGTTAAAATCACATCATGGATCAGTGCCATTATTCCACCAAGTCCACACTGCCAGTTAAATCTAAGCCAAACATAAAAAAATATTCCAATAATTGCAATTAACATGGCTGATATCCCTTCAAATATCTGCGTTGAGCCTATTTGTGGACCAACATAATCTATTTTGCGATAAGTTACTAAATTACCTAATTTGCTCTCTAATATACTTTTAACCTTTTTAATTTTATCTTCATCTCCCTCATCTTTAAACCGCACAACTAAGTTATCACCAGCTTTTGAACTCTGTATCGTAAATCCACTCTCTTTTAATATACCGAGAATAGCATCATCCTTGCTTGAAGATTTTATCTCTATCAAAATTCCACCTGTAAAGTCTATACCCAAATTCATTCCTCGCAGCATAAAAGTAAGCATTGAAAAAATGATAAGAATAACGCTAACAAGTGCTGTCAAATTTCTATATTTACTAAATTTTATATCAAGATTATCTGGAATAAGTCTAATTGCCATATTTCCTACTTAAATTGTGATTTTATATACTTTTTAAGCAATCGACTAGCTATTTTCTCTTAGCTTATACTAATAATGATCTTTGATTTACTTAATCTACTTGAAAAAGATATTTGATCAAAAAAATGAAAACAGCCTGGTTGTCATTAATAAAGTGCTACTTAAACATCTTTTTTAATCGATTGATTTCATCAGCAAATTTTGGGTCAGTTCTTATGAAATTTTCCACTTGTTTGACTGCGTGTATAACAGTAGCATGATCTCTACCACCAAAATTTCTTCCAATATCTGGTAAACTTTTTTGCGTAAACTTCTTTGCGAAATACATAGCTATTTGTCTCGGCCTCGCAAGACTGCGGAGCCTTCTATTAGATTGCATATCTGCAATCTTTATATTGAAAAATTCAGCTATTTTTTTCTGTATTTCTTCTATTGTGATTGACCTATGATTTGACCTAAGAAGATCAATTAGGGTCTCACTAGCTGATTCTACTGTCATGCTTCTTCCAATTAAAGAGGTATGAGCAACCTTATTTAATGCTCCTTCTAGTTCTCTTATATTGGATTTTATATTCCTTGCCAAAAATTCTAGGACATCCTTTGGAACATACATATTCATTCGTTCCACTTTCGCCTGCAATATACCAAGTCTTAATTCAAAAGTTGTTTCATTAATATCTGCAACTAATCCCCAACCAAGTCGTGATTTTATTCTTTCTTCTACTCCATCAAGATCACTAGGAGACCTATCAGCTGATATAACCAATTGTTTATTTTGGTCTATCAATGCATTGAAAGTGTGAAAAAATTCTTCTTGTGTACTATCTTTACCACTGATAAATTGCACATCATCTACCATCAATACATCTACTGATCTAAATTGCTCTTTAAATAACATAATATCTTTGCTCCGCAGCGCCGTAATATATTGATACATAAATTTCTCTGCTGATAAATATACCACTTTTCTTTTTGCTGACGGAGAATTGACTATGTCCCAAGCTATAGCGTGCATTAAATGTGTTTTACCAAGTCCCACTCCACCATATAGAAATAAAGGGTTGCTTCCTGATATTGGATCTATAGATTCCGCTACACGCTTTGCCGCTGTAAATGCTAACTCATTTGACTTTCCTACCACAAAATTATCAAAAGTGAATCTGGTATCTAGTGGTGAACCAAGATTATGATTATTTTCCTCTCTATTTTTTAGTATCGTATTAGAATTTGAATTTCTTTCTTCAATTAATTGAATATCAATAGAACATACACTTTGATCTTCGCTTTGCCATAATGATAATATTTTTTCCATGTAGTGAACTGTAATCCACTCCTTTATAAATCTTGTTGGTACAGACAACAAAACTTCTCCATTTCTGTTGCTGATAAATCTTAGTGAACTCAGCCAGCTGTTATATGTTGCTTCTCCATAGAGATTATGGAGATAATTTTGGATTTTTTCCCAAGTCACATTGTGGTCCGTTACTGTAATAATCTGATCAAAAAACATAGTAGAAACCTTAGGGTTAGTTAAGTTCATATACCACACCAAGAAAGAACAATAATCAGAAAGATGCAAGATAATCAATAGCTTAATGTAAGATAAAAAGCTAACACTACTTAATACATACTTAAAATTATGAGGATTTTTTGACGAGTTGTAAAGAGTATAAAAGCACTAAAATTGATCATTTTTTTGAAATAAAAACAATCAATTTGTAAATGTCGCTTGTACCGAGGATTAGAAGTATGTTATTAAAAAATAGTAATATATTATGTATAAATAAGATATTAAATTTACTGATAAATAAGTAAAGTACTTGTATAAATATAGCTGATTTAGTATCAATTTATTGAAGTAAATTTGTGATTATGTTAAGTAATTTGAGTCATAATACTGTATTCGGTATTGAACTGGAGTTTTACACTGAGGGAATAAAAAAAGAATATTTATTTCTGAATAGCATCAAAAATAAAATAGCTTCTCTTGGATTTTTTTGTGAGAAAGAGAGTTCTTTAAACCAATACGAGATAAAAAGTGATTGTTATACGAGTCCTGATAATTTAATTATGCATTTTGAGTTAGTAAAAAAATTACTGATTGGAACAGCACAAGAGTTCGATGGTAATGTTTCTTTTAAAGCAAAACCTTATTTGGATAGAGCAGGCAGCGCACTAAATGTACATGTTAGCCTCATGGATTCAAATAATCATAACTTATTTTATGGCAACAAGCAAAAATATAGTGACCACCTGATTCACAGCATAGGTGGATTATGTGCAATGATGAAAAAACATATGTTGTTTTTTGCTCCAAATGATGATTCATATTTAAGATTTCAGTACCCAGATATTCATACTCCAACTACGATTAGTTGGGGAGTGAATAACAGAACTGCTGCGATAAGAATTCCCTATTTTGGCAACGATTCCAAAAGATGCCGCCTAGAGCACCGTGTTCCTGGAGCAGATTGCAACCTTGAAAAGGTGCTTGCAGCAATAGTTGAAGGCATGGCTTTCGGTATAGAGAATAAAATCATTCCACCAAGTAGAGTCTACGGCATTGCATCTGATTCTCAATACAAGATGGAGAGTTTGATATAAACTCTAACCACGTTGTTTAACAATATCTTCCATAGTTAGCCGCTCTGGTACTATCATTGGATAATTATTTACAGAAGTTCTCAGAGCATTAACCTCTTTGATTTCTCGGTAATATCCATCCATATGCATAGGAGGGGATAGCATTAAATCCATATAATTCGTTGCGCATTTAGTCTGACTTGTATCATCAGCCCCAGCAAGTGAGTTACCGTCAAGGTCCATATGTTCAGGTAGTCCACTTTTCATTTCTTCTTCTGCTCTTTTATTTTTTAATTCTTCTTCTAACTCAGTTTCAGTTCTTTCTGGTTCTTTTACGGTATCTTTTTCTTCACCTTCATCAACACTGCTATACCCTTCATCTTCTGACATATCATCAGTTTTAACAGACTTAGGTCTTGCTTTATTAAGCAATGAAAGTAATGCGTAAGTAACTGCAGCAGCAGTAACTATAATGGCTATCTTTGCAGCAATGTGAATCACTGTTAAAAATACTAAAGTTGATGAAACACCAACCCACCCAGATACGATCACTTTATTCTTGCCTTCTGTCACACTTAAAACTGCTACCATAATAATCCCTCAAATACCATACTAAAGTCATATTATATAGAAATTTTCTTACGCTTGCAAAACTGTAAAAATTTTAATCATTTACATAAAGACATATAAGGATTAATTAATATATAATTTATCTTAGCTATAATATGATATAAATACGTATAATGTTTGGCATGAAAAGCTTACTTGTAGAGAGGAATAGAACAGTAATATTATTGCTTATCGTGATTTTTACCTTCGGCTCATACACTTATATAAAGATGCCAAGAGAAAGCAATCCTGATATACAGATTCCTATAATTAGTGTATTTGTCGGGTTTCCTGGTATTTCTGTCGAGGATAGTGAAAAGCTATTAGTGCTTCCTATAGAAAATGAACTAAGATCCATCGAAGGTGTAAAAGAATTGAGAGCTTTTGCAACTAATGATGGTGCTCACATGATAATCGAATTTAGAACAGAGTATAATAATAAAGAAGTGCTCGATAATGTCCGTTCAAAGCTTTTAAACATAAAATCAAAATTACCTATTGAAGCAGAATCTCCGATAATCAATGAAATAGACTTGAGCTTATTTCCGATACTAAACGTTGGCTTGATTGGTAATTTGCCGGAAAGAGCTCTAACTGAAATAGCACGCAAACTAAAGAAAGAAATAGAATCTCTGCCAAATGTTCTTAAAGTTGAAGTAGCAAGTATGCGTAAAGAAACAGTGGAAGTTATAATTGAGCCCACAGTTCTAACAAAATATAACATTCAATCAAATGAGATATTTCAAGCTATATCAAACAACAACAGATTGGTAGGAGCCGGATCACTAGAAAATGATACCGGTAAATATTCGATTAAAATATCAGGGTTATTAAAAGATATAGAAGATATTATGAATATTCCTATTAGATCTCAAAGTGATGCAGTTTTGAGAATCAAAGATATAGCAAAAGTATACCTTGGGTTTGAGGATCATCAAGGATCTGCTCGTATTAATGGACTACCTAGCATTGTACTAGAAATTTCAAAACGTAATGGAAAAAACATAATAGATACGGTAAATCAAGTAAAATACTTAATGGACAAAGCAAAAGATCAATTACCTGAAAATTTAAAAGTAGTTTATTTGAATGACCAGTCAAAAAATGTACGTGATGTGCTTGACGACTTGGAAAATGGTATAATATTTGCCGTATTACTAATACTAACCATAATAATGCTCTTCATGGGAACAAGGGCTGCTATTCTTGTTGCACTATCAATACCTGGCTCCTTTCTCATAGGAATAATGGCTCTTTACCTAATGGGTATTACTCTAAATATAGTTGTCCTCTTCAGTTTAATTATGGCAGTTGGCATGCTTGTTGATGATGCAATTGTAATCAGCGAATATGCTGATAGAAAGATGATTTGTGGCATGGATAAAGTAGAAGCCTTTTGCACCTCAGTTCATGATATGTTCTATCCAGTTTTATCATCAACATTAACTAAATTAGCAGTGTTTTTCCCTCTGTTACTCTGGCCCGATACGGTCGGTAAATTTATGCAGTACATACCAATTACAATAATTTTAACTTTGACTGGATCGCTAATTATGGCTTTGGTTTTTATACCAACACTTGGTACAATATTTGGTAAACCTTCCATAACTTCAAAAAAAGAAATAATAAGAATGAGTGCTATAGAAAGTGGTGAGATAAAAAATACTGGGCTTATAATAAGAACTTATGTACGTATGTTAGAGAAAGTCTTAGATCACCCCAAAAAATTTGTATGTGTTGTTGTATTTGTTTTATTTTTGTCTAGTATATTATATTTTACTTTTGGTCCTGGATTAAAGTTCTTTCCGAATGTAGATTCAGATAACATTTTAATCAGCGTTAAAGTAAAAGAAAGCTTATCAGCCAAAGAACGAGATTTGATACTTAAGAAAGTAGAAGAACGTATTTTGGGTGTTAAAAAAGAAATTTATGTTTTTTATGCTCGATCAGGAAAATTTGCAGACAACGGTGCGCCGTAGAAACACGGAAAGTGTTGAAGCTGTGCAGTAGATGAGGGAGGGCCCCTCGGAGCCGGTTTGCAAGAGCAGGCTTCAAACAGCCATAAGCTGCTTTGGTAAAGAGCTAAGGTAGTGAGCGTTATGGAAAAGGCACAATTATGTGTCATGTATGAAATAGAGAGACGAACGCAAGTGAACCACTGATGAAGTGTCGAAAGCGTAGAGACGACGTCAAAACCAGGGGGTAGTCGTTAACCTGGGATGAATCTACTGGGAGCTTGTTTACTGGGTAGGTGGCGTCCGGCATAAAAGTGGCGTGAATCTATTTTAGGCTATTGCATGGAACTACGGGAACCTGTCGTTTCGATGAAAAGGGAGAAGTCCAAAGAGCTGATCTCTGAGGATGAGAGTACCGATGCGAAAAACAGGGGCGGATTAGCTCGTAGTAGCGAAGAAGTTTCTGTAATGGAAATGGAGTGAAGGGGCTAAGTTATTTAGTTTTAATTATTTATCAACCGAAAGGGAGGAGTTAATGAATAAAACAAAGTCTTTTGATATACCGAAGCAACTTATTTGGAGAGCTTATAAACAAGTATCGAAAAATAAAGGTGCAGCAGGTGTAGATGAGGTCTCGATAACAAAGTTTGAAGAAAATCTAAAGGATAATCTATACAAATTATGGAATCGGATGTCATCCGGAAGTTATTTTCCAGAGCCGGTAAAAGCTGTTGCGATACCAAAAGATACAGGAGGGCAAAGAATTTTATGTGTGCCTTCAGTATTCGACAGAATAGCGCAAACAGCAGCTACAATGTATCTTGAGCCGTTAGTAGAACCGAAATTTCACGAAGATTCATATGGTTATAGACCAAATAAGTCTGCGCTGGATGCGGTATACACAGCACGGAAGAGATGTTGGAAAAATGATTGGACGGTAGATCTTGATATATCTGGATTTTTCGACAATCTGGACCACGATTTAGCACTGCAGGCTATCAAGAAACACACAGACTGCAAATGGGTCATACTGTATGTTGAGAGGTGGATGAAAGCCCCCATTCAGCAAGCAGATGGCAGTAGGGTAACAAGGGATAAAGGAGTTCCGCAAGGAGGTTCAATAAGCCCAATCATTTCAAGCATATTTATGCACCATGCGTTTGATATGTGGATGAAACAAAATTATCCAACAGTACCATTTGAAAGATATGTAGATGATGCGATAGTGCACTGCAGAACTAAAAGACAGGCAGGATTTATGAAAGTAATGATTGAAGAAAGATTGGCTAAGTGTAAATTGAAGTTACATCCTGAAAAGACACAGATTGTGTACAGTAAGGATGATGATAGAAAAGAACAATTTCCTAAACAAAGCTTTGATTTTCTAGGTTATACTTTTAGACCTAGAGTAGCAAAGAATAAGATGAGGAATTATTTCATCTCATTTCTACCTGCAATTAGTAACAAAGCCAAGAAGAAGATCAAGAAAACCATAAAGTCATGGAGAATACATCGGATTACATGGACCACACTAGAGGAAATATCGAAGAAAATAGATCCAATAGTCAGAGGCTGGTTTCAGTACTATGGCAGGTTTTATAAATCAGAGATGTATCCATCTCTCAGAAATATAGAGAGATACCTCATAAGATGGGTCAGGACAAAATATAAGAAACTTCGTGATCACGGAAGACTAGCAAAGCAATTTCTAGGAAAAGTGAGAAAGAGGTCTCCAAGTATTTTCTATCATTGGACACTTGGGTTAGGATCAAAAGGCTAAATAATGGGAGCTGTATAAGTCGAGAGGTTTCCGTGCAGTTCTGCGAGAGACTGGTGGGGAAGCTCCGCCGGTCTACTCTCCTTATTGCCAAAATTCAATTGGAACTTGTAGATTGGCGCTGCAGGCGCAAAGCTAAGCAAATACTAAATGATATAAGGAGTAGTGTACAAAACATAAAAGGAGTAATAATTGATGTACAGGAACAAAAGTCAGGACCATCAGCTGACAAGCCAATACAAATTAACTTAAGCGGAAGTGCATCCAACTTGAATTCAGTAGCAGAGAAAATCCTAAAAATTATGGACCAACCTTCATCTGGATTTATAAATATTCAAGATAGTAGATCAGCACCTGAAATAGAGTGGAATATGAGTATTGATAAGAGTAAGGCTACAAGCTCTGGAGTAAGTGTTGCAACCATCGGTGATTTTATAAAGATGGTTACAAATGGAGTATTAATTGGAAAATATAGACCAAATAACGCAGATGAAGAAATTGATATTGTACTACGCTTTCCCAGAAAGAATCGCAACATGAAAACTATAGATAACCTTTTTATTAATACAGCAAATGGACCATATTCTATGAGTAGCATAGTGAAATACGTTCCCGAAAAAAAGGCAAATAAACTAAGTAGGATTGATGGATCACGCACAGTAACAATCTCTGCTGACGTTGATACTGGCTATCTTGTTGATGAAAGAGTTAAGTTCATTCAAAATTCGATTACTCAAGACTGTAGTAAAGGAGTAAAGATTGATTTCAAAGGTGATAAGGAAGATCAACAAAAATCAGGAGCATTTTTATTAAAGGCTTTTATATTAGCAATTACATTGATGATATTGGTGCTAGTGGCACAGTTTAACAACATATACTATACATTTATCGTAATGACAGCAGTGTTTTTATCAACAACATGTGTATTTTTCATTTTCTTTCTTATTCAGAAAGTTTTTGTAGTTGTCATGTGTGGAGTGGGGATAATTGCTTTAGCAGGAATTATAGTGAATAATAATATACTATTGCTTGATGCCTTTCATCAGCAAATTAAGGTGCGCAAAAATAACATTAAGCAATGTATAATAAACGCTTCAATTTCTCGCATCAGGCCAATACTACTTACCGTTGCAACTACAGTTCTTGGTTTAATACCTATGATTACTAGGTTAAATATCAGTTTTTTTACGCTACAAATCACATATGATGCTCCATCAAGCCAGTGGTGGGTTGATATTTCAGCAACCATAGCAAGTGGAATATTGGCTGCAACGGTCTTAACTTTACTCTTTACTCCGGCGTTGCTTGTCATACAAAGACATGAAAAAACTTGACTTAAATTAGCAATCATTTAACATTTAAGATAGCGTTCTTTACCTGTTGAAGCTATAATTATAACTAATTAAATTGGATTTATTTATATGATTGCTAATCGTAAAAGCAGTGTTAAGCAGAAAAGCAACAAGAATAACATAGTTGGGAGCCTTGATGTAATAAAAACAGCGGGAGAGCTCTCACTTCAAAAAGGTTTGGATTTTAATATTATAATAAATGCACTTAAAAGTGCTATCGAAGCAGTAGCTCAACAAAAGTATGGTAGCAAAAGTAAAATTGTAGTTAATATAGATAGAAACACAGGCAAAGTTACCTCATATAGACAACTAAAAGTCATTAATGATGAATCAAATGAAAATGAGTGTGACTTAATTAAGTTGACACAAGCTAAGTTAATAAAAGAAGATGCAAAAGTTGGAGATACTATTAGTGAGTTGATTTCTCTTAACACTGATCTTGTTTCAGCAAGAATTGCCCAGCAAAAGATTTCTGAAATAATCAAAAATGAAGAGTTAAAAAAGCAATATGAGGAATTTAAAGATAAGGTAGGAGAAATGAGGTATGGCATCGTTAAACAAGTAGAATATTCAGATCTTATTATAGACATAAACGGAATTGGAGCATACCTCCCTTTACGAAACTTAATTGGTGGTGAGTCATTTCGTGAAGGCGATAAGGTTAAAGCTTACATACAGGCTGTTAAGCGCTCTGACGATGGACGTCAAATCATTCTTTCTAGGACTCATGAAGGCTTTTTAGAGGCATTGTTGAATCAAGAAGTACCAGAAGTTGCTGACGGATTGATAACAATTAAAGGTATAGCTAGAGACGCTGGTTCAAGATCTAAAGTTGCTGTTTTTTCATCTGATAAGAATATCGATCCAGTAGGTGCTTGCATTGGAGTTAAAGGAGATAGAATAAAAACTATTATACACGAATTAAACGGTGAAAAAATCGACGTCATACATTACTCATCAGATTTGGGTCAATTTGTTATTAAAGCCATTACTCCTGCAGAAGTATCAAAGGTCATTATTGACGAAAATGAAAATTGTATAGAGTTAATAGTTGCTGAAGATCAATTGAGTTTAGCTATAGGAAAAAAGGGTCAGAATGTAAGATTAGCTTCAGAGCTTGTTGGATGGAAAATTGAGATATTAAGCACTCAGCAAGAATCAGAAAGAAGAAACAAAGAATTTAGTCAATGTTCAGTTTTATTTGCTGAAGCTTTAAACTTAGAAGAGATTATGGGCCAATTATTGGTAACAGAAGGTTTTTCAAGTGTAGAAGATATATCTAACACTTCAATTAAGGAACTTGCTTCAATAGAGGGCTTCAATGAAGATATTGCAAATGAACTTCATAATAGAGCAAATAATTACCTGAAAGCAGAGAATGATAGAAAAATAGAAGAGCTAAAAAATTTAGGTATGGAAGACGATGTAATCAACTTAGCCTTATCAATAGATAATAAAATTGCTCTTAGTAAACATAATATTAAAACTTTAGAGGACATAGCAGATTTATCAAATTATGAGTTTTGTAGCATACTCTCTTCCTCAACTAATAATAAAGACAATCTAAAAGATACAGCAGATTTAATAATCATAGAAGCACGTAAAAAGCTTGGATTAATATAAAAACAATATGAATAATGAAGATATCAGTAATAAAAAATTAACCCTACAAGGCTTAAGCAAGCTTAAATTAGACATTAATTTAAACTCTTTAGATAGTCAAAGTACTGGTACTACAATAGTAAAAAAAAGAAGAAAAATTCATTCTGCAGAAGAATATAGTTTATTTGACGAGAGTAAATTAGGCTCTTTAACTGAAAAAGAACAAATTTCCCGCATTAATGCTGTACAGAATGCTACTTTGCTGAAAGAAAGGAATCAGAGAGAACAAGAAGAGAAAATAAAAAAAGAAGAAAGCAATCAAGAAGCTGAAGATAAAAATGAATCACACTCTGTACCTAAAGAAATAAATAAGGAAGTTTTAAGTAATACTAACTCAGTTGAACAAAAAGAAGATAGTATTGAATATGAGAACAATGATAAAAAGTCTTTTAAAGCTAGCAAAGATATATACTCTAAGCATTCTAAGCTAGTAATTACACAGGCAATAGATGAAAGAAATGAACACCTCCCTGTATTTAAGCAAAAATTTGGTATAAGAAGTAAACAATCAAAGTTTACTAAGGGTAAAAATATAGCAAGAGAAGTTATTATACCAGACAAAATAACTATCAGGGAGTTATCTATTCGTATGGCAGAAGATAGCAAGAGTGTGCTAAAAATGCTCAAAGAAGAAGTTAGGGAGAGCTATAGAGTAGATGATCTAGTAGATCCAGATATAGCATGCGAAATAGCAAAAAAATTTAATCATACGGCTAAACGAGTAAGTGATGCTGATAAAGAAAAGAATTTACTCTTCATAAGCAACAGAGAAAACTTACCTAAAAGACCAAAACCACCTATCGTTACTTTTATGGGACATGTGGATCATGGTAAAACATCATTGCTTGATGCATTTCGTGAATCCAATGTTGCAGAAAAAGAGTCAGGTGGCATCACTCAACATATAGGTGCTTATCAATTAACGACAAAAAATAAGCAAAAAATTACTTTCATTGATACACCAGGGCATGAGGCGTTTACTGCAATGCGTGCACGTGGTGCCAATATTACTAATATAGTTGTGATAGTAGTTGCAGCTGATGATGGAATCATGAAACAAACAGTTGAAGCAATAAACCATGCAAAAGCAGCAAATGTCTCTATTATAGTTGCCATTAATAAAATTGATAAATCACAACCTGGCGATGTAGAAAGAATAATTAATAGTTTGCCTCAGTATGACCTCATCCCCGAAGAACTTGGTGGTGATGTTATAATTGTGCCAGTATCAGCAAAAAAGAAAATCAACTTAGATAAACTAGAAGAGGCAATTTTATTAATTGCTGAATTAATGACGCTAGAAGGCATAGAGGATTGTCGAGCACTTGGATGGGTAATAGAGTCCAAAATAGATAAAGCTAAAGGAATATCAGCTACATTAATAGTTGAAGAAGGAACATTAAAGATTGGTGACATATTGATAGTTGGTACAACATACAGCAAAGTACGCAGTATGGTTAATCACCTTGGTCAAAGAGAAAAAGCGTCACTACCTTCTACTCCAGTTGAAGTTACTGGTTTAAATGGTGTACCAAATGCTGGAGATAAATTTGTTGTTGTAAACTCTGAAAGGCAGGCTCATGAAATTGTTGAATACAGGTTAGAATTAATCAAGAAAAAGCAAGAAGATTTAGACGACAGTAATTTAGATATATTCAGTCGTAATGATAGTGAAACAGAAGAACTATCTGTAGTTTTAAAGTGCGATGTCACTGGTTCTATTGAAGCAATATCAAGCTCAATTGATAAGCTTGGTAAAGAGCAAGTGAAATTAAATATTCTACACAAAGCAGTAGGAGGAGTAACAGATTCAGATGTGCTGCTTGCAGAAGCATCAAGCGCAGTAATTTTAGCTTTTAATGTAAAAGTGGATTCAAAAATAAGAGAATTAGCAAAACAAAAAGGTATAGAAATACATACTTACAATATAATATATGAGCTTATTGAAGACATGAGGATGTATCTAACTAAAATGTTAAAGCCTGTTACACGAGAGGTTCGTGTTGGTTCTGCATCTGTAAGGCAAATATTTAATGCATCCAAAGCCGGTAATATAATCGGATGTTATGTCACTGATGGAGTTATAAAAAAAGATTCTTTAATTAAGGTAGTACGTGGCAGCAAATTGGTGCATGAAGGAAAGTTAAAAGCACTACGTAGATTTAAAGATGATGTTAAAGAAGTGGGTGTAAATTTTGAATGCGGAATATCGCTAGAGGGTAATATCGATATTAAAGTTGGAGACATTTTGGAAGCTTATCAATTAGTGCAAGAAGAAAGGACGTTATAGTAGTTGAATATGAAAAAGGAAATTAGAAACCTAAAAGTAGCATCGGTATTACACAGGGCAATATCAAAAGTCTTAATGGAAGGTAATGTTCTTAATGAAAAAGTAGTAGTATCTGATGTAAAGCTAAGCAAAGATTTGAAGAAAGCAGATGTATATATTGTGTTATCTTCATTAAACATCCAAAATGATAATGATGATATCAGCACTGTTGTTAATGAAATGAACCAATCTGCATGGTCAATACGTAAATCTATATTGTGTTATGTTGATTTGCGATTTATACCTGAGTTAGTTTTTAAGCCTGATTTAGCATTCGATAATTTTGTCAATGTAAGCAAAATATTACATAATCACACTTAATTAATGTATTTCAACCATTATTTCTCATTAATGAGAATACACAGTTTAACAGGTTTATGGCTTGTGCTATTTTCTAGCTCAAGCGGCATTCTTTTAGCCTCAACTTCTCTATCGTATCAGGCTCTTTTTCTCCTTGTTTTGTTTACTATAGGTGCATTTTTAATGAGACCCGCAGGGTGCATAATCAATGATATCTTCGATAGAGAAATAGATGCGCACGTTGAACGAACAAAATATAGGCCACTTGCAAGTGGTGCATTAAACATAAAGCAGGCTTTGGCTTTACTTTCACTGTTACTGTCTATTGCCCTGGTAATCTTATTATTAACCAATAAAACTACTCTTATACTTGGAATAATTTCAATGTGCATGATAGTTATCTACCCCTTGCTAAAGCGTTACGTTTGGTGGCCACAATTGTTTTTAGGGTTTACTTTCAACATGGGATCACTCATGGGTTCAGCAGCAATAACAAACCAGATTAGCATAGAATCCTTGCTATTTTATATAGGATGCGTCTTTTGGACGCTTAGTTATGATACTATATACGCTCATCAAGATAAAAAAGATGATGAGAAATTAGGAATGAAATCTACTGCATTATATTTTGGCAATACAACAAAATCTTGGTTGAAAAGATTTTATTTAATATCCTTAATGGCATGGTTGTGCGCTGGTATACTATCATCATTAAATAACATCTTTTATATTGCTTTACTTGCCATAGGATTCATATTTCACCACCAACACAAAAATTTCAATCCAGACGATTCTAATCAATGCATGTCCATATTTAAAAATAATTCCCAGATAGGACTCCTGCTCTTTTTCGGTATCCTTTTAGATAGAATTGTAAATTCTACTTTTGTATCCGTTCAGATGCATGGCTAATGTGTAAATATCGAAGCAAAAATGGTGTCATTCCAGTGTCAAGTACTGGGATGACAGAGAAAGCATCATATTGGGATGACACCATTTATTTCTATGGCTGTCTTTTCTACCTTATTTTGTCACCCTGCTGAACGGATTCTACTTTTTAGAACATATCTTGAAAGGAAATCAGGAAGATAATATGATAGGATCAGTAAAAAATATATCCAGGTGATGTAAGCGACAAAGAATGGAAATTTCTTGAGCCAAGAGTTGCACAAGGTGTGGCCAAGAAAGCACAAAATAAGAACAATTATTAATGTTATACAATACATAATGAAAGGTATTTGCCAGTAGAGCAAAAGATTTTCCTCTATGGAAGACAGTGTATGATTATTTTTTTAGGTTGCGTAATAGTCACACATTGCTTGAATGCATACAAAATAAAGGCTGGTGTGCCCATTGATGTTATAAGATCAAATTACCGACCTTTTACTAGATGAAATCAAAAAGCTAAGGAATTAAGCCTTACCTTGATTTATTAAACCTCTATCCTGAATTAAATGACCTTGAACAGAAGTATTACTTAAATAACTTTGAGGCTCTAAGTTTATTTGCTGTTCTTCAACTTCTAATGTACTATCTCTATTGTGTAATATCTGTTGCATTGATTGATTTACTATTAAATCTAGTTCCTTATTAAATATAACCATAAATTTGTTAAACTTCTTTGGACTTAACTTACCTGCTTCTCTATCGTGGCATGCTTGCTCTACATATGAGTTTAAAAATCCTGAAATCTCATTAAACTTACCACCCGTGATTTTTGCAGTAACCTCTTTCTGCATTTCTACACAATCAATATTTAACCGATGTATTGATATCCCACTTTTTAATGCAGCTTGCTCTACTACTTTCTCAAATTCCTCTATAATATTTAATGCATAGCCCTGTGCTTCTAATGGTGATATAGACTGAACTACTGTGGAAATATACTTCTGACCTGTGATTTTCCTTATAAATACATCTAATAAAAGAAGTATACCGTTGTTATCAATACCTTGAACTGTAATAGCTTTAGAAGGTTCCATACTTATAGCTGCCTTAAAAGGAGAAGAAACAAACTGAAAAATACCTTTAATAGTATCTACCGTAGTGTAAGCAAAAATATTGATAAATGAAGATGGCTTACTTGTTCCGCTTGTAACTCCTATTTTATCAGGACCTATCTTATCATTTTGCAACGAATTTTCATCTTCTTGTGCAATACTGAGGCGATTATGGACACGTGTTGATAGGGAGCTGCTTTCTTCTTGCAAGTTAAGATGTTGGGTGATTTCTTCATTTCTTCTTATTCTTTCTTCTAGAAGGTTTCGTATTTCTAAGCTGTTTTCTTCATTAAGCGTATTTGCTACGGCTAAAGCTCCTCTAGCATCAACATAATCACTTTTATCAAGAATGAGCTTAACTACACCCAAATTGCCACGAGCAGCTGCAGTATGCAAAGGTGTCCAACCATTCTCATCTTTAGCGTTAACATTAGCACGCTTATTTATAAAAAGACCAGCTACTTGTAAATTATCATGAAGAGCAGCCCAGTGCAGAGGAGTAGCGCCATCATTGTTCTTAGCATTAACATTGGCTCCTTTCTCTATAAGCTTTTCTGCTGTACCTAAGCAACCATTAAAAAAAGCAGCATAGTGCAGAGGGACATTGTCATATTTATTCTTCTCATTAACATTAGCCCCTTTCTCTATAATCTTTTCTACTATACTGACATTCTGATTAAGAGCAGCCCAGTGCAGAGGAGTAGCGCCATGATTATTCTTAGCATTAATATCAGCTCCTCTCTCTATAAGCTTTTCTACTACCTGTAATTTATCTGCAAGAACAGCTAAATGTAGAGGAGTATTGCCTCTATTGTCCCTGGCATTAACATCATCCCCTTTATTGATAAGATCCGCAACTTGATTAGCATCTCCACTACGTACAGCAGCAAATAATTCATTAATCATTTAACCCTCGATAAAAACCACTCAATTTTAAAGTAAGAAAAAAATCTTTTTCTGAATAAAACAGCTACCTCATAATATAAAGAAAAATATTTTCACTATCATATTTATTATACATAAAAAATTAATAGCTCAATATACTTTTCATAAAATACTCCATCTCTAAAACTTGTCAATCCCTATTTAGAAGTTTTTTTGATAATCTTTAATGAAAGTTCTTAACGAATTAATACTGACTTAATAGTATATATTACTAAAAATTTAAATAAAACAACCATTCCCAACAACTAAAACCGGCTAGTGAGAGAAGAGTTCGTTTTGGGATGGATTGGTCTGTTGCTGGAACTCAAGAACTGCTGCAAAAGGAAAGCCCCAGTTTTCATAGTAATTATGATATTAAAAAATCACGTTTAAAAACACTTTATACAAGTGAGAAACACCTCTTTTTGTTTTTGCAGCAGGTCTCCATGTATCCCTCTTTAATTAAGAGACTGACTAGCTCCTTGAGTTTGTTCAGTGCTTGAACACTCAAGATGACTATTTATACCTTTGTTTTTAATCATTTCTGCAAATACCCTTACTTTAAGCTTAGGCACATGCCTTTCTTTCACATCTTCAAAATCTAAACAATTAATCAAAGTTACTCCCGTTTCTTGTTGAATATAACTATAATCATTATTATGATACATAAGAGAGTTTTTTATGCCAGCAAATGACATTTTTTGAAAATCTTCTTTATAATTTTCTGATAAAACATCAATCAATGGTCTATGGTTATGAAGGAAAATTTCTTTTTTTACTTTATTAACCTCATTAGCCTTATTAATTAAAATATGAGCATATTCTGGATATAGCTTTTTTAAATTCTCTTCATTATCAAATTCATTACGTACGTTTTCATTTTGCTCCCATATGCCAGCCATTTTATTAACGTCATTTTCCCTCAAAAAGTCATATAGTGACTTATTTCTTTCTTTAATCTTTTTAACTTCTTCTTCACAATTTTTAAGATGCTGTAAATAATTGTTATACCTCTCGGTTGAAGTGGTTATAAATTCATTTTTCTTTTGTAAATTTTCCTCACTTACATATAAGCCAGCAACTTCTAGTCTTGCTATGTGATTTAGTATAACCTCACAAATATCTGTAAAGCCCATTTTAGTAGCCCAATGCAAAGGAGTTTTTTTATTCTTATCTTTTGCATTAATATCTGCTCCTAAGTCTATTAGAACTTTTATTATATCTGTAACGTTTCCATAGAAAGACATAATAGAAGTAAACAAAGGAGTCCATCCACATCTGTCTACTGAATTCACATCAGCTCCAGCTTCTATTAGAACTTTTACTTCCTGTGTAGATAATCTTTGAGCAGAATGATGCAAAGGAGTTCGTTCATCCTTATCTTTTGCATTAATATCTGCTCCAGCTTTTATCAATCTCACAAATTCCTTCATATTTAGTGTTCTAACAGCATCCAAAAGTTCTGTTGATTTCGTTTCTTCTAGTTGTGGCATAAATTATCTCTAAAATGATTAATATTTAGTATAAATATATTAATAATAAATGTCAATAAGTTTGCTTGACTTTTCTTTACTATTCCTAAATAAATTATTACTAATTTAGTATATCTTTTTGTTAAGAATTTAAACGATATATCTACACTTTTTTAAGAATTTATCTAATTTAATCAGAAATCAAAAGAAAAGCACACTGTTACTCAGCAATCAAAGTTACTTAGGATTACCGTGAGGTTTCTACAGTAAATTTGTAGAGCAGTTTAGTACAGCTGTATAAGAATCAAATGAATTAGATGTCAAAACCAATCTTCAGAAAAGAGGTTTACGACCAAACAATTCAAATATGAATATTAAAATATAGGGGGCTTTATGTTAAGTAAAGAAAATACAGGGAAACAAGTAGCAGATAATCAATCTAGGTTAATAAGAATGCAAAAAGAAGACACACTGCTATCTAGTAGTCAGCAAATATTACAGCTGGAAGGTTTTACAATAGGGAAAGCAATTGGAAAAGGGGATTGTTTCTTTGATGCAGTTGCACAAGGACTTAAGCAATTAAAACCTGAAATGAACTTTACTGTGAAATCTTTAAGAAATATTTGTAGGCTGTTCGCAGAGAAACAACTTGGTCTTGATTCGTCATGGCTTACAGAAGCGTTAAAAAATGATGGTAGAAGCATTTCTGATTATATTTCACGAGTTGAGTTTACCGCAGATGATATTAAGAAAGGATCTAAAGCAATAGATAAATTAAAATTAACTACGGCTATGTGGGGTCTACCAGAAATTGATGGAAGAATAATTTGTATAGTATATAAGGTAAGATTGCATTTTATTGAAGAACACATTACTTCCGATGGAAGAAAGGTAATAACGCATCACCTTATTGATAAGGAAGGTTACCAAAAGGATATATTAAATAGCGAGATTCTTAGTAAGAAAATTTACTATACAAAAGATACTATACATATAGTAAATCAGGGAGGTCTTCATTTTCAACCAATCTTAAGAGGGACAATACAGCAAATGTCACTTTATTATTATAAAACCATGGCTAGTGAAAAAAAATTGGACAGTGAGTCTGTTTATTTTCGACAAAATTTCGAAGCAGAAATGAAAGATGTCACAGACAATCAAATGGACTGTGAAGATTATAAAGAATCTAGCCCTGTTGTAGAGGTGTTGCCTGATGAGTCAATAATGGAAGCAACAGTTGATTATGAAGACAGATTATCTGATGAAGAACTTCAGCATGAACGAAGTCAAGATAGTCCTAGAGTAACAAGAGCTTCATCTATAAGCAGCAGTAGTACATTGTATAGTGCATTGATTGATTGTAGGTTAACGGTAGAGGATATAGGTCTTACAGATGATGAAATAGTGAAAAGAGCAACTTTTTTTGTTAAGACTTTTGTTAAAGAATTCGAAAAAAAACTATTTCAATACTCTGAAGAAGTAAAACCAGGTTCAAAAATAGAAAAAACAGGTAAAATATTAGGTCTGGTTGATTCAACTATAAAGAGTGCTATTCCACCAGGTATGCGAGTAATTCCTGATAAAGCAATTGAAATGATAGGTTATCTTTCTGCAAAAGAGCATAAGAAAGGAGTAAAAAGTGTTTCTTCAACAGTTATGCCTTTAGAAGGTAGAACAAGAGAGATTTTAGTAGATGCTAGTTTAGAAATTTTTCAAAAATTTGAGGGGCAGTTTACTGGGATTATGGATGTTAGTAGCCTTTCTTGGGAGAGAGGGATTGAGAAATTAGCAATAGATGCTGTATCTAGAGTAATAAATTATATTTCAGCTAATAAAGAAGAACTTTCCGTTGATCTTATAACAAAAGGTGTTGTTTTAGGTGAATCAAAAGCGAGAACATTTGCTAAGCAAGTTTTAAAAAAACCAGCGAAACTTTTTGAGTCAGAAGCATTTCAGTCTGGATATAAAGTGAAAGATAAACAAAGTGGTAAAATTTGGATAACCCCAGGATTATATACAGGAGTAGGAATAAAAAAAGTAAATTATGATACTACTGAATATTATCAGTTGAGGAAACATAATGCTGAAAAATATGTATATAGACTTCCTTTTACATGGGAATTAGAAAAGTGGTGGGAGGTAGACAAAAAGTATAGGCTTGTTAACTTACCTAAAGAAGAAGAGTATGTGCATATTTTAAATGAGAAAAAAAAGAAAGAATTGGCTGGTAATATATTAAAAGAGATTAATGGAAACGATTCAACGAAAAGAAAAGATATAGAAGAACTGTATGAAAAGATCAAGAATTTCCAAACAAAAAAAGAGGAAAGTGTACGTCCGTTTCTCTTTAATTTGGACCATTTACCACAATTCTTTGTAGAAAGAGGAAATATGTTAAAGATGTTAAACGAGAAGTTAGACATTGAAAAACAAGAAGAAATACCATGAATGGTCTTAATTCATGGAGGCTATGGAGTAGGAAAAAGTGAACTAGCTAAAAGTTATGCGCATAATATAAAGAGTAAAGGTAACGTTATATGGATAAATGCCAAATCATGTAGCACTCTTTCAAATTCATTTTATAGTTTAGCTAAAAAATTAGGAATTCCTACAGAAGGTTATCAAGGTATACAAAAAATAAATTCTGGTATGGAAGGTAGAGAGCAAGTAGATTACAATGATGTTCAAAAGAAAAGAATTGAATCTATTGTTGATAATGTATATGAGAAACTTCAAGATGTAGAAAGTTATTTTATTTTTGATAACGCCAGTCAATATAATGAGATTAAAAAATTTTTGCCGCCTTATGGTTTCATTTTTGGTGGAAAACAGCCTTACATCTTAATTACTTCTCGCAATAAGGATTGGAAAGAAGAGATAGAAAAGATAAATTTGGATAAAGGATTTTCTTCAGCAGAAGCCTTAATGTTTATTGAAAAAGCCTTAGGAATAGAGGATAACTCACACTTACAGATTTACGAGATGGTAAAGTTAGTAAAAGGGTTGAGTTACTTTCCATTAGCTTTAAAAGAAGCAACAAAATACATTAGAGAAGAAGGTATTAGTATTAGTCAATACCTAGAACGCTATAGTAAAGTAATGCAAGAATCAAATCTTGATTGTTTGGAGGAACAAGATATCTCCCCAGAATTATTTACGACTTTGAAGGTCAACTTTGACAAAATAAAAGAAGAAAAAGATATTGGACAACAATCGCATGATATTTTAGCCTCTATGGCTTACTTGAGTCCTGATCAAATTGATACAGCAGAAATTTTTCTTCATAAGAAATCAGAAAACGATCAGCAAAAGGTTTTGGATGCACTTAATCTACTTGATAAGTTCTCAGTGATTGATTTAGAGGAATCAATAGCAAGAGTTCATATGGGAGTACAAAAAACAATAAGATTAGAGAAAGAACAAGCAGGAACAGAAGAAGAAATTTTAAGAGAGATTATGACATCATTTTGCCTTACAAATGCAAATCACGCTATATCTGTTTGGAGTCATGCAAGTAAATATGACAGGTTAGTTAATGAATTTATTGATTCTCTTTATGATGGAAGTACTATCTTACATTTACTAGCCAAAGATGGTAATGAGAAAGTTATTAAACGTATATTAAAGAAAGTAGATTCAAATAAATTAAGTAAAATTGTTAATGCTGTTGATAAAATGAAATTTACTTCTTTAGACTGTGCTGCCATGCATGGTCACTTAAAGATAGTTAAATGCTTTATAGAGAAAGGAAGTGATTTAGATGGAGATAATCGCGACCTTACCTCTTTACACTGGGCTGCTGTATGTGGTCAACTAGAAGTAGTTAAGCATTTTATTGACAATGAATATTGGGAAGTTGATAAGTTGAGTGGAGAGGGTGGTGCTCCTTTACACTATGCTGTTATCAGTGGTAATATAGATATTATTAAATATCTTATAGAAAAAGGGGCCAATGTAAATCTACAAGATGAAAGTTCAGGGCCCTTGCATTTTGCTATTGAAGAGAATCGTTTAGATATTGTTGAATACCTTGTAGAGGAAGGAGCTGATGTAAATCTACATGATAAAAATGATATGAGTCCTTTACACTATGCTGTTATCAGTGGTAATATAGATATTGTTAAATGTCTTGTAGAAAAAGGGGTCAATGTAAATCTACAGGATAAAGATGGTATGAATCCTTTGTATTTTGCTACTCAAAATGGTCGTAAAGATTATATGAGTCCTTTTTGCCATGCTGCTGAAAGTGTTAGATTAAATATTGCTAAATACCTTATAAAGAAAAAGCTGTTTATTATGAATGCGAATCCATATGATAAAAATTGTATGAGTTCTGTGTGCCATCCTGCCATACATGATCACTTAGATAGTGTTAAGTACCTTATAATGCAAAGAACACTGGTAGATTTACGGAACAAAGGTAGTATAAGTCTTTTGGACTTTGCTGCCATATGTGGTCATTCAGATATTATTGAATATCTTGTAGGAAAGGGAGCTAATGTAAATGAACAAGACAAAGATGGTATGAGTCCTTTGCACTTTGCTGTCATATATGGTCACTCAGGTATTATTGACTATCTTGTAGGAAAGGGGGCTAATGTAAATGCACAGGATAAAAAGGGTGTTAGTCCTTTACACCTTGCTGTCATATATGCTCACTTAGATAGTGTTAAGTACCTTATAGAGAAAGGGGCTGATATAAATCTAAAGGACGAAGGTGGTATGAGTCCTTTATTTTATGCTCTTACCATTATCATTGGCCGCCCAGATATTGCTTGCTACCTTACTGAATATTCTTCTTTAGTGCGAAAAGAAGTTAATGTGAAAGTTAAACTCAAGAATTTTTTGCATGAAAGACAACAGAGGAGATCTGCGCATTTAAACGAGCCTAAAAAAAGAAAATTAGAAAATATAAGTGCAACATTTGAAGAAAATGCATCAAATATACAATTGCTTCAAAGTAGTCAGAATCCACCATCTGACATGTCAATGCAATTTGAAGGTTTTGCTGATAGAACGGGAAGCATGGTTAGCGTAACTAATGAGACACCTATGTTTTTATTTGATAGCGTTGCTGTAGAACCTCTGAATAACAAGAACTTAAGAAGATAATTTGACAGTAAGCTATTAATTTTATAAGAGGAATATTCAAAAAACCCGAGAAATAAAGTAATAAATTGATATAAAGAAAAGTTCGTATGTTACACATGGTAGACCATGAGATTCCAAAGGAACTTGTTCTCACGGTAGTAGTTTTTGTTGTTGGAAATGGTTATATTGTTTAAATTTTTAGCAATATGTAATACTAATTCATTAAAAAATGGAAGAGAAGAATTATGGTAAGAAAAGTTTATGCTTATCTTATAATAAAAGTGCAATAGAAATTTTCCTAAAGAAAGCAAAAATCGCAGAAGTATACAAAAAAAATATAAGCATTTATAGTACTCAAAAATGTAAGTACAGTAATGTTAAAAACTATTAAGTATTTATGCTGCATAATGTATCTATAGGTTAGAGGTAATTTATGAACGAAACACAACAATCACAGAAAAATATTCAATATAAAATGTTAAGAGCGGCTGATAATTATAAAGCATTTAGGGAAGCTGCTGCTGAAGGTAATATTGAAATGTTGAAATTTCTATTGGACAGAGCAAAATTACTAGATGTGCAGTATAAAATGTTGGCAGTTAATGATTATGAAGTATTTAGAGAAGCTGCCAGTAATGATAATGCTGAAGTATTAGAGCTGCTGCTGAATAGAGTAGAATTACCAGAAGAACTACATGCAATGTTAGCAGTGAAGAATTATGAAGCATTTAGAGAAGCTGCTGTTGAAAGTAATATTAAAGTATTGGAGTTTCTATTGGACAGAGCAAAATTACTAGATGTACAGTATAAAATGTTGGCAGCTAATAATTATGAAGCATTTAGAAAAGCTGCTTATGCGGGGCACACTGAAGTACTGGAACTTTTATTGAATAGAACAGAATCATCAGATGTACAGCGTGAAATGTTGGTGGCTAATGATTATGAAGCGTTTAGAGAAGCTGCAAATGATGGTGGTGATATTGAAACGTTGGAGTTTCTATTGGACAGAGCAAAACTACTAGATGTACAGAATAAAATGTTGGCGGCTAATGATTACGAAGCGTTTTGGGAAGCTATCAGTGAAGGTAATATTAAAGTGTTGAAGTTGCTGCTGGATAGAGCAGGATCACTAGAAGAACTACATGCAATGTTAGCAGTGAAGGATTATGAAGCATTTAGGGCAGTTGCTGACAGTGGTAATATTAAAATATTGGAGTTTCTATTGGATAAAGCGAAATTACTAGATGTACAGAGTAAAATATTGGCAGCTAATAATTATGAAGTATTTAGAGTAGCTGCCGGTAATGGGAATGTTGAAGTGTTAAAATTGCTGCTGAATAGAGCAGAATTACCAGAAGAACGACATGCAATGTTGGCAGCCAATAATTATGAAGCGTTTAGAGAAGCTGCTGCTGAAAGTAATATTAAAGCATTGGAGTTTTTATTGGATAGAGCAAGATCGCCAGAAGAACAACATGCAATGTTGGTGGCTAATGATTGTCAAGCACTCAGAATAGCTACCAGTGAAGGTAATATTGAAGTATTGGAGCTGCTATTAGATAGAGCGGGATCGCCAGAAGAACGACATGCAATGTTGGCAGCTAATAATTATGAAGCGTTTAGAGAAGCTGATATTGAAGTGTTGGAATTTCTATTAGATAGAGCAAGATCACCAGAAGAACTACATGCAATGTTGGCAGCCAATAATTATGAAGCATTTAGAGAAGCTGCTGCTGAAGCTGATATTGAAGTGTTAGAATTTCTATTAGATAAAGCAGGATCGCAAAAAGAACAATATGCAATGTTAGCAGCTTATGATCATAAAATGCTTTCTTCCCATATAATTGAAAGCCATGCATATTCTTCTGAGGAGTTCAAAAGGGTGTGTCTTGAAGCTGTGACAAACTATAGTGGTAAGGAAATGCTTGATACAGTGCAGTCAAACCTTTTTCCTTATAGTACCCGTCAAAAAGTAGATGAATCCTATCAAGTGAAAAAGCGAAAATTTGAGGCAATAGAAGATTTATCAAAATCACAGCCAGGACCTTCTGGATATGAACCACCATCAAAGCATCCTCAAAGAAAAATGTCATGTGTAAATATTGAACCAGGAAATGGAGAAAGAGAGAAGGTAATGAAACGCTGAGAAAACATTCAAAAAAGTGTGTCAAATCAAAAAATAAATTGATATAAAGAAAAGTTTGTGTAGAACATTTAATAGACCAACACATCCAAAATAAACACTTCTCTCATTAGCTGATTTTTACTGCTGGAAATGGTTATATTATTTAGGTTCTTAATAAGAAGAGATGGGAATGTTCAAAAAAGCATACGCGTCAAGTTAAGGAAATAAAGGTATGAAAGAGATAGAATAATAAGGTATAAGTTCTCCCAGATATACTTTTAGTGAGAGAACCAATGAATAAAATAACTAGCTTATCAAAAAAGCTCAAAGAATTTTTTAATGAAAAAGCAGACAAAATCTCAATTACAACAAGGTTTATAAAAAGAAAGAGAAAGCTAAAAGGTTCATCGTTCGTAAAAGCCATGGTCTTGGGTAATATAGGGGTTGATAATTGTAGCGTAGAAACAATGTGTCAATTACTAAACGAGGACTCGATAGATATAACAAAACAAGGTTTGGATTTTAGATTTACTGAAGAAGCAGTGGAATTTATGAAAAGGATGTATAATGAATCTGTGGTTCTCTTCAAAAATATCTTGCAAGTTGATTGCAAAATCTTACAGCAATTTAATAGTGTTAAATTATTGGACAGTAGCTATATTACTCTACCTAACAGTATGGAAGAGATGTATAAAGGTTATGGTACTAGCTACAGTGGCTATGAAAGCAATACTAAGTATGGAATAAAGTTACAATTAGTTTTCGACTACATGAATCAGATAATAGACCAACTTAATTTAACGGAGGGAGTAAGATCAGACCAGGGATATAGGAAACATTTAAGTAATATATTAAGCAATGATTTGCTAATATCTGATCTCGGTTATTTTGTGCCAAGTTCTTTTAAACAAATCAATGAAATAGGAGCTTATTTCATAAGTCGTTATAAATCCGATACCAACATATATGATGTAGAAACAAATCAAAAAATGGAGTTATTAGAATGTTTAGAGGATAAGTTATTTTTAGAAAACGAGGTATTGTTAGGAAAAGAAGCAAAAATTAGAGTAAGAATTATATGTCAGAAACTAACTGAAGAACAGTCTATGGCCAGAAGAAGGAAAGCTAATAGACTAGCAAGATCGCAGGGATATACATCCTCTAAAAGAAATCAAAAATTGTTGAACTGGTCAATATTTATAACTAATGTTCCAGAAAATAAAATTAGTGCTGAGCAAGTATTAACGATTTACAGAGTAAGGTGGCAAATTGAGTTATTATTTAAATTGTATAAAAGCCATATCAGACTTGATAAGCTAAAAGGAAAGCCATGCAGAGTATTATGTGAACTATATGCTAAATTGTGCGCAATTCTTATATTTCACGGCATAGTTGGTTGCACAGAAGTGAAAAAGAATACAGAACTTAGCTTAACAAAGGCATTTATTGAGCTAAAAAGGCGGGTTAGAGAGTTATTTTTAGCACTAAAGAATAAAGTTAATAGTTTGAAAGTTTTTCTTAAAAAGCTTACCATAACTTGGTCTCGATTTTCATTAAAAGACAAGTACAGAAAAACTAGAGTATCTACCTTAACTTCCCTGAATTTACTTACAATCTCTTAACTTGACGCGTATGGTTCAAAAAAGTGTGTCAAACCGAGAAATAAAAATAAAATAGAAACAAAAAATAGAGGTTTGATATATGAGTTACAAAATAGAAAATGGAACGACTGGCCTGGTAGATTACAAAGAGCTGGAAGCAAATATACTGTCATCAATAAGGGAAGGTAAACCATTGATGGGGAGAGATGGAGCATTAACACCATTTGTAAAAAGGCTGCTGGAAGCAAATCTAGAAGGTAAAATAGAGCATCATTTATCCAATGAAAGAGAAGAAAAGAATCGAAGAAACGGAAAGAATGGCAAAACTTTGAAGACGAGTGCAGGTTCATTTGAACTATTGACACCAAGAGATAGAGAGGGAAGTTTCGAACCACAGATAGTGAAAAAAAGGCAAACAAGCTTACATCCAGAACTTGAAACAAAGGTCTTGAACATGTTTGCAAGCGGTGTGGGATACAGGGATATAGCATCCTATGTGGAAGAAATCTATGACCATAAAATATCTGCAGCAGAGATATCTGGAATTACAGATAAATTACTACCTATAATCAATGAATGGAGGAGTCGTCCCCTACAATCAGTATACCCGATAGTATTTATGGATGGGATGTTTTTTAAGGTCAAAGAGAATGGAAATTGCATAAGTAAATGCATGTACAATATATTAAGGTGTAATAGTTTAGACTTAATCTGACAGGCAAACAAAGTAAGATAAAAATATAAACAAGTTTTAAAGGAGTGTCAGATATGAATACAACACAAGAAAAAATACTAAAACCAAAGTTGGGATTGCTAGAACTTGCAAAGCAATTAGGAAATGTATCACAGGCGTGTAAAGTAATGGAGGGATACATTTTACCGCTTCAAAGAACTGTATGAAACAGGAGGAGAAGAGGCTTTACACGAGATAAGCAAAAGCAAGCCATTGTATGCAAATAGAGTGTCGGAGGATATAGAAAAAGCAGTAGTTGAAATAGCAATAGAGTTTCCAGCATACGGACAAGAAAGAGCAGCAAACGAACTGAAAAAGAGAGATCTCTGCAAGTGGAATAAGATCAGTGTGGCAAAGAAACGATCTTGAAAATTTTAAAAAGAGGTTAAAGGCATTAGAAGCAAAAGTAGCTCAGGATGGTATCATTTTAACAGAAGAACAGATAACAGCTCTAGAAAAGGCTAAGGAAGAAAAAGAGGCCCATGGAGAAATTGAAACAGAGCATCCAGGATACTTAGGTAGCCAAGACAGTTATTATGTTGGTAATATCAAAGGTATTGGACCAGCAAACCTTTGTTGATACCTATTCCAGAGTTGCTTTTGCTAAGCTTTACACAGAAAGGACTGCTATCACAGCTGCAGATCTTCTTAATGATAGGGTAGTACCGTTCTTTGATGAACAGAAAGTATCATTGCTACGTGTTTTGACGGATCGTGGTACAGAGTATTGTGGCAGACCTGAAAATCACGCTTACCAGCTATATTTAGGGGTAGAAAATATTGATCATTCTCGAACCAAAGCTCGTTCTCCACAGACTAATGGCATATGTGAAAGGTTCCATAGAACTATGCAAGATGAATGTTACAATATTATCTTTAGAAAGAAAATTTACACCTCTTTGGCAGAACTTCAGTTAGACGTAGACCATTGGGTGCATTCTTACAATAGATCTAGACCACATTCAGGTAAATATTGCTATGCCTATGCAAACCTTTTTTGATAGTATGCATATTGCTTATCAGAAAAATATTGATAGCATTAAACAGGATGCTGATATCGGTTTTGACTTTGTCAATTCTTCTGTCAGATAATTCATGCCTGTCAGATTAAGTCTAAACTATTACACAACAACATTAGTATAAGGAAAACTTACAATTTAACCCACTGGAAAAAGAAGACAAGGTATGAAATACGTTCACGTATCGAGAGTTTTTTCCTGAGGCTCAAAAAAACATTTGGATTTAGTTTTAAGAATAAATCTGAGGTAAATCGCTCTCAAGAGGTGCTTTTAAAATGCTATTTGATTAATAACTTTACTGATATAGGTATGCCTATTTTCAAATTTGCCCCGTAAATTCCTTTCATTACTCCTCCTCATTCCTTGCCATTCAACAAAGCCACCCATCTTGAAAACTTCAGAAAAACTTACTTGTCGCTTTTAACCTGCTTAAATTTCCAAAACCAATCTATTTGGATCTTCTATGTAATTTTTGATTTTCACAAGGAAAGTAACTGCTCCTTTGCCATCAACTATTCTGTGATCGTAAGAGAGGGCAATGTACATCATAGGTCTGATTTCAATTGAGCTACTCACAGCAACTGGTCTATTTTGTATTGAGTGCATGCCAAGTATTCCAGATTGCGGAGGGTTTATTATCGGAGTAGAAAGAAGTGAACCATACACACCACCGTTTGAGATAGTAAATGTTGCACCTTCCATTTCCGATACTTGCAGCTTACCTTCTCGTGCTTTTTTGCCAAGAGCAACTAAGGTTAGTTCAATTTCAGCAAATGACATTTGATCAGCATCACGAATAACTGGTACAACAAGACCTTTGTCAGTGCCAACAGCAACACCTATGTCATAGTAATTTTTATATACAATTTCATCACCTGAAATCTCAGCGTTAATCTCACGAATTTCTTTTAGTGCTTGCACTGCTGCCTTTATAAAAAACGACATGAAACCCAGTTTTATTCCATATTTCTTTTCAAAAGTTTCTTTATACTTTGCCCTCAGATCCATGACGTTTTTCATGTCAATTTCATTGAACGTGGTCAGTATTGCAGCAGTATTTTGCGATGCTTTCAAACGAGCAGCTATTACTTGCCTTATTTTGCTCATTTTCACTCGCTCTTCTCTTCTCTCTCCACTTACTACACTTTTTGGCGATTCATATTGTTTTACCGGAGGTTGTTCAGCTTTACTCATATGGTCTATCACATCCGCTTTAGTTATTCTTCCTCCCATGCCAGTTCCTTTTACATTTTCTGCACTAATTGCATTTTCTTCCATAATTTTACGAGCTGAAGGGGCATCTTTTTTATCAGCGCTTTCGCCTTTATCTTCTTTTTTCACTTCTTCTTTTACTTCTCCTACAGCAAGTTTTGCCAGTAATTGATCAGGGCTAATTACATCATCTTCTTTCACAAAAAATTCAGTTATTTGTCCTGAAGCTTCTGCAGTTAGTTCTAGCGCCGTTTTATCAGTTTCAATTTCAAAGATCAAGTCATCTACTTTTACTGCTTCGCCGATATTTTTCTTTATTTTTACTATACCTTCCGTAACTGATTCACCACCAAGAGTTTTTGGCGCTCTGATTTCTATAATTTTGCTCATAAAATAACTTCTACATAAAACTTTCTATAAATTTATACATGAAAAGAAACATAAATAAACTAATAAATTCATTAGGCCTTTTATCATAATGCTTGATTATTTCCTCCTAATACATGCAAAATTAAAATACTAAGTAAATTGAAATAAGATTATGGATTTTGATAAGGCAGGCAATGCAGAAGACTTATATAACGAAAAACTTCAACTGATATGTAAGACTTATGGCAGAGAATTACTATCAAATCAAAGAGTTGTTGATGGCATCAATTCAATGGATTACAGTAAGCTTAAAATCTTATGCAAGTATCATAATAAGTTTAGTCACAAAGGTATTGAAGAATTACTATTAGATGAGAGCATTGTTAATCACATCAACGATTATGATGATGAAATGTTTAGGTCCATGCTAAATGATGCACCTGCGGAGCACAATATTCTAGAAATACTAAAAGTTGGGAAGGTTTGCAATATCAACAATGAATTCGAAAGTAGTGATAGTGAGGAGAATTATGATTACGAGGAAGATGAAAAAAATGATCCGAATAACTTCGCTAAAGAAGCACTAGGAAATAAAGGAATTAATGAAAAACATGTTGATGATGTTCAGTTTTGCAACGATGCAGATGTGGGAATACCACTAGAAAATCAAAATGCTATTAGGAATATCCGTTTTATTCAATGGATGATAGTTGAGAGTGATGGTAAGCTTAGTGAGCAAAATGTTACAGAATTACTAAAAGATTCGAGTTCTATTGATCGAATTAACTCTCTTGATGATCAAAAGCTTCAACTTATACTCAAGAGTGATAAGTTTAGTGGTGAAAATATTATAGAGTTATTAGGAAATCAAAGAGTTGTTGAATACCTCTATTTTATTGATTATGAAAAATTTGAACTCATTCATAATAGTGATAAGTTTAATAGTAGCAAGTATGCTAGTAGCAGTCACAAGGTTATAAGGTTGCTAGAAAATCAAGAGCTTGTTAAGCACATCAATTTTATTGATTATGAAAAACTTCAATTCATACTTTGTAATGATAAGTTTCTTCTTAGCGATATTATAATACTACTAAAAAATCAGGAGGTTGTTGAGAATATCATTTCTTTTAACATTGAAAAATTTCGACTCATATTTTATAGTGATAAGCTTAACTGTGTAGATACAATAGAATTACTAGAAAATCAGAAAATTGTTGATTGCATCGATTCGATTGCTCTTAAGAAATTAGAACTCATATTTAATAATGGGAATTTTAGTTTTGAAAATATTATAAAAACACTAAAAGATCAAAAAATTGTTGATTGCATCAATTCAATTGCTCCTGAGAAATTAGAACTCATATTTAATAAGTTTAGTTCTCAAGATATTATAAAAGTACTAGAAGATCAAGATGTTGTTAAGGGCATCAATTCTGTTACCAATAAAGAGCTAAAAGCAATAACAGATAATGTTACTGGTAAGGTATTCATCAGTATATTTAAAAATTTTGAACCTAGCGTAAAGTCAACTTTGAGGTTTGTCATACCTCTGTTTAGAGCTGGTCGAGTCAGAGATATTAATATCGATTATTTGAATAACAAAAATAGTGTTTACAATGATATAATTGAACATCTTTACTCAGAGCCGAATATAGAGTTGCTTATTAAACATTTTTGCCCAAATCTGGATATAATATCGCTTGTAGAATTCCCTACATTCGAGAAAAATATCACATGCGAAGAACCTGTGTCAAAATTATATAATTTATCTTTAGAGCAGGTTATTGAGAATATCAATTCACATAAAAGAGCTAGGTATTTCTAATAACACCAAATTCATTTATTTATAATAATTTTACTATATCGTAAAACCATCTATATCAGACTATTTTTACTATATTTTCTTGGTAAAATCACTGGCAGCTGACACCGAGGTTGAGAAAATTTTTGTAATATAGACTATCAATGATTTTTCAGTAATAATATAGTTTTAGGTGGATATAGTGAACGTTTCATACAGAGATATAGACATTAAGCTAATTAGAACAGGTTGAATTCAAATGTTGAATCTAGAATCTCTGCCAAAACATCTAGCAATTATTATGGATGGTAATGGTAGGTGGGCAAACAATCAAGGAAGGGTAAAAATTGATGGCTATAGAAAAGGCAGTGAGGTTGCATTTGATATTGCTAAGCATTGTACAGTCCTGGCCATACCTTACTTAACTTTGTATGCATTTTCCATGGAAAATTGGCTCAGATCTGAAAACGAAACAGACTACCTATTTAATTTATTTTACTCCACTTTAACTAATGAAGATAAAATGAAATTCATTTACAATTGTAACATTAAGTTAAATTTTATTGGCAATTTAAGTCTATTGCCCAGTAAAATATTCGATCAAATCAAAAAAGCAGAAGAAGTGACACATAAGAACGATGGTCTATTACTCACTGTTGCAGTTAGTTATGGAGCAAAGCAGGAAATTATACATGCTATCAACAACGTCATAAAAGGAAATATTGATTGCGTATTGGAAGAGGAATTTGAAAAATTTCTGTATACTAAAGATTTGCCAAAATTGGATTTATTAATTCGCACTGGTGGTGAAAAAAGGTTAAGCAATTTTTTATTATGGCAAGCAGCTTATGCTGAATTGTATTTTTGTGATACTTTGTGGCCCGATTTTTCTTGTCAAGATTTGACCAAAGCACTAGAAGATTATACAAAAAGAGAAAAAAAATATGGTAGATAATAACTTTATGGTTAGAATATTGTCCTCAATAGTAATATTACTCATATTTTCTTTTGCTACATATTTCAGTGATTTATCATTTTATCTACTAATTTTTTCAATTGCAGTTTTATCTTCTTTTGAATGGTATAATCTAACTCAGGGCAATAGAATCTTATACATTTTCGCATTACTATTAATCGCACTACCAAATGCCTCGCTAATATGCCTATATAATCTACCACAGGGAAAATATGCATTAGTATGGCTTATCTTAACTATTTGGAGCATCGATATTGCTGCCTATTTTTTCGGCAAAAATTTTGGTAAAACTAGAATTTGTCCAATCATTAGCCCTGGGAAAACTTGGTTAGGACTTTTTGGTGCAGTCTTAGCTGGAATAGTGTGTACAATTTTTGGCTCAATATTTTTGAGTTTATTTCCAATTTTTTATTCTCCAATAATTGGTTTGATAGTTGCTATTCTAGCCCAACTTGGAGATTTCACTGAGTCACTCATCAAAAGAGTTTACAATGTTAAAGATAGTGGAGGTATTATACCAGGCCATGGAGGAGTACTCGACCGTATGGATAGTTTCATTTTTACTGCCCCTCTCATTGCTATTTACATAAGCTAAAAAAATGAAGTACTATTAACCTTTGGTTCTTTCCTTCTTGCTTATTACTTTCACCTCAACAGATTGAAATTCTTCGGCACTCACTATTTCATCCATTGACTTATTACAATAAGGACAATACATTTCTCCTTCTTTGTGTAAGTATACTATTGGATGACCAGAACCATCATCATTCTCATCACCACGGCAGCAAACTATTACATTATTATCCCTCACTTTTAACATGTCTCTCCTTTAGCTTACAATATTTTACACATCTAACATACTCTTTTGGAAATAAAAAAGACAACAAATACTTATTCTCCATTTTCTACCCTATTTAGATTAATCAATTCACTTTGGACACTTTTTGACACAAAGTTGCTAACATCTCCTCCTAATCTCGCTATTTCCTTTACAAAACTTGATGAGATAAATTGAGTATCCTCAGATGCAGGAAGAAATATAGTTTCGATTTCAGGAAAGAGCTTATAATTTACCCAACTCATTTGAAACTCGTAATCAAAATCCGATACTGCTCTCAGTCCTCTAATAATAACAGAAGCATTTTGCTCTTTGGCAAACTTCACTAGCAACCCATTAAAGGATATAATATCTGCATCAATTCCTGCTCCTTTCACTTCATTTTTAGCCATGCTTGTGCGTAGACTTATGTCAAAATTAGTATGTTTATTAACATTCTCTGCAACACCAATTATCAACTTATCGACTAGCTTACATGCTCTTTTTATTATGTCAAGGTGCCCAAAAGTTATGGGGTCAAATGTACCAGGATAAATTCCTATTTTGTTACTAATGTTCATTCTTTGTTTCTATACTTCAAAAACTTTTGATGGACATGATAACGTTTTTTATCTAAAAATGAAAGTACGTAGTTGGCCTGATAGCTCAGTTGGTAGAGCAAAGGACTGAAAATCCTTGTGTCGCTGGTTCGATTCCTGCTCAGGCCACATTCTTTTTCTTAATGTTCTATAATATATTATAATATTAATATAATTATTTAGGAAATAATGTATAAATGTTACAATAGAATATTTAATATACTATTAATTACATTTCTACTATTGAGTAATATCGCTTATAGTGAAAAAGTAAACAAAGAATTATCTGCTTTGACAGTGGAAAATGCAGTAAATTATAATATAATTGTTGGTTTATTGCAAACAGATGAATCTCAAAATATCTATGAGATATTCAATAATTTTGGGGTTAAAACTATATTCATTGACTACGACAAAATAATTAATCTAAAAGAAATCCAAGAAGAGTTCGCAAAACAAGATGAAATATTGGCAAAAAAGCTGATACTAGATCGAATAAAAGTTGAAGTTGCAAAATTTATCAAAGAGCAAAAGATAAACAGAATATTTATTTCAGATAACTTTCATTCAGCTCTTAACCCTTACCGCCAGCTTGTGAATGAAGCAATTGTAAAAATAGTAGATGACAATCCTACAATTCATTTGCTTGCCATATGCGGTGGTTTACAAGACATTATGCATGCAAAAGAAATTGAAATAACAAATGTTGTTAATGATGAGAAGAATCATTTAAAATCATCATCCTATCCACAAAAAGAGAATATATCTCTTCAGCAGATAAAAATTGTTCCAGGTAGTCGTTTGGAAAAAGTGGTAGCTAGATTTTTACTACCTAATCAAAATGGCTGGTTTTCAACTTATTTTCCGAATGCTCATTCAGGTACAGTAAGTAATACTACAGAGAATAGAAGAAGGCTAGAGCTACTTGGATATAAAATTGCAGCATTTGCCAATGACGGGGTAATAGAAGCTATCGAAGATAAGCATGGTAATATTTACTTTCAAAGTCATCTAGAAGCCCTTGTTGTCAAATCAGATAAAAACTCTCGTTTGTCAAGCCAAAAGGTACGTCAGGTTTCAACACTAGTTGCTATAGCGATTATAAATGATTTTCTTCATCGCGTTTAATGCTAAAATAAGGAAAATCATTTAATGTCATGCCAGTACCCTTTTTCTTGTCATTCCAGTGCGTGACGCTGGAATTCAGTTTTTCATTTCATCAAATTTAGCATAAGCTCAAGTTTGCTTATAAATTTTTCTGGATGCCAGTGTCTGGGCACTGGCATGACATTATGGAATTTGGGCTCCAGTGTCAACTACTCTAATGACACCTGATTATGATGAAAGAAATCTAATGATTTATATAAACCCCATAGCATGTCGAACGAAGCTTTTTTTAAGAAAATCTGAATTTTCAACTACCATTAAACCAAGATTGCTCAGAACTTTAACGCAAAGTATTCTGTTGGAAAATATTCTATTTAGTCCATCAGTTGCAAGTGCCATAGTAAAATTATCAAAGTATCTATCACGTGAAATTTTCTTCAATAGATAATTACTGCCAACATCAATGCCAGAGGATTTTGCAGCAGTTATTTGTCTAATAACACTCTCTACATCTCTCATTCCAAGGTTAAGTCCTTGACCTGCAACTGGATGGATTGAATGTGCTGCATCGCCAATAAGCAAAATTCTGCTTTTATGAAGCTTTCTCGCAAAAGTAAAACTCAAAGGGTAAGATTTTCTTTCACCCTCTAATTCAATTTCTCCCAAATAAGAACCAAATCTTTTTTTGAGTTCTATGATAAACTCCTCTTCAGATAAGCTCATCAGCATTTTTGAAATTTCGCATTTTTCTGTCCAAACTATTGAAGAAGTATAGCCACCTTTCATTGGCAAAATTGCAAATGGACCACCAGGAAAAAACCGCTCTACAGCTAAGTTTTGGTGATGTAGTTCATGTTTTACATTAAATACCATGCTATTTTGTTTATAATCAAATTTTATCATTGGTATAGAAAACAACTCTGGCAACTTAGAGTTTTTACCTTCAGCGCAGATAAATAGTGATGATATCAATTTTTGATCATTATCAAGAGTAACTTCCATTTATCCTTCGTCACAAGAGATTGTCTTATAGGAACGTGGAGAATATATATTGAGTTTATGCAAAAAATTGTTATTGATTGCATTCCATATAATAGCGCTCTTGATTACGTAGCCCATTGGCTCTTCACCAACCATTTTATGGTCATAATGCACAGTAAATGGACTATCTCCATCTAATATGCATATATCAAGTATTGGTTCAGCTTCGCCTTCTAAGAGCCGCTAAATCCCTAATTTTTCTAGTATTTTTTTTAATCCTTGAGAAATAGCAAATGCTCGATTATCATCAACTGCACGTGATAAACTATTTTTCTCAATTACGGCTACAGATACAGAGTCATTACTCAGGCCAATAGCAGTAATAAGACCAATTAGCCCACTACCTGAAATGATTACATCGTAATTCATTTTATTAACCTAAAATTACATTCTACCCATTTTGAAAATAGTTTAAACAAACTTTGTAGACACTGAACTTCTCATTACTATCTTAGTTATAACCAAAATAGTAATAAAATATTAATTATTTTATTAAAGGAAACAGCTTATGACTACAGATTGCAAAAAAGAATTACTAAATTGCATTAACAAGTACAGAGAAGAACTTGCAGAAAATAAAGCAGCAATTAGACAAACTTTAACTAGCGATAAAATTAATATAAGCGATTACTTTTATCAGGGTGATAAAATCTGTAACGAAGAAATATTTAATGCAGGAAGCGAGTGTTATGGTACAAAATATGGTGGGAAACAAAAATATACATATGATGAGTGGAAGCCAAAAATTGAAAAATCTAAAGCTAACGAGTTGTTAAAAGACAAAAATTTGCAAGAAACGTTAAAAAGCAAAGATTCGCAAGAAGAGTTAAAAGGCAAAATATCAAAGAGTCTTGAGGATTATAAACAGTATCATGAAAAGGTTCTGTCGCATTTGTAGGGAAGTAGAAAGAAGAATGATATAATTGTCTAAAAAAAAAGCAAAGATGTTTCGTATCAATCAAAAATTGTTGCCATATTTCAAAGGATTTAGCTTTTCAGAGGATGTTATCTGTATACATGAAATATCGATTCTCTTTGAGCTATCGAGATTTGGAAGAAATGATGAGTATAAGGGGAGCAAAATGCTACGTCACAAAGGTGGGTTATCACCACTGATAGATGAGGCAGTAAGGAAAAGAAAGAAGCAGGTTGGTAGTAGTTGGAGAGACTTACATTAAATTAAACGGTAAATGGGTTTATTTATATACTGTAGACTTGTGTGTTAGTAGAGACAAGTCTGCAGCACTTGCATTCTTTCGTAAAGCCTTCAGGAGTAACTATCTTCCTGAGAAAATTGTAATTGATAAAAGCGGCAGTAATACTGCTGCTCTTGATGATTTGAATGCAGAAATTTCTGAAGATTACAGTTCTTCAAATAAAATATCTAAATAATATTGTTGATAGATTTATCAAAAAACTAATAAAGCCAATGCTTGGGTTTAAAAGCTTCCATTTCGCAAAGATTACCATCACAGGCATAGAAAATATTCGTATGATTCAAAAAAGACAAATTATTAAAATAATGTTTCTACTTTTGAGAATTTTGCTATGTTAATGGCTTCATAACTCCTATAATCTCAGCTTTTTTCCTATGGTTTATAGATGCGACAGAACCTTTTTTTTGACTCTGTTGAATTAAAAAGGCTAACTACAGAACGGCCAACTCAGTCTAGTCTTGTAACGGCTTACTAAGGATTCTTTAAATATCGATCCTCAAAAAAATCGGCGTAGGTTTAGGCAGTGTAATGCCTAAGCTTACACATGCGTTGCACAGAGATTTTAAATCACGTTGTTCTTTTGGAATTTGCAACTGATCGAGTATCATTTTTGCTGACTTTGGAGCAATTGGCTGCAGCAAAATGCCAATCATTCTAATGTATTCAAGTAATTTGTAGATTACTAAATCCATGCGCTCTCTATCGGTTTTACTGAGTGTCCAGGGTGCACTTTTATCTATGTAAGCATTGGCCTTGGAAGAGATATTGATAATCAGGAGTATAATCTGGTTAAATTCATACTTTGATAGATGATCCATTACTTGATCAATTATGGCTTTGCAATTTGGTAAACTCTCATCATCTTTAAGCAAATTGCGATCGACCACTGGTACAACTCCAAAGCATTGCTTGTGCAGAAATGAAATTGTTCTTTGCACTAAATTGCCTATATTGTTTGCCAGCTCTGAGTTTATGCGGCTGATCATGTTCTTCTTACTGAAATTACCATCTTGACCGAAACTTGCTTCCCGAAGGAGAAAATAGCGTAGTTGATCAACACCAAACTCTTCTGCCAGACCAATTGGATCTATAACGTTACCAAGGGATTTGGATATTTTTTCCCCCTCGTTCAGCCACCAACCATGAACTGCAATTTGCTTTGGCAGTGATAAATCTGCTGCAAGGAGGATCGCTGGCCAGTATACAGCGTGAAAACGCAATATGTCTTTACCGATCACATGAACGTTGAAGGAGTTTGTCCAAAATTTCTTATATTCCTCATCTTCTATATTAGGAAAGCCTATTGATGTGAGATAGTTAGTGAGCGCATCTATCCAAACATAAATTACGTGCTTGTCATTCCCTGGTACTTTTATTCCCCAATTAAAACTAGTACGAGAAATCGAAAGGTCAGTAAGTCCTGATTTTACAAACGATACCACCTCGTTTTTTCTGCTCTCAGGAAAGATGAAATTCGGCTGATTTTCGTATAACTCTAGTAATTTATTTTGCCAACTTGACAAACGAAAAAAGTAGCTCTCTTCTTTTATCCACTGAACTTCAGCACCTGTTGGTGCTCTGCCATCTATCAACTCTGATTCCTGATAAAACGCTTCATCACGAACTGAATACCAACCTGAGTAAGAATTCAGATATATTTGCCCTCTCTCTTCAAGCCTATTCCATAGAGCTATAACTGCTTTTTCATGACGTTCTTCTGTGGTGCGAATAAAATCATCATAATAAAAGTTCATTAGCTCAGCCAATTTTCTGAACGTAACACTTATTTCATCTGTAAATTCTTTTGGCTCTATTCCCTTTACCTTAGCCGCTTTTTCAATTTTCTGTCCATGTTCATCTGTACCAGTAGTAAATTTGACGTTCTTTCCAGCTAATTTCATAAATCTAGCTGTAACATCACAGATAAGGGAAGTATATGCGTGGCCGATATGTGGCTTGTCGTTTACGTAATATATTGGCGTAGTGATGTAAAAGCTCTCAAATTGCTCCATCTTGTAGTGCTTAAAGCTTTATCGTATCTGCACTAGTAATAAAAATCAATACATATCCTACCAGACAAGCAATCTGAAAATCCATTATACCGCTGCGTGTTGCAGCGGTATTCTCGATTAGTAACTTATGCTTTAGCTATTAGCCTTAGCACAAACCTCCAAACTGTTGTGTCAGATTAGGAGTAGAAAACAACCCACCAGGTCTGGTTTCATCATAAGAAGGAGCACTTGGAGCAGTATTAGGATCTTGAGGAGAGTAAGGAGGTGGTGGTTCAAGATTAGAAGAATCTCTAGAGCTGTACCCAGGTCCTTGTTTAGGATAATTATCTACCGCTTCTTTAGCTCTCTCAATATTTTCTGACTCTTTCTCATGCTTCATATGAAAAGCCAAACCACCAGCAAAACATACAAGAGAATTAATACCAAGAATGACTAAACCCCAAACTGGTAAGACTGGGTTAATAGCGCAACCTACCAAAGCTGCTAAAGAAATTGCACCAACTGCAAATTCTATATTTCTGAACATTTTAAGTTTATTATCCAGGTAATCTACCTTTTCTGATTTTCTAGCCGTTTTTTCGCTGCTGTTGTACCAAACACACATTAAAGCATGGAAAGCAACACACGCAACTACAGCTACTATCCCTAAAGCTAATAATTTCCTGCTGTCTTCTGAGTCTTTTTTCTTATCTTCTCTGCTTTGGTAGCCAACAGTATCAAAACCAGGGTTATTTATAACTGTAGTACGACCACCAAACAGGTTGCTAAGTAGTAAATAATCCCAAAAATCTAAACCTCTATTATCATGTACGTGCGTGACTTGAGGGCCTGTAGTTTGTTGCCTATTGCTTCTATCATATTTTGTACTGTTCTGCTCATTAGTTGGATTATTGAGCTTAAATTCCTTATACGCATTTTCAAAACTTTTATCACTCCAGTTCTCAATATTTTGCATATCAAGAGAACGTAAAAATTCTTGAACACCATTGTCACTGCCATTTTCTTTTATATAGGCAAGTGCATACCTTTTTAAAACACTATCACGCATAAAAGTTCCCCCTAAATTAAGGTTAAATTAATAAACATTTATTATAACAAAGTAAAGTTTACTTGTCAATTCAACCATACCCTAATACCCAGTTAATATCCTTCCCACCAGTTCTTTTACTGTCGGTACGTAGCCATTTTCATAAAATGGGTCTTGCTTAAATCTGTACACATTGTGTCCAGAAAACATGAGTTCATTTTCAACATTGCCGTCATGTACAATGTTTTGCAGTGTCTTTTGTATACAGAAACTCCGTGGGTCTGGCTTTCGCCCTGTTGAATGGTCACCATGATCTTTCCAATTGCTAAACAGACAATGGCTTAAACATCCCATGCAATTAATTTGATCTTGTCTTATTTCCGCAAATTTGCCTGGTGTCACAAAAATAACAGTTGTATCTGGAGTTTTCATTACCTCTGTATACCCTGCTTTAATCCATGCATTTGCTAGCTCTTTGTCTTTTACAGTGAGGTAAATCTTTCTACCTCTGCTACCCATTGCAAATTCATTATTAAACTCTCCGCTTGCACTTTCCGAAAATTTTATTTGACGTGAATTCCTCTCCTGTAGCTCACGTATGAAGTTATTTCTTACTGCAGATGAGTAAAACCCTGTTGGACTAAATTTGTTTAAAAATACATCACCTTCTTCTAAAGTAAGTAACTTCTTTTTCCACTCTGTAGAAATCGGGCTTTCTTTTGTTAAAAGTGGACGAGTGCCAAACTGAAAAGCTATTGGTCCGATTTGTAAATTGTCAAACCAATGTTCCCAATCCTTCAAATGCCACACTCCCCCTGCCATAACAATTGGCGTTTCAGTAAGACCAATCTCGTTCATGAAAGATCTAAGCTCTGCAACTCTTTCAAATGGAGCCTGCGGTAATTCTGGGTCTTCACTATTACTCAAGCCATTGTGACCACCAGCAAGCCACGGATCCTCATATACTACTCCACCAAGTAAAAAAGAAGATATTTTTTGATAAGCACGTTTCCATAACGCTTTAAAAGCGCGTGCTGATGAGATAATAGGGTAATAATAAACTTGATATTTAGCTGCAATTTCTCCGAGTCTGTAAGGCATACCAGCACCGCAAGTGATGCCATGAACTAAGCCTTTTGCTTTTTCTAATATGCCATGAAGGACTTGTTCTGCTGCTCCCATTTCCCAAAGCACGTTCATATGTATTCTTCCACGGCCTTTTGATATTTCATTCGCTATTTTTGCTTGACTAACTCCAGCCTCAATACTATACTTAATTAATTCCTCATGTTTTTCATTTCTTGTTTTACCCCTATAAATCAGTGGCACCAACTCTCCATTGTCATCAATAAGTTTAGCATTTGCACCAGAAAATGTACCAACAGCATCTGCTGCAGCAAACGCCCCACTTGATCTTCCATCACTGATTGCAATGCCTTTGCCGCCCTCGATGATTGGCCACACTTCTTTCCCTGAAATCACTATCTTTTTTATCTTATTTTTCAAAATTTCCTCTTAATCTTTCACTCTATTTTACTTAATTACTAAAAAAATCATAGCTTTTCTTTTTATACCTATGCATTCAGTTTTAAATAGGCATAGGAGATGCTATAAATATAGTTTTATAAGAAATTTGCTATATGATCATAGGTTTAACAGGTGGGATTGCAGTTGGAAAGAGCTTTGTAGCCAATTGCTTTAAAGAATTTGGTGCCGCTTTGTTTGATGCCGACTCTGTCGTGCACCAGCTTTATAAAGTGGACAAAAACATAATAAGTTATGCAGAAGAAAAATTTCCTGGGGTGGTAGTAAATGGTAAAATAGACAGAGCAGTATTGTCTGAATATTTTTTAGCCTATGATGAAAATTGGAAACAATTCCAATCTTTAGTGCATTCCGTTGTGCGAAATGAATTAGAAATTTTTATTGCTCAGGAGAAAAAAAATGATAGAAAATCTCTAGTTCTAGACATTCCACTCCTGCTGGAAACGAGATTCCATTTGTATTGCGATTTTATTGTTTTTATCCATGCAGATAGCGCTGTACAAGCTCAAAGGCTCAGTGAGCGTAATATGGATAAAGAAAAGCTGAATCTAATGTCCAGTATTCAGCTACCTATTGAAGAAAAAAGGCAAATGAGTGATTTCATCATCGATACCAGCGCAAATGTTCTTTCTCAAGTGAAAGATATAATAAACTCGTTAGACCTCAACACGTGATACGGTGATTCTCCACAAGATTACTCCGAATTTTAGCTGTACTATCAGCAGATTTTACCATTAAAATCTCAAACCTTGAGCCTGCGTTCAAAAATGATTCAACTGACTTACCGAAAAAATCATATCTCCACCCCTTGAATAGTTTATCTATCTGCCCAGATATTGAACCAGCTAACTCATCTTTTGATGAAACTAACTTTCTTGATATGTTATTTTCCTTACATTTGCTCTCTAAAATAATCGAGAGTATATCAAATACAGATTTATCATAATTATCTGACAGAGTATAATTTTGCTGCACAAACTCCTTCTCATTCTCATTGAAAATATTCATAAATTCTAATAAATCTTCCTCTTTTATATTTTTTGTGTTCCTCTCAAGATCATCTAAAACCTCGTCAATACGCTCCACATTTTTTTCAATAAGACCAATTATTACAGCATTATTAATTACTTTATTACGATTGATGTTATAGCGTTGTGCTAAAGTCTCTTGCCACTCACTCACTGCTTTAACAACTAACATTAGCCTCGGATTTGCTTCATAGTTAAATTTAATCCTCCTCCATGCATCTTTTGGACTATGCAAATACTTATTTATATCAACCAATAATTCCATCTCTTCTTGAAACCAACTCATCCTATTACTTTCTTCAAGTTTATTGCACAATATTTGGTATAGATCATATAGATATACCACGTCGTTTATTGCATAGTCTAGTTGATCCTCAGACAATGGACGCCTTAACCAGTCTGAATTTTTAGCTTTAATTTTATCCAGTGCTATTCCTTGATATTGCTCTACTACTTTTGAATAACCAATAAAGTCATGATAATAATGGCAAAACATAGCAGCAACTTGGGTATCAAAAATAGGAGTGGGAACACATTTAAACACAGTGAGTAAGGATTCTATATCCTGCCTGCAGCTATGAAACACTTTGATTATTCCTTGATTTAGCATCATTTTCTTAATGAATGATAAATCAATTTCTGGCACTAATGCATCTACAATAAAACTCTTCTCTCCGTAAGAAATTTGAATTAACGATAATTTTGGGTAGTAGGTTAAATTATTTCTAATGAACTCCGTGTCAATTGCTATAAATTTTGGATCTTTTTCCATCAATTCTTTACATGCATTTTCCAGTTCCGATGTCGTACTAATTAGCATATATTGTTTATTCAGTGGCTATATTTTACCACTTATATTAAATCTTTACAATTGATTGAAATTGAGAGCACAATTGTATAATAACTAACTCTTCTGTAAATATACAGTTTTGCCAGACACAACGGTACGTACTACGTGCCCTTTTACTTTGCGTCCATCGAAAGGGGAATTCTTTGATTTACTAGCAAAGTTGTCAACTTTAATTTCCCATTCATGATCCAAATCAACTAAAATTAAGTCCGCTACAAGGTTTTTCTGTATGCGGCCACGTGGCATATGTATGATATCTGCAGGCTTATATGTCAATTTTGCAAGCACATCAAGTAGACCCATTTGTCCACTATGATATAGTTCAAGTGAAAGGGGCAGCATTGTTTCAAGGCCAATAATACCAAATGCAGCATTTTCAAGTGGCAGATCTTTAGAACTAAGATCATGCGGAGCATGATCGGTTGCAATGCAATCAATCACACCTGTCTTTAAACCTTCAATCATAGCTAAACGATCCTCTTCAGTGCGAAGCGGCGGGTTCATTTTTGCGATTGCTCCGTGTTGTTTTACTATATCTTCAGTTAAAGTAAAGTGATGAGGAGTTACTTCACACGTAACATTTAATCCCAAATCTTTTGCACGTTTAATAGCATCAAGTGAATCTTTTGAAGAGACATGTAAAATATGGTAGTGTACATTTTCTATGTTCTTCATTAGCAGTATATCACGAGTTACCATAACCGATTCCGATGCACTCAAGATTCCCTTTACTCCCAATTCTTCAGAAATCTTACCCTCGTTAATTACGCCACCAGCAGATAGATTCAAATCCTCTGCGTGTTGAGCAATAGGAACACCAAGCATACTTGAATAAAGCAGTGCCTGTCTCATAATCATTGGATTCATAACTGGCATACCATCATCGGTGAACCCAACTGCACCTGCTTCCTTTAAGAGTGCCATTTCAGTTAATTTTTCTTCCGAAGTGGTGATTTTAGCGTAAAATTGAACATTCACATGCGAAGTTTCAAATGCTCTATATTTCAAATACTTAGCGAAGACAACACTATCAATCGCTGGAACAGTGTTTGGCTGGCAAACTACAGTTGTAACGCCCCCTGCAGCTGCAGATTTGCTGCCTGTATGTATAGTTTCTTTATGCTCTTGACCTGGTTCACGAAAATGTACGTGAATGTCAATAAGGCCTGGCATTAGAACAAGCCCTTTACAGTCTATTATTTCATCAACTCCACTTGTTGAAAATAATGATTCGCCAAAATCAACAATTTTACCCCCTTCAGTCAATAATGAACCTTTTATATCAAGTTTAGTTTCCGGGTCAATAATACGAGCATTGGTATACGCAATTTTATAGCCTTCCTTTTGCCCTGTCTGCAATAAATTCCAAATCATATTTGAGTATCGATTATAAAATAAATCTAAAGTTTTTTTAGTAAAATACAACCAAATTAAAGTGATGATATAAAACTAGCAATAAAGAATATTGTAAGTTGAAAATGTGATATAAAAGAGGATAAGAGGGAAAGATAGCCCTACTCACTATAGGAATAGGACTATCATGGGCGTGTGCGACCGGAAGAATATTGGTACTACAACCGTTTAAATCAAGGTACACTAGCCCATCTCTCGATACGTTTGAATAGTTGCTTGGGACATATATATGCACCCGTTTACAATCTTAAATTAACTAAAACTATCGAGGTTTATTATGGTTACATCTTATCAAAATTTTATTGGCATTGACATCGGAAAATTTAAAAATGTCGTTGCAATTCACAAACAGAAGAACGCTGTCAAATTTGACAATGATTCTGATGGTTGGCAACAATTATTTCAAAAGTTTTCAGATATTCTACCTAATTCTTTAGTAACTTTGGAAAACACAGGAAAATATGAGCTTGGTTTGTCACATTTTCTTATTGACAAGAATATTGCAGTACATCGAGCTAATACTCGTAAAGTAAAAAGCTTTATCTTGTCTCACGGAACTGTAGCAAAGTCTGATAAATCAGATGCGAGGGCTCTTGCTCAATATGGATTTGAACGCCATAGAACTCTCTCTCTATTTGTACCTACATCAAAAGAACAATCAACCCTGGTTGCACTTTGTCAACGTCGTGATGACATTACGCAAATGAGAGCTCAGGAAAAGTGTAGACTGGAAGCTCCTGAAAATGATCATATAAAGAAAAGTTGTCAGAAGACCATTGAATTTTTCGATAGTCAAATAAACGAACTCAATGATACTATACAAAAAATTATTGATAGAAGCCATGAACTACAACAACGTCAAAAAATCCTTAAAACAGTTTCTGGAATAGGTAAAAAGCTATCACAAGATTTTCTGTGTTTAATGCCAGAGCTTGGTTACTTAAGTAGAAAAGAAGTAGCAAGTCTTGCCGGAGTTGCACCTCATCCTAGGGAAAGTGGTAAAACTGTTGGTTACCGAAGGATTATAGGAGGTAGAAGTAATATTCGTTCAAAGCTCTTTACATCTGCCATGTCTGCTGCAAGGTCCAAATCTGCACTTGGCACCTTTTATTCTAAGCTTGTTGAAAGTGGTAAGAAGAAGATGGTAGCTATAACAGCTCTAATGCGTAAAATTATAGTAATTGCTAATGCAAGGCTTAAAGAGGCAATTAATTTGAATGTTTAAAAATTTACATAGCAGTAATTGAAATGAATATTGTGCGTCCACACAAACTTAAAGTGCTTGTTCACATAGCTTAAACGGAAATTGTTGCAGTAGCTGTTTTGATATAGAATTCTGTTTCTATGACAAACGGGTTTTTATTATCTATATGGTTGGGTAAAGTTGCAAAATTATACAAATGAAAAATTAAAAAAAACATAGTTGATTTAGAGCAAGTAGAAAAAGCAATCAAGAAACTGCAAAGCGGAGAAAGAGTTGTCTCAATTGCTTATGGTGATCATGTTGTGAGATATGCTGAAGTCCAGATAAATGACTTGCTAAGCTTAAGACAACGTATTAAAGCTGAACTGAAAACCGTAGCCAAAAGAAAGATTATTTTTTCAACGAGTAAAGGGATCATATAATGATAAAAATCGTTGAAAGGAACCATATGACAAAAATTATAGCAAAAGAATATACAGAATTTTTAGAGCAGCTCAAAGAACAGATTGCTACTAGTCGTTATAAAGCAGCAAGGACAGTAAATAAAGAGCTGCTACTACTCTATCATTATATTGGAACGCAGATTCTAGAAAAACAAAAGAATCAAGGTTGGGGATCCAAAGTAATTGAGCAGTTAAGTAGAGACTTAAGGGCTGAGTTTCCAGAAATGAAAGGTTTTAGCACAAGAAATCTAAAATACATGAAGCAATTTGCAAGGGAATATCAAGATATTGAATTTGTGCAACAACTTGTTGCCCAATTGCCATGGGGACATAATGTATTTCTGATGGACTTAGTTCGGGACAAAGAAGCGAGGCTATTCTACATAAAAGAAGCTATAGCACATGGCTGGTCAAGAAACATCATGGTAATGCAGATTGAACTTGGGTTGCATAAACGTCAGGGAAAAGCTATCACTAATTTTAAAGAGAAGCTACCTTTGCCTCAATCAGATTTAGCGCATTACACATTAAAGGATCCATATATTTTTGATTTTTTAAGTATAGGAAAGGATGCTCATGAAAGAGAAGTAGAAAAAGGGCTTGTAGGGCACATGGAGAAGTTTTTGCTAGAGCTAGGGGAAGGATTTGCATTTGTTGGTAGGCAGTTTCACTTAGATGTTGGTGATGAAGACTTCTTTGTTGATTTATTGTTTTACCATCTGAAATTACGTTGTTTTATAGTAATTGAATTGAAAGATAATAAGTTTAAACCAGAATACGCTGGTAAAATGAATTTCTACTTATCTGCAGTAGATAATTTACTCAAGCACTCAACAGATCAACCGTCTATAGGATTAATCCTATGTAAATCGAAAAATAACGTGCTTGCTGAGTATACATTGCAAGATATGACCAAACCGATAGGCCTTGCTGAATATCGAATAACTGAAAACCTACCAGAGGAGATAAAAACAGCGCTACCAACAATAGAAGAGCTAGAGGCTGAATTATTGAAAATTTCAGATAAGGAAAAGTAATGCTATTAAAGTCATTTAAACAATTATTTGGTAAGCCAAAAATCAAAAGTTCAGCCTGGGATGCATCTGGCTCAGGAAGAAGGGTAATGTATTGGCAACCGGAGAAAAGTAATATAAATAGCTTACTCTCTCAAAGCCTTGAGCACCTGCGTAGTCGATCACGTGATATGGTAAGGAAAAACCCCTATGCTGCAAATATAATTGATACAATAGTAAGTAACTCTATTGGAACAGGAATAAAACCACAATCAAAAGCAAGAGATGGAGAATTTCGAAAGAAGGTGCAAGAATTATGGCTAAAATGGACAGATGAAGCAGACAGTAGCGGAGTAAGTGATTTTTATGGATTACAAGCTCTAGTATGTAGAAGTATGATAGAGGGAGGAGAATGTTTTGTACATTTAAGAACGAGAAAGCTGGAAGATAGATTTTCTGTACCACTACAACTGCAAGTACTTGAGTCTGAACATTTAGACAATAAAACAAATCAAACTTTAGCAAATGGTAATGTAATAAGAAACGGGATTGAGTTTTGGGCAAAGAGAAGCATATTACTTATTTAGAGAACATCCAGGCGAAGGCTCATTTGGAGAATCAGTAAGAGTACCAGCAAATGATGTTTTACATATCTATAAACCACTGAGACCTGGGCAAATTAGAGGAGAGCCATGGCTTTCGAGTATACTGCTAAAGCTCTATGAACTTGATCAATATGATGATGCAGAATTAGTACGAAAAAAGACTGCAGCAATGTTTGCAGGGTTTATTACGAGACTTGATCCAGAAGCAAATATTTTAGGAGAAGGTGAAAGTAATGAGCAAGGAGTAGCACTATCTGGCCTAGAACCTGGTACTATGCAACTACTTGATCCAGGTGAGGATATAAAGTTTTCAGAGCCATCTGATGTAGGAGGAAGCTATGAAGCATTTATGAGACAGCAACTCAGGGCAATAGCAATAGGCACAGGAATAACATATGAGCAGCTAACAGGAGATTTAACAAGCGTTAATTATTCATCCATTCGGGCAGGGTTGATAGAGTTTCGCAGAAGGTGCGCAATGTTACAGCATAACGTGATAGTGTTCCAGTTTTGTAGACCTATTTGGAGTAGATGGCTAGAGTTAGCAGTACTTTGTGGAGAACTGAGTATAGATGAAAAAGTAGTAAAAGCAGCGAAAGAAGAAGTAAAATGGATACCACAGGGATTTGATTGGGTGGATCCGCTAAAAGATCAGCAAGCACAGCAAATGGCAGTAAGAAATGGATTTAAGAGTCGATCAGAAGTAGTATCAGAAATGGGTTACGATGTTGAAGAAATAGATCAAGAAATAGCAGAAGATCAAAAGCGTGCAAATAGTCTCAACTTAATGTTTGACTCTGATTGTAAAGGATTATGATGCTCTTAGGAAAACCATTAATGCTTGAACCAAGGAGTTTTGAGCTGCTATCGTTATACAAAGAAAAACAGCCAATTTTCAAAAATCACTCCATCAAAAGTAACGTAGAAAGAACTGCAATTATACCAATTCATGGAATTTTAACTAAAAAACCGGGTGCGTTTGATGAAATGCTCGGGATGACATCATATGAGCAAATAGAAGTACAAGTAAAGCAAGCATTAGAAGATAGTAGTATAGAGACTATTTTACTGGACATAGATAGTCCAGGAGGAGAGGTAAACGGTGTATTTGATTTAGCTGATTTTATTTACGAATCAAGATTAAAAAAGAGAATTGTGGCATTAGCAAATGATGATGCATACTCTGCTGCATATGCTATAGCTTCAAGCGCTGAGAAGGTATTTGTGAGTAGAACTTCAGGAGTAGGAAGCATAGGAGTAATAGCAAGTCATATAGATCAAAGTGGGTTTGATGAAAAACAGGGAATAAAATATACGACAGTATTTGCAGGAAGTAGAAAAAATGATTTAAATCCACATGAGCCAATAACTTCTGAGAGTTTAGAAAACCTAAAAAGCGAAGTGAATCGTTTATATGGAATGCTGGTTGAGCTAATAGCACGCAATAGAAACCTTTCTGTAGAGGCAATCAAATCAACAGAAGCAGGGCTATATTTTGGCGAGAAAGCAGTAGAAATAGGTCTTGCAGATGGAATTACAATTCTTTCAGAGTTTAAATATATTAATAAAAACAGGAGTATTACTATGAACGAACAAACTATAACTGACCTAAAAGAAGAAACTAATAATTTAACTAAGTATCGTACTGAAGTTCTTGAATTAATACGTTTATGTAATATATCAAAGATGCCAGAGAAAATAGGAGAATTTATTGAGCAGAGTGTAAGTGTTGAGCAAGCAAGGGAAGTTTTAATGGAATTACTTGCAGAAAGAACAAAGAAGACAGAGATAATAAGTACAATACCACAGAATTCAGGAGAAGAGTTGATGATGCAGGTAGCGAAAAGTCGTAGGCATTTAAAATATATAACAAAAGGAGAAAAGCAAAATGAGTAGTATAACAGAACAAAATAACCTTGGTGATCTTCTAAAATATGAAGCATCAAATTTATATTCACGAGATCAAATAACTGTTGCCAAAGGACAGAATCTCAAGCTTGGTGGCAGTAGTTGCTAAAAAGACTGAAGATGGTTTTATTAGGGTCTTAAATCTAACAGCAACCGATGGCACACAAACGGCAATAGGAGTAATTTCAAGTGATGTAAACGCAAAGGAAAATGCTAAAGGAGTAATTATTGCTCGCGGTGCAATGCTAGCAGATCATGCAGTTGTATGGCCAGCAAATATCACTGAAGAGCAGAAAAATGCAGCAATAAAGCAACTTGAAACACGAGGGATCATTATCCGTAAAGCAGTCTAAAGCTATATTAAACAATAAAAAACACAAAGGGGGAAAAGAAAAAATGCAAAATCCATTTACAAATACAGCATTTAGTATGACGGCACTAACTAATGCGATGAATATATTGCCGATAAATTATGGACGGGTTGAAAATTTAAATTTATTTCCAAGTAGGTCAGTAAGATTTAGACATATTACCATAGAAGAGCAAAATGGAGTATTAAGTTTACTACCAACGCAAGTACCCGGAGCACCAGCAACAGTAGGAAAAAGAGGAAAAAGAAAGGTAAGAACATTTACGATTCCACATATTCCGCATGATGATGTAGTGTTACCAGAAGAAGTACAGGGAATAAGAGCATTTGGATCAGAAAGTAAACTTAAAGCGCTGGCAGATGTAATAACTGACCATTTGCAGCTAATGAGAAATAAACATGCAATAACGTTGGAGCATTTGCGTATGGGAGCGCTGAAAGGAATAATTCTGGACGCAGATGGCAGTGAATTGTTAAATCTGTACAACGAATTTGAAATAACACCAAAAGTAGTAAATTTTGCACTGGGAGCAGCGATAACTGATGTAAAACGTAAGTGTCTGGAAGTATTGAGGCACATAGAAGATAATCTAAGTGGTGAATATATGACAGGAATTCATGCTTTAGTAAGCCCTGAGTTTTTTGATGCACTTACTTCTCATGCTAAAGTGAAAGAAGCATATGAGAGATGGCAAGAAGGAGCAGCGCTAAGAAATGATATGAGGTCAGGATTTACGTTCTGTGGAATAACGTTTGAGGAATATAGAGGACAAGCAACTGATCCTGAAGGAACCGTGAGAAGATTTATAGAAAGGGATACGGGGCACTGTTTTCCAGTAGGAACAGCAAGCACATTTACAACATATTTTGCACCAGCAGATTTTAATGAAACAGTGAATACTCTTGGACAGCCACTCTATGCAAAACAAGAGCCAAGAAGATTTGATAGAGGGACTGATTTGCATACGCAGTCAAACCCTCTGCCAATGTGCCACCGTCCAGCAATACTAGTCAAGATCGTTGCAACATAGGTAGAGCAAATATAAAGCGGTGTGAGGCAGAAGAATGCTTCACTGCCATTAAGTTAAGGAAAAGTGATGAACTGTATTATAAAATCAGGTAAGATTCACAAATTAAAAGAAGTAATGACATGAGTAAAAAAAAGAATAATCATGTTTATAAAAAATAAATTGATGAGTTTAAACTTTATAAACGCACACAGAGCATCCTCAAAAGACTTCTCACGAAAAAGAAAGCTGCCCTTCGTTAATGTATTTCTCCTGATTTTTAGAAAGAGTGTAAAGTCATTACAAGTGATGCTTAATGAGTTTGTTCTGCATACAAGAAAAGATTATACAATTACGGCAAGTGCATTTACTCAAGCAAGAAAGAAGCTAAAACATACTGCGTTTTCAGAGTTAAATGATGATATAGTTTCCCTATACTACCAAGATCAGGAATTTAAAACCCACCATGGCTTCAGAGTACTTGCATTTGATGCTTCAATACTGATTCTGCCAAAGAGCGACAAAATAATAGGTGAGTTTAGCTCAAGAGCAGTATGGAATGGAATCCAGAGATTTGAAGACTATACAAGTGCAACCTTTGAAGTTTGCTACGATATGCTAAATAATATTGCAATAAAATCTGTGCTAAGTAGAGGTGACAGCTATGAGGTTGATTTAGCAATCGGTATGCTTGAATCCATAAAATCAGACGATTTGTTAATCTGTGATAGAGGATACGTATCTTATCGATTTCTTGCTGAGCTTACAGGAAGGAAAATCAATTATATAATTCGCTGTTCAAGTTCGTCTTTCAATGAAATAAACGCTATGTTTAAGCCGGAAAGCCCATCTAGTACGGTGGTAGTGTCTACCGCACCTATTAAAGTAGCAAGACAGCTACGAAAGCTAGGATTACCTGATGAGATGAAATTCAGGTTAGTCAAAATAATACTTTCTTCTGGCGAAGTTGAAGTGTTAGTAACATCTCTGTTAGATGAGAAACGTTTTACAGTTGAAGAGTTTGAGAGATTATATTACTTGCGCTGGGGAGTAGAAACATTTTTTTCTAGGCTGAAGGGAAGATTAAATTTAGAGAATTTCACAGGAAAAAGTATTGAAACTATCAAGCAGGATTTTTGGTCAACTATCTTCATCAGTAATCTAGAAAGTATCATGATAGAAGATGATGAAGAGACATTGAGCTCACAGAATAGTAAACTAAAAAAAAGCATCAATAAATCTGTCTCATTTAATGCGATTAAAAACTTAGCCTTTGATATTTTTTCTACAGAGTCAGACATAGACTGCATTATGGATCGACTATCACAGTTATTTTTGATGAACACTTTAGTGGTGAGAAAAGGGAGAAGAGTTGATCGTCATAAGATATCTGATATTCGTTCACTCAACTACCAGAAAAGAGCTAGAAAACATGTGTTTTAAATTCAAGATATCTTTTCAGTATCATTGCATTAGTACATTCTTTGCAAAATAACCTGCAATTATTACTTTTTTAAATAACTTGCACTTTTCAGACTCCCTTTTCTTAAAAATTCACCCTAGTATTTACCATAATTATCAATCACTTCAAATTTTTTGTCCAATCTTAACTTCTCTTTCCCTTAACTTAATGGCAGTGAGATCAGACCAGGGATATAGGAAACATTTAAGTAATATATTAAGCAATGATTTGCTAATATCTGATCTCGGTTATTTTGTGCCAAGTTCTTTTAAACAAATCAATGAAATAGGAGCTTATTTCATAAGTCGTTATAAATCCGATACCAACATATATGATGTAGAAACAAATCAAAAAATGGAGTTATTAGAATGTTTAGAGGATAAGTTATTTTTAGAAAACGAGGTATTGTTAGGAAAAGAAGCAAAAATTAGAGTAAGAATTATATGTCAGAAACTAACTGAAGAACAGTCTATGGCCAGAAGAAGGAAAGCTAATAGATTAGCAAGATCGCAGGGATATACATCCTCTAAAAGAAATCAAAAATTGTTGAACTGGTCAATATTTATAACTAATGTTCCAGAAAATAAAATTAGTGCTGAGCAAGTATTAACGATTTACAGAGTAAGGTGGCAAATTGAGTTATTATTTAAATTGTATAAAAGCCATATCAGGCTTGATAAGCTAAAAGGAAAGCCATGCAGAGTATTATGTGAACTATATGCTAAATTGTGCGCAATTCTTATATTTCACGGCATGGTTGGTTGCACAGAAGTGAAAAAGAATACAGAACTTAGCTTAACAAAGGCATTTATTGAGCTAAAAAGGCGGGTTAGAGAGTTATTTTTAGTATTAACCAAAATTAATAGTTTAAAAGCATTTCTTAAAAAACTCACTATAACTTGGTCGCGATTTTCATTAAAAGACAAACGTAGAAGGGCTAGAGTATCCACTTTAACCTCTCTAAATTTGCTCACAATCTCTTAACTTGACGCGTATGGCTTGCACAACTGACCCACGGTACCATAATAATTTTGGTCCACATTGTCATAACTACTTTAACCCACATTGCCATGACCACTTTGATCCGTGTTGTGATAGACTCGAATTAAATATACAGCTTCCTGATATAAAAATACCTCCTTGTCCTGATGTAAAATGTCCTGAGGTAAAAATACCTCCTTGTCCTGAGTGTCCTGCTTGTCCAGAACCTAAAAAACCAATTGACTTTTCAAAGCTTTCAATAGTAGTTGATGCAGTTTCTGGAGAGATTAAAGATGCCATTACTAAGAAATCTAGTGGTTTAATGTTTGCAAAATGTAAAGAAATTATTGATAAAAGTGACAACAATCTTGAAATTGGTCCAGACAATCGTATCAAAGGACAATGTGATAGTAATCCTGAATGCAAAGCTTGTGTGGATGCGATAAATGCTTCTATAATAGATACGCGCACAGAATCAGCATTTTCTCCTGAACAAATGTCAGTACCAGAAGGTATTGTTTATATTATATGAAAGTAATGAAGGTGTATACATTGTTAGTATACACTTCTATTTTATGTTAACTTTTTAGTAACCTTTATTTATTAATGGAGCAATTTTATGTTAAAGAACACTTCCCCTTATTCAAATAATAGGCATGTAAGTCATATACGTCAACTGCCACATATATTGAAAATTAATTTACATACAAGGCTAGATGATGGTAAAGACCCTAAATCCAAGATTGATGATAAAACTAAGAATGAACTGAAAGAAAAGATTAAAAATGAACTAGAGAAAGATCTTAAGTTTGAGATTGGTGATAAGACTAAGGATGAACTGAAAGAAAAGATTAAAAATGAACTAGAGAAAGATCTTAAGTTTGAGATTGGTGATAAGACTAAGGATGAACTGAAAGAAAAGATTAAAAATGAACTAGAGAAAGATCTTAATTGTAAGATTGATGATAAGGCTAAGGATGAATTGATAAAGGAAGTAGAAGAAAAAATAGACAAAGAATTAAGGGTAAAGTTAAATTGTGACATATTAAAAACGTGTAACCTTGAAGAGAAAACTAGAAAAATATTTGACGAAGGTGAGTGTGACCGAAAAGGATGTGACAACAGCAGAAAAGATGGTAACTATATTGAAGTAACTCAGAATGGTAAGCTTTATATAAGAGAGGCATTAAATAAAATTTACCCTGACTTAAGTGCAGACATTATTGACAAAATTAAAACCGATGATTATTATGTAAAACAACTTGGTATAGCAGCAACTAACTGCGATAAGAATGGCATGGAATACCCTTTTATCACTTGGAGAGGAAGTATGAATGCAAATTGCATGACTATTCCTCCGAATAGTCTTTGCAAAGAATCTTATAATGTACGCCAAATTGGTGACAGGAATGATTGGCCTGATTGGTATGCATCTTGTAAAAATCACGTATTTTCTGACGATGCTTATTTAACTAACACAAGAGCATATTACTACCCTGACAGCATTGACAAAAATAAGCCGGTGGTAGTACTTTCTCAAAGTGAATCACTGATTGTTGCTGACAAAAAAACAGATAGACTTATAAAAAAAGATGGGACAATAAGTAATAAAACTTTTGATGAATGCAGAGCATTTTTTGATCAGGAGGGAAACGTAACTGATTGTACAGAAGACAGAAGAGATTGTGAACTTTGCAAAGAAGTAATTTGGTATTCTTCAGAGGTAGTGCCAGTGTTTTTTATATAAATGATATTTTGAACAGGGAATGGTATAAGCTTATACGATTTTGATACATGTGCCATTAAAGAAAAGACTGCAAGATTAGGCTTTTGCATAACCATATGAAAAACCAATAGCCCATTCTTCTTTGTCATTCCAGCGTTACGCGTTGGAATGACAGAGCTATAGGTGTTATCCAAGTAGCTGACACGGAGCAACACGTCATACCACCGCGGCCGCTAACTAGTAGCGGAATGACAGTTCTTCAAATTGTCGGTAAACCTAAGTCACTTTAGCTATAGATTACATCAGATAACCCTTCAACTCCTTCCATTTATCAACTATACTGCTATAGATTTTAGCAGTATAATAAATGAACATTTTCAAGCAGGTTTCCTCTCTAATTTCCAGCAAGTTAAATGAGTTGAAGCAAAGGGGTATTATAAGCACGAATGCAACAAACTTTATTGTAGAACCTCCGAGCAATAGAGCGCATGGAGATATTTACACAAATGTTGCTATGGTGCTTGCAAAGCATGAAAAAAAGAATCCAGTTGAGATTGCAGGGATCTTAGCAGAAGAATTTAAATCTTTTGATGAAGTTGCAAAAGTGGAAATAGCAGGTCCTGGGTTCATCAATATGCACTTGAAAATGGAAGTATGGCATGGGATTTTAAAGCAAATAAATGAGCTAAAAACGGAGTTTGGCACTCTCAACATTGGAAACAATCAGGCCATCAATGTTGAGTTTGTATCCGCAAATCCAACTGGGCCACTACATATTGGTCATGCAAGAGGGGCAGTGTTTGGTGATGTTTTAGCAAATTTGCTAAAGAAAGTTGGTTATAAAGTTACTAAGGAGTACTATATCAATGATGCTGGAGCGCAGATAGATACGCTAATTCGGTCAGTATATTTGCGGTATAAGGAAGCTCTGGGAGAGAAAATTAGCATCGAAAAAGGTTTATACCCAGGTGAATATTTAAAGCCAATAGGGAAGGGGCTAGCTAAAAAATATGGAAAGGAGCTTAGATCAGAGGAAGATAATCGAGTAATTAGAGAATATACTTTAAGTTCTATCTTAGAACTCATAAAGGAAGACATGAGCTTGCTTGGAGTCAATCATGATATTTTTACTTCAGAGTATGAGCTACAAAAAAATGGCAAAATCGAAGAGAGTATAAAGATATTATCTGATAAGGGTCTTGTGTATGAAGGATACTTGGAGAAACCAAAAGGCAAAGAAAGTGAAAGTTGGACTTCCAGAAAAGAAATGTTATTTCGCTCTACAACATTTGGTGATGATGTTGACCGCGCACTAAAAAAAGAGGATGGTAGCTGGACTTATTTTGCATCGGATATTGCTTACCATTTTGATAAGATATCACGTGGTTTTAACAATATGATCGTAGAGCTCGGCAGTGACCATGGCGGTTATATTAAAAGGCTTAGAGCAGTTGTCTCTGCGCTCAGTGATGATCAAGCAAAGATAGAGGTAAAACTGCATAATATTGTGAATTTCTTCGAAAATGGCAAACCTGTTAAGATGTCGAAAAGATCAGGAAATTTTCTTACAGCTAGGGATGTAGTGGAAGAGGTTGGCAGGGATATAACTCGTTTTATAATGTTAACACGCAAGAATGATATGGTCTTGGACTTTGATTTTGCTAAAGTTAAAGAACAGTCAAAAGACAACCCTATTTTTTATGTGCAATATGCGCACGCCCGTGCTCATTCGTTAATGCGTAATGCTCCAAAAGAGCTCCCAACAGCAGACCCTTCACTTTTAAAGACAGATGGGGAGCTATTCCTCATAAAAACCTTAGCAAAGTGGCCAGATGTGGTAGAAATATCTGCAAGGCTTTGTGAGCCACATAGAATCACTTTCTACTTACTTGAAGTTGCAGAAGCGTTTCACGTTTTATGGGGATATGGCAAAAGTGATTTAAATATGAGGTTTATACTGGAGAATAACTTAAATTTCACCGCTGCAAGAATGTTTCTCGTCCAAGCCTTAGCACACGTCATTGCTTCTGGACTTTCGATTTTTAATATAGAGCCTTTGAAAGAGATGAGTTAATTTTAATGCGTAATATTAAATGTGATAATAAATTATTGATGTAAATACAATAAGGCCAAAAATTATACAAGAGGTCTGTTAAAATCACGTATGTCGATTGTCTTGAAGTCACACAATTGTTCTGTAGAGCTATGTCCTGTAATAATTACTGTACCGTTCTGCTCAGAGCGTATTGAGATTAGGTTCAATACTAATTCACATGTTGTGCTATCAAGATTACAGAATGGTTCATCTATCAGCCAAATGTTTGCATTAGAAATTAAAAGGCGAGCAAGCGCAACTCTTCTTTTCCAGCCTGCAGAAAGTTCACCATATCTAATGTTAAATACAGGCTGCAACTCTAAACAATAAGCAGCTGCCATAACTGATTCTCTAGTGTTCCGTATTCTTGCCCAGAATTCTATGTTTTCACCAATTGTTAAACTATCTTTACAGGCGTTTTTATGTCCTACGTAAACCATGGAAGATATAAAGGATTTTGGATCATCATATATGTCTTTTCCGCAGTATCTTATATTGCCTGATACTGGTGGTAAGAGTCCAGATAAACTTCTGATTAAGCTGGTTTTGCCGCTACCATTTGGACCAGTGATTAAGATTTTTGATTTTGGCTCAGCTTTAAAATTGAGGTTTTTAAATAATACTTTGTTATTACGAGCACAGGATAGATTTTTACATTCAAGCATGGATTATCTGCCTTTTCCTTTATATTTACCCTTAGTTGAAGACTGAGCTTTTATAAATAGCTCCCAAAATCCTTTCTTATCACCTTCTCTGTTTATCAATTGTGCAAAATGTTTCATTAAACTATTACCCATCATAACCATCTTTGTCCATTTACCTAACGGTTTTGCTATATCAACTATTTCTAGATCTTCTTTGTAAACTTGCATATTCTTTTGTTTCTCCCTTAGCATTTCCTGTTGTTTCATCAACTCTTTTTGCTTATTTTTTTGATACAATTCATTAAATCTTCTATTTTCTTCCCACTCTTCTTTGAGAACTTTTAGAGGAAATATAATTTTTCTAATATGATTTTTGTATATTTTTCTCAAAAAGAGAAATACTGCAATTATAGTAAGTAATATCGTGCTATATGTAATGATTTGTCCGAACGGCATTTTTATACTCAGCTTATTGGCAAGCGGTATTTACAATTATACCATAACTATAGAAATTTTACAATTTTTTTCTGGATAAAGATAGTAGACTAAAAATTTCTAAAGGACAAAAGCAACGTATTTACGTACAGGCTATCAACTACTACACTCAAAACTGACAAGTGTTAATCATTGGAGAGTAGAGGAATCACGGCTCTCTAATGAATAAAGATGGACTGTGTCAAGCTGGTGAGTAAGGTGGAAATTGAAAGAAAATCTAATTGTTGGTTATCATGCTAGATCTACTTGGCTTATAATAATTTCTGAGTTAACCTTAGATTTCCTGAGCTGTGGTTTCTTTTACCCATGTTGAATTCCTAGCTTTTATACTCTAATTTAATTCCAGTTTTGACTGTATAGGATGTCACAATGTCAAACAATATCTATAGCGATCAAGTTAATAATAGTAATTTATATGCCAACAAACTTTTTTATGGTGAAGAGGGTGAGCAAGTCGAAAATCTAGGAGATCAGGTTGCGGGAAAAGAGGATGATAAATCAGAAGAAGATTTACTTCGTGACTGTAGAGATGAAACTAAGAAGGCAAAAGATAAGTTAATGCAGTGTAAAAAAGATGCTGTGGAATCACAAAGAGAAATTACACAATTAGAAGCAGAAGCTAGTGAATTAAAGTCACAGGTTCAAGAAGAAAGAGAGAAGGTAGAACAAACTAAGAATGAAGCTAAAGCAGCAAAGGCAGAAGTTGATGAGTTAAAATTACAGGTTCAAGAAGAGAAAGGGAAGGTAGAACAAACTAAGAATGAAACTGAGGCAGCAAAAGCAGAAGTTGATGAGTTAAAATTACAGGTTCAAAAAGAAAGGGAGAAGGTAGAACAAACTAAGAATGAAGCTAAAGCAGCAAAAGCAGAAGTTGATGAGTTAAAATTACAGGTTCAAAAAGAAAGGGAGAAGGTAGAACAAACTAAGAATGAAGCTAAGGAAGCAAAAGCAGAAGTTGATGAGTTAAAATTACAGGTTCAAGAAGAGAAAGGGAAGGTAGAACAAACTAAGAATGAAACTGAGGCAGCAAAAGCAGAAGTTGATGAGTTAAAATTACAGGTTCAAAAAGAAAGGGAGAAGGTAGAACAAACTAAGAATGAAGCTGAGGCAGCAAAAGCAGAAGTTGATGAGTTAAAATTACAGGTTCAAAAAGAAAGGGAGAAGGTAGAACCACTGCCATTAAGTTAAGGGAAAGAGAAGTTAAGATTGGACAAAAAATTTGAAGTGATTGATAATTATGGTAAATACTAGGGTGAATTTTTAAGAAAAGGGAGTCTGAAAAGTGCAAGTTATTTAAAAAAGTAATAATTGCAGGTTATTTTGCAAAGAATGTACTAATGCAATGATACTGAAAAGATATCTTGAATTTAAAACACATGTTTTCTAGCTCTTTTCTGGTAGTTGAGTGAACGAATATCAGATATCTTATGACGATCAACTCTTCTCCCTTTTCTCACCACTAAAGTGTTCATCAAAAATAACTGTGATAGTCGATCCATAATGCAGTCTATGTCTGACTCTGTAGAAAAAATATCAAAGGCTAAGTTTTTAATCGCATTAAATGAGACAGATTTATTGATGCTTTTTTTTAGTTTACTATTCTGTGAGCTCAATGTCTCTTCATCATCTTCTATCATGATACTTTCTAGATTACTGATGAAGATAGTTGACCAAAAATCCTGCTTGATCAACTATGTTTTTTTTAATTTTTTGAGTTTAGTTTTATTACAACTCTTGTTTATAATTTTGTATTTCTACTCAACTAAAAAATGTATTTTCGGCAATAAAAAATCTAATTTATTACAGAAAAAGAATTTTATATCAAACAGCTGTTACTGCTTAGATCTTATGATTAATGAATATGTGCTTTCAGTTTGTGTGGGCGCACATATTCATTAACCTATTTTCTATGCAGCTTTTTTATTTCATATTAATTGCTTCTTTAAGTCGTGCATTGGCAATTACTATGATCTTTCGCATTAGAGCTGTTATAGCCACCATCTTCTTTTTACCTCTACCAATAAGATCAGAGTAAAAAGTACCAAGTGCAGATTTAGATCTTGTAGCAGCCATCGCAGCTGTAAAAAGCTTTGTACGAACATTGCTTCTACCACCTGTTATTCTTCGATAGCCAATAGTTTTTCCACTTTCCTTTGGATGTGGCGCAACTCCAGCAAGACTTGCGACTTCTTTTTTGTTTAAGTAGCCAAGTTCTGGCATTAGACATACAAAGTCTTGAGACAATTTTGGACCTATTCCTGGCACTGTTCTAAGGATTTTTTGGCGCTTCTGTAACTCTGGATTTTCATCGATAATCTTTTGTATGGAATCGTTGAGCTCCTTTATCTGACTGTTAAAAAAGTCAATAGTTTTTTGGCAACTTTCTTTTACATAGCTGTTTTCAGGTGCTTCTAATCTGCATTTCTCTTGAGTTCTCATTTGCGTAAGATCATCACGACGTTGGCAAAGTGCAGCTAAAGTTGTTTGTTCCTTTGACATAGGTACAAATAGAGGTAGAGTACTATAGCGTTCAAATCCATATTGAGCAATAGCTTTTGCATCTGATTGATCAGACTTTGCTAAAGTTCCATGAGATAAGGTAAAGCTTTTTACTTTGCGAGTATTAGCTCGATGTACAGCAATATTCTTATCAACAAGAAAATGTGCTAAGCCAAGTTCGTACTTTCCTGTGTTCTCCAAAGTTACTAAAGAATCAGGTAAGATATTTGAAAACTCTTTAAACAATTGTTGCCAACCAGCAGTATTATTGTTAAATGTAACAGCGTTTTTCTGATTGTGAACTGCAACAACATTTTTAAATTTTCCGATATCAATGCCTATAAAATTTTGATAAGATGTAATCATGATAACCTCGATAGTTTAATTAATTTAAGATTGTAAACGGGTGCATACATATGTCCCACGCAACTATTCAAACGTATCGAGAGATAGGGCTAGTGTACCTTGATCAATACGGTTGTAATACCAATTGTTTCACCGGTCGCACACACCCGTGATAACTCTATTCCTATAGTGATTAGAGTTATCTTCCCTCTTGTTTCCTTTATATCACATTTTTAACTTACAATAGTTTCAATACTTTTTCCTGTGAAATTCTCTAAATTTAATCTTCCCTTCAGCCTAGAAAAAAATGTTTCTACTCCCCAGCGCAAGTAATATAATCTCTCAAACTCTTCAACTGTAAAACGTTTCTCATCTAACAGAGATGTTACTAACACTTCAACTTCGCCAGAAGAAAGTATTATTTTGACTAACCTGAATTTCATCTCATCAGGTAATCCTAGCTTTCGTAGCTGTCTTGCTACTTTAATAGGTGCGGTAGACACTACCACCGTACTAGATGGGCTTTCCGGCTTAAACATAGCGTTTATTTCATTGAAAGACGAACTTGAACAGCGAATTATATAATTGATTTTCCTTCCTGTAAGCTCAGCAAGAAATCGATAAGATACGTATCCTCTATCACAGATTAACAAATCGTCTGATTTTATGGATTCAAGCATACCGATTGCTAAATCAACCTCATAGCTGTCACCTCTACTTAGCACAGATTTTATTGCAATATTATTTAGCATATCGTAGCAAACTTCAAAGGTTGCACTTGTATAGTCTTCAAATCTCTGGATTCCATTCCATACTGCTCTTGAGCTAAACTCACCTATTATTTTGTCGCTCTTTGGCAGAATCAGTATTGAAGCATCAAATGCAAGTACTCTGAAGCCATGGTGGGTTTTAAATTCCTGATCTTGGTAGTATAGGGAAACTATATCATCATTTAACTCTGAAAACGCAGTATGTTTTAGCTTCTTTCTTGCTTGAGTAAATGCACTTGCCGTAATTGTATAATCTTTTCTTGTATGCAGAACAAACTCATTAAGCATCACTTGTAATGACTTTACACTCTTTCTAAAAATCAGGAGAAATACATTAACGAAGGGCAGCTTTCTTTTTCGTGAGAAGTCTTTTGAGGATGCTCTGTGTGCGTTTATAAAGTTTAAACTCATCAATTTATTTTTTATAAACATGATTATTCTTTTTTTTACTCATGTCATTACTTCTTTTAATTTGTGAATCTTACCTGATTTTATAATACAGTTCATCACTTTTCCTTAACTTAATGGCAGTGTTCACTCCATTTCCATTACAGAAACTTCTTCGCTACTACGAGCTAATCCGCCCCTGTTTTTCGCATCGGTACTCTCATCCTCAGAGATCAGCTCTTTGGACTTCTCCCTTTTCATCGAAACGACAGGTTCCCGTAGTTCCATGCAATAGCCTAAAATAGATTCACGCCACTTTTATGCCGGACGCCACCTACCCAGTAAACAAGCTCCCAGTAGATTCATCCCAGGTTAACGACTACCCCCTGGTTTTGACGTCGTCTCTACGCTTTCGACACTTCATCAGTGGTTCACTTGCGTTCGTCTCTCTATTTCATACATGACACATAATTGTGCCTTTTCCATAACGCTCACTACCTTAGCTCTTTACCAAAGCAGCTTATGGCTGTTTGAAGCCTGCTCTTGCAAACCGGCTCCGAGGGGCCCTCCCTCATCTACTGCACAGCTTCAACACTTTCCGTGTTTCTACGGCGCACTGTCATCCAAGTAGCTGACACTAGTTCGTTTGCGATAGTGCCATTCAAGTAGCCCATATTTGTCATCCAAGTAGCTTGACACTAGGATCCATCTTTTTATACAATTTAGTCAAATACGTTCCTTTTAGCGTAAAACAGCTATGCTTACCAGTTCAGTGTGCTATCTACAATCAAATTTCTGGATTCCAGACTGGAATGACATTGATAGACCTAAAGAAATAGAATATGACAGAATGGCTAATATCTAACCAATTTGCTGATTATAACCATTCTGTGAAATTCATGGAAGCAAAAATTCAACAAATTTACAATAATTTATCTGATGAGCTAGTATGGCTACTCCAGCACCCTCCACTTTATACTGCAGGAATCGGTGCAACAGATGATGACATTATTGAAAAATTATTTCCTATATATAAAACAGGTAGGGGTGGTAAATATACATATCACGGACCAGGGCAGCGCATTATATACTTAATGCTAAACCTTAAAAAAAGAAACAAATGCGACATAAAGCTCTACATTAGAGACCTAAGTAATTGGATCATAAATGTTTTAAAACACTTTAATATACTTGGGGAATTTAAGGAAGATAGAATAGGTATCTGGGTAAACAATAATGGAGTAGAAGAAAAAATAGCAGCTTTTGGCATTCGCTTGAGAAAATGGATAACTTATCACGGCATAGCGCTTAATGTCTCTCCGAATCTTTCCCACTATAAGGGTATTATTCCTTGTGGACTAAAAGATTACGGCGTTACATCAATGGAAAAACTAGGAGTAAAAGTTTCTCTTTGCGAATTAGATGATATATTAAAGCAAGAGTTTCATAAGATATTTTAATGTATTCCTTTATTCTTTATTTTCTATGCCTTTTACTCACTAATCCTGCAAATCAAGTTGATATTATTGCTCCTTCTTCGAAAGGAAAAGAATCAGATCTGCCTACTATAAGAGAATACGTAAAAACTTTGGATTTTAATCCTCACATTTCGGAGAAAATATACAGTAATGACAACCCATTTTATTCTAACTCTGATGAGTTTAGAGCGAATGATTTGGTTAATGCGCTCACTGATGATAGCAAAATAATTTGGTGTATCAGAGGAGGAGAAGGGGCTTCTCGGCTAATTCCTTACCTAGAAAAGCTGCCCAATGATAAAAAAGAAAGAATTGCTCAAAACAAAAAAATTCTTATAGGCTATAGTGATATCACTGCTTTACATATTTATCTGCAAGTTAAATACGACTGGCAAACCCTCCACGGCACCATGTTGGAAATGATAGTAAATAACTCTGTTGCTGAAAGCTCTGTTGAAAAATTAAAAGAATTAATTCTTAACCAACGCAACTCTATCAGATTTGACAACTTAAAGATGATAAATAATGGAGTTAGACTAAAAAATGGCAAATTAGAGTCTAAAATCATCGGTGGTAATATGACTTTGGTTGAAAATAGCATAGGAACTGCTTGGCAAATAAACGCAAAAAACAAAATTCTATTTTTAGAAGACATAAGAGTTTATCCATATTCAATTGAGCGAAGTTTAGATCACCTAAAACAAGCTCATATTTTTGATGGAGTAGATGCAGTAATATTCGGTGACTTTGTTAACTGTTATAATGATAATCTTGTTGAAATTGTAAAAGAAAGGTTTGCAAAAAGTGTTAACTTTCCAGTATTTACAATAAAAGGGGTAGGACATGGACATAGAAATGACCCTTTACCTCTCAACACTCACACTATCATCAGCATTCAAAACGAAAAGGAGTTTATGGATGTGCAACAGTTATACAAGTAGCTTTATCTAACACTCCTTTCATTCCAGCACCTTCGTTGTCATCCTAGTATCCCCCCTTGTCATCCCAGTGCCTAGACACTGGGATCCAGATCAAGTACGGCTATTATCCAAATAACCCTTCGTTGTTATTCAAGCAGCCCCTTCGTTGTCATCCCAGTGCCCAGACACTGTGATCCAGGAACCTGCGTCACGCGCTCTACTATGAAGGAATGCTAGTAACTCCCTGCTGTCCATTTATTAAGGCGGCAGATGATTTCTCTGCTCCATCAACTTTAGTACTAGGCTTTAGTAATGCATATGTAGCACAACCAACTACCAGTGCTGCTGCTGTAACTGCAACCACTGCTATAACGATAGGTATCAACTGAGCTGTAATTGTTCCAGTTGTAAAAAGTGCCACTGCTATAGCAGTGCCTAATAATGTATTCACTCCACCAGCAATCATTGCCTTATTACGTGCTTTCACAAAAGCTGCGTCTAATAGAGCTTTTACTACGTCTTGATTCTTAGCATAATCTAAAGGAGTCTTTCCATATTTATCTACTGCATTAACATCTGCTCCTGCTTTGATTAAAGCATTTACTATATCTACGTGACCATTCTTAGCAGCATGATGTAAAAAAAGAGGTTCGTCTACATCAAAATCTGCTTCTATTCTGAATAAAGCCTTTGTTATCTTTGTGTGATCATACAAAGCAGCATAGTGCAAAGCAGTGAGATTCGAACTATCTTTCGCATTAACATCTGCTTCTTTTGAGATTAAAAACTCTACTATCTCTTTGCGACCACACAAAGCAGCATAGTGCAAAGCAGTGCGATTCGAACTATCTTTCGCATTAACATCTGCTTTTTTTGAGATTAAAAACTCTACTATCTCTTTGCGACCACACAAAGCAGCATGGTGCAAAGCAGTGCGATTCGAACTATCTTTCGCATTAACATCTGCTTCTTTTAAGATTAAAAACTCTACTATCTCTTTGCGACCATAAAAAGCAGCATAGTGCAAAGCAGTGCTACCATTGCAATTTTTCGCATCAATATTAGCTTTATTTTCGATTAAAACCTCTACTATCTCTTTGTGACCATTCTCAGCAGCATTATGCAAAGCAGTCATTTCATATTGATCTACTGAATCAACTTTTGCTCCTTCTTTGAGTAAAACCTCTACTGTGTCTACGCAACCATTCAAAGCAGCATGATGTAAAGGAGTCCTTTTACATTGATCCACTGCGTCAACATTTGCTCCTGCTTGAATTAAAGCCTCTACTGTCTTTGTGTAACCATTCTGAGCAGCTATTATTAATAATGGAAGCTTTGAGTACTCTATCCTTGAAATATTTAAGCTAAATCCATGATTTACATCAAATTTACCTTCCTCCCAATCTTTATATAGACCTTGATCCTGTTCCTCTAGTTCTGTTTTTATTTTCTTAATTATATTATTTTTATTTAAATCTTTCTCAGCCTCAATCGTACTCAGTACTTTTTTCAGTGATTCATATTCTCCTGTCATGATTTTACCTTCAATATTAAAAGAGTTATTTAATTATTACATAATTATGATAAAAAGTCAATTAAAACAAGCTAATAACCGGGATTGTGAATAGTAAATTAGATTCAAATAGCCTCTTTGTGTTATTTCAGTGTTAGACCTTTTCATATCCCTACGAGCAAATTAATGTTATCCTTTTATTGCTAATCTAAAGTTTTTTATGTTCATACACTTGCGTGTTCATAGCGTTTATTCTCTGCTTGAGAGTTCGGTTAAAATTGAGGAGCTGATTGGTCTTTGTTTGCAGAACAAAATGCCGGCAGTTGCAGTTACTGACTCAGGTAACTTATTTGGCTCACTTGAATTTGCAGAATATGCAGCAAGTAGGGGAATACAGCTAATAATAGGATGCAATATTATCGTTCGACACTTAGAACAAAATTTATCAATACTCCTACTTGCAAAAAATGAACAAGGGTACACTAATTTAGTCACCTTGGTGAGTGAGTCTTTTAAAAAGCGCAAGAATAACAGCGATATTCCTTACGTTGATTTTGATGAGCTATTAAATTTAAGTTCAGGCCTAATCGCCTTAACTGGTGGATATGACGGCATATTGGCTCAACTGTTATTGAAGCAAGATAAAGAAACGATAAAAAGACTGCTCTCAGCATTCGATGGTCATTTATATGTTGAATTGCAGCGTCATGGGCTGAATAAAGAGCTAGAGCTTGAAGAAGCTTTAATAGATTTTGCTTATCAGCGCAATATACCACTAGTTGCAACGAATGATGTGTTTTTTTCAAATAGATCTGATTATGAAGCTTATGATATATTAACGTGCATATCGGAGGGCAGTTATGCCCTGGAGAATAACAGAAAGAAGTTAACTACCGAGCATTACTTCAAATCTGTAGCAGAAATGGAGGAACTGTTCAGCGACATTCCCGAAGCAATTCATAACACTTCAGTGATAGCTAAGCGGTGCTCTTATATGCCAAGAAGCAGGCAGCCTATCTTGCCTAAATTTCCTTGTCGAGAAAATAAAACTGAGAATGAAGAACTGAGGGAGCAGGCAATTGCAGGATTAGAATTCCGCATTGCAAATGAAACGGACATAGACCTTAAACAATACTACGATCGGCTGAATTACGAACTAAGCGTAATAACTTCGATGAACTACGCTGGCTACTTTTTGATAGTTTCTGATTTCATTCGTTGGAGCAAAGCAAATGGCATTCCAGTTGGACCGGGAAGAGGTTCTGGTGCTGGATCGATTGTTGCTTGGAGCTTACAAATTACAGATCTTGATCCAATAAAGTTTGGTCTGATCTTTGAAAGATTTTTAAATCCTGATCGTGTATCGATGCCTGACTTTGATATCGATTTCTGCCAAGAGAAAAGGGACCTGGTTATTGATTATGTTCAGAAAAAGTACGGTTATGTTGCTCAAATAATCACTTTTGGAAAATTGCAAGCAAGGGCAGTATTGCGTGATGTTGGTAGAGTATTGCAAATGCCTTACTCTCAAGTGGATAAAATATCTAAAATGGTTCCATTTAATCCAGTAAATCCTGTAACTTTATCGCAAGCGATAGAGTTTGATCAAAATCTTCAGAAAGAAAGGGATAGTGATGAAGTAATTGCCAAACTTCTTGATATATCTCTAAAGCTCGAAGGAATATATCGTCACGTTTCAACTCATGCTGCTGGAATTGTAATATGCGATCAAAAATTAGAAAATTTTGTTCCCGTCTATTATGATCCAAATTCGGCTCTGCCAATCACTCAATACAGTATGAAATATGTAGAGAAAGCTGGGTTAATAAAATTTGATTTTCTTGGACTTGGTACGCTAACACTAATAGATCATGTATGTCGTTTAATTAATCGTGATGAAAAAAAATTTGATATTTCCTCGGTTTCTTTGATTGATCAAAGAACCTATGAAATGCTCTCAAGAGGTGATTCAATCGGAGTGTTTCAGCTTGAAAGTTCGGGAATGAGAGAAGCTTTAATCAAACTAAAGCCAGACTGCATTGAAGATATCATCGCTTTAATTTCTCTTTATCGCCCAGGGCCTATGGATAACATTCCAACTTATGTTGCAAGAAAGCATGGACTTGAAAAGCCAGATTACATTCATCCATTGCTTGAGGAGGTGTTAAAAGAAACATTCGGAGTAATAATCTACCAAGAACAGGTAATGGAAATAGCGCGTATTCTCTCTGGATATAGCTTAGCAGAGGCGGATTTACTCAGACGTGCCATGGGTAAGAAAATTAAGGCAGAGATGGATAAACAACGTGAACTTTTTGTTCAAGGAGCAACAAAAAACGGTGTTGATTACGACAGGGCAAGTTATATTTTTGATCTTGTTGCAAAATTTGCTGGTTATGGATTTAATAAATCCCACGCTGCAGCATATGCGATTATATCTTACCAAACAGCTTACCTTAAGGCTAACTACCCGCTAGAATTTTTTACGGCCTTGATGAATCTCAACATTGATGATAGAGACAAACTGAATTTGTTTTATCATGCTGCAAAATTCAGTGGAGCTGCTGTTCTTTCGCCTGATATCAGCAAATCTAAGGCTGAATTTTCAATAGAGGGTGAGCACATACGCTACGGAATTGCTGCTTTGCGTAATGTTGGTTTTGCTATAGCAGAAGGAATAGTAAATGCACCTTATAAGGACATATGGGAATTTATTCAAAATTCTGGTCATATGATAAATAAGAGGGCGCTAGAAAGCTTAATTAAATCTGGAGCTTTCGATAGTGTGCACAAAAATAGAAAGCAGTTATACGAGTCAATAGACACATTGATTTACTTTGCAAATAAAAATAGGCAGTCAAATCAAGCTGCTTTATTTGGTAATCTTGATATTCTGAAGCCAAAACTTGAGAACGTGGAAGATTTTAATGAAGAGGAAAAATTAGAGCATGAGTTATTTTCATTGGGATTTTACTTAACTAATCATCCACTTGAAAAGTTTAGAACTCTCTTGAAAAAATTAAATATTGGGTTTATCGGAGAGAGTAAAACGATAAAAACTGCTGGTGTAATATTAAATGTGCGTATGAGAACCTCAGAACGTGGAAGATTTGTTATCCTAACACTTTCTGATCCCCACAATGTTTCTGAAATAGCATTCTACAATAATGAAATAATAGAAGAAAAAAGGAATCTATTTTCACCTGGAGCATTTGTGATAATTGATCTTGAAATTTCAGAAAACACAACGAGACTATCAGGAAAGGACATATCTGAATTTACAGAAAAGGTTACTTCTCTAATGAAAGGATTAGTTTTAACTTCTGTATGTGCAGACTCGCAAAAAGTTGCTGAGGAGTTGAATTCAGTGTTGAAAAATGGAGGCAAAACCAAAATAATGCTAAAGTTTCTTCTCGAAAAACATAAAGTCAGCATCTTGTTGCCAGGTACATATTCAATCACCCCCCAAGCTATTTATGAAATATCTCACTTAAGTTGGATTGAAGGCGTAGAAATTAATACAAATAACTTGCTTATATAAAAAAGTTTTATATAATAAAGTGTTTAATTGATATTAAAGGAAGATATAGTGAATCTCTATGAATTTACTTTTATAGCACAACCGAACTTATTGCAGCAAGAAGTAGAAGAAATGGTCCAAGAATTGGCTATTTTGTTAAAAAATATTAAAGCAGATGTTATTTCTCAGGAGGTTAAAGGTCTCATAGAAAGAGAACATAGCAGAGTTACAAAACAAGAGCTAGAGGCAAGTACTGAAAGCATTAAAAAAAGTCTGATTGTTTACTCTGATTTTTTGGAAACTCTGACAAAAATTTTATGGGTTGAATTGGAAGAAGATTTTTCAAATTTAAAAGAAATAAAGTCAAGAATCGATAAAGAATTGAAAAATGAACTAAGTGATACGGGAATAAAACAAAATTTTATGGACCTTCCAGGAGCTAACACTAAAAGTGCATTTATCTATAATGTAGTAAATGCTTTTAAGGAAAATATTTCACAACATCTAATAAAGCCCCTTCAAGAGGTTTTAAAAAGTTTTAAAATAGTAGACTCAAATCAATTGAGTAAAACGCTGGAAGTGCTTTTGAAAAATATTGAAGCTTCAGGATTGATAAAATATGAATATTGGGGTCTATTGGATTTTGCATACCCAATAAATAAGATGAAAAGTGGTCATTACTGTATGATGTGTATAAGTTTTACTTCAAGCATTATGGATGAATTTGAGCGTAGAGTAAAACTGAATGAGAATATTATTCGCCACTTGTCTGTACGGGTTAATGAGTTTTTTAAAGGTAAATCTTACATGCTGGATAAACAAATTGAGGAGAAAAGTGCATAATGATGAAAAGACGAAATAGTTTTAATAATTCTTACGTGTCTGTAAATAACAGAACTGGCTTTAGGCGTCCTAAGGTCTGTCCTCTTACTGCATCTAAAGATGAGGACATAGACTATAAGAATATAGATTTATTGTCCAAATTCACCTCTGACTATGGTAGAATATTACCTAGAAGGTTAACAGGTGTGTGCGCAAGAAAACAAAGAAAGTTGCGCTTAGCAATTATAAGAGCACGCTTTTTAGCTCTTGCTCCTTACTGTACTAAAAAAGTTAGGTAATTTATGTTAATAATTTTAAAGGAAAATATAACAACTTTAGGTAAGCTTGGTGAAGTTGTCAAAGTTAAGCCAGGTTATGCACGTAATTTTCTTTTTCCACAAAAAAAGGCGATGAAAGCCACTAAGGAAAATTTAATAAAGTTAGAGGAACAGCGTTTATTATTGGAAGAAGAAAATATCAAAAAATTAAATGCAGCAAAAGTGCTTGCATCATCACTGCATGATAAATTTATTATATTAATAAAGCAAGCTTCAGAGGATGGAAAGATTTTTGGCTCTGTAACCACACGTGAAATTGCAAAAACTTTATTACAAGAAAGATATAATATAAGTCATCATAGTTTATCTTTTGGTGGAATAAGTATCAAAAATTTGGGCGAGTATCAAGTAAATATAGAATTACATAGTAAAGTGATAGTTCCAATTACTATATACGTTGTAAGATCTGAAAAAGATGCACATGAATTGAGGCAAGTAAAGTTGCAAAATCAGAAATCTGAGCAACAAGAAGATACAAATAACGAATAGCAGTGAATAAAATATTTCAACTACTCTTGTCATTCCAGTGCCTTTTTTTTCTGTCGTCCCAGTGTTACACACTGGGGTCTAGCATGTTCAAAGATAAGACAGGGATCATCTAATGATCCCACGCTATAGCCGCAAAGAAATGTCTTCCATTTGGGAAGAAAAAAATAAGTTTAATATATGGCTCAAAATAGAAAAATTAGCGTGTGAAGCTCAAGCAGAGTTAGGAGTGATTCCAAATAGTGTTGCTCAGAAGCTCTCTGATGTTATTGAATTTGATATTGAACGTATTAACGAAATTGAATCCATTGTAAAACATGATGTTATAGCTTTTTTAACATATGTTGCTGAAGAAGCGGGAGTTGATGTTCGTTATCTTCATTATGGAATGACAAGTTCTGACGTTTTAGATACATGCCTTGCGGTTCAGTTAAAGGAATCATGTGATATTTTGCTCGAAAATTTAAAAAATATACTTGCAGCACTGAAAAAAAAGGCTGAGGACTATAAAAATATTGTTTGTGTTGGGCGCAGTCATGGAATGCATGCAGAATCAACAACTCTTGGATTAAAATTTGCTAGATTTTATGCTGAATTTAAACGCAATTATCAGAGATTAATTAGCGCGAAAACAGAGATCTCGATTTGTAAAATATCAGGTGCAGTAGGTAATTTTTCAAATGTTGATCCGTTTGTTGAAGAGTATGTAGCGAAAGAAATGGGACTTATACCTGAAACCATATCGTCTCAAGTCATTCCTCGTGATAGACACGCAATATTCTTTTCAGTTTTAGGAGTGATTGCAAGTTCAATAGAGAATATTGCCGTTGAAATACGTCACTTGCAAAGAACTGAAGTTGGAGAAATTTCTGAGTATTTTTCCACTGGTCAGAAGGGAAGTTCTGCTATGCCGCATAAGTGTAATCCTATTTTAAGTGAGAATTTGACTGGGCTCTCACGCTTAATACGCAGCTATGTTTTTCCTGCATTAGAAAATGTTGCATTATGGCACGAACGAGATATATCGCACTCGTCTGTGGAAAGATGCATTGCTCCTGATGCTTGTATAGCAATGGATTTTGCTTTAGTACGATTAACAGATTTGATAGATAAATTGGTGATCAATAAGGAAAACATTGAAAAGAACTTAAATTCTTCAAAAGGCTTGGTTTTTTCACAACGAGTATTACTCGAGTTGGTAAATAGTGGTTTGGCGAGGGAAGAGGCGTATAAAATTGTTCAGAGCAATGCAATGAAAGTGAAACAAAACAATAGTGATTTTCTGGCCGAACTGAAACAAGATAAATCCTTACTTGAAGTTATTAACTCTAAAAAACTTGAATCTTTGTTTGATTTGAAGTATTATACGAAACATGTAGATCATATATATAGCAAGGTTTTTAATGAGGCTGAGTAGCTCAGTGGTAGAGCAGGAGGATCATAATCTCTTGGTCGGGGGTTCAAATCCCTCCTCAGCCACTCAAGCTAAGCTATGGTTTGGCGATAGCAGCGCATTTGACAAAATAACGTGATTCATTGTCAATTAACTGAAGTTTTTTTTCAGTTATTCATATAGTATATGGAATAATGTATGTGAAGTGATAAAGATACAACATTTGTTGTATCTATTCAGGGGAATGGCTAATGGTATCCGTTCAAGAAAGTGGTAAGGTAGATGAGAAAAGACAACTAAATGAATTTCATCCGAGTAGCTGATACTGGCATCTATATAAAGACAATCTAATGCACTCATTTAAAGTGAAGTTTTCTGGATCCCAGTGTCTAGGCACTGGGATGACAAGAAAAGAGTTGACTTGAATGACACCGAATAGGTATTGGGACAGAGGCTACTTGAATAATATTTTACCATGTCATTCCAGCACTTGATGCTGGAATCCAGAAGTTTTTTGAGCACAAAAGTCATGCTAAGTTTTTGTTGTTAAGAAAGGCTGGATAGCTACTTGCATGACATCATTTGTTACTGTGTTTTTGTCTATCTTATTTTGCTACCCTACTGAACGAATACACAAAATCTAACTTTTTTCTATACAACCAGCCAGGTCAAGAAAGGTGAATCTATCTCTTGTTGCAAATGTAAGATTGACTACCTTGCAATATTGCTCTTTGTTCCAATTAAGATGCTCCGGTAAGTACGGAATTGATAGATCTTCAAATACTTTCTGCAGGTGTTTTGCAGATAGTAAATTTTGCTTAATTAAACTAGAAATATTACTCCATTCTTTGCAAATAATCTCTTGAATTTTTTGCTGCATCATTTGCTTCTGCTTTAGAATTTTTATAAATTCGGTATTACCAAAGCACTGAGTTATATGTTTTACATCTAAAGTGATCGGTTTGGTAATCGGGTTTCGTATTGACAATATCTCCTCTTGCAAGTTAGCCATGGTAATCGTTGTCACAGCAATTTTTTCCCCATGTAACGAGGAGGAATAATCCTGTGTTACTATCTCAATTGCATGAGCTATCATATGTTCTCCTTGACTTGCAGAGTAACTGCCTTTTGACATCACCATTCCGAGTCCTGAAATCAATAAGGCTTCCATAAGTAATAAAACTACTCTTTTATCTTTTTTAGCAAGTGCCAAGTGTTCTCTGAGCAAAATTTCCTCCAGATTGCGAACAAGTTTAAAGGGGAGTTCATTATATTCTGTGCCAAGTAATAGATGAGATAATAGCCAATCGGCTTGTACTGTTGAACGGCAGATGAAATCTGCAAATCCACTTAATGTGAGGCGTAGTGGTGCGTTGGCAATTATATCGGTATCAATGTATATTGCCTTTGGAAGATGTGCTCCGAACGATTTTTTATATCCATCAACTAATATTGAAGCGTTTGCAGAGCTATATCCATTCATGGAAGCAGCTGTTGGAAAGGATATGTAGTCTTTGCCTTCTAAATAGCTTGCGTACTTACAGATATCATTAACAGTGCCACTGCCAAATGCAACCATTAAGTCACTATCTTTTGCTTTATTTCTAACTAGGTTTACAGTTTGGAGAGAAGCAGCTCTGTTCAGTCTATTTGGTGTCATCCAAGTAGCGTGACACTGCGATCCATCATAGTCACGCGCTGGAATGACAGGTGTGGCTGGAATAATTAAATGAGAAACTTTATTAAGTATGTTTTTGTTTAAAAGTTTTGCTGTATTTTCATCTGCAATCAGAAAAATGTCATTTCCATATTGTCTACATATTTCATAGATATTATCAGCAAGTACTGTTACTTCCCTAATAAGAACTTGTTCTGTGTGCTGTAATATTTGTTTTAAATATCGCATAGAATGTTTACAATACGGTAATGTTAGTATTTCAAGATTGGTATGAAGATTGACCCTGTAGAACTAACTAAGAAATTAATTTCTTTTAAAAGTATAACACCAAAAGACGATGGGGCAATAGAGCATATAGCAGCCATTCTCAAGAAAAGTGGTTTTGAATGTGAGATTTTAGAGTTTGGTGATAAAGTTAAAAATCTTTATGCGAAATATATAAATGGAGTACCAAACTTGTGTTTTGCTGGACATGTTGATGTTGTACCACCAGGTGAGTTAAAAGATTGGATATCTGATCCATTTAAGCCAGAAATTAGAGATGGAATGCTATATGGAAGAGGAGCAGCTGATATGAAAGGCGGAGTAGCTGCATTTATTGCTGCTATCGTAGATTCAGTTGCAGGTAAGTTTCGATTCAGCGGTTCAATCAGTGCATTGATTACCAGCGCTGAAGAAAGCGCTGAAGAACATGGAACAAAGGCCGTTTTGGAATGGATGAAAAGCAAGCAAAAAAAGATAGATTTTTGTATAGTTGGAGAACCAACGAGTAGTGAGAAATTAGGTGATACCATAAAAATAGGTAGAAGAGGTTCTGCAACATTTAAATTGATTTGCCATGGTAAACAAGGGCACGTTGCCTACCCAGATCTAGCAGATAATCCAATATATAAAATGATATCGGTATTAAGTAAGATAAAAGATACTACTTTTGATAGTGGTAACAAATATTTTCAGCCTTCACATTGCGAAATTACTACTATCGACGTTGGAAATAATACTAATAATCTAATACCTAGCTCAATAGCAGCAGGTTTCAATATTCGATATAACAACATACAGACGCTTGACGGCTTATATAAGCTGATTGATGAAATATGCTCTAGTGTAACTAACGATTATAAACTTTCTATGCAAAGCAGCAGAAACGTTTTTCTCTCTACTCCTGATAGAAATACTGATATTATGCTTGATGCGATAAATAAAATGACCGGCATTGATGCTGTGCTGAGTACAAATGGTGGCACATCTGATGCTGCGTTTATTAAGGATATTTGTCCAGTAATTGAATTTGGTATGATCAACAAAACCGCACATCAGGTAAATGAATGCGTATCAATAGACGATATACATAAATTAACAGCTATATATAAGGAGTTTATAAAAAATTATTTTTACCCCACTAATAAAATATTAAACCAGATCAATATAATTGGTAATACGCCTGATGGTCCATTATTAGCTTGAGGTGCAGTTGCATAGAGAAGAAAACTTACTAGACACATTTTACCAGCCCCTTATTATAATATTAAGGTATTTTTGACTCAAAACTTGTCTTTGATCTGTGCGAGCTCAATAACAAAAATTCAGTAGAAAGCTTATTGGCGAAAATTATCTGTTCAGCAGAGTGACAAAATAAGATAGACAAAAAGGGTATAAGAACAAATAGTGTCATGCAACACTGGTTTTTGTACACAAAACGTTGTAAAGCGCTTTTGTCAACCTGGATCTCAGCTCGGATAACAAGAAAAGAAGCACTGGTTTCACATAGATCTGAACAGATATAATTTCTTAAACATTTATAGCTCACATAAAACCCGGTCTGACTGTCATAAAGGCTACTCGCTTCAGCAAGACAACTTTCGCACTACTTCAAATTCTAATTTTCAACTTAAAGAGGTACATAATGTCAAATAACTTCAATTTCAAAGAATTTTTTTACCATCACGAAGCAAATAGCACTTTAGATGATATACAAAGGTACTGCATACTGTGGCAATCAGTGATATCACAGGCAATGATTGATGCAGCAAGTAACTGTAAAAAAACAGAAAGCTTGGTAGAGAAACGTAAAGCAATTTCCTGGCTATCAGACTTCAGTCAAGATTTTGTTGAAACATGTATACTGGCTGATTGCGATCCGTTATACGTAAAAAACAAAATACAGCCAATTCTAAAAAAGATAAAGCCCTTTTAATGAGGTTTACCCCTCTCACCAAGAAAAATATCATTTAATCTTTTTTCTATAGCTTCATCTATATCTTGGATTAATAGCTGCTTTATCATATTCACTTTCCGTTCTGCCTCTTGAAGATTATTGTTACCGTAACTGTTCTTATTACTATAACCATAACTACTGCCATTTGGTTTATTACTCATTTTTCTTCTTGTGCTGAGTATCTGAACTATCTTCTCCTTGAAAAAAGACTTCCAGCCTGTGCCAGAAAATAATTTGTAGAGAAAATGCGGAGTAAGAAACGCTACTAATATTCTAATAGAAACTCCATAACCCAAATCATCTCTATTTTCATAATACCATTTTAAATATTGATATAAATGGTAAAATGCATTTTTGAAAGAGCTAAATTCTACAGCATACCAAAAGCCACTGGTGAGAAACATGAGCATAATGCTCGATGTATAAAGATACAAAGTGAAAAGAAATAGCTTGACAACTATATCTTTCAAACTGCCCAGTATGTAATTAAATAACCTTAATTTATAAAAAAGTGATATCATTTCACGCACACTTCAATAAAGCTGGGGTGGAAGGATTCGAACCTTCGCGTGGCGGTATCAAAAACCGCTGCCTTACCACTTGGCTACACCCCAATATTGTTTATATCAATAACATTATTAACCCAATTAGTAAAAGATTTATTCGCTTTTCCTATGGGTATTATCACAACGGCTGGTTGATCATAAGAATGCATTGCCTCGATTTTTTCTACAATCTTATCAGCCTGATCATTCCTACTTTTCATAATTGCCACTACTTCACAATTACTATTAATTTTACCTTCCCATAAATACAGAGAATTTACTTCAGGAAATATATTTACACACACAATTAACTTCTCGTTTAACAATTCTTCAGAAATAGCCTTAGCCTCTTTCAAGTTTGAAAAAGTTATATAGACTAAAACTAAATTGCTCATTAACCGCTACATAAATGCATTTTTACTATACTCTACTTAGATTTATTCATCAAGAGAAAATAGGAGAGACCTCTTCAGTGCTTGACACACAGAAATTGAAGATGTCATTTAGTAGCTCTCCCCTTGTCATCCCAGTGCGTGACACTGGGATGACAGGAAAAAAAGGCATTCTGATGACACTATTTTTTGTACTTTTGCATTCAATATTCGTACAATTATGTGTCAAGCAGTGGAATGACATTATCTACTATGCAAGATGTGAATTATAATAAGAAATGGAAAATATGAACATAACTATACATTCACAAGAAGATTTTGACTTTATGCGTAAAGCTGGCAGGCTTGCAGCTGAAACCCTTGATTTCATTGCACCATACGTCAAAGTAGGCGTAACAACTAATGAATTAAATGATCTATGTCATGATTTTATAATCAATGCAGGTGCAATTCCAGCACCACTGAATTATAAGGGATATCCGAAATCAATTTGTACTTCGAAAAATGCTGTTGTATGTCATGGTATTCCTGATGATAAACCTCTTAAAGATGGAGATATTTTAAATATTGACGTTACAGTGATTTTAAATGGCTGGTATGGTGATACAAGTCGCATGTTTTGGACTGGTAAACCCTCAATAAAAGCAAAGCGTTTGTGTAATGCTGCCTACAATGCGCTAATGGAAGCGATAAAACAAGTTAAGCCCGGAAATAAGTTAAATGAAATAGGATTTGCTATAGAAAAATATATTGAAGATTTTGGATATTCTATCGTACGCAATTATTGTGGACATGGCATAGGAAAGGTTTTTCATGCTCCACCAAATGTTGTACATTTTTATGATGAAGGTGAGGATCTTATCTTAAAAGAAGGCATGTTTTTTACGGTAGAACCAATGATCAATGCTGGAAAACATGAAACTCTGCTCAGCAAGCTAGATGGCTGGACAGTGACAACACGTGATCTTTCACTTTCTGCACAGTTTGAGCATACGCTTGGAGTCACAAAAGATGGAGTTGAAATATTTACACTATCACCTAAAAATTGGCATTTTCCACCTTATGATTAGATTTTTTAAACACTTGGTTTTTGAAAAAATCTAACTCTTAACTTGTGATATAGCAACTAACCCAATTAGTGCACAGAAAATCATGTAAAAACTTGCTAAAGTTCCTTGCCCTGTAACTTTGATAATAGTTGTGCATATAAATGGTGCAAGGCCACCAAAAAATCCCGAAGCTATATTTCTTGATAAACCAAATCCACTGTATCGCACCTTTGTTGGGAATAATTCGCACATAAACGCGCTAACAGGACCAAGAGAAGCAGCTATTGGGATTATAAAAGAACGTGTGCCATTATTGCTAGAGAATTATTACCACTTAGTATCATTGAAAAAACTGGATAAATTACTACTATAAAAGTTACAAATGCAAATTTCATGACTTTCTCTCTTCCTATCTTATCAGAAAGTATTGCAAATAGTACAGTTAGTCCTCCAAGTGCAACCTGATTTAATATTTCTACTGCGTGATTAAAGTGAGTGTTTATTGTTGATGCAAGTAGATTAAAAAACACTAAATATATGTAAAGAGATGCATTCTCAACTATGTCAACTCCAATTGATATTAGAAAAGGTTTTTTATAGCCATTTAACAGTTCTTTTAACGGTAATTCATGTGGCTTTTCCTGCTTTTTATATTCTGGGCTTTCATCGAGTATATATCTCATATATATACTGATTAATCCTATTACAAAACTGAAAATAAAAGGCAATCTCCATCCCCAAGATTCAAAATCGGATACTTTTTTGCATATAAGCACCACTATAAGACTTAATATTGAGCCAAGAATTGCGCTCAATACTTCAATACTGCCAAAGAATCCTCTTTTATTTTTAGGAGCATGCTCTATTAAAAATGGGGCATTTCCTGCCTCTCCTCCAAGAGATATACCCTGCAATAATCTTAAACATACCACCAGTACTGATGCGAGTACCCCAATGTTCTGATACCCTGGAACAAATGCAATAAGTACGGTTGATAGAGTCATCAATATGATAGAGAGAAATAGAGCAATCCTTCTTCCATATTTATCTCCAATGTGGCCAAATATAGCAGCACCAATTGGTCTTATTAAGAAACCCACTGCAAACACTCCAAAAGCTTTAAGTATGCTGACTAATTTGTCGTCTGATGGAAAAAACACATCTCCGATTATGCTTATTAGATGGCTGAAAAGCATGTGATCATACCACAACAAAGTGTTACAAATTAAACTTGATAGTATTACTTTTGTTATTTGTTGCACGAAATCTTCCGTAATTTGTTTGATATTATAGTAATATTACTTACTTTTTCAAACGTGAATTATGTAAATGTTATATTAATAATATTATCTTATTAAATTTTTATATCGTTGATTATATTTAAATATTCTTATACTATACCTATATATTTCCATATATTTTTTGGCGAGAAAGTTATTTTAATTTAAGTGCACAAAGTCTCTTGATATGACACATATTCCAGTTTTGTTAAAAGAGATGCTACTGCAATTGTCACCACACAGTGGTGGTATATATGTGGATGCCACGTTTGGAGCTGGAGGATATAGCAAAGCAATATTGGAATCCGCTGATTGCAAAGTGTATGCAATTGATAGGGATGAAACAGTTACCAAATTTTATGATGATCTGAACGTTAAATACCCTGATAGAATAAATCTATTTATTGAGAAATTTAGTAATATTAAAAATTTATTAGATAGTAATAATATTAAAGGTATCAATGGAATAGTTTTCGACGTTGGAGTTTCATCTATGCAGCTTGATAATGGAGATAGAGGATTCTCATTTCTACGTGATGGCCCACTTAACATGAGCATGGATAAATATTCTCATATGAATGCTTCGACGTTTGTTAACGCTTTACGTGAAGAAGAGATTGCGAACACTATATATAATTATGGGGGTGAGCGTCATTCTCGTAAAATCGCAAGAGCGATAGTAAATGCGCGGAAGAAGAAAATTATCAAAACTACATTTGAACTTGCGGATATTGTACGTTCTGTAGTGTTTCGTGGAAAAAGCAAGATTGACCCTGCAACTAGAACATTTCAGGCAATCAGAATATGGGTAAATGATGAGCTAGGAGAGCTTGAAAAGGGTATTAAAGCTGCATCTGAGATTTTAAGTGAAAACGGCAAATTAATTGTAGTTACCTTTCATTCTCTAGAAGATCGTATAGTTAAAACCCTTTTTAAAGATTTGTGTGAACCAGGACCTACAAAGACATTCTCCCTTTTAAACAAAAAAGTGATTAAAGCAAGTGTGGAAGAAATAAATGCAAATCCGCGTGCGCGTTCAGCAAAACTCAGAGCTATACAGAGGTTGTCATGAGAACCTTCTCTATTATTTCAATAACTATGTTTTTATTATAGGGTTATTTAAGGTAAAATTATATGTCCAATCACTAAATAAATAGCTAACACAAATAAAACGTGAAATTAATTTAGTGCAAAGCAACATAAAAGTTCTTCAAGCAGAATGAAGTTATTTGAGTAATCCAAAAAAACTTGCAGTCTTACGGAGAAATACCTAAAAAATAACTCTTTGATACTAGCTAGCCAGGTTCAACTATCTAAATGACCTTAGTGTGTTAGCAAAATCATAGTAACGATTAGGTTTAGGTTTTTAGATAAACACACTACGATAAAACTTACTTTGATACGAAATTATTCGCATAAGATTTTGGCAGTCTTTTAACATCTTTTGGCATTTCAATTGTGTACTTTGTGTTGTGTTTCTTTGCATAAGATACTGCTTTTTCAAGAGAATCAAACTTTAATACAATCTGTTTTTGGGGATCTTTTGAGCCAACCCATCCCATCAAAGGTTCAATATAGTAAGAACAAGGCTCAATTTTTAGGTACCAGAATTTTGTATTACCTAAGCCAGATTGTGTTGCAGTTTTTGTTGGCTTATAAATCTTAAAAACCACTTGATCGTTAATACTCATAGCTCTTACTACGTAATCTTAAGTATATATCTAAATAAATTTTTCCACAAAGAATTAGTGTGAAAGAATGAAGTTTGAAATAAATATTTTTATGTTATATTATTAAATTATATAAAAAGGATTAGCTGAATAGGAGTAATCGATGGCACAGCAAGAAATGGTAACAATTAATGCAGAGTTACGTGATGTAAAAAAAAAGAAAGCGATGCAGGCTCTGAGGGAGAAGGGAAGTATACCTGCAGTTATATATGGTAAAGGGCATGATAACGTAAATTTGACATTGTCTGCAAAGGAATTTACTAAACAATATAAATCAGGTGCTCTTTCTGCACATTTAATAGAACTAGATATTTCAGGGAAAAAAGAATATGCTCTTGTTCGTGATATTCAATGGCATGTAGTAAAGGATACTGTGCAACATGTTGATTTTCAGTTTGTTGATAAAGGTAGTGAAATTAAAATAGATATACCTTTATCATTCATCAATGAAAGTAAATCACCAGGAATCAAATTAGGTGGAGTGCTTAATGTTCTGTGTCGTTCTATTACTGTCAAATGCTCTCCTGAGAAAATACCTCAAGTCATAGAAATTGATTTGTCTGGCAAAATGATTGGTCAGTCTATACATATCAATGATGTAAAATTGCCAGAAGGTGTTAAATTTGTAGCTCATGAGGAAGAAAATTTCACCATTGTAACAATCTCTGCTGCCGATAGTGATGTTGAAGAGACTCAAACAAAAACAGAGGAGTAGTGCATTTAATAGCTGGGCTTGGTAATCCTGGTAGTCAATATGAGTTAACTCATCATAATATTGGTTTTATCGTTATTGACGCAATCTACAAATATTGGAATTTTCAGTCATTTTCTAAGAAAGCCGATTACTTGATAACCTCTGGCATAATTAACAATAATAAAGTTATGCTAATAAAGCCTTATTCGTTTATGAATAATTCAGGTATTCCTGTTGCAAAAATAAAAAATTTTTACAAATTATCGCTAGACAATATTGTTGTCATACATGATGATGCTGACTTGAAATTTGGAAGAATAAAAGTAAAAAAAGGTGGTAGTTCTGCTGGACATAATGGACTTAAGTCTATAGATAGCTTTATTGGTAATGATTATTGGCGTTTAAGATTTGGAGTAGGCAGGCCTGAAGGTCAGAAAAGCTTAGCAGACTATGTGTTATCAAAATTTGAAAATTTTGATAACGTTATCCTCTTAGTGGAAAAAATAGCAAAAAATATACACCTAATGCTGCAAGGAGATACCACAGCTTTTATCAACTCGGTTGAGAGTGAAACTTTAGTATAGCAAACGAATACTGCCCAATACAAACTAATTTAGATTAGAATACTGATTCTTCTAGAAGTTGTTCGCGTTCCTCTTCTATTGCAATAGAATTATCGTGATTTTTAAATAAATCTCTGATTTTTGTTTCTATTTCATTTGCAATTTCTTTGTTTGCCTTGAGGTAACTTTTTACATTTTCTCTTCCTTGGCCAAGACGCGTATTGTTATATGAATAATAAGCGCCTGCCTTTTCAAGGACACCAAGTTTTGCTCCTATATCTATTATTTCCCCAAGTTTTGATATGCCTTCATTATACATTATATCAAATTTTGCCTCTCTAAATGGAGGAGCGACTTTATTTTTTACAACTTTAACTCTCGTTTCATTACCCGTAATATTCTCTTTATCCTTTATCGCACCAACTTTTCTTATATCAAGTCTTATAGAAGTATAGAATTTTAACGCATTTCCACCAGTGGTAGTTTCAGGATTTCCATATACTACTCCTATTTTCATACGAATTTGGTTGATAAATATCAATATACAGTTTGCTTTTGAAACTACAGAAGTTAGTTTCCTGAGTCCATGGCTTAGAAGCCTTGCTTGCAATCCCATGTGCTGATCGCCCATATCCCCTTCAATTTCAGCTCTTGGAGTTAGTGCTGCAACAGAATCAATAACTATTACATCAACTGCACTAGAACACACTAAATACTCAACAATATGCAACGCCTGCTCTCCAGTGTCTGGTTGTGAAATTACCAAATCATCAGTTTTCACTCCAAGTTTACGAGCATATATAACATCCAGTGCGTGTTCCGCATCGATAAATGCACATAAACCTCCTTTTTTCTGTGCTTCAGCAATTACATGCAAAGCAAGGGTAGTTTTACCAGAACTCTCAGGGCCAAATATCTCAATTATACGTCCTTTTGGCAATCCCCCAACACCCAGAGCTGAATCAAGTGCAATCGACCCTGTAGATATCGTGTCTATTTTTTCTACAGGGTTTTGCTTTAGCTTCATTATTGCACCTTTACCGAATGCTTTTTCAATTTGACTTATTGCATTATCTAGTGCTTTTTGCTTATCATTATTTCTTTCTTCTGGATTATGTGCCATGGATCATTTATTAACTTGTATAGTCTCCATGGTAATTGAACGCAACCAATCTGCCAAGGGTTTTTTAATAACGAAGAACGTTAGTTACCTAAAATTAGATAGATAGACTTTGTAGTGCGATACAAAATAACGATAGAATACAATGGTAGTGGTTTCTCTGGCTGGCAAAAGCAACAACACTCTGCTAACTCAATTCAGGAAACCATAGAAAACGCTATATTTAATTTCAGTGGCGAGAGAGTCTCTTTGCATTGTGGTGGCAGAACTGACACAGGGGTTCATGCTTTAGGGCAAGTTGCTCATTTCAATATGGAAAGGCAATTTGAGCTTTACAGAATAAGAAATGGAATAAACTATCACTTAAAAGCTATTCCTATAGTTGTGCTTAGTGCAGAAGCCGTAGATGATGCATTTCATGCGCGATTTTCAGCAAAAAAAAGATATTATGAATATAGAATAATTAATCGCTACGCTCCTGCAGCTCTGGAAATCGGTTATGTGTGGCAAGTATTTAACCCACTTGACGTAAACATCATGCGTGAAGCTGCTAGACACCTGCTTGGAAAACATAATCTTTCAAGCTTCCGCTCAAAAGATTGTCAAGCTACAAATCCGGTCAGAACAATCGATGATATTGATATAGTACAAAATGGAAGTCACATATACATCAAAATATCTGCGATTTCCTTTTTGCATAACCAAGTGAGGATTATTGTTGGCACTTTAGTTGAATTTGGAAAAAATAGAACTAATCCACAAGAAATGCTAAATATATTAAGTCAATGCAAAAGAAACGCCGCTGGGGTCACTGCGCCGCCTCACGGCTTATACTTAGTAAAGATAGATTACTAGCTTAAGTCCTCATTGGCATTACTATATATAGTGCACTTGGATCATCTTCATCAGTGATAATTGTAGCGCTATTACCATCTGATAGGCTGACCTTACATTTGTTTTTTATACAAGATAAAGCATCAAGCAAATAACGAGAATTAAATCCTACTTCCATAAGAGCTCCATCGTAATCCACCTCTATAGACTCAGTTGCATCACTACACTCTTGAGAGTTTGAATGCAGAGTTAATAAATTCTTTTGCAATGAAAATTTAATTGATTTTATTTTATCGGACACAACAACGGAAACTCGGTCTATAACGCTAGCAAGCTTACTACTCTCAACAATCATTTGTTTATCTTGAGACGTTGGAATGACAGCTTTGTAATCTGGAAAAGTCCCATCTATCAATTTTGATATTAGAATATACTCACCACATGTAAATTTGATTTTTCTATCTGAAAGTTTTATATTAATCTCATTACAATCACACAATACTTTCAATAATTCCATGATAGTTTTACGTGGAATGATCACCCCAAATTCGCCGTTGATATCTTCAGGTTTAGGCCTTTTTATACATGATAAACGGTGGCCATCAGTTGCAACGCAGTACAGAAATTGCTCATCTGTATGCAGATATATCCCGTTTAAATTATACCTTGTATCATCCAGCGACACAGCAAACTTCGTTTTAGTCAATAAGTCTACCAAATCTGCACTTAGTAGAGTGAAATCGTATTGATGATCACCTTCTTCCAGAACAGGGAAGTTATTTGAAACTACGTTCGGTAAAGAAAAATTTGCATTTCCACAGGATATCAATAATTTTCCTTGATTATTCATTTCGAAATAGACATCCAAATTAGTTGGCAATTTCTTCACTATATCATGTAAAGTATGTGCTGAGATTTTCACTTCTCCTTCTGCTGATACATTTGCAGTAAGTGAGGCAAATATTGAAATGTCAAGATCGGTAGCCTTTAGTTTTATGCTGCCATGTTGTGCTTTGATATTTATACACGCTAAAACGTCTATCGCGTTGCGCCTTTCAACCACCCCGCTCACTCTGGATAGCGTATTTAAAAGACTTGCACGACTTACACTAAAACGCATTTGTTCACACACAGAACTTTGTTCTTTGATTCCTATATCTACAATTTTTGACATATTAATTCTCAAAAATATATTTTAAATGATATTCATATTCTATGTAAAGTGATATCCATATTTTTGTCTGAGAGACAAAACAGCCTATCTTATACTTTAGTGATCAATAATTTACTTTGTATGGCATAAGTCATGCATTTTTTGGTACGCTTTTTGAAAGCCAAGCAAGGAATAAGTATCATCAACATTTGCTGTTTTTACTTTTCCATTAACTACCATTGATAATCCCTGCTTCATTTTTAGAATCAAATCTTGGTCCATTTTTGTATCATCTGTCCACGCAAGACTTCCCTGTATTATTGGCAATTGATATTTAATTTTTTTATCGATATTGAGAACTACAGGCTCATTATTATACTGAAAGCCAGAAGTGACGCTCACCTCATCTGCTTTTTTATCAACGTAACTGACCATTACATACGGCTTGCGATCGGCTGTATAATGTTCACTTTTTTTCTTAGGATGAGATACAATATAACACACTTTTTCACCATCTTCCAATGCAGTATACACAAACCAGTCTTTATATTTTTCGCTCAGTTGTACATTACTAACCGATGCAAGAGTGTCTATTGAAAGAAATATTAGAAATACGAAAAGACTACGCATGTAAACCGAATTTCAAACTCTCTGATTTTATATGTTGTTTTACCTTACTCATCGCTTGCTCAGCCAGCTGTCTTATTCTTTCTCTTGAAACACAATATTTTTTGCTAAGCTCATCCAAAGTCTGAGTATTCTCAGATAAATATCTGCTAATGAAAATGTCTCTTGATCTTTCATTAAGACTTGCCAGCGCATTGCTTAAAATTGTTTCTTTTAATGCCTTTTCTTCATGATTCTGGTAAGCTACTTCTTGACTAACTAAATTACACGGAATCATATCTTGTAACTCCTTTTTAGAGTCTTCACCTATTTTTATACAATTATTTAACGACTGATCCTTACAAGCCAGACGATAGCTCATCTGTACAACATCTTCTTCAGATACAGAAAGCTCATTTGATATTGCTTTTATTTCTTCTTTACTCAAAGTTTCTCTGTTTGTGTATTGTAAAATTCTTTTTTTTATTTTACGTAAACTAAAAAACAATCTCCTTTGTGCTTGCGTTGTACCTATTTTTACAAGTGACCAAGATTTTAATATAAAGTCTTTCATTGAAGCTTCAATCCACCATACTGCATAAGTTGAAAAACGAAATCCCAAGTCAGGATTGAACTTTTTCACTGCATGCATTAAACCCATATTTCCTTCCATGACCAGGTCCATCAACAATAGACCGTAATTCTTAAATTTCATTGCAATTTTTACTACCAAATTCAAATGGCTAGTAATCAACCTGTGAGCAGAAGAAATATCCTGGTATTCTTGCCAATTTTTTGCTAATCGCACTTCCTCTTCTTGGGAAAGCATAGGAAATTTTCGCACTTCAGCAATATATTGCATGAGATTAGTGCTACTATTAACACATAAATTTGCTACTGGGGTCAACATAATAACTTAAATTAAAACTCTATACATATAATATATTGATTTTCAGTGAAAAATTCAAGCTTTAATTAAAAAAGCACAATTTTACATCTAATTGAGATCTTAACAACAGTTACCTAAATGTATCATTAAAATTGCTAGCGTGTAACTATAAAAACTACATTAAATAAATAATGTGTTATTCCAGTGCTCAAACACTGGAATTCACATTTCTTTTTTCTAGATCCCAGTGTCATGCTACTTGAATGACAAGAAAAACCCACTGGGATAATAAGACAAAGATAGACTAGAAATTAAACGCTACTCCAGCTTCTGCACCAACAGTGCTGTAAAGAACATTTTTGATACCAGTATCATCCTTATTTGCCTTATCAAAACTAGCACCATAAGAACCGAAGTAACGAGCTCCAGCAAAGAGTTTGATTTCTGGGGTTACATCATAACTAACACCAGCTTTTGCTTGATAAGCAAAACCAAATCCTTTTTGATCTTTAACTTCATTAGCTTTTGAAGGATTGCTGATATATGCTGCACCAACACCAACACCAACGTATGGAGTGATAGGCATATCTTCAATCGCTATATCGTAATAAACGTTAACCAATCCTGAAAATGCTGTTACACTATCTGCAGCCTTGTCATCAGATACTACAGTTGCATCTTTAGCCAATTGTGAGTAAAGCCCTTCAACATCAACTCTAATGTCATCCATTTTATAACCAAATGCACCACCACCAGCTAGAAAAGATGCTTTTAAGGGACTTTTACCTGATGTATGTGTAATACCATCAACTTTTGTATAAAGAGGTAAAATTTCACCGTTGTATTGTAAACGAACATAGTAGCTAGTTTCTTCATCACTTATTGGACCAATAGGGTCTGATGAAAAAGCAGAGTTTGATAGGCTTAGCAACGTCACTAAAGCAGCTGCCGAAAAAAACTTTTTATAATGCATAATTGCCCTCGTTAAAAAAATTAAAATTCCACTTTAGCAGTCTAAATAATAACTAAAGTTAAGTCAAGTGCTAACTTAATAACACAAAACCTTCTGTATCTTAACTAACTTTTAGGAAAATACAAAGATTTTATTAATTAATAAATAGAGTTACTCTACTTTTTTTACTCTTGATTTTTTGGTATAGCTAACATAGGTAAGATTTACTATCGAAAGACCTCGTCATTCCTCTACTTGTTAGCGGAATCTATACCGCGGCGGTATGACGTAGGGCTGTGCTAGCTATAGGTGCATTATATGAAAAAGTACTAGCGTTGGAAATATTAGAAAAAAAATACTTACACTAAAAGAAATTTCAGTAGTATAGAAATAAATTCAAAAAGGAAGTTTAAATCCAGGTGGTAACCCCATCATACCTGCAAGATCAGAGGTTGCATTTGCCATATCTTCTTCTGCTTTTTTAATGGCATCATTAAACGCTGCTGTCACTAAATCTTCTACTATGTCTTTTTCTTCATTTCTCATAAGCTCTAAGTCTATGTTTACCTTTTTAGCTTTATAGCCACCTATTTTTATAACTTCCACTAATATAGAAACTTTGCCACCACCAGAAATACCTTGAAACTCTTTTCCAATATATTTTTCTTGGGCTTCCGCAAGCTTTTTTTGCATTTCTTGCGCTTGCTTCATTATTTGACTGAAATCCACAACCTACTCCTTATTTTCTATATTAACTACCTTTGCACCTTTAAACGTATTTAATATATCCTTAACTACAGGTGCATAATTTAAATTGCTCACTTCCCTATTCATATAACTCGTATCAACTATAATAACCCACTCCTGATTAGTAGCTTGATTTAAGTAACTTTTCAAGTCATTACAAAAATTATTGTTCAAGTTAGATACAGCTTTTAATTTTAAATACCCAAATTTACAATCTATTAATTGTAGATTACTACACAGTTGTTTGTAAAGATAAATTTGGTTACTCCGCCTTAATAGTTGCAAAATCTTATCAAAATCGTAATTTTGTTGTTTATTTTTCACATGGATCCCAGTGTCGCGCACTGGGATGACAGAGTGGGGTTTTTCCACATATTTTTTTGGATCCGAGTAGTCAGCTACTTGGATGACAGATGGGGAAGGTGCAACAGGTCTGCCCTGTCTATTTCCTTGCTCTACATTCTGTGAAAGAATTTTTTTGATCACCTGTTCCGGAGAAGGCAAATCAGAAAGATAACAAAGGCTAATTAACATCATTTCAGCAGCAACCTCATTGCATGTTGAAATTTTTATATCTTGAATACCCTTAAGCAGCACCTTCCACAATCTCGAAAAAAATATTAAAGACTTTTTCGCACTCAAATCTTTTACTCTGCTCTTCTCATATTCTGTATCAATCTCTTTTGTAATTAAAAAACGGCATATTAACTGGATTGTTTGCAGCAGATCTTCAAAAATATTGAGCGGATTTGCTGTTTTTACCACATTGTCGAATACTAACAAAGCCTTCTGTAAATCACTATCTAATACTGCTTCCAGTAGATCAAATATAACGTTTCTATCTACTAGACCAAGTATGTCTGTAACACTTTGAGTGGATATTGTACCATCTTTGCTATATAGCACTGCTTGATTCATCAAAAATAAAGCGTTACGCATTGAATTACTACAGTGGTGCGCAATTAATTCCGATGCTTCTTTTTCAATAAAATAATTTTCTTTTTGTGCAATATCATTTAAACGCTCCATTATCTTAGCTGAAGGAATGTTATGTAAGTCAAACCTTTGACAACGTGCAATAACAGTTATTGGTATCTTTTTTATTTCTGTAGTTGCTAGAATAAACTTTACGCTAGATGGTGGTTCTTCTAGAGTTTTAAGTAATGCATTAAATGCATTACTGGATAACATGTGTACTTCATCTATAATGTAAACCTTAAATTTAGAACTTATTGGTAAATAGCAAATATCTCCCAAGATCGCTCTAACATCCTCAACACTAGTGTGACTTGCCGCATCGATTTCAACTACATCTGGATGGCTTGAATTTTTTATTGCCAGACAACTTGTACATGATCCACAAGGTTCAAAAGTTGGCCCCAATGAGCAGTTCAAACATAAAGCTATTATTCTTGCAGTGGTGGTTTTACCAATTCCACTGCTACCAGAAAGCAGTATAGATTGTGGAATTTTGTTGAGAGTAAAAGCATTTTCTAGTATACGCACCAATATATCTTGACCTACTAAATCTTTAAAGCTACTAGGACGATATTTTAATGCTATGTTCATAGCCTAGAATAAAACAAATAGTACAAATAGGTATGCAACCCAAAAAGATTCTGATATGGTTGCTTCATTTCTGACCTGACCAAGTTACAGAATTTTTGCCTGCATACCTTATCAAAGGTTATACTTTTTTTTTTTTTTAGCAAGGTATATTCTATATTAGTCTTATAATTTATATGTTAGACCTTTTGCAACATTACTTTGGAGTAAACAGCTGTTACCTAAAATACTCTTCTTCTGTCATCCCAGTCTGGGATGGCTTTGTTTCATAGCACCTTAAGCAGTGATGGTTTACGACAAATTTATGTAATGATTTCAAATTTAGCCATACCAATATCAGTGAATTTATTAAGCAAATAGCACTTAATTAGTAATTCTTTTTCACGATTTACTTCAGATTTATTCCTAAACAAATACTTGCTTCAACCTTGAGAAAAATCCTTCTATATAAGATCTTTTCCCATAATTTACTTCTTTTTCCATTCTTTCATGCCATCTTCACCGTATAATTTTATTAACCTAATAGCAGCATTTCTGTCAGACATATAATCTATTTTTGAATGTTCTGCTGCATCCTTTTTTGGTAGAACTTTTGTTTTTATATCGTATTTCTTACACAATTTATAAAGTTTTTGCCTATCGTATGCCCTATCTGCATATAATGCTTTTATTTTGTGCTGAAAATTAACTTCTTCAAGCAAGCTCCATAGTGGTCAGAGTAGACGCCATTACTGTATCTTGCAGCTATAGCTTTTTTACTATTCACACTTAACATAACATGTAACTTTCTTACTTGCTCGTAGCTTCGGTACTTTCTATCTGCACTGTTTTCCTTACCATACGCGTCAAGTTAAGAGATTGTGAGCAAATTTAGAGAGGTTAAAGTGGATACTCTAGCCCTTCTACGTTTGTCTTTTAATGAAAATCGCGACCAAGTTATAGTGAGTTTTTTAAGAAATGCTTTTAAACTATTAATTTTGGTTAATACTAAAAATAACTCTCTAACCCGCCTTTTTAGCTCAATAAATGCCTTTGTTAAGCTAAGTTCTGTATTCTTTTTCACTTCTGTGCAACCAACTATGCCGTGAAATATAAGAATTGCGCACAATTTAGCATATAGTTCACATAATACTCTGCATGGCTTTCCTTTTAGCTTATCAAGCCTGATATGGCTTTTATACAATTTAAATAATAACTCAATTTGCCACCTTACTCTGTAAATCGTTAATACTTGCTCAGCACTAATTTTATTTTCTGGAACATTAGTTATAAATATTGACCAGTTCAACAATTTTTGATTTCTTTTAGAGGATGTATATCCCTGCGATCTTGCTAATCTATTAGCTTTCCTTCTTCTGGCCATAGACTGTTCTTCAGTTAGTTTCTGACATATAATTCTTACTCTAATTTTTGCTTCTTTTCCTAACAATACCTCGTTTTCTAAAAATAACTTATCCTCTAAACATTCTAATAACTCCATTTTTTGATTTGTTTCTACATCATATATGTTGGTATCGGATTTATAACGACTTATGAAATAAGCTCCTATTTCATTGATTTGTTTAAAAGAACTTGGCACAAAATAACCGAGATCAGATATTAGCAAATCATTGCTTAATATATTACTTAAATGTTTCCTATATCCCTGGTCTGATCTCACTGCCATTAAGTTAAGGAAAAGTGATGAACTGTATTATAAAATCAGGTAAGATTCACAAATTAAAAGAAGTAATGACATGAGTAAAAAAAAGAATAATCATGTTTATAAAAAATAAATTGATGAGTTTAAACTTTATAAACGCACACAGAGCATCCTCAAAAGACTTCTCACGAAAAAGAAAGCTGCCCTTCGTTAATGTATTTCTCCTGATTTTTAGAAAGAGTGTAAAGTCATTACAAGTGATGCTTAATGAGTTTGTTCTGCATACAAGAAAAGATTATACAATTACGGCAAGTGCATTTACTCAAGCAAGAAAGAAGCTAAAACATACTGCGTTTTCAGAGTTAAATGATGATATAGTTTCCCTATACTACCAAGATCAGGAATTTAAAACCCACCATGGCTTCAGAGTACTTGCATTTGATGCTTCAATACTGATTCTGCCAAAGAGCGACAAAATAATAGGTGAGTTTAGCTCAAGAGCAGTATGGAATGGAATCCAGAGATTTGAAGACTATACAAGTGCAACCTTTGAAGTTTGCTACGATGTGCTAAATAATATTGCAATAAAATCTGTGCTAAGTAGAGGTGACAGCTATGAGGTTGATTTAGCAATCGGTATGCTTGAATCCATAAAATCAGACGATTTGTTAATCTGTGATAGAGGATACGTATCTTATCGATTTCTTGCTGAGCTTACAGGAAGGAAAATCAATTATATAATTCGCTGTTCAAGTTCGTCTTTCAATGAAATAAACGCTATGTTTAAGCCGGAAAGCCCATCTAGTACGGTGGTAGTGTCTACCGCACCTATTAAAGTAGCAAGACAGCTACGAAAGCTAGGATTACCTGATGAGATGAAATTCAGGTTAGTCAAAATAATACTTTCTTCTGGCGAAGTTGAAGTGTTAGTAACATCTCTGTTAGATGAGAAACGTTTTACAGTTGAAGAGTTTGAGAGATTATATTACTTGCGCTGGGGAGTAGAAACATTTTTTTCTAGGCTGAAGGGAAGATTAAATTTAGAGAATTTCACAGGAAAAAGTATTGAAACTATCAAGCAGGATTTTTGGTCAACTATCTTCATCAGTAATCTAGAAAGTATCATGATAGAAGATGATGAAGAGACATTGAGCTCACAGAATAGTAAACTAAAAAAAAGCATCAATAAATCTGTCTCATTTAATGCGATTAAAAACTTAGCCTTTGATATTTTTTCTACAGAGTCAGACATAGACTGCATTATGGATCGACTATCACAGTTATTTTTGATGAACACTTTAGTGGTGAGAAAAGGGAGAAGAGTTGATCGTCATAAGATATCTGATATTCGTTCACTCAACTACCAGAAAAGAGCTAGAAAACATGTGTTTTAAATTCAAGATATCTTTTCAGTATCATTGCATTAGTACATTCTTTGCAAAATAACCTGCAATTATTACTTTTTTAAATAACTTGCACTTTTCAGACTCCCTTTTCTTAAAAATTCACCCTAGTATTTACCATAATTATCAATCACTTCAAATTTTTTGTCCAATCTTAACTTCTCTTTCCCTTAACTTAATGGCAGTGATGGAGTGAAGGGGCTAAGTTATTTAGTTTTAATTATTTATCAACCGAAAGGGAGGAGTTAATGAATAAAACAAAGTCTTTTGATATACCGAAGCAACTTATTTGGAGAGCTTATAAACAAGTATCGAAAAATAAAGGTGCAGCAGGTGTAGATGAGGTCTCGATAACAAAGTTTGAAGAAAATCTAAAGGATAATCTATACAAATTATGGAATCGGATGTCATCCGGAAGTTATTTTCCAGAGCCGGTAAAAGCTGTTGCGATACCAAAAGATACAGGAGGGCAAAGAATTTTATGTGTGCCTTCAGTATTCGACAGAATAGCGCAAACAGCAGCTACAATGTATCTTGAGCCGTTAGTAGAACCGAAATTTCACGAAGATTCATATGGTTATAGACCAAATAAGTCTGCGCTGGATGCGGTATACACAGCACGGAAGAGATGTTGGAAAAATGATTGGACGGTAGATCTTGATATATCTGGATTTTTCGACAATCTGGACCACGATTTAGCACTGCAGGCTATCAAGAAACACACAGACTGCAAATGGGTCATACTGTATGTTGAGAGGTGGATGAAAGCCCCCATTCAGCAAGCAGATGGCAGTAGGGTAACAAGGGATAAAGGAGTTCCGCAAGGAGGTTCAATAAGCCCAATCATTTCAAGCATATTTATGCACCATGCGTTTGATATGTGGATGAAACAAAATTATCCAACAGTACCATTTGAAAGATATGTAGATGATGCGATAGTGCACTGCAGAACTAAAAGACAGGCAGGATTTATGAAAGTAATGATTGAAGAAAGATTGGCTAAGTGTAAATTGAAGTTACATCCTGAAAAGACACAGATTGTGTACAGTAAGGATGATGATAGAAAAGAACAATTTCCTAAACAAAGCTTTGATTTTCTAGGTTATACTTTTAGACCTAGAGTAGCAAAGAATAAGATGAGGAATTATTTCATCTCATTTCTACCTGCAATTAGTAACAAAGCCAAGAAGAAGATCAAGAAAACCATAAAGTCATGGAGAATACATCGGATTACATGGACCACACTAGAGGAAATATCGAAGAAAATAGATCCAATAGTCAGAGGCTGGTTTCAGTACTATGGCAGGTTTTATAAATCAGAGATGTATCCATCTCTCAGAAATATAGAGAGATACCTCATAAGATGGGTCAGGACAAAATATAAGAAACTTCGTGATCACGGAAGACTAGCAAAGCAATTTCTAGGAAAAGTGAGAAAGAGGTCTCCAAGTATTTTCTATCATTGGACACTTGGGTTAGGATCAAAAGGCTAAATAATGGGAGCTGTATAAGTCGAGAGGTTTCCGTGCAGTTCTGCGAGAGACTGGTGGGGAAGCTCCGCCGGTCTACTCTCCTCATTCTTGTAACACTAATTGATATAATTCAACTACAATTTCAAATTTTTAACAAAATTTTCAGGAGGCATATATGAATTTTAACATTTTTCAAAGAAAAAAAAGCAGTGAATACTCTGCTTTGCAACTAATGATGGAACCAAGTTGGAGTAGGCGCGATTATGCAAGTTTTGCCGAGGAAGGCTACATAAAAAATGTTATTGCCTTTTGAGCAATTAATATGATCGCAAGTGCTGCATCTTCGGTACCTCTTACTCTCTGCCAGCTTACTGATCAGGGAAGGTCACAACTAAAAACACATTCTTTACTAAAATTACTTTATTCTCCTAATCCAATGACATCAAAATCGGAATTTATTGAGGGGATTGTGACTTATCGGTTAGTTAACGGCAATTCTTATGTATTGATGATTGAGGCGCAGAACAAACCAACAGAGCTTTATCTTCTGCGCCCTGATAGAGTTGAAATTGTTCCAGGAAGAAGTAACGTTCCTTATGCCTATCGTTATACCGTAAATAACAACAGTTATGACTTTAAAGTTGATAAATTGACTGGGCGTTCAACAGTACTGCATCTTAAAACCTTTAACCCTTTGAATGATTGGTATGGACTTTCACCAATTGAGGCAGCTGCATATAGTATAGATCAGCATAACCAAGCGGGAGCTTGGAATCAGGCAATGCTGCAAAATGGAGCAAGACCAAGTGGTGCAATAGTTGTAAAATCAGAAAAGGATGGAAGTGGTGGAAACTTAAGTCAAGAGCAGTACCAACGCTTAAAAGCACAGATAAATGATCATTACTCAGGTCCTGTCAATGCTGGAAGACCTATATTGCTTGAAGGGGGCCTAGAGTGGAAGGAAATGAGCTTATCACCGAGGGATATGGATTTTATTGAGTCAAAACATAGCTCAGCTCGTGATATTGCGCTAGCTTTTGGCGTTCCGCCTCAGTTGCTTGGCATACCAGGTGATAATACTTATAGCAATTTGATCGAAGCACGTCTTTCCCTTTGGGAACAGACAGTCTTACCAACGCTAGAAAATATTATCTGTCACCTAAATTCTTGGCTAGTGCCCAAATTTGGTGGAGATCTGTGCTTATCGTACGACAAAGACACGATAGAAATTCTCATGGAAAAAAGGCAAAAGATGTGGAAATACGTGCAAAACGCAAGCTTCATGACGCTCAATGAAAAAAGAGAAGCTTTTGGCTTGCCACCGTTACCCGGTGGTGATAAGTTGAATTGATATTTATATAGTGTAGATATTTATACTAAGCTGTAATAAACTGGGGGTATTTTATGTATCAAGAACAAGGAAATTCAGTAAGTAATTCTCGATTTACTCTTCCTCATATAGAATTGTTATCGACATGCAAAGCGAATGTTAATGCAGCAGATCATAAGGGTGCTACTCCCTTACATTATGCTGCTTGCGGAAACCGCTTAGAGGAAATGAAATTATTGCTTAAAAACGGAGCGAGTGTTAATGCAGTAGATTATAATGGCGCTACTCCCTTACATTATGCTGCTTGCGGAAACCGCTTAGAGGAAATGAAATTATTGCTTAAAAACGGAGCAAATGTTAATGCAGTGGACAATTCTGGTTTTACTCCTTTGCATTTGTCTGTTTGTGAAGGCTACAGGGAGATAACACGTTTATTGCTTGGAGAGACAGAGAGTCCAAGCACAAGCTGCAGCGACGCAAGCATTGAGAATGTACAAACAATCAATCAGTTTTATCATTGGTGAGAGTAGAACATCTTTTACTAAGGTCTAACTTAAAGATAGATGGTCCCTTAAATCCTACATCTAAATGAGTTAACTATTTTTCTTGCTAACTAAGGTGTTGTAAATTTGGTCTACATCAAAACTCATCTTAGGGCACCAAATAGGGCCATCTAAGTGTGCCTCGATATAAAGAGGACTATTATGATTTGGTAGTATGAAAAAGAGTCTGAATATAGAAGTTAAGGAGAAATTAGATAAGATTAAATTAGAAGAGATAGAACCTGATGCTTGATCGGTACTAAACTGTGAACTAGTTGAACATACACCACTGTTAATACTTACTTTTCCATTAATATTTTCAAAAAGCGTACTGCCATTATATATATCAACGTAAGCAAGCTTGGAAATTTCAGGTTTATTCTTACTGCTTAACAACTTAGTGATGAATGAATTAAAATCCACATTTGTAAACTCTATTTTCTGTGCTTGAAAGTTTACATTTCCTGATAAGTTACTAGCCCAATCATCAAAGCTTGTCCCTTGAGTTTTGATTTCACCACTTAAGCTTATCTTGCCATTTATGTTATTAACTCCTATAACTTCCTTGGTGTCCAAATTTGCAATAGAAAATTTTGTGTGAATTGAGCCTGCTTTTAGATAACCCTGAAAAAACATTTGTCCATGTTCTAGTATGTAACTTATCTGTTTGATAGTGATAGTGTTGTTTCTTATCACTGTATCCAAGTTAAAATCTTTTAAGACGTTTTGCCCAATTTTAAATTCTGTAGTTTTGATTTGCACGTTTGCATCAAAATCTCCTTTCTCATCTAAAAAATTAAGCTGCTTTGTTGACCATTGAATTTGATTTATTTCATTTCTTGAGTTTCTTTTTACCTCTAATAGTTTTGGTAATTTAAAGATATTTCCATTAAATTTATTACCTGTAAGGTTTACGTCTAATAAAGGCTTAGTGTATTTTTGATCCACTAATATTTTTACACTACCGGTAATGTCGAAATTTTCTCCGAATAACTTTATTTTATCTGCAACTAGCTTGTTCTCTTGTATTTTTAATGAAAAATCCAAATCTTCAATTTTTGTACCATTGAATATAGAATCTTTAACACTAGTTCTTATATTTACATCATATTTAAGATTTTTCAGCCATTGCACTTTGCTGAATAATGAATAATCATATTTATCTATATTAATGTTATGTATGCTAAATTTACTATCGATCATATTGTGTTTTTTTGTGTGATTTACCTTAATTGATCCTTGCCAAGATTCTTTGTTATTTAGCAATCTGATATCTGAAAGAGATAATATTCTAGGTGCTAAATATAGTTTAGAACTTGCTGTAAATTGACTTTTCTCTCTTTCTTGCATCTTGATAGAAGGTAAAATATGTGAGATGAACAACTCACCCTTTATCAATATATCACCATTAAATTCAGACAAGTTGCCATTGTTTGAAACTCTTCCTGATAAGCGAGATATATTATTGGTTCCAGGAAATTGAAGAAGAGTATCAACGTTTATTTCGCCATTAGCAAATTTTAGCGTAGCATGAAATTTGTCCAATATCCTGTTTTGATATTGAATATTTGAAGCTTCCATATTAAAATCCAAGCTCAGGTTCTTTGGCACAACCTCTCTAAAAGATTCTAAAAGACCCTTCATATCTGTTGTTTTGTGTGAGCCGTTTTTTAGGTCGACTTTACTAAAACTAATATTGATATTAGTATGATCACTTTTTCTATCATTTTGTATTATACCAGTGCCTTGCATGCTTTTGGACTCAATTTTTAAATCAGTTGCCGTAAACTCGCTTTCATTGAGATTGATATTGGATGATATCTCAATATTTTCGCTGGGAATCACATAAGAAAGGAAGCTAAGATTAATGATTTTTGCTAAATTGCTCACAGAACCGGAACTGTTATTGATTGTCAGTGTTAAATTACCCTGTTGATTTCTATTACCTTTAAATAGCAAATTTGCAAAATTTGAATCAACACTAATGTATACATTATTTTTTGTGACATTAACCTTTCCAGAAAAATCGTAATTGTTGTCACCAATCTGTACTTCACCAAAAAACTGCTTATTTTTTTTTATAGCAACTTCCTTGATGTTAATAGTATCGGCGTTAAAACTTATTTGGCTGTCCTTTATTAATATATCAACTATATTATCATTGGCTTTCGTATTTATAATATTAAGTAAATTTTCTTTGTTGCTTTTCATGCCCAAAAATGAGATTGACTTTGGTTGCAATGAAAATGAAAACAACGATGGCCTTATTTCAATTTTTTTTGCACTAATTAAATCTGATAATTTTTGTTCCTTGTTTTTGTTATATTGTACATATACATTGTAAATAGTAAGTTTTGGAGTAATGAGCGAAACTTCAATTTTTCCTCCAACATGTACTTTAGCATCATACGTCTTCTCTAACTCTTTTACGATATATTCTCTGTAGCCACTCCAATCCTTAAAAGTTGCAGCAACGTGCATGAGAATTAATAGCAACGAGATTGATAATATGGAGTATAAAGAAAGTTTCATAATAGACCTCTCATTCCAGCATCCCTTCTCTTCTTGTCATCCCAGTCTGGGGTCCAGGAAATTTGATTAGACATTAAGTTAATTAGCAAAAAAGTAGCTATTCTTATGTTAAAACACAGCATTTTTACATGAGAAGCTGGTCTGATGAGCACTGGGTTCCCAGTGGAAATTGCTCTCAAACCACAACACTCATACAGTTGTGTGTGTGACACTGTGATCCAGTGTGACTTAAATAAGGTTTTCCAGATTATATAATCGACAAAATTTCTGGATCCCAGTGTCAAGCACTGGGATGACAGGAATAGGTTATGGGATGAAAGGAGTGGATATTGGAATAGTAGCTGAAATGACATATTATACATATTTCAAATTATTCAAATTTCCTCTCAAAATTAGGTAAAGAGTGCTAGAATAAATAATAACACTCAAAGCTATTAAAGTTACTAAATAAACAATACGAGCTAGCCCTCTATCGAAAAACAACCCTGCTGATAAGTAATTAGAGAGATAAAGAACTATTGACATAACCAATGTTGCAGTGAGAATTTTTACAATATTTAGTAATAATGCTTGGCTAATCTTATACATCTTATTTATTGTTAAATAATTAATCAATAAAATAGAATTTATCCAAGTGGAAATGGAAGTAGCAATAGCAATTCCTATATGTTGGTATTTGTTCATTAATATGAGATTTAGTATTACATTAATTCCAAGGCACGTTAATGAGAACATAGTTGGTATTTTTAGCTTTCCCCTAGCAAAGAATGTGGGTAGCAATACTTTATTTATAATAAATGCGGGTAAAGAAAGAGAAAATGCTACTAATGTAGGAACAGTTTGCTGCACTGCATAATAATCAAATCGGCCGTAAGAAAAAAGCGTAAGTAAAATTATGTCAGGAATAATGATAAAAGCAGCAGTTATTGGCATAATTAATATTAACCCTATATTAAGGGCCTTGTTCTGTATTTTGACTATATTCTCAGTATCATTTATTCGTTTTGAAATCAGAGGAAGAAGTACTGTACCAATTGCAGTGCCAATTACTCCTTGCGGTAGTTGATTTAGTCTATCGGCATAATATATATAAGAAACTGCATTTGGTATAAAACTCGCCATGATTGTGTCAATCCATACACTTATTTGTATTACACAATTGTTGATAATTGCAGGTATCACACGTTTAAAAAATAATTTTACTTCGTTACTTAATTCTAAACTAAAAGAAAAGAAAGCCTTTAATTTGTATGCACTAAATATTATTAAAAGTAGCTGCAAAATCCCTCCAATCAGGACGGCTATAGAAAGGTTATGAGCCGGTGTTTCAATGTAAGGTAAAAACAAACTGATGATTAAACAGAGGTTCAAAATGATTGGTGAAATAGCTGTTGAAGCAAAATGCTGTTTTACTTGCAACATTCCACCAATAAGTGATGCGATTGACACGAAGATTATGTAGGGCATCATAATTTTCGACAAAGTTACAGTAAAGGTAAATTTATTTTGGTCAAATCCAGGAGTGAAGATTTTGATCATGTAAGGGAAGAAGGTTTGTGTGATAAGGCAAAAAATTACTAGAATAATAAACGTAATGGATATTACACTACTTGCGAAATTAAATGCCTTTTTATTATCATATGACTCTGCAGAGTATAATGGTATGAATGAGGTAGTAAATGCTCCCTCTGCAAAAAACGATCGAAATAAATTAGCAAAGCGAAACGAGGAAAAGAATATATCTGCAAGAGAAGTTGCACCAATAACCGTAGCAATCAATACATCTCTTATTAGCCCTAAAATTCTTGAAATAGCTGTAAAAAAACTAAATGTGAAAATACTTTTAAACATATCACGATTTCAATACGATTAACTATAATGCTAAAAGCATAAATGAAAATGTTTATTCGCTAAACTTAAAACTCTATGCAAAAGTAGGTAGCTTAAATAATTAATTGACTATTTATGCTTGTGTGTTAGAAATTTTATACCTTGGCGGGCGTAGCTCAGTTGGTAGAGCGTCAGTTTGTGGTACTGAATGTCGCCAGTTCAATCCTGGTCGCTCGCCCCACTAAAAATTTCCACTTTACATAAATATAAACATTAGATATTTTTGCACGGCCGTTAGCATTCCTTGTTGCTCTAGTATTTAGATGGCGGAGGGGAAGTTTGCGATTTAGAGTAAAAATATTAGTGAGAGGGATTGTATGTATATTTGTTTGTTAGCTTATAGTATAGTGTCAGCACTAGGAGTATTATCTTGGTGGTTAAGTTTTGACACTTCATCACCTTTAGCCATAGGTGGAATTGCTGGTTGTATAGCTCCAGCATTGATTGCGGTTTTTCACGTAGGATGTTTGCTATATAAGTTTTGCAAAAGAGATCCTGTTGGGGAAAAGCATGAAAAAGCAGCAATTCTTTTGAGTATTACTATATCTGCAAGTGCTATAATTGGAATTACACTTACTGCAGGTGCAGCTTCTATTTTTCCTAATCCAATAATAGGATTTACATTTATAGGTACAATAATAGGTCTAATAGCACCGATTTTAGGGCTTTTTGCAACTGTAGCTATAATGCATTGTGTAGATAAAACAGCAATTACATCTGCAGTAAGTGCAATTTCTATTACAGATTCTACATATGTCAAAATATCTCAGGAAGAAGAAGTAGATGAATGTATTACCTTTCCGGAAGAAGAAGTTAATAAAAGTATCATCTTTCCCAAAGTTGAAAAAGTTTTTTCTGCGAGAGAGACGGCAGTTTGAGCTAAGTTAGTGTGCAATGTTGTAATCTGTAAAATTTGACATCAATCACTGATAGTTGGAATATTATAGAGTAGGAATTACTCAAGAAGATGCATAAGTACGATGTAGTGGTAGTAGGTGGCGGTCATGCCGGGTGTGAAGCAGCCGCAGCTTCAGCTCGTCTTGGTGCAAACACGCTACTTATAACTCATAAAATTTCAACTATAGGAGAGATGTCCTGTAATCCAGCAATTGGAGGAGTTGCAAAGGGTGTTGTGGTGAGGGAAGTTGATGCTCTTGATGGAATAATGGGAAGAGCTATCGACCGAGCAAGCATACACTCAGTCATTTTAAATAGCAGCAGAGGTGCAGCAGTATGGGGACCACGTGCACAGGCAGAACGAAAATTATATAAAAAAGCAATACAGGAAATTATTCTAAATTATAACAATTTGACGGTAAAAGAAGAGTCAGTTGACGATTTTCTTATAGAGAGTGACAACAACGGGGAATCTTATATAAAAGCTGTAATAACAAGTTCGGGTGAACGTATACTGACAAATAAAGTTGTTTTAACTACAGGAACTTTTTTGCGTGGTGTGATTCATATCGGAGAGCAAACAACTCCTTCTGGAAGAATGGGAGATAAACCTGCAATAGAGCTTGCAAACACGCTAAAGAAGTATGATTTTAAACTGGGCAGATTACGTACCGGAACTCCACCGAGGCTTGATCGTGGCACTATAAACTGGTCGGTATTACAAGAACAAGTGGGTGACAATCCACCTACACCATTTTCTTATCTTACAGAGAAAATTAACCAGCCTCAGGTTTCATGTTTTATTACTCATACTAATGAACATACACACAAAGTAATTCGAGAGAATCTTCACAGATCAGCTTCTTCATATTTAGATAACGTTATTGCACCAAGATACTGCCCATCAATTGAAACTAAAGTTAAAAAATTTGCAGAAAAAAATAATCACCAAATATTTCTAGAACCAGAAGGGATTGATGATAACACTATATATCCAAATGGAATTTCAAATTCATTGCCCATCGAAGTGCAGTATGAAATGATAAAGAGTATAAAAGGGCTTGAAAATGCAGAAATATTAAGACCTGGATATGCAGTTGAATACGATTATATCGATCCACGAGAGCTATTTCATACTCTCGAAACTAAGAAAGTTAAAGGACTATATTTTGCTGGTCAAATTAATGGTACCACTGGATATGAAGAAGCGGCCGGGCAGGGAATTATTGTCGGAATCAATGCAGCACTCTCTTTATCTCAAAAAAGTTTTGTTCTTCATCGTACAGACTCATATATCGGTGTAATGATAGACGACTTGGTCACTAAGGGAATTGCTGAGCCTTACAGATTATTCACCTCGCGTGCAGAATATAGACTGGCAATCAGGTCAGATAATGCAGATAGAAGATTGACACAAAAAGGTTATGACATCTCTCTTGTGTCGCATGAGAGATACTCTGTTTTGCAGGGTAAACTTAAATCCATTAAGCAACTTGAGGAGAAATTAGAGAGCCTAACAATTACTCCTGAGCAGCTCAGGTCCTATGGCATTAAAATATCTTATGATGGAATAAGAAAAACAGCATTAGATTTGCTCGGTTATCCAAATATTGACTGGAATAAATTACGAGAAATATGGCCAGAGTTAAACATGGATTCCAGTGTCAGCTACTTGCATAACACCAAAGCACCTCTTCCTGTCATCCAAGTAGCTGACACTGGAATCCAGTACTTGAATGATGATAGAATGGATGCAGTTGACACTGAAAAAAATGTAGATTCCAGCGTCATGTGCTGGAATAACACTATAACTGATAGCATAGCCAAGAATGAAATATATGAAGCAGTTGCAATTGAAGCAAAATACAAGCCTTATTTAGTAAGACAAGAAGCCGATATGAAGTTTCTACAAGAGGAAGTTAATACTCAAATTCCAACTAATTTCAACTACTCACAGATTAAAGGCTTGTCAACTGAAGTGATAGAGAAGTTGCAATCAATAAAACCAGCAACAATTGGCATTGCAAAGCAAATACAGGGCATCACTCCAGCAGCAATAGTTAGCATATTAGTGTACCTTAGGAATAAGAAAACGAAAATAGCTGCTAATTCTGCGTAACATGTCAAAAATCGAAGAATTTCGCTCTTTTATGCACGAAATAAATGTTGATGCATTTATGTTGCATACTAAAGACGAGTATTTAAATGAATATTCAAAAGAGTTAGCAGAGTTATGTGGCTTCACGGGAACAAATGGGCTACTTATCGTTACAAAGAGTAATAAGTGCCCATTTTTTACAGATGGACGCTATATCATACAAGCTCGCAGTCAGCTCGATCAGGGCAGTTTTCGAGTATATAATATACAAGAAGAGGATCCACACAAATGGGTAAAAGCAAACTTAACATTGACTACCTCACTGGGTTACTATCCGCAATATTTTACTATGAAGGACATAAGAAAATATGAAGGCATTTGTAAACTAGTACCATACTTAATTAAAAAAGATAGTAGTCATAAAGCACAAACAATAGTCTCACATGTATCTGGTGAGAGTGGTAAGGATAAATGTGAAAGAGTAGCTAAAAACATAGAGGCTGAAGCAGTGCTTCTGACTGATCCAAATTCAATTTCGTGGTTATTAAATTTAAGAAATGAAAGTGCTGAATATACTCCTTGTATATTGGGTCGTGCTATATTGTATAAAAATGCCAATGTTGATTTATTTATTCAAGATAAAGAACATTCAACTATAGAAGCAAATTTTGATAACCATATAAATGTTTTTGATATTAGTGAGCTAGAAAATTCACTACATAAGTTAAATTTGGTGGTGATAGATCCAAGCACGACTCCAATGAGCATTATGAATGCAATAGATCCCTTGTATAACCATTATTTAAATGAAAAATCAGCTTCGGTGTCATCCCAGTGCTTGACCAGAAATAAAAAAGCATGGATCCCAGTGTCAAGCACTGGGATGACAATAAGTAATGAAAGAGGTCTAATAGAAAATAAGCAGATAATTGAAAAGGAGGATCCTTGTTTGATTCACAAAGCAGTAAAAAATCAAACTGAAATAACTGGAGCTATAATTGCGCACATCAAAGATGGAGTAGCAGTTACAAATTTTCTATATTGGCTTGAAAACAATATTGACAGTGAAATTACTGAGCTTGAAGCTGAAGAAAAAGTTTTAGAATACAGAAAAGAGCAGAATTTGTTTAAGCAACCGAGTTTTCCAACAATTTCAGCATTCAACGAGAATGGAGCAATCATTCATTACCGTGCAAGCAATAAGACAAATAAAGCTATTAAAAAAGATGGAATATATTTGATCGATTCTGGTGGTCAGTACCTTGATGGTACAACCGATATTACAAGAACTATAGCAGTTGGCAATCCAACTAATGAGCAACGGGCTCACTACACAATAGTACTAAAAGCTCACATTTCGATAGCAAGTGCAGTCTTTCCTTCTGGCACCACTGGTGGAGAATTGGACATATTAGCGCGTATACATTTATGGAAATTTGGAATGGATTACATGCACGGTACAGGACATGGAGTAGGAAGTTACCTTTCGGTACACGAAGGACCGCAAGCAATATCAAGGGGAAATAAAGTGGAACTCATTCCAGGCATGATACTTTCTAACGAGCCTGGTTATTATATTCCAGGAAAGTATGGAATAAGAATTGAGAATCTGATGTATATTGAAAGGCGAGAAAACGTCTTTTTAAGCTTTAAACACTTGACCTCTGTTCCTTATGATAAAAAGCTAATAGATATACAAATGCTTACTGAAGATGAAGTTAAATGGATAAATAGCTATCACCAATTTGTTTATAAAAATATAGAAAATGGTATAAAAGATAAGGAATGGTTAAAGAGAGTATGTGAATCTTTAAAATAGTTAATTTGTCATTTAATAAAGTATTAATATAGTTGTTCTTGTATTGTTTTTAATTAAAAACAATATATAATATTAGTTTCAAATAGGTGTAATTATGACAGATAAAATGCAAGATGATGAATTTATGAAGCAGTACATGGATACTTGCAAAGAGCAAATAGAAAAATTGGCAAGCGACCCTAATTTGCTTCAACAGACCTTAAAGCCATTCATGCAAATGTCTCAGCAACTTATGGCTGGCGGTATGCTAGAAGGAAATATGCCTAGCATGATACCTGATATGGGTGGTATGGATATCAACAAGATGATTGCTCAGATGAAGGAAATGTATGATTACATAAAGAGTAATCACAAAGAGCTCATGGGAAAAGATGCTTCACAAATTCAAGAGCTTGATGATTCCAGCAGAAGATTGAGAGGCTTGGTCAAGAAATTGATAGAGAAAGTTGAAGCTAAGTAGTATTTATTCATATCAAAGAGCTATAGCAGTAGTGAGGTCTTGTTCCTCAAATTTAGTATTACCATAAAGTTAAATATAAACATAAAGGGATGAAGAGATGATTGAACTACAAAGCCAAGAAATTTGTCCAAATGGAAATAAGAAAAATTTGATTATTTTTTTTCATGGTTGGGGTTCAAGTGGCGATAATTTCGCTCACCTTGCTAAAGTTATGAGCAAATTTTTACCCGATTCATGTTTTGTGGTACCGAATGCTCCGTTTGAGAGGGAAATAGGTGATGGTTATCAGTGGTTTAGTTTAGAGGATCGTAGTGAAGAAGCACTATATAATGGGGTGAAAAATGCTGCATCAATTGTAAATCATTTTATTGATACAAAATTAAAGGAGCTTAATTTAAAAGATACTCAGCTTTCTTTAGTTGGATTTTCTCAAGGGGCAATGCTTGCAATACATGTGGCTCTTACCCGGCTTCAGTCTTGTGCGTCAGTTGTTGCGTATTCTGGTAGATTTCTTTCGCCTTCAAAAACTGCACCGGAGATCAAATCAAAACCTAACATATGTATTATTCATGGTGACGCTGATGATGTGGTACCTTTTTCGTCCCTTGATTTAGCGGTTAAAGCTCTGAAAGAAAATGGAGTAAACGCTCAAGGATACCCAATTCATGGACTAGGCCATATTATTAATGAAGAAGGAATAAGGTTAGGGGTTGAGTTTATCAAGAAGAATTTTGGAAATTAATTTCCATGCACTTGTTTTGCTTTGGTTACGGATATGTAGCTAAATTTCTATCGAAAAAATTGCTAAATTTAGGCTGGAAAGTTAACGGTACATCAAGAAATAAAGATATACAACTTTTTGATTATGAAAAGGTTGATCAAGATCTGCTTAAAAGCGTAACGCATGTTTTAGTTTCTATTCCTCCAGACGGCGATGATGTTATGGAGAGATACGGTCATTGTCTGGAGAATATTAAATGGCTTGGTTATCTGTCTGCAACTAATGTTTATGGTGACCACTGTGGTAATTGGGTGAATGAGGAATCTGAAACAAAGCCTATAGAAATTAGAGGAGAAAAGCGCCTTGAGTCTGAAAAGAAGTGGCTAAGTAGCAAATTGCCTGTACATATTTTTCGTTTGGCTGGGATATATGGTCCTGGTAGAAATGCGCTAATTGACCTGCAGCTTGGCAAAGCAAGAAATGTGAAAAAAATTTTTTCTCGTGTTCATGTTGAAGATATATCGAATATTTTATTTTCTTCCATGCAAAATATAAAGCCTTATGAGATATACAATTGTGCAGATGATTTACCTGCTACGCAATCTGAAGTGGTCACGTATGCAGCCGAGCTTCTCAATATTAGCCCTCCAGAGCCAGTTGAGATCTCTTCCGTACCAAATTACGCACGGGGTTTTTATTTAGGGTCAAAAAAAGTAAGCAATACTAAAATTAAAAAAGACCTTGGTGTCTCTCTAGTTTATCCTGATTACAAGGTGGGTTTAAAGAGTTTGTATATATTAGAATAGAGAAAATAGATTGCCAGATGCAAAAAATTTTTCTTGAATGTTCCTTGTTTTGATGTAGTACCACTAGGCATACTATTATATAGAGGTAAATATGTTCAGCACTCAATCGCTCCCGGTTGAAAATATTCTATTACATCAAGCCGCTTATAATGGTAACATAAATGAAGTTAGGTTATTACTTAATGTAAAAACTGATATCAATATCAAGGATAAAAAAGGATTTACAGCCTTGCATTTTGCTGTTTATTCAGGACATTTAGACGTAGTAAAGTTACTAATCAGTAAAGAAGCTAATATTCATGCAAGAACTACTAAAGGCAGTACAGTTTTACACTTTGCTGTTGTAGCTAAAAGCAAAGCTATAGTAGAGGAGTTAATTAAAGCGGGAGCTGATCCCAATATAAAAGACTGTACTGATGGTAAGACACCTTTACATATTGCTGCTCAAAATGGACTTGTAGAAGTTGTAAAGGTGTTACTTAATACTCAAGAAATTGAGATTGATGCTAAAGACAATGAATTTGGTATAACAGCTCTGTACTTAGCCTCTCAGAACGGACATACTGAAATAGTTGAACTATTAATTAGCACAAAAAATGCTGATGTTAACATAGTAGATAAAAAAAATAATGTCACACCCTTGTATCTAGCTGCTCAGAATGGGCATGAAGCAGTAGTCAAGTTGCTTCTTGATAATGGTGCTAAGGTCAATGGCTGTAATGTCGATAGAGATCCTTTAAGTGTAGCTATCAAGAATGGCCATAAGAAAATAGTTGAGTTATTACTTAGTATAGAAGGAATAAATGTCAATATTGGCGATAAGATTGGCAATACACCTCTACATATAGCAGCTATAACAGGCCGCAAAGAAATAGCAAGATTACTATTAGCAAAAGGAGCTGATGCTAATATTAAAAACCATTCAGGAGATACTCCTTTACAAATAGCTGAGATAATTGAAAACTCTACAGTTTTTATGCTTGAAAAGGATACAAATTCAGTACTTCTTGTGAAAAAAGGAGTTAAGGAGCTTTTGTCACAACATGTGAAGAACAACAAACCTAGCTCATCAGTAGATAAAATTGACGTATCTGTTCAGCAGAGTAGCAAAATAAGATAGATGAGAAAACTAGTTTGTGACATTGGCGTCCAGTTAAATTTACATGGATTCCAGTGTCAAGCACTGGAATGACATTATGGAAGCTGTGATGACAAGGAAGGAAGCACTAGAAAGAAATGGGTGTCACGCACTGGGATGACATTATGGGAACTGAGATACAAGAAAAGAAACACTGGTTTGACATGCATCTGAACAGATACTCTCAGTGATGTAAATTCAACTTTACCCCATTTGCAACCATCAGGGTCCTTTGACTATAATCCTAACAATTCTTTTCTAATTTCTTCTTTAATTGTATCAATAATCTTTTGATCAAGTTTATTTATTAAGGAATCATCAATACCTGTGATATCATCTGGATTTTGTATCATTTTTTCAATAGCATCATCTATTTTTTTTACTCTTTTTTCATTAATTTCCTCAAATATAGGTTTAATGTTTGCGTAACCAGGAGCGCCCTTGCTATAACTTTTGCTGCTTTCGTTGATACAACCACCAGCACCATATGTTTTATTCACGTAGTTTTTACTACATTTTGTTACATCTTTATACCCAATCTCACCATTTTCTATATATGCTATTTTATTATCTTTACTAGAGTTTAGCTTGTCCCCTTTCTTAATTTCTTCTTTTAATTTTAAACTTTGTTCATGAATTATTGTATCTTTGTAATCCCTTCCCCCATAGGTTCTGTATGTACCTCCGCCTGCAACAGTAATTAAATCTTTACAAATTGTTTCTGAAGAGTCTCTGCACATTTTTATTAAAGTTGGTCTCCCATCCTTGTTAGATTCATCATCTTCTTGTCCACCACCTCCTTCTGTCACTTTTACTTTAATATATGGATAACTAGGGTTGACTCTCAGTTTAGCTTTAATGTAATCACCTGGCATTCCTAGTCTACTTACAGTAGACTGAGCTTTATCAGCTATATGACCAGCTTCACCACCTCCCCATGCTTCTATTTCAACGTAATCATACATTGACAGATCATCTGTATAGCCATCTCCAAGCTCATAAAGTTTTTGATCCCTGTCTTCAATAATCTTCTTCTTATGTTTCAATTGTGCTATTATTATTTCACGCAATCTCTTTTTTAAACCATCTAAATCGAACCTACACAATTTATCAGCATAAAAGACTTCTGTTCTATTTGCTTTAATCGGTTGATTTTTTAATTGTGTGCACTTTTGTATTTCACCTTTCTCGTTTTTTACTGTTTTACCATCCTTATCCTTGCAATCCACTTCTTCATATCTTAAGTAAAATAGTTTATCATTCTTATCTACATACTGTGTTGAGCGACTACATACTCCATCAAAGCAGAGGCAACCATCATCACCGTGATTACAGTTTTTTTCTTCATACTTTCCATCTGTTAACTCATATACTATTTTGCATTTGTCACAATTTTGTTTTGTATCTACCTCTTTATCCTCTTTTGCCATGCAATTGTCTCTAGGCTTATTTTCTTCAGGAATAGAAATATATCCTTTCTTATTGAATATTATTTTATTCAGTGCATCTTGTGGCTTTGCTAAAACATCAACTAATTCAATAATTCCCCCTTTTTTGCAAGGAAAATAATAAGATTGATTTGATTCTTTCGAGTAAACAGTATTGTGTTTAGCATAGCTTGCTCTCATTGACTTCAGTGATATTAGCTCACTTCCTTTTTCAAGAACGAATTCCTCCGGTTCTGGCTGCCAACCAGAAAGGCATAGCATTTTACTTTTAGGATTTTCTTTATATTTTATTTCTACTTTTGGATATCCTGAGCCATCTAGTTTGCACTTACCATTCTGAAGCTCTTTACATTCTGTTTCAATATCGGGAACATATCCATATTTTTCTAGAACTTCAAATTGCGAATTATTTTTTAATATACCTTCTATTACGCTATCGATGTCGCTTTTACTGTTACTGCTATCAGTTGTTTTTGCCACTATTGCTGGCTTTACTACTTTTAAAGGTAGATGGCCAACATATGTAGGAGAATTTTTATTAACATAAAAAGTACAGATGCCATTACTGTGAGTTCCACGTGCGTCATAAGTACAAACGTTCTCACTCATCTTCATTTTTACTTTTAGCGTATTTTCGCCTTTACCCTCATTAGGCTTTGGTATGCTCACTTCTTCAATCTTTGGAGCAGGTGGCGCTGGGAAGCAGCGAGCAGGAAATTGTAATTTTCTTTTGGACTCTTCTCTCTCAGTACCATAATATTCAGTGCAGAGCTGACCTTTTTTTCTATAAGTTTTAAAGTGATGGTGGGTATCTTTATCTGGAATAGAGTATGTAGCACTTTGAATGTTTTTATTACTTGAAATAACGCGTGGAAAAGGTAGCTCTCTTCTTTCCTTCAGCTCACCAATAATGACTCCAACTCTTTGATGGAAATAATCATTTTCTTCATTTGTTATAGGGACAATTCTAACTTGTGGTGGTGACATCGCAAGTTGTTCACAAAATGGAGGTGGGCCAGGTGCAAGTGGTACAGGCACACATTGTACTTTGGTTTGATAGCAGGTATCGCAAACTTTTTCCATCTCTCCAGGACGAAAAATATTTTCCCCAGAAAATACTCTAGAGCCCCATGAAGAAATTCCTGACATACAAGCCCCTTTTTGACTACAAGCACATATCTTAGGAGAATTAGCAAATTTTACTTTTTCTTCATCAGTAACACCATCTGCCCATTCCCATCCAAGACCTTGGGCAATTTCTCCTCCAGCTTTTGTTTTATCTCCTTCCCAATCTATAAAAGCTGCTGCAGAAACTCCAGCTCCTGTACTCTGCGTTCCATATATCTGGCGGCAGAATGTTCCACTGGATAATATATAACAGTTGTCGTTCCCTTCGTAATCGCAGACCTTAATCTTTGGATCGAAGTAACCTTCTGGTCCCTGATTATTTACTGCTGTAACTTTAATAAATTGCAATAATTTTTCGTCAAAATCTAAATCGCTCCACTTGCCTTTAAAAAAATTCGCAATACCTTTTCCTGCTTTACTTCCTGTAGCTTCAATTTCAGTATTACTTTTTACAAATGTTGGACAATCAGCATATCCTTGATAAGAAAGACAAAATATCAAGGAGAATATCAATAAAAAATTAAGCTTTACATTTTTCATAGAACGCCGGTAACCACCTACTCACTTTTTCGCCTTTTTCCTTTATTGCTTCATACATATACTTTATAGTCTCTTTATTAGCTGAAAGTACATGTATTTCTTTCATATTCTTCAAATCTAGATTTAAAGTTACTAAACCTTTGTATTGCTTTATCAAAAATAAACCTTCCTGTGTTGGTGTTTGCAAAATGACATTCAGTTCCTCTTTCGACAGAGAAAATGCCTTCATGTATAATCTGTTTGCATTGATGTTCGGCATCAGAATCCTGGTATCGACATGCTTATCTAAATATTGAGTAAACTTGCTAGCAAATGCTAGGTTTAAGTTTTCAGTACTTAGAATTACTACAACATTTAACTTTGTCATTCTTTGCATCCAGTCGTCAAACTCTCCCTCTGTAGGAAAAATATTACTTATCTCCCATGCTTCATCCAAAACAAGTATTGCAGGTGAGCCATCACATTTTGCTTCGAAAGAGTATAAGAAATAGTAAAGTATCACGGACATACATTCTTTTTGCTTAGTGAGATTTGCAGTATTGAGGGATATAGTTTTTGTTCCCCAGTCAATATCTGACTCATCACCATCTTGGAATAAGTAAGCAAATTCACCTTCACCACACCATTTACTTATTTTGCCTCCAAGAAGTAAAAGCACTTCAGAAATTTGAGAAATAGATCGTGATTCTCTTGGTATAGCAAATATAAAATCTACAATTTTTTTTGTCTTTTCTTCTACGTCTACCAAACTTGCATTTGCAACCATCCTTTTGATCAATTCAACAAGCATATTGCGATTAGAAGCACTATCTTCAATGTTCAGTGGGTTAAATTTTAGACTTTTATCTTTATATTTTGGATCAATTATGTAATATTGGCCGCTTACTGCTTTAGTAAATATTATTGATTTTCCAGTATTATCCAATATAACAATCCTAGGGTTAAATTTTCTTGATTCCGAAAGTAAGAAATTGATCAGTGAGGTTCTACCTGAATTTGGAGCTCCAAGTATTGTGGTATGACCATTATTTTTCTTTCCATGAAAGTTAAAAAAGTAAGGACTGCCTTTTTTTGAAAAAAAAACTGTTACTGCTTCTTTCCATCTTCCTCCTTTTAACGTACCTGATGTAAAATCATGCAACATAGCAAAGCTGCAAGCATATTTTTCTAATATATTTTTTGGTTGTGTAACAAAAGCAAAGTTTCCAGGAAGCTGTGCCCAAAAATGATTTTCCATGTGCAGATCAGTTCTAAACATCATCAACCCGATTAACGACATTACAGAGGATAAATCGCTGATATTTTTAGCTAACCTATTCTTATCATCTGCAAAGATTGTAACAATAATTTTCTGTTGACAAAAATCCATAGCAGAAATTTTTTCAAGCTCTATTATTTCATTTATTCCTGAGTTTTGAAGTAAGGTATTGTCCTCACTGATTTGCAGTATATTAATTTGTTTTTTGAATTCTTTTACTGCTTTATTATTACTAGTAAATATTATTATTTCTGTGATGATAAGCTCAGAGTCAAGTTGCAAACACCTATCTATATTTTCTAAGGGGATTTCTCGATATTCCTTTATGCAAAAAATAGAACCAAACTTCTGTTGACCTTCAAACGATGTTTGAAATTTATTGAAACCGAAAGCTACTTTTAGGTTTTTCACATGCTGCGATAGATCCCTTTCACATATTGGATAATCTTTGTGCGTTAATGTAATAATGTAATGGAGAAATTCCATCATTTGAGAATATATTTTGCCTTCACTAGACCTAAGGCCCAGTTTTTTAGCTCCAAAAGGTTCTAAATCTTTTTGAATCAGGTCAGTTATTTTTTGTAATTCTTGATGATTTTTTTGTAAAAATAACTTGTGCCTATTCTTTATCCCGCCAAAAAAAAATGCATTATTAATATTTTTGCCAAAATCACTAAGTAACACCACAATGTACAATTCATTTATATACTGTAGTTTACTATCAACTAGTTTATTAAACCACGTTGAGTGTAGCTGATCGGAAAAGTCTGCAGTTTTATTCCACTGTAAGCTCAGTTTATTGCGCTTACGGACAGTGTGAATCCAAACGGTAAAATATAAACTCTTGATATTTTTTGATATACTTTTTCTAATTTCAGTTCTAAGATCACCATAGTTATCAACTGAAGAATAGTCTTCTAATTTGATTATTTTTAACAATTCCCCCTGTTTTGTTAGTATAGTTTCTTCATCGTAGTGGCAAGCATAAGGGATAAAATCTAAATTAATACTTTCTAGTAACGCTAAATTGTTCTTTTTTTCAGAATTAGAGCTAGTGGCTGGTACTTTTGGTTGCATACAACATTATGTGTATTCAATAAAAAGATAATTAAAAAACATAAAAATACTATCTTAATTTTTATCTTTTTTTTCGCTGTCGGGCTGTAATTTTATATCTTTTGCAAAGTTGAATTTTTCTTTCAAGTAATCTGTTGCTTTTTCTGTACTCCCAAACATCATGATCAGTACACCAAACAGTATCATGAAGAAAATTAGACCTCTGAACACTACTGCAAGTATCACTGTAGCTATACATAACCCTATAATTGTCGAAGGATTCATATTTTCCATAGTATCTTTAACTGAAAATGAAGAAATAAGTTCTTTCAACGTTCCTGGTATATTTTTCAATTCATCACTTGCTTTGCTAGAACATGACATGAAGATAAAACTTAACAGGGCTACAATAGCAAAAACTTTACCCAATTGAATACGCATCAGCTAAATACCTTTAAGATACTCCTTAACTGTAACAATTTTTACATCAATAGGCAAGAACCGAATTCACTTGCTCACCATAAGTAACTCATATTTAATTTTTACCACGCCGCAAGCTTTTTATCGTCAACAAGAGGACTCACATTAATGGATGTCAATTTACTTGATAGAAAGTTTGAACGCAATTCAACTGCTGCAGCTGTAGCAAACACTGCAGCCACCACAAACAGTCCTGCTCCTACTAATCCTGATGTCATTGCTCCTGCAAAAATGCACCCTATTGCTAAGAGAGCAGAACTTGTTACAAGTGCGACGTGAAGGTTTTTGTTATTGAGTTGTTTAATTTTACTATTATTTTCATAATTATTGGATTGCATTGTATCTTTTACCTTACTGCCTGTCACTGAGATCACACAATGAGGCCCTTCTTCAGTCTTCTTATAATGTTTAGAAGGGGATCTTCTTCCGCTTGGGCCTTTGGGCCTTGTTTTGTTCGGATGTGCTAATTTTGTTTTTCCTTCATCTTCTAGTTGCAAACTATTATCTTCCTCAGCAGGGTTTAATTTTAAGTGTACACTTTCCTCAGATGAAATGCTTGTTACTGAAGTTAAGCTGTTCCTTCTGCTACTTGATGCCAAGCTAGATGAATTTATTCCACTATCTAAATCACTACTACTACTACTGAGTTTAGAAGTATTTGCACCACTTGGCACTTCTACAGCATTCACAGTTATATTAGGCTTTTCATTTTTTAAATCTTTACTATCAATCGAAAGATCAGATTGACTATTCAATTGTGATTGTGTGATCTTCTTTCTTGCTTGCGGTTGTTTTGATGTAAGAATTGTTGAAGCATCATAACGACCTGAACTTCTCAAGGAATTATATATTCCAGGGGTTCCTTTTCCACTTACACCCTTAGCTAAAGAATCCTTTTCCAGAGGATTAATACCTGAATTTTTGGGAATTTCAACTTCACCAGAAAGACTTTTTTTGTTAAATAGTTCCATAGTATTATTTTGTCTATTTGCTTGATTACTTCTAAGACTTTTCTGATTTTGAATAGTGCTACTAGAATGATCTTTGTCACTACTTTTATTAGTAATCCCTGTAATCTCTAAAATTATTTCTAATATTTTTCCTCTTCTTGTTGGTGATCTTTGTGATGATTTTTCTTCATTGTTAAGTACTGAAGATTTCATTAATTCCTCTGACTCTATCACTTTTGTTTTCAATGCTGGAAGGAAGTTGTCAATATAATATTTATAACATTCTTCTTGTTTTCTCAATGACTTTTCTAATTCAATTAATACGTTGGGAGCAGCTCCTTTGTTGAACAATTCTATGCATTCTGTGATAGTCCTATCTCCCTTTTTTGGACTTTCATTATTATGTGTTTTTTTTGTGACCTTTTTGTATATAGCATTGTACAATTGTTGATTAATATCTTCTTTACTCTTCTGATGTTTTGCAAAACGACTTAGCATAACATTTCTCCATACATAACAAAATGTATGAATACCTCTTTAGCGTTAATTTTAGATTAAAACTGGGCAGTTATGCCTTATTGCGGATAATTATAGCAATTTGCTAACTATTTTCTTTGCTGATTACTGATTTTACATTTCAACATAATTGCTTGCCTGTTGAACTAACATATCTATCACTTCTTTTACAGGCTTTTCTCTATCAACCATGCCAACACTTTGACCGGCCATTAAAGATCCTGTTTCAACATCTCCATCAATTACTGCCCTTCTTAAGGCTCCAGCCCAGAACTTTTCTATTTCAAGCTGCCCATTTTCTTTTGAGATTTCTCCATTTTGATATTTATCAATAATGTCTCTTTGATGCTCCATAAAATCGTCACTTGCTTTGTTAACTATAGCCCTTACTGGAATTACAGGGAAATCAGCACTAATCTGCACAGAAGATACAGCATTACGCGCAGCTGATTTGATGAATACTTCTTTAAAATTTTTGTGAGCGATTGACTCATTCGTGCAGACAAATAATGTACCTATTTGACAGCCACTTGCTCCCATTTCTAGGTAGTTCACTATCATTTCGCCTCTTCCTATTCCACCTGCAACAAACACCGGTGTTTTCTCATTTTTAAAATGAGGTAATATCTCTTGTGCGAGAACAGAAGTGCTAACAGGACCGATATGTCCTCCTGCTTCCATACCTTCTATTATTAACGCATCTACTCCCATTTTTACTAACCTTTTCGCGAGGCTTAATGCTGGTGCAAAACACATAACTTCAATGCCCGCACTCTTGATTTTTTCTATATTAGGCTTCGTTGGTAGTCCACCGGCAAGCACTATATGGCTTACTTTCGTTTCAATGCACACATCTATCAACTCACTCAACTTTGGGTGCATAGTAATTAGATTTACACCAAATGGTTTGTTAGTTAATTTCTGTGTCTCTATGATTTCTTTTTTCAGTAAGTCTGGAAACATTGCACCGCAAGCAATCACGCCAAATCCACCAGCATTTGAGATTGCTGAAACCAAATTTCTCTCTGAAACCCAGCTCATAGCGCCACCCATTATGGCAAACTCACTACCGAGAAAATTTGTTCCTTTTTTCCAGAGGCTACTTAACATATAACCTATATCATACGTTTAAAAATGTTTTGTTTATCTATAAATGTGTGTTTTAAAGCACCAATTATATGCAAGGCTATAAAGAGTATCATAAAATATGCAAGTATCGAGTGTAACTGATTAGCTGCACTAGCTAGATCTTCATTATGGTTGATTAATAAAGGGATATGGAAAAAATATTTGATCTCTTTGCTAGAAGCAGAAGACATGACATAACCAGATAGTGGCATTAGCACCATCAAAGCATATAAACCAAAGTGTATCGTTTTGCTCGCATTGATTACAAATCGAGAAAAATTGGCTGGTAATGGCGGAACATAAGTAAAGACGCGAAAAAATATACGTACTATAATTAATCCAAGAACGGTGATACCACAAGCCTTATGAACAGCGTATATGCTGAATTTAATTTCACTGCTAATCGGCAAATTTTTCATGTATAGTCCAGAACAAAGCATACCAATAATAAGAGCAGACATTAACCAATGAATGATCCTTAAACCTAAACTATATTTATTATCTTTCATTAATTTTGATTACTCTAAAGTAGAATTTATATAGTAGAAAAACTATTTCTCAATCAAAATTATCTATACATAATTTCGCTGCCTTGATCAACATAAGTGCAATAATTGTATGTGACACATAAACATTGTCTATCAGATCATGAAGAAGTGGTGAAGTTTTTGAGAGTTTTTCTATTGTAACGATGAGTTATAGCTTGTACAAGAAGCCTATTGACTTTAAGCACATTTTACCCTATACAATTCCAATACCTTAAGCTACCAAAGCATGCCTGATCTAAAGACAATGATGCTAAATTTTGGTCCTCAGCACCCAGCTGCACATGGGGTGCTACGACTTGTTTTAGAGATGGATGGTGAAGTGATCGAGAGAGCAGACCCCCATATTGGGCTTTTGCACCGTGGCACTGAAAAATTGATAGAACATAAAACATATCTTCAAGCTCTGCCTTACTTTGACCGCCTTGATTATGTGTCACCAATGTCACAAGAGCATGCATATTCGTTATGTGTAGAGAAATTATTGCAGTGCGAAGTTCCGATTAGGGCAAAATATTTGCGTGTTCTATTTTGTGAGCTGACAAGAATACTAAATCATTTACTAAATATCTCTTCTCAAGCACTTGATGTTGGGGCGATGACTCCTCTTTTATGGCTCTTTGAAGAGAGAGAAAAAATACTCGAGTTCTATGAAAGGGCCTCAGGTGCAAGATTTCACGCAGCTTATATAAGGCCAGGTGGACTTGCAGCAGATATCCCAGAAGGTTTGATTGAAGATATTGCAAAATTTATAGAGCAATTTCCAAAGTATATAGATGATGTTGATGAACTTTTAACGGAAAATAGGATATGGAAGCAACGCACTGTAGGAATTAGTGAAATATCAATAAAACAGGCGCTTGATTGGGGCTTTAGTGGACCAATGCTCCGTGCTGCTGGGCTTGCTTGGGATCTGCGAAAAAGCCAGCCATATGAGATATATGATCAGTTAGATTTTGATATACCTATCGGCCAAAATGGTGACTGTTATGACCGTTATTTAGTAAGAATGGCGGAGATTAGGCAATCTATTAGCTTGGTGAAGCAATGCATAGAGAAAATTCCTAAAGGGCCAATAAAAACTGAAGATAGAAAAATTTCTCCACCGCCAAGAGCAGAAATGAAAGAATCTATGGAGGCTATGATTCATCATTTTAAGCTTTATTCAGAAGGATATCATGTGCCAGAAGGTGAAGCTTACACATCTGTTGAGGCACCAAAAGGTGAGTTTGGAGTATATATAGTTTCAGATGGTACCAATAGACCTTATAGATGTCGAATAAGAGCACCTGGCTTTGCGCATTTACAGGCCTTAGATTTCATGGCAAAAGGACACATGCTTGCTGACATTGCAGCAATTATCGGTTCACTCGACATAGTCTTTGGTGAGATTGATAGGTAATTATTGTAAAATAGTAACTCAACTAATGGTCAATACATCCTCTATTAAAAACTGCACAAATTCATTGCCATTCCAGTAATTCATAGAGATTTTACCCAAAATGGCTTTAACATTACCCTGCATAATAGCAGAGCCGAGCTCAGTATTTGCACAGCGAAACGCAATAGCTTTGACCATAACATTATCATCAGCAATAAAACATTTTATATGATCAACTCCTATAACTTCCGGCTTTCTTATCTTTGCCCCTTGAATGATGAATCTCGGTTCAGGATTGCCAGCTCCAAATGGCTCTAAGCGCTGCAGTTGATTCCAAAGGGATAAGTTTATTGCTTTAGCTGTTACTATACCATCAGCTTTTATAGTTTTATCGTTTGTGGAGTTTGCAAATCTTTCAGTAAAAAAATCATGTAGATCACTTATTTTATCTTCTTCAATCGAAAATCCTGCTGCCATACTGTGACCACCACCTTCAATGATTAGGTTGGTAAATTTTGCAGAAAGAACCGCAGCACCAATATCTACTCCAGAAATTGACCTACAGCTTGCTTTTCCTATTCCATTGTTTAAAGATATCACTATCGTTGGTAAGTGAAACTGCTCTTTTAGTCTTGATGCAATGATACCAATTATTCCCTGGTGCCAATTACCACTTACCATTATAAAATTTACACCTAAGTGGGCAAAATTTTCCGCTTGTGTTGTGGCTTCCAAAATAGCTTCATTTTCTAGCATTTTTCTTGCATTATTCAAATCTATTAGTTTTAGCGCGATTGAATGTGCATCATCATCATCATCGGTGGAAAGCAACCTTGCACCGAGCGATGCTTCTCCAATTCTTCCTCCGGCATTTATACATGGCCCAATACTAAACCCTAATCGTGAAACACTTGGTTTTTCAAGGATTCCCAAAGCGTCAAACAAAACACGTAAGCCAACATTTTTTCTTGCTGACATAACTTTTAATCCTTGTAAAACAAAAGCCCTATTTAGGCCTGTAATCTGCATAACATCGCAAACAGTTCCAAGAGCAACCAAATCCAGTAGATCAAATAAATCTGGTTCTTTTTTGTTGGTAAAAAATCCTTGCTCACGTAGGATTCTGTTAAGAGCAACAATTAGCAGAAATGACACTCCAACTGCTGCTAAGTTATTATAAGGAGAGCTCTCATCAAGGCGGTTGGGATTAACAACTGCTACAGCACTTGGTAATTTTTCTGTTCCAAGGTGATGGTCGACAACTATAATATCAAGTCCAAAGACTTTTGCATCTTCTATTGGTTGATATGCAAGCGTACCGCAATCAACAGAAATACATAAATCAATACCATTCTTTTTAAGTTGTAATAAAGCATCTGTGTTCAATCCATAGCCCTCATCAACACGATCTGGAATATAGATTATAGAGTGTGTCCCAATCGCTCTTAGGTACCTATTAATCAATGCTGATGACGTTGCACCATCAACATCGTAATCACCAAATATTGCAATATTCTCATTATTGTTTATTGCTTTTATTATGTGAGAAACAGCTTTATCCATATCAAGGAGGTGAAAGGGATCTGGTAATAGCGATCTGATTAGTGGGTGTAAGAAGTCATGTGCATTTTCTATGTTAACACCACGAGCAACTAATATTCTTGCTAATATTTCTGGCAACTCAAATCTCTGTATAAGAGTAAAAATCTCCCTTTGATCTGCTTCTTGTAACTTCCACAGTGCATTTGTTATGCTGCGTTTTTCAATATCAAGTAGCATATTTTTTGTAAATAAAACTACTTTACCAGAACTTTTACGCTTGTTCTATAATTGTGTTAGACTTCTGTATAACCTAAAGAAAGATATAGGAGAGTGTCACTCGAAAGGAATCACATTTATTTTGACAAAGAGCATCTGTAAAATCTGATACTTCTTCTTGCATAACATGCTCTTTAATTAGTATTGTATCTATATTAGCATATAAGTGTGAATATTATATTAGTGTAATTACTTTTTGGTATACATGACAAATTTATGCCTGGAAACAGTTTTTGGTTACTCAAACCTTTTCTACCTTTATTTCATATTCTTTAAAGTATTTTTTGCACTTTCTTTATAAAAACCATAGGTACCAATCGGTTTTTAGCTTAAGAATAAAGGTTAAGTATCTGGAATTCTGGACATAAAATCCTCCTGAAAGATTAGAAAGAAAATGCAGCGCACATACAACAGAATTTGAACACGTGCTGAAGAAGATACACTACGTTTTTTTTTGAAAAATTGACTGAAAAGTCTGCAGACGAAGATAGATTTTTGAGCTCTTAAAATACCTCTACTGTTAGAGTAAGGAAAGCGAGAAGGTTTGTCAAGCAATCTTTATTGGCTGTTGTACTAGAATTCAGTTTTTCGTATAATTTGCTAGAATTTGTGTGAAGAATTTTAAATATGAAAGGCCTATATATTAAAACTTACGGCTGTCAGATGAACGTTTATGACTCCATTTTAATGGAGAATATAGTTAAGCCTTTAGGGTTCAACGTTGTTAGTGATGCAGAACAAGCTGATTTGGTGATATTAAATACTTGTCATATTAGAGAAAAGGCAGCAGAAAAGCTTTACTCAGAGCTTGGAAGAATCCATTCATCACAAAAAAATAAGGAAATGACCATAGTGGTGGCTGGATGTGTAGCGCAAGCAGAGGGAGAAGAAGTGTTCAGAAGGGCTCCTTTTGTTGATATTGTTGTTGGTCCGCAGAGTATTTCTGCTTTACCGGAGTTAATAGTCAAAGCAAGCAGAAGTAAAGGTCATGTAATAAATACTGATTTTCCAGAAGTTGCGAAGTTTGATAAATTGCCAGATGAATGCTATGGCAATAGCCAGGGGTCTTCTGCGTTTCTTGCCATACAAGAAGGTTGTGATAAATTTTGTACGTTTTGTGTGGTACCATATACACGCGGGGCTGAGTATTCACGACCAGTAAATGAAATATTCCGTGAAACATTGAAGTTAGTTGCAAATGGGGCAAGGGAAATCAATTTGCTCGGTCAAAATGTTAATGCTTATCATGGAGAGTGCGAAGGAGAGGTGTGGGATTTAGGAAAATTAATTAGTCACATTGCTAAAATTGAAAAGCTAGAAAGAATCCGCTACACAACTTCTCATCCAAGAGATATGCACGAATCTCTCTACTTGGTACATGCGGAGGAATCAAAACTCATGCCGTTTGTTCACCTACCTGTGCAGTCAGGTTCGAATAAAATATTGCATGCAATGAATAGAAAACACACGGCAGAGGAATATTTGGGAATAATAGACAGATTGCGCAAATTGAAACCTGAAATTGAATTTTCTTCTGATTTTATCGTTGGCTTTCCTGGAGAAACTGAAAAAGATTTTGAAAAAACTATGAAATTAGTAGAAAAAATAAAATATGCTCAGGCTTATAGTTTTAAATATAGCCCAAGGCCAGGAACGCCAGGGGCGGAAAGAAAAGATCAAGTACCAGAAGAGGTTAAAACAGAGCGCCTTCTTCGTTTACAGGAATTAATTAGCAAGCAACAACTTGAATTTAATCAGAGTATGATAGGAAAAACTATTCCTGTTCTATTCAGTGATAAAAAAGGTAAACACCAAAATCAAATTATTGGTAAAAGCCCATACATGCAATCAGTATGCGTTGATGATCCTGACGATAAATACAAAGATAAAATAGTAAATGTAAGGATATTGGAAGCTCGGCAAAATAGTTTGTTGGGATGCGCTGCCTAATTAGAGAAAAGTGCTCCCATGGTCTCATGTAGAAGCACTTTGTGTGTTTTATAAGCTATCTAGATTTAATCCTTAAAGGACTACAACTCTCTGTTACGCAATCATATGAGACTTGATATAATAGATTTGCGGGATTTTTTTTCTTTTCCCACTGATAGTGTACTTTTTCAACCTTTCCAGAATTATTATATTCATAAGAAAGCGATCTCCAAATAACGCTGCTTTTACTATTATTTTTGTTAGCATCGTGAAATTTCTGATAAGGCCAACTGTTATTGTCTTTATTCATCTTTAACTTAAGTAAATAAGTCTGATTTATTAATATGCTGTATAATAATGTCAACACCTATCAATGTTTATAGAAACAGAGTTTTTGGATTTGTAATTTTCTGGAAAGCTCTATATTCTTTGATTTTATCCAGTTAAAATGAATATGAAGTATTATCCTGATACAAGCAGCAGTCCTGATTTTTCATTGCTAGAAAAGGAAATCATAAAATTTTGGCAGGAAAATAAAATTTTTGAGCAGTCAGTCGAGAAACGTTCCAAGGATCATTGTTTTGTATTTTATGATGGGCCTCCGTTTGCAAATGGACTTCCGCATTACGGACACTTGCTTACTGGTTTTATAAAAGATGCATTTGCAAGATATCAAACTATGCTGCAAAAAAGGGTTGAACGCAGATTTGGTTGGGATTGCCATGGGCTACCGGCTGAGATGGGCGCGGAAAAGGAACTTAGAATATCTGGTAGAACTGAGATAGAGAAATTTGGCATTGAAAAATTCAATAATCATTGCCGTACTTCTGTGATGAAATTTTCATCAGAATGGGAGAAGTATGTAAATAGACAAGCAAGATGGGTAGATTTTCACAATGACTATAAGACTATGGATAAGTCATTCATGGAGTCGGTCATGTGGGCATTTAAGCAGCTTTATGATAAAGGTCTGGTGTATGAATCAATACGCGTTGTTCCCTATAGCTGGGCGTGCGAAACTCCACTCTCTAATTTTGAAACAAGGCTTGATAATGCATATAGAGAAAAAATTAGCAAAGCTGTAACTGTTGCTTTTGAACTTTTAGAAAATCCAAAGCAATTTAAACAAAAATGTAGATTACTTGCTTGGACTACAACGCCTTGGACGTTGCCGAGCAATCTTGCACTGGCAGTAGGGGAGGATATTGAGTATTGTATGGTGTTAGTAAATGGTGAAGTCTGCATCTTTGCTGAAAGTTATTTAGAGAAATTTGTCAGCCACTGTGAACAAAGCAATATTCAATATGAAAACTGTAATACAAAACTTAAAGCGAGTGATCTTGCAGGTCTTTCCTATAAACCACTGTTTGATTACTTTAAAGATACAAAGAATGCGTTCCGTGTTTTCATTGCTGATTATGTTACAGGAGAAGATGGTACTGGTGTTGTGCACACTGCTCCTGGATTTGGTGAAGAAGATTTTTACCTTTGCCAAAGCCATGATATTCGAGCTGTTTGTCCAGTTGATAACGCTGGAAAATTTACTACTGAAGTTTCAGATTTGGCAGGAGTTCATGTTTTTGATGCCAATGATACAGTAATCAAGAAATTAAAAAGGCAGGGGAGCTGGTTTAAAACTGAGCAATATATTCACAATTATCCACACTGCTGGAGAACTGACACTCCTTTAATCTACCGCACTATGCCTTCTTGGTATGTTGCTGTGACAAAGTTTAAGGGAAGAATGACAGAGCTAAATAAGAGAGTTAATTGGATGCCAAATCATATAAGAGATGGTCAATTTGGAAAATGGCTTGAAGGAGCGCACGACTGGTCTATTTCACGCAATCGATTCTGGGGTACTCCAATTCCTGTGTGGAAATCAGACGATGCAAAATATCCAAGAGTGGATGTGTATGGCTCAATAGCAGAACTAGAGCGAGACTTTAATGTTAAGATAGATGACTTGCACAGACCGTTTATCGATACTTTGACGAGACCAAATCCTGATGATCCAACAGGAAAATCAGTTATGCGTCGTGTGCCTGATGTGTTTGATTGTTGGTTTGAGTCTGGCTCGATGCCGTTCGCGCAAGTTCACTATCCGTTTGAAAATAAAGAATGGTTCGAGAAAAATTTCCCTGCGGATTTTATCACTGAATATATAGCACAAACAAGAGGATGGTTCTATACGCTTTTTGTGCTTTCCACTGCTTTATTTGACAGTGAGCCATTTAAGAACTGCATATGCCACGGTGTGGTTCTTGATGTGAAAGGGCAGAAATTATCCAAACGTCTGAATAATTATGCGGACCCAATGGAAGTGTTTGACAAATATGGTTCTGATGCGCTGCGTTTTCTTATGCTGTCTGGTTCCATTGTCTGCGGTGGTAATTTACTACTCGACAAAGAAGGAAATTTAGTGCGTGATGTTCTGAAAAACGTAATAAAACCTATTTGGAACAGTTATCACTTTTTTACTATGTATGCAAATGCAGATGGAATTAAAGCTGAGATTTGTAGGGATTATCAGAATACTATTGATTGCTACATGATTTCAAAATGTTTTGAAGCTGTGGAAGGTATGCGAGCTTCTATGAACAACTATAACTCTCAGGAAGCTTGCAAAATCTTGACAGATTTTTTTGAAGTGCTAAATAATTGGTATATTCGTCGCAGTCGCGAGCGTTTTTGGAAAAGTGACTTAGATCAAGATAAAACGGACGCTTATAATGTTCTGTACACAGTTTTTTATTACATGCTTCGAGCTGCAGCTCCTTTGTTGCCACTCATAACAGAGACTATATGGCAAGGGCTTCAGTACAAAGAAACATCTGTTCATTTGGCTGATTTTCCACAATCAGATAGATATGACAGTGAACTCATTGCCAAGATGGATTTGGTAAGAGAGATATGTAACTCTGCATTATCCATCAGAAATACGTTTAACATGCGCATCAGGCAGCCACTTGGCAGTATGACCATTTATCATAGGTCTTCCTGCGATTTCCTTGAAAATGAATATCAAGAGATAATAAGAGATGAGGTGAATGTAAAAGAACTAGAAATAGTAAGTGAGTTGAAAGAAGTTGCGTCACTAGAGCTAAAACTAAATTTTCCGCTACTTGGTAAGAAGGTTGCAGATAAAATCAAGAAACTAGTTCAATATGTCAAAGAAGAAAAGTGGAAGCAAATTGAGAATGAGCAAATATTTCTGGGGGATGAAACAGAGAACTATACTATAGAAAAAGGTGAATATGAACTATTGTTAAAAGCAAACAGTGAATATTCTTCTGTATTTGATAACAATAAAGGGATTGTTATTCTGAGCACTGAGCTCGATGATGAACTAATTCTAGAAGGGCTTGCGAGAGATGTTGTGAGGCTTATTCAAGAAACTAGAAAACAAGCTGATTTTCATATATCAGATAGAATCAGAGTAATAATTAAAGCAGAAGATGAAAAAATTAAGGAAGCAATAAATACATGGGTTGAATATATAAAAGATCAGACCCTTGCCTTATCTTTGGACACTAATAAAGAGATTGAGGCCGATTTCTATTCTAAGGAATACCAAGGTTTGACAGTTGGTATTAAGTTAATAAAGTTGCAAAGTTAGTAATGTTTATGCTATACTTAAATTGCTTTAAGTAGGGTGGTGATATGAATCAAGTTGTTGCAGATGGTCATAGAGAAGTTATTGATTTAAATAACAACAGTGATGGTTCAGGTGAAGTAAAATCTACTTCCGATGTTACTTCGGAAGAAGAAGAGGAATTTTTTGATGCTGTGGAAGCTGTTTCTAATGTAGAAGAAGGAAATAATTTAAGTCTTGCTACTTCAGAGGAGAAGGAAGAGTTTTTTGATGCTATGGAACAACAAGAATCTACTTACGATTTAGAGGAAGTGGAAGAATTCTTTGATAGCAAGGCTGCTACTTTTGATATTCCACTCAGTATATTTCATTATAAAGATTATAATTCTGACTTTTTTACCTCCTGGTATAATATGTCAAGCGAAATATTGAAAGAGATAAACAGAGCTTGCCCAGAGAAGAAAATATTAAATTTAGCTCTGTCAGTTTTAATGGTCCCTTATATTGCTTTTACTGCGCTGGGGTTAGTCATATACAGTAGATTTAAAGCAAATAGCAAGACACAAGAAGGTGTAGTGGAAGATAAGACAAAAAAGAGTGAAACAGGTGTGCCAAAAAGATTGGCATATGGCGCTCTTGCTGCAATGGCAATTTTTGTTAATGTGACTGTGCTTGTAGCCTTAATCGTTCCTGCAACAGTTGCTTTGGCTACTTTTTATCTTTTAAATAGAGAGTTATCTCACTCTTTAGTTACTGCTCTTAAAATAAGTATGGGGCAGTATTCTAATAAGCACCAAAATATAGAGGTATCTTTTCATGAAATGGAGGTTTCTGAGTCAAGCATTGCATATGATATGGAAATAAAGTTTCCACCACAATTTAAACAATTACTTAAAGATTTATGCGAGAATGAAGATAATAAGTGGTTTAGTGTAACGCGGGATTCAGAGCGCAATATCGTACTAAAATTGTCAACTAACATCAATTTAAAAAATGGTCTTAAGCCCTTACATAGTGAAATCAAGAATGTGCTTGCAACTTCGATTCAAGAATGCGCAAGAACTATGGGAAAGCTGGTGAGTCCAAAAAAGAAAGATACACATGATAAACCGAAGGAATTATTGAGTAAATTCAGGCTGAAAGTGGTGAGTAGCATAGATTCTAAGTTGACAACTCACTTAATAGAAAATGCTTATCAAGTTGCTTTTATACAAGCAATTAAGTTTCAGCAAAATAGACGGGGAAAAGATTTTGCACTGGAGGATGAGCTAAAAAATACTTTAGTGAAACAGAAATTAGAAAGTCAAGGTAAGGAATTACCAAATGAGAAAGAAGTGATAATCAAAGATTTGAGAGAAGCAGGAGCAAAAGTACCAGATATCTTAGAAGATAGTGAGCTTCCTGTATTTAAAGCAGAATGGGAACGGCTTAAAGAAGAAGGGAAAATAGCTGAGAGGGCAATTATTGATGTTTATGAGGATATAAATCCTGAAAAAACAGAAGAAGCTCTAAATAATGCTAAAAAAGGAATTGAGGATTTAAAGAAAAAAGGAGAAGAAAGATATACTAAGATACATAAAGAACTGAAAAAAGTATATGATGAAGAAAAAAATAACTTCACAAACGATAATTTAGAAAAGAAATCAAAAGATTTTTTAGAAGAGGAGGGACCAGATGGGATATACGAAAAATTGAAAAAAATATTTAAGGATATAAAAGAGAATAACTCAACATATGGTGTTTTAGAAAGCAAATTAAGAGATTTTTTAAAAGAAGCAGGAGAAGATAAGGGACATGCAAAATTGAAAGGAATATACGAGATTATAAAAAAGAATAGCTTAGCGGAGGATAATTTAAGAAGAAGATTAGAAGGTCTTTTTAAGTTCGAATATGGTAATCAAGAAGTTAAGCGAAGACTAGTAAAATCAGTAATGAGAAAAGCAAAGGGTGAGTTAAGCCTGTTAGGAATATTAAGCTTAATAGACCAGTTTCGAGATTTAGAAGAGGAGATAAAAGGTCCTTTGAATGGGGAAAGTTTAGAAGAAGCTTCAGGTAAAGTGAATGATTTTATAGCAAAGATGTATTTAGAAATAACGAAATGTAAAATGCAAAATTTATTTAAAGGTCAAGCAAAGGGTATAGAGAATTCATGTAAGTTATTAGAAAGGGAGGCACCAGATCTAGTAGAAAAGATTAATTCACATCGAGTGAGAATTGAAAAATACTTAAAAAGACCTGAAAAACCTATGCTATTGAGAAAAATAATAGAAGGGAGTAAGGATTTAAATAAGTACTTAAAAGATGAGCAAGAGAGAAGAGGAGAAAAGCATCCAAATACAAAGCTAGTACAGAAGCACTTAGAAAATAACAAAGAAATTCTAAAAACATTAGAACAGTTGAAATTGGAAGAAAAAGGATTATTGATAAATGAAAAAACAATAAATGATTATAGAGAAGAACTAGAATCTCGTGAAAAAATAAAATTTGCAATAATAGAAGATGATTTACTGAAGGCGTTCGAGCATGAAACTTTTAACGAAGAAGCAATTAAGAAATTATTAGAGAGAGCAGAACTTGAGTACTATTTTGCAGAAAAGTGCATAAAAAGTCCTGTGATTAAGACAAAAGACAATATCAAACATTTTTGTCAAGATTTATTGTCTCCTTTAATAAATAGGTTGGTGGAAAATATAGTAAATAATGTACCAAAAAGTGATAAGAGTTCATGGCTGCAGCCTATAAAAGCTATTAGGACAGGCTTGGGATATATTCAAACAGGTCTTGCCGTTGCAATGCGTGGGGATAAGAGCACAGAAGGGAAAGCATTGAGTGTGGCACATGATACTCATAAGGAAGTAGAGACATTTCTTCAACATTTTCAATCAAGTTATGAGGAAGTAGGAGTTTTTTTGGGTAATTTATTTTCTGATGATGGAACGACATTTAAAAATGATGTATGGCCTAAAGTAGAAGAGCATTTGCATGGAATGTGGGATAGGTTTTTCAAGGATATTGAATTCAAGATAGGAAATAAATTGGATGAAGTAAACGTGACACAGCAAAATCAGGAAACGGCGATTACGGCTTAATGATGAGCTCTCAAAGTTCCTTCAGTATTTTCACACACTAAGTTGACTATCATATTTGATTCTTTTTGGATTTCCTCTTCAGTTAAAGTGTGAGTTGGAGAGCAGAAAGTAACTGAAAATGCTATAGACATCTTATTCGATTCTATATTGTTTCCATGATATACATCAAATATCAAAACTTCTGTGATGAGCTCTGAGCTTTTTTTCACCATATTGATTATACTGCCTGCTGCTACATCTTTATTTACAATAAATGCAAAGTCGCGTTTTACACTTTGATATTTATAATCGATAAATTTTTTTCTACTTATAGGTAAATTTTCGATATTTTCTAATATCAACTCAAAGCCTACAATTTTTTGTTTGATGTTAAAAAAATCCAATATACTCGGATGCAATTCTCCAAAATAACCAACTATTTTACTTCTAAAAGATAAGGAGCCTGATTTTCCTGGGTGATAATATTCTTTTTCTGCTCTCTCTATTGCTAAATTATCACAATTGACATTAAAAAGTTCCAAAGCTGTTATGAGGTCAGCCTTTGCGTCAAAAATATCTATTTTTCTATCAGTGTTATAGTGGTTTTTCGGCGAATTATTTCCTGATCTAATTCCACTTAAAACGTACTTAGACTGAGCCTCACCATTATAAATTGGTCCAATTTCAAAAATTGCGAGATCAGATATCCCGTGAGCAATATTATCTGCAGTGACTTGCAACAAATTTGGTATGACACTTGGCCTCATTATATTGAAGTTATTATTAAATGGATTATCGATAATGAATAACTTATTCAAGTAACCAAACTTTTCAGCTATTGATTCACTCATAAAAGACCAAGTTATCACTTCATGAAATCCTCTGCTTGTCATTAAAATGCGCAAATCATCTTGTGTCTCTTCTTCTACTGTAACGTCTTCTGCTAGTTGCTCTTCCTTTATTTTATCATAGCCGTATATTCTTACTGCCTCTTCAACTAAGTCAGCAGGTATGGTTACGTCCGGTCTCCAGCTTGGTACTTGTATATTCCAATTACCTTCGGTTTTTTTATCGATACTAAACCCTAGCTTTGTTAAAATATCGAATAGCTCATTAGGTGATGCAGATACACTTCCAAGTTTGTTTGCATCTTGATAATCAAAATTTATCTTGGTATCAGCCTTATTCAAATTGCCAGCAGACACTATGCTTGACACTTCTCCGCCACATAAATCCAAAATCATTTTGGCTGCAAGATTGAGTCCATCAAGGGTAAATTCAGGGTCAATTGAACGTGCAAACCTGTAACTTGCGTCTGTGGAGATGCCTAATTGCCTTGAAGATTTAGTGATAGAGATAGGATCAAACCAAGTAGACTCTAAAAAGATATCAGTAGTTTCAAGTGTACATTCGCTATACTTGCTGCCCATAATTCCAGCAATTGCATGAACATTTTTATCATCAGAAATAACACTTATGTCTTTATTTAATGAGTATTCTTTATCATTTAAACCAATAAATTTTTCTCCATCGTTTGCTTTACGTACTGTGAGCTCTCCTTCTATTTTTTTTGCATTATATGCATGCATTGGGCGATTAAAGGATATCATGATGTAATTAGTAATATCAACTATTGCAGAAATGGAGCGCATTCCTATCGATTCCAGACTATCTTTTAGCCATTTTGGACTCTCTTTATTTTTTACATTAGTGATATATACTCCACTAATAAAACTCTCCCCATCGATGACTTTGACGTTTATTAGTGAGTTCATAGAATCGGTAAGTTGTGGAATGATTAAAGTCTTTAACGTTCCAATTCCAGTTGCTGCTAGATCACGTGCTATTCCATAAACACCTAGGCAATCTCCACGGTTTGGAGTGATGTTTATGTCAATTATAGGATCGCAATTGAAAAATTTATCTCCTGTTTTATAATCATCAGAAAGCTCGATTATTCCTTCACTTTCATCTTGAGTCAGCGAAAGCTCAGAGGCAGAGCAGAGCATCCCTTCACTTAGCACTCCTCTTATTTTTGTAGGCTTAATTGTAAAGTTGCTTTCTGGCAATGTGCTACCAAGAGATGCAAGTACAGTCTTCATGTCTTCTTTAACATTTTTTGCTCCGCAGACTATCTGCAGAACTTTACTTCCATCATTTACTTTACATAATTTTAATTTATCAGCATTTGGATGAGGTGCGACTTCTAATACTTCTGCAACAACAAACCCGGCCAATCTGGAATTGTCGATCACATTCTCTACTTCCAACCCTATGTGAGTTAATTTATCAGTAATTTCCTCTAAACTAGCATTGGTTTCTAAGTACTCTAGTAACCAAGATAATGTGAACTTCATTTATCTAACAAGAAACAAAAATTCATTGTAATGTAAAATGTGATGTTTTTAAAGTTTGTTGTAATAAGTGGCTTCTATATTGCAAGAAACAACAGAGAAGCCTACTCTTTCTACAAAGAAAGAATTTTCTTTATGTCACCTTTGCAGTCCATTTCCATGCAGAGTTGAATGTTCATATTGTGATCATCTATATGGAAATTATAAATGTAAGCATCACCAGTGAAATTTCCTATAACATCATGGCTTTCATTTAGCATTTCACCTGCCATATGGAAAAGACCAGTGTCTGAGTTAGAAGAATAATCTGTAAACTTGATGTACCCGTTACCACATTCCTGTTCTAAATTTAAAGGTGGATTAGTAAAATCTATTTCGTTCATAATTGCCTCATATTAAAACTAAATTATAGTTAAAATAAGATGTTAAGTCAAGAATTTAGAATAAGATTGGTAGCTGACTATAATTTGCATTTTAATTGTATATTTTGTTAATATGTTAATAATACAGAGCTCCTTATATTAATTCTTGACTTTATTCTATAAAATTTATACTTTATTTACTGCTGCAGTTTAAGTATACAGGGTCAAAATGGCGTTAAATCCGCTAGAACAATTTAAAGTATATACAATAATAGAACTACCAAAATTATTTGGGTATGACATAAACTTTACCAACTCATCTCTTTTTATGATGATCTTGGTGGTATTAATGATACTGTTTTTGCTCCTTGGAATAAGAAAAGGTGCAGTAATACCAGGATATTTGCAAGCTGCAGTTGAATATGTATATGATTTTGTTGTTTCAATAATAGAAAGTAACACTGGAAGCAAAGGTTTGGAGCACATTCCTTTGATATTTACAGTATTTATTTTCATTTTATCGTGTAATTTAGTTGGTGTTCTTCCTTATAGTTTCACAGTTACAAGTCATGTGATAGTTACCTTCGCTTTATCAATGGTGGTTTTTACTTATATAACGATTGTTGGGTTTAAAGAAAGAGGAGTAGAATTTTTACGCATATTGCTACCAAAAGGAACTCCTTCGTGGCTTGCACCTATAATCATCATTATTAAATTATTTGCTTATTTAGTAAGACCGATTAGTTTATCAATAAGGCTTGCAGCAAATATGATTGCAGGTCATACAATCATCAAAGTGATAGCAGGATTCGTCATAAATATGAACATATTTTTTACACCTGCACCTTTTTTGTTTATAATTGCACTAATAGGATTTGAAGTATTTGTTGCAGTTTTGCAAGCTTATATATTTACTATATTAACATGTGTATATTTGTCAGATGCAGTAAAGTAATTGACTTCCTTGCAGAATATTTTACAATTATATTATAAAGAAATAGTTAAAGGTAATATATGGATTTAGTGGCTTTAAAATTTATAGCAATTGGTTTGGCTGTATTTGGAATGCTCGGTGCTGGTTTAGGTATAGCTAATATCTTCTCTGCTATGTTAAATGGGATTGCGAGAAATCCTGAGTCAGAAGGTAAAATGAAAAGTTACGTTTATATTGGTGCTGCCATGGTTGAAATCATGGGGTTGCTTGCGTTTGTACTTGCAATGTTATTAATATTTGCTGCTTAACAGATGCCACAGCTTGATGTTTCAACTTTCTCTTCTCAAATTTTTTGGTTTTTAATTTTTTTCTCTTCACTTTTTTTTGTAGTGAGTTGTTTGTTTTTACCGAAGTTAGATGAAATAATAAGCACTAGAAGTAAAGAAGTGTTAGATTCATTTAATAGTTCTATTCACCTTTTAAGACTTACAGAAGAGCAAATTGCCAAGTATAATGCAGCTTTAAATCAAGCTAGAGTACGGGCAAAAAAAATCATAGATGATGCATTTGCTCAAGTAGAAGAAATGAGAGCGAATGTTAAGGATATATTGGAAGAGGAAGACAAGAAGATGATTAAACTTGTTGAAGAAAAGGTAGTACAATTTAAATCTAAGTATATTAGTGAATTAAAACAAATGGCTACTAGTATTGCTTTAATTTACTATACTAAGTTAACTAATTCTGAGATTGAAGAGGAATTTGTTGCTGATTTGGTATCCAAAGAATTTTAGGGTTTTTATGTCTACATTACTAGTTATAAGCCTTGCTTTTTTAGTAGGTTTTATCCTCTCATATAAATTGCTAAGGAAGGTAATAAAAAACGCGCTTAACAATAAACGTAACAAAAGCAAGTTTTCAAGTGAAGAAACTGAAAAATTCAGAAAAGATATGTTGGAGTATTACAAAAAATCTTCTGAAAAATACAAAAGATTAGATGCAGAAGTTAACAAAATGATGAATGAAGCACTTGATAAGGCTAATAGTATTATTAAGCATAATAGACAGCAACTCGATCAAACGTTAGATGAAAATGCCCATTCTAATTTGAAGAAAGTTACTGACCAAGTTGAAAAAGCTCTTGGGGATTTACAAGCTAACACAGCGAGTATAGCTGCTGATGCTGTAAAAAAAATAATGCATGAACGTAAAGATGATAAGCGTAGTAGTGAGGTTATATCTTCGTTTTCACGTGACTTGAGCAAAAAGTTGCATTAAGTTTAATGCCTGTACTTCAAACTGATAATGTAGAAAAAATTAAATTTGATTCTAGTTTATGCAAAGAACAAGAGAAACTTTTCTACTATAGGTTTAATATAATTCCTTGGCAAAAATTAAATGATACTACTTTTTTTATGGTTGAAGACATAAGCCAAGATATCAATCTTTGGGTCGAATCTCATTACGGTATTGAATATGTATTGATAAAAGTAGATAGCAAACAGATTTTAAATCTTCTTAACTCACACTTTGGTATTTCAGAATTCGCAAGTAACTACTTATATTATAAGAATCCTAATTTTTCAGCTAAAAGCATTAGGCTCAGTTCAATCTTTTTTTCCTCTTTCTTTGTTATGATTTCGACTTTAACACTGACAAAAAAATATGCATATTTTGCTTTGGTGTTGATATTTATAATCGGATGTTCTAGTTCTTTATTCAAATTTGTAACTAAAATTTTTGGCTTGCGTAAAATTTCTAACCAAAAAGCAGATTATGATAAGATGAATGAACCTATATATACTATTTTATTGCCTGCTTTTAAAGAGAATGCGGTTATAAAGCAATTGATTAAGAGCATTGAAAGTTTGGATTATCCAAAATCAAAATTAGATGTAAAGCTTGTGATAGAGAGCGATGATCAAGAAATGTTGGCAGCTATAGAAAAATGCACTTTACCACAGTATTTTGAAGTAATAAAAGTGCCTCATTCTCTGCCTAGAACAAAAGCTAAGTCATGCAATTATGCTATGAGCTTTGCTAGAGGAAAGTATGTGGTAATATATGATGCAGATGACAAGCCAGATCCGTTGCAGTTAAAAAAAGCACTAATTGAATTTAATAAAGGCGACGAAAAGTTGGCTTGTGTACAGGCGAAATTAAATTACTATAACTTTGGTTGCAATTTTCTTACAAAATTCTTTTCTCTCGAGTATATGAACTGGTTTCAATATTTTTTGCCTGGATTTCAAAAAATGAACATGCCAATACCTTTGGGTGGTAGCAGTAACCATTTTTCAGTGGAAATTTTAAAGAAAGTGCTTTTTTGGGATGCTTACAATGTCACTGAAGACGCTGACCTTGGTTTGAGACTTGCGCAAATGGGATATAAAACCAGGATTATTGATTCAGAAACATTGGAAGAATCACCAACTACTGTGTTTGCTTGGATCAAACAAAGAGCACGCTGGATTAAAGGTTATATGCAAACTTATATCGTTCATTTAAAAAATATAAAATTACTTTTTAAGCACACTGGGCTTAAGGGAGTTTTGCTATTAAACCTTTTTGTTGGTTTCTCAGCTTTTATATTTTTCATGACTCCTTTTTTGTTACTTTCATTGGTGCTGACTCAAATTTTGAATGAATTATTCTTATATTATTTTATAATAGTATACGGTATTAACTTGATTTTTTTGATAATAGCTATCAGACAACAAAAAATGCCTTTTTATTTTTATATAGTATCAATATTTTTTCCCGTCTATAGTCTACTACATAGCGTTGCAGCTTTTCTCGCTTTGTGGGAATTTGTTATTCACCCTCAGCAATGGAATAAAACTCAGCATGGATTATGGAAGCAAAACCTGTAGCTATTTGGCTTTTTCTCTGCTCTCTCATGGTGATTTGCATGGTGGGAATTGGTGGATTTACCAGACTTTCAAAAGCAGGATTGTCAATCACGGAATGGAAACCAATTACCGGAACATTGCCACCGCTGAGTGAACAAGACTGGCTAAAAGAAAAATCAAAATATGAAGCTACACCTGAATATAAAGCATTTAATTATGGTATGAGTATGGAAGAGTTTCGCACCATATACTTAATAGAATATGTGCACAGGTTAATTGCAAGGCTGACAGGTTTAGTTTTTATCTTACCATTTATATACTTTACACTAAAAAAAAGAATACCTAAAAATGCAGTAATAAGGTTATCTACAGCACTATTATTTGGAATTTTACAAGCTTTTGCTGGTTGGTATATGGTAAAAAGCGGTTTGGTAGTCAATCCTCATGTTAGTCACTATAAGCTTGCACTTCACTTACTGCTTGCGTTGGTTATCTTTGCATTATTGTCGTATCAATTTTTTGATTACCAAATCAAACCAAGGCAAACTAAACTTAAGGTTAGTACATGTTACATATGGATAATTTTAATCCTAGTGACAGTACAAATAATCTTCGGTGCATTTGTTGCAGGGCTAAATGCTGGTTTAATTTATAATACCTTTCCACTGATGGATGGACAAATTGTTCCAGAAGATTTATTTTACTTACAGCCTGCTTGGCTAAATATCTTTGAAAATAGAGTAACAGTGCAATTCATACACCGGGCATTGGCATTGCTGATATTAGTTCTGACAGCAATACTCACAATAAAAAATGCCAGTGTAAAACCAGTATATATTATGCTACTCTCCGTCATTATTCAGGTAATTTTAGGAGTAGTCACTTTGTTGCTGCATATACCAATGGCCATTGCCATAGCCCATCAAATGTTTTCATTTATCTTATTTGGGTCAGGTTTATACTGCTTGCGTTATTTAAGAAATCAGATCTAATACCAAATCACCAGCATGTACATTTTTTCCCTCTGTAACAGGGATATTTTTTATCACCATTTCTGATTCAGCACATATGATATTTTCCATTTTCATTGCCTCTACAACAAATAGAGGTTGTCCTACCTCTACCTGATCTCCAGCATTGACGTGTAATTTAACCAATAAACCGGATATTGGAGATTTTACAGCGTCTACTGAAATCCCTTCTGTTTTGTTGTTTAGCATTAATTTGCTTAGTTCAGCTACATGAGGTTTCAATACACAACATTTAGCTTTCATACCTGCGTGTCTTATAAAGTATTTGCTGCCTTGCCTTTCTATTTTAAGTGCTATATTGGTATCATCATTAATTGTGATATATAGTAATCTGTAACTTGATTTCCACTTACCCACCACGGAGTATTTATTGTGGTTATATACTGTTGTTAATGTGTTATCTTGATACTTTGCATTTACGGAGTACTCATTGTCATCTATTTTCACTATGAATGCTTCGTCTGTTGACTTACTGTAATACTTTCCCTCATTTTCTAAGTGAACATACAGTGCAGTAAAGATAAATATTTTAATATATTCTTCTGTAATAAGATCGCCTTGAAACCCACCAGGATAATGATTTGGAATGAATCTTGTGTGGAGCTTTGCTGCAATAAAATTTGGATTATGGAAGATGGATTCTAGAAATTCTATATTATTTGTTACTCCTTCTATATAACATTCAGACAATGCTTTTTGCATTCTGCTGATTGCTTCTATTCTATCTTTTCCATAGGTTATAATTTTTGCAATCATTGAGTCGTAGAACATGCTGATTTCTGAACCGCTAGCTACTCCATCATCTATTCTTACATGACCATTTTCATCTGGTTTGTCGTAATATTTGATTCTTCCGCTGGAAGGAAAAAATTTCTTTGATGGGTCTTCAGCACAAATTCTACTTTCTATTGCAGAACCAGTAAGTTTAATATCATCCTGATTGAATCTCAATTTTTCTCCACAGGAAGTTCTAATCATTTCTTTTACTATGTCTATTCCAGTTATAAATTCTGTTACTGGATGCTCAACTTGTAATCTCGTATTTACCTCAAGAAAATAGAAGTTTTGGTCTTTATCTACAACAAACTCGACAGTACCTGCTGAAAAATAACCAACTTGCTTTGCCAAAGAAACACATTGGGCATACATTTTTTGTCTTACTTCTTCACTAATAAATGGACTTGGAGTTTCTTCCATTATTTTCTGGTTATTCCTTTGTATCGAGCATTCCCTCTCTCCAAGACACACTATATTGCCATATTTATCTGCTATGATTTGTATTTCAATGTGTCTTGGCAGCTCTATATATTTCTCTATAAAAATACTGCCATCTTTAAAACTTTTCTCTGCTTCATTTGTTGCTGATGTAAATGCTAGTTCAATTTCTTTTTTGGAATATACAATTCGCATTCCTTTGCCACCACCACCTGATGCAGCTTTGAGCATAACGGGAAAACCAATCTCTTCAGCAACGATGGCTGCGTGGGCAGCATCTTCGATCTTACCCATATATCCTGGCACTACATTTACTCCAGCTTTTCTTGCCTCTTCTTTTGCTGTTATTTTATTGGCTGTAACTTCTATTGTTTCTGCACTTGGACCAATGAAATCTATGTTATGTTTTTCCAGAGCACGGGGAAAATCTGGATTTTCTGCTAAAAACCCATAGCCAGGATGAACCGCTTCAGCACCTGTTTCAACTGCCACCTCGCATATTTTTTCAATATTTAAATAACTCAGGCAAGAAGGTGAAGGACCAATGTACTTCGACTCATCTGCTTGCCTTACATGCACAGAATTTACATCTGCATCTGAATATACGCATACACAAGATATACCCATCTTGCGCGCAGTTTTGATTATCCTGCAAGCAATCTCTCCTCTATTTGCTATTAAAATTTTACTATACTTCTTTCTTATCATCTTATCAGTATACTTTCTTAAGTTAAGAAAGTAAATTTCTATATTATTCCTTGCAAGTACTTCATGTTGGGGCTAAACCACCCTCTAAAAGTTGCATAACATTAGGATCTGTCACTATAGTACTTTCGTTATAGAGGCCATATACCTCGTTACATGCCTTAAATAACAGATATGAAGACCCTCCAGAAGCTATTGTCGCTATTGAAGCCAACGCAAGAGACTGAGAAACCGAAAATAGAAGATACAAAGATACACACATAGCGATAGCACACACTATAGCCCCTGCTATATATAAGCATAGATGAAACTTCTTATTACATATAAAGCCACATTTTATATCTGCAATTTGCTTAACTTCTTTCCGCTCTGCAGGGTCCAAGAAATAAAGGGGTGATACTGCCTTCTTCCCTTCATCCTTAATATAGCTTTTATCGAGGAGTGCTTCCTTAATATATTTCTTGTTATTCTTAAATTCCTTTTCTAATCTTTTTACTTTTTCCCAATCTTTAGCTTCTTTTGCTTTCTTGACTTTGCTCTCAGTATCTTTTTCTAAATACTTTATGATCCCCTGTAACGCAGATAATAGAAACCCTTTACTTGCTGCTATATGAAATGGGTTTCCATTTTCATCAATTCTATTCTTAGCTACACAAGCAACTCTTTTCTTGCAAGCTTCAATAAATTTATTTTCATCCTCTTTTGTTACAACTCCTCTTGCAATTTCAAATAAATTATCCATATATACACCTCACTGCATTCACTAATATTAAATTATACAATGCAGTTTGTTAAAAATAAATGTAAATTGATCTTTCAAATTTACTATAGTTCCACGTTGTTGCAAGTACAAATTTTAGTTATCATCGGTTACGTTATCACAATAGACAAATATGCCAGGTATAGTCACTAGATTCGCTCCATCACCAACAGGATTTTTACATATTGGAGGAGCTCGTACTGCGTTATTTAATTGGCTCTATGCGCAGCGTCATGGTGGGGAGTTTTTGCTAAGGATTGAAGATACTGACAGAAAACGTTCAACACAGGAAGCAATTGATGCAATAATAGATGGGCTAAAATGGCTTGGAATAAACTATGATGGAGAAATAATATACCAATCGAGAAGAATAGCTAGACATATTGAAGTTGCAAATCTTTTAGTTGAAAAGGGTAGGGCGTATCATTGTTACTGCCCCGAGAATGAAGTTGCGGAGAAGAAAATAAGAGCAAGGGAAGAAGGAAAAATATATAAGCATAAGTGTACTCATTCGACATCAAGCGCAAACCCTGTTGTCCGTTTCAAAGTGCCAGACTCAGAAGATATTGTTGTTGACGATAAAATATACGGCCAAGTTACAATAAGTAGCGATCAGCTTGATGACATAGTAATCTTGCGCTCTGACAATACTCCAACATATATTTTTGCTGTAGTGGTTGATGACCATGATGCTGGAATAACCGATATTATACGTGGCTCTGATCATCTCACTAATACCTTCAAACAATTACTGATATATCAGGCTCTTGATTTTGATGTTCCACGCTTTGCACATGTACCGCTAATTCATGGAGAAGACGGGAATAAGCTATCTAAAAGGCATGGGGCTACAAGTGTTTGCGATTATGAAAAGATGGGAATATTGCCACAGGCAATGCGTAATTACTTGCTAAGACTTGGCTGGAGTCATGGCAACGATGAGATTATTAGCGATGAGCAAGCAATAGAGTGGTTTAATTTAGAAAGCATCGGTCGCTCACCTGCACGGCTCGATTTCAAAAAACTGGAGCATTTGAATAACCACTATATTAGTAATATGAGCAATGAAGATATTCTGACTCTAATGCTTAGAGAAAATACTCTAACTGACAAAAAAAAGGGCTATTTACTGCAGGGACTGACAGAGCTGAAAAAAAGAGCAAACTATCTGACCGAATTATTGGATTTAGCAAAATTTTATATTCAAGTTGATTTTAGTGAAGAAGCTCAGCAAATTGTCAAATCTAACCTCGATGTAATTAAGTTACTTGCATCATTTCTTTCGAGTGTAGGTAGTGAAGATTGGAATAAGAATTTTTTATCTTCTCAGATTAAGGAATTTTCAAAATTACATAATATAAAAATGAGCGATATATACCACTCATTACGCGCCCCAATAACTGGAATAATGGATGCGCCTGGAATCATCGATATCATGGTAATTCTTGGTAAAGATGAGTGTATAAAAAGATTGCGAGCAGTTTAAATAAAAAATTACTTGACAGACTCTGGTGGCTTCATTATAGTGGAGAATGAAGATTTTTTAGGATCCAAAATCTATCTTCACCTGCAGGTTTTTTCACCAAATAATCAAATTTCAGCAAAAAATATATAAGTTTATTTTTGCTAGCTCTTTATTCATATAGGAGGGTTTATGTCTAGAATTCCTGATACTTGACTTTTATTTTTAAGTTAAAAAAACAATTGGCGCCTATGGTTTTCACATTAAATCATTTTAAATTGTTAAAGTTAATACGGGCTTTTTTTGCCTTTTTTTATTGGTATTTTTTTCATATTTTATTATATCATTATACTGTGGTACCATATAGACTTCAGTTTCATGATAAGGGGAGCAGGCTCCGTCTCAGCTATGGAATTAAAAAATGACTATGCATAAGATCTAATGGTGTGTCTAATCTATAGATAATTTTTTGTATTGCTAAGTTAATATTTTGCATATCTGTTCAGCAAAGTGGCAAAAAAGACAAGTAAATGAGTATCATGAAAGTAGCTTACACGTAGCTGTAGGAATATTCATTTTTTAAGGTAAATTACACAGCAAATATTGTCATTCAAGTAGCTGACACTGTAATTCCAGCTTCTATAATGTCATGCCAGTGCTCGACACTGGCATCGAGCAAAATTTATCACAAACAAGACAACATTTTCAATTAAAAAATCAGTGTCTGGGTGCTAAGATGACACCTTCATAAGGGAGCCAGCATCAGCTACTTTCATGACATTCATTTAGTTGTCTTTTCTCGTTTACCTTATTTTGCCACTCTGCTGAACAGATATTAAAATAGCAAGCCTCAAGGTCAGAAGCCTGCTATTACTTACTGGTTACTTTACATCAATTTTCTTGGTGTATTTCTCTGACTTAGGTATGGTTACATGCAATACCCCATCTAAAAAGTTGGCAGATACCTTATCTTGCTCTACATTTGTTGGAAGTTGAATAGATCTATAGAAAGAACCATAGTACCTTTCTTTATGGTAAAACTGCTTATCTTTTGATTCATTATTACATGTTTTTTCACCCTTCACTATTAAGTTATCGCCAGATATACTAATGTCTATGCTTTCTTTAGGAATACCTGGTAACTCTAATGATAGGCAATAGCTTTCCTTTGTTTCATAAAAATCACAAACTGGTAGTAGACTACTGCCTCTTTTGGAAAGCTCTGGGTTCCATCCTGTAAAAAAGCTATCAAATATGTCATCAACGGCTCTTTGTAACCCTCTTACACTAAAATTATCACGATTATTGTTTTTATTTAAATGAACTATATTACTCATGTTGTACCTCCTTTTACTAATACATGAACTACATAATCACTCCACTTATTAATTTCAATCCTAAATCTAAAATTTTTTAGATGCGAAAAATTTTCCCCGTTTACTATAACTTGATTATGAGAAAAAATCTTATTTGGATTACCACGAGTAGTTCTATAAACTAGATTAACTGTAAAAAAGGGCAAGTGTATGCAAATTTATTACTTCTCTTTCCACTTCCACAATCAAACAATTTTGAATGTTTCTTATTTGACTTGTCAACAATGAGAATTGGTATAACTGCTAGCTCCGTCTTTCAGCTATGGCATTAAACAATGACATGCATAAGATCTAATAATATGTATAATTTATAAATAATTCTTGAGGTAAATTGTGAAATTGGGAGTTAATATTGATCACGTTGCAACCCTTCGCAACGCACGTGGAGCTTCTTATCCAGATCCATTAAAAGCAGCAAAAATAGCTATTGATGCTGGAGCAGATTTTATCACCGTACACTTACGAGAAGACAGAAGGCATATCAGAGATGAGGATGTATTCAATCTAAAACAAAACATTAGCACTGAGTTAAATCTTGAAATCGCAGCTACGGAAGAAATGCTCAAAATAGCAAAAGAAGTAAAACCCTATTCGATTTGTATAGTACCAGAAAAAAGAGAAGAATTAACAACCGAAGGTGGCCTGAATATCGTGAATATGCACAGTAAACTTTCTGGTATAATAGAGGAAATGCATAGCTTTGACATAAAAGTCTCACTGTTTATCGATCCAAATATTAATCAACTAAAATATCTTGAGAAGCTAGAAAGAAAGCCTGACATAATAGAAATTCACACAGGGGATTACTGTGATAATCCATCAGAAGAAAAATTAAAACTTATTACTAACTCTGCAGAATACATTAATAAGCTAGGAATAGAATGCCACGCAGGGCATGGCATAAATTATAAACATGCTAAAAGAATAAAAGAGATACCTCACATCTCAGCTCTTAATATAGGCCATTCTTTAATCAGCGAGGCTATATTTCATGGCTTACATAGTGTAACTAAAAAGATGAAAATGACAATATCTAAGTAGCTTATACTTTCTCTTTGGTATTTAAAGTACTTGAAAGAGCTTGACTTGCTTTAAACCTTACTCTTTTCTTTTCAGGAACGGTCATAATCTCACCATTTTGAGGATTACGGCATTGTCTTTCCTTACTTATAGCAGTAGAGAATGTCCCTATTCCATGTAAACGTATTTCACCTTTAAGATTTAGATCGTTCTTGATTATTTCCATAAAAATATCATAAAACTTACCCAAACTAGCTTTTGTTATATCTATACCTTGACTAGAGCACTCTTGACTCAGTTGGTTTACTATATCTTCTTTACTCATAAATTACCTTAATATTGAAAAATTACATAAACAGCATATTATGCTAATGCCAATAGTCAACTAAATTCGTCATAAAAAGAGAAAATGTCATAAACCCTTGTAAGAACTTGTATAATATTTACAAAAAAATACCATTATGAAACAATTATCTCTTAGAAAACTGACATTTTTTCCGAGCTTTATGTTGACCATATTTCTTACGCTCAACAACACGTGAATCTCTAGTTAGGAATCCACCCTTACGTAATATAGAGTGTAGATCTTGACTTATACTACTTAAAGCTCTGCTTATTCCATGAGCTAAGGCACCTGCTTGGCCAGATAGTCCTCCACCTTTTACAGTTGCAAACACATCATACCTATCTAACATAGAAGTTACTATGAATGGCGCTTTAATCATTTGACACACTGATTCTCTTTTAAAATAAGAAATTAAATCATCTTTTTTATTAACACTAAATTTTCCACTTCCTAGCTTTATCCATACTCTTGCTACAGATTCTTTCCTTCGACCTGTAGCATATGAACGACCAAGTGAGTCAATCATTGCCTTTTTTGGCTGATCATTATTATTTATTTTCACTTTTTACTCCATTATTTCTTATTTTTACGATTTAAAGAGGCAAAATCTATTTTTTCAGGTTGCTGTCCTTGATGCTTATGTTCTGAACCAGAATAAACATACAAATTTTCAAACCGTCTACGTGCCATAGGACCATCATCAAGCATTCTTTTTACTGCCATTTTTATCACACGCTCAGGGAATTTGCCATTTAAAATATTATCTGGAGTAGTTTTCTTTAAACCACCAGAATAACCTGTATGCCTATAGTAGATTTTATCTTTAAGTTTCTTTCCGGTAAAATGTACCTTTTCTGCATTAACAATAATTACATTATCTCCACAATCCATATGAGGTGTGTATTCAGGCTTATGCTTTCCACGCAATAGCGCTGCTACAAACGCTGCAAGCCTTCCTACTACTAATCCTTCTGCATCTATAACAAGCCATTTTTTATCGACTTGTTTCTCTTTTAAGAAAAAAGTTTTCATATATCAATACATAACAGTAGATTATGATACACTGAGTTGCTTGATAGTGTCAACAACATTAGTTATTGATTATTAAAGTAATTTATGCTAATAACTTAAACAACATGCTAGAAAGCAAAATGTTTCGATTGATTATTATACTTATAATTGCTTTTGGTACTATAGGTTGCTATGCAATCGATTTGGAAGAAGCCATAAGCAAAGCTATCAAAAACAGCTCAAAAATAAAGTCTCAGTTTTACCAATATAAGAGTGCTGAAAAACAGCTGAAATCTTCTGGATTGGCTGGATTTTTACCTGACATTAATTTACAATATAATTTCGATAGTAATTTTAATATTATTAAGGATCGACAAAACTCTGGAAAGCGTCTAACATTAAGCCAAAGAATAATAGACGGTGGGGGCACTTTTGCTACATTTAGCCGATCAAGTCATCTTCTTAAAGCAGCAAAAATTAGATTTCAGCAGTCAAAGCAAGAAGTTGCACTCAGCGCTGTGAAAGCATATGTTAATGTTTTACAAAAGGCAGAAATATTAAAACTGAGAGAACATAAAGAGCGTGTTTCTTTAGAGCATTTGTCAGCTATGAAAAAACGCTTTTCCCTTGGAGAAGTTACTAATGCTGAAGTTTTGCTAGCAAAAGCAAAATTTTCGTCTTCTATATCCGAAAGAGTTGATGCTGAAGGTAAATTAAAATTGGCAAATATTGCTTATTATCATTTGATTGGCGAAGATGCTGATGAACTTTCTGAAGCTAATGATAAATTACCTTCTGTTCCAGAGCTAAATGAATGTTTACAATTAGCAAAAACTAATAACTTGTCCCTAAAAGCAGCAGTTTATCAAAAAAGAGCAGCCGGAATGGAAGTGATCGCTGAAACTTCCAAGTGGCTTCCTTCTTTGAATCTAAGCGCAAGTAAAAATTTTGGAGAGGACAATATAAAATTGGACACGTTACTAGAAAATGTGAATGTTGTCTTTACTCTTGATATTCCGATCTTTAAAAGAGGAGTTAATGTTTTTGGTGTTAGTAGAGCTAAAATGGATGCAAAAAAATCTACCTACGATTATTATGAAACGGTAAAAAATATAGAAGAAGCAGTTGTAAATGCTTGGAATAACGTGCTGACAGCAAAAGCTATTATTAAAGCAAGTCAAGAAGCGGAAAAAGCAGCAGCTTTAGCATTGGAAGGAGTTAAGCAAGAGGTAAACTTAAGTTTAAAGAGTACATCTGACCTTTTGGACACTGAAGATGCATTATTTAAAGCACGCTCCGATCTGGTTGGAGCAAAAAGCAATTATGTAATTAGTGTTTACAACTTGCTTTTTATGATAAATAGTATAAACCTTTAAATTTAATGGTATGAGCGATAATCAATCTGTAAAAGATATCCTAGAAGATATAAAAAAAGCTATATCGGGTAAAAATCCAAGTGGCGATAGAGCAGAAATAATAGATGAAGATGATGACGTATTATGCCTTGAAGAGGAATACCTAGAAGAAATTGAAAAAGATGTTGATGATAAAAAGGAAAATAGTGAAGAAGAGAACGATTGCCAAAGTGAGAAAATAGCTTTTAACAATAATCAATCTAACAGCCATAGTTACAACTCAGAAGAGAAAAATTTGTATGATAATATCCAAATGAGTAATAACAAAGTGAGCTATCAAGAACAAAGTAACGAGCATTTAGTTTTAAAAGAAAATATGGAGGAAATTAAAACATTGCTTGAAAAGATGCAAAGCGAACTACGGCATAAACAACAAAAAAGAGCGGATCTTACTGTTGAAGAATTAGTTGTATCTCTTTTAAAACCTCAGCTTTCAGAGTGGCTGAATAAGTATCTACATGCATTGGTAAAAGAAGTAGTTGAAAAAGAGCTCAAAGATATAATCAATAATAAGTAGGTTATTAGTATAAAGACCAGAGTAAAAACAGCTAGAGGTAGAAAGTTATCTTCAACAAGATGGCTACATCGCCATTTGAATGATCAGTATGTGCAAAAAACCAATAAGGACGGTTATAGATCGCGCTCGGCATATAAGTTAATAGAAATAGACGATAAATTTAAACTACTCCAACAAGGGCAAAAAATTATTGATCTTGGCGCTTTTCCTGGTGGATGGTCACAAGTTGCATCTAAGAAAGGAGCGAGTGTGATTGCTGTTGACATAAAACCAATAAACGCAATTAGTGGAGTAGAGTGTATACAGTGTGATATTATCAGCGAACTTGAAATTTTAAGAGAAAAATTCAAGGATCACAAATTTGATGTAATTTTATCTGATATGGCACCAGAATCTTGCGGTTTAAAATCGTTAGATCATATCAGAATTATGCTTTTATGCGAAGCAGCGCTCAATTTTGCAAAGCATTTTTTGAATCATGATGGCAAGTTCGTAGTAAAAATTTTTCAAGGAGAGTCTGATAAAGATTTCTGCAATGAGCTAAAAAAAATGTTTAAAACAGTAAGATACTTCAAACCAAAGTCAAGTAGATCTGAATCTACAGAAATGTATTTGGTCAGCTTAGGCTTTATTGGTAGCAACTCTTCTATATAGAAGATACTTACAGAAACGTTGACGAATCTTATCCTATTAAACTGAAGATTAATAACGCTCGCACAAAAGCCCCTTTTTCTTGCTTGAGTGTTTATGATAGTTAATTAAATTCTTGACTTTATTACTTAAGTATATAATAATTAAAGTATATTATTATTTTTATAGGAGAGTTTGATATGTATTTAGAATTGTTGCAACAGATATTAAGTATAGTAAATCGTGCAAATGATTTGAATGGTAATAACATAGTTGAAAAAATAAAAGGGCAAATAAAAGAAAGAGGCTTATCTACTTATGAAGAATGGGGAAGGGAAAATTTTGATATAAATTATAAATTTAGTAATAATAATTATTATTATGGCAAAGAAGAATTAATATTATTACATATAGGATCTCTAGATAATCAAAAAAATGTAGTAAACGCTCTATTAGCAGCACAAGGTATAGATGTTAATTTGCAAAATCAATCTCAAGAAACTTCTTTACATTTGGCTATTGAAAAAGGTAACGAAAATATAGTAAAAGCTCTATTAGCAGCACAAGGTATAGATGTTAATTTGAAAAATCGATCTCAAGCAACTCCTTTACATTTGGCTATTAAAGAAGGTAACGAAAATATAGTAAAAGCTCTATTAGAAGTAAAAGGTATATATGTTAATTTGCAAGATAACGATAAAAAAACTCCTTTACATTTGGCTATTGAAAAAGGTAACGAAAATATAGTAAACGCTCTATTAGCAGCACAAGGTATATATGTTAATTTGCAAGATAACGATAAAAAAACTCCTTTACATTTGGCTATTGAAAAAGGTAATGAAAAAATAGTAAAAGCTCTATTAAAAGTAAAAGGTATAGATGTTAATTTGCAAGATAACGATAAAAAAACTCCTTTACATTTGGCTATTGAAAAAGGTAACGAAAATATAGTAAACGCTCTATTAGCAGCACAAGGTATAGATGTTAATTTGCGAGATAAAAGTGAAAGAACTCCTTTATATCTTGCTGCTGAGAAAGGCAAAATTGAGATAGTAAAGGCTATATTAGATAAGAACCTTAGTAGTATTAATCTTCCAAATAAATGTGGACACACTCCTTTGTACATTGCTGCTTGGGAATATCATCACAAGATAGTAATAGCTCTATTAGACAAAGGTGCTGATCCTTTATTAGATAATCGTGATAACAAAACTCTAGATAAAGAACTTACTGAAAAAGCAATTATGATAGCAATAATCTTGGATGTTGGTATATTTATTATTACATCTATTGTAGCTGCTATAGTAGTTACTTCTGCATATTTTATTGGTGTGTCATTATCAGTAGGTGCTATGGCTGGGATAGCTGTGGCTGCTGCTGTACTCACAGGACTTGTTGCTGGTGGCATTATATATGAAGTGTTGAAGCCTTGTGATGAGTTAAAGGAGGCTATTGCAAAAGCAATATCAAAGCATAGTGCAGTGGAGGATAGTAAGCCTGATTGTAGTCTAGAAAATCCTGGAACACGCTTACTGGCATCAGTAAAAGGTTTTATAAATAAGGCAAAAAGTTTTTGCGTTATTTAAGGAAGAAGTCTCTTCTTCCTTTTTTTCCAATTTTTTATTTAGCAAGGTATCTAGATACCTTGCTTAACACCAAAACAGAATTAAGGTTTAAACATCCTAGGTGTATTAACATTCATTTTGAAGACAGCAAATGGTGTCATCCCAGCGCCCTCTTTCTTGTTATTCCAGTACTGGGATTCAGAAAACTGACCAGGTTGGTCACGCGCTGGCTCTCTAAAATTACTTTAGTTGTAAATATTAAGAAATTTACTAAATAAAAAAAGACAAAAGAATCCCCGTATAGCGAGTTTTAATAATGTAAATTGATAATGTGCTAACAAGCGCGATTTGGCTGAATGTAGAAAAAATAAAAAAAGCTGCTATAATTTTATGTAATTTGCCAATAAACATCTGAATTTTGTCATTGAGCCCAAAAACAAGGATAAATACTCTTATTGATATAATAAGGGAAAGTGGGAAGGTTTGTCAAGTAATAAAACTAGAGAGCTCAAATGGAAGAAGGTAAACTCTAAAGTGTACGTTCAGTAGCACTTTCTATAAGAGAGATTGTATTATCTATCCCATAAAGCTTTATAAAAGATCCCATTCTAGGACCGGTTTTTTGGCCAAGCAGTGTTTCATATAGCAACTGAAACCAATCGCGTAAGTTATTGTAATTATGTTTTTTTCCGATGGAGAAAACCTGAGATTGAATCTCTTCAGCAGTGGCTGTAATAGGCAGGGAATGTAGGTTGTTCTTTAAATCTAGTAACGCTTCTTTCTCTTTTTCGTTTGAAGCTTTATACGCTTTTGTTGGCTTGATAAAGTCGTGATAATACCTAACTGCAAAATCCGAAAGCCTATCTAGCATTTTGTTGCTTTCTGGTGTAACGTTTGGTGCATAAGTTGATATAAAACCCCAAAGAATCTCTTTATTTTCAGCATTACAAGCTGCTGCCAGGTTTAAAAGTAACGAAAAATTTATGCCTGAAGTTTCTACGTTTGGAACTTTACCCTGGTGGATGTGCCATACAGGGCTATTTACATCCTTTTCTTCACTCTCATTGTAACGCTTAGCAAACTCTAAATATTCATCAGTTGATTTTGGTATCACATCAAAATATAAACGTTTAGCTTTTTTAGGACTCTGAAAGATGTATAACGCTAAACTCTCTGTGGGTGCATAAGTTAGCCACTCCTCAATTGAAATACCATTTCCTTTTGATTTTGATATCTTCTTTCCTTCTTTATCAAGAAATAACTCATAGCAAAACAAAAGCGGTGGCTTTTCTCCAAGTATTTTACATATTTGACTTGAAAGCACAGCAGATGGAGTCAAATCCTTTCCATGAGCTTCGTAATTAACTCCGAATGCAGCCCACCTCATCCCCCAATCAGGTTTCCATTGCAGTTTACATTTTCCTTTTGTCACTGGAACTTCTATTTTTTCCCCGTTTGGGTCTTCATATGTGATTGTTCCTTTATCTGTATTTGTTTCAATTACTGGAACTTGTAAAACTTGGGAAGTTTTTGGGCATATCGGCAAGAATGGACTGTAAGTCTGCTGCCTTTCTTCCCGAAATGATGGAAGCATTACGTCCATCACTTTATCATAATTTTTCAGCAGGAGTAAAAGTTTTTCATCGTAAACGCCAGATTTATAACACTCTGTTGCACTCCTAAATTCGTATTCAAATCCAAACAAATCAAGAAATTTACACAACAACGAATTCATGTGATGACCATAACTCTCATGAGTGCCAAATGGGTCAGGTATCATGGTTAATGGCTTATTCAGATTCTCTCTTAGCATTTCCTGATTTGGTACATTATCTGGTATTTTTCGCAAACCATCCATATCGTCGGAAACTGCAATGATTTTGGTTTTTATACTAGGAGCTATTTTTTTTAGAGCGTTTGCAATAACTGTGGTACGAAACACTTCCCCAAAAGTACCAATATGTGGTAAACCCGAGGGACCATAACCAGTCTCAAATATTATCTCTTTTTTATTAGGGAATTCTTGTAGTATTTTTTCTGCTTCTTGAAATGGCCAGCTTATAATCATTGAATTTAAATTAATTATCTTACCTAAAGTGCTATTCATTTCAATAGATTTTTAATTAATGATGTAGTATTAGTGTTAGAGCTCTTATTAGAAGGTTAAAGATATGTCTACTGGCAGCATACAAACGAATCAATTATTTAAAGGTCTTACAAGACCTGCAATGCTCTTTGGTGTGAGTTATATGTTTGCAATATTAAACGTTCTAATTTGCATGCTAATTTTCATTAATACAAATGATCTTAGAGTAATTCTCCTGATGTTACCAGGTATACATGGACTTGGCTATATAGCTTCTGCAAAGGAACCGTTGTTTATTGAGTTATTTATGGTAAAGTTGGGAAAATGTTCCAAATGTTTAAATCGGTTTTATCATGGAGCCAATTCTTATGACATTACTTGATGTTATGCAATGTTGAGATTTAGAGCTATTCAATCAAAGAATAAATCTATTCTAAGTAGAGAGGTTCACGCTGCCGAATTTATACCTTATTCTTGCTATTGGAATAGTACAACCTTGATAACAAAGCAGAATTGGTTAGTTAAATTTATAAAATTAAATGGCTTTGCGTTTGAAACGGCCGATGATGAAGACTTGGTGATACAAAATAATATCAGAAATCAGATGCTAAGAAGCATTTCATCTCCAGCATTTAGTTTGTACTTTCATACCATCAGGCGTAAGAAGAATATCTTTTCTGATGAATTTGCAAACCAGAGTTTACCAAATTTTTTTGCTAACCATGTAAATCTAAAATGGAGAGAAAAACACGCAACTAGGCAATCTTTTATTAATGATTTATACATTACGATTATTCGTAGGGCAGATACAAAGGGAGTAGAATTTTTATCACATCTACTGAAAAAATTTGGGCATGTAACTTCAAAACATGCTTGGGAAAGTGATATGCGTGATACCTATGAAGATTTAGAGGAAACGACAAATCGTATAGTAACAAGCCTTAGGAATTATTCGCCTAAAGTCCTTGGAGTAAAAGAAACTCCAAACGGACTGTTTTGTGAAATAATGGAGTTTCTGTCTAGAATTGTAAATTGTGGCTTTGTTACAAATACGCTTTTTCCACTAAAAACTGAAATATCAAGATACTTACCAGTTCATAGGTTATTTTTTGGCCATAAGATGATACAGGTTGTGACTCATAATGAAAGTAAATATGCTGGAATAGTTAGTATCAAAGAATATGGAAATAATACTTCCGCAGGAATGCTTGATTCTTTTTTACAACTTCCTTATGAATTTATTATCACGCAGTCTTTTCAATTTACAAATAGGCAAATGGCAATTGCGAAAATGCAGATACAGCAAAATCGTATGATACAATCTGCAGATAAAGCTATTTCTCAAATAGCAGAAATTTCTCATGCGCTTGATGATGCAATGAGTGGTAAAATTGCGTTTGGTGAACACCATTTAACTATCTTATGTATAGAAAAAAGCCCTAAATCATTGGACAATGCTTTATCATTGGTTGAATCGGAGCTTTCTAATTGTGGTGTTTATCCTGTTCGTGAGAGGGTTAATCTAGAACCAGCATTTTGGGCGCAAATTCCTGGTAATTTTGATTATATAGTAAGAAAAGGTACAATAAGTAGTCTTAATTTGGCCGGTTTTGCATCTCAACATAATTATCCTACTGGTAAAAAATTCAATAACCACTGGGGAGATGCTGTTACAGTTTTTGATACAACATCTGGCACTCCATTTTTCTTCAACTTTCATATAAGGGATGTTGGACATACTATGATAATTGGGCCAACAGGTGCTGGCAAAACTGTTTTAATGAATTTTTTATGTGGTCAAGCAATGAAATTTTCTCCAAGAATATTCTTTTTTGATAAAGATCGCGGTGCAGAAATTTTTTTAAGAGCACTTGGTGGTATCTATACTATAATAGAACCAAGAACTAAGACAAATTTTAATCCTCTGCAACTTGACGATACTCCTGATAATAAAACATTTTTGATGGAATGGATAAAATCTTTAATTTTAGTGTACAACGATAAATTCACTTCAGAAGATATTGCTAGAATTAATGATGCAATTGAGGGAAATTTTAAATTAAAAAAAGAAGACAGATTTTTGAGAAATCTTGTACCATTTTTGGGACTTGCGGGCCCTGATACTCTAGCTGGAGCAATATCTATGTGGCATGATGATGGCTCTCATGCTGCAATATTTGACAATAAAGAAGATTTGCTAGATTTTTCAAAAGCAAGAGTGTTTGGCTTTGAAATGGCTAGCTTGCTAAAAGATCCTGTTGCTCTTGGGCCGGTCTTGATTTATTTGTTTCATAGGATTAGTATATCGCTTGATGGCACTCCATCTATTATTGTTCTTGATGAAGCATGGGCGTTAATAGATAATCTAGTTTTTGCACCTAAGATAAAAGACTGGTTGAAAGTGCTGAGAAAGTTAAATGCTTTTGTAGTTTTTGCTACTCAGAGTGTTGAAGATGCAAGTAAAAGTGCTATTAGTGATACGCTTGTACAGCAGACAGCAACACAAATTTTTTTGCCAAATCTGAAAGCTACTAGTGTCTATCGAGATGTTTTTATGTTAACTGAACGTGAGTACATACTGATCAAACACACAGATCCAAGTACTAGATTCTTTTTAGTAAAGCAGGGAGTTAATGCTGTAGTAGCTAGAATAGATCTGAAAGATTTGGATGATGTGGTCAACGTGTTATCTGGACGTGCGGAAAGTGTTCTATTGTTATATGATATACTGAAAGAAGTCGGAGATGATCCAAAGATGTGGTTGCCTGTGTTTTATCAAAAGGTGAAAAATGTTTAAAACTAAACTGTCATTACTGTTAGTTGCGATATTTTTGTTAAATATAGATTTTTTGCTCTCGTATCCAGTGTTTGCAGATACAGTAAGTGGTACTGACAAAACGGAATTTGTTAGCAGATTTAATTCTACTGGTAGCTTTAGCCGTGCCTCTAATCCTGACTGTAAGGCGTTTAAAACAGCTGCAGCAGTTGCTGGGATAGCAATTGCTATTGGTGCAATATTTACTGGTATTGTTTTGATTGTCTCTTCTGCTGGTTTATTTACTGCTCTTGTTATCGTTGGAATGATAGCTGCAATTGTTGGAGTCTGGAAAGCAATAGGGGGGCTTGTTGTTTGTGAACATAGTTTTGTTAAACACCCAGTTGCACGTGGTCATGATGGAACATACAAAAATTTTAAAGAAGACACAGGTTATAATGGCTGCACCAATAAAAATTACCAAACAGAAGATGAATATTTTTCTTGTTTGCAAGATAAAGCTCGGGAAAACGTGAACAAAAAAGACTATGACGGGAAAAGAGTAGAAAAAGAAGCCTTAAATTCTAACGTTCAGGAGAGTACAGAAAGTTATTACTGGCCAAAAAACGGTGTGCAATACAGTGAATATATAGAAATATGTCATCGAAATCCTTTAACTTTTGGTAATCTTTTTAACAAGAAAGACTTTGATTCCAGAGAAAAACCTGGATACATAGACTTTGATGTAAGGGAAAAAGATACTGGATATGTAGATGGGTCATGGTCCCCGACGGTCGATGGTGAGCTGAAATGTAAAGTTCTCAAAGCAGGACAGAGCGAACCCATACATGGATCAACATTTAAAGCAGTGAAAAAAATGGGCAGATTATGTGTGGAGTTAGCAAGTGTGAGAATGCTTGGTATCGAAATGACTCCTTGGCCGCAAGGGGTTGATATGGGGTGCACGGAATTGCCACCTGACCCACTTGCTCCTATGTGTGAAAAATCTGTGATGAAATTCAAAAATAAAGATGGTAAGGGTGAAGATAGAGTTGATCCTAACGACGATAAAGATAAAGATTACAAAACTCTGATAAAAGACAAGGAAAAGGAAGGAAAAACTTTTGTAGGTTATGACAATAAGAGTTGTTTTCAAGATTACGTTTCACAAGCCTGCTACAATCAGGCAGGAAGTAAATCATTAGCTCCTATTCCCATAACTTCCATGATAGTGCAATGCATTAAGGAATCGTTAGACAATTTAGTGGCAGGTATCGATTCAAGTGGTGAGCTACTGAAAGACAAGGATAGGAATAACAAAGGCAGTTTCTTGTCTGTGGCACAGAAAAAGCTAAAAAACACCGTAACTGCTGTCCTGGTTTTGGCTTTAATACTGTTCTCTATAAAAGCCATGTCTGGTGGAATGCGTAGTCCACAAGAAATGTATATATTGATCATTAAATTCGCTTTAGTGATTTACTTTACGACAGGTAGCACTATGTCTCATTATTACGGGGAATTAACAAAACTTTCGAACGGCTTATCAGAAATAGTGCTTAAAGCTTCATCTGAGAGTAAAAATATATGTAATTATGAGGCAGGTAAAGATTATGAATACGATCGCGCAGGAAAGAGGGTATCTTACAGTTATCTTGCACCTTGGGATAGGCTTGATTGCAGAATTTTATTTTATTTAGGAGCACCTTTAGATGGAATTGGTGGCAAAATTGGTACTGGAGGTGTTGCAACGTTAGCGGTTTTGCTTGGCGCTGCTCCTGTCTTGTTAGTTGCAGGTTCGGTGATTGGTATTATTTTCGCTGGTGGACAAATTTTAGTAGCTCTTGTCTGTATATTTATGGCCATTTTGCTGATGATGGTTATTTTGTGGATGTGCTATGTATTTATCTTATCTTTAGTTGCGCTTAGTGTAATTATCATCTTATCGCCTTTATTCATTCCTATGGTTTTATTTCAACATACTAAGGGATATTTTGATGGTTGGCTAAAAGAGTTAATTACCTACAGTTTATACCCAGTTATCCTTTTTGCGTTTTTATCCTTTATGTTCATAGCATGTGATAAAATCTATTTTAAAAATTTAAATTTTAAACTGGACGAGTCATATAAAAATGAACAACCAGACAAGTCATATGAAAAGAAACAAGCAGAAATCTCATATAGTAAGAAAAAACAGTGGTTTAAATTGAAAGATGGGGAATGTGATAAAAATGAAACTACTCTCGCATGTATGATGCAAAATTATAGCTTTAAAAAGAGCAGCATACTTGGTCTATTCGACTTTACATACATGGAGTTTGGCAGCTCTCTAATCGGAGAATTATTAAAATTGTGTTTAGTATTATTCCTCTTTTACCACTTTTTAAACGTTCTTCCCGGCATGGCTGCTGAGCTTGCTGGTAATCACAGGGCAGCACTTGGTTCAGGTAGCACTCCTGCACAAATGGTGAATAAAGCTTTATCTGCTGCCAAAGCTGCTGCTGGAGGTGCTGGTCAAGTTGCTGCTGCGGCTGTAAATAAGGCAAGAGGAGCTATTGGAGGAGGTGGAGATGATAATAAGGGATCGGGATCTTCCTCTAGTGAATCTATAAAACCAGGTGGAGAGTGAGCGCAGGTGAGTAACAGATGTTTGAACATTTGAGCAACCAAAACTTGGTTAAGCTATGCATAAGTTTTGTGATACTCTTTTTATTATCTGGGTGCGGGTGTATTAAGCCAGAAGATTCATCAGGCTTGCGTGAGAAATTGGATATAGTGTCAACAGAGCAGAAATGGGTTGATTCTGGAGTCTATATTTCGAATAAAATAAAAGTAACAGAGATTAATATAATACCTGATAAGGTTAATTTTTGTTCGCAATATAAAGATTTTGTAATTGAACCTGGAGTAAGAAACGTTACATTACCGTTTGCGCTTAAAGCTGGCGATGCTATAAGCTTTAGTGTTGTTGGAAGTAAAATGTGTAGAAACGATAATGGCACGGTCACCTATAAAAAAATTGACGAGAGTTGCGGTGAAGGAGAGACGGAGTATTTTGCACATGTTTTAAATCAAGAGAATTGTCAAGGTGAAATATGCCCTAATAAATATATCATAGGTAACGCAAAATGGTTGAATGGAAAAGAATACTGGAATCCAAGTTTTGTAAAATCTGATCAAGATGAAAAGGAGATTGAAAATATCATTAATTCTATAAAACAAGGAGAAAATATAGACTGCAGGAGGCTTTCAAGCAGTCAGAAAGTTGAGATAGATACGTACCTTTTAAATCTTGCGTGTGAGAATACATGTTATTATCCCAGTCAAGATTGTGTGCAAATTGAATCTAATACTATAGATGGCAATAAACGTAATGTAGCTAAAAATCTTGCCAACGAACTAGCTGTTGGAAAAGTAAGTAAGGAAGAAGCTATCAAGAAGGCTGTAGATGGTATAATGGGAGTGTTAGATGATAGCAACATAGCTAAAGGACACAGCGATAGTTCAGATGGTGAAAAGGATAAAGTAAATACAGAAAAAAATACCAAGGGAGCTGTGGATGATATAAGAAAAAAGAAAATGAAGAGGATAAAGACTTACATTCCATCATTAAAGGTGTCGATAGGAGGAAAGGAAAGTTTTAAATATGTAAGGAGTGATGGTATACGAACTAACTTTGATCATAAGATCAAAGAAAACTATGATAAGGGTACAGAGTTAGTATTTACACTTAAAAATGCTAAAGAAAAGAATGCTGGTAAAGGGGGATATAATATAAGGGTCACAAAGAGCCATAGTCTAGCAAAAAACTTATATATACATGTTTCTGATAAGTTTCCTGAGCACAATCCTGGTGAAATTCTGGGGGATATACCTGTGGATATCAGTGAAGTTCATAATACTGAGTATATGGAAAGATTAAAAGAAAAGCTAAAAGACAAGAGTGGCACTATATATTACGGAATAAGAGATCATGGCTGTGATTATAAGAAAAATGAAGGTCAGTTTAGCATTAACCTTACAACTAAAGAGCCACCTGTAAGAACTTTTAGTGCGATATATAATTTTTTTGATGAAAAAGTAAAAATTGCATTTTTTGGTTCCAGTTATAAAAATTCAGAATGGAATCACTCTGAATCTAGTCCCGTAAAGTCTATTTATCAAAGTTTTGTAGCGTCAGATAGAACAAAGACTATCAGATCCACAATAGTGTCGTTATTAGTGTTATATATAACTTTATATACCCTTTATTACTTTTTTGGATTGTCTCATGCTTCTACATATGAATTTTTAATTATATGTGTAAAGATAGGAGTTATTACCCAATTGCTGAACGATAACAGTTGGAGTTTTTTTTATAACAATGCATTTTCTATTTTTGTTAATGCTCCAAAACAGTTAATAGAAATAGCAAATTTCAGAGGTACAACATCAAATGTTTTTGAATTTCTTGATTTACCGCTCAATAGGTTTTTATCAGCACACTCAGTGTTACTAATAGTATCTCTTATATTCTCTGGTCCTTTGGGTATTGTATCGTTTTGCTTGGTGATTTGGGGTTTGATAACAGTGAGCTTATCGATGTTTAACGCCTTATTTTCTTTTATCACATCTATAGCAATAGTTGCATTATTGCTTTCCTTGGCGCCTCTTTTTATTATTTGCCTTCTATTTGGATATACTAGACAGATGTTTCACAATTGGGTCAAAAATTTAGCAAGATTTGCAATTCATCCGGTAGTGCTTTTAATTTTTATATCATTAATAAGCCAGGTTATGGATTATATTGTGTATTCGGTCTTTAATTTTGAGGTCTGCCCTACATGTATACTTAATCTTAACTTAAGGATTTTTAATCCTTGTATTTTTTACGGTTATGCTTCCAAACATGTACCTAATATTACCGCTATGATGGCTTTTGTGATTTTGGGACATGCCATGAAAGCTTTAGTTGAGGCATCTTCAACAATATCTGATTCGTTGTTTGGTGTTTATGTAGCAAGCGAACCAGGAAGGCAATATCAGCAAAGCTTAATGGGAACAGTAGGTTTAGATGAACAAAGTATCCAAAGAAGAGCAGGTCAGCAATCTGGTACACCAAGTCGAAGACCTCAAATACCACAATCAGCTCAAAGATCAGCACCTAAAATACCGACAAACACAGGAAATCAATGATGAGCAGAAAATCATTATTATTGATACTATGTCTTGTAATTACTGGCTGCACAATGGATTGTGTTGAACCTGGGTTGCAGAGCAGAAATACTAGTGTCAGTATAGATGTTCCAGTTCGTGAAGCTGGCGAAGGAGTTAAAATTCATTGGGTTGATTCTGGTCAAGTAATTAGCAAGGATGAGAAAATCAAATTTACTCTTGGTGGGTCAGTAAATTTTTGTCCTCTTAAAGAAGGGAAAAATCCAAAGAGAGTACTTGTGCCCGCTGTATTTTGTGCTAATGATTTAATACCAAATTACAGTAATAAGTTAATTGATAATGCTAGTCTTGATGAACGAGAAATATGTGGGGATATAGGCTTTGGAAATAATGAATTCTATAGCAATAGACGTTATGTAGATACTGGAATTAAAGTAAATCCTGGTGATAAGTTAAGCTTTAGCTTAATTCCCAGAGAGATAACGATTGATTATGACAATCCACAAGGAAAAGGTATCAGTTTTGATGATAATTGCTATAGAACTGAAGAAGGGGATGAAAAAGACAAAGCTACAATAAAAGACATGCTAAACGGAGGAGAGTTCTTTTGTGGAGAAAGTGGTAAAAGGACTAAAGTAGAATTTCCGTCACTTAGCAAAGAAAACATGGAAAAAAGAAAAGTGTTAGTTGGTAATAGCTACACTCCATACGATAATAAGGTACATTTTAATAAGGATTATATTCAAAATTCATGGATAAATGGTGCATTATTAGATTTACGACGAACTAAAATAGGACTGGATAAATTATGTAATGGGAAAAGGTGTAATTTAAATGAGGTGAACAAGTACAGTTCTTATGAGCTTAATTGTTACTATCAGAACGTATGCTACAATAAAGAGGGTTTATGGAGTTTTGGGGTGGGTGCAGAAGGAAAACAAAATTGCGTTTCTTCTGTCAGGTATAAGAAGTACGATAAAGGCAATAAATGTGACATGTATTCTCACCTTAAAGGACTTGAAGATAAGCTTGAGGAGAGTAAGAAAAACAAAGGGGATCTCAATCAGGTTAACATTGATTTTACATTAAACACTGAAGAAGATACTTCCTGGGCTGAAGCTCTTGTTGCAAAAATTGGTGATCTTGATGATCAGGATACTGCTCAAGGTACTCAATGTCTTCCAAATGAGAAAGGCGCGGAGGGAGATAGTGTGTGTTCACAAATTGGTGATAATTTTGAACATTTTTCTTTGAAATTAAATCATGATTATAAAATAGATGAAAAAGATATAATACCTGGTAGTAGTGTGATGCTTGCTATAGCAAGCAATGGCAATTACTTTCTTCATAGAGGTGGATATCATGTTGCAGTGACTAGATCATGTAACTTCGATAGTGGTGAAAAACTGTATATGTACTTGGGTGATAGCCCGCCAGAAGATCCATCTGCTCGAAAGACTAATAATTTCAAAAAAGTAAAGAAATTAGATAAAATAACAGAGGATAATGTAGACTATTACATAATAGATGGAAGTCATTTAAAGGATAAAGAGTCTAAAAAGATATACTTTGGTATTAATGTAGAAAACGTAAAGAAAGATGATATTACGGACAAAGAAGGCAAATATTATGAAGATAACAAATACACAGTAAATTTATTTTTAAAAAGAAAAATAAACGATTTTATTTCATCAACTGTAAACAAGATTTTTGATTTCATAACAGACGGGGGTGAAGACGGAATTAAAATTCCATATGAAGGATATAGAAAGGGGCTTCTACAAGGAATAAGAGCTTTGCTTATTCTATACGTTATATTTACTGTTGTTGGCTATATGCTTGGAACAATACAATTAAGTAAATTCGATTTTATTATAAGAATATTCAAAATAGCATTTATAGCTTTTGCTTTTAGTGATAGAAGTTGGGAATTCTTTGGTACAACTTTGTCTGGGCTTTTTGTTGATGGTAGCATTTATTTAGTTGATAGTTTTTCTGGCTATATAGGAGAAGGAGGTAAAAAATTTGCATTCTTAGATTTAACAGCGGGAGTATTATTTACAGGAGAAACATGGCTGAAATTTTTGTCTTTAATGCTATCAGGACCTTTTGGCTTTATTGCATTTTTGGCAATACTTTATGCTACTTTTGTGTTTTTAAGATGCATTATTAGTGCTACGTTTAAGTATGTAATATCTACTGTTTTAGTGGCATTTTTATTGTCATTGGCACCTTTATTTATCGTATTTATTCTATTTCAACAAACTAAAACATTATTTGATAATTGGATAAAAACGCTGGCTCATGTTTCATTGCAACCAGTCATTTTATTTTCATCCTTGTCTCTTTTAAACCAGTTAATGTATTCAGTTCTATACAACCTCACAAATTTTTCTGCATGCTATCAATGCTTAATTAGTGTAAATTTTTTATCGTATGATCTGTGTCTTATGAAATCAATATTACCTCTTGGGTATAGTCCTGGTACTAGTGTTGATGTTGCGCTCAGTACTGGAGAAAGGGCTGGTGGGCACTTTGCAGCATTACCTATAGATCTAATCCAGGCATTTATATATCTCATCATTGCTAGTGCAATGGAAGCTTTTGTTTCTATATCAGAAACTATGGCGCAGGCGTTGTTCAGCTCTGGTTATGGAGTTGCTCAAAGTGTTAGTCATATTTCTAGGAGCGCATCACAAGCTATGCTGTCAACTGTTGGCCTTGATGATAGAACCCAAAATATGATACATAACATCAAGCAGGGAATGAGTAAAGATCGTAGCAAAATTGAAGCTAAATTGCCTGATACACCAAAGCAAGCAGATGGGAAAGGGAGTGCTGGCAGAGAAATGAGCAAATCTGAAACACTAAGCCAGCCAGATAAGCAAAAGGATTCTGATAAAACAAAAGGACAAGTCAAGGAAGATTGATGAGATATATGGAGTAACTAATTAAAAAGATATTTGAAGTAAGGTTTTAGAAATTTATTCTGTATTGGAAAAAGTTTAGGTATGCAATCACGCTTAGGCAAATGTTGGTTTAGGTTATTAATTTTGGTAATCTGTGTTCTGGTTACAGGTTGTAGTAAGAATGATATGCCTTTTCCAAGATGTATATCTGCTGATTATTTTGGTCCTGAACCCATTGCAATTGGTGCTCATTTTCCAATCGGTCATGATGCGTTTTTTCCAGAAGGTGAAAGTGGAGAACCTATTGATCCTGAAACCGGAGAAATCAATTATGGTTTTCACTCTAATCAAGTGGTGAAGTGGAAAGATACTGGATTTGAAACCAATGGAGATAGTTTAGTAGTACGAGTAAATGGTGCATGGACATCTTGGAGCAATAGTAATAAGAAGAAATCTCAAAGTAGTTATAGTTTGGAAAGTTTGGAGCAGTTAAAATATGCAACCAAATTTGAAAGAGGGGAAGGTGACAACATTCTGCCTGACTTTCACTTGGTTTGTAATGATTATAAACCTAGCATACAAAAATTTTCAAGTAAGCCTAATGCAAGTTGCACTGTAAATTGCAAGTGCATTAATGAAGATGATAGCGCAAATACAGTATCACGTGGTGCTCCATGTTGGTTTAATAACGGCCATGGTGCTTATCTTTTATTTAAAAGGCCTAGCGATTCTAGTCCTAACGAAAATTTAAAATCCATGCGTAACCCTGAGTCTCCTACTGTACATCTAGGTTACAATTCCGTAGCGGAAGATGGAAGTGGGCTTTTTACTTTAGACAGAGATAACACCACATTACAGGACAGAAATTGTAATAAGGTGAGGTTAGAAAAAGGATGGAAAATATATGTAAAGATATTAGATAGATATTATCTAGATAATGCAGGTGGCTACTCTTTTGAATTTTTGAGCGGAGTGCAGAAACCAAGTAACTTTGGATTTTTTGATTACGTTTATAACTATCTAAAATGTGTATTATTGATTAACGAAAATTGTAAAAAGCATTTTGATAGCAATGATCCTGCAGCTGCACAAGCGATGTTTCAAAATATAGCTGAAAAAAGTACGAGCTTTCACAATTTTGTTCTTTCCTTGCTTGTTCTATTTATAGTGATTTCATCGCTTCTTTATCTTTTTGGAATGATAAGAGAAACTAAGCATGATATGCTCATCAGAATGATGAAAATCACTCTAGTAATAGTGCTTATATCTCCTGGAAGTTTTAGATTTTTCTATGATCATTTTCTTGTTTTATTTGTTAAAGGTCTTGAACAATTGATAAGCATAATTACTAATTTTGCTCCCAACATGAACACCGGAGGTAATTCAAACGTTGCTCAAGGAAATGAAGCTAAATTGTTTAGCTTCATGGAGGATATGTTTAATAAGTTTTTTGCTTACTCTGTTTGGAAAAAGTTTGCAGCATTTTTACATTATCAAATGTGGGCAAGTCTCCTTATGATACCGGCAATTTTTATAGGGATTGTCTTATATTTCCTGCTGTGTATGTATGCTTACATAATATTCCTTTCTGGTTTTATGGGTATAGCTTTTCTTGTAGCTATAATGCCGCTATTCCTAATCTCTATTTTATTTTCACCACTGAAAAGTCTATTTGAGGGTTGGATAAAATTCTGTATTAGTTTCTGTTTGCAATCAATTATGATATTTACCCTGCTGTCATTACTTGCTGCGATGATAATGAATACCTTTTATAAACAGTTAGGCTTTACTGTGTGCTATAATAAATGGCTTGAAATAAAGTTATGTGCTCCAAAATGGGTATTTGGTGGTTTTTGTATAATTGATAAAGAATACTTTAGCTGGACTCCAGGGCAAATTTTTGTACCTTATGCTATTGGAGAGGCTTCTCCATTGAACGTAGATAAGAATATAGAAGGTATAGAAAAACTAAGCAGAATAGGTGGTACAGTAAAGTTTACTGGTGGCGCTGGATATATCCCTCTTCCACCAGATTACATTAATAAAGGTTTTCGTTATATAGATTATCCTTTCTTTAATCCAATTCCTGGAACTAAAGATAATCCAGCAGACCACTATATTGCGGAAAGTGATATGATAGTTAGTAATGGCTGTAGTGCAAAAGATCTAGTACGCTTAACAAATAGTTTATCTCATGCATCAGAGAGGGCTGACATTATATTACTGATCAACAATATAGAGAAAAGGATAGGTGATGTTAGTGAAATAATAAAACGCTACTGTCAAGATATAAATAAATGCAATAGTTATAGGGAAATAATTAATGAAATAAGATCTTTAGTGCGGAGTGCGATAAAAAAACAAGGTTGTAGAATACTGAAACTTCATGATTTATATAAGGATCCCAACAGTGAATACTGTCAGAAATGTAAAGATTGTGAGGATTGCAAAAATTATAAAGAAAATAGTGATTACCAAAGGGTGCAAGACATACAGAGAGGTTATTTAATCAACGCAGGAGAGATCTTTGTATTGTTCTTGCTTTCGTTTTTGATGTTTTCTTTGAAGGAGTTTGTACAACAGATGGGCTCAAGCATTGCCGGTGGTGGGTTTGGTGTTTACAATATATCTAGTATGTATCAAGCATCACCTGTGACTGGTTTAATGCAGGGATTAAAACAACAGATGCAAGATAAAATTGGTGGAGGGCTAGAGTCTTTAGGTAATTGGGCTACTCATGTACCGGACAGATTAGCTGGAGGTACAGCTAATTTGCTAGGTAGAATACCAGGAGTTGGGGGTGTGCTGAAATATTCTATTAATGTGCCACGTAAGCTTGTAGGTGCTACTATTGAAGCAACAAAATTTGCAACATCACCTAAAAATGATGTTGATAAGCTTGAGGAAAAAATCTACAGGGCGTTTGGAATTGATAAAGAAGATATTGCACATAGAAGAATTGATAAATATTTAGAATATTATAAAGGATATGTAGGATCACATTTGGGCTATACAATAGAAGATGCTATGAAGTTTACTTGGGAACATGGTCTCGACTCTATAGGAATTAACCCTGCTACAGGAGAAAAGGATGGTTACCAGCATAATCTACTCTATAGAGCAAAAACATATAGACGGGAATTTCTTGAGAAGCTTCATGACTACACTATTGGCCGCAAGAGAGAACCAGAAGAAGATGAATCATCAAAAGAAAATAAGCCTAATCAATCAAATCGAAAATTAGGTACGGAACCAGAAACCCTAAAAAACACTACAGAAGCTATACGTGCCGGAGAAGATAGAGAGCGTCAAGATAATGAAAGGAATGAGAACATAGAGAATGATGAAGAATCGTAATTTCAAAGGGCTAAGTTATTATGGTCTTCAGCAAGACGAAGATGGTAATATCAAGTTAAACGATTACAATGATGTTTTAAATGCGCGCAGAGCGAGGGTAGATTTGTTACTAGATAGCACTAAGCAAGGTGATGTTAGTCTTTCAAAGCTAAATAAAGCTCTGAATGAGAGACTTATAGATGATAAAGGGCTATCGTCAGAATTTGACAAAGAAGACAAAGAAATTGCACAGAAGGAGCTTAAGATGTTCTCTATTTTAGACGATCTTGATAATCTTGCAAACATTGAAAGTGAAGATCTATTAGAGGTTAGTTTGTTACTATCAGATCTTAGTTTTATAGAGAGAAATATTGTGTTGAATGCCGATCAGAGTTCTGATCTAATAGGGTTCAAAAGTCTATTTATAGAAAAAAAAGCATCTGGTGAGGAATATAGTGATGAAGAGTGTCACAATTTCCTCGATAGTATAGAGAAAATCAATACTTTAATTAAGTTAGAGTTAGAAAGTAGAATTGAAGGGATGGGTCATGATGAAAAAAACAACCATGATGATTTACAAGACGAGATTGGTCGTGCAATCAGTATAGAAAATAAATCAAAGAAAAGCGATTGATCTTGCGTTCCTCCACAAGCAACCTTCTTTCTATTAGACTGCTGAAGCTATGTTGACATTAAATGTGTATTATAAATAATTAGTTAACTTCGAACTTGTTTTATATGTTACGTGTTATTGCGGGTAAATATCGTGGAAGAAAAATAACTACAGGCAAGAATTTAGCTGCACGGCCCACTATGAGTAGTGTCCGAGAAGCAATATTTAGTATACTTTCTTCAAGAAAACCTATTTATAACCTAAATGTACTTGATTTATTCTGCGGAAGTGGCTCTTTTTCATTTGAAGCACTTTCTCGAGGTGCTAAACATGCATTCATGGTAGATTCAGATTATTACAATTTGCAACTGCCTAAAAAAACAGCAGAAGATTTTGGAATTACGAGCGATATCACGTTAATTTGTTGCAATGCTAACGGATTACCAAGACCTATTTCAAAGTGCGATATAGTTTTTATGGACCCACCTTATAATATCAATCTGGTTAACTCAACTTTAGACGAGTTAGCTCACTCAGGCTGGTTAAATGATAATGCGTTAATAATTCTAGAAATGAGGAAAAATGAAGGTTTTGAGTGCAATAAAAACTTCAATATAATTGTGGAGCGTACCTACGGTATTGCAAAAATAATTTTTCTTTCTTCACTCACTTGAATTTCTTTTGTAAACATCTATAGCTAAGCTAAGTAAGATTTTTCCGAGGACTGAAAGAAAAAATCAATTCGTTTTGGTGGGAATAGGGTGTATAACAGCAAATCAATACGAGTTGATATACTAGAAGAAGCAGTATGGAAAGAAATGAAGATGGTACTCAAAGAACCAGAGGTAATGACAAAGGTTAGACTTTTAAAATATGAAAATAAGCAGGCAAAGGATGAGATTGAAAAACGCGCAGATAAAATAGAACAAGGTATAGAAAAATTAGCTTATGTATATGCAAGGGGTCATATAACGAAGGAAAAGTATGACTTAGAAGTTGAGAGCATGGAAAAGGAGTTAAAGGAATCAGAGATCAAAGGGAAGAAGCTATCGATGAAAAGAGGCTACAGAAAGAATTAGATTTTATCACAAACAGTGTAGAAAGTTTTTCCTCTGAGAGAGCTTAACAGTTGCAGTGCATGTCTATCAATGATAAAATGAAGATCAGTTTATTTTGATACTATGATTAGGGTACTCTTTGTTGCACTATTATTTTTTTGTGGTGGTGATGCACTTGCAAAACAGGAACCACGACCAATAGCTGGTGATAACCACATAAAGGTAATGAATTATAATCCACAGGCTATACATAAGTACACGGGCTTTTATGGTTATCAATCCAGCATATTGTTTGAGCCAGGGGAGGTAATAGAGAGTCTTTCAATGGGTGATGCAACCGGTTGGCAACTCCTTCCTCAAGGTAATAGATTATTTATTAAGCCTATAGATGATATTGCCGATACTAATGCAACTATAATTACCAATAAAAGAGTTTATTATTTCGAGTTTCATGCTGAAGAAGCAAACGGGCTAGATGATCCAAGGTTAGCATATGAAGTAAGGTTTCTTTATCCACTGTTCAACAGTGATGAAATTTATTCAACGAGTAACGGTGATATTCTAGAGCAAGCTAGTCATACCACTATCCCTGATATAAGTGATATTGAGGTTATAAAGAAAGGCTTGAATTTTAACTATTCCATCTCGCACGTTAAAGGCAGTCAATCAATAATACCAATTAAGGTTTTTGATGACGGAAAATTTACATATCTACAATTTAATAAAATAAACTCTGATTTCCCGGCAGTTTTTATGGTTGATTCTGCAGGATATGAATCCTTGATAAATTTTCGTACAGTTGATGACTACCTGATAATTGAAAGAGTAAGCTCGGTATTTACCTTAAGAAACGGATCAAGTACAGTCTGCCTGTTTAATGAAAACATACCTTTCAAAAAAGGTAAGTGATTAAAGGCTATAGTATTCTTATAGGTGCAAAATTCTTTCTATGGTGCTTCGTAATTCCATGAAGGCCAATAGCGCTGAGGTGTTCTTTTGTTCCATATCCTTTATTTTTATACCAATTATATTGAGGATGTTTATTATGCAATTCTTCCATAAGCCGATCTCTTGTAACTTTTGCAACGATTGAAGCGGCTGCAATTGATATACTTAAACTATCACCATTCACTATAGACTTTGTTTGCCATTTCACTTCAAGTGGTTGGTTACCATCAACTAACACATAATCTAGTTCTAAATCTAAATTTACCAGCGCACGTTTCATTGAAAGCTTTGTTGCTTGCAAGATATTGTATGAGTCTATCTCCTCTACACTTGCCATTCCTATACCAAATTTTGCAACAGACGTTATTTTTTCGTATAGAACTTGCCTACACTTAGGGGTTAGCTTTTTTGAGTCGTTTATTCCATCAATAACCGTATCTCTATCAGTAAATATTACAGCTGCAGATATCACTGGACCGGCAAGCGGACCTCTTCCAACTTCATCTACTCCTGCTATAATTCCTGATAATGTATCTTCTAATGTGAAATCTGGATATTTCATAGTTCCTATAATAAGAAAGTTAAAGCAAAAATCGAACAAACGATAGAAATTATCCAAAATTTTATAACTATTGTATTTTCTGACCACCCTTTCTTTTCAAAGTGATGATGTATTGGTGTCATAAGGAAAATTCTTCTTCCTGCTCCATATCTAAATTTTGTATATTTAAAATATGATACCTGAATAATCACAGATAAAGTCTCTATTACAAAGATTATTCCAATAACGGCAAAAAGCATTTCTTTTTTAATTAGAACACTAGTGAGTCCTAAAGCTGCACCGATTGATAGGCTTCCAACATCACCCATAAATATTTTTGCTGGATGTGTGTTAAACCACAAGAAACTTAAAATAGCTCCTATAAATGCAATGCAGAATAAAGTAATGTTTACATCTGCCTGAGTTATGTATGCAATTAGCCCCAAAAAAGCAAAGGAAGTAATGGCTTGAGTTGCAGCAAGGCCATCTAGGCCATCTGTAAGATTCACAGCATTAGAAGAGCCGACAATTACAAATGCAGCAAACGGAAGATATAGATAGCCAAGGTCGATTGCTACTTCTCTAAATAGAGAAATTTTTGTAAAACCTTCAGCAGATTGTAGCTTAAGTATAAACATACAGACCAGAGTAACGACAAACTGAATAAGTATTTTGGTTTTTGCACTTAAACCTCGGTGGTGATTTGTCTTCAATTTTAAATAGTCATCAATAAATCCAAGTAGAGCAAAAAATAGAGTTATAAATACCAGCAATGAAATTTCTGGTGTTAATTGAGTCCAAAGCAGGATTGGTAATAAAGCAGAAGTTAGTATTATTATTCCACCCATAGGTGGTATATTCTTTTTTGTTATTAAATGACTTTCTGGTCCATATGATCTGATTGGTTGTCCATCTTTACTTATCTTTTTTAGAAGTTTTATAAAATAGGGAAAGAGAATAAACCCAAAAATAAATGAGATAAAAAACGTCTTTGTAGATGAGATCACCTGCCTATTCAAAATTAACTAGATATTATACCAAAAGCTTTACCTAATCTCAATTTATACCTTTTTATCAGCTCATTTTATTTGGAGTAAATTTAGTTATTGATTAGTTATAGCAAAGTTTGCATACTGATATTTAGTTAATGGTAAGAGGTGGCATATGTTAGATTATATTAAAAAGCTTTTGTGGGCTACTACAGTACCTGATAATGAGAGTAGAGTTAAAAGTTCTTACACGCATATAGTAGAGAAACCTTCTTTTGGTGATGCAGCTTCAAAGTTGAGTAAGGAAGAAAGGTCAGAAGAGCATCTTGTTCTTCTAAAAGGTAAAAGCAATAGCTCTGGTACAACTGTAACAGAAGGATCGTCTAGTATTCAGAATGCAGTATCAGGCAAGGACAAGCGTGGATATATCAAATTAGACAGTGATAAAGAATGGGATAAATTCTTTGAGTTACAGAATGATCCAGACACTAATACTACGAACAAAGAGCCTTTTTCTCCGAAGAAAGGAGAATCTCACTATCATGGCAAAGAGATCATAGGTAAAATTGCTGACCAAATTAAAGCAGAGATATCTGAAGGTATGAAAAATCATACTATAGGGTCCATAATGATAAAAGAAGGCAAAAGGGAAGGGAATATTGTTTATCCTACCGTGAGAGTTGTGCTACATGCCAATAAAGAAGGAGTAGATATAGCTAAACTTCTAGGCGGTAGTATATGTAAAGAGTATGGTGTAAGAACAATTACATTTTGTCATTCTAATCAAGAAAAAAAGAGAGGGGCATGTTGCTATATTAATAATGATAGTGATAATGAGGAAAGAGTTTATGAAATAATTAGTGGGTTATATGAAATGACTTTAAAGTGGTATGTTGATGGAAGAGAATGCAAAGTTAAAGTTAACATTGATGGTAAGAATGGTGTAACTCTCCTTGAAGGCAACGGTGTTACTGCAGAGCAGTTGCGTGCAAATAAAGAAGTCAAAATAGGTAAGAGACGTGAGCCAAAATCTTTATATGAAGCGTTAGTACCGCAATTGCAACAAAAGAGCTCTGAATCAGTCAAGGTTTTACAGCAGCCTTCAACAGATGTAACAAATGTGACAACAACACCAACTTCTACTTCTCAGAGATGCTCTTGACTAAATAAATAAGAAAAAGCAAAAATAGTATAACTTGCTTACAAATGTAAGTAACTTGTACTTCTATGATGAATAACACAATATTACCAAGAAATTTCTATGAACGGCCAACTTTAACCGTAGCTGGGGAGCTGCTAGGGAAGATTCTGAAATTTTCTAATTTTAGTGGAATAATAACTGAAGTTGAAGCGTATATAGGAATGGATGACCCAGCTTGTCATGCAGCAAGAGGCTATACTAATCGAACCTCAGTAATGTTTGGTACGCCAGGGTTTTCGTACGTATATTTTATATATGGAATGTACTATTGTCTAAATATTGTAACAGAAGCAGAAGGATTCCCAGCAGCAGTGTTAATACGAGGATTAAAGCTCACTGAACCGCTTGAAGCAAATTTAGGCGGGCCAGGCATACTGTGCAAAAAATTAAACATTACAAAAGAACATAATAAACAAGACCTTACTATAAGTCATGAATTTTGTCTCTATGAATATCACCTCAAACCAGATTATGTGTGCACTCCAAGAATCGGAATTAGTAAAGGCAAGGAGAAATTTTGGCGATTTAAAAGTTGCGTTTTAGCAGACATGCCTAAAATCACACTCAACAATAAATATTAGACCTCCTGCATAAACTAGATAAAAAGGCAAATAGCCTTTTATGTTTACCAACAATAGACTTCTTGGATAACCTAAGGATATTTTTTGATCTTCTATGGGGGAGTTGAACATTCCCTTTTTATAAAACTTTTGCATACTCCTATTTAACTTTAATAGCTCTTTATCTTCCTGAAATCTGGATGTTTTATCAATGCATCTTCTATTCAGCCGTTAGCAAGAACTTTCACTTATTCCATAGCTTTGCACTATATGGAAATATGTACGGTATTTACACAAATATTCGAGTGCTATTAATAAATATATTTGGTTTTCCTCCTCTTGCCTTTTTCTTGGCCTCTTCCTCTATTAAAATTTCTATTATTTTTCCAATGTTTTTCTTTTTACTCCTCTTAGTCTTCGAAGCTTCTCTTCATCAAGTTTACTTACCTGCTCAAAATTTATACCTTCCCTAATATTGCTTCTACTACTTGTTTCTTAAGTTATCCAAGAAGTCTATTGTCTGTTCAGATACGAGGTAGCTGCTGCCATTTGAAATATTTTATTCACCTAAAATTACATTCTACCTATTTTAAAAGTAGTTTAAAAAAACTTTATAGACTGCATACAAAAGACCTAACATCTTTAGCAATGCCTTCATAAATCCTTACTAAATCCTCACTTAGTATTGAAGGATTTCCACAATCAGAAGCACTACATATTTGCGGATCTAGAGGAACTCTGCTCAAGAGTTTGACTCCCAGCTCTTCAGACATTTTTTTTGCACCACCTTTTCCAAATATGTGTATTTTTGAATTATCTTGAACAAAATAGCTCATATTTTCCACAATGCCGATAATTGGCACGCTGAGCTTTGTGAACATATCATAAATTTTTTGTGCATCGATTAAAGCAAGCTCCTGTGGAGTTGAAACTATTATTGCTCCAGTTAAACTAAAATTCTCCATCAAACTTAAATGTACATCGCCAGTGCCAGGCGGTGTATCAATGATTAAATATTCTATATCAGACCACCTTGTTCCCATTAGCAAATTGTAAAGTGCTTTTGTGATCATAGGTCCACGCCATATTACTGCGCGGTCCTTATCAATAAAATAGCCAATTGAAATAGTATAGAGACCATGTTTCTCTATAGGCATTGCTTTACCACTCTGTATTTCTGGTTTTAATTTCTCAGTGCCCAACATTTTAGGAATCGAAGGACCATATATATCTGCATCAACTAGCGCAACTTTATGTTTTAATTCTGCTAACGAAAGAGCTAGATTTAGTGCAACTGTCGACTTACCCACACCTCCTTTACCAGAAGCAACGACAATTATATTTTTCACTCCTTCGATATGAAGTTTAGCTTTTTGTTGCCTAGCTTGTTTTTGACCAGTAGCAACTACAGTAACCTTTCCTACTCCCGGTATCGCCTTAACAGCTTGCTCACAATTTTTTCTTAATTCTTCATTTGGCTCAGTAACTTCAAGAGCAAAAGCAACATCTTTACCCTTAATAACAATTGAGGATACTACACCAACATTCTTACCACTTTTCTTCTCTATAACCTTTTTTAGGCTCTCTCTTACGGTTTCCTCATTAACCTGTGTAAATTTTTTCCAGAACATATGATGAAATTTTTTCTATTGGTGTATACTAACATAGAATAATTAAACTGCACTGACTTTAAAACGAGGTTACAAGAATATGCTAAATGATAACAACTTAACACAAGCACAACGAAATTTGCATTTTAAGTTGAAAAAGGTAATATCAAATGGTGAGGGAATTAGTAATATCTTGAAAGTAGCCTCAGAGAATGATTTACTAAAAGTTCTTACAATAGGATATACTACACGATTTCCAACAGATGGAGGACGCACTTTAATACTGCTTAGCCTAGCTATACATAGAGACAATAATGAATGTGTTAATTCTATTTAGAACAAGCTCAAAACAATGGTATACTACAAGATATTCTTACTGCTCCAAATATTATAAATTATCAAGATGGTTTGATGTACAACTTAACATCGCTTAGCTTTGCCATACATTACAACAAGGAAAGATATGTTGATGTTATTTTAACAAAAGCCCAGGAAAATGGTATATTACAAGATATCCTTGCTTCTAGAAATATTGTACAGTATTTAAATATTATAGCGTATACTTTAACGCCACTTAACTTTGCTATATATAAAGGCAATAACAAGTGTATCAATTCTATTTTTATACGAGTTTAAAATAGTGATACACTACGAAATATCCTTACTTCTAAAGATATTGTGCAGCTTCCAGGCGTGACGTATGTCATTAAACCATTTGCCTTTGCTATATATAAAGGTAATAATGAATCTATCAATTCTATTTTAATACGAGCTAAAAATAGTAGCATGCTACAAGATGCATTTACTGAAGTAAGTACTGTACTGTTTCCATATGGTAGATATACTTTGAATGCTTGTGAGCTAGCTGTAGTTGTTAATGAGAACAATGCTAGTATTAGGACTGCATTAGATAATGTATCTATTTCTTCTAGGTATGTTAGAGAAAATAGCAAAGTTAATTAATTGTATCCGTTCAGAGGTGTGGCTTAAGAGACAATAGATAGAAGGTTTTGAAATGGATTTAACTTTTTTTGCCTCCAAGTGAGATACAACGAAATTATCCGCTCAAGGAATCTATTCCCTCGCTCTGACTGTGCAAAATATGAATTCTTACGATAGACAACATAATGCCGTATTTGTCGCTCAACATGATTATTCGTTAATGGAATATTCTCTGGATCATCCAAAAATGTCCACATCATTGGCTCGGATTTTATAATACCCTTTACCGTTCGTGAAGCTCCTTTTGCTTCAAGTATATAAGATATTTTTATCATGCAGTACTGCATAAATCTTCGTAACTCTTTAGCTTGCTTAGTGAACTTTGAAATACTAATTTCATTTTCTGACAAAGCGTTTTTTAATGTAAATAATCCATTAGCTGCATCTTTTAAACAATGGCCAAGTCTCATTACTTCACTATTCCAGCTATGAGATAACCTCTCGAAATTTCTCAATAAGTGAGCCCAACAAATTTGTCGTTTTTCATCACTGAAGTGGTTGTAAACTCCATATCTGTCGGTAATTACCCGATTTTTGTAATCACAAAATGCACTATTCTTTAAAAACTTCATTCCTCTTGTATCTGCTAACTTCATAAGACTTGCTTTATTGTTGGCAAACATCCAGCACCATTCCAATTTACCTTTGTTATAGTGACTGGTTTCATCAATATGCAAAATTTCGCTTGCTTTCATTTCTTCCTCTATTTGTTCATAGGCTTCTTTACATTTTGACGAGACCCTTGCTTCGCTATTGGACACACTACCAACACTTATACTCATGTTAAAGATGTCTTTCATGATATTCGCTATTTCTCGCTTTGAATTCTTATAAAACCCACTTAGTGATGCAACTACTGACTTAACTCTAGGACCAAAGGTATCAGGTGTAACTCCTTCTGGTAATTTGCTACTCCTTCTTTTTCCGCATTTACGACAGCGCCCATGTTCTAGTTGGTATTCCACTACGTAAGGCTTAATTTTTGGGAGATCAACATTCTGGTGAATATAGGGTTTGTTGCATACTGCAATTTCTCCACCACATTCACAAGTATCATGTAATCTTACTCTAATTACTTCATCTGCTTCCATTTTTATCCGATAATTTCCTTTATGACCAACTTGACCCCCTATCTTCCTGCCACCCTCTGACTTATCTTCTGGTGTGTCTTTTTTTATTTTGTACAGCTCTTTTGAACTTGGTAAAGATGAATTCCTTGAGTTCAAGCCAAGTCTCTCTCTTAGTTCAGCATTCTCTATTTCTAAGATTTTATTTTTTTCTTCAAGCTTTGCTACTTTTTGCTCTAAGTTTTTACATAACTCTACAATACTGATCAACAATTGAAGCATCTAGCCTTACCTTACTATCAACATTTTCTGTTATTATTACTTTGATATGTTATGTCAATTCTTTTTTATCCTTACCATACCTCTGAACGGATACAATTAATTTCTTAAGTAACTCTTTCTTGCAAGTACTACTTTTTTATGTATCTGTTCAGGCAATGGCGTTAACTTAAGAGAATAAATTAGCAAGCTCTCCTAAAGACATTATGGCGTTTAGGCTTATCTACTTTATTGCGGCTATACAATCTTCACGTTAACTTTAGTGCGTATTTTAAAAAGGGCTTGAAAGTTTTTTGGTGCTAATAAGCACCTGATAAAGTTTCTGTCTCATTACACCAAATAAAACTGAAAAATTTAAACGATACTCAGCAATTTGATCTGGGTTCCAAGGCTCTTGTGCATCACACATATGAAGTATTGCACATGACCAAGTTTGCACAAAATTCTTGTTTCTAAATTTATCCCAGAAAAATTCTCTAATTCTCCTTCTACTTTGAGTCGTTTATAGCACTCCTCTATGTGACACCTTAATAGATAAGCTTTACTGATATCTTCTTTATTGAAATAAAATAGAAACCAAAGGTCCTATTTTTCACAGTATTTTACTTCTTAACATCTTTCCTTAAGTTGACGCCATTGGGCTTTGTTGAATCGCTATCTACGATGGATAAAAGATAAAAATGTAGAATATCAATAGCTTATTATTCTAGCATTTATAGTAAGGACAGTCAGTAAATATCTAAATTTAAGTAAAAGAAGTTTTACTATCATTCACTAATCTAGCTAGAATTCAAGAATTTCAATGCTTTAGCTATTTTAAGTAGAATTAAATTTACTAGTACAAACAATAAATTACTATTCTTAAATTTGATCAGATTGATTGCAAAAAATAAGATTTTCAATAAGCTGCTTGTATAGTTAGCCTTTCATAGATAGTGATGCAACAAAGCCCCGGTGGAGTAACTGCATTATTAGGTACTGCTATATCTATAGCACTTTTTACAGCCGGAGCAATTACAGCTGAGTTAATACCTATAGTTATAGCAGTAGTTGCAATTACAGCAACAGCACTAATAGTTGGCAATGCTATATATAAATTGTCAAAGCCTGATACTCAAGTTGATAAACCAATCTTAGCAAATCGACAGCAAGAAACTGCTAGCGATAGTAGGATTGCCTAGCGATTCTGCCACAGTGTCAGCTGCTTCAATGATATCCATTTGTTCCTATAATTATCTTTTCTTGGCTACCTTATTTTACCACTCTGCTGAACAGATACAAATTCACTTTCTTACTTCACTCACTAAAATTTTAATATGGCGTTTCTTTCCTGCAGACAATTTTATGAATGACTGATCTTTGAAGCTCTCAGAATTTATTATATAGTTAACATCATTTATAGTATTATCATTAACTTTGCATCCATTGCCCTGTATTAAACGCTTTGCCGCACCTTTTGAAGGTTCAAAACCGGTGTCATGAAGCAAGTCTATCAGGAGTATGCCATTTGCAACTTGTTCTCTTGTGATAGTGTAACCAGAAAGCAATGAACTGTCTTCATTTTCAAAAGCAGAGATTGCAGCAGATCGTGCAAGTTTCGCTTCTTTACAACCGTGACATATTTTTGTCACTTCTGTTGCCAAGACCTTTTTTGCTTCGTTTGTTTCTTGATCCTTCAAGGACTCTAGTTTTTTAATTTCATCAATTGATAAATCAGTGAAAAGTCTCAAAAAACGACCAACATCTTGATCATCAACATTGCGAAAATATTGCCAGTAGTCATAGGGCTTTAGCATGCTACCATCAAGCCATACTGCTCCACTTTCAGTTTTGCCCATCTTTTTTCCTTGTGCGTTTAATAAAAGAGGTGTGGTAAGACCAAACAGCTCAGGTAAATTTAACTTTTTGCCAAGTTCAATTCCGTTTACTATATTTCCCCATTGGTCTGACCCTCCAATCTGGAGACGACAGCCATACTTTTTATTCAACTCGACAAAATCATAGGCTTGTAACAACATGTAATTAAACTCGAGAAAGCTTAGATTTTGCTCCCTATCTAGCCTAATTTTCACACTATCAAAGCCTAACATGCGATTTACAGAAAAATGTGTCCCTATATCACGCAAAAAGTCTATATATTTTATGTTATCTAACCAATCTGCGTTGTTTACTATGATTGCACCAGTTTTTCCATAATCGAAAGATATCATCTTCTCGAGGGTTTTCTTGATACCAAGTATATTTTGATTGATATCTTCTATCGGCAAGACGCTTCTTGCTTTGTCTTTACCAGATGGGTCACCAATTTTTGTTGTGCCACCTCCAAGTAGAATTATTGGCTTATAACCGAATTTTTGTAGGTGACGGAGCATCATGATTTGAATGAGACTGCCAATATGCAAACTTGGTGCCGTACAATCAAACCCAATGTATGCAATTATATAATTATCTTGTGATAATAGCTGGTCTAACCTATCAATGTTTGTACATTGATATAGGTATCCTCTTTCTTGAATGAAGTTTAAAAACTCGGATTTATGTTTCATAATATGTTATTTTGTGTGTAAACGGTGTTGTTAACGATGGCGTCATTCCAGTGCTTGACGCTGGAATCCAGTTTATTATGAAATTTCATCAAAAATGTTGTATAGTGTGCTCGTTTATGATTAAGTTTTCTAGATTCCAGTGTCAAGCACTGGAATGACACCACCAACTTCATAAGGGTTGCCTTCAAAATTACAACATTTGAGCAAGTGTATACCAGCTACCTGGATAATCAATTCCATAACTCTTCTATCTTATAATATTCTCTTACTTCTGGCCTGAATAGGTGAACCATTATACCTTGAAAATTCACAATCACCCAGTTACCTTCATCCATACCTTCTACATCTATTTTATCATATTGCTTGAGATTTTTCATCACTTGCTCAGCTAATGCTTTTACATGGCGGCTCGAATCACCGGATGCAATGATCATATATTTTGCAATGACAGTTTTATTCTGTACATCAAAAGTAACTATATCTTGACCTTTGTTTTGATCTATTACATCTACAATTGTATTTTTTATTGATTCTGTATCACCATTCATTATTCTAAATTATATAATTTATCTGTAATGATACACTCAAAATTTCTGAATATGAACTATTTTTGATATGTTTCTAGTGTAACGTTTATAATACATATATTTGTAATATATGATAGTTTTCTGATGGTATGATCATTTACTTAATCGGATTTCCGGGTAGTGGCAAACTTACGATTGCAAAAGAGCTGTGTAATATTATTGATGGGGTGATAGTAGACAATAACCTGTTTAATAATATTATATTTGATATGATTGATTTCAGAAACGCTGAGGTTACAAGTGAAATATGGGAAGAAATTTTTGTGATTAGAGAGAATATGTTAGCAATATTGGAAAAATACCATATAGAATCAAAGCATTATATATTTACAAACGAATTGATAAAAGGTGATTCCTATGATCAAAAAGTATATAACTCAGTGGTGAATTTAAGTAAAAAAATGAACGTGGAGATTCTCCCTGTGGTGTTATATTGTAATAGTGGAGAACTAGTAAAGCGCGTTCAATTAAAGGAAAGAGAGCAGGAGAGAAAAATTACTGATTCAGATTTTGCTATGAGAAGAATTAAAGGAAAGAAACTATTTGTGCCTCAAGGTTCACTTGAAATTGATAACTCAAACTTAAGCGCAAAAGAAGTTGCAAAAAAAATTGTTGAAAAAATGAATAGTAAAAAAGTAGTTGGAACTTCTATGATAGATAATTTAGCAACAGAGAGTATTTGTGATTAGTGAGGAGAAAGAGTATCGCCCTTGTGTTGGCATAATGTTATTTAACAAACAGGGAAATATTTTTATTGGAAAACGTTTTGATAGTGACTCTTATTGGCAGATGCCACAAGGAGGAGTTGATGAAGGTGAAGAGCTAGAGCAGGCAGCGCTACGTGAGCTATTGGAGGAAGTTGGTACTGATGAAGCAGAAGTTGTGGCTCAAAATAAAGAGTGGATATATTACAACTTACCCGAGGAAGTTATACCGATATGCTGGAATGGGAGATATTCTGGCCAAAAGCAAAGGTGGTTCTTAATGAAATTTTGTGGGAAGGATAAGGATATTAATATTAACTATACTGATCATCCAGAGTTCAAAGAGTGGCGTTGGCAAAATGTGGATGATTTGGTAGCCAGTGCCATACCGTTCAAAAAAGAAGTTTATAAAAAAGTGATAGAAGAGTTTTCTTCTATCATAAAAGGATCTATTTATGATAGTTGATTCTCATTGTCATCTAATTTATTTTTCTGATGATGAAATACCAAAGGTAATTTCAAGAGCAGAGCAAAATGGTGTGAGAATTTTGCATAACATATGTATAAGCATTAATGATATCCCTAAATTATTAAAAATCTCTTCATCCTATGATCAAGTCTACTGCTCCGTTGGTATACATCCGCTTGATACTAATGTGGAAAAAGGTGAATGTATAAATGCTGATGAATTGATTGAATTTACTAAGGGCAAAAAGGTAATTAGTATCGGTGAAACTGGATTAGATTTTTATAAATCTGATAACAAAAGCAATCAAAAAAAAAGTTTTGCATCACATATAGAAGCGGCAAAAGTAACAGGATTACCTTTAGTTATTCACACTAGAAATGCTGATAGTGAGATGATTGATATGTTAAATTCAGAAATGAAGAAGGACGCTTTTAGTGGAGTAATGCATTGCTTTGCTTCTTCTAAAGAGCTTGCTTATAAGGCTATGGACTTGGGATTATACATTTCATTTTCTGGAATTATTACTTTTAAAAATGCGAACTTACTAAGAGAAATTGCACAAAATGTGCCACGTGAGCGTGTTTTAGTTGAAACTGATGCACCTTATCTATCTCCTGAGCCTTACAGAGGAAGAAAAAATGAACCGGCAATGGTGAAATATGTTGTGAATTGTTTAGCAGAATTATGGAATGAATCGCCGGAACAAGTAGCAAAAATAACTACAAATAATTTTTTTAGACTGTTTTCGAAGCTTGAGCTCAAAGAAATTCTATAGGGCAATTAATTTAGCTGACAGAGCTCTTTTACTGCACTTACAGATTTATAAAACATCTCTTGTTCACTATCGTTCATTTTAACTTCTAGAATTTTCTCAACTCCATTTTTGCCAATAATAGTAGGAACACCAATGAATAAGTCTTTCACACCATATTCACCATTAAGATAAGCAGCGCATGGTAATATACGCCTTTTATCTTTTAAGTATGATTCTAGCATGCTTATGGCTGAAGATGCAGGAGCATAGTATGCAGATCCAGATTTAAGTAGATCAACTATTTCTTTTCCACCATTACGAGTGCGCTCAACTATTTCATCAACTTTTCCTCGCGTAATCAAACCCATCTCAATGATTTGGGTAAGTGGAATGCCAGCAATTGAAGCATAATTGATTAGTGGTACCATAGTGTCACCATGTCCTCCAAGCACAAAAGCAGATACATCTTCGACAGAAATATTTAACTCACTTGCAAGAAAATAACGAAAACGAGCAGAGTCAAGCACTCCTGCCATACCAATAATCATATTAGTTGGCAGGCTTGAAGATTTGTATACTACTGAAACCATAGCATCTAAAGGATTGGTAACCACTATTACAAATGCGTTTGGAGAATGTTTTTTAATATTTTCCCCAACCTCTTTCATTACTGCAGCATTAGTTTGCAGAAGGTCATCTCTGCTCATTCCAGGTTTTCTGGCAATGCCAGCAGTTATTATAATTGCGTCAGAATTTTTTATATCTTCATACCTATTTGTACCAGTAATATTGACATTAGATCGATCAATAGGAGATGATTCTGTAATGTCAAGCGCTTTACCTTGTGGTATTCCATCGCTGACATCAAGCAAAATAACATCTCCTAGCTCTCTTAGTGCAATCATATGGGCAAGAGTCCCACCGATATTTCCTGCACCAATCAAAGATATTTTTTTTCTTTGTGCTGTCATTTTCTACTCCTTTATATTTACTTTTGTGGCTTTACTACCTTCCCAAGGGGATAAGCTGTCAAACATACGAAAATCTTGTGGTAAGTCTATAGGATTATATACAACCTTTTTTGCCTCTATATCGTATCTTACTTCCTCGTAGCCAGTGAGAGGAAAATCTTTTAACATTGGATGACCTTTGAATCCATAATCCGTTAAAATCCTACGTAAATCTGGGTGATCAGAAAATTCTATTCCATACATATCAAATACTTCACGCTCAAACCACGAAGCTGCGTTAAATATCTTTGCTACACTTAGAGGTATATCACCTTCACATAACTGAAGCTTTATGTGCACTCTGATATTGTGTACAACGCTGAGCAAATTGTATATTAGCTCGAAACGTTTTTCTCTATCTGGGTAATCAACTCCAAAAACGTCAACTAATAATTCAAGCCTACACTTTTCATCATCACGTAGAAAGAGTAAGTGATTTTCAATGTCATTCAAAGCTGAATATATTACAATAGTGCCATCATTTTTCTGAATACATTCACATTTAGTCTTTTTTTGTATGTATTTTGCAGTTTTATCCATGCTATATATTTTTAGTTCGTTTTATTTTATTTTGTAGACATAGCATTCCATATAGCAACGCCTCAGCAGTTGGAGGGCATCCAGGAACATACACATCAACTGGCACAATTCTATCGCAACCACGGACTACTGAGTAAGAATAATGATAATAGCCACCGCCATTTGCACAACTTCCCATAGAAACGACGTATTTGGGATCTGCCATTTGATCATAAACTTTACGCAATGCTGCTGCCATTTTATTAGTTAACGTGCCAGCAACAATCATAACATCTGCTTGCCTTGGGCTTGCACGAAAGATTATGCCATATCTATCAAGATCATAACGACTGGATGCAGTGTGCATCATCTCTACTGCGCAACATGCAAGACCAAATGTCATTGGCCACAATGAACCAGACCTTGCCCAGTTCATTATATAATCTATTAAATCGCCAAATTTAGTGATAAGAAAACCTTCTTTTTTGTAACGATTCCAGTCGCCATTAGATAAATTTACTTCCATTCCAACGCACCTTTACACCACTCATAAATAAAGCCTATAGTAAGTATTGCAAGGAATATCATCATAGACCAAAATCCGCAATAGCTTATTTTAGATAAAGAAACGGCCCAAGGGAAAAGAAAAGCAATTTCTAAATCGAATATTATGAACAATATTGCAACTAAGTAAAATTTTATGTCGAAACTTTTTCTGGCTCTTGATAAAGGATTAAAGCCACACTCATATGTAGAAAGCTTTTCACCATCTGGGTTACTGACTGCAAGAAACATAGGTAATACACCTAAAGTAAAGGATACTACAATTGATACACAGATAAAAATTAATATGGTTAAATATTCACTCATTTAAAAAACATATAACACTATGAATTTACATGCTTTCCTAATCTTTTACCACCTAAAATATGTATGTGAAAGTGCGGTATAACTTGCTCTCCATCTTTACCGTGATTAGTAACTAATCTATATCCTGTTTTTTCTAAGTTATATTTATGTGCTATTTCTCTAACAGTTTTAAAAAAACTTACTATTTCCTCTTCGGAAGCTTTCAGAACAAAATCATCGTATGAAACGTATTGAGCTTTTGGTATAACTAGAATATGAACTGGTGCATCAGGATACTTATCACGAAAAGCTAGCACATTTTCATTTTTATGTATTTCCTCATAAGACAACTCACCTCTTAATATCTTAGCAAAAATATTAGTGTCATCATAAGCTGTACTACCCATACTTTATTAAATTCCTGGTCCTCTTCTATTTTGCTTATGATTTGGTGTAGAAGGTGGGCTTATTGCTACTTCGCTAGAAGCATCTTCAAGACTTGAAACGTCTTTTAGCTGTATATCTTGTCCACGCAAAACTGACCCATAGTCCATTTGGTGTCTTTTTGAAAACGTTTCTATTCTTTTTGCCCTTCTTGCAGCAATAACTTCTGGTTGTAAATGATACATATCTCCAGGAACAGTTAGGCTATGATACCTTTCCTCTATTTTAACTTCTTTCATAACACTCTCCATAATTTATTTCCCCCTACCTCTTATGCTTTCGCAACTTTCAAAATCTTGTTTAATAGCTTTTTGCCAATTATTTAAAATTTTCTCTGATGACTTTTCTTTACCTATAGACCTTATAACTTCTTGTGACTGTTGCTTTTTACTATCGTATCCACTATACAACTTTTCTGCAATATCATACAGCAACTTTCGGTCTGTGTGAACTTTAAACTCTCCACCAGTAATTTTTGCCAAATTTTTGAGATCATAATCAATTTTATTATAAATTCCTTCAAGAGCGTACTTTTTCATTACTTTTTCGTCTATACCTGGATTTTTATCTTTTATTTCTTGGATAATCTTCTCAACATCAACTTCAATTACAATTTTGTTTTCTTCTCTAAAAATAGTTATATTTGGCAGATCTTTCCTTATTTTATCTAATTTCTCTGGACTCAAGTAAGGTATATCCCCCGTTAAAGTTCTTGACGCTAAAAAACTTACCTTACCTTTTTCTTGTTTTGTTATTTGTATGCCAAGGTACTTACTAGCTTCTGTGGTTTTTATAGGTGGGTCATATTTCTCTTCTTCTTTAGTTACATCACTCACAGCCTTTTTTAATGAAACTTTAGCATCATGCTTCATTTCATCAATTGAAGCAAACGGTTTCTTTATAGGATAAATAAGTGCTTTAGGCACAAGAAAAAACACGCCTTTTATCTTAGCCAAAATAGACTTTTTATTTGACTCATCTTTTGCCATACATACCTCCAAGTCACTTTCTACAATCAGATAGTAAAATACACCCAATTATAGACGAAAATATTTAAGCTTGTATATCTATTATAAGATGAAATTATAGAGATAGCAATCATTATTTGTACATTACCAAAGTATGTAGTATTTTTGCTGCTTTTCTTGTTCAAATTACCTTTAAAGATAAATTATGTTAAAATGGAACGCAAATAATATTATCGATGCTACTGGCGGAAGAGGGGAGGGGGTTTGTAATTCGGTATATAGCTCAAATATTTCAACGGATACAAGAAGCATAAAAAAAGGTGATTTATTTATTGCTCTCAAGGGAAAGAAATTTGATGGGCATGATTTTCTACATGAAGCATTTTTAAAAGGAGCTGTTGCTGCGGTAGTAAGCGAAGATAAATATAGAAATTTTCCTCTAATTATTGTGCAAGATACTCTAAAAGCTTTGCATAATATGGCATCATATTACATTAGAAATGTTCTTGTTAATGCTAAAGTTATTACAATTACAGGTAGTGTCGGGAAAACGACTACAAAGGACATGCTGCACACTGTTCTATCGCAATATGGAGCGTCTTATGCAAACAAAGATAACTTGAATAATAGTATAGGATTACCTTTTACTATTCTAAAAGTCCCAAAAAACTGCCAGTACTTAATCCTTGAAATGGGAATGAATAGAGCTGGTGAGATAAAAGAGCTATCGAAGATTAGCAATCCGGATATTGCAGTTATTACCAACATCGAACCTGCGCATGTTGAAAATTTTTCATCTCTACTTGATATTGCGCAAGCGAAGTTAGAAGTCCTATGTGGTATGAAAAATAATGGTACTTTGATTTTGAACAAGGATAATAAACATTATGATTATCTTTTATCAAATGCTGACAGAAATGTAGTGAGCTTTGGTAAGAATGAAAGTGCTACTGTTCGTTTGTTAGACCTAATAAGAAACGATAGCGGTATAAATTTAAAAATTAAACCGCACAACGGTCAAATTATAAACTGTAATTTACGTTTGCGGGGTGAGCATTTTACATACTCTGCATTAGTTGTGACAGCAGTTGTGCAAAGTCTAGGACTTGATTTATCGAAATTACCACTAGCACTTGAGAATTTTACTGTAACAGAAGGTAGAGGTAATGTTCATCAAGCTAAATACAATGGAAAATTAGTACATTTGATTAACGACTCCTATAATGCTAACCCTACTTCAATGAAGGCTGCAATAAGAACTTTAGGTACATATTCTAATTTAAGAAAAGTGGCACTACTCGGCGATATGTTAGAACTTGGTAATGAAAGCATAGTATTTCATACAGAATTGCTTGACTCTATAGTAGAACAAAATGTGAATAAAGTTCATACAGTTGGTAAATTTATGTTAGAATTGAATAAACTTTTACCGGAGAATATAAAAGGCATGCATTTCGATGATTCTAACCAATTGAAAAGTAATTTAGCTAATATTGTTCAAGGTAATGATGTAATTTTAGTTAAAGGTTCTCATGGAATGAGAATGGACCTTATAGTGCAGGAATTCACAATAGAATATTAAATAAAACTATTGTATTAATTTAAAGTTAAGTTATTGGAAGTTTTAACTGTGATAAAACGTATAGTTATTTTTGGTGGAACGGGATTTATAGGAAAACACATCATAAGACGCTTGGCAGCGGCGGGGTATTTAATAAGAATATTTACTCGTGATCAGGAAAAAGCTGCTTGTCTAAAGTTATGTGGCAACTTAGGGCAAATATCAATACTTGAAGGAGATTTTTTTAATGAAAAATCAATTTTAGAAAGTATGGAGGGGTGTGATGTTGTTATAAACTTAGTAGGAATATTATATGAAAAAAGAAAATACGATTTCTATACAGTTCATGTTGGAATAGCTGAAAGAATAGCAAAAGCTGCGCAAATAAAAAATGTATCCATGATGATACATTTTTCTGCCATGGGAATAGAAAATGATAAGTTATCAAAATATGCCCAAAGTAAATTGAAAGGTGAGAAAGCTGTAGCTTCGGCGTTTCAAGGAGCAATGATAATTAAGCCCAGTCTTGTATTTGGTAAAGAAGATAATTTCTTTAATAAATTTGCAAGATTAGCAACAATTCTTCCTTTTTTGCCGTTGATCGGTAGTGGAATAACGAAGTTTCAGCCGATATGTGTAACAAACTTAGCTGAAGTGGTATACCGTATTATCAGCTTTAATAAGCAAGATAAAAAAATTTATAATATAGGTGGATCAAAAGTTTACTCTTTTAAAAGCTTATTAAAGTTTATTCTGAATGTGACTAACAGAAAGTGTCTACTGATCAATGTACCTTTTCCAATGGCAAGATTGATAGCCTTTTTCTTAGAAAGTAAAGTTGTTTCTGTGCTGTTAAAACCTATAACTGGAGATGCAAGCCCTATACTTACTCGAGATCAGGTGAAAGTTATGATGAGTAGTTCAATCGAAAAGTCAGATGATCTCGAAACAATGAAAATTAGACCACTAGCAATTGAAAATGTGGTACCAGAATACTTGAAAATTTATAGAAAGCATTGATAGAAGAATGTGCCCGGTAGGATTCGAACCTACGACCCACAGCTTAGAAGGCTGTTGCTCTATCCAACTGAGCTACGGGCACACATCATATATAAAATGCTTCTTAGTACACGTGAAGTCAAGTATTTCTTGTGAATATAATGTTTGTGATAATATCTCAAAACTTTGTCAGTACAGCATGTAACGATAAAACTGAGAAAAAAGAAGCGTGGGTAATAGGAAGTCTAATAGCGCAGTAACACAGAACCCCAGGCTAAACCTGCACCTATTGAAATCAGCAATATCAGATTTCCTGACTTTATTTTTGATTCTTGTACTGCATAGTCTAAGGCTAGTGGAATTGACGCTGCTGAGGTGTTTGCATGCTTATCAACTGTATTAATTACTTTTTCTATAGGAAAATCTAATTTCTTTACTACTGCTTCAATAATGCGAATGTTTGCTTGATGGGGAATTAACCAGTCAATATCAGTAATCTTCAAACTATTGCATTTTAGAGTTTCCTCTACTGAGGCTGTTAATTTCTCTACTGCATGTTTAAACACTTCTCTTCCATTCATAAGTATCTTTCCAGAATCACGAGTAGAGGATATTCCTCCGTTTGTACATAATAAGTCCACATTGCCATCAGAGTGTAAGTTTGTTGATATAATGCTACTGCTACTCATTTCTGATTTCATTATCACTGCACCAGCACCATCACCAAAGAGTACACAAGTTGACCTATCTTCCCAATCAACAATCCTAGACATTATTTCAGCACCAATAACAAGCGCGTATTTAATTCTATCGTTAGACTTTATAAGTGAATCAGCAACTGTAACTGCATATATAAAACCAGAGCATGCTGCCTGTACATCAAAAGCAAATGCGTTTTTACACTTTAATTTACTTTGTATAATCGTTGCACAGCTAGGAAAAGTTTTGTCAGGTGTTGTTGTTGCAACTATGATCAAACCAATTTCATCTATTGAAATTTTCGCTTTTTCTATAGCATTTTTCGCTGCATTAACAGCTAAATCTGACGTTAGTTCTCCTTCATCTGCTATATGTCTTTGAACTATTCCTGTTCTTTGCCTTATCCATTCATCGTTTGTTTCAACTATCGATGCAATTTCGTTATTACTCAAAATTTTTTTTGGTAGGTAAGAACCAGTGCTCAATATGAAACTTTTATTCAATATGACTTACCCCGTTAATTATCTTCTGGTTTAAATTTTCACTGATTGCATTTACTGCAAATTTTATAGCGTGAGCAAAAGAAATAGCATCAGAATTTCCGTGGCTCTTTATAATGATACCATTTAGCCCTAGAAACATAGCTCCACTTCTAATTTTAGGATTAAAACGCTCTAATGCTTTATTTAGCTTGGATTTCAACAATATGCCGACAAGCATTTTTGTCATCCATGAATTAAATACTTCCTGTTTTATTAGACTGATAAAAGTACCAGCAGTTGCCTCAGCTGTCTTGAGCATTACATTACCAACAAAACCATCAGCAACAATTACGTCTATATTACCATCTAAAAATTCACTTGCCTCTATATATCCTTTGAAGTTAATACTTGGAGCATTTTTGAGTAACTCAAAAGCTCCTCTTACTGAGTCAGTACCTTTCACTTCTTCTGTACCAATGTTTAGCAAAGCTACTTCAGGATTTTCAACTTTTAATGCTATTTTTGCAAATATACTCCCCATTAATGCAAATTGAAATAATGAGTCAGTATTACAGTCAACATTTGCACCAAGATCAAGCAATGCAAAGCTTTTTGTCTTAGTTGGACAGACAGATGCAATAGCAGGACGATAGATATTGGGTAATGTTCCTAAAATAAATCTGGAGATAGCCATCAATGCTCCAGTGTTGCCTGAAGACACCATTCCAAAAGCTTTACCTTTTTTCACTGCTTCAACAGCTGCCTTCATACTTGAATCTTTGCGATGTTTCAGTGCAAAAGAGGGTTTATCATTTGGAAGAACATTATCAGAGCAATGGGTAAATTCGGAGTTATCGATTACTTTTTTGTATTTTGAAAGCAAAGGAGATATTTCTTTCTGATCTCCATAAATATGAAAAAAAACTTCAACACCTGGATCAACAAGATTATCCAGGAAAAAACTAGCACCCTGAATTACGGAAAGAGGTGCAAAATCCCCTCCCATAGCATCAAGTGCGATAACTATGTTGTTGTTGACCGTGGGTAACATATCATGAGTTACTCCGCCTTTTGTTTAATGAAAACACGTTTTCCTTTGTAACTATTGTCAACTGCTATGTTGTGAGGCAACATGAATTCTCCAGTTGTTGCACATACCACAATATTCTTAGGCTTAATAGCATGATGAGAACGATGCATATTACGCCTTGACTTTGACTTTTTTCTCTTCGGAACTGCCAAAACTTACTCCAATTCAATTATATAACACAATTTATTAGTAGCATGTTTTTTACAAGAAGTAAATAGCGAAATAAGTAAGGTTTTCTTATACAATTCAGTCTTATAAACTTAAACTCAAGCATTTTGATCAAAGTATATTGAACTTAAGATATATCTTGACTATACTCTGCGATAGAGTTAATAAAAATTTTAATAAAATCAGTAAAACTAATTTTTAGCTAAGATAAATGCAAAGTGAGTTCCTTTGATGTAAACAGTGTTAGAATAATCGGTAGGTGCTTTATCAACTTTCTGTTGAGGCTTGGTAACGCATTTGTGTTTTTTATTCAATCTCTATACCACTGCTTTGTGCCACCGTATTATTTTAGCAATGTAGCAAAACAAATTATAGAGATAGGCTTTTTCTCTTTACCAATTGTTGGGCTCACTGGAGTTTTTATAGGAGCGGTGATAGTTTTACAAAGTAGCTTAAGTGGTCTATTGATTAATCAAGAACAAGTAGTACCTAAGCTTGTTACGATCACTATCATTAAAGAGTTAGGGCCAGTTTTGATTAGCTTAATAATGGTAGGAAAGGTTGGGTCCTCAATTGCAGCAGAAATTGGCACGATGCGCATCACTGAACAAATAGATGCACTTACAACTTTGGACATCAATCCTTTCAAATATTTAATTGCACCAAGAATTCTAGCGTCAGTTATAGTATTTCCAATACTTACAGTATGTGCAGATCTAATAGGAATATTTGGAGGGTATGTCACCGCAGTCTTTGAATTTAACCACAATTTAAATATATACATAAAATATACAGCTCAATTCTTTAATATAAACGATTTTGTTGTTGGGCTAATGAAAGCGACTGCTTTTGGTGCTATAATTTCTGTTTCAAGTTGTTATTACGGTTACCATTGTAGAGAAGGTGCACGAGGAGTAGGTGTTGCTACAACATCAACTGTTGTTTTTTCGTCCATATTGATCATTTTAGCAAACTACTTGATTACTTTGATACATGTATAGCCCCATAATATCAATATTGAACCTAAGCTTGTCTTTTGATGATAGAACGATATTAAACAACATAAGTTTTAATATATCGAAGGGGGAATCATTAGTCATACTTGGCGGCTCAGGAAGTGGTAAATCTGTATTAACAAAAATAATCATTGGATTGCTAAAACCAGACTCAGGGTCTATTAAAATAAATAGTGAAAGCAAAAATAAGTTTGGAGTCTTATTTCAAAATTCTGCTTTATTTGACTACGTTACAGTGTGGGAAAATATATCTTTTAATTATAAAAAGCGCTTTAATATCAGCGAAAAGGAGGCAAAACAGCTAGCAATCGAGAAGTTAAATGATGTTGGACTGGAGGAAAGCATAGCAGATATGTTTCCAATCGAGCTATCAGGCGGAATGAAAAAAAGAGTAGCACTTGCAAGGGCGATTGCGCACAATCCAGAAATTATTGTATTGGATGAGCCAACTTCAGGATTGGACCCAATTATGTCAGATATGGTAAATGAGATAATAATAAAATTATCTAAAGACTTTAACCCTACAATTATCACGATTACACATGATATTCATAGTGCATTTAAAATAGCTGATAAAATAGCAGTATTATACGAAGGGAATATTATCTACCACGGAACTGTCCAAGAAATACAAAATACTAATAACGAATATATAAAAAAATTCATTCATTATATATAGCTATAGGTTTACAAACGATATTGTGAATGCCATATCTAGCCTAACTTGAGCTACTGACAATTGTCGTTCTGTTACTAGTGTAGTGCCACGGTGGTATGGTGTGTTAGCTATAAAACAACGCATTAAATATAGCTAAAGTAACTTATATCAATTTTTATTATTATGCCAATTCCAACTGCGGAAATTTATTGAATTTGTTACTTCACTACTCAACAGCAATTACAACTGATGATTTTATTTCATTCTACTACCTGCTGATTTATTTTCTGCTCAGCATATCCATTAAATCAGATTCTTTGAGTTTATTATGATCAACTTTACTGAATTTATTCACCATAGAGCTCATTTGATTATACTGCTTAATTAGAAGATTAACGTCAGTTACACTTGTTCCGGACCCCTTAGAAATTCTAAGTCTTCTTTTGCCATTTAAAATATCTGGATTTTGCCTTTCTTTTTCGGTCATTGAGTTTATGATGGCTATATATTTTTTCACTTTATTGTCGTCTGGCACACTGCTACTTAGCTTTTTTGTGAATGAACTAGGGATGAATTTCATTATGTTGCTAATGCCATCCATTTTACTCAGAGTTTTTAACATTCCCACTAGGTCGTTTAGGTCGAATTTACCCTTTTTTACTTTCTTTTGTAACTTATCAATTTCTTCCTGACCAACAATCTCAGCAGCTTTTTCAACCAATGATACAACATCACCCATGCTAAGTATCCTTTTTGCAATTCTATCGGGATAAAAATCATCGAGGTCACTTAATTTTTCACCACAAGCAATAAATTTAATTGGACAATCGGTGATCATTTTCATAGAAAGAGCAGCACCACCACGTGCATCACCATCAACACGGGTGAGAATAATGCCGGTTACACCTATTACCTCATTGAATGATTTGGCAATGTTGACCGCATCCTGGCCTATCATTGCGTCGGCTACTAAAATAACTTCTGCAGGTGAAGCTATTTCCTTTACGGCTTTCAACTCATTCATCATATTATTGTCAATATGAAGCCTGCCTGCGGTGTCTAGTATTAATACATCATAATTATCGTTCTTTGCTGCTGCCAGTGCCCTTTTTGTAATTGCAATAGGCTCCTCATTTATTACTATAGATAAAGTTTGTACGTCTATCTGTTTACCTAGCACCTCAAGTTGTTTCTGGGCAGCCGGCCTATAAATGTCTAAAGAGGCAAGCATCACTTTTTTCTTTTGCTTTTTTAGCTTGAAAGCAAGCTTTCCTGAGGTAGTTGTTTTACCTGCACCTTGTAAGCCCACCATCATAATCACAGCAGGGGGTTTAACTGCTAGATTTAAGTCACTTTTCTCTGATCCGAGAACTGCAACTAAATTATCCTGCACAATTTTAATTATCATTTGTGCTGGGGAAACACTTTTTATGACTTTTTCCCCAATCACTTTATCTTTAATGTCGTTGATGAATTTTTTTGCAACTTCAAGTGAAACGTCAGCTTCAATTAAAGCTATACGTATTTCACGCATGGCAAGATTAAAATCATCTTCAGAAATGATCGACTTTCCTCTCAGTTTACTAAATACAGAATTTAAACTTTCAGTTAACGATTTAAACATAATAGCATTAGTAGAATACTCATTAAAAAGAGAGAAGAAGCTGAAACAAAACTCACTGAGTTATAACTTAGCACTTCTTTAAGTTTAGTAATATTATTAAAGTATAAATTAGTAAGTGAATTAGTCAAGTTTTGCAGTACGTTGGCAGACATTTCTCTCACTTTAAAGACCAATTGATTGAACAGCAAGACAATATAGGATATGAAAACTCTAAAAATCCAATCAACATCCATTTTAAAATTTACTCTCGGGTAAAATAACTTGCGTAAAGGAATAAACAATAAAGTGGTACATAGTAACAAATTAAATTGCGACAAAATATTTTTTGTGTTGTACACAAAATCGAAAATCGAAGGTTTATTGTAAATAGGCAAGTAAGGGTTGCCAGCAATTATACATATGAATGCAAAAATAATCATTGTTATTCTACCTTCTTTCCCTTCTGAAGGTTTGGACTTGCTTTTAGCGATAAATATGTAATAGAAAAACTTGAGTCCCACGCTTAAATGAAGCAGCAAATTTAGAACCTTATATAAATTTTTGTACCCTTTTAAGGCAACAGTGTTCATTTCAATTTCAGCTGTGATATATGATTTACTGATAAATCCAACGGTTCCAGGAAATGCAGCCATTGTAAGTATTGCGATTATAGCACACATGCCTTCCACTGACATCAGTTTACCCACTCGATTAAAACTAATTGTTTTTGTTTGTAAAATAATCGAATTACTGACCACAAACAATAATGATTGATAAACAAGAGAGAAGATTATATGCAGTATCAAAATTGGTATTGCTTTTTCCGAAGGACTGAGCAAACTTCCTGCAATAATCAGCAAGCCCATTTGTCCTACAACGTTATAGCATAAAAATCTGCGAATATTTTGCTCAAGAGAAGCAAATATAATACTGTAAATTGCAGTGATGGCGCCTACAAGCGCTAATATTTCAGTACAATCTTGCCATAGGTTATAAGTGTGTAAAAGCATCACTAAAAAAGAGACTTTAGTGGTAAATAAAGAGAGATATGTAGTGCCATGTAGTGATGCAGCAGGATATGCATCAACAACCCAAAACGAAAAAGGAAAACAAGCGCAATTTATCAATAAACCCAAAATTATCAGGTTAGTGCTTTGAAGTGCCAATCCTGCTGTCAATATAACTCCAACCAAAAAGTGTACACAAGCGTACCTTATTGCAGATCCACTATCTCTACAGCTAGCTGCGATAATAAAAAATGCACTGATGGTCATTAATTCAAAGAATATTATAACCAACATTATCTGCTTGGATAAAATTGCACAGAGTGAGCAGGTAGTATAAGCAAAAAAAGATAGCATCTCTGAAAAAGTCAAATTTTGTGCTGGTAGAACAGCTAAAAATGCAACTGATAAAAAAGATATTAGTACGATACGAAAAGATAAATCAAAATTTAGAACTGGATGAGAGCAATTCAGTGTAGTACCTAAATTTTCAGGTAATATTAGGACTATCACTATTAATGTAGTCAACAGAAATAGCAATAAAAATTTATAAAGTTGCACAATGATGTAAAACAGTATGGTTTATGCTACCTCAACATACAAATAAAATCAATTTGCATATTAACCACTAGTTAAGCTAATTACCATATAATTATATCAGGGTTTAGAAGGTTATAGAGAAACCGGTCAGATTAGGTTTTTAATCTAATCTGACCGATAGCTTTAATAGTGAGGTAAGCTTTAATATAGCACTCCTAATTCACAGTGCTACACTCGTGCATAATTTATTTTTAATTTGTGCACGAGCGTTAGTAAATTATTTACTTTTTGAAATAAAATTTAGCATCACTTTAATATCAAGACTTAGTAAACCTCAGTAGGGCTGCCAGTTGGACCCATAAGAATTACTTGTTCACCTTCTTTAAAACATTTACATAAATTAGTGGAACCGCCAGTTTCAAGCACAATAGTGGAAATAAATCCTTTTTTTTTGTCTACTTCAGTGCCGGTTACGGCTATACCTTCCATAGCAAGGTTTGTATTATTGGCTTTTCTGCTATTGGTTGCAAAATTTTGCAACCTAAAGAATTGTCCGGGTTTAAAATTTTTTGCCGCAAGTGGTGCTTTGATCACTATTTCCACAACTTTGTCAGTTAAATATTGAATTTTTATAATCTTTGCAGTGAATTGCTCTTTGATTCTATTAAAAAATTTTTCATTAGTCTGATGTTCTGCAGCGTATTGGTCAGCTACTCTACTCAAAAGCTGAGAAATAATAGGATAACCGTTCTTAGCACTTGCCATAGCTTTCACGACGCTGCCACTATACGAAGGATGAAGATCACCAAAAAAGCTAATTGTTTTATTGCCTTGTTTATATACTAATATTCTGTCTTTATTCTGCATCTTAGGAGAAAATATTGGATCTATTTCTTTTTCTGATGAATTCAAATGAGTAAAATACCCATTACTTAATTTAAAATGCCTTTTATCTTCTGTTGCAATAACTGTATTTGGCTCAGTACCTGCTGCTATAAAAATAGAACGTGCTTTCATGCATTTAATTTCGCCGGATTTTTTGTCTATTAGTTTTATTGATTCAGCATGGTTATATTTATCCGTCACAACTTCAACTGGCTCTAAGTTTTCAATAAAGTAAATCCCTTCTGACAGTGCATTTTGCACCTCTTCACTATTTAATCGATAACTTGGTGAGTCTTTTAGCTCTTTTCTATATACAACTTTCACTCCCCCAAGGCTCTGCATTAACTCCAGTATTTTTGCTCCTCTATTCTCTTTTTTTGCTAATTCTTGCTCTTTTTGGATCAATTGTGCATGCGATATCAGCTCATTTGCAATTTTGTGTTCTTCCTCTGTCCAATCTTTTTCAACACAGTCTTTTCCGTACTTATCAACCAATATTTCATAACGAAGAAGAAATTTTTCTACTTGAATTGGATAATACGCTAAAGCTTCAGTGGCAGTGTCAATCGCAGTAAGCCCCGCACCTATAACAACTATCGGCATACGAACTTGCAGATTTGCTATAGAATCAAATTTAAGAGCGCCAGTCAGTTGTAATGACATAAGAAAGTCAGATGCCATGCGCACTCCACGAGCTAGCATGTTTTTTATTTTGATCATTCGTGGCTTACCAGAGCCAAGTGCCAAGGCAATGTGATCAAAACCCAAGTTAAATGCGTCATCAACAGTTATCGTGCTGCCAAAACGAATGCCCCCATAAAGTGCGAAATTCTCACGTCTTTCCAGCAGTAATCTAATAATCTTTAAGTAATTTTTATCCCACCTAGAAGTAATGCCATATTCTGCCACTCCACCAAACCCACCTGCCGTGCGTTCACTCAATTTTTCGTGTTCAAAATCTTTAATTAGCTGGAAATTATCGATTAAAGGTTCAATCTTTAGTCCATCAATGGCGATAACGTTATGCCCATCATTCAACAAATGATGAGCTAAATTAAAACCAGCAGGACCAAGGCCTACAACTAGAACGTTTTTTCCGGTGTTTTCTCTTGGCAATGAACGCTGAAAATTTAAAGGATTCCAACGGCTAAGCAGAGAATATATTTCAAATCCATACGGTAAACTGAGCACATCATCTAGAATCCTTGTTTCAATCATTGGCACATTTACAGGCTCTTGTTTCTGATATATGCATGAGTTCATGCAATCATTGCATATTCTTTTCCCAGTAGCTGCACATAATGGGTTATCTATTACCACAATTGCAAGGCTTGCTATGCTGTACCCTTCGCTTTTCACCAGATTCATTTCTGATATTTTCTGTTCTAGTGGACAGCCGTGCAATTCAACTTTGAGTGGGGACTGTTTAAAGGTATTGTCGTTATTACTTAGCCCCTTTGAACAACTGTCCTTATTTTGCTTATGACAAAATATGCAGTAATGAGCATTATCCAATGCTTTATTCAAACTCACCTTTTCACTTGTCAGATCAAAACCATGTCGTCTTTTTGTTTTGCTTGAATACAATACCTCAACTTCGTCTACTTCTTTTTTGAAGAACGATACGAGATTTTCGTGATCAATTTTTCTGTGAATACTAAAAAGTATACTCTGTTTATTTTTCACTCTCCACGCTGCATATTGCGCTGCAAGTTCTATTTCTTCTTTGTGATCCTCTTTATTTTCCAACCAACGCATCATCTGCTCAGCAAAATTTTTTTCTGTTGTTGGTAGGGCAAGAAAGCGATTTAATTTGCTGGTAACATAATCAATATCTATATCTGCTATATCAGTGTACTTCTTTAATGCATAGCGTTGAACAAATAACCTTTTACACTTATATATTGCAGCAAAGTCGTTGTGCTTTTTCTTTAGCTCCTCTGCTTCTTTTCCAATATTAAAAAGTTTTGCAATAAATTCATCAAGTAAATATGAGAGGTCTATTATTAACTGACTATCTGTCATTTGAGAGGCCAACATTGGTTGTTCTATGGATCCCAGTGTCAAGCACTGGGATGACATCAAAGAAGAAGCTGCTTTTTCTCTTGCTTCAATTAATGAACAAAACAAGCTTTCATCGCACGATTTTATATAATCTAAAAACGCCTCATCTAACTTTATTAATCCACTACGAGTGTATAAGTTTGAAAATGAGATTTTAAAATTCAGTTGCATCTTTATACTATATAGTGTACATACTGTTTCTTGCAGATGAAGATTTTATTTGTCTTGCAGTCTTGCTAAGATTGTTGCTTCTGCAGCTTTTTCTTCCCCAACATATGCAACACACTCAAATTTATGTAGACCTAAACGCACACTTTGAATGTTAGCTTGAATAATCAATGTGTCCCCTGGAGTAACTAGCTTTCTGAATTTTGCATTTTCAATGGATCTCAAGTAAACAACTTTATTTTCTATTGTTTCTTTACCGAGGACACATATAGCAGATGCCTGAGCTAAAGACTCAATTATCAAAACTCCTGGCATTATCGGATGGCCAGGAAAATGACCAATAAAAAATTGCTCGTTGAAAGTCACATTTTTGATTGCTTTTATACTTTCACCAGGTTCGCATTCTATAACCCTATCTACTAAGAGAAAAGGATAAGAATGTGGTAGTATTTTTATAATATCACTGATATTAAATTGCATAAGCCTACTCAATGCTTTGCAAAGCAAATTCAGGTATTTCCTTATTTACATTTTTTAATACCACATCTGATAAATCAACCTCATCCATAGAGTATAGAACTTGGTTCTTTTTTGAAATAAATAGTACTAAATCTACATTGTTTTTTTCTGCCGTTCTTTTAGCCACTTCTTTTATTTTGTTAAAGACACTTTCTACTGCTTCTCTATAGTTTTCTTCTAAATTTGACATTTTCTTAGCGTAATTATCCCTAACGCTTACAGTGTACTTACTAAATTGTTCCGTCTTTTCTTTTTTTGCTTCTTCTGACAAAAGGTCAAATTCTTCTTTCGATGGCTTAAATTTTTCTAACTCATTTTCAAATTCTTGCTGTAATCTAGAATTCTGCTCCTTTATTTGTTGTTGTATATTTTGCAGAGCCAGAGATTCGTTGATAACTTTGTCACTATCAATAATGGCAGCCTTTGTATTAAGCATGCTCTGAGGTTGATACCCTACAAACTTATACCCTACAAATAAGGAAACAATTAAGGCAATGACTGATGTAAATAACTGTATATATTTCATTTAAATCCCCGCTTCAATAGAAATTTTAACGTTTGGTGATGGTATTATATCATAAGTTTCCTTTACTAAGGGAAACCCAAAATCTAATCTAAGTCTACCAAAAGGAGAGGGCATTGAAAAGCCAAAACCTGGTGATACTCTTATAAGCTTACTATCGTAATATTTTCCACTATATATCTCCTTTTCATCTAAACCAAAAAGTGTTGCGTAGTCAACAAATAGTGAGCCTTTGATACCAGCATAGTCGTATAATTTAGATAGTGGAAAATCTACTTGCTGTGTTAAATTAAAATAAGTTTTGCCTCCCAATGAGCTTTTATTTTTGTCTTCTGCTCTTGGTCCAATGCCGGAAAGGTCAAATCCTCTAATTTCATTACCACCTTTAAAAAAGTGCTGGCCAATATTTAGCTCTTTATCGGTATAAGAGAAAATATGACCTGCTGCTATTTTAAAGCGCAATGTTATATCATCATCAATTTTGCTTAGTATAGGGCGTGTATAAAAAGACAAAAACTCAGATTTTAGGAAATTTACATTTCCTCCCAATCCTGAAATATCCTGATTTAAGCGCAACAAGTACCCCTCCTTTGGAGTATATAGATTATCCAATTTATTGTACGCTAACGTGTATCCAACTGATGAGATCTGATACTCACCTTTTTGATCTCTTATTATCTCAGAGATATCCTCATCTTTTCCACTCTTATTGTCCATATGTATATGGTTATATTTATAAGAATAGCGAATAGAGTTGGTTAGATTTTCTAAAATTTTATAAGATAATTTTACTGTTCCTCCCCAGTCACAAGTATCAAAAGTGGTGTTTGGCTTATCTTGTTTTTCATAAAATATACCTATGCCTAATGACGTATCAGAATCGTTAAAATTATTTTCAACAGCGTCTATACTAGTAGAAAGAACATATTGACTTTTTTCAAGAGCAAAAGATACCTCTTTACCACTACCAAATAAATTACGATCTGTGAAATCGGTTTTAACAAATACTCCACCAGGAAGAGACATGCCACCTGTTAAAGATAACGAGGCAGTTCTTTTTTCTTTGACATTTAAATCAAGATTTACTGCATTTTCATCCACTATATAACTATTTATTTTTACTGTTTCAAAAAAATCGCTATATATAAGTTTTCTACGTGATTTTTGAATCTCAGATGTGTTATATGCGTCGCCTTCTGCCATGCTAAGTTTTCTTCTAATTACTTTATCTAAAGTGCGGTCATTGCCATCAATAGTAATTTGGTTTATATAAATCTTTTTACCTGGTAGCACTTTGTAAGTTACATCCACAATATTGTTACGTTGTGTATATTCTGGATTAACTTTTGCAAATATATATCCTTTTTCGTTTAAATGTTTACTTATTTTTTCTGCTGTATTGTTAATTTTAACCCTATTAAATATTTGATTATTTTCCTCTTTGATAAATTCTAATATTTCTTCCCTTAAACTTAAATCCTGAATCTCAGTTTCAATATCAACTTCATTATTTCCAAATAAGTATTGCTGCTTTTCATCAATCAAAAAAGTTAACTCTATTTGGTTGTTATTATCAACCTCAACAATTGGTTGGATATTATTTTGAATATATCCCTTAGATGAATAGAAGCGATCAAGCAGTTCTGTGTTAATCAGTAGATATTGAGGTGAATAATGAGTTCCGCTTTTAAAAATGGCTCTAAATAACTTACTAAATATATCGTTGCTATGCCTTTTGATAACTTGCTCTAGCTCATTTGCTGAAAAGTTTTTATTACCTATGAATCGTAAACCCTTAATTTTAGACGTTCTTCCTTCTTTTATCTTAAAAATTAGGTTTATCCTATTGCTACCAAGCTTATCTAGCTCATATGCAATTTTAACACCAATTTTACCACTGTTCCTATAAAGAGTAGCTAGATTTATTAAATCGTTTTGTAATTTTGTTTCAGTGAAAATAGTTAGTGATTTTGACTGGATAACGTTATTTAGCAACTCTTTACTGTTAAATAACTTATTGCCTTTCAATATTACTTTGTTAATCAATGGATTCTCATGAATTTTTACTACTAAGTTTTTTTCATCATCGATATAGGCGTTAATACTAGCAAATAACTTTGTTTTATATAAATCTTTTATAATTGAATCTACATCATCATCATCATTTATATGACTACCTGGTTCTAATTTTGTATAAAACCTTATTGTTTGATCACTTACTCGCTCATTGCCAATATACTTAATATTTTTTATCTGTACTTTTTCTTTATTTTCTAGAGCAACAAGTAGAGTGGGAAAAGAAATAAATATTATTATTAGTATGTGAAATAACTTTTTCATATGTATCTTAAAAAAGATGCCTAATATCATTTGTGATTGCAACTGCCATCAACAAAAACAGTATGGTAGCACCAAAAGTGACTGCATATTTTTGATATTTCAAACTCAAATCTCTACGTATAACTGCTTCTATAATATAATGAAATAAATGCCCACCATCTAGTAGTGGTATTGGCAGCAAGTTAATTGCAGCTAAATTAGCTGAAATAATTGCCATAAAATATAGAACCATCATAAGTCCCTTTTTAGCTGATTGCCCTGAATATTTTGCAATTTTTATTGGCCCACCTATTTCATTTATACTCCTTTTACCAACAACAATTTGAAAGAGTGCTTTGATTGTTAAACACATAGTGTGGTAGGTTTCATTCACTGATAGGCTAGCAGCTCCAAGAAAAGATGACTGTTTTAACCCTATCATATTAATTGAGGTAATTCCTATAGTTTTTCTTTCTATTATGTTACCAAAGACATCTCTATCCTCAACTGTAAACGGAGTTAGAATAGTTCTGTACTCTTCGTTATTTCTTCTATACTTAATTTCTATTCTTGTTTCAGGGTTGGACATTATCACGCGTGAAATATCTTCAAAGTATTTTATTTTGTACTCATTGATCTGTGTAATAGTGTCACCTGGTAATAGGCCAGCTTGCTTTGCTGCACTTTCTTCAATTACATTACCAATTACTGGTGGAGTACGATAATAACCTGCCACGCTGAAAAATATTGTGAAAGCTATAACGGTAAATATCATGTTTGCAAAAGGCCCTGCAAAAACTATTGCTGCTTTTTGATATCGAGGTTTTGTATGGAATGAGTATAATTTTTCTTCTTCAGTTAATTTTTGTTGATCAACAGGAACGCTTGCTGCATTAGTATCCCCTAACATTTTAACGTAGCCACCCAATGGAAAGGCACTTAATTTCCATCTAGTTCCAGACTTGTCGTTAAAACCAAAAATTTCAGGACCAAAGCCTATAGAAAAAGATTCAACTTTAACCTTGCATGCTTTAGCGACAATATAATGCCCACATTCATGCACGAATACTATGATAGAAATTATTAAAGAAAACGATAAAAAATAATATATTCCAGCGCTAAGTTGATGAGAAATTAATTCCACCTATGTTTTAAATCTTAATCAAACGTTGAGTATATTAAAATGTGCCTTGCTTGACAAGTATTTAGTTTAGTCTTTAAATTAAAAAAAAGTTTAATGACAATGATAGATATCTCCTTATTAAGAAGAAAACTGATGTATAGGAGTTGGCATAGGGGTTGTAAAGAAACTGATATACTTTTAGGGCATTTTGCATTGAAATATCTTGATAAATTTTCCTTAAGTGAACTAATTGAATACGAAAAAATAGTTGATCTTGATGATTGCGAATTATATTGTTACATCACTCGTAAGAAACTTCTCCCCCCTGATTTGAGTAGTGAGGTAGTCGATTTGATTGCTTGCTTTAATCACTTATGCACCCAATAATCTTGTTTACCCTATCTAATACTTCAGCATATTCTACTCTTTTTTCCTCCCTATACTTTTTGCATTCTTGATTTATTTCGTCTAATCGCTTTGTTAATTCTAAAATTTTGTCTTCGAGAGTCAATGCTGCAAGTAAGAAATTTAATGCATCTGAGCCCTTACCTCCAGTTCTTTGAGATATGGAGCTAACTAGCTTGTTGAAGCTATTAGCAAGTTGTAATAAATGGTCCTTCTTTTTACTTTCGCAAGATATTTTATATGTGTTATTATGTATAACTATTTCTACTACTTGCATATGATGCTATATTGTACAACTTTCAAATTTACAATATAGATTTTTATTCATTTATCAAGAGGGATAACTTTTTACTGCTACGAAAATAAGTTTTAAAGTATTGATGTTTTGCAACCTTCTGTGACGTCAAATTACTTGCTTCTTTCAAGTTATAGCTTCTAATTGAAAAAGAACCAAACCCCCTGATTTCAACTCTATTATGATATTTCAACGTGTTTGAAAACACTCGAAAGAAACTATCAACTATGTCTGCTATAATGACCTTATCTAACAAAAGGTGTTTTTTTGCCACTTTTGCTATTATATCAGATTTCGTTGCCATTTATATGAAGCACAAGAAGTTATTTGGCAGATAATATTATATTATATTTTTCAACACCTACTACTTCAACTTGTATTTTTTCTGATATAGAAAACTTTTTATTTTCTGGTAAATGCTCTTGATCTACTAAAAGGGTTACATTGTTCTCAACCTCAACGATTAGACCATTTTCCTCTCTCTTACTTACAGTAACCTGAATTTTATCTCCTACTTTAACTTTCTCTATCAGTTCTTCAAGAGGATCATACTCTATTTGCTTTACTCCAAGATAAATTCTTGTCCGATCTACGTTAGCCCTTATCACTTTTGCTTCTATTTCATCACCTACATTATACTTTTTTATCTCATCTGAATTGTTTTTCGACCAACTTAGATTTTGCATATAAATTGTTCCTTCTACATCCTCAGATATCTCAGAATCATCAAAAGTCACAGATATTTGTGAACCATTGTTGCTTTTAACTTTACCAGAAACAATAGAACCAAGAGGATATTTATCAATAAATACTTGCCAAGGATTCTCTACGCACCTTTTTGTGCTTAAACTCATCTTATTTTTAATAATGTCAATACCGAGAATTTTTACATCCACTTCTTGTCCTATTGTTACAAAACTACTGATTGGTAAATTACTCTTGCTCCAAGTTATTTCTGATGAGTGTACCAAACCCGCAATCCCAGGTTTAATCTCAACAATGAATCCACAATCTTTTATACCCGTTACACATCCTTTGTGTACGCTGTTAATTGGACATTTTGACTCTAGATCTTGCCAAGGATTGTCTCCTAATTGTTTTACACCCAGGGAGATTTTTCCATTTTCTCTATCTATTTTTATAATTTTAGTTTTTATATGCTGACCATAAGAAAAAATTGCAGATGGATGACTTACATTACTCCAAGAGATATCTGTAATATGTAGCAGCCCATCTATAACTCCCACTGTATCTGATTCATGAATGCCAACAAATGCACCGTAGTGAGTGATGCTTTTTATTTTGCCTTCTACTACATCACCTTCATTTAAAGATTCTAAAAACTTAATTTTTTCACCAGCATGCAATTTCTCTAATACCAGCTTTCTTGATACTACAATATTCCCCTGCTTCTTATCCATTTTAAGCACGATGAATTTTTGTTCAGTTTCAATAAGGTGATTAGCATCTTTTATTTGCTTCAAATCCACATGACTCAGCGGTAAAAACGCACTTATTCCATCACCAAGATCAACAATAAAACCGCATTTAATTGAGCGTTTAATGATTCCTGTTACTTCATCTTTTGTAACTGCGCTTTCTTCCAATTTATTCCATTTTTCGTCTCTGATTGCTTTCTCACGACTAAGAACAACATTACCATGGTAATCTTCAATTCTTTCAACATAAACTCTAATTTTCGAGCCAACAGTGATATCATCATTACAACCGAGCTCCTTAATCAGAATTCTTCCGTCTGACTTTAAACCAATATCAACCACAATATCATTAGAATTTCTTCTTGTGATTATACCTTCTACCACATCTCCTTCTTTGATTTTGTTAGCAAAAGAATCTTCACAAAAGTTATTATCTTGATTATCAAATTGATCTTGAAATATCTCTTCTATGAACCTATTTGATGATAGCCTCTTGATAGCAACTGTACTTTCCATACCTTTTAATTTTAACTTCATTAGAACTCATATATTATATAATATTAATAATTAGTGACAAGTAAATTCTCATTAATTCATTTCGAGAATTGTTTAAGCTATAAAAGATTAAGTTATGTAAGATATGTTATCTAGGAATAATAATTGGATTAGGTCATTTTCCAGAAGATCTAGGTTGAAGTTGAATGTTTTGGAGAAGTATTCTATTAAAAACAGCAAGGAATCTATAAAAAAGATCGTAGACTTACAAAAAAGAATACGAGTAGAAATAGGTTTCGGTAATGGTGAAAATATGCTCCATCAGGCATTCAATGAATCTGATCTATTATTTATAGGATGTGAGCCTTATTTAAAGGGGGTCTCTTCCTTGCTAAAAAGCATAGAAGCACACAGCATAAAAAATATTTTAATATGGACAGAAGATGCAAGAGAATTAATTGTCAATTTTCCTGACCACAGTGTTGAAAAATTCTTTATTCTCTTTCCAGATCCATGGCCAAAAAGAAGTCACAACAAAAGACGGTTAATTAATACGGAATTTTTAAATTTATTAGCAAAAAAAATACTTGTCACAGGTGAAATATTTATTGCAACTGATCATCAGGATTATTCAGAGTGGATAGAGTTACATATAAAGCAGTGTAATTTTTTAACCTATAAGGAAGATAGTTTTGCAAATTATACCCCAACAAAATACCACAGAAGAGCGCTAGAATATCAGCGTAAAATAAAGTTTTTTAAAGTAAATGTTATATCTAAACTGACTTAGATTTACCTCTGCTTGTTAGTACAGATGTGTACATGACACTCTATAGTGCAAGTAGCCTACCATATACTGGGAATAACAGTTTACTGAATTCTTTAATCTCACAAATAGAAAGATCAATAAACTTGATAAACATCAACATTATCAGCCAGCATTGCTTTTGCAACTTCAATTCTACCTTTTTTATGATCGGTTTGGATAATTTTATAACCTATAGCATTTTGTCTAGCAACCAATCTGGTGCTTCTCTATCTTTTTCCCACTTAGCAAATCTCATCTTTTCTTTTAGGTAATATTCTCTATATGCTTCTATTGGGTTACTACATTTATATCGATCAGGTAACGCTTGTGTAAAAGCTTGTATATCAGCTGATCGAAATATTAGCAAATCCTTGTTATTATCGCACCAATCTATAACTTCTTCGGATTTATGCGTTCTTTTGTATCGCAAGCTATATTCTATACACAATTCTTTTCCATGTTTTATTAACCAATCAAAGTTTCCTTTTGATTGTCTAGCCCATAAAGAACAAGGATGGTTTTTGTGAGTAAGTTTATATGGAACTTCTATATTCTGGTTTGTAATGCTGACTAAAGGATTTGGCTCTTTTAATGCTATTGAAAAAACACTGCTAAGCAATTGAGCAGTTTCTAGCGGCATTTTTACTATGTGCTTATCGCATAACATTTGTGCTGCAGTTACAGGATTTTCGTCTAATATAAAGATATTCATCTAAGCACCCAGAGATAGAATTTTTGCGTAGTATTTATTTCAATAAACCCTAAAATATCATTCAGAAAATGGATAAGTTAAATAAGCTCAGTTAAAAAAATTATACACAATTCCGAGGAACCTTTTCAAGCTACAATGAACGTATAGCTACCACTCTAGCAATATTATTTCTCACCCACTGAAGATATTGCACGGTACTGTCTACTTGATCGTCGTGACGGGTTTCTGGAAACATTAAAATCTCATACTCAAAGTCGCTAAGCCATACTGCTTGGTTAGGGAGAAAAACCCGCTCAGATTCTATAATTGGGACAATTCGGTGAAATCGAGTTAATTTGTCATCATGTGGTACTATTTGAATAATAGGTAAATCACTGTTTTTCCTGAGCTCCTGAACCAATTGCTGACCGCTTGCTTTTGCTTCGATTAAAATTGCGTGTGGCTTCCACCTTGCAGCCAGCGACAGAACTTTCTCTTTAAGTTTTGGATATTCAAGTTTTGCGCGATATACATCGAGTAAATAGAATGTATTATCTACTTTTGTCCAGGTAGTGCAGACACTAAAGTCACTTGTATTGTTTGTTGAAATTGCAGTATCCCAACTTTGTGTTACATGCAAAAGGCTATCAGGAAAATTTTTATAGCGCTTCAACCACTCTCGTTTAATTATAGCACTTGAAAGTGGTAGAGGGTTTTGTTGGTATTGAGCAGCAAAACCATAACTCCCAAGTTCAGCTTTTATCATCTCAATTTCTTCTTTTCCTTCAGTTAGGGAATACAACAATTGACCTTCTTTTCTTGAGTATATTTCCTGTTCATGCTCTGGAATATGATTATTAACTGAATAAATAATCTCCTTATCTTCAGCTATTATTGGTAAACAGACATGATGCCATATGTTTCTTGGTTTACAGAGGAGGTGACCAGTTAAATCTTCTAAATGGAGTCTGTGCATCACAAGAACGATAACTCCTTTTTTTCTGTCGTTGAGCCTGGTTACTAAAGCCTGATCAAACCAGTTTGCAGCACGCTTTCTAAATGTTTCGCTCAAAGCTTGTGCGGGACTTAGTGGATCATCCACGATAATGAAATCTCCACCTTCACCGGTTAATGTTCCCCCAACTGATGTTGCAATCCTACATCCTCTCTGCACTGTTTGAAATTTATATTTAGTGTTTTGATCTTTGCATAATTCTACTTTCGGAAATAGCTCTCTATACCAATCAGACTGCATTATGCACCTTGTATCGAGTGAGTGCTTTTCGCTGAGCAAACGAGAGTAACTTGCAACTATTATTCTTGCAGTTGGCTGATTTCCTAGTATCCATGCGGGCCATGCAACACTTACACAAATGGACTTCATTGAACGCGGCGGCATATTGAATATTATTCTTCTTGCTTCACCAGCGCTTGCTGCTTCAAGCCTGTCTGCTATGACTTTTATATATTGATAATCATTATACTCACACCCCGGCACTACCGTTTGAAAGCATAATTCAATGAATTTGAGAAGGTTTATATTGTTCATAAAATTAAGATTTGTTGATTTTTTTAAGATTTTATGTATTATTAAATTAGGCTATTGAGGGTTGAAATATGAGAAAAATTAAAACACAAACTAAGGAAGAATTTGTCAGAACTCAAAACGGGATGAAAATCCATACAATTACGCTTTCTGGTAAAAATGTAAATAATCTAAGTGAAAAACATCTGGTATATTTTATTGGTGGAAATAGAGCATTAAGTCCTAGTAAAGATTATTCCCAAAATTGGAATTGGGCTACAGAACAAGGCATTACTGTACATCTCTTTAATTATCCTGGACTTGGTTTAAGTAAAAATACCTCATTGATACGTAGTAATAGAGTTAAATCTGGTGTAGCAGTTGTAATTAACTTATTGGAAAAAGGTATAAAGCCAGATGATATTATATTGTTTGGAGACTGCCTAGGTGGACATGTGGCTGCAGAGGTTCATAAAAATTTTAAGTATAAGGATATACATTTAAGATGCATCGTTAGCAATGCTGCAAGTTCACTTAAACAAGCTTCTCTTTATTATTTTGGATTCATAGCAAAATTAAAAATTTTTCTTGCTCCGATAATCAAATTGGTACTAAAGATTTTTGGCTGCCACTGGAAGACATATAAAATCGTAAATTCAATTACTCCTTATACAATGTACTTTAATCGAGAGGGAGATAAAACGATAAAACAGCCAGCGCAACTTGCAACAGAAATAGAAAAAATAGATCAAAGCGGTAGAAGAAAAGATTACCAAAAAAAAGAAGTATTTGAAGATTTTGAGGAATATGAAGAATTTTTCAAGCAGTATACAATATTAAGAAAAAATGATGAATATATTGATCCTAAAAAAGCTGAGAAAGATATACATAAATTGCCAATTACGTGCTTAAAATCTTCCAACAAAACTGATTACACTTTTCCTGAGCTGATTAATTTATATATTCAAGCGACAGATGAATATTTTTCTAAACATGGCTCACTAAATAATGAAGAGAAAGTTAAAGCATTTAAAGAAAGCAAATTTTATAAAGATTTTTCAAGCTGCAAAGGACTTTTGCATAATGATATGAAAAAACAAGAGCATCCTTCGATGTCATTTCAGCATGTGATAATAGAATCTGGGGAAAAAAAGAAAATGGTACCTTTCTTAACAAGTCAAAGAAGTCTAGGGTAGCGAGCTTTAAACTTTTGACGCATATGCTTTTTTCAACATTTTAGCCATCTGTATCTGTTCAGATGCATGCAAATATTGAAACCAGTGTTTCTTTTCTTGTCATCCGAGTACTGGGATCCAACTAAATTGGTAAACACTTTACAGCATTTTTGATGGAAAGAACTAGATGCCAGTGTCAAGCACTGACCCATTTTTTCCTTAAGTTTTTGCAGCTTGTGTTCTATTACAAAACCACTGCGGTACTAACGAGCGGCAAAATGGTAGCGAATCTAAACTAAAAAGAATACATTTTTACACTTCTTTGAATTCTACTTAATTCAATTTTAAAAACAATCATTGAAACAATTATAATATACCGTGTATGTGGTTAAGATATCTCTGGAATAGTATAAAGAACTATGTCATCATTGAAGAGAAATTCATCTGTTGTTTTGTACTCTTTATTAATTTTATAAGAATCATAAACATCGTAATCTGCTTTTCTATGGTAATCACAATATTGAAACTTACCCTCTTTATTGAAAGAGCCAAATTGATCAATTAATGTAGCCATTTTCTTACCTTTTCCATTGTTTGTTAATTCAAATACATCAGCTGGACAGTGACTTAAAGAATCTGAATTAGTAGTTCCTTCTGTGATAAAAAACGATGGTTTATGGTCAAGCAACTTGCAGAAATTTGGCTCATATTCCTTTTTCATATAGTTTAAACTTATATACTGATATTCATCTGGGATCTCCGAGTATTGTGGATCATACCTTTTATATTCAAAAAACTCATTACCTAAAAAATTACAAAACGTTAATTGATAATCATCATTATTACTGGGCTTAACGACTTTAAGGTAATGAAAATCTTTAGGAATTCTTACCTCTTCTTTTGTAATATAATTATATTACAAGCTCACCATTGAACATATGATAGCCAATTTTTGGTAAAACAGCTATAAGCTTACCATTTGACATAATTTCTGCTTCATAGATATCATCTGATAATTCTTTTCCCTTCTGCAAAGTAAAACCTTGTACGGTCTTGGTTGAGCTTTCTATTGCTTCTGATGTACCACACTGCTCAGTCTTAGTTAAGTTTTCTATTATTGCTGATATCTCACTTATTTCTAATATATCATGTTCATTTTTTGTGTATTTATAGCAATTACCATCTTCACACACTGGAAGACAGTTTCCTTCTTTGTCTGATATATAAATATTATCATCTTCTATTGTAAAATAAAGTCCATCTGTTTCTTTCTTGATCATTTGCAGCACTGGGTCATTTTCATCATTAAAATCGATGAAATTAATAAAGTTTAGTAGACCAGTTTTATTGTGTCTAGAAACGGATAATTTGGCACCAAAATGTGAACTACCTTTTATTTCATAAAGCAAAACTCCCATTTGGTTTGATTTAAGGTTTTCTATAATTTCATTCCTGTTTGCATTTGTGATAGCCTCTTGTGCTATAGTAAAGTCCTCTTCAATAAGATTATTGCGTTCGTCATGTTTTCTCGCTTTCAGAGGTAAATTTCCTTCATACAAAACTATTGTATTATTCTCCCACTTTAATTTTACATCATGAATATCTTTTATTTCCGCTGTACCATTTTGTGAATGGATAGTATACCCGTTACTGCTGCTCTCTAGTCTGTAATATGCAGTAGGAAGATTAATCAGCTTTTTGTAAAGTGGATTTTTATCGTCTATTTTAAATGTATATTTTTCCATACTATTACCTTAAATAACCAACAACTTTCTGATTAATGGCACTGGAGCTGTTTAGAGAAAGGACATCACTCATAAAACTTCTTGGCTGCTCACTATCTGCTACTATTTTTTCAGTATTAATGATATCCCTTTGCTGCTCGTTGTTTATTAACCCTCTTTCCATACCATCTCTAAATTTGACTAAAAAACTCTTAATTTGCCTACAATGTGGGCAAGCTTCTTTCGCCGTTGAGTGTAAAAACTTCAACAGCTCGTTACGATTTTCATCATTAGATAATGATTTACTTACAATAATTAACTGTAGTTTCACTGGATCAAAATTTAGACTTTTCTTTGCGATGCCGCATTTTAAAGCTGTTTCTCCTAACACCTCTTCAAATTTTGCTATAATATCTGCTGCATTTATTGTTTTTACTGCTTGATTGAGCTCCTGTATTTTACTCTTTGCTTTATACTCACCTTGGCGTACAGAAGGATAAAAGAAATTTATTACTTGCGATATAAATGAAGTTGGCCTGCTTGCTCCATTTGTTATTGGTAGATTATTTAATTCTTTTATTTCCCTCTTTCCTATATTTCTAGATTTAGGACACATTTGATCTGTGGGTTCTGCCTTACAAAATATATTTTGCACTCTATCATGAAGTACTTTAGCATTGTTTTCTGATCTAAATGCTTTATCAGCAAAACTGTCAGCCTCTTCTTTAAAAGTTTTAGCTTGTGCTGTAAGATTCACTGTTTTGTCATGTAGTCTTTTAACATTATGTTCAGCGTCTTTAGCTCCTTTGGCAAAACCTTCTGAAGCATTTTTAGCTATCTCTGCTGCTTTTTTAGCATCCAGAGTTTCATTTTTTGCTTTTTTTATTTCACGTAAAAATTGATTAGCTACGTCAGCACCTATTCCATCTTCTCCCTTGGAACCTGGCAATCCATTCGCACCTGGAGCTCCGGTATCTCCTTTTGGACCTTGTGGACCTGGCATACCCTTAAGACCAGATCTACCAACTTGACCTTTAGGTCCTTGCAAACCTATCTCTCCCTTAGGTCCTTGCAACCCATTCGCACCTGGTTCTCCTTTGTCACCTTTAGAACCTATCTCTCCTTTCTCACCCATATCACCTTTTATTCCCATGGCTCCGTCTAATCCTTTAGGACCAATATCTCCCTTTGTTCCATCTATACCTGGCTCACCTTTTATGCCTTTAGGACCAATATCTCCTTTTAATCCGTCTATACCGGGCTCACCCTTGTTACCTGTAAGACCTTGTGTACCATTGAAGCCCCTCAGACCTGGCTCTCCCTTAGGACCTTCTGGACCTTGCAATCCATTTGCACCTGGAGCTCCGATCTCTCCTTTCTCACCCATATCACCTTTTATTCCCATAGCTCCGTCTAATCCTTTAGGACCTATATCTCCCTTTGTTCCATTTATACCTGGCTCACCTTTTATGCCTTGAGGACCAATATCTCCTTTTAATCCGTCTATACCCGGCTCACCCTTGTTACCTGTAAGACCTTGCGTACCATTGAAGCCCCTCAGACCTGGCTCTCCTTTTGAACCTGGCAACCCATCTGATCCTTTAGTACCTTCTGGACCTTGCAACCCATTCGCACCTGGTTCTCCTTTGTCACCTTTAGAACCTATCTCTCCTTTCTCACCCATATCACCTTTTATTCCCATGGCTCCATCTAATCCTTTAGGACCAATATCTCCTTTTTCTCCCTTTGGACCTTGGACTTCTCCTGGATTTTTCCTTAGTTCTTCTGCAATGCTTTGTGTGAGCTCGGTATTATTTGCAAGGTTTTCTACTAATGTATGATTAGCATCACTTAGTAACACATCTGCTAGCTCTTCCATTCTGTTATCAGCTAATGCAATGGCTATTCCTGTTTGAATATCTTGATTACTAATAATTCTTCCTGCAACTTGCTTCTCTAATACTAAATCTCCGCCTTGGTCACGATATTCAAGCACCTGATTAGCAATAGTGCCATTATTAATTAATTTTTGTGCAACTTCTTCAGGACTTGCATCTCTACCTTTATTACCTTTAGACCCAGTATCTCCTTTGTCACCTTTAGAACCTATCTCTCCTTTCTCACCCATATCACCTTTTATTCCCATGGCTCCATCTAATCCTTTAGGACCAATATCTCCCTTTGTTCCATTTATACCTGGCTCACCTTTTATGCCTGGCTCTCCTTTAGGACCGATATCACCTTTTTGTCCTTGTGTGCCTGGAGGACCTTGATCACCTTTTGGTCCAGGTGCACCTGACGCTCCAGTATCTCCTTTGTTACCTTGAGGACCTAGCTCACCTTTTTGACCATTTCGGCCTGGTTCGCCCTTTTGGCCTGGAGGACCTTGTACGCCTTTATCACCTTTAGAACCAGGTATACCTTGTGCGCCAGTCTCACCTTTTTTGCCGTCACGACCTTTTTTACCTATCTGACCTACACCAGTTGCTCCCGGTTTACTTTGAGGACCTGGCAATCCAGCGTCTCCTTTATCGCCTTTTGATCCATGCGCACCTGACGCTCCAGTATCTCCTTTGTTACCTTGAGGACCAGGAAAACCTCGTTCACCCTTACCACCTTTGAAACCTTGGTTGCCCTTTAGACCTAGTTCGCCCTTTTGGCCTGGAGGACCTTGTACGCCTTTATCACCTTTAGAACCAGGTATACCTTGTGCGCCAGTCTCACCTTTTTCGCCGTCACGACCTTTTTTACCTATCTGACCTACACCAGTTGCTCCCGGTTTACCTTGAGGACCTGGCAATCCAGCGTCTCCTTTATCGCCTTTTGATCCATGCGCACCTGACGATCCAGTATCCCCCTTGTTACCTTGAGGACCAGGAAAACCTCGGTCACCCTTATTACCTCTGGAACCTTGTTCGCCCTTTAACCCCCGTTCACCGTTACGACCTGGTTCGCCCTTTTGGCCTGGAGGACCTTGTACGCCTTTAACTAACGCTTTTAAAGAATCTTCTCGCTTTACACGCTCACCAAAAAAATGTGCTATTCTTTCTGAAAATCCCATGGAATTACGCTTATCTTCTTCCATTATAGCTGCTGCTAAAGGATATAGATGGGCTCTGTTAGAAGAAAATTCGGTAACAACTTGATTAATACTTGGAGTTATTCCATTAGTGCCTTGATTTCCTTTTTCTCCTTTAGGTCCTTTATCGCCTTTTGATCCATGCGCACCTGACGATCCAGTATCCCCTTGTTACCTTGAGGACCAGGAAAACCTCGGTCACCCTTATCACCTCTGGAACCTTGTTTACCGTGGAACCCCGGTTCACCGGGTGCACCGGTATAACCTAGTTCGCCCTTTTGTCCTGGAGGACCTTGTATACCTTGAGGACCAGGCTCTCCATAGAAGCCTCTATCACCTTTTTGTCCCCTTTCACCTGGCTCACCTTTAGGACCTTGTACACCAGTACGTTCTAATCTGTCTATTCTGCGTTTTAAAAGTTCAATTTCTGTTTCTAAATTTATATGTTCTTGAATATTCACATCAACCTCCAAAAAGTTATCAAAATTTTCTAAGTTATAATAATAAGGATATGGACCTGGTCTATTGTCGTTCTCATACCCAAAAAAATTAGGGTTAAAATTATAAAAATTTTTGCATGTGCTATTTTCATACGATATGCAACCAACATAACTATTGCCTAACTTTTTTACTGCGAAATAGGTATCTTGTGCTTTCAAGCTCTCCATTTCATGAAAAGGGAATAGCTGGAATATATTGTCTATACGAGTAAATGCTGAAAGGATATTATTCAATATGCCAACTTTTCCACCAGTTAAATTATATACCTGAGCGCTCCTATATCCTTTGTACATATTTCTTGATTCTTTAAACAAATAGTCTCCTATTTTTATTTTGAGTCTTTTATCAGGTGAACTTTTAAGATCTTCCAAAATAAGACTGATATTTTCGCTACTAATTATGTCTTTTGGATCTATTAAAACCTTCCTGTTTTCTAGCAGTTCATAATAAATACTACAGTTTTCACGATTATATGCGTTAACATAGAAACCATCTGTGTAACCATGAGGTATACGATCAATAGTATCTATCATAGTATTTTTGCCATCATAGTAATAATAATAAGGTTGATCAGAGGTAGTAACTAAAGCGAATTTGTAATCATTTCCTACCCTTTCTAGCTTTAATTGTGGCCATTCAGATAAGTCGTTTAGTATACTTGCCACGTCATGCTTCAAATCCCAAATTTCAAAACGCTGACCAGTAGCGTCATCCTGAATAATGTAAGATACACTAGGCAGGCTAAATGTTGTTTTGTTATTTAATCTTATTTGTGCAGGTATCCTACGACCAATTCTATTATTACAATCGTTTTGTGGAATATCTTCTTTTTCTAGTTTAAAACGCATCTCCACCTCCCTTTGCGATTAGATATAATTAATTTATGGGTATTAATTATTGATTAATAATGATGATAAGTAAATATGATTATGCTTTATACTAATTTAGTTATAAATTAATTTGTGAAAGAAAGTTATCCTTTTTAAACTGATTATAAAAAGCCTTTATATCATCCAGTTTCTTACCACTACAGCTCTTTCATCTTATAGATGATGATGTTCCAGTGCTTGATACTGAAATCTAGTTCTTCCATAATCTCGTTGGAAACGTTTTCAGTATAGGGATAAATTTTATTAATCTACAGAAACACCCTTACCCTCAGGATAAAGAAGCTAGTTAAATTTGTCAAGCAATTTTTTCATGACCAGCTAGATAAATAGCTACTTCTTCAATTTGATTGAGGTGAAAAATTGATTGCCGTTGCGGTAAATAAGCAGCATTACTGAATCTTTGCCGTCTTTTTTTACTGCTGAATCAATTTGTTTTTGAAAATCATTAGTATTTTCAATATCGATTCCATCTAGTTGGATAATTATATCACTTTTCTTAATAACACGTAGTGTAGAATTACTACTACTATCTACACTAGTAACTACTACACCCTTTGTGGGTGCATTGTTTTTTAGTTCTTTTGGCAAATTTGAAACGGTTAAACCACTTATATAACTAGATGTTGATTTATTTTCTTCTTGATTATTACCTGAATCATCATTTGTAGATTCCTCGATTGCAACCTTGATATTGACTTCTTTACCTTTTCTAAGTAACTTAACCTGTACTTTCTTTCCGGGCTCAGTTCGTGAAACCATATGAGGTAATTGCGTCATTCTATCAATTTTTTTGCCGTCAAACTCTAATAGTATATCACCTACTTTGATTCCTCCTTTCTCTGCAGGACTGCCCTTTACTACGCTTGCAACTAATGCACCTTTGATATCTTTTAAACTCAAGGATTCAGCAAATTCTTTTGTTATAGGCTGAACTTGCACGCCAAGCCAACCATGTTTTATTTTTTTACCACTTTTTAATGTGTCAATAATTGAAATAGCTAGATTAGATGGTATAGCAAAGCCTATACCCACGTTACCGCCAGACTCAGATGGGGAATAAATAGCAGTATTAATACCTATAACTTTTCCATTTAGATGAAATAGTGGTCCCCCTGAGTTACCTCTATTAATTGCAGCATCAGTTTGAATAAATTCATTCATAGTACCAATACTAATGTCTCTAGATCTTGCAGACACAATTCCTGTACTTACAGAGCCACCCAAACCAAAAGGGTTGCCTATTGCAATAACTGTATCACCAACTCTTGCTTTATCAGAATTACCAAATTCAACAAAAGGAAGATCTTTATCAGAATTAATCTTAAGCACAGCAAGATCAGTTTTTGCATCATAGCCTAAAACTTCTGCTTTGAAATAAGTATTATCGTTCATAGTAACTGTAATATCTTGGGCATTTTTAATAACGTGATAGTTGGTTACTATGGTTCCACTTTTATCTATAATAAATCCAGACCCAAGTAACGTCACTTCTCTATTAATGCTAGGAGCTCTATCGAAAAATTGATCAAAATGCTCGAAAAATTCTCTAAAGTCATCAAAGAAATTATTTCTTGGCGTAAAGGGAATTTTAGTTCTACTGTTATTTTCTTGCTTAACTATTTGCTCACTTGAAATATTTACAACTGCGGGAATAAGTTCTTCCACTATATCAGCAAGCCCTTTATTACAACTACATACAGGATCTGCAACTGTTTTTGCAAACAGATTAGCATATGAAGAAAATGAAATTAAAAAATATGCAAATATAGATAAAATAAATGCTTTACTTTTCATAAACTATTTCCATCCCTTGTTCAAAATATCTAAGAAATTATTATTTGGTGAAAGCACAAATTTAGTATTATCCTTAGCAAATGATTTACTATAAGCTTTCATAGAGCGATAAAAGTTAAAAAACTCTTCATCAACCTTGAATGCCTCATTATAGATTCTAGTTGCTTCAGCATAACCACGGCCTCTTATTTCATGTGATTCTTTTACTGCACTAGAGACAATTCCCCTTTTTAATTTATCAGCTTTTGATCTAATTTCTTGTCCAGCTTGTTCTCCTTCTGCTCTAATTTCTTTTGCTTCCTTTTCTCTTTCAGTTTGCATGCGGCGGAATATTGCAGAACTATTTTCTTCTGGTAGATCTGCTCTCTTAATTCTTACATCTATTATTTCTATGCCAAATTTTCCAGCTTCAGAATAAACTCCACGTTGAATTAATTGCATAACTTCTGATCTCTTTTCATTCAACAAACTAATTAATGAAAATCTTCCTATATTCTCCCTTATGTGAGCTTCTATGACAGGATATAATCTTCTAACTAGCCCTGATTCATTTTTCACAGTTTGATAAAAAGTGATAGGATCTATTATTTTATATTTTGCATAAGCATCTACTATAATACGCTTTTGATCTGCAGTTATCACTTCCCTTGGAGTTTTATCAGGACTTAAATCTAAAATTCTCTTATCAAGAAATTCTACGTTATTTATAAATGGCAATTTAAAATATAAACCACTGTCCCTAACATCTTTTACGACTTTACCGAGTTGTATAACTATTGCTTGTTTTGTTTCTTGAACAACGAAGATTGAATTAGATAAGGCAATCAATAATACAACAAATATAAAAGCAAAAACAATTTTTATATTACTACTCATGGCTATTTTCCTAAATTTGTAAGAGGTAAATAAGAGAACATACCTTTCAGATCGTCTGTTATAACAAACTTATCTACCTTGCTGAAAATATTTTCCATAGTTTCAAGATAAATACGATTCTTAACAAGAGAAGGATTTTGTCTATATTCTTCGTAAAGAGATAAAAAGCGATTTGCATTACCTTTTGCTTCATTTATTATTTCATTCTCGTATGCTTCTGCATCTAATTTTATCTTTATTGCTTCACCTTTTGCACGAGGTATAATATCATTACTGTAAGCGTATGCTTCGTTTATGGTACGCTCCTTATCTGCGCGAGCACTTTGTACATCCCTAAATGAGCTAATCACCTTTTCTGGTGGATCAATTTTTTTCATTTGAACGGATAAAATCTCTATACCCATTTGATATCCATCAAGAATCTGTTGCAATAAAATTATAGTATCTCTGGAAATTTCAGCTCTGCCTTGACCTTCGAGTGCAAAAGAGATCGTATTCTTACCTATTATTTCTCTCATAGCACTTTCAGCAGCATTTTTAACGCTAAAACCAGGTTTATAATCCCGCACTTTGAATAAATAATCTTTAGCATCCCTGACTCTCCATTGGACCTCAAAGTTAACGTTGACTATGTTCTCATCTCCGGTAAGCATCACTCCTTCACCACGATCTGTATCTCGCCCATAAGAGCTGCTTATCCCAATTTCTTCACGATTTACTTCTTTAACATTTACTTTAAAAACCTTACCAATAGGGTAGGGAAAGTGATAACGCAAACCAGATGTTTCTGTATTGGAATATTTGCCAAAAGTAAGTTCTATACCTTCCTCACTCGGATGGACAATATAGAAACCAGTACAAAGATAAAACAACAAAACAATAAAAATGATGAAATAAGGTTTTTTCCCTCTATTTCTGGTTAAGCCATTAAAAAAGCATCTTATATCAGACACAGCTTTACTTAAAATATCTTCATTACTTGAACCTGACGGTTTCTTTCCAAGATTCCAAGGATTACGCTCATCCATAAAAATTATTAATTGTATAACTAATACGCTGATATTACTTAATCTTATCAAAAAATGCAAAACTATTTTGTTTGCAGATTAATGATCGGAGTGAAGGATGTGATCATACACTTCCTTTTTCTCTATATGATATGGTCAATTCTACAGAATTTCTGGCTTTTTTTGAATTCTTTATTGTCGTTTTTGATAAGTATCTTTAGTTGTATATTAATTATTAACATAAAAGACAATGCCTGGGATTTAGGAAACTTAATTTTAATCAAGTAGCTGCATAATAAATCATCGTCAAGTAATAGAATGACATTATCCACTATACAAATTACCTGCAAATTGCAATGTTCGAACAATTGTGTATCTGAGTTTTGAGATGACGAAACTAGGGTTGTATAATCTATACACATTTGTGACAATTTCTTACCTTCGCTCAAATAACTTTTCAATATCGCTTAATTTCATTTCTATATAGGTTGGTCTTCCGTGATTGCATTGTCCAGAATATGGTGTTTTTTCTATTTGCCTCAACAACTCATTCATCTCCTCTAATTTCATCTTTCTACCTGCTCTAATTGATCCATGACAAGCAATTGTAGCTAGTATTTTATTTATTTTATCCTCTATAGGTAGAGTATCTTCTATTTCTATTAATCTATCCACTATATCAATTAGCATTTTCTTCACATCTATTGACCCTAAGATTGCAGGTATTTCTTTTACTATGATCGCATTTTCTGATTTAATTTCGATATCAAAGCCCATTTCGAAAAGCTTATCCTTATAAACTTCTATCATTTCCATACCGGCTTGACTTTTGATTTCAACCATTTCAGGCAAAAGAAGTTTTTGTCTTTTTATACTTGATTTCTCCTTTAAGCACTCGTATACTAGTCTTTCATGGGCTGCATGCTGATCTACTATAATTAGTTTGTCTCTTACCTCGGCAATAATATAAGTATTGTAGATTTGACAGTGTGCAAACCCAAGTGGATAGTCCCTTATTAGATCGGTTTGTTTCCTTTCCAAAATTGTAGTTTCTGCTCGTGGAGGAGATTTTTGCATACCAGTATAATCAAACGATTTTGAATGTTCTGATAAGCTTTTTATCTCTATATTTGGAGAAGTAAATTCTCTCATTAACTGGTTTTCAAAAGGATCCGACCTTCTTCCATAAAATTCATTTTTAAGACTAGACCTACTAAAAGGATCTGATGATAGATGATTCGTTGTTGTTCCATTCTGGGCCAATACAGTTTCTGCAAGATCTATTCTCTTTGATAGCACTTTTATTAGCCCTCTTCTCACTATTTCATATATTAGCCTCTTGTTCTGAAACCTTACCTCTGATTTATTTGGATGCACATTTACATCAACTTGATCATACGGTATCTCTAAGTGCAGCGCTGCAAAAGGATATCTATTGCTTGGAATAAGGTCGTGATACGCATAACGAATTGCACCAATAAGTAGATTATCTTTAATTGGTCTACCATTAACAAATGTATAGATCTGAGTTGAATTGCTACGATTGACAGTAGGTTTACAGATGTATCCTGTAAGTCTAATGCCATCTTCTTCTTCACTAATTTGCAAAGAGTTTTCATGAAATTCTTCTTCTACTTCGCATAGCCTGCTAAATAATGAGGTCTGCTTAGCATACTTAAGAAGCTTCTTATTATCGGAGATAAGAGTAAACTCAATTCCATAATTGATCATTGCTAAGTTGTTTACAATATCAACAATGCTTTGTGTTTCTGCCCTTTCGGTTTTGAGAAATTTTAGTCTATTTGGTGTGGCAAAAAATAAATCTCGTACTTCAATATATGTTCCTATCGATAAAGGATAAGGAACAAGCTCTCCTATTTTTTCTCCCCCCTCATACCTTATAGACCATGCTTGATCTGCTTTGCTTGCCTTAGATGATAATTTTATTCTGCTTACTGCTGCAATTGAAGGCAAAGCTTCTCCTCTAAAGCCAAGATGCTTGATCTCTATCAATTCACTGTCACTCAATTTTGAAGTAGCATGGCGCATAAACGCAAGTTCTAAATCATCCTTTTTTACTCCGCTACCATCATCGATTACAGTAATGAGGTTACGCCCACCACTTTCTATCTTAATTTCTATCTCTGAGCTTCTGGCATCTATTGCATTTTCCACTAATTCCTTTACCACACTTGCAGGCCTTTCTATTACCTCTCCTGCTGCTATACGATTTATGGTTTTTGTATCTAAAAGAACTATTGCCATTATAATGTTGGTTTTTCTTTTACTGCTTTAGTTTGCCCCTCTCTCCATTTTTTTAATCTATCTGCAATTTCACTATTAGAAATCGACAATATAGATGCAGCAGTAATAGCGGCATTGCATGCTCCACTCTCTCCTATAGACATTGTTGCAACTGGAACACCTTTTGGCATTTGCACTATAGATAATAGACTATCTAGCCCATTTAATTGCTTGCTATGCACAGGAATACCGATAACAGGTAAATAAGTAAGCGATGCAGTCATACCAGGTAAATGAGCCGCTCCTCCTGCACCAGCTATAATAACCTTAAAGCCTTTTTCTTGAGCAGACTTAGTAAAATTAAAGAGTCTCTCTGGTGTTCTGTGTGCGGATATTATAAATACATCATGTGAAATTTCCAATTCTTTTAATAGGTTAATAGCATGCACCATAGTGCCATAATCCGACTCGCTTCCCATAATTACAGCAACATCCTTTTTCATTTTTTCTGTATTAGACATGATTTTATTTACTAACCAAATAGTATTTCAGAAGCAACAGATATTTAAATTAAATTACGAATATGATATAGCATTCTTATTAAATAGAAACTTTAAAAATTGAAATGAATCCCTATATTAAAATATAGAGGTATAAATTTCGGATATAAGGGTCTATTCATAATCTTTTTAGAAGCAAAGCGGTGGAAGCAAGAAGACGATTTGTAAGCTAGTATTGAATTTTGCTTATCACAATTGTCTACACTTTTCTATAAGAGTATTAGAGACTTACCTTTTGACAATACGGCAAAGATTTCTACAGTTACATCCTTTTATTTGTTTCTTTGCAATTACTTTTTTATATATGTTTCAAAACACTTTCTTTACTTCCGCTATGTTTTTTACTTCATTTATTAAAATAATCTTGCCATTTTGAAAACATTGTTGATTCACTGAAGCCACTTTTTAGGACCTGTAACACTATGTAAAATATATCCTAAATCTTCTTGATTTTGTTTCTTTCTACAGAACTCTACTCAGTTTTTCTCCTACTCATCTTGCTCTGTTTTCATAATTTACATACTCTATCTCCTGCTTTATTCCTTTCTTGAGATCATGTACAGTCTCTAAAACGAGTTTGTAAAATGATTATTTCTGTATTTTAAACTTTGCAATTTCAACTTATTCTCTTTAATAGTAAGTTTTTTACAAAATAATAGTTTGAAATTACTAGTATTTTGATAAAAATTATAGTCAATTTAAAATTTTGAGTATCAGTATATCATTATAGTTATTGACAAATTATATAATATTAATATTATAATATAATATTTAATAAAGCTAGTTGGTATGTGAGAGTAAAAATTATGGAAACAATATCATTAAACAATCTGGATAGTGAAGCAATAAAAAAAAAATTGCTGAGCATAATAAGTAAAATTATAGGAAAAAATACTTGGACTCAAGCTTGTGCGGCTGAGAAACTTGGTATTGATCAACCAAAGGTGTCACAAATTAAAAGTGGTAAGACAAGTGGTTTTTCTTTAGAGAGACTGTTAGGTTTTTTGAAAAAGCTTGATCATGAAATAACAATTACAATAACAGAAAATCAATCAGTAAAAGCTAAAGAAGAAAAAGTAGAATGTAGAATTGGATCTCAATAGATCCGAAGTTGACATCTTATTTTTTGTGATATAGTATAAAGTTTATCAAGGTAGTATTTTATGATTGAGTCTATTGTAGAAAAGTGTGTAGAACAGGTACACAACCGTTTTAAATTGGTTCTGCTAGCAAGTCAAAGAACGCATGATTTGAGTACAGGGGCAAGCGATCCCGTTGAAATGGTTAAGTTTAAAGATCATAAGGATACGATAGTTTCTTTATATGAAATAGCAGAAAAGAAGGTGAATACTCATGAATTGTTTAACCTTTTGGTGAAAAGGTGCAAGGAGCACATGAAAGGAAACACAGATAATACTTATATTAATAGTCCAAGTAAGCTAGCAAATTTGTTAAATTTTTCTGATCATCAACTTAACACAAGTCTGGATGTAAGTCAAGAAAGCCACGATGATGAAATAGATGATCAAGATAGTGGTGAAGAAGTACCGATTTAGAAATCTGCAGAGGTTATAATAGCTTATAAATGATTAGTATTGCTATCTATGCGCTTTTGTTCTGTATGAGTGTAATGTTATGTTGTATAGTATTTAGGTCAAGTGATGTGTACAATAAGATTTTAGCATTCAATAGTTTATCAACACAAGTAGTTTTACTCATAACAGCAATATCGATTATTCTGAATGATTTTTTTTTAATTGATATAGCATTACTATATGCTAGCATCAGCTTTATATCAACTATAGCGCTAATGAGATTAATGTTGTTTTGATAATTTATGGTAGCATCCATTCTCATATTTTTAGGTGTTTGTTTAATAGTCATTTCAAGCGTAGGAGTAGTAGTATTTCCTGATTTCTATACTAGACTACATGCTGCAGGTATTGCAGATTCTAGTGGCGCAATGTTGTTGTTGATTGGTTTTGCTTGGCAAAATGAATTTTCAATCAATACTATTAAAGTTATATTATTGATTTTTATAATATGGATAGCCAATTCAACTAACAGTTATATTTTAGCGCGTACTTATTATAAAAGTAAAGACTATTAAAGAAGGTTAAGATGCTAGAAATACTGAATCTAATATTACTTTTGCTGTTACTCACGGTTACAGTTTTTATAGTTCTTTCGAAACATTTGGTTGTAAGTGCTGTTCTAATGTGTGTATTTAGTGCACTTATTGCACTTATGTACTTGATTATGAATGCGCCAGATGTTGCAATTACTGAAGCTTCTGTTGGTGCAGGATTGAGCACAGTCTTTACGTTTGCAGCACTCTCTTTGGTAAAGAATTACAAAGCAAATTTATCTCATAGCCCCACAACACTTTTTTTTATGTTATTTTTGACTGCATGTTTATCATACTTTATGATTCAATTACCAGATTTTGGCAGTCATAATGCTCCAGTTCACTTGCACGTTGCTCCTTATTATGTAGAAAATACTGAAAAAGCTATTGGTATTCCTAATATAGTGACAGCTGTTTTAGCAAGCTTTCGTGGCTATGACACATTTGGAGAAACTATAGTAGTTTTTACTGCTGCACTTTGTATAATGTTAATATTAGAAGAGAAAGAAAGTGATTAAAGATCCGGTATTAAGTGCAGTAACATTTTTGATGATACCTTTTATCATTTTGTTTGGTTTATACATACAGTTTCATGGTGACTATACTCCAGGTGGAGGTTTTCAGGCGGGAATAATTATTGCTTCTGGGATAATATTATATTCTATGTTATTTGATGTACCTACAACTTTAAAAGCAATACCTTACTCTATTATCAAATTTACTAACGTACTAGGTATTTTAACCTATGGAGGAGCTGGTATTATAACAGTTTTATTTGGCCAAAATTTTTTATCCTATAGTATATTGTCAGCTGATGGTAGAACAGGTCAAAAATTGGGTATTTTCTTAGTGGAGCTGGGTGTATTGCTTACCGTCTCTTCTTCCATGTTAATCATATATATAAATTTTGCTCGCAAGAAAAAACAATGACTCTATATAATTATGTAGGCATTACTATATTGATGGTGCTAGGTTTCTATATCATTGTAAATGATAAAAACTTAATCAAAAAAATGATGGGATTAAGTGTCTTACAAGCATCTGTTTTGTTGTTTTACATATCTTTAGGGTATGTAAAAAGTTCTTTACCTCCTATATTGACTTCAAATTTTCACTTATATACCAATCCTATACCTCACGTCTTAATGCTTACTGCTATAGTGGTTGGAATTGCAACATTTTCAGTTGGATTGTCCATAGTAGTAAGAATGGAGAGATTAGTTAATTAAGAAGAGTGTGAATAAATTGACAGTATCTTAAACTATATGAAGTAGCAAGTAACTATAAATTAAGAATAAAACTATAAGCTTGCTAATTGTAAGTTTATTTGATAAATAAGAAATAAAATTATAAACTGTAAAGGTAATGATGTCAACTATTAATGGTACGGAAGATAGGAAAAAGATCATCAAAGATCTTGTAACCAAAAGTATAAGAAAGGGCGGTTTTATCACTTTTGATGATATAAATGATAAGTTGTCAGATGAAAGTTTTCCACCTGATTTTATAGATGATACTATAGCTTTATTGCAAGACTCTGGAATTAACATACTCGAAAGTAGTGAAGATGAGGAAGAAGCTCCTTCTAATGATGATGGTAATAAGCTTGATGATGAGACATCGTTGAATACTACTACAACTTTAGTGCAAAATGATGATCCAGTAAGGATTTATTTACAAGATATGAGCTCTGTAAAGCTTTTGTCACGAGCAGATGAAATTAAGATAGCAAAAAAAATTGAATCTGAAAAGCATAACATGTTACGTGCAATAATTGAAACATCAGTGGCATTCAACATGATCAAAACATGGCGTGATGATTTAAGTGGGGGAACTTTTTTGCTGAGAGAAATGATAAATCTAGATGCAATTTATAACTCTGATTTCAATATGGTAGCCAAAGAAGAAAGTGAAGCTGAAGATGTTAAAGATTATGTTGATGATGAGGAAAAAGGCAACGATGAAAAGGGAAATGAGAGTGAAGATATAAGTTCAGCGAATTTAAACATTTCTGTTCTTGAAATGGAAAGTGATTTATTGCCAAAGGTTATCACAGCATTGGATGAGATCATTACTTTAACAAATGAAGCATTGGTATTGAAAAAAAATTCTAAAGATTTCTCTAATGAGCTAGAAAATTTATATAATCAAATATGGTCTGTAGCATTACAAATTCAGTTTAGTGATGCTGCTATTGCCAGAATTACACAAAAACTTTACGAAATAAATAGACTAATCACGTTTGAAGAAGCTAATCTTATTACTGAGGCTAGAAAGTACGATATTGATAGAGAAAGTTTCTATAATATTTATTGTGCTGTGCTTTTAGAGCACGAATTGAGCGAAATCAGTCTTTTAAAGAAGAATGAAAAGCAGTCCCTTTTTACAGGTGAATTAAAAAATAAATTCTTAAGGTTTATAAACGATAACTATGAATATATAGCTAGTGCCTTAAGAAATATTAAGAGTTATGTACAAGGAGATAAAGTACAAGAGTTTAAGGAGCTAATCAAGAGAATACAAAAACACGAACGAGAAGTCTCTGAAGCAAAGCAAGAGATGATAAAGGCTAATTTAAGGCTAGTGGTTTCAATTGCTAAAAAGTATTCAAAAAGAGGACTTGATCTACTTGACTTGATACAAGAAGGCAATATTGGTCTTATGAAGGCTGTAGATAAGTTTGATTACAAACGTGGATATAAATTTTCGACTTATGGTACTTGGTGGGTAAAACAATCAATAACTAGGGCAATACCTGAACAGTCTAAAGTAGTTAGAATACCAGTTCATATGGTGGAAATTATCAGTAAAATCAATAAAGCATTAAGAAAGATGACTCATGGAATGGGTAGAGAGCCAACATTAGAGGAATTAAGTATAGAATTGGCAATGCCGATAGAAAGAATACGTAAAGTTATGAAAATAGCAAGAGATCCAGTAAGTCTTGAAGCTCCAACAGGAAAGGATGATAGTAGTACCTTCGGTGATTGTATAGAAGATAAGCGAGTTTCTAAACCAGAGGATGCTGCAATACTTGCCGACTTGCGTGGCATTACGACCAATGTTCTTGCAACTTTAACACCAAAAGAAGAAAGAATTCTAAGGATGCGCTTTGGCCTTGGTAAAGATGGAAAGGAGCATACCTTAGAAGAAGTAGGAAAAATTTTTAATGTTACACGTGAAAGAATTAGGCAAATAGAGGCAAAAGCACTACGTAAGTTGAAACATCCAAGCCGTGCTAAAAAACTTAGAGGTTTCTTTTAAGGCAGAAGGGCTGCTCAAAAAATAGGTAAAATTCAGCCAAAGTTCTATAATTTTACCCTATTTTTCTTTTTTTATAGGCTTCATAGAGCAGTATGATTAGATATTGAATGTTATGGCAAATGAAAAGAATAACTCTAATTCAAAGTGTAAAAATTTTTGTGTTCTGGGTGATAGTTTATCTGATAATGGTGTAATTATTGAAATTTTAATAACTTATCCTTTGTAAGAAACGTGAAACTTAATGCCCCTTTTTATTAAGGAGGATTTTTAGCAATGGCCTTACTGTTGTTGAATATGTAGCAAGGTATTTAGGTTTAGAAGAATTTAAGTCATCATGGAGATGCTCATTTTTTGATCGATACTATGAACAGTAAGGTCATAACTATGCGATTTTATATGCAACAGCATCTGAAATTCTTAACCCTATTTTTTCTTATTTCCTCAATAAATTTCGTTTAGTTAATCAGCTAAACGCAGTAATTAAACATCATCCAGACGTAGGTAAAGGAGATTTTATTTTTCATTATAATCGAGGAAATAATATTATGGGTGCCACTGCTTATAACAATGTTAAAGCAGAAAAAGTATTGAAATAAAGGGGTTAGTGAAATATGTAATGCATTTGGTTCTAAATGAATATGGTGTAAAGCATGTGATTGTTGCAAATGTGACTGAGGTTGGTTTGATACTAGATTTAATAAAGACGAAAAGCAAGAGAGCTGGCTGCAAAGCTTACACAGAGTTTCAATACAAAATTAGCTAATGATTTAGATTATATGAAGAAAGGTGCAGATCTTGAAATAAAAGCATTCGATCTTAATTCTAAAATGAAAAGTATGCTTGGTAAATATAAGAGCAAAGGGTTAAATGATCGAGATGCATACCTATCAAACATCGTAGACCAGTTTGGGGGAGGGTGATTTGGAAAAAGTATAAAGATACTCTTGTTGATATTTAAAGGAAGGCTTGATACTTACTATAATTCTGGATGCAGCACAGAAATACTAAAGGATTATTTCTTTTTTGATTATTTTTATCCAACTGCAGAACCTTATTGTGAAGTTGGTAATGAAATGTATGAGTTGATAAAAAATTAGATTTCTTTTAAACATCTTTACGGTTTGTAGTAACTATCTGCGTAGCTGAATGGTAAAGGGAGGGGGGTAAACAAAGTAATCTAAAATATAGAGAAAATACAACGGTGCTTGATACATAGCTATTGCGATTTTATCCTCTTTTTGTCATTTTAGTGCTAGAATGACATTCTGCGAGTGAAGTTTATTCTTTGATATATTAACTATAAATATAGAGAAGTCTTACTAAATAAAAAAGGTAAAAGAACCTCTGAGTAGTAAAGTTTTGACTCTATATTACTGTAAGTGGTGCTGTAATGATGTTCTAACAAGCGTGACTTGGCTGAGTATAGAAAAAATTAAAAAACCGCTATAATTTTACGTAATCTACCAATAAACACCTAAGTTTTTACTGGATTTTGTGATTGATTCTGCAGGTCAAAAACAAATTTTGAGTCATAAATACTTTTAGTGCCATAATAAAATAGGGAGGTTTGTCAAGTAAAGTTCTTTATTTCATCAGATGCGCTGCCAAATTGTTATGCAAGCAAGTTTTTTAGTTTTCGTATATCCGAAGTAATTCTTGTGCATTGGCCTTGATTAGAGTCGGACATTCTCTATCATTTAATAATGAATGCAATATTTCAATTGCACCTTTAATGTCGTTACTGTGTATCTTTACTATAGCGATAGCTTCTTGGCTTGAATAAGGGTACACTGCATTTGATTCTAAATTACTAATTTTATCTCTATTTGTTTTTTCACCGCTGGAGTGAAGTAAGCTCATTACTTCTAAGTATTGTGCTAACTCACGCAAAACATCAGGAGCATCTTTATCGTCTGCCAAATCATTATAAATAATAGATGCTGTGTCTATTGGCATTGAATCTGAGATATGATTGAATGCGCGTTCAAAATTTGCTAAATACTCCCAATTTGAATCTATTTCTTCTAGCAGTGACTTATTATCTTTTTTTAAGAATAATATTTCGTAAAACTTGTCACCTGCAGTTATAGATTGTTTTGTGTTATCAATGTTGCGCAATAAGTATAATGTGATGCCAACTAACATTGGCGCGAGTGCAAGCAGAAAGATGTATTTTTTCATGGTAATATTCCAAATAGTTATATATTTATACATTAATGCTTTTGATTTGCAAAAACATATTGACATAGTGATTATATCACATAATAATATTCTTAGAGTTGTTTGAATAGTTGGAGATTAAAATATTTCTAAAGTAGAAATAAAGACAGCAGTATTAAGCTAAATTATTTTTTGTCGGATTTATCCGATGTACCCTCAACCTTTTATAGGTTGAAGTCTAAATTTGAGAGTTTGATCCTGGCTCAGAATGAACGCTGGCGGCAGGCCTAACACATGCAAGTCGAACGGAGTTATACTGTAGCTTGCTATGGTATAACTTAGTGGCAGACGGGTGAGTAATGTATAGGAATCTACCTAGTAGTACGGAATAATTGTTGGAAACGGCAACTAATACCGTATACGCCCTACGGGGGAAAAATTTATTGCTATTAGATGAGCCTATATTAGATTAGCTAGTTGGTGGAGTAATAGCCTACCAAGGCAATGATCTATAGCTGATCTGAGAGGATGATCAGCCACACTGGAACTGAGATACGGTCCAGACTCCTACGGGAGGCAGCAGTGGGGAATATTGGACAATGGGCGAAAGCCTGATCCAGCCATGCCGCATGAGTGAAGAAGGCCTTTGGGTTGTAAAGCTCTTTTAGTGAGGAAGATAATGACGGTACTCACAGAAGAAGTCCTGGCTAACTCCGTGCCAGCAGCCGCGGTAATACGGAGAGGGCTAGCGTTATTCGGAATTATTGGGCGTAAAGGGCGCGTAGGCTGGTTAATAAGTTAAAAGTGAAATCCCGAGGCTTAACCTTGGAATTGCTTTTAAAACTATTAATCTAGAGATTGAAAGAGGATAGAGGAATTCCTGATGTAGAGGTAAAATTCGTAAATATTAGGAGGAACACCAGTGGCGAAGGCGTCTATCTGGTTCAAATCTGACGCTGAAGCGCGAAGGCGTGGGGAGCAAACAGGATTAGATACCCTGGTAGTCCACGCTGTAAACGATGAATGTTAAATATGGGAAGTTTACTTTCTGTATTACAGCTAACGCGTTAAACATTCCGCCTGGGGACTACGGTCGCAAGATTAAAACTCAAAGGAATTGACGGGGACCCGCACAAGCGGTGGAGCATGTGGTTTAATTCGATGCAACGCGAAAAACCTTACCACTTCTTGACATGGAAATCATACCTATTCGAAGGGATAGGGTCGGTTCGGCCGGATTTTACACAAGTGTTGCATGGCTGTCGTCAGCTCGTGTCGTGAGATGTTGGGTTAAGTCCCGCAACGAGCGCAACCCTCATCCTTAGTTGCTATCAGGTAATGCTGAGTACTTTAAGGAAACTGCCAGTGATAAGCTGGAGGAAGGTGGGGATGATGTCAAGTCATCATGGCCTTTATGGAGTGGGCTACACACGTGCTACAATGGTGTCTACAATGGGCTGCAAGGTGCGCAAGCCTAAGCTAATCCCTAAAAGACATCTCAGTTCGGATTGTACTCTGCAACTCGAGTACATGAAGTTGGAATCGCTAGTAATCGTGGATCAGCATGCCACGGTGAATACGTTCTCGGGTCTTGTACACACTGCCCGTCACGCCATGGGAATTGGTTTCACTCGAAGCTAATGGCCTAACCGCAAGGAAGGAGTTATTTAAAGTGGGATCAGTGACTGGGGTGAAGTCGTAACAAGGTAGCAGTAGGGGAATCTGCAGCTGGATTACCTCCTTAGGCTTTGTACGTAATTCACCATTTCAAATAATAGTGTCATTATGTACTATACTGCTGTCTTTACTTCTACTTTATTTTTTAATTTCTCGATAACGAAATTTTATGAGTAACAGGCCTCTTTCCCCACATTTACAAATATATAAAGTACAAGTTACTAGTTTTTTTTCTATTATGCATAGATTGACTGGTATCTTGCTATTTCTTTTATTAATCATACTTTCTTGGTATTTTATATTATATGTTTACTCCCCTAAGTTAATTATAGTAAGGTGCTTAAATGCATTATTGTTCACTCCTGTTGCTAAATTAGCTTATATCTTATGCTTTGTAAGCTTTATGTATCATTTTCTTAATGGTATTCGTCATTTATTGTGGGATGCTGGGCTTAATTTAGAAATTGCTAGTGTTTTAAAAAGTGCTATATTACTAACAATAATGCTATTTCTTTCTACTATGGCTTTTTTATTTATATTTATATGAGTCAATCTGTAAATTCAGTACATCATTGGTGGATCCAGCGTGTTTCTGCGGTGATTTTGTTATTTTTATTTCCTTGGTTTATTTACTCATTTTCTTGCACATTTTATGTTGATAGCCCTTTATCTTTTAATGAAAAATTATTTCAGGCTATTAATCATCCACTAGAGCTTTTGTTTTTTGTTATACTGGTGTTTTGCATTTTTTGGCATGCAGTTCTTGGAATGCAGGTAGTGTGTGAAGATTATATAGACAGCGTACCTCTAAGGATTTTTACAATTACATGCATGAAATACTTATCAAGCATTACTTATATAGTCCTTGCTTTTACGACTTTTTTCTTTTATAGGCATATTTTCTTGTAAAGTTGCCAGTTTTATGTTAATATATTATTAGTGTACTAGTTTTATTATTGAACTATAGCGATTTTGGTTTGACAACATGTTCGGAGTGTTAAAAAAAGCAGTAACAGATTTTACACTTAAAGCAAAAGGTTTATTTGCTTCATCTGAATCTCAAATTTATGTCAAGGATCTTAGAAAGGTAATGACCTATACAGATGGAAGAAAATGCAAATATCCAAAGAATTACGATCAGATTGTAGAATCTTGGAAAGTTATAGAAAGTAAGAATAGTGATGGTGAGACTATATATAAACTTTTGTATGACAAGAAAACTTTTGAATTAGCTCTTGTCGAGAAAACGGATGATAGGTCCTATTTTACCATTGACTTTTTAGTTAATCGGGAAAAAAACAAGGATGTTAAGCATTATGATAGCTACTATAAACCATTTGGGTTTTCAAAAATTGATCTTGAAAAACATATTCCAATTTTTGAAGCTCGGGAAAAAGATGATAAGTTTGAGCTAACTAATTCCTCTTTTCTTGCTAAAAAAGGCTGCTCTATCAATGATAAAACAGGAAAGGTTAATGAAGAGTATAGAGATGAGAAAGGGAGAAACGGTAAGCTATTATACACTAGTAATTATAAAAAACTAAGCACCCATTTTTCTGAAATTAGAGACCAGAGTGGTAATCTAGAACTGGATAAGAGTCTTATATCTGTTCCTATTGTTTCTGCTGCGGGTTTAGCTAAGATTTGCGCTAAACTGTTAACTTTTATTCCTATGAAATTAGGGGAGAATTTGATAGGCAGACAAAATCCAATTGCAAAATCTTTTGGTTATCTTTTTTTCACTCCTGCAGTGGCAGTAAAAAATTTAGTAAATATGGGAGCTACAATACTTAAGGTTCCAATTTTATTATTTGTAGCAAATGAGAAAAAGTATGGTGATGCTTATCTTACTATGTGGAAACATCAATTGAAAGAATGTTGGAAAGAAGTAAAAAGCGACTTTAATGTTGTTACAAATGGGGAAAGGCCAAAGCCGAAGCAGAAGGATCATAAGCCACTTAGCATAGCGGGTACATGGAAAGAGCTTAACGCTAGAAAATCAGATATTGAAAAAAACTTAGAGAAGGGGTTGAGCAAAAATAGTGAAAGTATAGATAAATCTAGAGAACTAGGTGTTGGAGAAAGCTTAAAGGAAAAGTTGCAAAACAAAACTGATGAAAAAATAGCTGCAGCCGTTAATCAAAAAAGCAACACTCCTCATATTGATAGAGAGATAGAAAGAAGACAAGACTCATCACGAAATGTAGGGACTCCATCACGCTCGTAGTCAACCATCACTTTAAATTACTTTTTACTTTAATCATCTCACAATAAAAACTTGCATGCATTTTGCCGTTAGTATAAGATATTAATCAAATAGTTAATATCTTAATTAAATGCGCCCTGTAATACTGTGTGGTGGTAGTGGCAGCAGACTTTGGCCTCTATCTAAGCCAAAGCAATTTCAGAAAATATTTAGTCAGAATACTATGTTTCACAACACTTTGTTGAGGCTAAAAGGCGATTATATGCCACCCATCATTACCACAAATATACAATATGAGTCATTATTGATGCAGGAATTACATGCATTACAGGAATGTAAAGTAGTTTTTGAACCAGTTAAAATTGGGACAGCGGCAGCAATACTAATTGCTGTGCTTCTCTGCGATAGGAACGAGACAATCTTAGTTCTGCCTTCAGACCATTTTATAGGTGATTTGAATAGTTTTTATGTTTCTATTGAGAAAGCGTCTAAGCTAGCCTCTGAAACTGACTCTATAGTCACTTTTGGGGTAAAGCCTCATGAATTCAATTCTGAATACGGCTATATAAATGCAGTATATGGTCAGAAAGAAAAATGTCATATAGTAAAAGATTTTACAGAAAAACCCGAGCGTAAGGTAAGTAACGATCATTATTGGAACTCTGGAATATTTGTGTTTAGAGCAAAACGCTATATAGATGAGATAAAAAAAATTGCTCCGACTCTCTATAATTTATGTTGTGAAAGTATGAAGCATTTTGTACCACGAGAGAGATTTCTGTATTTAGAACAGCAAAATTGTGCAGGAATGGGTGATACATCTATTGATCACCTAGTGATAGAAAAAGCAGAAAATATTGCAATGGTAGAAGCTAATTTTGATTGGATGGATATTGGTACTTGGAGTTCAGTTTTAGAACTGAGTAAGAGATTTAGTGAGAATTTAGTTTCATTTCAGCATGTAACAAAAGGAAGAGAGCCAGTTTTGATGACAGAAAATGATGAAAAGATTTTATTAGGTAGAGTTTATAAACGGCAAAATAAGAGCCTAATGTTGTTCATTAATAAAGTTAAAGAAGCAAAGCCAACAAGGAAAGAGATTAAGCCATGGGGATTTTATAGTGTGATTTTAATGGGTAAGGATTTTCTTATAAAATACCTTTTTATAAATCCACTGAGCTGCACTTCTAAGCAATTTCACCACTATAGAGATGAGTACCATATAATACTATCAGGGGTTGGATGCGTGAGTTTAGATGACAAAACATATGCTATAACGAAAAATCATGTAATAGAGATTCCAAGGAAGGTGTTTCACAAAATTGAGAATAAAAGTACAAGATTTCCTCTTGAGATAGTTGAGTTTCAGGTAGGAAAGTTTTTATCTGATAATGATATAGTAAGATTGGACGATATATATGGAAGGTCTTAATATAGAATATTGAATATATTCTATAAGCTTGCTAAATTTAGACAACCTAATTTGAGGTAAAGGAAAAATTACAGTTATATGAAGCATAAAAAGTATGATATTTAAATCTTAGTATAATGTCTATTGCCTTTGAATTTACTATGGCTATTCGTTATTTGCGAGCAAAGAATTCTAGATTTTGCTCTATAATGGCCTTGTTTTCTATTATTGGTATTGCTCTTGGAGTTGCAACGCTAATAGTAGTAATGTCTGTAATGAATGGGTTCAGAGCAAAGCTGCTCGACTCTGTACTTGGCATTAATGGCCATATTAATGTTTACTTTGATAGAAGCATAAGTTCAGATTACCACGCAGTGTTAAAATCTATTGAGAAAATCCCAGGTGTATTAAAAGCTACTTCTATGACCAATGATCAAGTGATCGTTGCATCAAATGGTGGAATTGTGGGTAGCGTAGTCCGTGGTGTGTCAACTAAAGACTTACTTAATAATACTACCGTTAAGAATAATGTAATTATGGGTAACGTGGAAAAATTCGATGAAGGTATCATAATAGGGGCAAGATTAGCAGAAGCTTTGAATATTGATTATGGTGATAACATTATGCTTATATCACCTGAAGGATTTGACGCACTGTCTGGTGAAATACCAAAAATGAAAGAATATAAAGTTGTAGCAATATTTGATATGGGTATGTTTGAGTACGACAATACCTTGATGTATATGCCCATGAAATCAGCTCAGGCTTTTTTTAATTATAAAGATAGTGTGAGAAATATAGAAGTGTTCATAGACGATATTGCTGCGGCTAATAAGCTAGCAAATGCTATAGTAGAAGAAACAGGAATGAAAGCTGAAAGTTGGCAATCTCAGCAAAGCCATTATGTTAATGCTTTAAAAACTGAAAGAAATGTGATGTTTTTAATTCTTACTTTGATTATAGTTGTGGCAGCATTCAATATTGTTTCAAGTTTGATGATGATAGTGCAAGAAAAGAAATCCGTAATTGCAATTATGCGTACGTTTGGTGCAACAAGTGGAAGCATTATGCGCATATTTTGTGCTTGTGGGCTATTAATTGGTTTTACAGGAACTTGTCTTGGCTCTGTTATAGGAGTTATTTTTTCTCTCAACATTGAAAATATTAGAGTGTTTTTAGAAAACATTACCAACATCAAGCTATTTGATCCTATGATATACTTTTTTTCAAGTTTGCCAGTGATATTAGTTTCTCAAGATGTAGTGAACATTTCTGCACTTGCATTGTTCTTGTCATTTTTAGCAACAATTCCTCCTGTATTGCAGGCAGCTGCACAAGACCCAGCGGAGATATTACGTTATGAATGATACTCGAAAAAAATGCATAGGTTGGTTCTTAATTATATTGTTATTTGTTAGCCATATTGCAATAAATAACATAATATTTTTCAAAATAAATCAGCAAGAAAGTGAAAATAGTATAAATGGTTTAACGGAAAAGATGGATGAACTTAGAGTATTGCTTGAAGTGAATCAATCTAGGGTAGAGAAAAGGATATTTGACTTAAAGAGAAATCTGTACACTCAATGTGAGCAAGGTGATGGTAGTTTAAGGCATAAGAACCTCGCAAAGTTGCTGCTACTTGTGATTAAGATGAAGAATTCGTTATTGCGAGAAGCCAAGTTTGATAATCATATAAATTCAATAAAGCCTTTGATATCAGAGCTTGACGATCCAGAGATAGAAAATGCAGTAAATGAATTGGAAAATTTGAAAGAGTTAGATACTTTACGCGGGTTGAAATTGTCTTTTGAGAAGAACATGACTGTTATTAACTACAATAAAAGTAACTTGTTTAAAAAAATCATTTCAAATTGGATAAAGATAGATGATCGTAGTGATCCACTCAGGTTAAAGCTTGCGGAAATTGAAGAATTAATAAGCGATAATGATTGGCAGAGCATAGCCACCGCAATAAGTGACTTAACATACCCAGAATTCAAGCCATGGCTTAATAAATTGAATGATTTTATTGTAGCTTTCAAGAATACTTCAATAATATATCATCACTTATTACAATACATCTCATGATTTATTTTATAATTTTTGCTTTTTCGTTTTTATTTGGTATATGGATCAAGGTAAGTGGTGAAGTAATAAAACTGGAATTAGGCAATTACACTATAAGTGTTGATCTATATTTCGTTATTCTTTCTTGCGTAGTCTTATTATTTTTATTGATTGCAGTTGCACGTTTTTGTTCTTCTATTTCATCAACATTTGCTAACATAAAAAATAGAAGAAGAAGTAGGGAAGAATTGCTTCTCTTTGAAGCTTTCTTTAGCTTAGACTTAGGTAATATAGAGAACACCAATAAGCTAATTAAAAATCTAAATGAAGAAAGTGATAAATTATCTTTAGTAAAGCTCTTTAATTCAGGTAAAACGGGAAATTACAGCTTTTTCAGCCATAATTTAACGAGTATTGCAAGTAAAAATCGCAACTTAGCTCTACTTCTGATCAATAAACTGATTATTCACCTAAAGCAAGAAAGGTTAGTCTTTCAAAAATTTATAGAATATTGCTCTAGTTCAATTAATGATAAAATTTTGTCTATTCCCTTTCAAATAGAGCATTGTATATTGCAAGAAGATTGGATAAATGCAATTTCAAAGTTAAAGGAAGCTATCAAATTCAATATTTTTCTTCCCTTTGATCGTAAAAAGATGTTAGCGGTTTTTTATTGCGCTTTAGCAAAGCAATACGAAAGTAAAGGAAGTTTTTACAAAGCTATAGATTATTTAGCTAAAGCACAAAGTTATTATGCAACTTTTCAGCCCATCAATTATTTAAAGGCAGAATTATATATCAAGCTTGAAAAAATCAGAAAAGCTTCCACAGTATTAGAGGAAGAGTATAGAGTAAATCCTACTCCTCAATCAGCTAGAATGTATATCAAGTTAAATAATAAAGGCGCTGAAAGACTATATAACTTACGCCCTGATTATTATTTTAGTTATTGCTTGCTTGCTTTGTCTTCAATTAGCTTAGGGAAATATGATCTTGCAAGTCAGCATTTAGATATTGCTATGAAAAAAGCTAATTACATATCAATCTACCTTGTTATGGTACAGCTCAAGATTATGTTGCAAGAGTATGATCAAGCAATTTATTGGTTAAACAGGATGGACTCAGAAGCTGTGCCTGATCCAGGTTGGAAATGTGCTGATTGTAATAAAGAGCTAAAGCAATGGGATTATAAGTGCTCAAGTTGCAATAGTCTTAATTGTATTTACCTTATATTATAAGACTCCATAAGGTTTGATACTTTTACATCGAGATTGCTTTAATATAATCTCTATCTCAAAACAGTAAATCTGTGAGTTTCTTAGTTAGGTTTGACTCCAATGTCAAAAAAACTTGTTTTTAGACATTACCAGTTATATATTTTAATAAATTAGAATTATATACAAAATGAAGAGCTTAAAGGAATTATCCTTAAGAATTAAAAATATTAAGTCTGTGCAGAAAACCACGAAAATAATGCAAATGGTTTCTGCAGCAAAATTATTACAAAGCCAAAAGAAATTATCAAATTCAAAATTGCATATATCTAAGCTGCATAGCATTATTTCTTCACTAGTGCTATCAGCGGATCAAGAGTTACTAGCAAGAATTCTAAATATCAATAATGAAGATTCTTTCCTAGTATTTATTATTGCATCTGATCGTGGTTTATGTGGCAGCTTTAACTCCTCTGTTGTTAAATTCAGTCAGGAGCATATAAACAAATTAATTGCAAATGATAAGAAAGTAGACATTGTTTTTTTTGGTAAGAAAGCTTTTGAGACAGGCAAAAATAGATTTAATTCTAAAAATATCTTGAAGGTTGAAAATAGTAAGGGAATCACACTAAAGCGTGTGGAAGCCTTGGTTAGTGATATAGATCTAAGTAAATACAATAAAGTTAAGGTTTTTTACAGTAAATTCTATAATACCTTCATGCAAAAGCCAATATTAGAAACAATAAAACCATGGAGTAAAGACTCATTATTAATTGATAATTCTGTAGTTAGTCCTCTAACAGATTACAGCTATGAGTATGAACCACAAAATATTGAGTTTATTTTAAAATCTTTGACTCAAGATTATGTTACAGCTGCTCTTTATTCTGCTTTACTTGAAAGTGCAGCAAGTGAAAATAGTGCTAGGATGGTTGCTATGGAATCAGCAAACAGAAATACAAAAGAAATGCTAAATAAACTAGCATTACTTTATAATCGTTCTCGTCAAGCAGCAATTACAACTGATTTGATTGAAGTTATAGGTGGTGCAGAATCTTTATAGAAACTCAAGGAATGAAAAATGAATATATTAAATATTGCAGCAGATATCACTAAACTAATAAAAAAGCAGAATCAAGACGCAGAAGTTACAATATATGAAACTAATAAGACCTCGGTTTCTCAGCGTCTATCAAAAATTGAACAAATATCACAATCTAGAAACTGTACTGTCGGAATTAGAGCTATAGCAGGTAAGAACAAAGCTGCGTATATTTCCACAAACGATTTGAATAATCTTAGTAGTGCAGTGAGCCAAGTGGTGGAAATGGCAAAGAATGCCCAGGAAGATCCTTATATTAGTTTTGCTGTAGATGGCAGTAATTATATCTCTTCTGCAGATTTAAATATCTCAGATAATAATGTTGTAACAATTGATAAATTAAAAGAAATTACTGAAGCTACAGAAAATTCAGCTCTTGCACATAAAAATATTATTAATTCCGAAGGAGCTTCATCTTCACATACTTCAGTAAATACATTATTATCAACCGTTTCTGGTTTTGTTGGTTCATTTAGTAAGTCAACTTTTGTTAATCAGGTTTCTGTTGTTGCTGGAGAAAAGAGTGAAATGAAAATAGGCTACGATTACGATGTAGCATGCAACTTCAGTGATTTAAAAACACCGGAGTCAATAGGGAAAGAAGCAGCAAAAAGAGCAATAGATCAATTGGGTTCATGTACAATCAGGACAGGCAAATTTCCGGTTGTTTTTGAAAAAAGAGCAGCAAAAGAGCTAGTAAAGAGCTTTGCTTCTGCCATAAATGGTAGCAATATTGTAAATAATAGCTCTTTTTTGAGAAATAGTTTAAATAATCAAATTTTTAATACTGAGATTAGCATTATTGATGACCCATTGTTACCAAGGGGTATAACATCAAGACCGTTTGACGGGGAAGGAATAATGAGCAGAAGAAATGAATTTGTAAAAAATGGAGTACTGCAAAACTGGATTTTAGATCTATATTCGGCTAGGAAATTAAACTTGGAAACGACCGCAAATGCAACTCGTGCAAGTAATGCTGCAATTATTCCTTCAGCTAGTAATTTCTATTTCAAAAATGGTAATAGATCGTTTAAGGAATTAATTGAGGAAGTAAAAGAAGGAATATATGTAACTGATTTATTTGGTTTTGGTGTTAATTTAATCAATGGCGATTATAGTCAAGGTGCATGCGGATTTTTTATAGAAAATGGTAAAATAACGTATCCAATACACGAGATTACTGTTGCCGACAATTTGAAAAATATGTTTAGCAATTTAGTTGTTGCAAATGACCTAACTTTCTGTGGGCAGTTTAATTCACCAACGATTAAAGTTAGCGAAATGACAGTAGCAGGTTCACTTAGTGATTAAAAATTTTAGTTGCATTAAGTACAATAATTGTGTACTATTACTATGTAATGTTAAGAATAGACTATGGAGTATAGAAGTTTAGTTGCAGTAACTAAGCTTAAAGCATTCTAAATCGTAATTTCAAAGTTTTTCATCACATTAATAATGTTAGTTAGTAGTTTAGGAGTTATCCATATGGAATTTGGTAATATAAAATGGTTTAATGTTGAAAAAGGCTATGGTTTCATCAAGCCAGAAGGTAAAGGTGAGGACGTTTTTGTACATGTTAGTACATTAGAACGTTCAGGAATAAGACCTGATGAACTTCGAGGAGAGGATAAAAAGAGAGGAATGAAAGGGGAAAGAGTAAGTTATGAGCTTAAAGAAGAGCGTGGTAGGAACGGAGAAGATAAAAAGTCTGCAATAAATTTAAGATTGGAAGATTAGTCTATCGTGAAGCTTTTTAATAGGGTAATGTATTGTGAGTAATTTTCATGAAATGGGGCTTCCAACTTTGCTTAGGCAAGCTCTAAGTAAAAATAATCTTTGTGTTCCAACCCCGATTCAGGTGCAAGCGATTCCTCTAGCTCTTCAGGGCAAAGATATTCTTGGGTCTGCTCAAACGGGAACTGGAAAAACCTTAGCGTTTGCTATTCCACTGGTTGCTAAATTGATGAATGAGCCAAGCATTGGTTCAGCTTTAGTCATCGTGCCAACCAGAGAGCTTGCTCATCAGGTAACAAGTGAGATAAGAAAACTCTTATCTCAAAGTTCTTTACTAAGAGTTGCTTTGTTGATCGGAGGCGAGCCTATTTTTAGGCAGCTAAATCAGCTTCAGAAAAAACCACAAATTATAATAGGTACTCCTGGTCGTATTATAGACCATATTGAGCGTAAAACTTTAGTTACTCGGAATGTTGGTATTCTTGTGCTTGATGAGACGGATCGTATGTTTGATATGGGCTTTGGAATTCAGATTGAAGAAATTATGAAGCATTTGCCTAAAATAAGGCAAACTCTTATGTTTTCTGCAACTCTTCCTGGAGAAATAGTAAAACTTACTGAAAAATATCTTAATCAACCAGAGCGTGTTTCTGTCGATTGCCAGGCTACAACTTCTGTAAAAATTAAACAAGAAGTTGTTTATGCATCAGAATCAGAAAAATATGGCAAGCTTGTTACACAATTATGTCAGCGCAAAGGATCGATCATTATTTTTGTCAAAACAAAGCGAGGAGCGGATCAGCTAGCTGACAAATTGCACAAAGATGACTATAGCGCTTTGGCAATTCATGGTGATTTAAGGCAGCACAAGCGTGAAAGAGTCATTGATTCTTTTCGTCGTGGCCGCAATCAAATCATGGTTGCAACAGATGTTGCTTCTCGCGGCCTTGATATTCCGCACATTCAACATGTTATCAATTATGATGTACCACAATCGCAAGCTGATTATGTTCATCGTATAGGTAGAACTGCACGTGCGGGAGCTGAAGGATTTGCATTATCTTTTGTTACACCTCAAGATAAGAGAAGACTGCCTTCACTAGCAGATAAAGAAGGAGAGCCAAATTTTGATTGTAGTATGCAATCTCAAAAACGTAACAGCAAAAAGATCTTTAAAAGGCCAAGTACGTTAAAGGCTAAATACGGTAGAAAAAAGATCAATGTATTTAAGAAGAAAAGCAGAGTACTAGAAAAAGCGTATTAATGTACTTAACTATTCTTCTATTCTTTAAAAGCTCCAGTAAGCTTGCTGCAAAGTGAAGTGATTGCAGGATGGTAGAAAGAATATATAGCTAGCCCAAATTAGATTTACCTACAATTTGATAATCTTAATTCTGCTGCTTATAACGTTTTGAGATTATCACAACGGTATAATGTTAGGCTGTGTGGACTATAATCTGTAGCTTAATTCAATTTGGCTACAACGAGCTGCTAGATTTCAGTTTTTTTAATAATTGTGTGCTACTAATTATATATAAATTTACACTTTTAAAGAGAATAGATGATTTCTAAAAATTTAGAGGCAAGTTTAAATAGAGCGTTACAGATTGCTTCTGATTGTAAGCTTAAATATGCAAAAGTGGAACATTTGTTGCTAGCATTAACCAAAGATGTGGATGTAAATTATGTTTTATCAAGATGTAACATCAGAGCTGGTGAAATCATAAATATAGATAATATTATATTAAGGAATGATCGTGGTAATAATACAAAAGGTTTTTTACAAGACAACTCCGAATTAACTGTCAATAAAGTTGAGCCTGATGTGCTATTTCAACGCATAATACATAAAGCCATGATACGAGCTCATCGTCTGGGAAGAAAAGAAATAAATGGAGCAAGTATTCTATTAGAGATTCTGTCTGAGCAAGATTTATACATTGAAGAGCTATTATGCAAACAGAATGCAAAGGATTCTAATTTGATTTATAACATATCCAATATAAAATATTCAGGTGATATAGAAGAATATGTAACTAATCGCAAGATAAAACTTGATAAGAATAACGATATCTCTACTGTAGCAAATAAAGGTGAATTATTAAAAGATGAAGAAGTTCTACAAAATTATTGTAGAAATTTAAATGATTATGCAAGAAGCAAAAAAATAGATTATGTCATTGGTCGTGATTATGAATTAAATCGCACTATAGAAATCTTGCTAAGACGCAGAAAAAATAACCCTTTATATGTCGGAGAACCAGGTGTTGGTAAAACAACAATAGTTGAAGGCTTGGTATTGAAAATTATTGAAGGTAGTGTTCCGAGTGCACTGAGATCCAGCATAATTTATGCTTTGGATTTAGGATCACTTCTTGCAGGAACACGCTATAGAGGTGACTTCGAAGAGAGAATAAAATCTATAATAAAAGTAATTGAGGCAAAACCTGGCGCTATTCTTTTCATTGATGAAATACACACTATTATTGGAGCAGGTTCAACAAGTGGCAGCTTTCTTGATGCTGGCAATCTGCTCAAACCTGCACTTGCAAGAGGTGCGTTGCGTTGTATAGGTGCAACTACATATAGAGAATATAGCAATAGCTTTGAAAAGGATAAAGCATTAGCAAGGAGGTTTCAAAAAATTAATGTAAAAGAGTCTTCTATTAATGATACAGTAAAGATACTAGATGGTATAAAGCATTACTATGAAAGGTATCATGGAGTATATTACACGAAACATGCCATTAAATCTGCAGCTGAACTTTCACACAAGTATATTACTGGGCGAATATTACCTGATAAAGCAGTTGATGTTATAGATGAAGCAGGGGCATATTGTAAGTTACAAAAAAGCAGGCGAAAAATTATAAACAGTAGAGACATTAAGAGTACTATCGCTAGGATTACAAACGTACCTTGCGGGTTTGATGATATGCAAAGAGTAAAATCTTTGAAAGAAAATCTCAATAGGGCCATTTTTGGTCAAGAGCAAGCGATAGAGTTTCTCGTTAATTCTATTAAAATTGCTAAATCTGGTCTGAGAAGTTACAATAAACCCTTGGCAAAGTATCTTTTTGCAGGGCCAACTGGTGTAGGTAAGACTGAGCTTGCGAAGCAACTAGCACAAAATATGGGTATGAACCTTATTCGGTTTGATATGTCTGAGTATATGGAACCTCACACAATATCTAGAATGATTGGTTCCCCTCCTGGATATGTGGGTTACGACCAAGGTGGATTGCTTACAGAATCTGTATCTAATAATCAATATAGCGTAGTACTTCTTGATGAAATTGAGAAAGCTCATAGTGATATTTATAATATATTACTACAAATCATGGATTATGGTTGTGTTACAGACACTTACGGACGTAAGGTTAATTTTTCCAATACGATTTTAATTATGACAACCAATGCAGGGGCATTTGAACGTAACAAAAGTTCTATTGGCTTTGGGTATAAAAACTTTAACATCAGTGACAGCGAAAAAGCAATGGAACGGGTTTTTAGCCCTGAATTTCGTAATCGTCTTGATGCAGTCATTTCCTTTTCTGATTTGGATGCGGATGTCATTTTGCACATTGTGGATAAATTTATTCAGGAATTAAAAAAACAACTTGTGCAAAAGGGTATAAGCTGCTCAGTGGAAGAAGAAGTAAAGTCTTATCTTGCGCAAACAGGTTATAGCAAAGAAATGGGAGCACGCCCAATAGAGAGGCTGATTGAAAAAGAGATAAAAAGTCATTTGGCTGAAGAAATACTGAATCGTCGATTAATTAAAGGAAAGAAATTAAGGATTTATATTGGTAAACACGGAATTGCTTTTGATATAGTTTAAATTCTTGCTTGAGTATTAAATTTGTAGTATAGTCACTATTTTTTAATGAGGCTATAGTGGCAAGTTTAACCAGAAATCAATATTACAGTAATCAAGATTTACAGAACTTATTTTCAAGGCTGGGAATAAAAGCAGAAGAAGTAATAAGCCAGGAGTTTGATGATGTACTTAAGTTAGTTGAGCGGCGCTTTAGAAGAGCTTCATTAAAATGTTACCCTGATAAAGTAGTAGGAGAGAAAGAGAAAAAAATAGCTGAAGAAAAGTTTAAAAAACTTAGTGCAGATAAAGATAAGCTAGAGAAATATCTTAACGACTTAAAAGCAGCTGGCATATCTATAACATTACAGCGAGAAGTGCAGGAAAAACAAAGGAGAATCAATGAGATTCTATTGCGTAGAGAGAAAGCTGTGAATAGAGCATGTTTATTTTTTATATTAGCAAATGTGGTACTTGGTCCGTCGCCTCAAGTCAAATATTGCTTATCACAACTTGCTAACAGTGGCAAAGTGCAAAATATTGCTTATAAATTTTATGCATTCAGCATCGGAGTTTGGCCATGGTTATTTATTATATCCTTTTGTAGTATTATCTATGCAGCAAGTAAACAAAGAGGCTCACAAGAAGAAAATCTAGATAGGTTAAATAGAAGATACAATCTACTTATTGCTGCTGATAATTATGTGCTATGTATAGCAGCAGCGTTTGCTGTGTGCAGTCTAGTATCGGAAATTGCACAAAATGGCTGGCCTGTTCAATATGGAATGGTGCTTATGGCTAATTTAGTATTAGATTTATTACTTATTGCTTTACTTAGAACTTTTATAAAAGCTTTTGAACTATATGGTGAATACTGTATCCAGTGTTTATATGAAGAAGATGCGGAATTTAGTTATAAAGAAAAATTTGCATGGTATGACTACAAATTAGTACTTATGCCGCTCGTTCTTCCTATTGTTAAAATGTATTTTGAAGATTTAGTTCAAGAAAAACCACAACAGCATACTACTGATCCTAAAGTTACACCTTTAAATATAGGCGTAGGAACAAGAGCATAAAAAGGTCTTTGCTTCAACTATAGTTTTTGCTACACTTTGAGTAAATTTGAAGATATTAATGAGTGAAGAAGTAAAACAAATCCTAAGTTACTACGAAAGTGAAAACCCTGGAGTAAAAGCGAATCTTACTCGCATTCTTATGCATGGGAAACTTGGTGGAACTGGCAAGTTAGTAATTCTCCCTGTAGACCAGGGATTTGAGCACGGACCAATAAAAAGTTTTGAAGTTAACCCTGATGCTTACGATCCACATTATCATTTTCAGCTTGCAGTTGATTCAGGAGTAAGTGCATACGCTGCTCCGCTTGGTATGATCGAAGCTGGTGCTTCAACTTATGCTGGAATGCTACCACTTATTTTGAAGCTTAATAGTGCTAACTCCTTGCACTCGAAAAACTTAACTTCTGATCAAGCAATAACTGCTTCTGTAAAAGATGCGCTGCGTTTGGGTTGCGTAGCTGTTGGGTTTACTATATATCCTGGTTCTGCTAAGTGCTTCGATATGATGGAAGAAGCTCGCGAAATTATAGCTGAGGCTAAGTCTTGCGGCCTTGCCGTAGTGCTATGGTCTTATCCACGCGGTGAAGGAATTTCCAAAGAAGGCGAAACAGCAGTTGATGTTATTGCCTATGCTGCGCACATAGCAGCTTTACTTGGCGCTAATATAATCAAAGTCAAACTTCCAATTAACTATTTGGAAAGGGAGAAAATAGAAACAGAAAATATTGAGTCATTATCTAAAAGAATTGAATATGTTAAAAGATCTTGTTTTGCAGGGAAAAGAATAGTAGTTTTTTCTGGTGGCGAGTCGAAATCAGTGAATGACATATGCAATGAAGCGAAAGAAATTAAGCAAGGCGGTGGTAATGGTTCAATTATCGGGCGTAACACTTTTCAAAGAAAAAGAGAGGATGCTTTATCTATGCTAAAAGATATAATGGATATCTACGCATAAAAAACGGCTGGGTGGCAGAATGGCTTATGCGGAGGACTGCAAATCCTTTTATACCGGTTCAATTCCGGTCCCGGCCTCTTACTCCAATTAGATCGTTTTTTCTTCTGAAATTTTAACAAGAAGTGTGGCTTTTAATGAAATATTTAAAAAAATAAGATACTATATTCAAAATATAAGCAGTAAAATGCCAAAGAGATTAACAGAAGTTTTATTATTGATTGGTTTGCCCTTCTTGCTTACCAGTTGCACTTTTCACTATTTATTAAAGAGCTCGTATACTCATCTTGCACCAGAAAAGTACCCTTCATCCAACAAACAGCCGGTTTACGTCGGTACAGCTTACAGTGCACAGACTATATATAATGCGTTATTTAATGACTTTCTGTTAATAGGTAAGTCATCATTCACAGCCAAACATGGGCGTGCTAGTCAATATGTTAACTATGGAAGAGAAGTTGGAGCAGATGTGATAATCGTATCATTTCAAAATATGCAAAAGGATAAAGAGCATTTTAGCATCACAGAAAAACTATTATGGGACACAAGCTTAACAACATTTCATACAAGGACCATTATAAACTTTGATCAGGACGTACTCTTTCTAAAAAAGGTAGGTGATGCAAAAGCTCCATGGGAATATGTCAAAGGAGAGTTCAAGCTTCACGAAAAAGACGATACTGATCCATATCTAGGGAATTGGATAGGGTATAGAATATGCAAGATTGCAATATCTTCTTCAGAAGATGAATACTTAGGATTTGTAAATGAAGATAATTGTAAAGAAAAATCTGGAATAAATAAGATGCTTGCTTGGAAAAATGGGGATGTAAGGTTGCGGATTAATAAACAATCAAAACAGGGATTTTATTTAAATCGAAATAAGATTCCTATACTAATAAAATCTCAAATTAACAAATTTGGCTACCTCGAATTAGTAGATAAAAATACTGATCAAGTTCTGGTTTCCCTTCAGAAAAATTAGTTTTTACTACTCATAGAAACTATATACTTACTATTTTGATAAACCTCAAGCTTTCTAAGTTATTCTTGTTGCATGGTAAAAAATAAACTAAAAATAAGCAAAGTGTTTTACAAAATGATATTACGTAATTTATTGTTTTTACTGCCGCCTGAAATTGCTCACTCCTTGGTAATAACGGCGTTAAAAAAGATGCCCTCTAGGAAACCTATAGAACTACCTAAGTCTTTAAATGTAAACTTTTTTGGTAATAAAATTAGGAGTCCTGTAGGTCTTGCTGCAGGTTTTGATAAAAATGCGGAAGTTGTAAAGCCGATGCTCTCATTTGGTTTTGGATTTATTGAGGCTGGTACTGTAACTAAACATCCCCAATATGGAAACAAAAAACCGAGAATTTTTCGATTAATTAAAGATGAAGGAATAATTAATAGATTGGGATTTAATAATAAAGGAGTAGACTATTTTCTTAAACAGATAAGTGAAACTAAACTTGGTGATTGTATTTTTGGTATAAATATAGGAAGAAACAGTACATCAAAGGACCAAATCAGCGATTATGTTGACTTAATAAAGATAGTATATGGAAAGAGCAATTATATAGTACTGAACATCTCATCCCCAAACACACCTAACTTGCGCGATTTGCACAATAAACAAGAATTATCCAAATTGTTGAAATCTATCACTCTAACCCGGAAATCAATCGATAGCTCTGAATCCATACCGATAATATTAAAAATTTCTCCAGATATAGATCAGCAAACAAAAGAAAATATCGCTGAGCTTACACTAGAATATAAAATTGACGGCTTAATAGTAAGCAACACTACGATAAGTCGAGATTCTTACTATAATGAGAGTGGTGGGTTGAGCGGCAGGCCATTATTTCAACTTTCAACCGAGTTATTGAGTGACATGTACAAGCTTACTAAAAGCAGAATTCTATTGATAGGATGCGGAGGAATTTCAAGTGGTGTTGATGCATATGAAAAAATAAAGGCAGGAGCCTCTTTAGTACAACTGTACACTGCTCTTGTATACCAGGGGCATCAAGTTGTGAACAAAATCAATCTGGAGCTTGCAGAATTGGTAAAAAGAGATGGATTTAGTAACATTACTGAAGCAGTGGGTTGTATACATTAATTTTGGAAGTTATTGATATTGTTTTAGTAAAGTAGAGCTAACTTTTTAGTGTAGAGGTATGATAGAGAGTGCTTTTCTATTGAATGATTAATATGAGAGTTTTGAACGATACAATATCTAAAGTTATTAATTATAAATTTACAGATTATGCAATATTAGAAGAGGCATTAACCCACCCAAGCGTAAATAAGAGAAATAGCGAAGACCAGGTTGTAAGCTACGAAAGGCTAGAGTTTTTGGGCGATAGTGTTTTGAATATGGTTGTGTCTGTTATGCTGTTTAAAATGTTTCCTGAAGAAAAAGAAGGAGCATTGGCAAAAAGAAAAACGGATTTAGTTTGTGGCAGTACCATTGCTAATGTTGCTAAAGAAATAGAGTTAGGTAACTTTATTATCATGAATAATAGTGAACGTTGTAACGGAGGAAAATGTAACTTAAAAAATTTAGAAAATTCGCTTGAAGCACTAATAGGTGCAATTTATATTGACGGCGGACTTGAGAGTGTTGAGAAATTTATTATCCGACATTGGGAAAAGCTAGCTAAGGACATCCTCGATCCTCCTCAAGATCCTAAAACTTCACTGCAAGAATGGACTCAGAGAAATAAATTACCTTTACCGAAGTATGAGCTTGTAAAACAAACTGGACCAGCACACAATCCTGAATTTACTATATCAGTTTGCATAGAGAGTTATGACAAAGTTTCTGCATGCGCTCCTAGTAAGAAAATTGCTGAACAAAAAGCTGCTGAGTTGATCCTAGAAAAAATTAAAAAAACGACTTAGTTTAATCAAAATAGCTGTTAGCATAAATTTAAAGTAAGCTAAGCTCTTTAGTTCAGCTTACATATTTTTTTATCTCAGCCAGAATCTTATCAGATTGACTTTCATCTGAATTTAAATCAGCTACAAAGTGTGTGACATATTTTCCTTCAGGGCTAATAAGGTATATCATTGAAGAATGGTTAATTTCCTCTTCTCCATCTACTTTACTTGCATATACTTTATACTTTGCAACTACTTCATCTATTTTTTGTCTTTCACCAGTGAGCATTTGTATTCTATGGTCAAATTGCTGCTGAAATTCTTTAAGCCTTTCTGTATTATCGCGCTCAGGATCAACTGTGATAAAAAATGTTTGTAGCTTGTTGTCAGTTTTCTCGTCTAACTTTGCAAGTGTTTCTGAAATTATTCCAAGGTTCATAGGGCAAATTCTTTTACATGAGGAAAATCCAAAAAAAATCATCATATACTTATCTTTGAAATCACTACTGCGTACTATTTGCCCGTTTTGGTTAATCAAAGAAAAATCCCCACCTATTTTAATTTCTGTATTGTATGGGACAAAGATGCCTTTCTTAGTAAAATAACAATAACCTAAGAAGACAGCTGCTAATGCTATTAGTAGACTAGACAATAACCTTATAGACTTTACCATTAAAGCGTTCCTAATAAAATTAAATCATATATTAACTAGTTGACTGATTCAACATATTCCTTCCAAAGTGGATTGTTAATTTTGTCTAACAGTTTCTTATGCTCATCAAATTCTTCACTACTTGGTGAGTGTTCTCTGCGAGCTAAATTTCGCACTTTGTGCTGGATAAACGTGGAGTTATTGTCCTGATCACATTCATTATTAAACAGAAAGGTTTGCAATCCTCCTGTAAGCTCAACATAGACCTTTGCAAGCAATTGAGCATCAACTAATGCTCCGTGTAACTCTCTACCTTCCAGCGATATATCAAAACGTTTACATAATGCATTTAAAGAAGCAGGTGACCCTATGAATTTTTTTCTTGCAAGTGGCAATGTATCTAGCACTCTATCTGAGGAAATTAACCTAGCATTTAACTTGCCTAATTCCATATTAAGGAACTTAACATCGAACTCAGCATTATGAATTACCAAAATGTCATTAGATATGAAGTCAAGAAATTCAAGTGTAACATCTGAAAATAGTGGTTTATCTTCCAAAAACTCCTCACTAATACCATGAATCTTAAATGAGTGGTAAGGTATATCTCTTTCTGGATTAAGATATCGATGAAATGTTTTACCTGTTGGAATACGATTAATTAATTCCACACATCCTATCTCAATAATTCGATGACCAGACTCAGTGTCAAGACCTGTAGTTTCAGTATCAAGTACTATTTCTCGTAGCCTACTTTCCATCAGTTGTCATTTGTTGTTAAATTTTTATCATTACTTGCCTTCTTATAGTTAATAGAAACAAGTAACCAAGTTGGGTCTGATGAATTAATATTTTTTTTGAATTGCCATACATCCTCAACTTTGTTAATGGTAGACATACTACCTGATATGATGTCTCCTTCATTATTCTTAACAAAGTTAATTTGCTCTGAAAGGAAATATACTGCAACAAATATTACGTTTTTTACTAGTTTTATTTCTAAGATCTTTTGTGAAACGATAGAAACAATTATAGACTCGTGTACCTCTTTACGATGTTTAATTTTGTCCACAAAGCTGTTATACAAATCTTTGTCCAGAAGGGATTTTAATTGAGGTAAATTTCCTTGGTTAAAATATTTAATTATTAATTCAAAAGCTATGTTTGAACCTTCGATAAAATTGGAAATAGAGAACTCTCTGTTTTTTTGTAATATTTGTTCATAAGTAGCTTCTATTGAATTTTTGTCATTGCTATAAATATAATCTTCGATATTTTCTACTACATCCTCTTTACTTTGACTTACATCCAATACACCTGTTAGCTTTTTTAGGTTGAGACTGGCTGATTTTCCTAAAGAATTATATAAGCGTGAAAAAATAAACGCCGCTAGTAAAGCATATATTACAAGCTCTATCATGGTAACTTAACCCCTTGGTATATAAAGTATCTAAATATTATTAATTTTTGATAAAAATATGTTTTGCATATTAGCCTATAGTTAGGTTTGCTATTCGTTTATAAATGAATATATTATATAAGAAAGTATTAAATATCTCAACTTAATTAAAGGAGAAGTAAGAAATGTTACAACACAAAATGAAAATTCATGGTCAGTATGTCAAAGATTTTTCGTTTGAGAATCCAAATTCGCCATTCCTTCCTTCTAGTAAAGCTCCTGATATTAATGTAATGGTTAATATTAATTCAGCAAAATTAGAAGGAACAGAAAATAAAAAAGGAATAAGTGAAGAAAAGCCTTTTCATGAAATTACTTTGCATATAGAAGCCAAAGCAACGGTAAAAGATGAAGATGTAAAAGATGATATAGCTTTCATTTGCGAGGTAAAGTATTGCGGTATTTTTTCAATAGAAAACTTTACAGAGCTAAGTGAAGAAGAGGTGAGACAAGCTTTATTTATTGGTGGACCTACTTTTCTTTTCCCTTTTGCAAGAGAAATAATTGCAAGAACTACAAGTAGTGGTGGGTTTCCTCCACTTATGCTAGATCCTATAGATTTTGAAACTATGTATCAGCAGCAAAGTCAACAACAAAAAAGTAGCGCTAGTAATTCCAATTTTAACTAATACAGGATGAACAATTCTTTAAATGCAAAGATGACTTTAAATATTGATGGAAGGTTATATAACTACTTTAACCTAAGTAACGCTGGTAAATTCTTAGGAGTAAATTTAACCAAATTGCCTTGTTCACTCAAGGTATTGCTTGAAAATTTATTGCGCAACGAAGATGGAGTAAGCGTTAAATTAGATGACATAAAGATATTAGCAAATTGCGTCAAGAAACACATTAATCACGAAATTAGCTACAAGCCAGCAAGGGTTTTGATGCAGGATTTCACAGGAGTTCCTGCTGTCGTTGACTTAGCTTCAATGCGTAATTATGTGAAGAAAAACGGAGGTAATCCAAGCAAAATAAATCCATCTGTAACTGTTGATCTTGTGATCGATCACTCTGTTCAAGTAGATAGTTATGGAAGCACTTCCGCATTCAGTAAAAATGTTGAGCTAGAAGTAAAAAGAAATTTGGAGAGATATCAATTTTTAAAGTGGGGAGAGTCATCCTTCACAAATTTTAGAGTAGTACCACCAGGTACTGGAATTTGCCATCAAGTAAACCTTGAGTATTTAGCGCAAGTTGTGTGTAATAATGATGGGGTCATATATCCTGACACTTTAGTTGGTACTGACAGTCACACTACAATGATTAACGGGTTATCAGTCCTTGGTTGGGGTGTTGGAGGCATAGAAGCTGAGTCTGTGATGCTTGGTCAACCAATTAGTATGGTGATTCCAGAAGTAGTTGGATTTAAATTAATTGGCAGACTACCGGAAGGAGTAACTGCGACTGATTTAGTGCTGACGGTTACCAGTATCCTAAGAACAAAAGGCGTTGTTGGCAGATTTGTGGAATTTTATGGTGATGGCTTAGATTGTTTATCTTTGGCAGATAGAGCAACCATAGCTAATATGGCTCCAGAGTATGGTGCAACTTGTGGATTCTTTCCAATTGATCAGAAGACACTAGATTATTTAAACTTAACCGGAAGGCCAAAAGAGTTGGTTAAATTGGTTGAAGTCTATGCAAAAGAACAAGGGCTGTGGCGTAGTAATGACGAATTGGCGTTCTTTGACATACTGGAGCTTGATTTATCGAGCGTAGAGCCAGTAATGGCCGGTCCAAAAAGACCGCAAGATAAGGTTTTTCTTTCGCAAGTGGCAGAATCTTTTTCTAAATCATTTCCAGTTAATGAGTCAGAGGAAAGCGATAAACTCCAAGATGGAAGTGTAGTTATTGCAGCAATAACAAGCTGCACTAATACTTCAAACCCAAGTGTAATGATTGCTGCTGGACTTGTAGCGCGTAATGCAGTCAACCTTGGATTAAAATCAAAGCCTTGGGTTAAAACTTCTCTTGCTCCAGGGTCACAAGTTGTAACAGAATATTTAGAAAAGTCAGGGTTACAGGAAGATCTAAATGCTTTGGGTTTTAATTTGGTTGGGTATGGCTGTACAACTTGTATTGGAAACTCCGGTCCGCTTAATGAAGATATAGAAAGTGATATTAAGGATAAAAACTTGACTGTTGCAGCAGTTTTATCCGGTAATCGTAACTTTGAAGGAAGAATCCATCCTTTAGTCAAAGCTAATTACTTGGCATCTCCGCCACTTATTGTTGCATATGCACTTGCAGGTACTGTACAAATTGACCTGACAAAAGATCCTATATGCAAAGATAAGAATGGAAGTGATGTTTATCTCAAAGATATATGGCCAACAAATAGTGAAGTTGAGAGCTGTGTTAAAAGTGTTGTGACGCGTGAAATGTTCATACAAAAGTATAAGGATGTTTTTTCTGGTGATGAGCATTGGCAAAAGATAAAGTGTGAGAAAAGTGAAATCTATGATTGGGACGCGAAAAGCACTTATATACAAAACCCTCCCTATTTTGATAATTTATCGACTAAGAACAATAAAAGCAACATAGTTGATATAAAGAATGCGCAAATACTAGCGATGTTTGGCGATAGCGTCACTACCGACCACATTTCCCCTGCTGGAAATATTGCCTCAAATAGTCCTGCAGGCATATATTTAAAAGGTCTTGGAGTTGAACCGCAAGATTTCAATTCATATGGATCTCGCCGCGGTAACCACAACGTAATGATGCGTGGAACCTTTGCTAATATCAGAATAAGAAATAAAATGGTGAGCGCTGAGGGTGGCTATACAAAACATATTCCTTCTCAAGAAACTATGTCAATTTTTGATGCAGCAATGCAATATAAAAGAGAAGCTGTTCCATTAGTTGTCATTGCAGGAAAAGAATATGGTACGGGTTCAAGTAGGGATTGGGCAGCAAAGGGTACTGCATTGCTGGGAATTAAAGCTGTGATTGCAGAAAGTTTTGAACGCATACATAGGTCCAATTTGGTCGGTATGGGTGTTCTTCCACTTGCATTTCAGGATGGAGTAACGAGAAAGATATTTGATGGTAGTGAGATAGTGAGCATAAAAGGTGAAGTAGTACCAAATGGAAATCTAGAATGTATCATTAAAAGAAAGGATGATTCAGAGCAATCCATTCAACTCAAGTGCTGTGTACAAACTGCAACTGAGGTTAAGTACTTGATTAGTGGTGGAGTGTTGAGCTATATACTTGCGCAGTCCTTTTGAGCTATCACAGTCATCAACTAGGTTTTTTGAATCGATTCTGGCTCTTTATTTAAATAGTAATTTATTCGATGTAAAGTTATGATATAATCTTATCTTATATATGGTAAAGGGTGTTTTGTAGATAATTATGATCAGTTCTATACAAGAACCTAACGCATTACGAAAACGATTGCAGGCATTTTATCGTGCTGATGAAAAAAGTCACGTACGCTATCTTGTAGAAAAATCAGAACTTTCGGCTGATTCAAAAAACATAATTTACAATATTGCAAAACAAATTGTCGAAAAGATTAGAGGTAGTAAATTAGGCATTATAGATTCTTTTATACAACAGTACTCACTTTCTAACGAAGAAGGAGTAGCGCTAATGTGTCTTGCTGAATCATTACTTAGAATACCAGACGATTACACAATAGATGAATTGATCAAAGATAAAATTGCCAACCAAGAATGGAATAAACACCTGGGGCGTTCCTCTTCATTGTTTGTTAATGCTTCTACATGGAGTTTAATTATAGGAAGCAGTATATTGAGAAACAATGAAGAGGATTCAAAATTCTATCACATAATTTCCAGGTTATTGAAAAATTTAGGAGAGCCAATAATCCGCAAAGCGGTGAAACAAGCAATATCCATTCTTGGCAAGCATTTTATTGTTGGAGAAACTATAGAAAAAGCATTGGAAAGTGTGAAATCAGATGACTACAGTAAGTATTTATGCTCTTTTGATATGCTTGGTGAATCTGCTTGCACAGTTGAGGATGCGGAAGAGTATTTTAATTTATACATGCATGCAATAAAAGCCATAGGTGAATCTGCTGACATAAATGATTGCTTTAAATCTCAAGGTGTTTCAATCAAATTGTCTTCACTGCACTCACGTTATGAATTTAGCCAATTTGGTAATATAGCTGAAGAGCTGAGAGCTAAGTTGCTGGAACTGTGTCATGAAGCGAAGAAATATAACATTTCACTTTGTATAGATGCAGAAGAATCAGAAAGACTTGAGATGTCATTAGTTTTATTTGAGCAATTGCGTCTTGATGATTCACTTTCTAAGTGGGAGGGGCTTGGCTTGGCTGTGCAAGCGTATCAAAAACGTGCTTTATCTGTTCTTGATTTTGTTGAAGATGTTGCCATTCGATCAAAGCATAAAATTATGGTGAGGCTTGTAAAAGGAGCATATTGGGACTCAGAAATCAAGCGCACACAAGAATTAGGGTTAATTGGTTATCCGGTGTTTACTAGAAAAAGCCACACAGATGTATGCTATCTTGCCTGTGCGCAGAAACTTTTAAGCAAAGAGAATCACTTTTATCCATGTTTTGGAACTCATAATGCTTATACTTTTGCTACTATAATAGAGCTTGCCGATAAAAATCATCCTGGGTTTGAGTTTCAGCGCTTACATGGAATGGGTAAAAGTTTGTATGATTATGCAATTTCAGAACTTGCAACAAGCATCAATTGTCGTATATATGCACCGGTTGGTAAACATAGTGATTTATTACCATATCTTATTAGGCGCCTTCTTGAAAATGGAGCTAATAGCTCGTTTGTCAATCAAGTAAATGATTCTGACGTTAAAATTGAAGAATTAGTCTCAGATCCATTAGAAAAAGCTAAAAGCTTAGAATATGAGCCTCATCCAAGCATCCCGTTGCCAAGAGATATTTTTGGAGAGGAAAGAAAAAACTCCTTGGGGATGGATATTAGCGATTCAATTGCAGTTTCACAATTTGCAAATGATATAAGGGAATTTAGTGAAAAGAAATGGCAAGTTGGCCCAATAATTGATGGAGAGTCGTTTCTTGACAGTGCGGAATTTACCGAAGTAGTGAATCCTGCACATTTGGAAAATGTAATTGGAGAAGTGTCAAGTGCAACAAGTGCTCAGGCTTTAAATGCTCTTGAAATAGCACATAGTGCTTTTACTAAGTGGCAGAATGTTTCAGCAGAAGAGCGCGCTAAATGCCTTGAAAAAGCTGCAGATTTGCTTGAGGAAAGGATGAAAGAGTTAATTTATATTCTGATTGTAGAAGCAGGAAAAATTTTATCCGATGCAATAGCAGAAGTAAGAGAGGCAATCGACTTTTTGCGCTATTATGCAATGATAGCAAAAAATGAACTGAATGACTGGAAAAAATTGCCAGGTCCAACAGGTGAAGATAACTTCATCTTTTTTGAAGGCAGAGGAGTTTTCTTATGCATATCACCGTGGAATTTTCCACTCGCTATCTTCATTGGACAGGTTTCAGCTGCACTTGCAGCAGGTAATGCAGTGCTGGCAAAACCGGCAGAGCAAACGCCGATTATTGCCTGTGAAGCCGTTAAGATACTACACGAAGCTGGAATACCAAAAAATGTGCTACACCTTATTCCAGGGGATGGTTGGTATTTAGGTAAAACATTAGTGCCAGATAATAGAATTTCCGGTGTAGCTTTTACTGGTTCAACACAAACTGCTCAAATAATTAATCGAATGCTTGCTAGTAGAGATGGTCCTATTGTGCCACTTATCGCTGAGACTGGTGGATTAAATGCTATGATTGTTGATAGTTCTGCTCTTTTAGAGCAGGTAACTAAGGATGTTTTAATTTCTGCATTTCGCAGTGGCGGTCAACGTTGTTCTGCTCTCAGAGTGCTATTTATTCAAGAAGATATAGCAGAAAAACAAATAAAAATGATATGCAATGCAGCTCAAGAACTAAAGATAGGTGACCCAATACAACTGAGCACAGATATTGGTCCAATAATTGACAAAGCATCTATTGATATGCTCACTAAACATACGGAAAAGATATCAAGGGATGAAGATTCAAACCTTTTGTCCAAGGTACCCATGGATACAAATTCTTATAATGGTTATTTCTTTCCTCCGTACATTTATGAGATACAAAAAATTTCGCAATTAAAGCAAGAAGTGTTTGGGCCTATTTTACATATCATACGTTTTAATAAGTCGCAGTTAAATGAAGTTATAAGTGATATAAACAATACAGGATATGGACTTACGTTTTCTTTGCAAAGCCGTGTACAAAGTCAGATCGATTTAATAAGCAAGAAAATATCAGTTGGAAATGTATACATCAATCGCAATCAAATAGGTGCAGCAGTTGGAATACAACCATTTGGCGGTAGAGGACTGTCAGGTACCGGACCAAAAGCTGGTGGTCCTAATTATCTGCAACGTTTTTCTATAGAAAAGGTTGTAAGTGTCAACACTACAGCATGTGGCGGTAACATTACACTTGCGTGTTTGGATTGATTTGCAATTTCTAAATTGGAAGTCCGTGCAGTTGTGTATGCAGTACTAAAACCTAAAACTCATACACTGAAAGGATAGTTGTGATTCTAAGGAGGCTTCAAAGAAAGTCTTGTCTTTAATAAAAGAAAAAGGTTGCTATAATTCTGATAAAAGCACTATAAACAAAATGAATGTAAAAAATATCTTATTAGCGTTTTTAGTACAGTTTATATTCGATTTGTCATTATTTGCAGCTGATCCTATTTTGCTTAATTGTATTGAAACTCCAGGGATTTATGATCTTGAAACAAGGCCAAAAAGCTTTAACTCTTCAAATAATTTAAGAAGAAAACCTGGCTCTCCAAATAATGCAGCAGGAGAATTAATAAATGTAGTGGGTAGAGTTACTGATGTAAATTGCTTACCGATACAAAATGCTGTGGTTTCTATATGGCACGCAGACTCACTTGGCATGAGCTATTATGATGAAAATGTGGAGCTTGATCCAAATTTTGCTGGATCAGGAAGATTTGTAGTAAATAACCTTGGCTATTATAATTTTATTACAATAGTACCAGGTAAAATTGGTGATAGGGCTCCACACATCAACTTTTTGGTCCAACATCCAGATTTTCCAGAATTCACAACACAAATGTTTTTTGCTGATCATAATTGCGATAACTGTGATGATCTTCTTCTTGGTAATCTTATTGAGAGTGGACTTGCAAGCCTTCTGATAGCACCATTTACTTATAACAATCAGGCCATGAAGACCTACACATTTAATATAACCCTAGGTGGGCATAACAAATTTTCTGATAAAAGATAAAGCCCTTGCATATCAGGGGAGTTCATAGTAGTCTTAAGCGCTATTGTACTTAAAATGTATATGAAAAATATCTTACTAATGTTTTTACTATATTTTATGTGCAGCTTACAATTATTTGCAACGGAGATGTCAACGATGAAGATAACAATTTCTAAAGCTTTACCCGATTTTGAGACGCTAGTGGTAGGTTTGTTTGAGGGTGATAAGTTTATAACTAATGTTCTACAAGATAAGCAAGCTATAGATAACATCAAGAAATTTAGTGGTTTTAATGGAGGTTTTGGTGAATTTTTCTCCATTACTTCATCAGAGGGAAAAAATATTATAGTTGCTGGTCTTGGAATGAGAGATGAATGGGATGAAAGCAAAGGATTAAATATTGGTGGTAAAATATATTGTGAGCTAAGCAGATTAAGAATCAAGCGAGCGGCAATCTCAATCGAAGGCAATGCAGCAAATGTTGCATACGGTGCATTTTTGCGCAGTTTTAAATTTGATAAGTATAAAACCAAAAAGGATGAAAAAGTTACAGAAGTAGAGGAGATCACAGTGCTAACGAAAGATGAGCAATTCAGTAGTGCTGAAAAATCATTTGAGCGTTTAAGACAAGAAGGTGAAGGCATATTTCTTGCACGTACTCTTACCATTGAACCACCTAATGTTTTATATCCAGAATCCTATGCTGATTATATAAAAACCGAGCTTACTAAGCTTGGCCTTGAAATCGAAGTGCTTGGTAAGAAACAGATGGAAGAGAAAAAAATGGGAGCATTGCTTGGGGTAGCACAGGGAAGTAGTAAAGAGCCAAAATTAGTAGTGATCAAATGGAATGGAGCTTCCAAGGAACAAAAGCCTGTAGCTTTTGTGGGTAAAGGCATAACGTTTGATACTGGTGGAGTGTCACTCAAGCCTTCGCGTGGCATGGAGTCAATGAAATATGACATGGCGGGTTCTGCTACTGTGGTTGGGGTGATGCGTACTCTAGCTGGACGAAAAGCAAAGGTAAATGCAGTTGGTGTAGTTGCACTTGCAGAAAATGCAGTGGACGGTAATGCTCAAAGACCAAGTGATGTAGTAACTTCGATGTCTGGACAGACGATAGAAGTGTTGAACACTGATGCAGAAGGAAGGCTCATACTTGCAGATGCTTTGTGGTATACGCAAGACAGATTCTCACCTAAATTTATGGTTGATCTTGCAACTTTAACTGGTGCTATAGTGGTTGCGCTTGGAAATAATGAATATGCTGGTCTTTTTTCAAATAACGATGAATTAGCAAATCATCTGATTGATGCAGGAAATGAAGTAAATGAAAAATTATGGCGCTTTCCTATGAATGAAACTTATAACAAAATTATTGATTCGCCGATTGCTGATGTGCAAAATATAGCTCCTGCAGGTTCTGGTGGAGATAGTATAATGGCTGCACAGTTTCTACAGCGTTTTGTAAACGACACTTGTTGGGCACATTTAGACATTGCAGGCACTGCTTGGCACGAAAAAGGCACTGATATTTCTCCAAGAGGGGCAGTAGGTTTCGGTGTAAGGTTGCTAAATAAGTTGGTTGAGAAGTACTATGAGATTAATAATTAAGGATCTTTGTATTGAGTTTATAGCTTAATTTACGGCTACATGAATGTCTATTTATAAGACGTAGAAAATGATATCATCAAAGTAACTTACATTTTCTTTTTTGGGGATTCTAAAGTTACACACTTGAGCAGCATCAAGAGAAAGTATTTTGTTCAAATGATGATTGTAATGATGGACTATTAAAACTTTAAAGCTATTTAGCATTGACGGTGTATACTTAAGTGTTAAAATAAAATAAGAAGTTTTTAGGAGTTTATATGGCAGCAGGTGGGAAAGCAAAGACAGCTAGTAAAAATAACCCTACTCAGCGTAAGAAAGCCGAGCAAAAAATGTATAAAGATAAACCGGTAAAACCTGTTAGATATATAGATCGTGATTCGCGCATGAATTATATGTCTGCTCAATATGACAACGGCAATCTGGTTGAAGATGAGGTGAGCGGCAATCCTATAAAGTGGGAAGCTGTATAATAGTTGTGGTTAAAGTTACTATTAATTCTAAGGAATGTGAAGTAGAGCATGGGCTCACTATAATTCAAGCTTGTGAAGTTGTGGGCGTTGAAATTCCACGTTTTTGTTATCATGAGCGTTTAGCAATTGCTGGTAACTGTAGAATGTGTTTGGTTGAAGTGGAGGGTGGACCTCCAAAACCAGTAGCTTCTTGTGCAATGCCAGTTGCAGAAGGGATGGTTATTCACACTGATACCCCTAAGGTTAAAAAAGCACGTGAAGGTGTGCTTGAGTTTTTGCTAATTAACCACCCGCTTGATTGCCCAATTTGCGATCAAGGTGGTGAATGCGATTTGCAAGATATCACGATGGCTTATGGGAAAGGAACCAGCAGACTTGATGAGCATAAAAGAGCTGTGCCAAAAAAACATTTTGGTCCACTGATTGGAACTGCAATGAATAGATGCATTCATTGTACTCGATGTGTTAGATTTTTGTCTGATGTTGCAGGTACAAATGAACTTGGAGGAATCGGAAGGGGAGAAAATGTAGAGATTAGCACTTACATAAAAAGGCATATTAGTTCTGAATTATCTGGAAATATCATAGATCTCTGCCCGGTAGGGGCTTTAACTTCAAAGCCTTACTCCTTTACAGCGCGTCCATGGGAGCTATCACATTGTGAGACTATAGATGTGCTAGATGCTGTGGGAAGTAATATTAGAGTTGATTGTCGTGGTCCTGAAGTTATGCGAATATTGCCAAGACTCAATGAAGAAGTGAACGAAGAATGGATATCAGATAAAACCCGTTTTGCCTATGATGGACTAAAAGTTCAGCGTCTTGATCAACCTTATGTAAAAAAAGATGGTAAATTAGCCCCAGTTGATTGGAATGAAGCACTAACTGTTGCTGCAAAGAAATTAAAGAGTACGAAATCAAACAAAATAGCTGCAATTGCAGGTGATTTAGCAGATTGTGAGTCTATGCTTCTACTCAAAGAAGTGATGCAGAAGCTTGGTTCGGGGAATATAGACTGCAGGCAAGATGGTGCAAATCTTATATCAAGTAATCGTGGATCTTATGTGTTCAATACCACTATTCAGGGTATAGAAAGTGCAGATTTATGCTTGCTAATCAATACGAATCCAAGGATAGAAGCACCAATCATTAATGCAAGATTGAGAAAGAGATATTTACAAGGCAATTTTCCTATTGCAAGCATTGGCCCTAACGTTGAGTATTTATACCATGTTGAGAGGTTAGGCAATAACCCAAATATCTTAGACGAAATAGCAAAAGGAAATCATAAATTTTGCAAGCTGCTGAGTGTTGCCTCAAATCCGATGCTCATCATCGGTCAAGATGCATTAGTAAGAGATGATTCTGAATCAATTTTAGCGCTAACTGGCAAAATTGCAGAAAAATTTAACATGATCAGAGATAACTGGAATGGCTTTAACGTACTGCATAAGGCTGCAGCAAGGGTTGGTGGACTCGATATTGGATTTGTTCCTAGCAAAGGTGGAAAAGACATTAATCAGATGCTAAAACAGGCAGAAAGTGGCGAGGTGGAAGTTGTTTATCTTCTTGGTGCAGATGAAATTGATACATCAAAATTAGAAAATATATTTGTAATTTATCAAGGCCACCATGGTGATAGGGGAGCGCATATAGCAGATGTCATTCTACCTGGAGCTGCATACACAGAAAAATATGCAACTTATGTAAATACTGAAGGGCGAGTACAGAGAACAAATTTAGCTGTTTTTCCTCCTGGTGAAGCAAAGGAAGATTGGTTGATTATTAAAAATTTATCCCAATATTTGAGCCTTTCCTTGTTATATGATAGTTTATTTGATGTGAGAAAAAAATTAGATACTATCGGTCCACAGTTTAGAAGTGTTGATCAAGTGGTAAAAAATACATGGGTACCAATCAGCAATGGTAAAATAAATTTAAGTAATACGCCTTTTACTTTAAAGGAGTGTAATTTTTATATGACAGACTCAATAGGTCGCGCTTCAAAAATAATGGCAGATTGTACTAAGGATTTTTATGAACACTCTACTTAATATTTTATTTATTCTAACACCATTATTACTAATAACTCTGGTATATTTTCAACGAAAATTAAACTCTATATTTTTGTGTAAAGAACAAAATACATTAGAAAAACAGTTCGTTTATAAGCTAGTTGATTTTATCAATGATATTATTGCACTATTTACGGAAGGATATGTATGGATGGCAATAACATTTATTATAGTTACCGAGGGAAGAGGGAATTATTTGCCTCTTACAATGATCTTAATTATGATGTCACTAGTGTCATTCATATGCATATCATTTTACTATTCTATTAAGCTAAATGCTGTACAGAAAAGTGTTGTCCTATTGATTTCAATAGGGACATTGTCTTTTGTGTCTAGAGCATTTGCTGTATTTTTTATTGCCACAATTATGAACTATTTTTTTGATTTAGGGTTGCATGTACTTGATATTTGATATTCTTTTTCTTCTTATTCCACTTTTGCTTTCAGTAGCATATTTAGTGTACTTTGAGCGTAAAGTTATTGGTGCAATTCAACTAAGGCATGGTCCAAGTGTAGTAGGGCCATTTGGTCTACTACAGCCATTTGCAGATGCTATCAAATTGATAATTAAAGAGCCGATAATACCATTTAGAGCAAACACCATACTGTTTATTATGGCTCCAATGCTCACCTTTATTTTAGCATTAATTTCCTGGGCAGTTATACCATTTGGAGCTGAAATAATTACAGAAAATGGACAGCAGGTAATAATCCCTAAGGTAATAGCAAATATTAATGTTGGAGTGCTTTATGTGCTAGCTATATCCTCTTTGGGAATATATGGCATTATTATTGCAGGCTGGTCTAGTAATTCTAATTATGCATTTCTTGGCGCTATAAGGTCAGCTGCTCAAATGATTTCATATGAAGTTTCAATAGGTCTAATAGTTGCTACAGTTGTTATTACAACTGGCACATTAAATCTTGGAGAGATGGTGGTAGCGAAACATAATATGCCATTTTGGATTGATTTATTACTAATGCCTATAGGAATAATATTTTTTATTTCTTTGCTTGCCGAAACTAATCGTCACCCATTTGACTTACCAGAAGCTGAAGCAGAGCTCGTCTCTGGGTATAACGTCGAGTATTCATCAATGCCTTTTGCTCTCTTTTTCTTGGGAGAATATGCAAATATGATTTTAGCAAGCGCTATGATGACAATATTCTTTCTAGGAGGGTGGTATCCTCCATTAGAGCTTAGTTTGCTGTATAAAATTCCTAGTTTAATCTGGTTTATTTTGAAGATAGTTGTACTTTTGTTTATATTTGTTTGGATTAGAGCTACAATACCTCGTTATCGTTATGATCAATTAATGCGTCTTGGTTGGAAAGTATTTTTGCCAATATCGGTACTTTGGGTAATACTCATTTCAGGAGTGTTGCTTTTTACTGGGAATTTGCCTGGATCCAATGTTTAATTTCCCAAATACAAGGTTAAGGCGTAGGCGCTCAGGCAAGTGGATTCGCAATTTAACAAGTGAAAGCACTTTATCAGTAAATGATTTGATTTTTCCCTTATTTGTTCATGACGGAGAAGAAACAATTGAGCCAATTTCTGGCTTACCTGATATCAAATGTTATTCAATAGATGGATTAATTTCTATAATTCAGAAAGCTAAGGACTCGGGGATTAATGCTGTTGCAATTTTTCCTGTAGTTGATAGTAAACTAAAATCTGAAAACGCCGAGGAAGCGTACAATCCTGAAAATTTAATCTGTAAAGCAATTTGTGCTGTAAAATCAAATGTACCGGATATTGGCATTATTGCAGACATTGCACTAGACCCATACACTACTCACGGTCATGATGGCATTTTAAAAAGCAGTAGGATAGATGTAGAAAATGACGAGACTGTGTCAGCATTATGTAAGCAAGCACTTGTTTTAGCAAAAGCAGGATGCGATATAGTTGCTCCTTCTGATATGATGGATGGCAGGATAGGAAAAATAAGAAAAACATTGGATGATAATAACTTTCAGAATGTGTCAATATTGTCCTATGCAGTAAAGTACTGTTCTAGCTTCTATGCGCCGTTCAGGCAAGTTGTCGGTTCGTGCGCATCATCAAATTTCATCGACAAAAGTGGTTATCAAATGGATTATAGAAATGCACGTGAAGCAATCTGCGAAATCGAAATGGATATAGATGAAGGTGCAGATTTTATTATGATAAAGCCGGGTATGCCATACTTAGATGTAATAAAAACAGCAAGTGAAAAGTTTAATTTTCCGATTTTTGCTTACCAAGTAAGCGGTGAATACGCAATGATAAAAGCTGCAGCAAATAATGGCTGGCTGGATTATAACAGAGTGATTTATGAGTCCTTAATTGGTTTTAAACGTGCAGGTGCAAGTGCAATATTTACCTATGCTGCACTTGATGTTGCAAAAAATTTAGTATCTACTTAGCAGTGTGGAACATCTAAGTAGGTAGCTGGCCGAAGTGACTTGACAAACCTTCCCACTTTCCTTATCATATCAATAAGAGTATTTATCCTTGTTTTTAATCTCTGCAGATTTAACAACAAAAATTCAGTAAAAAATTCAGGTATATATTGGCAGATTACATAAAATTATAGCGGCTGCATGTCTTTTTTATTTTTTCTACGTTCAGCCAAATCGCGCTTGTTAGCACATTATTACAACGACAATTTAAATTATAAAACTCACTACTGGGGGATTCTTTTGCCTTTTTTTTCGCCTGGTAAATTTTTTAATATTTTGAATTAGCTATACATACTGACATCATATCACAGTGCGTGACACTGTGATCCAGAAAAACTAACCGCAAATTGAATCATAATAAAGACTAGATTCCAGCGTCATGAGCTGGAATGACATCAACTTTTGAATTCCAGTTATGCAAGAGATCTAATGACGCAAAGGGGCTACTTGAATGACAGGAAAAGGAGCACTGGGATAGAGGCACTAATATGAAGAAAGAAGGGATAACGGTTATTGGTAAATTTAGATCGTTTTTAACTATTTGCCTTTTTTCTATGCAAGAAGTGTATTGATAAGTCCATTACAATTCAGTATTGTGAAAAATATAAGTCAAGTGTTAGTTAGGACATGGGGATTTTTTTTCAATTTTTGGGTAAGGTGCTAGGCAAGGTTTTTCCTGCCAAAATAGTAAGCTCTTTTTTAGGAGTAGGATATTTACCGGGTTGGCAGCATTATTGGTCTTCTTTTCTAATATTATTTATTACTGACATTATATTAATGCTTACATACGGAGGTGATTTTATACTATATAAAATGCCGAATTCAGGCATAGTTGTAGCTGCTATTTTTACCAAGCTAGCAATAGTTATGTTAGTGCTGCAATTAGTTGGCATATCTATTTTTCATACTCAAGATCCTTCAGCCAGCAGTGATGAGAATATAGTAATACAAATAGCATCAGGACAGGTGCTGACTGTTGCGCTTTCGATGCCGGCAATAATGTCAATTTATTATATTGTAAGTAAATTCTATCTAAGTATATGTAAAGCAATACTTCAATGTTCATTTTGGTTTAATGATCTTATGCATTTGTTCTTTTTCTTTATAATACCTTATTTATTTTTTAATATTGTAGAAGTAATAAAACCATGGCCGATAAGTACGATACAGCTTAGTTATAACAATGCAATATCAATCACATTTGAAGGGATTTTTCATGTGTTTTATGCAGTGATTTTATTGTACTTGACTGCATTTATATTCTGCGATCTGACTATGCATGATGCGATTGTTTTAAATAAAAGCATATTTGAGTATGTAAAAGAAAGTTCAATAGTATCCGTTCAGAGGTATGGTAAGGATAAAAAAGAATTGACATAACATATCAAAGTAATAATAACAGAAAATGTTGATAGTAAGGTAAGGCTAGATGCTTCAATTGTTGATCAGTATTGTAGAGTTATGTAAAAACTTAGAGCAAAAAGTAGCAAAGCTTGAAGAAAAAAATAAAATCTTAGAAATAGAGAATGCTGAACTAAGAGAGAGACTTGGCTTGAACTCAAGGAATTCATCTTTACCAAGTTCAAAAGAGCTGTACAAAATAAAAAAAGACACACCAGAAGATAAGTCAGAGGGTGGCAGGAAGATAGGGGGTCAAGTTGGTCATAAAGGAAATTATCGGATAAAAATGGAAGCAGATGAAGTAATTAGAGTAAGATTACATGATACTTGTGAATGTGGTGGAGAAATTGCAGTATGCAACAAACCCTATATTCACCAGAATGTTGATCTCCCAAAAATTAAGCCTTACGTAGTGGAATACCAACTAGAACATGGGCGCTGTCGTAAATGCGGAAAAAGAAGGAGTAGCAAATTACCAGAAGGAGTTACACCTGATACCTTTGGTCCTAGAGTTAAGTCAGTAGTTGCATCACTAAGTGGGTTTTATAAGAATTCAAAGCGAGAAATAGCGAATATCATGAAAGACATCTTTAACATGAGTATAAGTGTTGGTAGTGTGTCCAATAGCGAAGCAAGGGTCTCGTCAAAATGTAAAGAAGCCTATGAACAAATAGAGGAAGAAATGAAAGCAAGCGAAATTTTGCATATTGATGAAACCAGTCACTATAACAAAGGTAAATTGGAATGGTGCTGGATGTTTGCCAACAATAAAGCAAGTCTTATGAAGTTAGCAGATACAAGAGGAATGAAGTTTTTAAAGAATAGTGCATTTTGTGATTACAAAAATCGGGTAATTACCGACAGATATGGAGTTTACAACCACTTCAGTGATGAAAAACGACAAATTTGTTGGGCTCACTTATTGAGAAATTTCGAGAGGTTATCTCATAGCTGGAATAGTGAAGTAATGAGACTTGGCCATTGTTTAAAAGATGCAGCTAATGGATTATTTACATTAAAAAACGCTTTGTCAGAAAATGAAATTAGTATTTCAAAGTTCACTAAGCAAGCTAAAGAGTTACGAAGATTTATGCAGTACTGCATGATAAAAATATCTTATATACTTGAAGCAAAAGGAGCTTCACGAACGGTAAAGGGTATTATAAAATCCGAGCCAATGATGTGGACATTTTTGGATGATCCAGAGAATATTCCATTAACGAATAATCATGTTGAGCGACAAATACGGCATTATGTTGTCTATCGTAAGAATTCATATTTTGCACAGTCAGAGCGAGGGAATAGATTCCTTGAGCGGATAATTTCGTTGTATCTCACTTGGAGGCAAAAAAAGTTAAATCCATTTCAAAACCTTCTATCTATTGTCTCTTAAGCCACACCTCTGAACGGATACGTTCAATAGCCTTGAGTGACTATTTTCATGGCACTATTAAAAAAATAAGTATAGAATAGTACTTATTTGCTTATGTATTCAGTTTAAAAGATATACAGTTTGCGTGAATCTACAGGATATAATAAAGGGATTACAAGATTTTTGGGCAGATGAAGGGTGTACTATACTTCATCCATATACGTCTGAAGTTGGAGCTGGAACACTACATCCCGCAACAATCATGTCAGCGATTGACGAAAAATCAACAAAAATTGCGTATCTACAACCAGTAATCAGACCTGCAGACGGACGCTATGGCGACAACCCTAATCGTTTATATCAGCATCATCAATACCAAGTTATAATAAAACCATCTGGCAGCAATTTGCAAGATGTTTACTTAAATAGCTTAAAAGCTCTTGGTGTATCGACAAAAGAATATGATATTAAGTTTATTGAAGATGATTGGGAAAACCCAAGTGTTGGTGCATCCGGTCTTGGTTGGGAGGTTACATGCAACGGAATGGAAGTAACACAACTTACTTATATACAGCAAGTGGGAGGTATTGACTGCAGAATAATTCCTGGTGAAGTAGCATATGGGTTAGAGCGTTTAGCAATGTGCATACAGGGTGTAGATAATGTTTACGACATAATGTGGAACGGTAGCGGTGCAACTTATGGAGATATTTTTAAACAAAGAGAGCGAGAGTTTTCTTACCTGGCACTTGATTATTATGATACTAAAGTAGTACAACAGCAGTTTGAGGATACAGAAAAACTGTGTAAATTCCTTGTTGAAAAAGAATTGCCGATAGCAGCTTATGACCAATGTATTAAAACGAGCCATCTACTTAATCTACTTGATGCAAGAGGTGTGCTTGGTGTGAATGAACGTACAGCCTATATTGGTAGAGTGAGAGAGTTAACAAAAAAATGCTGTGAATTATATAGAGCAAAGTAGAATATGTTGTCACAATTATTGTTTGAATGTCTTTCAGAAGAAATTCCATCAAGAATGCAGAATTCATCTGCAGCTCAGGTTAAGAGCTATATCACTAATGCTTTTAGTAAAAATAATGTGAAATTTGCATCTATAGAAGTTTATGTGACTGCACGTCGCATTGCTCTTTTTATTGATGGCATAAGTGCTTTGGAGCTAAAAGATTCTAACAATGAGATTAAAGGACCAAGAGTTAATGCACCGAAAAGTGCTATCGAAGGTTTTTTGAGAAAAAATCGGAAAGGTGAAGAAGATTTACTCATTCGCAAAGTAAACGATGAAGATTTTTACTTCATTAAGAGAGAAAGCTGCTTATTTAACATCAACGGGTTTCTCAAAAATCAACTGGAGGAAATGCTAAAAAACTTTTCTTGGCCAAAGAGTATGAGATGGAGTGAAAGAAAAGAGAGATGGGTTAGGCCAATTAAAAATATTCTATGTATTTTAAATGACGAAATAATACCTATATCTTTTGCAGGGGTTACAGCATGCAACGTTACGTATGGTCATAGGTTTCTTTCAGGTGATGCAGTACTTACTGTTAAAACACCCAAAGACTATTTTGAATTGTTAGAAAAAAATAATGTCATTCTCCAGTTGGACAAAAGAAAGCAATTTATACTAGATCAGATTAATAAGTTTACAAAAGAGGAGAACTTACAACTTGAAAAAAATGATTATTTACTTAATGAATTGGCAGGGCTTATAGAGTGGCCAATAGTATTATTTGGTAAAGTAAAATCATCAGAATTACCGAAGGAAGTAATACTTAGTATAATTAATACGCAGCAAAAGTATCTTGCTTTAAGTGATGGACAGAAAATATCACATTTTGTTACTGTTGTAAATGTTAACAACAATGAAGTTGTCAAAGGCCATGAAAGAATATTAGAAGCACGTCTTGCTGATGCCCAGTTTTTGATATCTCAAGACAAGAAGGAAAACCTAGATTACTATGTCAAAAAATTGAGCTCTATTTCATTTCATGCTTCGCTCGGTAGCGTAGAAGAAAAAGTGAAGCGTATTATCGCTCTTTCAAAGTATATAGCGATATTTATTCCACATGCTTCATTAATTAAAGTTGAACGTGCTGCATATTTAGCAAAGGCAGATCTTGCAACGTTGATAGTGAAAGAATTTCCGGGATTGCAAGGAGTAATGAGTGGATACTACGCTTCTTATTTTCAAGAGGATAAAGAAGTAGTGGAAGCTATAACTGAGCACTATAAGCCAATTGGATCGGACCAAGAATGCCCTAAATCTCCTACTGCGATTGCTGTAGCTATTGCAGACAAAATGGATAGTTTGGTTGGCTTAATTGCAGCAGGTGAGAAAATCTCTGGTTCGTATGATCAGTTTGGTTTGCGGAGAATGACAATTGGTATAATTAGAACAATACTTGAAAATAATTTGCATATTCCAATTAGATTGCTGATAGATAAGTCAGTATCTTTATGTTCAAGGCTTCTATTGAATAAAAATATAACTCCAGTTGATAAGCCAAGTGAAAAACAAATTTCAGAACTAGTATTTAAATTCTGCTTAGAAAGGTTCAAGATTATTTTAAAAAATAGAAATATAAGGCAAGATGTTGTAGATTCAATACTATATAAAGTCGATATTAATGATCTGCTGAAAGCGGAAAAGCAAACTGTGATATTGGATCGTTATCTTAGTACAAAAGAAGGTGAACAGGTTCTAAGCACTTATAAAAGAGCCAGTAACATGATGAGCAAAGTGAGAAAAAGTGATGGCACTACTTATAATGCATCTTACAGTAAGAAGTTTTTGATTGAAGATGAGGAGATTGCGCTATCAAATTGTGCTATAGCTGCTTGTAAAAACATCAAACAAGCGATAGAAAATAACGACTTTAATACAGCGCTTGATGAACTTGCTCGTTTTGCTCCGTTTATCAATCAATTTATGGACAGTGTAAAGATTAACTGTGATTCTAATGAGCTTAGAATAAACAGGTTATCTTTGCTTGCAAATGTTGTTTCTACCTTTCATTTAGTAGCAGAGTTTAACCTTATACAGGTTAAACAATTGATAAATGCTCAGGCAATATAAGGAACAAATCAAATCATCTCCACAATCCTGTGGCGTTTATAAGATGATTGGAGATAAGAGTAAGGTTTTATACATTGGTAAAGCAAAAAACTTGAAGTCGAGATTATCCGACTACCTTCAATTCGAAAACCTTTCTGAACGAATCAGAGTAATGATCTCACAGGTTATTAAGGTTGAAATATTCATCACTGAGAATGAAATCGAAGCATTGCTTCTTGAAGCACAGTTAATAAAATCGTTAAAACCATCTTATAATATTTTGCTTAGGGATGGAAAATCTTATCCTTATATAACAATTTCTAAGCATGATTATCCAAGAATAGCGAAATATAGAGGTAAGTTTAAGAAGAATGAGTTTCATTACTACGGCCCTTTTCCATCTGCTGCTGCTGTTAAGAACACTATATTATCATTGCAAAAAGCTTTTCTCTTAAGAGTATGTTCAGATCAATATTTCTCTTCAACAAAAAGACCATGTCTTGAGTATCAAGTTAAGCGCTGTTCAGCACCATGCGTAGATAAAATTACAAAAGATGATTACTGCAAATCAGTAAAACAAGCACAAGATACTCTGCTAGGAAGGAATAAAGAAGTGCAAAGACAGCTATTTTCTACAATGGAAAAGTGCAGTAGGGAAATGAACTACGAGCTTGCTGCTGTCTATAGAGATCGATTGAAATTTCTTCAGCAAATTCAAATGCAGCCAATGGATTTTTCTTTTGAAGAAGATGCAGATTTCTTCAGCATTGTACGTGAGGCAGACTTAGCATGCATTGGTGTACTATCTTTCAGAGATAAAGGTAACTATGGAAGCATTCCTTACTTCATTGAGAATTGTAGTGATCATCCAAATAATGAAATTTTATCCACCTTTTTGGTCAATTTGTATAATCCAGTTAGCACACCACCAGCACAAATTTACGTTCCCGATTTTATTAAGGATAAGGAAATTATAGAACAAGCACTTTATGCTCTTACTCAAAAATCAATAAAAGTTTTGTATGCGAAAAATAGTAAAGAGCGTGATTTGTTGAATTTTATTTACAATAATTCTAAGCATAGCCTAGAGCAGAAGCTTACTGATTATAGAAATAACCTAGAAAAGCTCGAAGAGCTTAGGAAGATTTTCTTGTTACCAAATATTCCAAAGCGTATCGAGGTTTATGATAATAGCCATATATCTGGAAATCAACAAGTTGGTGTGATGATTGTTGCAGGGCAGGAAGGTTTTTTAAAAAGTGAATACAAAAAATTTACTATAAAAGAAGAAATTTCAGGTGATGACTATAAAATGATGAGAGAAGTGCTGACTAGACGTTTCTCTGGCAATATAAAAGATATAATCCCTGATTTTTTACTGATTGATGGCGGTCCAGGACATGTTTCCATAGTGCAGAATGTATTGGAAATATTGAATATAAAAGTTCCTTTTGCTTGTATGGCGAAAGGTCATGATCGTAATGCAGGAAATGAAAGATTTTATGTGCCGGACAGAGAAGAATTTACTCTAGCAAGTGACAGCAAGGTCATGCTTTATTTACAATTGCTGCGTAATGAAGCTCACCGTTTTGCGATAACTTCGCATAGAAAAAAACGCGATAAACAGTTTTTTGCTTCACAATTAAGTAAAATATCCGGTGTTGGCAGTAAAAGAAAGAAGGCACTCATGTCTCATTTTGGTTCGGTAGAAAATATAAGCAAAGCTTCTCTAGCTGAAATTCAAAACGTACCTGGAATTAGTAAAGGTTTAGCAGAAATCATTCTTCAAAACGTGAATTCTAAGAAAGGTACTCCTAAATAGGTACTCTAAAATTAACCTTTATTTCTTCTTAATAAGACATAAAAAGCTCCTTTGCCACCATGTTTTTTTATGGCTTGCTGATAGTATAAGATCATATTTCGAACTTTTGTATCATTCAACCACTTATTTAAGCTATTCTTTATAGTGTCTATTTTATCTGTACTATTACCATGCCCCGTAATTACCAATAAGCACCTATTCCTTGCTTGATAATTTTTGATAATAAAATCTATCAATTTACAATAAGCATCATCTATACTATAGCCATGCAAATCGAGTTTATCGCTTATAAAATATTTGCCCCTATCGATCTTTAATTTTGTATTGTAGTCAAGACAAAATGATGAATCACCATTATCAGTATTAAGAAAATTTTCTTGTAAGCCAGAGATACCTTTATCAATCATAGATTTTATATTTACTTTGTGATCAACTTTCAAAGTAACTTTTCCACATTCTATTGGCTTAACATTTTTTTGCCAATCTAACTCATCATCTGACATAAATTCATTAATTGAACTGCATAATTTTACAACAATATATAAACACAGTAAAATATTGCTTACTCTATAAAAATCTGATTTTTAATAATGAGATGAAATCATCAAAAGCTAATGAAAACTGTTGGATATATGGAAAGCACACTTGTATTTCAGCATTAAGAAACAAAAATAGGCGGTGTATAGAACTGTTAGTAACAGAAAATTTCTACAGAGAATTTGAGAAAGAAATTAAACAATGTGCAGATAGTAAGGGCATTAAAGCTCGACTGGTAGAGAACAAAATGTTCAATGATGTTTTACCCAAAGGTGTAAATCACCAAGGAATTGCTTTAAAAGTTACTCCTATTTTTCACAGCTTAAATATTGAAGAAATAGCTGAAAGATCAGGTGAAAACTCTACTATAGTCATTTTAGATCAAATTACTGATACACACAATATAGGTTCGATTTTAAGAACCTCAGCTTGTTTCAACATTGATGCATTGGTTTTACCACATCACCATTCGCCGGGCGAAAATGCATCTATCGCAAAAGCAGCAAGTGGAGCACTGGATATTGTCCCTCTAATATACGTTACAAACATAGTAAAGACGATGGAGTCTTTAAAAAAGATAGGCTACTGGTGTTATGGGTTTGATTGCAATGCAAAGGAAAATATAGATGAAATAAAGAATTTTGGGCAAAAAAGAGTAATTGTTTTTGGTTCTGAAGAGAAAGGAATGCGGAGACTAGTTAAAGAAAATTGTGATTATCTTTTAAAAATCCCAATGTCAAACGTAATTAACAGTCTAAATGTTTCAAACGCAGCAGCAATAGGACTATATTCCATTTACATTAAAACAAAAATCGCTGGAAATTAGTTGCAATGAAAAATATACTTCTTGCCTGTTATCAAGACCGTTGGAATCTAGAAAAAAGAATGCCATTTTAGCTTCACATGCACAGCTGGAAGATGTCATCCCAGTGCGTGACACTGGAATCCCGATACAATGTTGAACACTTTTTTTTTGCCTTTCTAGGGCAAGTTCTTTCAATCGAAACACTATATGCACGTTATCATCATCAATTTCAATGCGTTGAACTAATTTTCTTATTATATTAAGTTTAGTTTCATGATCTGCTTGATTAAGTTCTGATTCAATCTCAGAGGAAAGATTTTCTATGCTACTTGTGATAAAATCTAATTCCTTCTTTAGCCTCTTTTCATCACTCACTTCTTCCTTTTGGTCTCTGATTCCTTTTAACTCCTTTTCCATTGCTTCAACTTCTGCATCATACTTTTCCTTCGTTATATGACCTCGTGCATATACATAAGCTAATCTTTCGATACCTTGTTCTATTTTATCTGCACGTTTTTCAAGCTCATCGTTTGTTTGCTTATTTTCATATTTTAAAAGTCTAACCTTAGTCATTGCCTCTGGTTCTTTGAGTACCATCTTCACTTCTTCCCATACTACCTCTTCTAGTATATCTGCGCGTATTGATTTGCTGCTACATACCCTATTCCCACCAAAACGGTTTGCATCTGTTCCAGGGCATCGATAGTAACTTCTTCCTCCCTTAACATTACTCATTCCATAATAAGTGTATTTACAACATTGACATACCATTAACCCTTGTAATAAGTATTTTCTTCCACTTCTTTGCATTCTTGCTCTTTTTCTATTTTCAGATAGCTGTTCTTGTACTATGTCAAACAACTCCTCTTCAACTATATTTGGTATTTCTATATGAATCCAATTCTTTTTCTCAGTTTGATAAATGGAGTAACTTTTTTTCCTCACCTTCCATATTGCTCTCACTTCCTTTTTTATTGGACCTACATTCGTTTTACCAAATGCTGCTTGTCCTTTGTACGCTGGATTTCTCAATATTCTACACACTGTACCTGGATGCCAATTTCTTCTGCCCTTTGGAGTAGTAATACATCTCTCTTTTAGCCTTCTTGCAGTTTCTTTTAAGCTCACTCTTTCTTGACCTACCCACTCAAACAGTTTACGTACTACTTCTGCTTCCTCTTCATCAATTTCAAATTTTGCCTTTTCTCTATCTACATGCTTTATATAGCGGTAACCATAAGGTGCGTTTCCCATTACACTTACACATCCTTTCCTCGCTGAATGAAGCTTTCCTCTTCGACTCCTTTCCATTATCTTTGCGCATTCGTATTCTGAAATTAATCCTTGTACTCCTAACAGTAATTTTGACTCTGGATTATTTTCAGTCTTATAATTTAAAAATATTACTTCTGCTCCTTCTTTCTCAAACTCTTCAAGTAATATCATTTGATGTGAAGATTTCCTTGATAATCGATCAGGTGAATGAATGTAAATTTTATCAACTTGACCTTCTCCTACTTTATCGCGTAATTCATCTAAACCTTCTCGTTTTAAATTCCATCCACTAAAGCCATTGTCCTTAAATTTATTTTCACTTAACAACTTATGTCCATCTGTAGCAATTCTACGCTCAAGCTCTACAACTTGGCTCTCTATTGTATTGTTCTGCTCTTGTTTCCTCGATGAAACTCTTGCATATAAGGCTACTGTTGTCATTTCTTTCAATCTCCTTCTTATTTAAAAATTCCTTTTTCTTTCTTTCCATCAATCGTTTTAGTAGTATTCCATAAGCATCTGATAAACACTTATCTGATAACTTACTTGGTTCATAATGACGATGAATAGTAAGTATTCTTTCTCGCACGTTTTTCTCCTGTAAAATTTCCTCATAGGTTAGGCTGTTCCTATTTCCATAAATCCTTGTGAAAAAGACCAATTATTACACTGCTACCTATGCTTGTCTTTTCTTCCAGCCATTTCTCTCAACTCTTCCTTTGCTGTTGCTAAACAATTTTTCTATTCTGTCCGTTTCTTTCTTCAATATTTCGGTTATCTCTTTGCTATAATCCATCGCTGTCATTCCAAATTTATCTGCTTGCTCTATTTCTCCTCCAGCTTTTACTAGTTCTTTCACTATTTCTCTTTCACCTACCATACATGCAAGGTGCAATGGAGTGCATTTACTTCCATACTCCTCAGCATTTACATTCGCTCCTGATTTTATCAATTCTCTCACGGTTTCTAGGCTTTTCTCCGTTACCGCTAGGTGCAGTGCTGTATACCCTCCTACATCTGCTGCATTCACATTCGCTCCTTTTTCAACTAATAATCTCACTGTTTTTGCGTCTACTGCGTAATGTAGAACTGTTCTGCCCTTTTCGTCTCTTTCATAAACACTTTTAAATGAGTTCTCTAATAATTCTTTTGCTGACTTATTAAATGCCTCTTTTTTACCGAGCTTTACCATAACTTACCCCACCTTTTCTTTGACCTTCTTTAAGCCTTCCTTCTCACCACCTCATCTATCATTTCATTTACTTGGCTCATTATCTTGCTTGCTAAATTTCGACATTCTTCCTTTATTAGCGACTTGTCTCTCTTCCTTATTTCTTCGATCTCTATTATTTTTAACTCCGGTAAATAGCTTCCATCCAACATAGATACTATTTCTCCCACTAGCCTCTCTATTCCATAGCACGTCAGTTCTCTACTTTTTGTTATTCCTCCCTGTTCTCTGAGAAATTTACTTGCCTTTTCACTTTCTTTGCTATCACATAGACAATACTTTTCACTTTCCCAGATGTAATACATTGGTGTTGCACCATACTTATTTAGTTGATTAACTTCAGCTCCTGCCTTTACTAGCTCTTTTATTATTTCAACTCCTGCTCCTATTTTGCATGCAGAGTGCAGTGGCGTACATCCACCGATATATTGAGTGGCATTTACTTCTGCTCCTTCCCTTAGCAGCACTTTTACATTTTCTAAGCTTTTTGCAAATACTGCACAGTGTAGTGGTGTATAACCATTTTTATCTCTTGCATTTACCTCTGCCCCTTTTTTTATTAATAACCTCACTGTTGTGTAATCGGAGATTTCTACTGCTTGATGCAAGATCGTCTCTCCTTCTTCATTTCTTTTATTAATGTTTTTAAACCCGTTACTTGATACTTCTTTAAAAAACTTACTCTTGCTAAAACTCATTTCATACCTCACAAAATTAGCTTTTCTAGCGCCAGACAAATTTCTTATATTTACCTGCTGCTATTCAAGTCATGTCCTTTTTAGCATGAGAAAGCAAGTCCTTTTCTTTTTATTTCATACACTTTTACCTATTATTAATATAATATATGAGGATCTAAATATAAGTGCTTAACTTATTATAGATATTATTCGACTATCTTTCCAACTTCTGTGCAAATGTCGATGTTCGTGCCACTTCAGTACTCCCGGGTAAAATACTAAAATGTGCTTTTCTAATTCGTGTATTGAGTCTTTTTGCTCTGAATCTAAATCGTTTTTATAGTAAACGTTGTGTTCTGCTAAAACATATTTTCTGACCTTCTGATCTGTATAATTTTCTACTTTATAGTTGTGAGTAACGCTAAATCTTTCTAAAATTGGCTTGTGTTTTAAATTCCAATATTGCCCTGAAAGTTTATCGCTTCCCAATACAAATTTATTTCCTCTTTCTTCTACGCTACTAACTGGAAAGCACGTATTTATGTCTCCTAAATCCCAACTGTCTGATAATACTATCTGCGCTTTTGCAAATTTAATCGATGGTAATAAACTCTGTGGTAATGGATATAGTGCTTTTAAGTTGTACCACAAATGATTTCTTTCATAAATACCGTTATAATTCTTTGTGTGAGGCTCTGTTTCTCCAAGGATTGCTACATCTAGGCGATATATATCATTGCTTAAAGCTCGTTCATAATGATCGCGTAGATAGTTTTCTATAATCCTAATAACTGGACCACTAGACCTGAAAAAATTTACTCTTCCAAATGATAACACTGGTCCATCTTTTTCTATTTTTACCCCTGAATAATCAGAAAGAAGATCTCCAAATAAACTCTCATCCAATATAAATCTCTGCACATTATAATAATCGTTAAAAATCCTCATCAACCTCGATCTTACAGGCAGTGATAGTTTTGCCAGCTCTACTACTGCATCTACGAAGAAGTCATTTAGTACCTCTTTTATCCCTACTTGCAACTCAAAAAAGTGTTTACCGGGTGGTTCTTCGATGATTGTAATGTCTTCTATATTTGCCCACTTGAGTGCTATTTTAAGTGATTTAGGTGTTCCTCGCAGTCTTTGAAATTTTACTCCTTCTACTACTGCTTTTCTTCTATCTTTTACCCAGCGTAGTATTTCTTCTAAACCATATTCTTCTATTATCCACGGCAATGTTTCTTCTTCCAATCTAAATTTAAATCCTCTAATACAGCTTGGATCAACCTTATAATCTATCGCATCTACTAGCGCTTTTTCCTGTTTTGTTGCATTTGGTGGCAATAACATTAATTCAACTCAATCTTTAAATTTTTCAAATTTGCAGATTCATTTCCCAGAACCACAACATCCTCTCTTGGCTCGATCAATTCCACATTTTCTACACCATCTACAAATAGATTCGCTATTATCCATGATCTTGTTACACTCCACCCTAATCTTTTTACTAATTCAAACTTCTTAATAAACTGCTTCTTGATTTCTTCCTCTGATATTACAGGACTCATGCTCATTCTGCTGTGAATATCTATTTCCGTAATATTGCAACCAATTACTGTTATCGTATCTGTTAAAACCCTTATATCATCTCTAGTAACCTGCTTTTTTACAATTTCTAGTAGTTCTTCTGACACTATGCCAGTTGTGGATAATTGTGTTGATAAGATTGAAATTTGTACTTTCCCTGGTATAGGTGATTCTACTAATGCATCTTTTACTCTACTATCTGCTGACAGTGCCTGATAACGATAATACTCTTTACTTCCTCCTGTACTCCAGCCTTTTATTTTTGCTTTTATTCTTTTTCTAAATCGTTCGTCCTCTTCTTCTTTTTCTCTCTCTACTCCATAAAATTCAGCTAAATTACCAAGATCTTCTCCCGTTGCAAATTTTAGTAAATTACTTTTTACAGCTTCATTTATTCTTTCTCTGAGTAACAACTCTCTCCATGCTGCCACCTCCAGAATCTTTATCGCTGGATCACTTTCAACTAATGCTGTAAAACTTGTGTCTCGATTTACTAACTCTTCTTTCATTCTCGAAAATATTTCCTCATAGCTTAGTTTTTCAATAATATTAGATGTTTGCATTTCTAAACAACTACTCCACTAATATTTATGAACTTGCCTTCTGAAAGATACATACCTTCAAGTACAAGAGTCATTTTTCCTTCTTTAGCTTCAGCAATCTTTACTTTTTCTAACTTAAATCTCTTCTCAAATTTCCCCAGTGCTTCTGCTGTTGCTGCATAGATCTTCAAAGTAAAATCTCTACTGATTGGTTTATCCACTAATTCAAATAATCTTGAGCCATAATCTCTCCTCATTATTCTACTGTTAATAGGAGTGGTCAGTATATCAATTATCGACTGCTTTAAGTGCTCTATTCCTTCTAACGTTTTTCCTGTTTTAGCATCCATACCCTTCATTTCTATTTTGCAAAGACGCTTTCACTGCCTTTTATTACTTTAAACCCACATGAAACTATATCTCCTACTCTTCCTACACCAAGACCATTTGCAAACACTGTTTTTGATCCTTCAGTTAATGCTCTTCCTTCACTAAAACTGTCTCCTTGTCTACACATTGACTTACCGTTTACAAAAACATTATTACTTCCGCTAATGCAGAAATGTGGTATAGCTTCTCCACAGTAGTCTCCTAACCTCACTATTCCTTTGTTCAATTTAAGTCGATCCTTTCTGCTTTCAGTTTTATTCCACTTTTTGTCATTTCTATGCTCGATTCCCCAGCTTTCAGTGTTATTTTATCTACTACTTCAATCTCTAAATGATGTTTTTCCTTATCATATAACAATCTTGTTCCATCTTGAAACTTCACACTATTTATTTCTTTTTTATTCTCTGGTGCAGGGTATTTTTCCTGATATATTCCTCCTAATACCACTCCTAATGATAGTTCACCAAGAGGAGAAAATATCATAACCTGTTCATCAATATCTGGCGGAGACCAATCTCTATCTTTTCCTGCTTTACTTGTTATCCACGGTAAATAATCTGTTAAAAATTCTCCTATTTTCACTCTTACTTTTGCTTTTTCATAATCTATTTCTTTTACAATTCCTATACGAATAACGTTTGCTAGCTTCCTATTCAGCTCTGAAATCGCAAAACTATGATCCAACATTTATATTTCCTACGTTTATTGTATGTGGTTTAATTTTCCCCTCTTCCCATACTGATTTACCTAAATGAAGCTGATGACTCCAATCAACCATCCACACTAAATATGCATCGAGCTCTGGCCTAAATCCGTCAATTTCCGCAGAGATAAATTCTCCTGGTGAAACATTTTCCACATTCCAAGTATTTTTATTTACTACTCTCGCAACCTCAGCAGCTAATGTTCTAACAACTACCGAGGAATCCTCTACTGTTCCATCAACTACAATCCTCGCCTCAAACCTGGCTTTCAATGCTAATTCATCAGTACCTGCATCTTTACCTGGTTCTAAACTTGTTAGTTCTACAAACACCGCTGGCGCTACTAATTCTTTCCTTATTGCTGGATAAATTTCACATGTCTGTATAGCCAGTATTTCTTCCTTCAGTGTGCTGCAAATTGCTTTATGTAAATCTTTCCAGAACTTTGTCATGCATATAATTTAACTCATGTAATGTATAAAATATTTTTCAAATACCTTTTCAACTTCATAATTAACAAGATTCCCTATTATCCTTGAAGCCTCAGGTTCGAGTGGCAACTTAACTTCCTTTATTGGCAATGCTGCCCTTCCTTCACGTTTAAACATACCGCTATTTCCTTTTGGCATAACTGCTGCAAATCCTCCTATAAACTCATGCTTTCCTACTTTCGATCCTCTTCTTGTTTTTTGTATTTTGCCAATTGTCGATGCTCTAATGTCGTAGAGATTTGCTCTAATTAACACTGCTTGTTTTTGCCTTAAAAATTCTTAATCTCTTTCTTATCAAACTTAATTTTATCTTCTTTTCTTCACTGATTTCCTTAGCTGCTTGTGATTTTAGCCATATTGCTGTTTTGTTTAATACGCTCACCGTCACTTTTTCCACTTTTTTCCTTTCAGCATCTATACTTTGTATAATACTACCGGTGTTAATACGCATCTGACGCTCGAATTTTCCATACCATTCCTGAATTATCTTGCAGCGGTGGAGAATATACTTTATATTTACGGTCACCTATAACAAAAATATCTCCTACAATTGGCTGCAGTACATCAAACGCACTTATTTCCAACACTAAAGTTTCTCCTACAAATTGCCCTTCACCAATCTCGTATAATTTATCTGGCTCTTGCTTTAACACCTGTACCATATATGACTTATCCTTTGATTTATATAAAGCCACTTCTCCTAAATGGGCAAAACAATCTTCTAATAATCGCTTAATATTCTCTTGCATATTTCTTTTTGATATACTAACCTTTACATGCTAAGAAAGCGCATACCGGTAGAGTCGTTCTGTGCCTCACCACCTTGTAGTTACTCTACCAGTATTGTTATGCTGCAACGATCTTGACCAAAACGGCGGGCGGTGGCACATTGGTAGAGGATTTGACTGCGTATGTAAATCGGTCCCTCTATCAAATCTTCTTGGCTCTTGTTTTGCATAGAGTGGCTGTCCGAGAGTATTCACCGTCTCATTAAAGTCTGCTGGTGCAAAATATGTTGTAAACGTGCTTGCTGTTCCTAGTGGAAAACAGTGCCCTGTATCTTTCTCAATAAATCTTCTAACCGTTCCTTCAGGGTCAGTTGCTTGCCCTCTATATTCCTCAAACGTTATGCCACAAAATGTAAACCCTGACCTCATATCATTTCGAAGTGCTGCTCCTTCTTGCCATCTTTCATATGCTTCTTTTACTTTTGCATGAGAAGTTAGTGCATCAAAAAACTCAGGGCTTACCAAGGCATGAATTCCAGTCATATATTCACCACTTAGGTTATCTTCTATATGCCGCAATACTTCCAGACACTTACGTTTTACATCAGTTGTTGCTGTTCCAAGGGCAAAATTTACTACTTTTGGTGTTATTTCAAATTCGTTGTACAGATTTAATAATTCTGACCCATCAGCATCTAAAATTATTCCCTTCAGCGCTCCCATTCGCAAATGCTCTAATGGTTATTGCATGTTTGTTTCTCATTAGCTGTAAATGGTCAGTTATTACGTCTGCTAGCGCTTTAAGTTCACTTTCTGATCCAAATGCCCTTATTCCCTGTACTTCCTCTGGTAACACTACATCATCATGCGGAATATGTGGAATCGTAAATGTTCTTACCTTTCTTTTTCCTCTTTTTCCTACTGTTGCTGGTGCTCCTGGAACTTGCGTTGGTAGTAAACTTAAAACTCCGTTATGTTCTTCTATGGTAATATGTCTAAATCTTACTGACCTATTTGGAAATAAATTTAAATTTTCAACCCGTCCATAATTTATCGGCAATATATTCATCGCATTTGTTAGTGCCGTCATGCTAAATGCTGTATTTGTAAATGGATTTTGCATTTTTTATTTTCCCCCTTTTGTGTTTTTAATAGTTTTTTAAGCTCCCTTGCGGATCTCGTGCTTCAAGTTGCTTTATTGCTGCAGCTTTCTGCTCTTCAGTGATATTTGCTGGCCACACAACCGCATGATCTGCTAGTATTGCACAACGAGTAATAATTACTGCTTTAGCATTTTCTGTCGCATTTACATCACTTACTACTGCACCTATCGCTGTTTGTGTACCATCTGTGGCAGTTGGATTTATTATCTTAACCATGCTATCTTTATCGAGAGCCACTACTGTACCAAGCTTTAGGTTCTGCCCTTTTGCTACTGTTATCTGATCTCTTGAATATAGACTTGATGCCTCATACTTTAATAAGTCACCCAGATTATTTTGTTCGCTTATACAACTCATAAATTTCTCTCCTTAACTGCTTACCGCCGCTTTTATCAATGCTATATACGGCGGTTATAAAAATACTTTAACTCCTACGACTTTTCGCTACCTGCATCATCAATTCTTCTCCTGAATTCTGTGGTATTGCACTCAGTATCTCTGTCTTCTTTGTTCTCTCTGCAAGTAATTCCATTAAAACTTCCCTAGCTTGCTCAACACTTACACTTTGCTCAATAAATTCTCCTATCTTTTCTGGCATCTTCGATAAATTACATAAACGTATTAATTCAAGAACTTCAGTACGATACTTGGTTAAATTATCAGTTTCTAGGTCATTTGTAGTTTGTTCATTCATAGTAATACTCCTGTTTTTATTAATAGATGAAAGAATTGTCATTCCGTCTGCAAGGCCTATTTCTACTGCTTTCTCCCCAAAATATAGCCCTGCCTCTGTTGATCGAATCTTTTCAATTGAAAGACCTCTGTTCCTTGCTATTAGCTGCAAAAACATTTCATATAGTCGGTCTACTTCTTTTTGTAAGCTTCCCAGACTTTCAGACGTCATTGGCTCATGTGGGTTTAAATCATTCTTTCGACTACCAGCAAAGATTGTGGTGTACTTAACACCTTGCTTTTCATCAAATCTACTTTGATCTATATGACTTGCTATTACTCCAATACTGCCAACACCAGAAGTTCTGCTCACAAATACCTTCTCAGCGCTTGAAGCTATAGCATATGCAGCAGAGTATGCATCATCATTTGCTATCGCTATTATCCTCTTTTTTGCTCTTGATTCATAAATAAAGTCAGCTAGGTCAAATATACCGTTTACCTCTCCTCCGGGGCTATCTATTTCCAGCATAATTGTCTCTATGCTACTATCTGCTAATGCTTGTTTGATTTGTTCTTCTATTTGCTCATATGATGTCATCCCGAGCATTTCATCAAACGCACCTGGTTTTTTAGTCAAGATTCCATGTATTGCTATAATTGCAGTTCTTTCTACGTTACTTTTGATGGAGTGCTTTATGTTTTTAAACGTGGGATGTTTTTGATTGTTTAATGACAATAGCTCAAAACTCCTTGGTTCAAGAATTAATGGTTTTCCTAAGAGCATCATAATCCTTTACAATCAGAGTCAAACATTAAGTTGAGACTATTTGCACGTTTTTGATCTTCTGCTATTTCTTGATCTATTTCTTCAACATCGTAACCCATTTCTGATACTACTTCCGATCGACTCTTAAATCTATTCCTTACTGCCATTTGCTGCGATTGCTGGTCTTTCAGTGGATCCACCCAATCAAATCCCTGTGGTATCCATTTTACTTCTTCTTTCGCTGCTTTTACTACTTTTTCATCTATACTCAGTTCTCCACAAAACACTGCTAATTCTAGCCATCTATTCCAAATAGGTCTACAAAACTGGAACACTATCACGTTATGCTGTAACATTGCGCACCTTCTGCGAAACTCTATCAACCCTGCCCGAATGGATGAATAATTAACGCTTGTTAAATCTCCTGTTAGCTGCTCATATGTTATTCCTGTACCTATTGCTATTGCCCTCAGTTGCTGTCTCATAAACGCTTCATAACTTCCTCCAACATCTGATGGCTCTGAAAATTTTATGTCCTCTCCTGGGTCTAAAAGCTGCATTGTTCCAGGTTCCAGGCCAGATAGTGCTACTCCTTGCTCACTTGCTTCACCTTCTCCCATGATATTTGCTTCTGGATCAAGTCTCGTAATAAATCCAGCAAACATTGCTGCAGTTTTCTTTCTCACCAGCTCTGCATCATCATATTGATCAAGCTCATAAAGCTTCAGCAGTATATTAGAAAGCCAAGGCTCGTATCCGTTCAGAGGTGTGGCTTAAGAGACAATAGATAGAAGGTTTTGAAATGGATTTAACTTTTTTTGCCTCCAAGTGAGATACAACGAAATTATCCGCTCAAGGAATCTATTCCCTCGCTCTGACTGTGCAAAATATGAATTCTTACGATAGACAACATAATGCCGTATTTGTCGCTCAACATGATTATTCGTTAATGGAATATTCTCTGGATCATCCAAAAATGTCCACATCATTGGCTCGGATTTTATAATACCCTTTACCGTTCGTGAAGCTCCTAAGGCTTAATTTTTGGGAGATCAACATTCTGGTGAATATAGGGTTTGTTGCATACTGCAATTTCTCCACCACATTCACAAGTATCATGTAATCTTACTCTAATTACTTCATCTGCTTCCATTTTTATCCGATAATTTCCTTTATGACCAACTTGACCCCCTATCTTCCTGCCACCCTCTGACTTATCTTCTGGTGTGTCTTTTTTTATTTTGTACAGCTCTTTTGAACTTGGTAAAGATGAATTCCTTGAGTTCAAGCCAAGTCTCTCTCTTAGTTCAGCATTCTCTATTTCTAAGATTTTATTTTTTTCTTCAAGCTTTGCTACTTTTTGCTCTAAGTTTTTACATAACTCTACAATACTGATCAACAATTGAAGCATCTAGCCTTACCTTACTATCAACATTTTCTGTTATTATTACTTTGATATGTTATGTCAATTCTTTTTTATCCTTACCATACCTCTGAACGGATACAGGTAAACCTGAGATTTTTAATAGTGATCAAGGGGTGCAGTTTACTAGCTACAACTTTATTATGGAATTAGAGCGTGCTAATATTAAAATCAGTATGGACCATAAAGGACGTTGCTTCGACAATATATTTGTTGAGCGCTTATGGAGAACTTTAAAGCAAGAAGCTATATATTATTATAGACCAAATAGTATCAGAGATTTGAATCTTATAATAAACGATTTTGTTGCTTGGTATAACTATAGAAGGCGACATCAGACTCTACATTATAAAGTTCCTGCTGATCTCTATTATCATAAACAGTAAATGAATATATTCATAAATACTTTAAATATGTGTCGACGTATTTATCAACATATTCATTTTAAAAATCGGATCACTTTGAAAAAAATGGTCTAGACAAATGGGTGCATTATAATGTATAACAATGTTACAAAAAATAATATCATAGAATTCAGTAGGATAATTCCTAGAAAACCCCTACATACTAAAAAAAGCAAAATGCTGTTAAAATGAGCTTAAGAATAAATAGCAAACATCTAACATAACAATTCTATTTGTAAATCAGGTGAGGCTTATCCTATAGAAAGCTTTCGAACTACGCAAGCGTATCTTTTGCCTTTAGTATTTCTTTATTGTTTAAGACAACTGTCTGAGCTCCTCTGCCTTAGCATTATATCTCCACTTTCTGCAAGTTATTCCATTAAGTAGTAAAAATATTAGACTTGCCGCAAAACTAAGAAAAAAAGACCAAAGATAGAGCAGATTGAACTTACAGTAAAAATAGAACAAAAAAACTCCAACAATAAATTATACAAACTTCATCAGGTTAACTTTAACTTAAGAAAACATAAATCAAATTTTCTTGCTCAAAGACCTTGCTTTTTCTCCAACCTTACTCAAACGTACTCTAGCTTAATGCATAATTTTACCCATAAACAACCTTATCTTTGGTACTTTTATTAGTTACAAGTCATCTAGAAAACCCAGATGCTCTACGAAGCCCACCAATCAATATCAGATCCTGCTCTTGTCCTACAGCATTTAATATAGCGTATAACAAAACCATCGCATCTCCCCCAGTAATACGCTTGCATCCTCCACAAAATTCGTATTCACTTAACTGTCGATTTGCCTCCACCCTTTTTCGTTCAACTTGTTCTGCGGTGTTAGCATACTTCAACTCTATTCCAATTGGATGAGTATCATCATTTTCCGCAGATTTTGATAATACTAGGTCTATTTTCCTTCCTCTCTGTAGCTGGAACTCAATAATTACCTTGGCAGGATTATCGCAACTTTGAAATATCCCACGCAACAAAGCCTGAAATTTAGCTTCATTGTTCACGAGTAGACGGTTTCCATTTAATAACGGAGACAACAGACGAGAAATCTCATTAAATAAAACTTCATACCTAGCCCTGTACTCACCATTAACATTACCATCATTACCAAAATTAGGCTCAGCACTCATCAACTGATCTGCAAGTTGATGTAAATTCCTAACATTACCCATTTGTTCTGAAAACCTTCCCTCGAAATAACCTTCACTATGAGAACGTGAGTAAGCACGTAGTGATTCGAATTTCTTTGCAGAAGCCACTTCCAGATGACCCTGGACATCTACTTCACAAAGTACTTGACGAACCTTAGCATCATCTGTGGCTTGAGGCAGTAACGACAGGTTCAATGCCTTGTCTGGTAAAGTCTGCCACTTTAAACGACGAAAAATGTGAAGCACAACAAAACCAATATTTGATAAAAATAGAGCTAAAGTTAACGCATGGCTTACAATATCTGCTGCATCTCCCCTACCACCTGTACGTTTCATTTTCTCTCCCTGAGAGTGGTTAAATAGATACTTGGTAACCCTTACCTCCCGCCCATCATTTGTTTCTAAGTCCCTCCTTGTAGATAAAACATTTCCAAAAACAAACGATGACGTACAGGAAAAAGTGTTACAATGAGGCGATTGAGTGAACTCTGATGCTATGGGTTGTAAAAAACGTTTTACATTTCCCCTAACTCCATTTCCATGAGGATGTAGTAAACCCGGTATTAAGGAAAGACCACCTTCTGAAAAGGCCTGCACAGAAGTTCGGAGACCAGCACCTCCACGTAATTGAAAATTTAACGCTACACAAACAGCACTTGGTGATGAGGTATGAATAGGCAAAGACGAAACAGAACAACTTTTAGCATAATCTTTAGCTTGCTCTAATCCTTCCTCATCACCAACCTTCAACTCAATTATAATTGGAACCGAATCATTTGTCTGATCAACACCACGAACAAGCAAAACAACATCTGCATAACCTTTTCCTATAAGTAGCTCTGGGTAGAAATCAGCCACAGCTCGGTATCTAAAATTTACTAAAAACCCACACAGAAAACCGTGGTAATCAGACTCTGCACGAAACACTAAGCTATCTTCATGTTCATCATGGATATCAATAACATATTCCAAAATTCTTTTAACATTAGTACGCACTTCTCCTGTATCATCATTTGCCAACTCACTCATCAGGTCTAACAATTCACCTTGTTCTCTGATTGGGTTAATTTCATGAAAAATTGGAGCTCCAGGTTCATCACGTTGAGGAAATCTATCTATTTCATGAATAAACCTACATTCTTCTCCAAACCGAAATATTTTATACTCTTCCCAATCCAGATCCTCATCTTCCTGTAATTCTTGTGGAAGATTCTCTTCTACCTGCTGCTTCTCTTCTGCACTAAACCTTGACCCAGGGCTGTTCTCATTATCAGCAACAGTATAACACCTGACTATTCTTCTATTTTCTTTATTAGTGAGAACAGCAACTTTTAGATTTCCATAATTGTCAAAACGAAAATAGACTCTTTCATCTTCAACTAATATACCTGAATCATGTGCAGTAGAAAACATACCAAAAAAGAATGTAGGAAAAAAGCCAGGCTTATTAGCCGAATGCAAAAAAGATGGACAATTGTTTAAAAAACCTACAAATTGTCTACTAAACTCATCACAACCTCCACTTAATAAAGCCCTAACTAATTCACGATCTTCATTATTACCATGCATAAATACTCCTATTTGTTAACAACTGCAGCAGGCGAAATACTAACATTAGTACCCACTAACGTAGATTGAGGACCTTCAGTGCTAGCAGAGAATAAATTCAAATTTCTCGCTGACTTACACAACTCTTCTATTAAATTGCAGGAGCTAGTTGCATCTATCATCTTAGAATTCCTTGTTTTATCTAAACTATTTGCTATCCTCTCTTTTAATGATTTAAAGCTTTTGTCTGAACAACAATCTTTAGCAAACTTTAAAATACTCAAGACCAAATCAACTTTTTCACCATCGCCAGCACTTTGAGTATCCTTGCTGTTCTCCTGATCTACAATCAAATTTGAAATTGCATTTTCCATTGCAACAAAAGCAATCCTATCTTTAAAAGGATCGACAACATTTATTTTATTTTGGTTAAATACACTAGATTCCCAAAGACTGCTAATAGCTGACCTTGCTTCATTCCTGTTATCCAAGTCATAATCTTTAGAAACTACAACAAATGAAAGCGATGAGAGAAGATGTGCATATCCTCTAGGTGAAAGCATTTTCTCTACTTCAGATCTTGAACATCCCTCGCTCAAGTACTGGATAACATACTTAGTTGTGCAAAGAAAACCGTGCTCTACTAAGTAACTAAGAGGACGATAGATCACACCCCTATCTTTCTTATTCGGTAGCCCAAGTAGTGACTTATGATCTACTTTTGCGCTTATGACTTTACCTAGAAGGGAACTTAAGGTAGAAGCAAGTTTATAGCTAGATTGCAATGGAGATAATTTTGCAATAGCAGAAACTAGCAATTTTTCTCTCTCTTCTTTCACTAATTTTTCTTCAGAACACAGACGATTATAGAAGTGTTCCACTCCCTTACTCCACTTGAAATCTACAGCCTTATTAAATCCATCTTCTGCTTCTATATTTTCTCTAAGGTTACCTGATTCTTGATCAATCCAGAAATTGAAAACAGGATCACGTCTTCCCATGGAACTTAACAATTCAACTCTTGCAAGCTTATCACTGCAAGCTAAATTCCTATCTTCCTCACATGCACCTTTATGAGATAAGTCAGATCTAAAAGACTCTAACGCCTTGTCAAATAATTGCTTAATTTCACTCTCTACACACTCAATACATGCTATTTTATATATAGCAAATGGATTCAACACACCTGATTTAGCTAATTCTCCTACCAATTTAGCAACATCTAGTGTCGCACCTGACCAACAAGATTCATCACGAAACGCATTACATAAGAGGTCCGATTGCTCAACGGTTAGACCCTCTACTGTTACAGGGTGAGCCTTGACCCATTCCTCAATAGCTGAAGTTCTATCACCTTTAACAACATCCTTCAGCTTACTTATTACTTTGCTAGAGATAATCTCTTTATTTTTTTTAGGATCAGAACTGAGACGAGATCTTTTGCTTGGGCCTGCATTACCCTTCAAATCTTCCGTTCCACGTTTAGTTTTACTTTTTGGCATCTAATTACCTCAAAATCAAATATTCAATGAAGGTATTATACAAGCATTAGAATAATATATAAATCGAAAAATTAGTGTGCACCTAAATTTAAGCAGTAATTATAGACCTGCTGCAAAAGAGGAGATATTAAAGAGAGATGTAGCAAGAGGGAATGAGCTTAAATTATCAAATTAACGTTATTCTACTTTACCTCACTAGCATTTTCCTTACCTTGAGCCTTACTATTACTCACAAATATAAACGTTCGTTACATAGCTCTTAATATGTCTAAAGAGACGAAATTTCCCGAATTATTTATAATGAACCCTTACGATCACATTCTGGGGACGTACATCAGAAAACTTTTATATTATTAGTTTTGTAGTAAAATTATATGAGTACATCGTATCTATTAAATCAGAAGCTTTATGGATTACAGAATGAGAGCTTATTTGTTTGGGGTTATCTGGTTTATACTTAGCTTACTTAGTAGTGTAGCTAATGATACTATATCAAAATATCTAAGTTTACATCTTCAGAGTTTTGAAATAATTTTTTTCCGCTTTCTGTTTACCACTATTACCCTTGTACCTTTTATGTTTTACTATGGAATAGAAACTTTTAAAACAAGTCAAATATCTACTCAAATAACCAGGGGTGGATTGTTGTTTTGTGGAATGACCTTATGGACTTACGGGTTGACTGTTTTCCCCATAGTAACTGCAACGATTATAAGTTTTTCTATACCATTATTTGTTATACTTCTTGCAATCCCTTTGCTAAACGAAAATATAATTTGGCAAAGATGGATAGTAACTGTTATTGGCTTTGTTGGTATTGCTATTACTACCAAAGCTCATAGTGAAGATTTTAATCCTAAAATTCTTATTTTTATTGTATCTGCATTGATCTTTGCTATATTAGATATACTTAATAAGAAACTTGTAATAAAAGAGTCAGTAATAAGTATGTTATTTTATTCAGCTCTAACGACAACTATTTTTTCTACTCCACCTTTGTTATTTTATTGGCATATGCCTTCCTTGTTGGAATTAATATTACTGCTGATTCTGGGAATTAATTCAAATCTAATTTTGCTCTTTATGTTAAAAGCTTTTACTCTTACTGATGCTACTGCACTTGCACCTTATAGGTACATAGAGCTAATAATTTCTGCAATAGTAACATACGTTATATTTAATGAATTACCTGATAAAAGTGCTTTATATGGTACTTTGATATTAATACCTTCAACCTTATTTATAATTTATTCGGAAGGTAAGGCAATTAAGCAAAATAATGTAACAACAAAAGTTTATAATTGTTAATGGTATTTATTTAAGCTACATTTTTAAGGTGATAGTAAAATGCACATAACTATTATAGGAGTAGGGTATGTAGGCTTAGTATCTGGTACAATGTTATCGGAGCCATACGCGTCAAGTTAAGAGATTGTGAGCAAATTTAGAGAGGTTAAAGTGGATACTCTAGCCCTTCTACGTTTGTCTTTTAATGAAAATCGCGACCAAGTTATAGTGAGTTTTTTAAGAAATGCTTTTAAACTATTAATTTTGGTTAATACTAAAAATAACTCTCTAACCCGCCTTTTTAGCTCAATAAATGCCTTTGTTAAGCTAAGTTCTGTATTCTTTTTCACTTCTGTGCAACCAACCATGCCGTGAAATATAAGAATTGCGCACAATTTAGCATATAGTTCACATAATACTCTGCATGGCTTTCCTTTTAGCTTATCAAGCCTGATATGGCTTTTATACAATTTAAATAATAACTCAATTTGCCACCTTACTCTGTAAATCGTTAATACTTGCTCAGCACTAATTTTATTTTCTGGAACATTAGTTATAAATATTGACCAGTTCAACAATTTTTGATTTCTTTTAGAGGATGTATATCCCTGCGATCTTGCTAATCTATTAGCTTTCCTTCTTCTGGCCATAGACTGTTCTTCAGTTAGTTTCTGACATATAATTCTTACTCTAATTTTTGCTTCTTTTCCTAACAATACCTCGTTTTCTAAAAATAACTTATCCTCTAAACATTCTAATAACTCCATTTTTTGATTTGTTTCTACATCATATATGTTGGTATCGGATTTATAACGACTTATGAAATAAGCTCCTATTTCATTGATTTGTTTAAAAGAACTTGGCACAAAATAACCGAGATCAGATATTAGCAAATCATTGCTTAATATATTACTTAAATGTTTCCTATATCCCTGGTCTGATCTTACTCCCTCCGTTAAATTAAGTTGGTCTATTATCTGATTCATGTAGTCGAAAACTAATTGTAACTTTATTCCATACTTAGTATTGCTTTCATAGCCACTGTAGCTAGTACCATAACCTTTATACATCTCTTCCATACTGTTAGGTAGAGTAATATAGCTACTGTCCAATAATTTAACACTATTAAATTGCTGTAAGATTTTGCAATCAACTTGCAAGATATTTTTAAAGAGAATCACAGATTCATTATACATCCTTTTCATAAATTCCACTGCTTCTTCAGTAAATCTAAAATCCAAACCTTGTTTTGTTATATCTATCGAGTCCTCGTTTAGTAATTGACACATTGTTTCTACGCTACAATTATCAACTCCTATATTACCCAAGACCATGGCTTTTACGAATGATGAACCTTTTAGCTTTCTCTTTCTTTTTATAAACCTTGTTGTAATTGAGATTTTCTCTGCTTTTTCATTAAAAAATTCTTTGAGCTTTTTTGATAAGCAAGTTATTTTATTCATTGGTTCTCTCACTAAAAGTATATCTGGGAGAACTTATACCTTATTATTCTATCTCTTTCATACCTTTATTTCCTTAACTTGACGCGTATGGTTATCGGAGCAGGGCCATAAAGTTGATTGCATTGACATAAATACTGAGAAGATTGAACTTTTGAAATCAGGGAAAATTCCTCTATATGAACCTGGATTAGCAGATTATTTAGAGAATAATATAAAGTCACAAAGGATAAGATTTTTCGATTCGTATTTTCAAATAAATCCCAATACAGAAGTAGTATTTATAACTGTAGATACTCCATCAGACTCCCTAGGAAATGCAAATTTAAAGAATGTATATAATGCAGTAAGTGAAGTTTCTGAGAGAGTTAATCAAGATTGCTTAATAGTGATAAAGTCAACTGTTCCTCCTGGTACTGCAGAAAATATATATAATTATTTATCTAATAAGGGCTATAACTTTGATTTGGGGGTTAATCCAGAGTTTCTCAAGCAAGGCTCTGCAGTATCAGATTTTTTATACCCAGATAGGATAATAATAGGAGTAAAAACTAATCTAGCTAGGGCAAAACTAGAAGTTATATATAAATCATTTATAGATAAGAATATTCCGTTAATAGTCACTGATACAGTTACTGCTGAAATGATTAAATATGCTTCTAATGCTTTTCTAGCAACAAAGGTTGCTTTTATCAATGAGATGGCAGGTTTATGTGAGCTATTAGGAGCAGACATTGACCTTTTATCTAACAGTATGGGAATGGACCATAGAATAGGTAAGGAGTTTCTCAAAGCTGGTCCAGGATTTGGAGGATCATGTTTTCCTAAAGATTTGTCAGCTTTAATAAGGCTTGCTGAAGACCACAATGTTAAGCTACAAATTTTAAATTCAGTTAAAGAATCTAACTATAATCATATAACAAACATTGCTAAAAAGGTAGAATATGTATTAAATGGAGTCCAAAATAAAAAAATAGCGATATGGGGGCTAACTTTTAAGTCTGGTACTGATGATGTAAGAAATAGCCCAGCTATAGATATTGCAAAATTGTTAGTGAATAACAAGGCTAAAATTACTGCATATGACCCAGTAGGGATGGATAATGCTAGGCAAATTCTAAAGGATATAGAGTACGCGGACAGCGCTATAGGAGCTGCAAGAGACGCGGAAGCCTTATTATTATTAACGGAGTGGAAAGAATTTAAAAATCAAGATTTTGCAAGTTTAAAGAGTATTATGGCTGCACCTAATGTTTTTGATTTCCGTAATTTATTAGATAGTGAGCTGTTACTAAGATATGGTTACCATGTTTATTCCTTGGGTAAAAAATCTATCTACAAAGTTTAACTGTTGAGAAATTTTTTTTACACCGCTTTACTTAGTTTTTTTAGATCTTTGCTTGATAGTATGGAAAAGCAAACGAGTGCAACAACAGAGCAAATGGAAAAAAATGAAAACATAATACTGTTACCACAGTGCTTAACAAGCACTCCTAAGAGCACGCATGAAAATATTGAACTTGCAATATACCCAAATAATCCTGTTAAGCTTACAATTGCACATACATTATTTTGTGGAGCAATTTCTACAGCTATAACACCTGTCAGTACTTGCACTCCAAATATAAAGAATCCTGATAAGATTGCACCAAGGTTCATAAGAATTATGTTTTGACCAAAGTTCATTGCAATAAAAGTGAGTGCTATACCCAACATATAAAGTGATGCCAGCAAGCTTCTATTTTGAAAGAAGTACATATCACTAATTCTTCCTGTGATTAAAGTTCCAAGGATTCCACCTAAATCATATACGCCTGTTATTAGTGAGGATTGTACAAGAGAAATTTGTAATTTATCCCTTAAAATTATAGGAAACCAAAAAAAGATTCCCATTTTTATAATATAAGCACAAAAAGTAGCACAACATAGAAACCATATGGAACTTGTTACCTTGATACCTATTTGAGATTTCTGCACCTTATAATAGGTAGTAAAGTTGGCACTTTCTTTGTAATATGCTTTTAATATTATATAAATTCCAAAAAGTAAGCATAAGAGACCAGAGTACAAAAATGCACTTTCTGCATCATATATTTTAATTATACTTGGTAATACAATTAAAGTAATACAAGAACCAAGTTGCTGAGATGCGCTCATAACTCCCCATGATGATGCAATTGAAGAGATGCTAGAGTTTGTAACCATAAACTTGGTAATAGCTGGCCAACCTAACCCTTGTGTCCAAGCTAATAATATTAATGTTAACAGTAATAAAGTTAGATTATTATATGATAAAGTTATACCAATGGTTAATAATCCAGTTGCAATATTGCATAGCCCAAACATAAATAATGGATTATTTTTGGAGTCCATGATTATTCCATTAACGAATTTTGATACTCCATAAAAAAAAGAAAAGCAGGCAAAAAAATAGCTTAATTTTACATGGTCAGTATCTATTAACAGTGGTAGAGCAATTGGTATACTTTGTCTTGATAAATAAAGCAGCATATATCCACAGAAGAATAGCAAATATTGAAAGAAGACAAAGTTCACACCTATTCCCAAATAGCTCTATGCAGATGCTAGCATAATACTATATTGGTATAATATTGTTTGACAAGAAGTTTGCAAACAATTAGTGCAGAAAATTACTTACTTAGTATCTTTCTTATAGCAGATACAGTAATATTAATATCTTCATAGCTTATATCTCTATGTGTTATAGCTCTGATTTTACCTTTGATGTTAGCCATTCTAATTCCATAATTTGTCATTAGTACGTTTATTAATTCTTGAGTAGATATACAATTAGTACGTAATGAAAAATACGCTATATTAGTTTTATACAGGTTGATATCAATTATAACTTGATCTATGGAGTCTAGGCCTTCTATAAGGTGCTGCATCTTTTTATGATCTTCCTCTAAACAATTTACATTATTATGTAGAGCATATAAACATGCAGCTGAAATAATGCCAGCTTGGTGCATACCTCCGCCAATTTGAAACTTATAGTACCAAGCTTTTTCAATAAACTCTTCACTTCCAAGCAATATTGCGCCCATTGGAGCACCTAATCCTTTACTAAAATCAATAAATACCGAATCAAAATAACTTGCATACTCCTTTGGAGATATTTTAGTATGAGCACAAGCGTTGAACAGTCTTGCTCCATCTAAATGAGTGAATACGTCATTCTCTTTGCAGAGACTTGAGATCTCTTGAATATATTCTAAAGGCCACACAGCTCCACCACCAAAATTTGTCGTTTGTTCGATAGAAACAAGCCCAACTCTCGGAATATTTCTTAAACTAGGACGAGTAATAAACTCAACAATTTGTTCTCCAGTAAATATTCCTCTCGTACCTTTGATGGGCAAAGGAGTGGCATGTGCCTGGGCTGCGATCAAGCCAGATTGTACTATGAGAGGATGTGAAGTTTCATCAAGCAGCAAGTAATCACCAGGTCTTTGAATGTGTACTTTATAAGCAATTACATTGGACATCGTTCCTGAAATCAAAAAGATTCCTGCAGGTTTACCTAATATTTTACATGCGGTTGCCACTAATTCGTTTACAGTTGGATCTTCACATGCAGCTTCGTTTCCAACTTTTGCTTTAGCCATTGCTTCCCTCATTTCAACTGAAGGGTCAGTGTTTGAATCGCTAAAGAAATCTATTTTTATTCTCATATTAAATTTAATACAACCTCCTTTATAATTTCAGCAGCTTTCATGATGTCTGTTTCCTTTATGCCAAGGTGGGTAACTGCTCTTATATGAGACTCGAGCCAAGGAAAAAGCAATAAACCATAGGTTTGGCATTTACTCAAGAAAACCTCATTAGTTACATTTAGTGCTTTTATACTAAAGCTTACTATATTAGTTTCTGGATAAGGTAGTATCAGTTTTATGTGTGGAATTTCTTTAATCTTATCTGCAAACAATTTAGCTAGCTTATTATCTTCTTTAAGCCTAGAGATATTATTCTGTAGTACATATTTTGCTGCATTAGCACAATACCCTATCTGATGATAACCACTACCTAGCCAAACCTGTAGCTTTTTAGCCCTTTCAATTATCTCTCTTTTACCCATAAGCATTGAACCAAAAGGAGCGCCAAGTCCTTTAGTAAAAGAAAAGCTCATTGTATCCACATATTTAGCATAATCTGCTAAAGCAATATTTGTTTCGATATGAGCATTAAATATTCTTGCACCGTCTAAATGAAGATTTACATTGTGAGCTTTTAAAAAGTGATATAACTCGACTTGTTTTTCAAAAGGATAAATTTTACCATTAAACCCATTTATACTATTTTCTATAGAAACAAGACTCACCTGAGCAAAAATTTTATACCTCGGCTTAGAATTAATAGCATATTCTACTTCATCAACATCTAAGATTCCGCTATTATTTCTAATACAATTAAATACGATATTATTTACTTTTGCATTGCCTGCGCTATCGAAAAAATTAACGTGATAATTATAATGAGTTATTAGTTCATCACCAGGACTTGTTTGACTGGCAACGGCTAATCTATTTGCAAGCATACCGCTGGTTACAAATAATGCTTCTTCTACTTTGAATAATTGTTTGCAATATTCTGATAAGTCATTACAGCTTTTGTCTTCACCATAAGCAAAATCTCCAACAGTTGCATTACTTATTGCATGTATAACGTTGGAGCTCTGCAGAGTTGTAGTGTCACTTCTCAGATCAATAATTTTTTCCATCTTATTTTTTGCCATTCAAACAACCAATTTGAGCATTCCAAAGTTCTTTATAAAGACCGTGTTTAGAAACTAGTTCAGCGTGTTTACCATCTTGGACAATTTTTCCTTTGTTAAATACTAGAATTCGGTCCATGTGTAAAAGTGTAGAAATACGGTGTGCTATAGTAATCGTAGTTTTATTTTGCATCAGTTTAAATAAACTCATTTGAATTGTTTTTTCTGTTATAGAATCTAACTGACTAGTTGGTTCATCGAGAAATAGTATTGGAGCGTTTTTTAAAAATGCCCTTGCTATTATTATTCTTTGTCTTTCTCCTCCAGATAGCTTGATGCCTTTTTCTCCGACTGTAGTTCCATATTGATCTGGTAGAGTCATAATGAAATCGTGAATACCAGCCAGCTTTGCAGCTCTCATTATTTCTTCGATAGTAGATTGAAGTTTACCATATATGATGTTTGCTAAAATAGTATCATGAAATAACAATGGGTCTTGAGGTATTACAGATATTTGTTGCCTCAAAGAACTCTGTGTAACTTCTGATACTATTTGATTATCAATCTGTATATTACCTTTTTTAACATCAAATAGCCTTAGGATTAAGTTTATAAAAGTAGATTTACCACCTCCAGAATAACCAACTAGACCTACCTTTTCGCAAGGATTAATGGTAACTGAAAAATCTTGAAATAATGACTCCTGACCTTCATAAGAAAAAGAAACATTATTAAACGTTATTCTTCCACTTAATAAATTTAATTCTTTAGCATTTTTCTTATCTTGAATTTCTGGTACAGTAGTTAAGATTGGCAATGCATCTGAAACTTTGCCGAAATGAGTAGAAAATTGGGTAAGATTCCTAGTTAGATGGTTAAGAAACTCTATAATCGATATATTAATTCCAAGTACAAGAGCAATATCTCCTATTGCGATCTTGTTCAATTGATAATCATGAATTAAAAAATACAAGTTTACTGCTTGGAGTATATCGAATGAATAGCCATATATAAACCAAAGACAAAAGTATGCCCACTGCAATTTTCTCTCTGCAATAGTTCTTTTCTTGCATATTTGAAAAAATTTGTGTCTCTCATGTGCTTGCTGAGAAAATAGCCTTACTGATATAACATTTAAAATACTATCTGCTATACTAGCTATTACTTGTGAATTTTGTTTAGAGTAATTATCAGCTAGTTCAGTAAGTACACGAAAGCTGAAAATCGAGACTAAAATAAAAATGCTTACCCAAGTGAATGTAGCGATTGCAAACTTTATGTTTACTAATGATAAGGTATAAATAGCTAAGACTAATGCTATACTGTAACCGAAAAAACAATCTATAAGCAATCTTATTAACTCTATCACACTATCCATTAAGCTACTGACCTTATGTACTAAGCTTCCAGATAAATTGTTCTGATAATAGGAATGGTCTTGTTGGAGTAGCCTACAAAAAGATATATCAGCTATTTTTTGACGCATTAAGGTAAACATTCGAATGTCAACAAAATAGCCATAGAATCTAAAAGCAGTAGTGATAAGTAATGCCATGCCAAGATAAGCGCTTACAGGTAATAAAAGATTTTCAATTACATTACCTTCCTGATATTTTACAGCTGTATCTAGAATATTTTTTACTAAATACTTTCTAAAAGACAAATCAACAGCTACCACCAGAGCAACTAAAGACATTATAAGTACATTAAGCTTGAATTTAGATACTATATTCAAGATGAACATCAATACACATTTGAAGCTATCAACTCTACTTCTGTTCATTTACAATGCTAGCTCCACTACTTTGACTTTTTTATTGAGAAATACAAGTAGTGAAAACCATAAATTTTTGTATATTTTTCCTGAGATGTCTCCAGCATCATGTAGTGCTGATGCTTGATTTAGAATAAGCAGCTTATATAAATCTCGCTTAGCCTCAGTAGTGTCGATCTCAGAAATATTTGTAGTTGTGTCTGTAATAAAGGCTAACCAGCTCTTGATAAGTTCTTCCATGTTTTTTGCTTTTATACTTTCCTGGTAGCCAAACAATGACAAGCATTCTCTCAGTATAGATTCTGTTAACTCACCACAATTGAGTATACCAAAAACTGAAGGCTGAGGTTTTGGCACATAGGGAAGGTCTTGATCTTTTATAATCCACCTTGTTACATAAGCAAATCTATCTTTAGCATCTGTATTCTTATCACTACCATGCCATAACCGTGAATCAAAAACTATCGCATCTCCTGCTGAAATAGGTAGTGACTTAATTTTATAATTTTCTCGGTTATTTGAGTACTGATCAAAGAAATATGGGTACCAAAAATCAACTAAAGGCTGTATTTCCCATTTATGACTGTTTTCTATAATTTGCAGTGCACCTGAAGTTTCACTGACATTATTCAAAGCTAACCAAACAGAAAAGTGGTAAGGACCATTGAAACTATAGGAGATGTCTTGATGGAAGGGAACTGCATCTATTAAATCAGCAGTTTTACATATAACATTTGATTTTTTCTGCAGTATCTGACACTGAAGTGACTTTTCAAGGTAATTTTTAATAATTTTATCTAATGCTTGAGAGATAATTCTAGTTACTCGAGATGACGTGCCCCATCTGCCGGTACAGTTTAAGTAGTCAGAAGTTGAAACACTTAGTTCTTGGGATAGCTTTGATATCTTATTTGTTATATCACTTAAAGACTGAGTTATTAGCTCTAAAGGAACCAGATTTTTGATAATAAAAAAACCATTTTTTTGTAATGTTTCCATATGATTAACACCTGACATCAATAACTGATAAGTAATCTGTTAAAGGTATAACAGCAAAAATTTTGAATCCTTTTACTTGTTTGAGTATTTTTTCCCAATCGCTTAATGTTCTTAGTTTACCTCCTGTTTCAACCATGACATTAATATCTACAGAGCCTCCAGCTGGAGAGCGGTAATCTAAAATAGTTTCTATCAATAAAATACGAGATATTCCTTTGACCAATTTTAAATAAGATAATACTTTATCATCATCATAATGCTGTAGAAAGCGGCAAAAGACACCTAATTCATAATTTGTAGCTGATAGTTCTTCCTGAGTTATAAGTTTGACTTTTAAATTTTCTACTAACTGTCTTGGCACTTTATGTTCGTTATATAGGCCTATGGAACCTTTATTGTGTATATCAGAATAAGCAAGAAATAAAGAGTGTACACCAAATAGCAATATATTCTTAGCATCATCTATATTAATTCTAGAATTAAACTCTTTAGTATCAAACCTAGAATATCCTAGCAATGCTTGGTAAAATGCTATTTTCTTATCTTCTGATGCTTCTCTTTCCTTAAAAGATTCAAATGAAGAGATAGACTTCTGTTTTAGTATATCGGCCATCTTTAACCAATTCTTTTCAGCGGCAACTCTTGCCCACATCGTTGCTGCTTTTGGCAAAAATGGTATTTCCTTAAAACACTTACCTTTTGATGATAGTTGCCATAAGTCCTTGTCCTTATCGTAATCAATAAACCCTATTTCCCACAACGCCCTTAACAGCCTTTCTAGATTTGGTACGATAATGTTTAACTTTTTAGATAAAACTGGCGTAGTTGCAGGTAAAATATTTAACAAATCAAGTTCAATAGCAACGCTTGTTAGGTAAGTTTTCCAAAAGGCTGAAAGTTCTGCAGAAATCCTATGCACTTGAGATTCTTTACCTAAATCAAAAATACTAAACTTTACATTTCCGGTAATATCGATTTGTCCTAACACACCTTCAAAAGTTTCAACTTTTGCCATCCCATTATAAAATGCTTCTACCATTTTAAATCTCTGCTGGTAAACAGGATCACCATTAATATCTATATGAAACCAACCATGTTGATCTTCTGCAATAGAATACCCTTTATGAAAAACATTAAGTTTTTTATACCATTTATTATGTACTAACTTTCCATGATGATTAATATGTGTAGCTTTACTATCCTTATAGACTACAGCGATACCATCCTTAAAATCTCCAACATAATCATATTCCTCCTGATAAATCCTGTTGCCATTTAAATTAATATGAAAACATTTATCATGTCTTCTAACTACACAAGCATCTTCCTGATAATTTCCAATCCATTGATAAGACTGTTTGTATACTCTACATCCAGATGAATCAATATGGTAACACCCTGTATCATCTTCTACGGCTGCTCTATTAAAGTAGAATCCAAAAGTTTTCAGAAATCTATTATGATAAACTGCTTCTCCTCTTACATTGATATGATAAGCACCTGTCTGATCATAAACCGGTGCAAGACCGGGCTCATGAAATTTACCAACCTTTATAAACCTATTTTCATATAAAGGATTTCCTAGCAACTCGTGAAAGCTCTCACACGGTGAAATTTTAATAGATTTAAAATTATCTTTGATTAATTGATCAAAGGTTTTCTCATGTTGCATGTTTTGCATAATTTGTAATTTAAATAATTCTTTTGTAAGCTTAGGTACTCACTACTCTGCCATATTTCCTCGAGTTTAACCTCATTAACATTACCAAAATTTCCTAATGTCTTACGGAGTTCATCTGGAGCACAGCAAGGACTAAACTTTCCTTCATTGTTTATCCATGCTTCTTTACCTAAAAATGGGCATTGACCACCTGGAGCCAAATCCTTAATACCTTCTTGAGAAAGGATTGTAAAATTTTCTAATTTTATCTTTTTACCATTTGGCAATAGCATATTATCTCTAAGCTCATATAACCTTCTTACCTCTGTATTCCATCTACTAATTGCTAATTCATCTCTTCTCATAGATAGATCCTTAATTTCCTCAAAATGTGCCCAAAGATGATGTCCTTTAACTCTATCTATGCCATTTTTTATGGCCATCTTAACTATGTCATAGAGTTCATGTAAATTACTTTCCAAAAATGTTAATTGTAAAGTAACGGTACACCTTTCACCTGTATCGCTAAAGTATTTATCTCTAACTTCAAGGAAAGTTTTTAAATTTTCTGTCACTACTTCCCATTTTGAACCTTTCATGATTTTTTCATGAGTTTCTTTAGTTGCCCCATTCCAGGAAATCTTAACATCAGACAAAATTGGTACCAATAATTCAGCCCATTTTCTAGCTCCTTTAATAGGAAAAGAACCATTGGTTGTGAGGTTAAGCTTAAGGCTGAACTCATGGCACAAATTGATTATTTCATCAAAGCTTTTATACATTAAAGGCTCACCCATAGTAGAAGGAATGATTTCCCTTAAAGGTGTGCCAGCTGCTTCCTTAATTACTTTTCTGATAGTTTCTATCGACAGTATCTTAGGTTTTATTCCTTTAGCTTTCTTTTCTTCTTTAACTTTGCTGTATGGTGAAAAACATTCACACATTATACAAGCAAAATTGCAGTAATCTGGATTAGTATCAAAAGTAATTCTCCAAGGACCAGGTTTCAAAGCTACTGACTTGCCTTTCTTTTCAATAGCATTACGGTAAATCTTGTTAAGTTTCTCACTATGCTCACTTATAGAAGGTATATTTCCATTTTCAGTATAAGGATAGCCTTTTTGGGTAAGTTTACTATATAACCCCTGATCTGTAGATAGGATTTGCATTTTTTCTGATAAACTACTTGCATCTCTGTGCTTAAATAATAGTCCATCTCTTACATATTCTGCCATACCACCATAATCGGCTGTTATAACTGGTATTCTAAGTTGCTGTGCTTCATGTATTACTAACGGTGAATTTTCACCCCAAATTGAAGGAACGACTATTGCATCAACTTTATTAAATACGTCAGTAACTATATTCTTATTATCATAACTTCCCATCCACTCTATTCTTTCTTTAACAACAGGTGAAAACTGATCGGCAATTGCTTTTAAAGCTTTAGTTTCTTCTCTTGCTGCTCCCCAAATTCTAAGTTTTGCTTTAGATGGTAAGTGAGAAAAAGCCTTTAGTAATAGGTCAACACCTTTTTCGGGAGTATGAGTACCAATATAACCGAAAATAAACTCTTTTTCTTGTACTCTATTTCTATTCTTAAGACGATTGAGATCAAAACCATAATCAAGATAAGAAATTTTGTTTATCGGAACATTAAAATCCTGAGTAAATTTATCCATCAAGAATTTCGATGGGGAAATAAAGTAATCTATATAGTCTATTATTTTCCTTGTGTACTTCATTCTAGTTGCAACCCATTGTTCCCAATAATTTAGGTCTAAATTCAGGAATTCTTCATCTCCTGTAAAATATCCCTTGTAACATTGGGTTGCACATTTTTGATCCTTTTGTCCATCACAAAGCCGTAATAAATCTTCAGAATTACGTTGAATAAACCTTCCTCTTGGACACATTAACCAAAAGTCATGTAGCGTAAAAATTGTAGGTATATTTTCTTTAAAAGCAATTTCTGGTAAAGTAATTGATAGATGATTAAGATGACCAAAATGTATAAGATCTGGTTGAAAGTTATCTATTACTATTTTAAATTGTATATCTACTTCTTCATTGATAAATTTGTAACGATATTTAGCTGTGGGTATATTAATTAAATGCAGTAAGATTCGAGAGTCACTACTATCTAGGACTGTAGTGTAATAAAAATCAGGTAAAAAGCTATTTTCATACCTAGTAAATACTTGTACCTCATTGTTATTTGCTAGTTCATGAGCAAGAGTTTGGCTGTAAACCTCTGAACCAGCACTATAATAAGGAGGGTAACCATGAATAATTTTTAATATTTTCATATATTACCATATCTATATTGTTAGGATACTCTTGTATATTGTTTTGTAGACTTTTTATAAAATTGCTTAATCCTACTTCTAATGAATGCTTTGGAGACCAACCAAGTAGCTCTTTGGCTCTAGTAAAATCACCATGGAACTTAGTTACGTCAAAATTTCTTGGAGGATAAAAATCAATTCTAGAATCACTTTTCGTGACTTTTAATATTGTTTTTGCTAAGTTTTCTAAAGTACATGGGCTATTAGTAGTAAGATGAATAGCAGGAAGGGAAGATTTTTCGCTTTGTAAATATTTAACAGTTAAGCATATACCCTCTATAACATCATCCAAATAGGTAAAATCAAAAACACATTCTTTACCTTCTATTTTAATTGGATCACCTCTTAATGCATTAATACAGAGTGCAGGAATCACTCTACTGTTATGATCTAGTAAACCACCGTATACATTTGAAAAGCGTAATATTGCTACATTAAAATCTTTTGAACTTGTTATTTGTTCCTCAATAAATGCTTTACCTTTGGCATAATTATTTATTGGATCGATACTAGCAGATTCTGTAACCGGCAGTTTCTTCTGCTCTCCATAGACTTCCCTACTACTTGCATATATAAACCACGGTTTATTTGAAAGTGACTTACATAACCCTAAAAACTGCATTGTACCATCAACATTAATTTTTTTACACAGTTCAGGATAAAGTTCACCATGTATAACTCGAGAAATTGCAGCCAGATGAATAATTCCTGTACACTTAGCAAGTAGTGGTACTATATCTTCTGAAAAAAAACTGAGTGGATTGTTGTTAAACCTAATATCACAGCTTATTACTTCATGGCCCTGGTTTTCTAACTTTTTCACCAAGGTTGACCCTATCAAACCTGCAGCACCTGTTATTAATATCCCCATGTATACCCTCTCACTACAACTAGGAAAATTTGTCGTACCAATTATCTTACAAGTAAGAATCAAAAGGTATTATAAAACCAGTATAAAACAAATGTCAACTTAAATTAATGAATAAAAAAATGTAATTATGAAAGAAAAGTTGGCTGCCTTCTTTCTTGAAAATAGTGTTCGGCTTTAATCAAATCCTCCTTATTATTTACTCCCATTGCTTCTCTTTCATCAGAAACTACATAACCTACACTCAAGTTATTGTTTGCTGCAATGGGCACTATATCATTAAGACAATATTCATTGGTCGAATTATTAAATTTTATTTCTTTTACTAAGGTAAAGAGATCTTTAGCATATGAAGCTATTATTCCAGAGTTTGCAAGAAGCATTTTATCTCCATTTTTTAGGATTTTTTGAACATTGCCGTAATTATCAATTACTAATCTTCCATATTGTTCATCTTGACTATTGAATCCAAGAAGAACTAAATTATTATACTTTAAACAATCAGTCATTTTCATAACTGTATCGCTAGATATAAAAGGAGTGTCTCCATACTGTATTAAAACTATGTCTTGATCAGATAACTCCTCCAGATTTTCTAGAGCAATTTTAACTGCAGTGCCAGTGCCTGTAATATCTTCTTGAATTATTAGTTTTATATTGTATTGATCGATTATACTTTTTAGAGTATCAAAGTTTTCTAAATCTTTTAGAAGGGAGTTGTTAACAACAATTGATAAGCTTTTTAGACTCAGCGATTTTGCATTAGAAATTATATGTTCTAAAAGAGTAAGATTTCCCACTTGGTGCAACGCTTTTGAATATTCAGAATTCATTCTACTGCTCTTTCCTGCTGCTAATATTATCAAAATTTTACTCATACATAACTCAGGAATTGATTAGGTAGTAAGTTAATTTATAATTAGTAAGATGTAAAGTCCACTGTAATTTTTATATATTTTCTAGATCTTGGCACCCTCATTAGAGTTTCATTTAAGAGAGCTATAACTTTAAACTCTTTACTCGATTTTCTACGCTGACATCTTGTAAACTCTGATCTGGACTTTTTAATATTTCTAATAATCTACTTGCAAGGTTTGAGTGTTTATTGATTACTGCAACCTGGACTAATGACTTGCCTTGATCATCACGAGCATTTGTTACAGCTACGCGCTCATCGGGTTTTATTGCTCTCAGCTTACTGATAATTTCAACATTACCATTTTTTGCATTCTCAAACAGCTCTTCTACTAATTTCAATAGGTTAGTAATATTTTGGTCTCGAGAAAGATCAAGTGGTATTTTACCTTCCTTATTCTTGATGTTATAAATTGCACCATGTTTTAATAAAGATTTTACAACTTCCAAGGAGCCACCTTTAGCTGCAACATGAAGTGATGTAGTACCACTAGAAGTAGTTTTAGCATTAACAAAGTCATTTAATTTATCACGACTGATATGTTGTAACAGAACCTCAACAATTTCTTTGTAACATTTGGAAGTAGCAGTGTGTAATGGTGTATTACCTTTATTAGTAACTTGACTAACATTAGCTCCATTTGTTAGTAAGATGTTTACTATATCTATGTGTCCATTGCTAACAGCGTAATGCAACGGTGTTCTTCCATCAATATCTTTATCGTTGGCATCAGCTCCATCTTTTAACAGACGCTGAACAGTTCGTATATCACCTTTACTAGCAGCAATGTTGATATCTTTCTGCAGATGCTGGAGAACCTCTGATGCTTCGCTACCCTCAAGCTTAAATCTAAAATTAATCATCTCTATCTTTTTTAAAATATCTAAAACACTCGGATGACTTGGTCCAAAAACAGCTTTTCTTTGATCAAAACTTTCTCTGTAGACTTTAAGTGCGCTGATCCATTTCCCTTGAGCAAAAAGTACATTTGCTATGTTGTATTGAGTATTCAAGGTTTCTGGGTGATTTTGTTGTAAAGCTTTTTTCTGTATATTTAAAACCTCTTGAAAAGCTTTCAAGGCTTCATGATATTTATTTTGATTGAAGAGTACCCCAGCAATGTTATGTAACGTTCTCAAGGTATCAGCATGATTAATACCTAAAATTATTTTCTTCTTTTCAAAAACCTCTTTATAGATTTTTAAGGACTCTTCGTATTTACCTTGGTTAGCTAGTACCATTGCTATATTATTTTTGGCACTCACAGTGGCTAGATCATGTGTACCTAGTGTTTCTTTCCTCTTTTCAAAAACTGCCCTATTGATATTTAACGCTTCTTCATATTTTCCCTGTTTATCTAATACTAATGCCATGTGAAACTGAGTATTTAAGGTATCTGAATGATTTGACCCTAGTATTTCCTTTTGTCTCTGATAGACTTCTTGATAAATATTAAAAGCTTCTTCATCTTTCCCCTGTCTATGCAGCACTAAAGCGATTGTACTTCTTGTACTTAAAGTATCCTTATCGTTTAAACCCAGCATTTCTTTTTGTTTCTGAAAAATCTCTTCAAGCATATTTAAAGCTTCTTGGTAAATTCCTTGCTTATATAGCACTTTGGCTATATATGTCTGAATATCTAAAGTACCAGGATTGTCTGGTCCTAGTATTTCTTTTCTTCTTTCAAATGCGCTTCTGAAAATACTTAAGGCTTTTTGGTAATTGCCTTGATTCAAGAGCACTAAAGCTGTATCAATCTGAGCGGATACGTCACTTTGCGATATCTGCTTCAACTGCTCGACTTTTGAAAAGTTACTATGTACTGCAGCAACTACTAACGTTTTGTTCTCTCTATTACGAGCACTCATCACTGCTTTTACTGTATCAATATCCTTTATCTTATTTAGGTCATTAATAACTTGAGCATTACCATCTTTAACCTTTTTAAATGATTCACTGACTAGTTTAAATAAGCTAGTTATACTTTTATCCACAGTAAAATCTGATGGTGTTTTCCCACTGTCAGAGACAGCATTGTATACTGCACCATTAGACAATAGGGCCTTTACAACTTTTAAGTGAGAGAACTTAGCAGCATAATGCAGAGGAGTAAACCCCTTGTTACCAACCACATTAGGATTAGCTTTATTTTGTAATAGAATATTGACAACTCCATCATAGCCCTTCCATGCAGCATAATATAATGGTGTTACACTATCAGCATTTTTGGCATTAACAAACGCTCCTGCTTGAATGTAATTCTCAACCTCTGAAGAGCTATTACGTTTTACAGCCTCAAATAATTTCTCAGTTGATGCTAATAGATTGATAACGTCTTTATCGTTAGTCATTTCTAATGGTCTTCTACAAAGCTTGTCAACAGCGTTATAAACTGCACCATTTTTTAATAAAACTTCAATAACGTCTTTATAACCAAAATTAGCAGCAATATGCATAGGGGTTAAGCCATTAGTATCTTTAGCATTAACGTCAGCACCTTGTGCTATCAAATACTTTACAACTTCTAACCGACCTTTCATTGCAGCATAGTGTAGTAATGTCTGGTTAGCTGCACCAAGCTCATTAATACTCAACCCCTTGCTAAGGAAAAACTCTACGGTATTTTTATAACCTTCTCTAGCTGCAATGTGTATAGGCTTTGATCCAGAGGCATTTTTAGCATTAATATTAGACCCTTCATCTACTAGACATTTTACCATTTCCAAGTTACTTTCCTGTGAAGCAATGTGCAGTATAGTCCAATCATCATTGCCTTTAGCATTCATATCTACTTTTTTATACTGCAGTAACATTTTAACCACTTGCAAATGACCATGTGACACTGCTAATTCTAAAGATGTTCTACTCTTATTGTCTTTAACATTAATTTTTGCTCCATTACTTAATAGGACTTCAACAACATTATCATGGCCGTGTCCTGCAGCTATATGTAGCGGAGCACTTTCAACATTTACAATGTTAACATTAGCCCTATTTGCTATCAAAGTTTCAGCAATTTCCCCATGACCTTCTTGTGCTGCAAGATATAACGGTGTTGTACCATTAATAGTCATAGCATCAACATTAGCTCCTTTTGTTATCAGAGCATTTACTATCTCCTTATCACCTCTTTTAGCAGCCAAATGCAATAGTGTAGTATTTTCAGGACCTTTTGTGTTAACATAAGCTTTATTTCTTAGCAAAATCTCTACAATATCTCTGTAGCCAGCAAGAACTGCGAGTAATAAAGGTTCACCACCTTCTACATTAACACTAGCTCCATTTGCTATAAGAACTTCGACGATTTCCTTATGATTATATTTAATAGCAGAAAGCAATGGTGTTAGGTTATTGCTCTTAACATTAACATTGGCTCCATTTGCTACCAGAATCTCAACGATTTCCTTATGACCTGCTTCCACAGCTACATGTAATGGTGTACTGCCTGCAATACCTTCCTCGTTAACTTTAGCTTTATTTTTTATTAAAAGATTAACAACGTCTTTATGGTCTTCTACAACAGCTGCATGTAACGGTGTAAGACCATAATTAGCTTTAGCATTTACTTCAGCTTTATTTTTTATTAGGAAAACAACAGCATCTCCACGGCCATTTAGAGCAGCTGAATGTAATGGTGTCATACCATCATTAGTTCTAGCATCGACTTCAGCTTTATTTTTTATCAAGAGATCAATAACATCTTTGCTACCGTTCATAGCAGCTGCATGTAATGGTGTACTACCCTTAATGTCTTGAGCTCTAACTTCAGCTTTATTTCTTATTAGGAGTTCAATAATATCTTTGTGACCTTTCAGAGCAGCTACATGTAATGGTGTTAGATTATTATTGGCTTTATCATTGACTTCTACTCCATTTTTTATTAAAAGCTCAGCAACTGCCTTATGACCACTCTCTGCTGCATAGTGTAATGGCGTAGCATTATTTTTATCTTTAGCGCGAATGTTAACCCCATGCTCAAGAAGAGCAACAACTATCTTCAAGTGGCCACTCTGCACTGCAAAATGTAGTGGGGTTATACCTTCCACAGTGGCAATACTAGCATTTGCCTTATTTGTCAGTAAAGCCTTAACAATTTTCTCATGTCCATCTTTTGCTGCGTAGTGCAAAGGTGTGTTATTATAGGTTTTGTCAACAACATTAACATTAGCTCCATGCTTCAATAAAATATTAGCTATCTTTTCATGACCGTTTTCTATTGCATAGTGTAATGGTGTACAACCATTTATGACACTAGCATTAACATTTGCCCCTTTCAGAATTAAAGCGTTTACTATTTCCAGATGGCCATTAAACGCCGCTGCATGTAATGGTGTCCAATCTCTGTCATTTCTAGCATTAACGTCTGCCTTATTTTGAAGTAAGAAATTAACTAACTCCAGGTGACCACTTTCTGCAGCTTCATGCAATGGAGTAAAGCCACCCATGGCCTCATTAATATCAACATTCGTATCTTTTTCTAGTAGAACCTTAGCAACATTAACATGATTATTTCTTATTGCATAATATAAAGGTGAAAGACCACTCATATCTTGAGTAACAGTACTGGCTTTATTTTTTAATAAAACCTCAACAGTATCCTTGTGACCATTTTGGGCTGCAATGTGTAGTGGTGTTTTGCCATGATTATCTGCATCATCAACATATAAACCAGCTTCCCCTACAAAAAACTTCACAATATTTTTTCTTCCATGTGCAGCAGCGATCTGTAGTGGGCTTTGACCATTAATATCTTTAACATTAACGTCTAAATTTTGATTAAGAACAAATTTTACAATTTCAAGACTAGGTCCCTTAGCAGCAAAATGTAATGTAGTCCATAAGTTAATACTTCTAGCATTGATGTCTGCTCCTTTTTTGAGATAACTCTTTAAGTCTTCGAGATTCCCTTCTTCCAATGCGACAAACATTCTTTCCTGATTAGTAATAGTAATAAGACCTTGATCGTATTTATCCTTCAATTTGGAAGGATCGTCTCTCACTAACTTGCCAACTTTTTTCTTACTTTTCATTATGTTTTCTGAAGTAAGTTTTTTAGCGTTTAAGATAACTGCTATTGAGGGATCAGATAACAATACATCAACCAAGGCATTATCGTGTGCTAAGTGATTACGCAAACATTTTCCAGTTAGTAAAGGAGTATTCTCATCTAAGAAAAGTAAATTGTTTTCTAGATAATTCTTTGAGGTGCCTAAGATTGACATTATATCCAGAACAAGCATTTCTACTACTGCTTGCAATTTCTTATTACTCTTATAGGAAGGGAGTTTTTCAATTAATTTACCACTCAATGCGTTATTCCTTAAAATACTTTTCAGTTCAGATAGCTTCAGTGCAAGTTGGTTATTATATTTTTCTTCTGTTATATTGTAAGTCTTCTTTTGTTTGTATGCAGGAATAAAAGAACCTTTCTCATTCAACTTTTCTCTTAATTCCTCAATCCATTTGATATCACCTGTTCCAAATTCAGCAATATAAAAAATTTCGCAAGTTAATCTATTTACTTCATCAAGGTTGTCTTCTTGTATTCTTGACTTAACACTATGAGAAATCTTCTTCGATAGCTCAGCAATCTCTTTAAGGCTGTGAGATTCTATTCGGGGAACAATATTCTCTAATGTTTTATTAGCACGAAATTTCATTCCCCTAATAACGTTATGGTCAATCTTATTATCACTAAAGCCAATACTTAAACTCTTTAATAATGCAAACCCTGTAATATAATCAGTTCTGATATTTTCTGATTGAGTTCCTGCACAATTGATTATGTTATTAATTTTATTAAACAGCTCTTGCTCGTGACTTGTCTTTTCAGTTACACTATTGCTTAGTTCTGCAATGAGCTTTTTAAGCTTTTCGTGTTCCATTGTTACAAAGTTTCCTGAGGTTATTTCATCTAATTTAGCGTTGCTAAACGCTTCGGTGACTTCTTTTATCTCATCCAAGTTCTCACTATTAATAATTTTTCTTAGAAGTATTCTGACAGTTTTAATTTTGTTGTCATAAAGAATACTAGTAATCACATCACCAACTTTCTTAGTGTCATTTTGAACACCAATAAAAAAATTAACATCTGTATTTTCCTCAATCTCTGTTCTTTTAGAGAGTGAATAAGCATGTGATAGTGAGTTACGTAAATCTATAATGACTTCTCTTGTGTTCTTTGGTAATGATAGTAGAAGAAGCTCGCTTGTAGTGCTAGATAACTTGGGAGATTCTAGAGTGTTTTTTAAATATTCACCAATAACCTGTAAAACCCTTGTAATAATTAACTGTCCTTCCCTTTCTTTAGGATTAGCTGATAATGCCAACTTTATATAATCACTTATTTTCTCTAAAGAATGAATATCCCTAATTTGTTGATAATCGCTATACAACTCTCCAAATTGAGGATAATTGCTAACGATCTCTGCAACAACCCTCTCACGTTTTAACTTCGGGAGATCAGCAAATTTACCAATGTCCACACCTTCTATAATATCTTTTTCTTCTTTAAGTTTCTTTGCAAAATTTTCCAAGTGGTCTAGTATTTTACTTTTATTCAATGTGGCATTATAGAATAGATTCATTTCCTGTCGTTTTATGTGAGAAGAAACAAAACTGATCAAACAAAATTCCATTTCTTCCCAAGGTAGTCTATCGTAGGTTGATTTCAACTGCCGCTTTAATATATGAATATTTTGTGCAATAAATTTTGCTATGAATAAAAACTTTTCATCTACTTTTTCTGTGTTTGAATACTCTGCCTTTAACAGGCTAATATTTTGAAGTACTAACTCAATCCGCTCTCTTATGTTATTAAGATAACTCTTCACATTCTGATCTTGTCCAGAAGCACTAGAGAAAAAACGGAGGTTTATCAACTTATTTTCAACAAAAATTTCTATCTCTTCTGACAAGAATACGTTCTTTAGTTTTAATTCCTCATAAGCTCGTGAAAGAATTTCATCTAATTCCCTGAAATGAACAGCAAAATAATTACCTGGCCATTTATTAATGAGTGTATCAAGAAGTTCAACATTACCTGAACGTATAGCATAATAAAACGCATTATGGCATGTTTCATCCTCATCATCTGGTAATATAGTAGTTTCTCTGATGCCAACAGATAAATTACTGAGAATTTTACTATTATTGCCAAGTAGGTATTCTAAAATCTTTACCTTATTGTGTTTACAAGCTAAGATAACTAAGTTAGTACTCTTAACAGGATTGTTAGCATTATCATAATAGTCTCTCAAAGTTACTTGATCTTCTGCATCAGTTATGTAATCAATAAAATTGCTTAATTTTTTTAAGCTGTCGACATTACCATCTGATATTGCCTCTTCGAGTTCAGTTAAAACCAGGAGATAAAGTTCTTCAGCTTTTGCTTTTCTGCGGTAGAGCTTTTTATATTCTCTAATAAACTCCTCTTTTGATGTGTAAGAACGTGATAAAAACTGTTTATCTTCTTGATAAAAACTGGTTTGTTGTTTAGGTACATGCATAAACCCTCTCTGAGATATATTTACACCAGTATTAGAATAGCAAAGTTTACTTAATATGGCAAAAATTAAAATAGCATCTTTTGTTAATAAAATATTTTTGAGAGAATATCTACTAATCCTGCAATTTCAGGACGAAAAGCCTTCACAACATTTGATTTTGGGTGTGGGAAATGTGTTGGTTGTTTAAATTTTTAGTAACACCTACTAATAATAACCCGTTTGAAAACAACAAAGAGAAATGATGATCAACTTACATAAAAAAGCACTAAGTTTAGTGTTTTGGCATTATAGCAATCTCTTATGTATCACCTCTCTGGAACCATACGACTAATTGTTGTTCATAAAAAACTCTAGTACTGACAAAAAATGTATTTATTCTAATCTTGCACGTTTGGTATCATTACTTATAGAAGTTTCATAAAGTCTTGTACCAGGCTCTACGAAATTATTTAAGGAACTTAAAGATTGAAAAGTACGTTTATTGGAATCATCAAACGCTACTATAAAGTTTAACAAGTTATCATTAGATAGATATTCAGTTATATTATATGTAGAATCATGATCCAGAATAATTTTCTTTTCTTTGGCATCTTGATCTGCCACATCTAATTTAGTATAAAATTGTATCTTACTTAACTTATTTAACAAATCTGCTCTTTCTAAAAAAGGTTTTACCTTATCTAATATGATATCATTATATATAGGATAGCGTATGGAATAATCAATTTTTGCTAGTCTTACAGATAATTGATTATTATATAGTACATGTATGTTGAAATTATTTGTAACAAATTCATATAGTGGAAGGCTATCTTTTATTTCATCTGTTTTCATTTGAAGAATTTCACAAACACAGTCATCTAGATAACTTGATAATTTACTGTAATTACTGCATCCTTTATAAGGAGATAAGTCAATAATTTTTCCGTAATCCTTATTGAAGTTCCTTACTAAAGTAAATTTAATCAACAATTTAGCGCATGCTAGATCACTTACAGCGTTATCTAAAGATGTGGAACAATTATCATAAAGCCGTCGTTCACGATTTCTTATATTAATATCAGCTCCATATTCTAATAGTTCTTTAACTACTTCCAGATTTTTACCACTTTTTTTTACAGCATGGTTCAGTGCAGTATTGCCTTTACGGTTTGTTGCATTTACATCAGCACCATGTTTCAGAAGTTCTCTAACTAATTCTAATTCCTTCCCCAGTGTTATAGCAGAATGTAGTGGAGTTTCACTATACATGTTTCTTGAATTGACTTCGGCACCACCTAACAAAAGCTCTTTAGTAATTTCTACACTACTAGTAGTATGAAGTAACGTATCTCTATTCCTTTCTACTCTAAGGTTAGCATTAGCACCTGCAGACAAAAGAGCTTTAACTTTTTCTAAGTTTCGTTCATAGACTGCTTTTTCTAATTCTTTGTTAATATTATTATTTAGCATATTTTTAAAATCCTCCTAAATTTCACTATTTTGTAACAAAATTTTTGTATATTTTCTAGATCTTGGCACCCTCATTAGAGTTTCATTTAAGAGAGCTATAACTTTAAACTCTTTACTCGATTTTCTACGCTGACATCTTGTAAACTCTGATCTGGACTTTTTAATATTTCTAATAATCTACTTGCAAGGTTTGAGTGTTTATTGATTACTGCAACCTGGACTAATGACTTGCCTTGATCATCACGAGCATTTGTTACAGCTACGCGCTCATCGGGTTTTATTGCTCTCAGCTTACTGATAATTTCAACATTACCATTTTTTGCATTCTCAAACAGCTCTTCTACTAATTTCAATAGGTTAGTAATATTTTGGTCTCGAGAAAGATCAAGTGGTATTTTACCTTCCTTATTCTTGATGTTATAAATTGCACCATGTTTCAACAAAGACTTTACAGCTTCAAAAAAGCTATTTTCAGTAGCAACATGCAACGATGCAGTGCCTTTAACTATTGTTTTAGCATTAATAAAATCACTCAATTTATTGTGGCTTACACGTTGTAACAAAGCTTCAATAATTTCTTTATGACCTTTGGAAGCAGCAGTGTGTAATGGTGTATTACCTTTGTTAGTAACTTTAGTAGCATCAGCTCCATTTGCTAGCAAGATATTTACAACTTTTATGTGCCCATTATTAACAGCATAATGTAATGGCGTTCTTCCATCCACGTTTTTCGAATCAATGATTGCTCCATCTCTAATGGAACTCTCAATTCCTAAATAATTATTATCTTCTATAGCCTTAAATAACTTCTCAACCAATTTTAGTAATTTTATGACTTCTGGGTTTCCTCTTCTTTCTGCAAAGTGTAATGGTAAAACATATCTACCTCCTTCAGCTCTAGCATTAAAGTATGCTCCGCTCATAAGCAGAGACCTAACTATATCTAAATTACCAATTTGTGCCCCTAAGTGTAAAGGTGTAGCATTTTTATCCATTTTTGCATTAACATTTGCTCCACTTATAATAAGGGTTTTGACTACCTTAGGATGACCATATTGAGCTGCAAGATGTAGGGCTGTGCCTTTATTTTGACTTTCTTTTACACTTACATCAGCGCCATGTTTCAATAGAACGGTTGCTATCTGATCATAACCTTTTTCTGCTGCAAAATGTAAAGGAGTCCAATTTGTGTGATCTAAAGCATTAATATCTGCTTCCTTTTCTAAGAGCAATTCAACCACCTCTAAATGATCATGGTCTACTGCAAAGTGTAGAGGTGTAGTACTTTTAACTGTTTTAGCATTAATGTCTACTCCTTTATCAAGCAAAGATTTAGCAACTTCTAAATTACCATCATATGCTGCACAATGTAGAGGAGTCCAACTTCTGTTATCTAGAGCATTAATATCTGCTCCATTTTCAATCAAGAAATTCATTATTTCCAAGTGATTATGTTCTGCTGCCAAATGTAGAGCTCTTCTACCATCATCCATCTTTGCATTTATATTTGCTCCTTTTGCAATTAAGCTCTCTACTATTTTTAAAGAAAAACCATTATATGCTGCATTATGTAAAGGAGTCCAATTCTGATCATCCACGGTGTTAATGTTTGCTCCATTTTTAATTAAAAAATCACTCACCTCGAAATGACTTTGCTGAATTGCTAGATGCAAAGGTGTAAAACCTTCGTTTTTTTTAGCATTAACATTGGCTTTTTTCTCTATTAGTAGCTTCACTACTTCTAAGTGACCATTCTGAGATCCTATATGTAAAGCTGTGGAATTATCGTGGTCCTTAGCATTAACATCAATTCCCCTTACGAGAAGAAGAGACTTAACTACTCCAAAGTGATTACGTTCTGCTGCTAAATGTAGAGGTGTAAGATTCTCATAATCCTTAGCATTAACATTAGATTTTGCTTTTAGTAAAATGTCTACTAACTCTAAAAAGCCATTTTGAGACGCTAAATGTAGAGGTGTAATCTTATCATCTGTTTTTGCATTAACGTTTGCTCCCGCTTCAAGCAGAACTTTAACTATATCTAACCTACCAGTTTGTGTTCCCAGATGTAAGGGTGTAATGTTTGCATCAACTTTATGATTACCTATGCCTGAAGATCCAGCGTTAATATTAGACCCTTGTGAAATAAGAGCTTTAACTACTTCGAGGTTACCATTTTGTACTGCAGAATGCAAAGGTCTTGCTCGATCATTATTTACAGCATTAACATCTAATCCCTTTTCAATAAAAACATTTACTATATCTAGATGACCATTTTCTGCTGCTAGGTGTAAAGGTGTATTAAGTTTATCTGTTTTAGTACTAAGATCTGCTCCATTTGCAATCAAGGTGTTGACTATATCTAAATATCCTTGCTGGGATGCAAAACTTAAAGGTGTAAAGCCTAGAATGGTCTTATGGTTTACATCTGCTCCATGAGCAATAAGAAAGTTAACCATCTCTAAGCGATTTTTTGCAATTGAAAAATACAGTGGCGTAAAGGCATCGTACTTAATCTCTGAGTTAATATCTAAACCCTCTCCTAATAAAGTGTTGACTAAATCCAACTGACCATTTCCTGCTGCTAAATGTAGCGGCGTAAGACTAAGATGTTTCTGAGTTTCATAGTTTTCATTTAAAAACTCTACAAAAAATTGCAGCTGATCCAGATTATTAGATATTCTATTAGTAAACATAAAGGCCTCGCATGAAGAATTTATGTAAAATATAGTATCTACAAGTTTTTAAGCAAGATAAATCTTCTTCTTAAAAAAGATACTGTAATCCAATCTGTATGCTTATAACTTTTTCATTTGATCATGAGTAGATCAGTTGTCTCAGCTGCAATAGAGACACCTGCCTTAAGTAGCTACGTCAATTTTCTCTGTTTTTGCCCCTTTTTTTTCTGATGAAGATGTCTTCATTCTTCTCAGTAGCCAACATTCTTTTTAAAGTATAATCGTTACGTGCACCAAAGCATTAATAATTATACACAATTGTGAAGAAATATTCAATCTTTTTATTGTTTTGAATGTGTTGATGAAAAAAACGTCTGTCAGAGATCATCTGAGAATTGCATTTTAGGCTTTAGATGTAGAAGGGGGTCTTATCGTCTTTTTATAAATACTCTAAAAATAGGCTTAAATCGCCAAGAGATGGATATCATGAATTTAGTAGCGTAAAAACATCAAAGATACCTCATATCATAAAGTTTAATGTCAACATTTGGTGCAACATTCCTGATTTACAAAGCAGAGTCAATAAAGGTTGCAAATAATCTACTTATGTTGGACGTTTCTGTTAATGCTATTTCTAAAATAACAGATTTATCTATTGAGGAACTTGAAAATCATGCTTCCAAAACTTAACCTGAATTAAAAGCAACATTAGTTTACTGATTTCTACACAATATATTAAAATACCAACAAAGGTGATTACATAATTAATTATCTGCATTACTGGATGAAATTCTTGTGCTTCTGTATTCAATATATAATATTAAAAAAATATTTTAGTAAATTTATTAAAGTAGATACTAGAAACTCGCTTATTTTGTTTTTCTAGCTCAGTTATAGTTTTCGATTTTGCTTGCAGAATTTGTCTATCACTTTCTGGTTATCCTCTATCATTTTACTTGCCTCTTGCTGAAGAAATTTGATATTTCTGAGTGTAATATTGTCCATCTCAGTCGATGCTACTTTCAATTGCGATTGTATTCTTATGTATTTATCATCTATTACTTGTTCTAGTTGATAATCAACGCAATCCAATCCAGAAGCGAACATCACATTCAGTAGTGGCTTGATCCACCCTATTTTGCCAAATTTCCTTGAGTTAGCATACTTTATACTTCTATCTGTTCCACCAGTGCCTATTGATAGCAGTATAATCTCATCATTTGGAAATAATCTCTTGCCACTTGCATATGCACAAGCTGCTGGATTATTAGCAAACACTCCGCCATCTATCAACACTCTCTCTGTTTGGCTAATTTTCAGACGTTTTGGTGTAAAGTACGTTGGAGCAGCTGTTGTAGCTCTGAGTGCATCTTTCAACTTAATGTTTTCTTCTTTCCAACTTTTAAAGAAAAATTCACAACTATTGTGAATGTCATAACTGGTGAGTAGTAGATTACTTGCAACATCGGCCATAGTACTTTCACCAAAGTATTTGTTGAGAATAAATTCCATATTTCTATACGAGTACTGAGAACCACTCAGCCAAGAAGCAATTGATTTTCTCCAAAATGATGATTGAAAGATATATGCTCCATACTCTTGATAAAGTTCAACCAAATCATTGGCAGAGTATTGAAGTTTATTGCTTTTACAAAGTCCAGCAACAATAATCCCACCGGTTGAGGTGCCTGCCATTAAATCAAAAATCTGGGAAATTGGCTTTTTTGTCCTAGATTCAATTTCTGCTAGAATAATGGCAGGAATTATTCCTCTGATTCCACCTCCATCAACAGATAAAATATACTTTGCCACTTTTTTATTTTTGTCTCTGCTCAAGTTCATTAACTTCCTCAGCAAGGTTTTTGACCCTTTCTTCAAGGCGATAGATGATTTCTGTAGTCCTTTGATTTTGCTCTATAAATTTATCATGCATATGCACTCTTAAGTCGAGCTTAGCTAGCCACCAGATCAATGCTATTGTTTGTATCACCATAGTAGCAATTACTGCTACAGGGATCTTTCCTGTGTTTGTCATCTTTTTTAAAGGAAAAGTTGTATATATACATATACAAGATTCATCAAAAATACGTCCAAAAAATCTTTTCTAAAATAAAGTTAATTAGTTGCACTAAACAAGCGATGTAAATAATATAATCAACATGAAATCTAGCCTTTTTTGGAAATTGTTAACAAGTTCAATAATACCGATAATATGCGTTATTGTTCTGTATCAGCACTTTAGTACAGACCAATTATCAAAAGATGTGCCAATAAAAAGTAAGGCAAGTGGCAATGATCTGGAAACATTATCTACTGCAGCTGAAAAATGTAATTTAGATACTGTAAGATCCTTAATAAAAAATGTAGTAGATATCAATGCTACTCATCATTTTGGTGCAACATCATTACACTATGCTACAAGCGGAGGCTGTTTAGAAGTCGTAAAATTTCTAATTGAAGAAGGCATTGATGTAAATACTACTGATGCTTTTAGCTGGACAGCTCTGCACTATGCTGTACGAAAAGGACATCTGGAAATTGCTAAATTTCTACTGAAAAATGGAGCAAATCCTTCTGCTAAAAACAAAGATAAAAAAACTCCTTTAGATCTTGCTGTAGAGGAATTAAACAATAATAAAGAAGATATCTATGAGGAAATTATCAATTTACTTTCCAACTATCAATTATTCCCGTAACAATAGTACGATAGCCAAGGTTATCAATTACATGCTCAGCCCTATTTATTATCCATTTACCATAAACTCCTTTGCGAAATCCAGAAAGATTAATCTTTGCTTCAGCAAATAATTCAGGATTTCCTGGCATTGTGACATTGAGTGTTGCTGCATTACTCATCAGCTGATTCAACTTCGCAGATGCTGCACTTTGTGCCAAATCACTACTTGCATAAATATCTCGCAAAATATAGCTTGGTTCTTGATCACCTACTTTTTCCGTTATTGTCTCTGCTTTTTCATAATCATACCAGTAAGCAATAACCGAGCCATATTGATTACGCTCATTAAATTTTACTTTCCAATTTGTAATATCTCTAGGTGTTAAAGTAATAGTGCTTAAAGTTTTTCCGGTAACTGATTTTGCTTTTCCTTTTGAAACAAACAGTAAATATCCTCCTGCAGGTTTTGCTATTGCTCCATAAATTTGAGCAAGCCTGGTTAAAAAATGCATATCGCTCTCTGCAGTTTGATCAATATGTGATATCATGATATTTACAAACTCTGCAGCAACTTTAGCTTGATAGCCATGTTTGTCTGCAATCTTTTTTACCAAATCATTTAAGGTGATTTGATGCCACTCATTAAACACTTGTTCCTTTAATGACTCTTTTAGATCCGCTGCATGACTTTTAATCTTTAGTGATTGTGGCGGGCCTTGTAGCGTAATTTCATTTACTATATAATCTCCCATTGGCACAATGCCAGTTTCCTTATACCCGAGTAAAATATTTAGCTTTGCCCCAGTTCTAGGAATCTCAAATAATGAATCACGGTCATCAAGATGAATTACAGCAGTATCACTTATTACTCCTGCTTCATCAGTAATATGCATTGATACCAATCGACTTTTCACCAATTCAGTGATGGAAATGCCCTCTACTGAAATACTAAAGTCTGGTGTCATTTTAATCCCATAGTTTTACTACTTGCTTTTGTGTCTCTTTTTGAATAACAGGAAGTTTAATGATTAATCCTGCAGGAAGACTTTTATACTCTGCAAGTCCAGGATTAGCTCTTAACACAATCTCAACTGCTTCTGAGCTGAATCCATAGTAGTTCCAGCAGATTAAATCTAACATATCATTTTCCTTAGTTTTGTAGTACATCATTGTCAGCTGCAGTAAAGTCAGTAGTGTTATTTTGTGATGATAAATTGCTATAATGTTTTAAACTTAAATGAAACTCAATCTTTCTTGGTTCACCATTTGGAAAAAAATATTTCTGCGTTTCTTCTATTTTCACAATAACAAAATGGCCTAAAATGTTACCTTGGCCATCAATAAGTAAAAGAGGTTTCGATGAATTTCGCATATTATTTATTTGCTTCAGCCCTCCTGAATAGATTACTCCTGCAAGCTCAACAATGTCCTCTCCAGGACCAATACTTTGAAGCAATGGCTTTTCCCCAATACGCTCAAGTGCAGGCCAGCGATATTCACTTCTGCGTGTAAAGCCTTGCTCAATTAATGAAAATCTATATGGACCAAGAGATACCGTCTTGTTAGTCAACATAAAAATTTCCTAAATTGCATCATAAAACCAAAAAAAATACTTCCAATTCACAATCTGTGTAGCAGTACACAGATTATAGTTAGTGTATATGTTGATAAGTAAATTTCTGCTGTTGTGTATATGTAAAATCAATTTACTTATCAACATACACACTAACCAGCAACATTAAATAAATTTGTGTAAGATACTATTTCACATAAGATGTGATGGAGCACTTTTTGACTTTAAACTTCAGCTAATCTTCTAGCCTTATAATTCTTGATATGATCTGGATCAAAAGCCTTCCTTGAACTTAAAACACCAAAAACTATATGGAGTAACTTGCGCATTGCAGCTCCTACAATGGCCATGTTATGCTTGCCTTTCTCTTTTAACCTCTTACAAAAAGTCATAATAATAGGATTATGCTTTTTAGATACTATAGCAGGAAAATACATTGCCTTACATAATGTTTGTGAACCTGATTTACTTAATCTGGGCTTGGCATATACAGATGAACCTGATGTTATATTCCGTGGTATAGTTCCAGCATATGATGCCAATTGCCTGGCATTTATAAAAACTTTTATATCAGAAATTTCAGCTAAAATAGCTACTGCTGATTCCTTTCCTATGCCTGGAACAGTTAATAGTAGCTGAAAATCTTCCAACAATTCTTTGTGTTGTTTTAATAGTTCATGTATGGAGTTTTTTATTGTTTCTATTGATTGCTCTATGTTCACTGAAAGATTTTCCCAAACATTTACAACTTTTTCAGGCAGTCTCTCTTTCTTTTCTAAATGATTATTTACTAATGTTAATTCATTTTTTAACGCAGCTGAACAACGATAAAGATGTTTTAATTTTTTCTTTTCAGAAGAAGGTGGTGTCCAACGTGTAGGTTCCTGTCTTTGACAATAATCTGCTATAATCTCTGCATCGCTCTGATCATTCTTTTGTCGCACAAGCTTACTCCTTGCATAAGATTTTATGCAATAAGGATTTACTACACTAACAAAATATCCAGCATTGTGTAGAAATTCAGCCAAAGCTTCACTATAACAACCTGTAGCTTCCATACAGATTGTTACTTGCTCCACATTATGTTTTTGTAAAAAATCAAGTAGACCTTGAAACCCAGAATCATCGTTTTTAAAATTCCTTTTCTTAGTTTCGCGTTTCCCTTTTTTACTTATGAAAGAAAGAAAAACATCAAAGCGATCTTTTGATATGTCTATACCTAAAAAGTTGTTGATCATTTATAACTCCATACGTTACCATTTAAAATGAAAAGTAAGGCTAACCTTGTGCATACAGAATTAGAACCATTTAGGTCTTTCTAAGATACCGTCCAACCTCTACTTTTGAGAAGGGAACTCTTTTCTCTTGGACAGATTTTATATCTAAGATAACATCCAGAGTTCTTCCCTTCTCCACCTAATGCTTAAGCTTAAAACATTAGATGCTTTTTTCAAGATACAAGATAACATAATTTAATTTATATCGTAAAGTGCGCCACTAAATTGCTCTCTAATTCGCTCCATTACTTCATCAGCAATGCTACGTGTATCTTGCCCAGGGGTTGAATGAATATTAATACTGAAGTGATTATTTTGAGTTTTATTCTCTACAGCTTTACTGTGTGCCGCAATGGGGTACTTAAGAGAATCACTTATAACGTTATTTACAGACTTAACTTCTAGTTTAGACTCATTTCTTTTATTCCACAGATTACTGATTGTTCTAAAGGGCTGAGTAATATTATTCCAAAATTTTCCTACCCAATCAGAAAAAGATTTCCATACAATTTTCACTGATTCCCAGATAGTAACAAAAAAGTTCTTTACCACTTGCCATTTGGTAATTATCAAAGTTGCAGCAACAGCAAGACCGCCAATAACGAGTCCCATAGGATTACTCACTAAAGCAATTGTCAATGCTTTAAATCCAACAATAATTGCTGGAAAAACTGCAGAAAGACCTATTTTTACTAAAGTAATAACAGATCCAAACATTTTCCAAGTAGACAAAAAAGCGAATAAGGAACCTTTTACAAAAGTCCAAGCATAGCCAAGAGATATAGCTGCTATTTTAATGCTAATCAACGCTGTAGTAGTACTCATGATTACTGTAGTCAATACTGGATATTCCTTGGCATAAAGTGCTACTTGTGTAGTTGCTGACCTCAGAAGATTAACAGTAAAATTTAAAGGTGGTAATAATACAGAACCAAGATTCATTCCTACTTCTGCTATTGAATTCTTAAGTAGCTGAAGATTATTTGCTGTAGTATTTGCTCTATTTTCAAACTCTCTTTGCATTGAGCCCTTATATTCCCCGTTTATTAATCGTAAAGATTTTTTGTACTCGTCAAGACTACCAATGAGTAGTGCTATATCGTCTTGATATTCAAGACCAAAGAGATCAAAAAGAACGCTAGAACGTTCTTGCTTACCTAGTTTTGCAATTGTTTCTAAAAACTTAACTAATGTGCCTTGTGCATTCTTGCCAATTGCTTTTTCAAATTCCTTAGCATTTATTTTTAGCTGCTGAAAAGCTTTTTGAAAATTGCCACCTTGCTTACTTGCTGTTTGCAACTTACTGAGCATCGCATTAATTGCTGTACCTGCTTTTTCGGGGGTCTTACCAAGACTAATGAAGCTACTTGCTAAAGCTCCCGCTTCTACTGCAGTTAAGCCAAATTGCCTTGCTGTACCACCGATTCTGTTTAATGCAGGAACAATGTCTTTAGCTTTTGCTGCAGTGTTATCAGAGATATGGTTTATTGCATCACCAATGCCTTTCATTTCACCAATTTCAATTTGATAAATATTAGAAAGTTTAGCAATAGCGTCTCCTGCTTCTTCTGCTGACATATCAAATGCAGTTGCCATTTTGGCCACAGTGTCTGTAAAAGTCGTAAGATCTTTAGCTTTAATACCAAGTTGACCACCACTTGCAGTAATTTGCGCAAGTTCTGCCGCAGATAGCGGAATTGTACGCGACATTTCCTTTAATGTTTCCCCAAGTTTTGTTAAGCCATTTACATCTGTATCTTCAAACTTTACAACTTTCTTTACATCAGCCATGGCACTCTCAAAACTAATTGCAGCCTTAAGTGGTGCTGCAAGGGTGAGGCCAAGTGCCACAGCATCCATCATTTGAGCTTTGAAATTTGCTCTTTGTGCTAAAACTCCTTTACGTTTTTGCATTACGGAATTTAAAGCTGTATAGTTATTTTTAAGCTTTTCAATAGAAGAGCCAAGTTTAACTTGATCTCCAATAAGAGATTTTATATCTCTACCACTTTTACTGAACTCCGTGCGTAAATGGTGGAGAGCACTTCTTTTTTGTAAATAAGCTGTTTTAGCTTTCAGTGCTGCAGTTTTAGACCTTGTAAACTCGTTTTGCAGGCTCTTACTTGGTGCTCCTGTATTTTTTATCTGCTGAGCAAGAGATTTTGTTTTTATTTCTAGTTCATTCCAAGAACGCCTAGCAAGCAGAGCATCGTGGCTTAATTGTTTAAACTTGAATACTGATTTACTTGATGATTCAAGTTGTTTTATCGTACTACCAATACGAGAAAGTTGCTTCGTGCTACCTGCTATCGTACTATTAAAACTGCTTTGCAGTGTTGCTCCAATTACTATAGAAATTGCCTTCATTTGTATAATTTTCCGCTACTTTCAAACCAAGTAATAAATTCTTCAATATCCATATCAAGCCACTGATTGATTCCACCACCAACCATTGAGCTAAGTGATAATATGCTCAACCTCAATTCTTCTGCTGAGACAAAAAACCTTGTAACGTTTCTTGAATCTTATTGTAGTCTGCTAAATCAAATTCTTCTACTGCTTCTCTTGAAATACTTGCAAGATTTGCAATCAGTGCTACTTCTTTCTCTGCATCGCTATTACCCATACGTTCAACAGCTAAACGATCTCGAACTTTTGGACGGCGTAGAGTTAGCTCTGAAACTAAAATTCCATCGATTTTTATTGGTTCAGTTAATTTAATTTTTTGCATTGTTTTACCCTTTTAGTTAAATTCCTAAAGCTGTGCGCATAGAAGTCATTTGATCAACACCATCGATCTTGCGAATCATATTCTCAGCGTCAATTTCAATCAATTCTCTGCCATCAATGGTAAGCTTATAATAGTTGGCAGCAATTATACATTTTAGTGTTGCTTTTTCAGCAGCCTTCCAGTTACCAAAATCAAGTTCCTTAAAGAGCCCTCTTAAGTTAATTACTACTGATTCGGCATCACTACTTCCCTGCAAACCTCCTCTTAAAGTAAGAGAAACAGCATTATTGTTTATCAATCCGAAAAGTCTAAAGAGCTCAGAGTCATATTCAGAAAAAGTGAAATCTGCTTCTAACTTTTCCATACCCATGTCAATATTTATTGGAATATCCATACCACCAGCTCTATATTCTTATATGTTAAAAACAAGTTCATAAATATTACAAAGTGGTAATACTAAGAACATGCAGAGAAGAGGAACCGTCGGTATTCTTGGTCATAAGGACCGCACTGAAGCAAGGTTCTCTTTTCTGTTTATATACTGAATAGTTCCGAACAACTGATTGAGCGTTGAGGCTCGTATATAAGGGTGGAAAATGCAGTACTACATATTATTCTATGGAGGAATTATGAATTCATCAAATATTACTTCTGGCATTGATGTTAGCAAAAACAAACTAGATATCCACATTCATCCACTTGGACATCATAAAGTATTTGAAAATAACATTCAAGCTATTGATCAAATACTCGACTTTTTGCGGTTACATAACGTAATCAAAGTTGGACTTGAAGCAACTGGTGGGTACGAAAAATTATGTGCTTATACTTTACTAAGCCATGGTTTCGAAGTATACGTCATTCAACCTAGATGGGTTAGAGATTATGCAAAAAGCCTTGGCATTGCCACTAAAACTGACAAGATAGACTGTAGCATCATCTCACGTTACATTAGTAATACAGATATGCGTGTTACTCCTTTAAAAGTTAGTAATAGTAATGTTGACTGTTTGAGGCAAAAATTATCTCGCAGAAATCAACTAGTAGAAATAGCAAAAATACAAAAAATCCAAGCTCATCAGGTAACTGATATATCCATAATCAAACAAATGGAAGAGCTACTTGTTGTTTTGCAAAATCAAATCCAATCTTTAGAAGATCAGATGATAGAATTGGTTGATCAAAGTCAAGAGCTTAAAAAAAAATACATATCAATAACTAGTATTCCAGGTGCAGGTCCAATCTTAGCTATCACTATGATTTGTTATCTACCAGAACTAGGAACTATCAAACATAAAGAAATATCTAGCCTTTCCGGAGTAGCACCTTTTAATCGAGATAGTGGTTTTAGTAAAGGGAAAAGGTGTATTCAGGGTGGTAGAGCACAAATTAGAAAAGTTTTACATATGTGCATCCTTACTGCTCGTGAGTGGAATTCTTACATAAAAACTTTTTTTGATAGGTTGTACGATCAATATAAAAAACCATATAAAGTTGCTTCCACTGCTGCAATGAGAAAATTGCTTATTCTTGCTAACTCTTTAGTAAGAGATGGCAGGATTTTTACTAAGGAATACAGCCCTAAATCTGCTTAATTAGCAAATTAGTGTGGTTGTGGATAAGTGCGCTTACACAGATTTAAAGCACTTATACACATCCACGCTTATTGAAAGAATTTAAGCTAAGAATTACAACTTAAATGCCTAAAATTGTTTGCAGTAAGGCCATTTGGTCAACACCGTTAATTCTCCGAATCATGTTTTTAGCATCAATTTCAATGAGTTCCTTACCAGATATGGTGAGCTTATAATAATGAGCGGCTACTGTACATTTGAGAGTTCCTTTCTCAGCAGGCTTCCAGCTACCAAAGTCAAACTCTTTAAAAATGCCTCTTAAATTGATTATTACTGCTTCAATATCATTGCTACTACTACCTTGCATTCCACCACGAAGAGTCAAAGCTACTGAATTTCCATCTATTAAACCAAAGAGTCTAAAGAGCTCAGAGTCATACTCAGCAAAAATAAAGTCTGCTTCCAGTTTTTCCATTCCCATGTCTATACTTATTGGAATATCCATACCACCAGCTATATATTCCTCTGTTTTAATGGTGAGTTTTGGCAGAGTGATCTCATCGATGCGGCCAGCATAACCACGACCATCAACTAACACATTAAAATTCTTTAAGATTTTTGGCAACATCTTTTTATGTCTTTAAAAAGTATTTTCAGTATTTTCATTTTTTCTATTGACTTTTAACACAACTGCTTCTGTTTTTATGGTAAGTTTTGGCAAGGTTACTTCATCTATTTTTCCTGCATAGCCACGACCATCAACAAATACGTTAAAATTCTTTAGGATCTTTGGTAACATCTCTCTTTCTCCTTTTACAATATTGCGCCACTCACAAGGTGTGACCTGAAAGTAATCTGTTCAGCTGGATATGGTGGCGTGAACTCAAAATCAAAAGACACTTTTCCGCTTGCAATATTTGTTGGTGTATTGAGCTCTGGAGTTGCATAACATTTTCCGCTAATAATCGCCCCTTGCGCTTTTAAATTTGCAAGATAAGAATTTACCCCCTCAATCACATCATCTATATAAGTTTTGGTAATATTGCGATCAACTGCCCATAAATGAGCTCGAAGTAGACTATCGTTGATTAAATCTGCAGTCCTTCTCACTGACAAAAAAGCCCATTTTGAGTCATTTGAACATGTTCTATTTCCCCAAAGCCTATAGCCATTTTGATGAATTATCGTTGTTACTTCATTTTCATTCAAGTGGTTTGCTCTACAATTTATATTACCGAGCGTAAAATCAATAGGCCTGCTTGTTCCAACAATACCATTTATCTCTTTATTTGAAGGTGAGTGCCAGAAGCCTTGCTCGCTATCTATCTTAGCTATTAAACCAGCTACAAATGAACTTGGAGGGAGAATTTCTTCTTTTCCTTCAATAAAAACCTTAACCCACGGATCAACAACATAAACTCTTGAGCTGCCTACACTTTTTCTCCATTTTATTGCTTCTTCATCATTGGTATTTGGTCCATCTGCTACTATTATTGCTCTTAGCTTTTCTGCTATAGGAATTAAAGCGCTAACCACTGGATTTCCAGCATCTCCAGATAATTGATGAGTAAACTGAGGTGCAATTAGTATTCTTGGCGCAACATGAACTATGCTTTCACTGCTTAAGAACGCTTGAATTCCCTGATATTCTCCAGTTTCTTCGTTAACTCCACCAATGACATTGCTGAGCGTCTCTTCTACTTTCTCCTCAACTCGAATAACTACTACTGTTGCACCAATTTGGGAAAAAATTGCATTAATAGCTGAAGGCAAAGTCCCAGATTGACCAAGTTTTGCTGCTTCTTTTAAGCTTCCTGCTATTAATATTGGTTTATTTAGTGGAAACTTTTGCCCGTCAGCATCAGGTGCAGTACCAATTACTCCAATTACCGATGATTTAGCTGTTCGTACTGTCCTCGCTCCTGAGGTAACCTCGATAACATTTACTCCATGTAGAAACTGTTCTGTCATTTCTTTTTCCCCTTTTCAACTTTCTTGCATTTTTTGTTTACAATCATCTAGCAAAGTTTGCAGCTCTTCCTTACTTTTAGCTTCACCGATTTCCCTTTCAGCTATATCCACCAATTCTTCGCACTTGATTATTGCTTTTTTCGCTCTTTTTGCTTTTTCCTGAATTATTCTTGCCATTTCTACTACTGAAATTCCTCGGACTTTTGCTAATGGCTCTATAATTTCTGCATCTTTTTTGTCTATAGATTCTGGTGCTGCTAAAATGTTCTCTGCGGCTTTTGCTTGTATTTCGTACGACTTAGACTTCTGATGAGAATATCCTGCGTATTGGTGAGTATAGTTATCATAATAAGCACGAAGATTAGAAAGTGCAGAAAACTTCGCATTTTGTAGTAACTCCAATTCAATATCTTCTTGATTCCGCTGAGCAATTTTGCCTCCTTCTGTTAAACAATAGCTTTTTTGCCAATCAAAATCTTCTGGTGCTTCATACCAATCATTTTCAGTTGGCTTGCTTTCAAGTGTTGTTGTTTCTACTTGTTTATCATTTTCAAATCTAATGTAGATAGACATTGTTTGTTACCTCCAAATCTCATACGTGTTAGATAATCCTGGACATTGCCAAGCCCTTAGCGTTCTCTCTACATCTATCTCAAGCCCTGTAGTTAGAACATTGCTACGTATGTTATAAATCCCCCACTGAATAAATTGACCATAGTTGTGTACATAATTTGATGCAAGCATACCTTGACTAACTTGTGTTCTGGAATACAGGTAAGATGATGTGTAAAGTAATATTGCAACTGTTTTTCCTGCTGGAATCTCTACATTACCAGATCCAGCTAATTTGCTATCAGAACTCGTGTATTGGTAAACATTTTTCCATATTATTCTTGAAATACTTGATTTATTAGAATTAGTATTATCTGGTGTTCCCACAAATAATCCTGCACCTCCATACTCCGTACTCGAATACGATGATCCAACAAATTCCATTGTCTTATTTATGTTCACATTGGTTGTATTTTTTACAAATACTACTCCAAGTGCAGCATACGGGTAATAGTATATCTCATCATAACTACCCGAAAAACTTTTTGTGCATAACTCTCCGTAAATAAATGTTCCTTTACTTCCCTCTATAAAACTTAGTTGTCTTGGCCGATAAAAACTAACGTAATCTGTATTGTACGTATGGCTACCTGCTAGTAGTTGTAACATATAGTCAGTTTTTGTTATATCACTACTCCACTTTCCAAGCTCTGTCGTAAAAGTTCCGTGGCCAAAATAATTATTTTTTCTGCCAAGTACACCAAATAAGAAAGGTAATGACCCTGGTTCAACCATGTTGCGCTTTCTTATTTCATTTATAAGAGACACTTTTAACTGTTCATCCCGAGTTTTTACCTCATTTATCAGGGATGTTTTTAATTGGTTATCACGAGTTTCTATTTCCCTAATAATTGATGAGCCAGATGGTACATTATTAACAGCACGAAAATCTTCTACTAAACCTTTAAGACCATCTTTATGACTGTTACTAATGCTATTTATTGCTGCAATATTGGCATTCTTTCTCGTATCAAGTAGCGATATATGCGAATCTGATGATGCTTTTAAAGTATTTAAGGAATTATCCCTAAGCTTGTTAATTTCATTGACAGAATCTGTTTTCGCTTCAGTTATTGCAGATATTGAATTTTCCTTATTGCTATTTATGTCACTTAAGTGCGTCCTTGCAGCGCTCAAGAGTTCTTTTAACTTACCATCTGTCATCTGTACAATTTCAGAAACCGCACTTTTGTCGATTATTGATTCCAGTGCTTTAGCAAGATATGCTAGTTGATCTGGTGTACTACTTCCTGCTAAATCTTTAAGCCTTCTCTGTAGTGCATCAATTATCTCTTTTACTTCAGTTATTTGTACAATGTCAGCAATAGCTTTTTTATCTGCTATCAATTCCAGCGATTTTGCAAGATATGCCAGTTGATCAGCCGTGCTATTTGCTGCTAAATCCTTTATCCTTTGCTGTAATGCTTCTATTGCTTCTTTCATTCCCAAAAATTCAAAAAAGTTTCAAATCTAAATCGTTCAAAATTATTTTTAAGTTCATCTTCTCTTTCACTCATATCTTCATCTATCTTTTCTATGGCTCTGCGAATACGTACTACATCTTCTACAGCTATGTTCTCTGGATGCGGCAAAGGATATCCTCGTTTGGTTTGATCAAAAGTCATTTAAATTTTATGTTACTATTACTCTGAGATTTTTGACTTTAGGACGATAAATAACCGTTCCACTTAAAACTAATTTTATCCTTGTCTCATTAGCATTAAAATTTGTCAGCACATGAGTTCTCTCTACCCAATTTTCTCCAATTGGTTTTCCTGATGTTAAATTTACTAATTGCCAATCACTGTTGCTTTTTTGTACATAAGCTTTAACATCTGCAGTGCCAGGTATCAGCGCATCGTACGTTATGGTGATTTTAGTATTAGCTCCTGCTGTAATACTTCTTGTAACATAATCTCCTTTTTCCCCTATATTACCCATAACTAGCTGTAACCCAGGATATAGCACTGGACTTTTTTCTCGCCCTCCTTTTAGGCTTGCCTTTACTGTTAGCTCTCCAGATAGTCTTTCACGCAGTGCAAGTGGCAAATTATCAGACAAAAAGTTCTCTTTTCCCTCTTCATCTGTTAAGATAAATTCCACATTGGTATCAAATGCTACTTTTTCAACATTTGTTAAAACTATTAAATCTGATACGTTGTTTAAAGTAACTTTCCCAAGATCAATAACATGAGAATTTTCACTAAATTTTGCAGCTAGTAGTCGAAACGTAAGGTCAAAGTTTTGATGTGGAGTCCAGGTGCTTGCATTGCTAGACGACAGTAATACTCCTACTTGATATGGCTGACTTGTTACCCAACGACTATTTACTGCATCATATTTGCCAAGCTCTGCTATTTTGACTGCAGTACCCTGATCATCAGTAAGCAGTACTATTGCATACTCCTCTCCTGCATGGCAAAACACTGGTGACCAAGTTATACGTGTTGCTGTGCCATCTACTTTTATATCTTTCGGCTCAATATAGCTTTCAGCAATAACAGTCTGCGAGGGCATTCCCACTGCTGTTTCTCTAATCTGCACAACAACACGTTTTTTGCCGCTATTTGTGAACCATAAATCTAGACCCCCTATGTGTCTGCTCTCATTTAAAGTAAATGTTTGTGCTAAAGGATCAACTCTTCTTGCTGCGATAACTCTTCTTCTTTCCTCTATGGTAATTGTTTTTTTTTACCAGTATAAGTTGCTTCTCCATAACTGCCTTTATCACCGAAGAACTGCACTAACTTAGTTCCAGCAGGAATGTTTCTTGGTACAGTAAATCTTCCTTTTATTTTTCCTCTGTTATCAGCAATAAATGTTGCGATCATGTTTTTCTTTCAAATATTTTCTATGCTTTAGGTTGAATAAAAATTCCATCAAACTTTATCTCTTTAAGCTTCTCACTTGGCTCAAAACCTTCGATCTCAAAATTCTGTACTGCTTCTCTCATAAATTCAGTTTCATATGAAGTACTTGACAGCAGCTCTGTCGTTTCTTTAACATTAAATACTCTTGTTACTGGACTTTTCCAATTTGTTTTTACCTCCGTCCAGTGATCTATATTTTTATTTAGAGTAATTTGTGCCGGTACTGGATCAAAAGCTTGGTATGGATTAATCTTTTCTCCTTTAGTCTGTAAAAGCTGCTCCAGTACCGGTTCAAGTTTATACGGCAACAAATAAGTTTTTTCTTCCCCATCAATATCAGCAATAGTTACATCTATTGGTAAAATTAGTTCCTTATTTACTATTGCTGCAGACTGCGAAACTCCTTGATCACGCATATCATCATCAAAGAATGGGTCAACAAATACTCCTTTTTTGGTAGTAGGTTCTCTTGAATTTGCATCACTGCGTAAACGCTCCTGTGCAACCAGCGCATAAAGATCATTTATTCCTTTTTTCATTGCTTCAAGCTCATTCATCGGTACAGCATGAATAGCATTATTCACTATTTTTACCCCTTCTTTTTCTCCGTTTTTCCATGTTTGGTGAATGTAGCAGAGCAAAAGTTGTCCGCTAGGCGCTTTAGGCATCGATGGTCGCCAAGAGTGAGCTATACCTTTTATTCTCCTTACTACTCCTTTGCTATCGATAGTAATTAAATCATAGCGGGGCATTTTCCAGGTGTAATCAACCAGAACCAAGCTGTTATCAACGGCACCTCTTACTTTACATCCCTCTTCACTTATATCTTCAGGGCTTACATGAGTACGACAGCGGTAAGTTATTTGATAACTACTTCCAGGAGCTGGCTCTTTACCAGGTAATGACCAATCGACGTTTCCTGCGTTTAATTTGTAATCTATACTATTTTCATAAATAACATTGCCTTGTTTAATTTGAATAATTTCAAGTACTGCAGAGTCAGGTATCGGATCAATGGCTCCTGAATATGAACCGTGAGTAATGGTAATAGTTTTTTGAACAGTTATATCTACTTTTTTGATTTCACTTATTGGAAAATCATTAACCTTCAGTTCCATTACTCTTTGGCTATTTGGCTGAAAAGTATGTGGCTCTGATTCAACTGATTTTATATCTGGATCTTCATCAAAAGAAATGCGAATACTGTGAGGTAACTCAATCTCATAGCCATCAACATGAGCTTTGCCCTCATTAATCACAAATATTTCTTTTTTACCTTTTTTTACCCCTTCTTCTCCCTTTTCTTCTTTGTGGAGGAACATCACTTCAAGGCCATTTACAACGTAGGAACCATTTGCCTCTTTGTCATAACGAGCAAGAGCTGTAGTTACTATATTTGCTTGTGGTGGCGGTGAGTGTTCTATTAATACTCCATTTTCAATGTTGTAAATTGGGTAAAATTCGCCATTTGTAGAGTTAACAGTAACACTTTCTACTTGGTATCCCCAAATGATGGAAACTTTAAGCCTTGCAGCTCCTACTTCCTGATAGTTTCTTGTACCAACTGCAGGATCACGAAGATTTTCGTCCTCAAGTTCTGTAATCGTAGATTCTAGATAATAAACACCTATACGCACTGTGGTACTCAGTGGAATAACAAACTCTTTTGCTTCTACTTTTCTAACTGCTCCACGAAGATAGATTTTTCCTCCTTCAAGTGTAACTTTACCAGTTTCTCTATCTATAATACAATTGCTTCCTGTTATAACATCACCATCACGAAATATTGCATCGCCTATACCTTTAAGCTTAGAGAGAGCATACTCCTGAGTCTCGTTTCATTCTGCTGACTGTAGACCTCTTCCAGCAAGAAACAAACTTTTTTCGTATTCTTTGTCAGGATTAAAGCGGTTATAATAACTATTTAAGGTCATTTTATTTCAAAAAGTTACAACAAATGAAAAAGTTTCCCGAGTTGCAGATGTTCTGATAAGTGGCACGGTGTGTTCTAAAACTAACAAAATTCCAGGATTTTCCACGTCTTTTGGCTCAAAATATCTCTGCCCAGATGACACTTTTTCCTTTACCTTTGTACCAACCATAACCCCGAGCTCCCTTATTACTTGATTTGCTGCGTCCGTGAAATCGAAAGTAAATTTAAGATAGAGATTATTAGTTGGTACATTAGAGGGTTTAAACCTACCTGTGGGAGTTAGAAGCTCTCCATCATCATCACCAGTACAAAAGAGTATCTCATCAACAACACGACGTCCAACTTCCTTAATTAATGTTGCAGAAGTAATTAGTTCCGGTGGTGTGTCTTGAGTGTACTCTATAGTGATTACGATATCTGCTATAATTGCACCATTTTCTACACGCTCAATAGTGCCTGAGCTACTATCAACTATATAATCTATGCTTGACTGATAAATTGTTTGCCCTGTATAAACTTTTACATCTTTAATAGTGTGGTGATCTAAACTTATCTTGCCGCCTGCTGCAAAAGTTTTTTCAACTTTGTAGCTGCTTTCCCAGGTAGAATCTCCAGATCCCCAAGCAAGATGTATCGGTTGCTCTTTTATGCTCGCAGCAATAGCTGCTCTGCCTGATTGTGTGAGTACTGACATAGTTGATCAATAATTGATATACTGACCACTCCTATTAACAGTAGAATAATGAGGAGAGATTATGGCTCAAGATTATTTGAATTGGTGGATAAGCCAATAAATAGAGATTTAACTTTGGAAATCTATGCAGCAGTAGCAGAAGCTCTACAAAGGTGGGAGGAAAGATTTAAGCTAGAAAAAGTAAAAATGACAGAGGTGAAAGAAGGAAAAGTAACGCTTGACCTAGAAGGATTATACTTACCAAGCGGGAAAAACATTCATTTTGATGAAATTGTAGTTTAAAGATGCAGCAGCTAAATATTGTAGAAAAGCCAAATTTAGAGGAAATATTTTCAAGAATGAAAGAGGAGTTAGTCCGTAGAGATGAAACCTTTTCAGGATTAGTAGAATCGGATCCAGCAATGAAAGTTCTGGAAGTAGCAGCGTGGAGAGAGTTGTTACTGAGACAAAGAATAAACGAAGCAATAAAAAGTAATTTACTTAAATTTGCGACAGTTGATAATTTAGCTGAGTTTTATGGAGTGGAGAGGCAAAAAGAAGAAGATGATGAACGATTTAGAAAAAGAATTAAAGCAAAGATAGCAGGTTGGTCAACAGGAGGAAGTAAGGAATATTATAAATATCATGCACTGTCAGCAGATAGTAGAGTAAAAGATGCACTAGTAGAATCACCTATACCAGGGAAAGTACAAATTTCAATCTTATCAACACAAACTGGCATAGTGTTAGAAGAGCTACTTGAAATTGTAAGAAAGCAAGTTAATAGAGATGATATAAGGGTTTTAACAGATACAGTAACAGTAATTGGTTGCAATATTACGGAAATAGATATTGACAGCAGAATGAGCATAAGTTCTGTAATATCAAAGGAGGAAATTAAGGAACAGTTCATCAAGAAGTTTGAAGCAAGTAGAAGGCTGGGATGGAATGTTACAAGATCATGGATAATAGCGAATTTATTTGTAGATGGTGTAGAAAACGTAGAATTAATCGAGCCAAAAGAGGATGTTGTGGTTCTGGGAAATGAATGTGCAAATTTGAGAAATTTAAAGATTGAGTTGAATTAATGTTACTGCCACCAAATGCAACAAGGCAGGAAAGAGCGCTAGTAGATGCGATAGATTATAAAGTAGATCCAAACTGTATCAGAGGATTTAAGTTTAGTCTTAAAGAAGAAACATTGCCGTGGATAATAGAAGAATATGGTTTAGAAGAGATACTGCGTTGGGTAAAAGATAGAAGAAAAGCCGTAGTAGAAGGAGTAAAATTTCAAAGACTGAGAGGAACTCCAGCATCACTAAAAATAGCATTAAAATGGGCAAATATAGAAGATATTACAATTATTGAAGAGCCACCCGGTAAACACTTTTTTGAGTTGCAAGTAGGGATAAAAGAGGTACCAAATGACTTCTTCGTAGATGCAGTAGTAGAGCTGGCAAAACTATCACTGCCTGTAAGGTCCAGATTGATGAGGATTTTTAACGATTATTATAATGTGCAGAGATTTATATTGGATGAGAGTTTATTTGGAGATCTTCTTTCTGATTATTCAGGGGTAAAAATAGAAAAAGATGGACCAGTGTTATCATTTGGTAGAAAGAACGCATTTGAGCTAAAAATCTTAAATCCAAGTTTTAAGTTTAGTACTTTTCGTGTTCATTATGAGCAAGCATTTAGTAATGATGTATATCGGTTAGGTGTGGCAGTACTTGGAGAAACAGAGCCTCACACAAAGGATTATAACGGTATTTATGAAAGAAATCATCAGTGGTACAATTTAAAAGCACTATATCCTCTACCGCAGAGCTTATTGCCGGAAATTAAGTTTGCGAAAGCGCAAGTTATATTATCAGACAGTTGGAACTTAGGAGAAATAAATGAGTGCTTTCCAGTTAGTAGTGTGGAGGAAAGAGGGAATAAATTTGTATTGGGAAGTAGTAAACTATCTGAACAACTATGGAACTTAAAATACGAGCAAATTTTAGAAAGGTTTAGCGTCGCTCATTTTTATCAAACAAAGAATTTCATTAACCAGAAAATAGTAGGATACGTTATAGCAGAACACAACGTTTACTATAGAAATGATTTGGATTCAGAGCAAAAAGACTCAATACACGAATTAGAAAAGCACATTTTAGTATTTTACCCGGGAGTACTGAAGTGGCATGAACATCGACATTTGCACAGAAGTTGGAAAAATAGTCAAGCAATATGTGTAATAAGTTAAATATTTATATTTAGATCCTCATATATTATATTAATAATAGGTTAAAATGTATGAAATAAAAAGAAAAGGACTTGCTTTCTCATGCTAAAAAGGACATGACTTGAATAGCAGCAGGTAAATATAAGAAATTTGTCTGGCGCTAGAAAAGCTAATTTTGTGAGGTATGAAATGAGTTTTAGCAAGAGTAAGTTTTTTAAAGAAGTATCAAATAACGGGTTTAAAAACATTAATAAAAAAAATGAAGAAGGAGAGACGATATTGCACCAAGCAGTAGAAATCTCCGATTACAAAACAGTGAGATTATTAATAAAAAAAGGGGCAGAGGTTAATGCAAGAGATAAGAATGGTTATACACCACTACACTGTGCAGTATTTGCGAAAAGCTTAGAAAATGTAAAAGTGCTGCTAAGGGAAGGAGCAGAAGTAAATGCCACTCAATATGTCACTGGATGTACGCCACTCCACTCTGCATGCAAAATAGGAGGAGCAGGAGTTGAAATAATAAAAGAGCTAGTGAAGGCAGGAGCTGAGGTTAATCAACTGAATAAATATGGTGCAACACCAATGTATTACATATGGGAAAGTGAAAAGTATCGTCTATGTGATAGCAAAGAGAGTGAAAAGGCAAGTAAATTTTTGAGAGAAAAAGGAGGAGTAACAAAAAGTAGAGAACTGACATGCTATGGAATAGAGAGGCTAGTGGGAGAAATAGCAGACATGTTGAATGGGAGTTATTTACCAGAGTTAAAAATAATAGAGATAGAAGAAATAAGGAAGAGAGACAAATCGCTAATAAAGGAAGAATGTAAAAATTTAGCAAGCAAGATAATGAGCAAAGTGAACGAAATGATAGATGAGGTAGAAAATGTAGTAGGAAGAAAGGCTTAAAAAGGGGACTTGATTTTAAAGAAAAGGTGAGGTGGATTATGTTAAAGCTTGGTAAATTTAATAAATCAGCAAAAGAATTATTAGAGAACTCATATAAAAATATTTATAAAAGAGACGAAAAAGGCAGAACAGTTCTACATTATGCAGTAGACGCAAAAACAGTGAGATTATTAGTTGAAAAAGGAGCGAGTGTGAATGCAGCAGATGTGAAAGGATACACAGCACTGCACCTAGCGGTAACGGAGAAACGTCTAGAAATCGTGAGGGAATTGATAAAATCAGGAGCAGACGTAAATGCTGAGGAATATGGAAATAAATGCATACCTCTACACCTTGCGTGCATGGTAGGTGAAAAAGAAATAGTGGAGGAGCTGGTAAAAGCTGGAGGAGAAATAGAACAAGAGGATGAATGTGGGATGACAGCAATAGATTATGCAAAAAACAGTAAAGAAGTAACTGAAGTATTGAAGAAAGAAACGGACAGAATTGAAAAGTTATTTGAACAAATAGAACCTTCTATGAGAGGCTGAAAATATGGAAAGAGAAACAGAAAAGAAAGTAATGAATTTAGAGAGAAAACCTTTGGATGAGCTGAGAAAAATATGGAAGAAGGTATATGGAGAAGAAGCGCCTAGATACTCAAAGAAATATCTGATACCGAGACTAGCATATAGAATACAGGAGGAAGCGTATGGAGAAATGTCAAGAAAGGGGACAAAAAGACTAGAGTATCTGGCAGAGCGGCTGGAGAAGGGAAAAAGAATAAGTAGCGATAAACTGCCAGTAGCAGGAACAGAGTTGATATTGGAGAGAGGTGAGGAAACGCATGCAGTAATGGTAACAGATAAGGGTTTAATCTACAGAGAAGAATTTTTTACGTCATTGTCAGCGGTGGCAGGCAGAATAATGGGAATGAGCTATAACGGACCTTTATTATTTGGAATGCGTGATAAAAATGGAAGTTGAAAATGCTAAAAGAAGTAAGATGTGCGATATATACGAGAAAATCAAATGAAGACGGACTAGAACAAAAGTTTAATAGTCTTGATGCACAACGGGTAGCATGTGAAAAGTACATAAAAAGCAGAGAGGGCTGGGTAGTATTGGCCAAAAGGTACGACGATGGTGGATATTCAGGGAGAAATTTAGAAAGACCAGCAATAAAGGAATTATTTGCAGATGTGAAAGGAGGAGAGATAGATTGTGTAGTAGTATATACTCTGGATAGGCTATCAAGGGAAACAAAAGACAGCATCGAAGTAACATCATTTTTTAGAAGGCACCGAGTAAATTTTGTAGCAGTAACGCAGATATTTGACAATAATACGCCAATGGGAAAATTTGTACAAACGGTATTGTCAGGAGCAGCACAACTAGAAAGAGAGATGATAGTAGAGAGAGTAAAAAATAAAATAGCAACATCAAAAGAGCAAGGAATATGGATAGGTGGAACTTTGCCTCTGGGATATGATGTAAAAGAGAAGGAATTAATAATAAATGAAAAAGAAGCAAAAATAGTAAGGCACATATTTGAAAGATATTTGGAGCTGAAGTCAATGGCAGAACTAGCAAGGGAATTAAATAGTCAAGGTTACAGAACAAAATCGGATATCTTTAAAAAAGCAACGGTGAGAAGAATAATAACAAATCCAATATATATGGGAAAAATCAGGCATTATGAGAAAGAGTATGAGGGAAAGCATGAAGCAATAATAGAGGAAGAAAAATGGCAAAAAGCGCAGGAATTGATAAGTAATCAGCCATATAGAAAAGCAAAATATGAGGAAGCACTGCTAAAGGGAATAATCAAGTGCAAGAGCTGTGATGTAAATATGACGCTGACATACTCAAAAAAAAGAGAACAAAAGGTATAGATATTACGTATGCAACAATCACTTAAGGGGAAAGAATTGTGAATCAGTAAATCGAACAATAGTTGCTGGAGAAGTGGAAAAAGAAGTAACGAAAAGAGCTGAACGCCTATATGAAAATTTGGAAGAAAAAGTGGAAGAATGGAAAAATTTAAGCCCTGGAAAACAGAAAGAAGTAGTGAAAAAGTTAATAAGAACAGTATTGGTAAGAGAAGAGGGAATAGAAGTGAGTTCAGAGGATAAGGTAGAATTTATATCGATATGGTTAAAAAAGAAAGGAAATAAATGCATAGTAGTAGAGCCAGAAGGAAAAACAAACAATGCACTACTGAAAGCAGTGGTGAGAGCCCACCTATGGAAACGGCAACTTGAAGAGGGAAAATATAGAAGTGTGAAGGAACTGAGTGCCAAAATTAGTATAGGTACAAGACGTATACAGCAAATTTTGAGATTAAATTATTTAGCTCCGAAGATTAAAGAAGACATAGTAAATGGGAGGCAGCCACGGGGTTTGAAGTTAGCTGACTTGAGGGAAATACCGGTGTTGTGGAGTGAGCAACTAGAGAAATTTTATGGATTAGCGGCGTAATTACACCATTTATAAAAACAACAAAAGGAGAGAAACTATGAACACCAAAACTATTGAAAGGTATTGCTGAGAAATAAGAAAGGTAGCCAAATTGCCGCTACTGCAGTTGATACAGAGGAATCAAGGACCTCTGATGTACCAAAAGATGTTGAGGTAAAAGAACAAACTAATGCTGAAAAAGCTACAGAAATCGACACTCAATTGTGTGAAAATATCAACGAAAATAGTGATGATCTTAATACACTTCAACCTACATGTGAAACCAGCGAAAAAGCCCAAAACTCCTTAATAGAAACGCCAAATGCCACTGACAGCCCCTCTTTAGCTGTATGTTTTGATGGCGATGCAACAGACAAAAAAGACAACCCATCAATAAAAACAACGCAGCAAAGACAAACAATCTTAACTGGTTTTGTTGGTACAGCGTTATTAGTGAGTAGTGTTGCTATATCCTGGAAATGCACGTTATAGCGGTAATTGGCGGGGATTGGCTTATGTAGGTTTTGCGCTGTACAATCTTTATAAAGCCCAATACCAAACTCGAAAAAGTTGAAGATGTAGAACAACTTACCACTCAGCCTTTTTTGAATCTGGCATAAAATGTGTATACTCGAAAAATATGAAAATTTTACTACTTGCTAACAAAACAATTGGCATTTTTGAAGTCCTTTACGCCGTTAAATCCACAGATTCATTTGCTAGGGTTTTTATGGGGTTTACAGAAATAGTTGTAGAGATGACCTTAAAAAGTACATCTAAAGCCTAAAATGCGATTGTAAGGTCACCTCTGAGGGTTATTTTTTTCTTTAACGTACTACAAAGTTTAAAAGAATAAGATTTAAGAAGAATTTGATAGGAAGTAACACCTAAACTCTATTACTCATCGTCATAGTCAGGATATTGTGGAGAAGCTTCTCCTTACTTTATAAGATAACTTCTTTAGAAGGCTTCCTGTAATATTAACTTACTTCCCTAACTTGAGCTTAGGGCTCACAGCACATACTTTTAAACTTGCTAAAAACCAAACAGATACAAGTTGAAAACTCTAAAAATTATTAAGTGCACCTACAAGATTAGCACCGCTTGCAATTTGATCAGCTTTAACATCGCTAAGTGCTGTATTTGCTTTATATAAACAGCAACCCCCTGCTATAAGAAAAATTGATGCAGCTACAGCAAGTGTGAGACATATTGCTAAATAAGGTATTGTTAAACTTGCACCAACAGCAAACACTCCAGCTATTACAAAAGCAGCAGAAGCATAGTTACTCTGTTTTCTACTCTGATCACTTGCTACTGGGAGTTTTGTATTTTCATCCTCATTTTCTTGTAGTCTAGCCAAGTTTTGCTGTGCTCTATTCAGCTCCCCTTCTTTCCGCTCAAGCTGAGCTTTTGTCCTTTGAAGTTCATCCTCTTGTTCCACCCTTTGAGCCAAAGTCAAATCTCTTTCTTCTCCAAGTTGAACGTTTTGATGATTAAGATTTTCAATCTTCTGTTCTTGCATAGAAATAGTTTCGGATAATTCATCTCGTTCATCAGTAAGACTTTTAATCTCTTGTGATAATTTTTGAGCATAACTGTCTGAAGTAGCAAGCTGAGCCTTACATTGGAGTAATCGATCAGAAATAGTAAGACTCATGTCTTTGTAAAATATCTGCAGCTTTGCGTTTCTTAATTCTTCATTTAGAAATGATATATCTTCAAGATCTTGATTTTGAAGAGCATTTTTTAACTGTTCTAGAGATGAAGTATTTTGCTCCAAATTATCATTACTTTCATACTCTGAGCTTTCAGCTGTGTGAATATCATTACTTATTTTCTGCTGGACAGGACAGGGAATAGTATCATTTGCTTTTACATCAGAGCTACCCGTAGTAGTTTCTTGAGGACTTTTAAGTTTTTGAGTTTTCGGCATTTTACGTTCTCTTTGAGATATTTTTTTTATTTGCTCATTAAACGAAGCAACATTATCGAGATTATTAATAAAACATGACCTAATTTTTTCAATCGACTCCTTTATATCTTGGATACTTATGTCGAACAATCCGTCTAGACCAATATACAATGCCGTTGCAAAGTGTGCTGTTCTGATGCTAGCAGCATTAAACTCTTTATTTATCTTACCGTAATTAATAGATCCCTTTGTTGAACAAAGATTAGTTAACTGTTCAAACTTATTACCCATTAGAGAGGCAAGTTCAACTTTTTCTCTATTTATTGGTGTATATTGAGATAAAACTTTTTTTACTCCTTCATGATCATTCCAGAGCATTCTTGCTATTTCAGATGCTATAAGACCGCACGAGTAGTCATCCTTTTGAAATTGAGTGTTTGAAACATATAGATTACAATCTTGTTGGGTTAAGAAGTCATTAATACAATCTCTAAAGCTATTTTCCTCACCTATAGCTGGATTCTGAGCATCTACAAATAATATATTTTTTTTATTCTGATCTACAAAAAAGTAGAAAACAACCCAGTGATTTTCATGTTGCCCTTGTTCTACAGGACGCCTTCTAATGTAGAGTACATCTCTATTTTCTTTACTTATTAATTCAAACATTTCTTTTAATTCATTAGAAAATGCTGAACCTTCATCTTGAACCTTAACTATAGGCTTATTTCTGCTGTTACCGCTATCATCATTCTCAGAACATAAATCAAATAATGAGAAGCGTATTCCTATATTATCATACCAACCTTCTTTGCCATCTCTTCCTGAGAAGAACTCGCTAATTTTTGCGATTTTACTAGAGTCAACTTTGCCAATAATAGACTGTACTACTTGTCCTAGCGATTTATCATCCTGGCTAGAGCAAGAAATAAAGGCTAGACTATTCCTTGATAAATCAAAATTAGCTTGTTGACCACCGCCATCAATAATTGTGTTTCCTAACATGATGTTTATTCACCTCAAACCTATTTAATTAGTATATCACTAAATAACGATTACATCAAGTAAAATTGAGTATGGTTTCAGAATAAATCTTTGATTTTAAGACTATGTGCCTTTTGATAGCCTGAAGATGGTTTTATGTTTCTTGTTTCTTTTCCTTCATCAATATATTGTTTTTCTATCAATTTTGAACGTCTTGCTCATAGTCATTTTTTGTCTACTACTTTCAAAGCACGTTCTCTCAAATCTTCACTATATGACTTTGACATTTTTCTACCTTTTTTAAAGCCATTTTATACTTCATTTATCCTTTCTAGAGAAATCTTTCGTCGATTAGCTGTAGGTGAAAAAATTTCTTACAACTGCGAGTTTTAACTGATTTTACTATAGATCAACAAAATTGAGAACCACCATCTATATTTAATATCACTATTATAAGAATATGATGGATTATGCTTTAAAGGAGTGCAAAAGCTGCTGAAGTTTTTACAGCAAACCTGCATGGAACCACTTCAGCAGAATAAACAGAAAGTTGCTCCCACTGCTCCATAGAAAATAGCTTCCTTATTAACATCCTTACTCATTGCTAATACTCCGTAATGGTCAATAGTCATAAACTCTCACGTGCAACTTATACATTTATTTTATTATATTCACTGTATTACTTTTTTAAAAGCTTTAATTTACCTATAACCCTAATCCATCTATTATCAAGAGAAGAAAGGTGATCTAGTTGGTTGGGCAAATGCCGCCTTTGAGTAGGTTTCATTTAGCTTGTCACTAGGTCTTGATACCGCATACGTAATACCAAAAGCAACAATTCCAACTACCAGTGCAGCAGCTATGCCAGCTATAACTAACGTTGATAACCCGACATTGGCAATACCAAACCCAACACCGACTGTCAATGCAGCTATAACACCACAAATAACAGCAGTTTTTATTGCTTTGCTAGTTATTTGTTTAGTTTCTGCATTTTTTAAAAGTTGTATTATATTTTTATCTTTAGCTAGCTGTCTCGGAGTGTCACCATTCTTATTCTTTAATGAAGGATCAGCTCCTTTTGCTAACAGAACTCTAACTGTATCTAAGTGGCCATTAAAAGCAGCCAAATGTAAAGGAGTCATTCCATCTTTACTTGCTGCATTAACATCGATTCCTTCTGCTTTTACTAAAGCACTTACTATCTCTGTATGACCATTGTAAGCAGCTATATGTGATAATGCCAATTTTGCATTGTACCCTTCTGTGGTCAGTGACACACCAAATAGATGATTTATATCAAAGTCTTTCCCTTCCCACTCTTGATATGTATCTTGATCTTGTTTCTTTAATTCCTCTTTTATTGCTTCAAGTATACTACCATAGTTGATTTTACTGCATCTAGTATCTCTTTCCACTAAAGCTATGATTCCCTCTATTAAGATGATAATTTAACAGTTACTTATTTTGATGAGAAAGTCAAATTTTTACTTTTCCTAATACTGTAAGTTATTAATGATCGCTTCAGCTAATATGGAAAGATATTAAAGATCAGCGTTGCAAAGGATTGAATTATTTACTCCTTCAAGAAAGGTCATATATTTGTGAGAACAAGCCGCGTAAAAATAGGGTTGTGAAAATAAAAGCACAAAATTATTGCGACAAAGTTAGGTAAATTAGTTCATATGTAAATGTAGTAAAAGTAGGCTAATATAGCTGATTTTAGCGTATAGTAAAGTTACTATGTGAAAAAGTTCTAATGTATCACTTGGTAGACCAATGCATTCCAAAGAAAATTGTTCTCACGTCTCTTGATTTTGAGTATTGGAAATGGTTATTTTATTAAATTTTTAGTAGAACGTATTGCTAGATTAATATTAGTTGATTTGATAATAAAGAAAAACCAAGATAAATTTAAAAGTAAAGTAAGTCAATAAAAGATTTTTTTCGACACTATTAGCAAAATTTTTTCTCAATAAAAAAATTGTTGTATTATAAAATATTTATGTTAAAAATAATCTATTACTAATACTAGTATATTAAATAGCTTAGGGTGATAGGTGAGAAATAGTTCTATTTTAAGTTGGAGGGTTGTATGTTTGTAGGTAAAGAATCAAATTCAAGTGGATGGAAACAGTGGGGTATAGATCTTGTAGATAATACTTTATCTTCAGTTGATCAAGCTATCTCAGGTTGGTTTTGGAATTTAATTAGTGATCTACCACGTGATTATTTTGCTAAAACGTTTGATCAAGTTAATTATCTTGATAGACGAGTTTGGGAAGGCATATTTAGAGCAAGTATAGAAGGTATAAAAGAACAATTAGAATCTGGTGTATCAAAAAAAACATTTGAAGCAGATATTATAAGACTGCAAGGTTTAATCGGTAAACATAGTCTATCTCCCCTTGTTTATGAAGATGGGCTAAAAGAACTAGAAGATTTTGTGTCTGATTCAAACAATTCTGGTAAGTACCTGGAAATGTTAGCTAATATAAGGAATGAATTTAGGGAAGAGTTAAGAGCTCAGCCTTTGCTGCTAAAGGAGTGTATCAAAAATGATACCAATCTAGGGCGAAGAGAAGTTGCTTATTATCAGTCTTTATTAGACAGTACAAGTAGCAAAGAAACTCCTGTCGAACCTTCTGCTTTAGGTGAAAGCATTGTAAGCAGCGTTGTAAGGAAGAATAGAGTTACCAATTCTAAGTTAAGAAATATTAGTAAATTACTTTTTTGCAATCCTGCACAAGCAGTTACGCTATTCCTAGCTGGCCAGGTAGTATTTGCTAATGCTGTTAGTATACAGTTAAATAATTCTTCTGCTGTAGAAAATTCTACTTTGCTTTTTGATGACACATTTATGAGTGTTTCTGAAGCGAAAGAGAATAGGACAGTCTCACTAGATACTTTTACTGAGAATACTGTTATTGAAAATTCTAAACATTTTTTTTGCGGTAATAGTACTTTTGAGGTAGAAGAAAGTGTGATAGTAAATACAGAAAAATCTAGCCATAGTCCTTTCACAAAGGCATTTAATGATGAGATAGAAAAAGTAAAAAACGAGATTGATAAACTAATAATAGCTTTGACTCAGACGGAGTTGGATAAAACTGTTAAAGTGGATGTACTGCGTTCTCAGCGTTCCATCAGTAGTAATACTATTAATAACCCTAATCCATCTGGAAGTTTTACACGTCCTAATCTTAGTAGTAAGGCTGCTAAGCTTGAGAACGAAATGAGAAAGATGAAGGAAGATATAGCGCAGTTGAAACAATCTTTCACCATTAGTAGTGGAGATAAAGAACGTCTTGCTAGCTTAGAAACTACTATAGAAACGTTAAAAAGGCTTTTGGATGATCAAAGTAGAGAGACTGAACAAAAAATTGCAAACTTAGAAAGTCTTGTAGAGAGTTTAATTAATGTAGTAAATAGCTTCAGAAAGGAGCTTGATGATATGAAGAAGAAAGCTGCAGAGCAAGAAACGATACAAAAACAAAAGGGATTACCAACCGAATGTGTTGAAGCAATTAAGAGCCATAATTTTAAAGTTGCTGAAGAAAAGCTCCAAGAGATTAATGATAATAGCAAGATTAATCTTATAATAAAAGAAGTTTATAATTATCAAATAGCTAATTTCGATTTAGTACTGAAATTTGGAGATGATATTCAAAATATTAAAAGAAGTTTTTTAGTTTACAAAGCTTTAAATTATGAAATGGAAAGCAGTGGACATAATGATAATGTAAAGGTAAAAAAGCTAATTGAGAGCTTGGAAAGAGAAATTATCAATCAAGAAAATACCTCAAGTGGTGTAAAGAAAGAAGCGTACTCTCTTACGGGTAAGTTAATAGCTAAGGTATCAGAAAGAAATATTAATCCATGGCTGTATAAAGCTGTTAGCAATTTAGAGGTTTTTAAACCTTTTGTAGATGCAATGGAAGAAAGAGGAATTAGCGTAAGTACTGCTAAGGATAATGATGGTGATAGTCTTTTACACAAGGCTGCTATGAATGATCATTTAGATGTGGTCAAATATCTTATAAATGAAAAACGTGTCGATGTTAATGCTAAGAACTACCTTGGCTCTACTCCTTTACATTATGCTACCTTGGACGGTCATTTAGATATAATTAGATATTTTATAGATGAAAAACATGTCGATGTTAATGTTAAGAACTATCTTGGTTCTACCCCTTTACATTATGCTGCCTTGAATGGTCATTTAGATGTAGTCAAATATTTTGTAGATGAAAAACATGCCGATTTTAATGCTGAAAGTGATGTTGGTTTTACTCCTTTGCATGCTGCCTATAGTGGTCATTCAGATGTAGTCAAATATCTTCTAAGTAAAAACCCTGTAAATGTTAATGCTCATAACGATGTTGGCTTTACTCCTTTACATTATGCTGCCTTGTGTGGTCTTGTAGATGTAGCCAAACATCTTATAAATGAAAAACACGTCAATGCTAATATTCAAGACAATCGTGGCTCTACTCCTTTACGCTACGCTTCTATGGCTGGTAGATTAGATATGGTCCGATACCTTGTAGATGAGAAGCATGTTGATATTCAAGGTAGGGCTGGCTGTACTTTTTTGCTTGCTGGTCGTGTGCATACAGATGTAGTCAAATATCTTGAATCAAAAGGCGCTGCTTGTCGTAATCGTCGTAGTGTTCAAGGGAGGAGTTTAATTTCTCATGAGCCAACTTCTAATCTAAAAGATATAGCAAGTGTAGAAAATTTAAATAATCTTACTAACAAACATTTATAGATAAGCCTTGATTCCTACTTTTACACTCAGAACTATGGAAAATGAACAATAAGAGGGTTGTGTGCCTAACTTTTATAAGTTAAATTGTTCTCAACAAACTTTTTCTTTTAGTAAAACTGTAAAACTTTATCGAGCTAATCTTCATGATGACAGTACTTTACAGTTTTATGCTCTTCATGATAGAAGGTTACACAGCTACCAATATTATGATAGCACTTGGCAAACATTGTCTGTAGAAGATCTTGATGCTCAGCAGCTCTATTTTGCTGATGTATTAGGGAATCGCCAAGACATATTGATAGCAAAAACTGGAAAGGGTATTAGTTTTTACCAATACAGTAATGGAAGTTTTGATCTTTTGGCTAAAAGTGATGATTTTGATGAAAATGAGTTTCATGATGTTTATGATTGGAATAAGCCTAGTAATATTATAAAACCTGGCCATTTTTACCATGATCAAAGTTTAGTTGGAATCTTAACTAAACATCAAGAATATGGAATAAAGTTTTATGCAGTAATGAAAGATGAGCTTTTTGCTGGTGAATATCCCATCTGGCCACTTGATACTGACTCGAGTATTTTTGGGAATTCTTCTCAAGCAGATTTTTTCTTATCCGATCTTCAAAGGAAAGGCCAGGAGAACATTATTGTGCGTAATAGGAAAGGATTGAACATATATGAATTTAATCAATATAACGGAATTGAACACTTAATGCAGGTGCCTCATAGTGCTAAGCGTGATGATCCTGAAGAAAAGTTATTCTTCCCTGACTTAACTGGCCAATCTTATCAAGACATTGTTTTGCTAAACTCTAGTGGGCTATTTGTTTACCAATATAATAATGAAAAAAAGAATTACAGATTTATTCATTATAATCCGCTGTTTGCTAAGTTAAAAGGGTGGAATTCAAAACATATAAATTCTGTTCAATTTGAGGACATAGATTTAGATGGCAGACAAGATATGCTCTTTACTGGTCCACAGGGAATAAATTTACTATCATTTAATAACTATACTAATCAATGGCAGCCTTTGCTGGATAATTCTCAACTTACTATTTCTGAACGCTATAGTGATATAATGAAAGTTATACCTGCCAATCCACCAATTACAGAATATCCTATCATTTTTACACAGCATAAAAATCAATTGTACTGGGCAAATATTGTTGAAGCTGAAGTATTATTGGAAGAAGAAATTGAACCTCAAATATCTAATGAGACTTTATCTCAAACATCAGCGGTGCCAGTAATACCACAGTTACTTAAATTACAACTTGAAGAAGAAAAGCCTCGTCTTTTACTTAGGGATCAATTAGACTGCTCTTCTATTATCAACTCAGTTGACAAAGATACGGGAAAACCAAAGTTTAAGTTACCGTTAATTGATTTATCAAATCTTTCAAACAATATTAAATTAGATTTCTTTTATGATGGTAATGGTAAGGTATCTGGTATTTTAGGATTTGGCTGGTTTTTACCACAAAATTTTATAATGATGGATCATCAGTCAAGTATCTTTCCTGAAGATGAAAAGTATTATGTTATTCTTCAAGATTTGCCACAGCAATTAACATTTGATTTCCGAAATTCAACTGATACTATCTATTCCTTTAAATTGTCAAATGAGCAGTCTGATTTGCGGATTCTCTATCGTAAAAATGAAGAAAAATGGGAAATAGATAGTAAAGGTATTAAACAGATTTATGGCCGCACTCATGGTTCTAATACTGATCCGATCAACTGGGAATTAACATGGGAAAATTGGCGAGGTGTAGGTAGTAGCTCTACAGGACAAAAACAACTTGCTACTGCTTGGTATTTAGCAGAAGTAAGAGATGGAAATGATAATGTGATGCGTTATACGTATGATATCGTTAATATTCCAGTATCGGGTGGTAAGAACTTTACTCGAGAAATTTACTTAAAAACCATTAGTGATAACCAAGGAAATAAAATCATTTTCAGTTACTCTGATAAGGACGTAAGCGAGTATGATTTATCACCTTTAGTAGATCAGGAAGGCAATCTAAATACACAGGCGATGCAGACTCGTTATTTAAAAGGCTATGCGGTTACTACTCCAATCTATCAGCAAGAAATTAATTTTGTTTACAGAGTAGAAAGTGGAAAGCGCTTTTTAACTGAAATTAAGCAAGATGGTGATGTCACTAATAAGTCAATCCTACAGTTCATTTACAAAGAGATATCAAAATCACATATGCTGGAAAAAGTAGTTTTGCCAACAGGTGCAAATGTTGAATTTAGTTATGAATCGATAGGAAAGATATCTTATGTTACTGAAGAAATAGGGCGAAGATTTGATGTAAAGAAAAATTATAGAGTAGATTATGGTAATGATGATGTATTAATTAGTTATGTAAATCAGCAAGGACAAGTGGCACTGAGAATGTTTAATCAAGAGATGACAGAGGAATTATACTCCTCTGTATCCAATTTTGCTTTATCAAGGTTCCCTTTATTAGGACGTGGTTCAGTAAAAGAGTATGAGGTTATACGTGCAGAAGATTTCCTTGCCATTGTTTTGTATTATCATACTGATAAAGAGCTATGTTTACTACGTAAAGAAGAAGATAAATGGTTATCAACTCCTAAGTATTACAATTTTAATGATGATGCAATAATTAGGTTTGGTAAAGATTTTATAGTTGTAGCAGATGCTAACTTTTCTGTAGAACTGATCAGTTGGAATAAAGATTCTAAAAAATGGAGAAAGGATGTACCTTTTGCTGAATCAGGAACAAATAAAGAACCACTATTGCTTGCAGCATTTGGTAGAGGGTTTATCTTTTATGAGAAGGATCTTTTATCAATAGGGTATAAAAATCGCGAGCATCAATGGCAATATCACACAATTAAAGCAATATCTGGAGTGATTGATGATATAAAGGGAACATTAGGTAAATTTGACTTAAGTAGTGAGTCACGCAAGTTGCTGTTGAGTTTCTTCAAAAACACTGCATTGCAACTAAATAATAACCTATGCCTTCTAAACAGATGGAAAGCAGAAGGAGAAAAGCTTTACTCTGTAATAGATTTATTTGTTCTGGACGGTAATTACAAAGTAGCTGAACATCAAACATACAAGATTCTTCAAGATGACTTAACCCAATTCTCACACAAAGTTGAAGATCGGAATAGAAATTCCTTTACGCTTGGTTATAAGAAGGTTGACAACAAATTTAAGGTCATCGTCAAGGACTTTCGTGGTCCTATTCTTAATGAAATATACAAACAAACTGACAATCAGAAATGGAGAAATGATGCGAAAGATGAAGTTCGCAAAGATGTCATTAAGTCACTTGGAAAAGTTTTTTTGTTAGATCATAAAAAGTATTCTGCAGTTCTAAATTCACAAACAGCAGTATGTAGCAATAAGAAGTTTACTTTCATTGGTGACAAATGGAAGGTGGATACAGTATCGGAAACAGAATTAAAACAAAAGGAAAGGCTGTCTGTTCCATTGGGAGATAGGTTTATATTGTACAAAGAGGATACACAATCTTCATTGAAACTATATAACCAGGGGAACAATAAAGAAAAGCTGGGAAATAGTTTACTAGATCTAGAAATAAAACAGTTAAATCAAACTTTAGCACAGAATAGGTATCCTGTTTACTTAGCTTATCAGGAAAATAATAAACAGGTAGGTGTGGTTGAGTTTTCAAATGATGGTAGTATTGATAAGAACTATAAATTACCTCAGGAGGAAAAATTAAGCCCTTGGAGTAGTTATCAAACGTTGGTAACAAACGTGAATAATTTTGATGCTGAACAAAGCAGTACTTTAGTCTTTCGCCCACAGCTTGGTATTAGACGCTTATTGCCTAACCCTATTATTGCAAAGGTTACAGTAAGTCTTAACAATGGTAACAAGCGTATTACTGCATGTGAATATAGTTCAGCAAAAGCATTAGGTAATACCATATACTATGAAAAGACTTCCTTAATTCCAGGTAATGACAAGGCATCTTTTGGGTGGATTGAGGAGGTAACAGATTTCGGTAACGGTTCCAAAGTGGAGAAAAGGGTATTTAACTCACAAGGAAAGTTAATAAAGACCCTAAAGCTTAAAGAGGAACAGGCTAGTGCCAACGATACAATAATAGATAAAGAAAACTTATACTTGAACAGTACTTTATTAGATAAGGCAAGAAAATTAGAAGTAGCACAATTTTCTCCTTATGAAATAGCAGACGAAGAAGTTGGTTATTATGGGTTTGAAGATTATGAAATAAATAGAATTGGTGCAAGGAATTCTACATTTGAAAAAAGATGGTTGTTTAATGAAAGTGATGTAGTGAAACAGAAATTTTCATTTACTGGGCAAAATCACTTGAGTTTGTCAGGACAAAAAGGGAGCGTTTTAGAAGGTAGGTTCCAGCCCAATAATCAAAACCAGGAATATGTAGCGTCATGTTGGGTACGACCTCAAAGTAAAATATTCGAGCTTGGTGCTGTCACACCTTATCTAAAGGCAATTGTTTATACTGAGAGTGGAGATGAAATATTTGGGTTACTCGGTGAAGTTAAGTTTCAGTCTAGTGATTGGTTTTATTTAGAAGTAGGTATAGATTTATTTTATGCAAAACAGATTTATAAAAGCTTAAATGATGGGCAAGCAAATTCAACTCTAACAGGACAATCGGATGTTAACCTAAAAATATCTATTCTTATAGTCCCTGGGGTCAATACTACTGTTGACATAGATCATATTCGTTTCTTTCCATTAAATAGCAATTTTCAGGCTAATGTGTATGACCCTAAAACTAAGCAAGTTAGAGGAATCATACATGCTAATGGATTAGTTAAAAGATATGTTTACGATAAGTATCAAGAGCAAGTAGCAAGTGTAAATGAGTATGGTCAACTTGAGGAGTTTAATACTTATACTAAAGCTTCAAGCATTGGCAGAATAACACAACTAAGAAATAATATTCAAATTCAATCAGAAAATGGATTTTATGAAGATTTTGCCCCTTATTCGTTTTATGAGCGCTGGAAAATAGATAATGAGGATGTTTGGAAAATTTCTTTAGGTCAGCTACAACACTTCACTAATCACTTACATAGCTTACAGCTAAATCCGTATGATATTAACTCTGCTTCTCACGGAATGAGGATGTGTTTTTCACTGCAGTCAGAAAGCTCCATCATAAAGTTTAATGATGATCTGAAACTGATGCGTACAGGCAACAGAGCTAACATTATATTTCCAGGAAAAAGGCTATCTGTACCACTCAATGGTGAAATGCTATTAGCTGTTGAGCATGGTCGTTTATTGGTCTGGATAGATGGTGGTTTATATTTTGATGGTTCGTCAAACGGTTCTTTATTCAATTTAGGTGTTAGTGGTAAAGTAAGAATAAGCGATGTAATGGTCTTTAGCAAACTAAGTATTCAGGTAACTTATTTTAATGCACTGGATGAAAAATTACAAGAAGTTGTATTAGAAGGTGAAAATACAGCAATAGTGACAGAGTATCTATATGATGAGCTAGGTAGACAAACCATTACTACGCAACCAGCACGTATAGAAAGATCTAGTAGCCAATCTGTACTAGCTTATTACCTTAACTTTGTTACTAATAGTAACCCTTATTCGGCAAATTCAGTATGGAAAATTGGACAGTTACAGGGCGATGTAAGTAGAATTATTGGAGAGCATAGTTATAGCCAAACTAAGTATGACAATAATCCTCTGGATGAAAGATGTGCGGTAGGGCTGCCTGGTAGGGAATTTTCTGTTTCAGGTCCTTATGCAAAGCGCTTTGCTTCTTCGTCTGAAAATCTATTTATCAACAATCTTTTTCCTACTAATCAAAACTACAGTTATCAAGTGGAATATAAACCTGGAGGTGTAGAAGATATTTCCGTCTTTGATAATAAGAACAATAGAGTGGCTCAGTACACCCGTGTTCCAGGCAGTAGAGATTTACTAAGTACTTATGAGTATGATGAAAATGATAAGCTAGTGAAGAGCTTGCCACCTCTCTATCACGAAAAAGTACGTACTTTTCATAAACTTAATTCACAGCTCCAATCTTTATCTACGGAAGAAAAAGCATTACAAAATTTCTTAGGAGCACATACAAGTTATGATGGAAAAGGAAATGCAATTATAAAAACAACACCTGATTCTGGAAAAGTAGAGCATTTATATGATAATAACGGGTTACTAAAATTTGCTGTGTATTATTCTCAGCTTAACGGTGAAGAAGTTGAAAACGTTATATATTTTGATTACGATCAATTAGGTAGATTGATCAGTACAGGTAAATTAACTTCTCCACCTCCTAAAAAAGAAGAGTTACTCACTTTGGCAATATCTAGCAATAACACAGAGGAATATCAACAATTTTACCATAGCGATTTCGAACGTGAACCTATATTGCGTGGAAAGGTAAAGAGAACCATTACTTTTAACAACAGAGAACCTTTAATTGAGGAGTCAATATTAAATATAGATAAAGAAACCTTAAGTAAACGTATTCTTATTCCAATTAAAGATAATGATGAACCTTTGCTCATTGCAATAAATAAAAGGTATACGGCAGGAAAGCTAAGGGAAATAGAATATCCTATCGATGTTCAAGGCAATTCTTTTAAGCTTACTTATAGTTATAATAAATTGGGCAAAGTTATAGGAATTGGTGTACCAGGAAAATACAATCTTTTTGTTAATTTTGCTTATAACCCTGCTGGACAGGTTATTGGTGAACAACATTTACCAGAATCTACAAAGAATTTTACTCGTCAATATAGTTACAATAATCCAGGCTTTTTAACTAAATTAGAAGATAAGTTTTTAACAGAAAAAGTTTATTATACTGACGGAAGTTACGGTGGGCACGGATATGGTGATGGAACTATTACACGGACTGAATTTAAGGTAACTTGGCATGAATACTGTGATAACAGGGGGCTTGGGTTAAATGAACAATCGTTCATAAGTGAAAATATCACACCTGAAGAGTCAGAACTTTGTTTTCATAAGCTAAAGGAAACAGGTTATTTAAATGAGCATAACCACCAAGCTAAAGCTTACTATCCTGCTTTGGAACCAAAATTACCAATTGTTTGTAGTTACGGGATCACTGGACGTCAAATTGCAAAGACTTTAGGAGAAAAAGGTTTTCCTGCTGAGTATGGGCACAGTTATGATTACGGTAATCATCAAGAGCTGACTAAAGCTAAATACTTTATAGGAGATGAAGCACCTTTACCATTACAGCCTGATACTTTTGCTAAAGAAATTCGAGGAATAAATAGTACGGTTTCACAAGATATATGGCAAACATTGAAAAGTGCTGGATATTTGAGAGAAGATAATGCGAAAATTGATACATCTCTATCTCATGCTAAGCAAGGAAAATCCTTTGTTCGTTCAACATTATTTAGTGACCTCAGAAGTATTAGTACTGATTATGGGAGATATAGATTACCTATAGAAAGGTTATTAATTACTGCTTTCTCCAAAAAGCAAAGCTTACCATTATTAAAGTCAGGCTTGCAAGATGCTTTTGTAAAATGGAATGGTGGAATTATAACTGATCAGTTACAGCAGACTACAAGTAAAATTGTAAAAATGCTGGAAAGAAAACAGTATCTAGATAATCCTCTGAACACAGAATTTAATAACCTCCTCAGGAAATATGAGCGTTTTATTCCTGATATAGTACGGGTATTGTCAGAGCGCTTTGCTAGACAACTTGGTGAAGCAGAGTTTGACGTTGAATCGTATGATATAGATGCAAATGGTAACCATAAGCATTACTACACTGGATTTGATCGTTATGAGCTAAGCTATCGTAACAATACTAACCAAGTAAACGGTGTTAAATTTAAATCCTACTCTTCATCCAAACCGGAACAAGAGTTTGCTATAAGGTATGACAGCCGAGGAAATGTAATTCAAGCTTTGCATAAGGGTATCGAGCATATTGATTATAATCCAGCATCAAACCGAGCAACTAAAATACAGTTAACCGATGGCAAAACGTTAACCTTCTACTATAATGCTCAAGGTGAGCGAGTACTCAAGAGAGTTGCTGATAGTCAAGGGCAAACAACAAAAGAAATACATTATATACGCGATGAGTTTGGTCGTGTGTTAGTAGAAAGGCAAATCACTTATATTTTCCAGGATTTACCACCTGATATACTTGTCACTGCCTACATCTACGGTCCAAGAGGGTTGCTTGGATTTATACGTAGAGATGAATTTTATAGCGTAATAACTGATCATGAAGGTTCAGTAAGATTAGTGGTAAAGGGTGATGAAGTTGTAGCAGCCTATGATTACTTGCCATATGGTAATTTAATGCGTGAATACGGAGCCAATCCGGAAGCTCATATTGCATATCGCTATACTGGTCAAGAGTGGGATGAGGAAATAGGTTTATATAACTACCATGCACGTTTTTATGATCCAAGTATTGGTCGCTTTTACCAAATTGATCCAAAGGGGCAATATTTTAGTCCATATAAATACGCTGGTAATTCGCCAGTATCAATGATAGATCCAGATGGAGAGCTCGCTTGGTTTATACTTGTACCGCTTATGATAGGATTAGGTATGGGAGGAGCATATTTAGGTGGATCTGCAGCAAACAATAATTGGAATCCTGGTAAATGGGATTATGGAAGTGGAAGAACTTGGTTAGGAATAGCAGGTGGAGGGGTCGGCGGTGCATTACTACCAGTAGGTTTTGGTGCATCTGTGGGTGCTTTTACTGGTATAGGATTATCAAGTACAGCAGGTATTACTGCAACAACTGGTTTAGGAGTAGGAGGAGTTTATTTGAGCACGGCTGCAACTAATAATGAATGGGATCCAGGTAAATGGGATTTTAGCTCACCAGGAACGTGGAATGCAGCGTTTCAAGGATTTGCGATAGGTTCTGGTGCAGCTGGTGGAATCCGTAGTGCTGGAACGTTTTATAAAGGGTTATCTTCTACTTGGGGTAAAGGTGCTTTTATTATTGGTAGCACAGGTACAGGTGGAGGATTATTTGTTATGAATGGATTCGCTACCAATTGGGATTTTTCGAAGCCAGGGGTTTACTTTGGCTTTGTGGATGCAATTACAGGTGCTCCTGATTTACCTATGTTTGTGCGCGGTTCTGGTAGATTTTTAAGTAAAAATGTACGTAATGTTGTTAATGCCCTTTCTCATCCTGAACAAATTTTGATGAGAATAGATGTACTAAGATCATTAAGGAGATTGGAAGATAGGCAAGCTCTTCATAAAGTTTATGCATACCTAAGAAATCTTGCTAGTCATTCTGATTATCAATTCTCGAAAAGCTTAGGAAAAATGGCTGGAGGAACGGCAATTACAGGTCTTTCAGATTATTTAATGGGTATGGCGGCTAGTGAAAATAACTGGGACATGACTTCTTTTTCTACTTATCATGCAATAATCAATGGAATTCTTACAGGAAGTCAACTCTCTTCAATTGGTAGGTCTGTGTATCGGAAGCATAAAACTATTAATAAAATAAAGCCTATTAAAGAAGCAACAACGGTAGCTGAAGAAGCCATACGTTTGTATAGAGATTTGCTTAAGGAAGTTAAGATTTCATACGATCCAGGAGCTGAGAAAAAATTTAGTAATATTGTTAAAATGCATTTAAAAAAAGGAAATATTCCTAATACTGCAATTTCTGTAGTGAGAACAACTGATAAAATAGCGTTAGTTGCACTTTCAGGCAATTATGGACCAGGATTAGTATTTTCTATTGACTTAAGAGGAAAGGGAAAGTCTCTTGTGGTGCTGGATGATAATTTACTTATCGGTGGTAGGAAAGTTGCTTTAAGTGATGATAGAGAGATAAACGATGGTATCATAAAAGCCATTCAAGATAAAAAGGAAGAAATAAAAGAGATTAATATTGATGAATATAAAAAGGAGGAGAAAAAATTAAGAGAATTTCTTTTTAGAGAATCACAGTTAATACCTTCACTTACTGAAGACGGAATTGAAAGCATTATTACAAATTTAAAAAATGAGATCAAAAATCAAGGTTATATGGAGGAAAGGTATGCAGCTATAATATTGAGAGGTCCCTTAGAAGAAGCACTTAATGAATTAAAAAGTTTAGACGGGTTGAATAGAAAGATAAAAGCACTGAAACCCGATAACGAAAAGGTAATAACAGCATTTGAAGAAAAAATAACAAAATTGGGACAACAACATGAACAAGGGAAAAAACAAAATTCTGGACAAACAATGTCAGGAAAAGAAAGAATACAAATACTACACCAAAGAGTAGATAAGTTGCAACAAAAAAAGAAGCAAATACTTGAAGATTTAAAGAAATTCGATAAGGCTACTAATGATAGAGGCCAATTACCTGGTCCTTCTACCATTAGTGATAGGAGTATAATAGATATTCTTTGGAATGATCACTTGAAAAAATTTCATGATAAATTTACTCACTGGGATCGAACGAATTGTGCTGAGCCTCATGTTATTACTGCACTGTCGAGAAGTTCGGAAATTTTTCCTTCTCATTTACAAATAAGTTCCGATTATAACTTGAAAGATATTCGTTACTTAGCAACTTACAAAATAACTTATGATAATGGTTTACGTGAATTATCTTATAATAGCTTATCTTATACTAAGGATTTACCTTACTTACCTTACAATAGACCTGAATTAACTTATAATGATGATTTACGTGAATTACCTTATATTAAGGATTTACCTTACTTACCTTACAATAAGGATTTACCTCAATTAAGAGCATTTCCTCGCTGTGATCATTGTGTAATAACAACCAAACCGGTTAAAAATGTAATAACTGATCCTCATTGGTCAGGCAAAATTGACGATCTGAAATATAAACTACCAAGTTTAGATAGAAAACAGGATTCATACAAGCAGAGATTATATTTCCTTATACCTTACCATGATATGACAAATAGGTTAGTCCGAGTTAATGCGACAGATAATCGAAATGGTACTCTTTCTAGTAGACAAAGGAGATCAGAAATTAATGAACAAACTAGAATAGAGGTTATACCTAATTATAGAAACAATAAAGATCATAGGATTTCTACTGTAGATATTGTGGACACAGTGGACAACAATCATGCCATTAATGTAAACAAAAAAATTACAAATAGTGCAGCAAGACCACCTTCGTGGATAAATGATTTATTTGGCTGGATAAAAAGCTCTATAGGTGGATTATCTTATTCTCAAGCTGCTTTACCTGAGGGAACATCAAGTACTACAACTAAGAATTCAATATTACAAGTTAATGCTCCAATAGATGTAAATGGTACAATAATGTTACTTGACGTGCTCGTTAGAAAGGTTACGGGTCAGAAGTATGTTTCTACTGTAGATCAGCCTATATCTTCACTAGAAGCACAGGGATATGCATTAAATATTACAAAAGGATTTGAGAAAGTAGTAGAGCAAGCTGGATTAAAAAGTGGTGTATCAATGCATCGACTAAATATTGATTTTGTGGGAATACAGAAAGAAGTTACAGGAAAAATCATGAGTGGTAAATTTAATGAGATTTCAAGGATTTTAAAATTATACATAAAGAAAGCATGTCTTGGCGAAGAAGCTGGTAAATTAAGTCCGAAAAAGTTTGACAAGTTTATAGCTCAATTTAATAAGGATCTGCTAAATCAATCAATAGAGCAGATATTACACAACAGAGATGGTATATTGGAAATTGATGGTGTAAAAAAACAGCAAATGAGTTTAGAGCCTCAAAGTTATTTAAGTAATGCTTCTATTCAAAGCCATTCAAAGGACAAAGTATCAACTTGTCTTTCTGATATAGGAGTAACCAAGCTTGGAGGTAATATCAATAGGTAGGTTATAATATAAGAGGTAATATGCCAAGTAGTGGAAAATTTAAAGTGAAGGTAGCCAAAATAATTAGGGATACCAGACCAAGTTTGATGGTCCTAATACTAAAATGGATGAAGTAGACACTAAATGCTAAGTGGTTAATGTGTTTTCCATATTGAACTTACAGCACGTAGCTTTGATACAGAAATTTGGATAACGTTATGATAGTAATTTATATAATTCTATGTGTAATCTTTATAGCTGTTTTAGACAGTTCACTAGATTCTTAATTAGGGGATATGTCTAACTTAGAAAAGGTTTTCATAAATGTTAAAGTGAATAAGTAGGAATATCATGTTTTTTCTTTGAGTTGTAAAATTTCAGAATAAGAGAGACCGGTAATTTGAGCTATAACATCTATAGAAACACCGGCCTTAAGTGAATTTTTTGCAACTTCAATTTTACCTTCAATTTTACCTTCAATTTTACCTTCAATTTTACCTTTTTGATGGCCGATTTTGATGCCTTCTTGTCTACCTTCTTGTCTACCTTTATGAGTAGCATCATCAAGACGTTGTTCCAAAATAGCCTTCTCTTTCTGTACGCTCAATATTCTTTCTTCATATGCGATCAAATCCTTTTCATTCCAGCGAAACCTGTCTAATTCATCATATGCTAGCTTTATTATCGGAGCTTCTGCTGCTATCTTTTTCAGATCTTCTTCAGTTGTTTCTTCTGCGTATTTAAAAAAGAAACACCATCTCTCTGTAGTATTCTCTAACTGCTCTACTCTATTTTTTGTAAATTTAGGCAACTCAATAAAGACAAATTGTAGATCTTTTAAGTAATGACCATTGGTTTTGATATCCCGTATATTATGAGTAGAAATATAGTCAACTTCTCCAGGCAGAAGGTTACAATTGGAAATAGCAATAAAAAAGACTTTCTGAAGATCAATGTAATTACCAGATTTATCTAATTGTCTTGAGTAAGCCTTAGCAGCATAAAGTTGAGCACGTTTTTCAAAGCCTTTATCACGAGCGAGCTGCATTTCGATGACAAATCTATTACCAATGGAGTCTTTGCAAAGAACATCAACAATGCTTTGTTTGTCAGAGGCAATTTCAGGATCCATGATAGTACTGAGGAATTCAATTTCTATTATTTGATCAGAAGTAGAAAAGTCCAAGATATCGTTGAGGAAGTGGATGAGGATATTTTTATTCTTTTCAGAGCCAAATATTTTCTTAAAACTAAGGTCGTTTTTTGGATCAAGAAATTTCGAAAGAGCCATGACGAATTAACCTAGAAAGCATTAATAATTATACACAATTGTGAAGAAATATTCAACTAAAATGCAAACATTTTGTATATCTTTATTTGGTAGTATTAACCTATATAATATTTATGGCAAATATCTCGATAAAGTACAAAATAGCACAAAATGTAAAAAGCTGGAGGTTAAAGCGAGGTTATACTCAAAAAGATTTAGCGGAGAAAATCGGCGTAACGTATCAAATAGTACTACAATATGAAAAAGGAACACGAAAAATTTCGATTGAAAAATTGTACGCTATAGCAAAGGTGTTATCGGTTGATATTATAGACCTAATTCCTGTATCAAATGAAAAAATCTGTCTTGAAGATGAGGGAGAAGAAATACTAAATCTAGTAAGAGAATATAAAAAGATTAATGATCAGGAGTTACATAGAATGTTTTGTTTGCTAACCAAATTTGTCCAAGTCAGTGAAAAAAGTAGTAAAAAAGCAGAGAAGGTGAAAATTGCAAAGGGTATGGTTAAAGCAGGAATTTCTGTTGATATTGTTTCACAGGCAATTGGCCTCTCTGCTGATGAATGTGTTGAAGAAAAAACGGGTTCTATCTACTACCAAATAGGAAAAAAGATAAAAGAATGGAAGAGAGTATACTCAAAAGGATTTGGCTGAGAAAATGGTTACAACACGTGACGAAATAAGTAACTATGAGCAAGGAAGGGTTGCTGTTCCACTTGATAAATTATATGAGATAGCAAAGGCATTATCGATTAATATTACGGATCTACTAATAGAGGAAGGGAGTAAAGTGAAAAATGAGCTACCTGATTTAATTAAAGGATACAAAGAAATTGAGAGCCAAGAACTACGTCATGCGCTAATAAAATCTTTGTTTGAAGGCATACGGATTTGTGAAGAAAAAGTGAGGAAAGCGGAAAGAATCAAAGTTGCAAAGGATTTAGTAAAAGGAGGAATTTCTATTGATATTATTTTGCAAGCGGTAGGCCTCTCTTTAGACGAAATTCAACAAGTTTAAAATAAAAAAATCACCATATATTAATATCTTCACCTATTCATGAAAAAATAAGTAAAAAAGATTGAGAAATTGATTTGACTTCACTCAAAAGTTATGGCTCTATGCCAATGCTGATAAAAAAACAGCAGTAAATAATTAAAAAAAGTTTGTTGTTAGTGAAGGGTAAATTATATGAATAAAAGTAAAGAAGAAATCGAATTTAGAATATTAGAAAGCAAAGGCAAAGCACTACTTGATCGTGAAATAATGGAAACGTTTCTAAGTGCAGTACATGAAAGACCACAGGCTCGAGAAATTGCTAAAAATCTGGTGAATAGCTATACGGGAGTAGGAAGGATTTTAGGTAGAGAAATGGACGACCTGAAAGTTATAGAAGGAGTAACTGATTCTGCAGTAGCAATGATTATGTGTGTTAAGGAAACACTAGAAAGGGTACTGAGAGAAAAGCTCAAGGGAGAACCAATCATGGACTTACAAGGGCTAGTAGAATACTTGAACGTAAGTATAGGTCATGCAGAGAGGGAATGTGTAAAAATACTGTACTTGAATAAAAGGCGCCAACTAATCGGAGAAGAATCCTATATTGGTGAAATGGAAAAAGCACCAGTGTACATAAAGGAAATTATAAGAAAAGCATTAATAAAGAATGCAACATTAGTAATAATGTCACACAACCATCCTGGGGGACGCTTAGAACCATCAGAAGAAGATCAAGAAGTAACGAAGAGCTTAGCAGCAGCATGTAGTACTGTAAGCGTAAAATTGTTTGACCATATTATCATCACAAGTGGAGGCTATTTCAGCTTTCGAGAAAACGGATTGTTATAGTAGAAAGTATTTGTAAATCTACTCACTATAATTTATAATGAGTAATAAAATGTATAATAATAAAGTTTATTGTACGCTTAAAAAGTATTTTTAATAGTGAGGATAATATGGGTAATAAAATAATTGTACCTTTTGATGATCAAGAAGGAGGTACTTACGAGTTAAACATTGATCTTGATAGATTATCGAAGGGTGAAATATCAAATTCTATTAGAGGTATTGGTCGTACTAGCCAGCAGCCTACCTTTGTGAGCAAAATTAATAAGGCTAAAAAGCTTGGAGAAGTGCCCTCCCCTGATAGAGACGTTCAAATCAACTACGGAAAAGGGCTCGACTACATATATGGTACAAAACCTTTAAATGATCAAGAAGATAAAAATCCATTTGCTTCAGCTTTGCAAAAAATAAAGCCAAGTATAAGCGAAAGCGAAAAGTTGAGCTGGTTTAAAAGTGAAGTGGTAGAGGCAAAAAACGTAAATGAATTGCACAAAACTATAGACCAAGTACTAGCCTCTGGAGCAAGAATAAATGCATATAACGATGGGGAATGGAGCATTGCAGAGTATGTAGTATTGGGTACACATTTTCATAAATTTGATAAGACTGATCGAAAAAAGATAATGCGTAAATTAATGCTAAGTGGTGCAGATTTTCATGATACTTTATTGCAGAATAAACTAATAGGTGAAATCTATAATGAGCTACAACCAGAAGTTCAGCCACAGATAGATAAGCAACTAGAAGAGCTAGAGGAAGCTGGCGAAAATGCTGTGCAAGAAGGAGAATTAATAGATGTTGAGATAGATAATACAACATCGGTGCGACCCGAAGTTGCGATTTTGTGATGGTTAGATTCCATCTTCCCTAGACATCAGGGATAATGTATGTCTCACATTTTAAAGAATGGCAACCTTTAGGATGCAAGCATGAGATAAAAGCAGTTAATGCTAAACCTTATAGCAAACTCCTGCAAACAGAGTTAGATATGGTTACGAGAGAAACTTATGATTGAATTGTCGTTATATTGAATATGCGAAATTAAGGTTGTTTTACGCATAGACCAAAATGGTATGAAGCATACGAGGAATTAAAGTTAGATGTCTTTGATTATAGATGTTCTCAGCTTCCGGTAAAAAGTAAGAACCTAAGTCTAACACGAAACAAAATCGTGAAACGGGATAACCATATAGGTGCTCTTATATTCATTTGAATGTAAGTAGGCAGCCAGCCATAAGCACTTACATTGGAGGGATTGTCCAAGAAGCTAATGCCCAAAGTAATATTTGGGATATGCAGACGTGGACACTATAATTTGGAGGGTAAAGTTGTGAATAGTAGTAAATATGTTATAGACCAACAATTTGTTAGGTATGAATGGAATACAATTCCTTGGCGTAAAGTTGAGAAATTTGTATTTAAGCTACAAAAGCGAATTTACCAAGCTGCAATATGTAATGATAAGAAGAAGGTACATAAACTTCAAAGATTATTACTCAATTCAATAAGTGCAAAACTACTTGCTGTCAGAAAAGTAACTCAAGATAACAGAGGGAAGAAAACTGCAGGTATTGATGGAAAAGCAAATCTTAATCATAAAGAAAGATTGCAATTAGCATATTCTTTAAATGTTAGAGAAAAAGCGAAACCATCAAAACGTGTTTGGATTCCAAAACCTGGAAAACCAATAGAATATCGCCCTCTTGGTATACTTACTATCTCAGATAGGGCAAAAGAAACACTTATGAAAATGGCACTAGAGCCAGAGTGGGAGGTAGGATTTGAACCGAACATGTATGGTTTTAGACCTGGTAGGTCATGTCATGATGCTATTGAAGCCATATTTAATTCACTGAATTGGAAAACAGCGTACTGTTTAGATGCTGATATTTCTGGATGTTTTGATAATATTAATCAAAATGCTCTGTTGGAAAAACTTAACACTACACCAACCTTTAGAAGAATTATAAAAGGATGGTTAAGAGCTGGAGTAATGGAAAACAGAAAATTTGAATCCACAAAACGTGGTACAATTCAAGGAGGGACGATCTCACCGTTACTTGCTTGTGTTGCATTAAATGGATTAGAACAATATATCAAAGAAACGTTATGGAGTGAACTTCTTCAATATAGGAAGATGAAATGTGGTGTTGCAAGCAGTAGAGAAGCAAAAAGCTCATTAAGTGTAATTTTCTACGCAGATGACAGTGCGCCGTAGAAACACGGAAAGTGTTGAAGCTGTGCAGTAGATGAGGGAGGGCCCCTCGGAGCCGGTTTGCAAGAGCAGGCTTCAAACAGCCATAAGCTGCTTTGGTAAAGAGCTAAGGTAGTGAGCGTTATGGAAAAGGCACAATTATGTGTCATGTATGAAATAGAGAGACGAACGCAAGTGAACCACTGATGAAGTGTCGAAAGCGTAGAGACGACGTCAAAACCAGGGGGTAGTCGTTAACCTGGGATGAATCTACTGGGAGCTTGTTTACTGGGTAGGTGGCGTCCGGCATAAAAGTGGCGTGAATCTATTTTAGGCTATTGCATGGAACTACGGGAACCTGTCGTTTCGATGAAAAGGGAGAAGTCCAAAGAGCTGATCTCTGAGGATGAGAGTACCGATGCGAAAAACAGGGGCGGATTAGCTCGTAGTAGCGAAGAAGTTTCTGTAATGGAAATGGAGTGAAGGGGCTAAGTTATTTAGTTTTAATTATTTATCAACCGAAAGGGAGGAGTTAATGAATAAAACAAAGTCTTTTGATATACCGAAGCAACTTATTTGGAGAGCTTATAAACAAGTATCGAAAAATAAAGGTGCAGCAGGTGTAGATGAGGTCTCGATAACAAAGTTTGAAGAAAATCTAAAGGATAATCTATACAAATTATGGAATCGGATGTCATCCGGAAGTTATTTTCCAGAGCCGGTAAAAGCTGTTGCGATACCAAAAGATACAGGAGGGCAAAGAATTTTATGTGTGCCTTCAGTATTCGACAGAATAGCGCAAACAGCAGCTACAATGTATCTTGAGCCGTTAGTAGAACCGAAATTTCACGAAGATTCATATGGTTATAGACCAAATAAGTCTGCGCTGGATGCGGTATACACAGCACGGAAGAGATGTTGGAAAAATGATTGGACGGTAGATCTTGATATATCTGGATTTTTCGACAATCTGGACCACGATTTAGCACTGCAGGCTATCAAGAAACACACAGACTGCAAATGGGTCATACTGTATGTTGAGAGGTGGATGAAAGCCCCCATTCAGCAAGCAGATGGCAGTAGGGTAACAAGGGATAAAGGAGTTCCGCAAGGAGGTTCAATAAGCCCAATCATTTCAAGCATATTTATGCACCATGCGTTTGATATGTGGATGAAACAAAATTATCCAACAGTACCATTTGAAAGATATGTAGATGATGCGATAGTGCACTGCAGAACTAAAAGACAGGCAGGATTTATGAAAGTAATGATTGAAGAAAGATTGGCTAAGTGTAAATTGAAGTTACATCCTGAAAAGACACAGATTGTGTACAGTAAGGATGATGATAGAAAAGAACAATTTCCTAAACAAAGCTTTGATTTTCTAGGTTATACTTTTAGACCTAGAGTAGCAAAGAATAAGATGAGGAATTATTTCATCTCATTTCTACCTGCAATTAGTAACAAAGCCAAGAAGAAGATCAAGAAAACCATAAAGTCATGGAGAATACATCGGATTACATGGACCACACTAGAGGAAATATCGAAGAAAATAGATCCAATAGTCAGAGGCTGGTTTCAGTACTATGGCAGGTTTTATAAATCAGAGATGTATCCATCTCTCAGAAATATAGAGAGATACCTCATAAGATGGGTCAGGACAAAATATAAGAAACTTCGTGATCACGGAAGACTAGCAAAGCAATTTCTAGGAAAAGTGAGAAAGAGGTCTCCAAGTATTTTCTATCATTGGACACTTGGGTTAGGATCAAAAGGCTAAATAATGGGAGCTGTATAAGTCGAGAGGTTTCCGTGCAGTTCTGCGAGAGACTGGTGGGGAAGCTCCGCCGGTCTACTCTCCTTCTGGTAGGGTTTGCAGGACCAAAAAATGAAGCTGAACAAATTAAAAATGAGATTGCTAAATTCCTCAATGAGGAGCTCAAACTTATGCTTAATGAAGATAAAACGCTTATTACACACGCGTGTGATAGCAAAGCCAATTTTTTAGGTTATAAAATACACGTCTTGCATGCAGATGATAAACATGATCATCGGACACAACGATGTATTAACGGTAGTATTGGGTTACGTGTACCACATCATATAAAGCAGAAAAAGTGTTCTGAATATATGCGTTGTGGAAAGCCTATACATTTACCTCAACGTACACTTGATACAGCTTACAGTATTGTTGCTCAGTATCAAACTGAATATCGAGGAATTGTACAATATTACAAAATGGCCTACAACCTTCACACACTAAGTTATTTGAAGTATGTGATGGAAGTATCATTAGTAAAGACTTTAGCATCTAAATACAAAACAACTTGCAGGAAAATTTATAGAAAATTTGGTGCAATGATTGAAAACGACGAAGGTGAAAAACGAAAAGTCATCCAAGTCAGAGTAGATCGTTTACCATCAAAGATACCATTAATTACACACTTTGGTGCTGTGTCACTAAAATGGAATAAATGGGTAAGTATAAGTGATAACCTTATACCAATATGGAATAAGCGTAGTGAAATAGAGCAAAGACTATTGGCACAAACTTGTGAATTATGTAAATCACAAGAGCAGATTGAAGTACATCACGTACGTAAACTTGCTGATTTGCTAGGTAAACGTAATACTGAGCTACCGAAATGGAAAAAGAGAATGATTGAACGACAGAGGAAGACTCTTGTTGTTTGTCATGAATGCCATAAGAAAATCCAATATGGAAAATATGATGGTGACTCCTTAAAACGTTAGATTATTGGAGAGCCACGTGATACGGAAACGATCATGCGTGGTTCGGAGAGGGGTTGTTGGAAAAGTACTTAACAAGTAACTCGCTGGCTGCCCACTCTACTTTCCGTGCAGTTCTGCGAGAGACTGGTGGGGAAGCTCCGCCGGTCTACTCTCCTTATTATTTCAGGTTTCACACATGAAGTACTGGAAAATGAAGTTAAGCCTTTAGTATCATCTTTTCTTCATGAGCGAGGTTTAATTCTGTCAGAAGAGAAGACAAAGATTACATTTATTACAACAGGGTTTGACTTTCTTGGTTGTAATGTACGTAGATATAATAAGAAGTTAATTATTAAACCTTCGAAAGAAAGTATTAAAAGACTTCTGAATAAAGCACGTACATTGATAAAAGCAAATATAGCGAACACTCAGGCTATAGTAATTAAGTCACTCAACTCTCTACTGAGAGGATGGGGAAATTACTATCACCATGTGTGTGCTAAAAAAGCGTTTAGAAAAATCGACAATGAAATTTGGCATAGTTTATGGAAATGGGCAAAGAAAAGACATCCTCGTAAAGGATTACGTTGGATAAAGAATCGTTACTTCAAAGTAATGGGTCAACGACAATGGGTTTTTGCTGCACCCATATGCAAGAACAAACCAAAAGAGATACGGTATTTAAGACTGCTAAAGCTGATTGATATACCTATCAGACGACATGTTAAAATCAGAGCGGATGCAAATCCCCTTGACTTAAAATGGAAAAAGTATTTTGATGAGAGAGTAAAACGAACAAGAATGTTAGCAAGCTCCTTTTCAAGAGAAGGTTCTCTACTGTTAGTGTCACCACTAAAGTTGATGTATTCTGAGGATTTATGAAAGACAAGCCGGTTCGAGAAAAGAAGAACTTAGATAAGGGGCTCAAGCGTAGTGTGGGGAAACCTGCATGCTGCGTTTCTAAGGGAGGGAGTAGTAGTAATACTGCTTCCTTACCTGACCAAGTCGCTAAAACTACTGGCTTTGAAAAACGTTCTCTAATTGCACATAAGTCAACAATAATTTTTATATAAACCAAAATAACATATTTCCTACATAATCTTTAATAATTTTACATACAAGAGCAGTGTGCTTCCATGGTTCTCTCCGCGGTCTGATATGACAACAAACTTGTCAAGCCGCACTATACTTGTTAGGTGGAAGTGGACGGCAACATCACTGCCATTAAGTTAAGGAAAAGTGATGAACTGTATTATAAAATCAGGTAAGATTCACAAATTAAAAGAAGTAATGACATGAGTAAAAAAAAGAATAATCATGTTTATAAAAAATAAATTGATGAGTTTAAACTTTATAAACGCACACAGAGCATCCTCAAAAGACTTCTCACGAAAAAGAAAGCTGCCCTTCGTTAATGTATTTCTCCTGATTTTTAGAAAGAGTGTAAAGTCATTACAAGTGATGCTTAATGAGTTTGTTCTGCATACAAGAAAAGATTATACAATTACGGCAAGTGCATTTACTCAAGCAAGAAAGAAGCTAAAACATACTGCGTTTTCAGAGTTAAATGATGATATAGTTTCCCTATACTACCAAGATCAGGAATTTAAAACCCACCATGGCTTCAGAGTACTTGCATTTGATGCTTCAATACTGATTCTGCCAAAGAGCGACAAAATAATAGGTGAGTTTAGCTCAAGAGCAGTATGGAATGGAATCCAGAGATTTGAAGACTATACAAGTGCAACCTTTGAAGTTTGCTACGATATGCTAAATAATATTGCAATAAAATCTGTGCTAAGTAGAGGTGACAGCTATGAGGTTGATTTAGCAATCGGTATGCTTGAATCCATAAAATCAGACGATTTGTTAATCTGTGATAGAGGATACGTATCTTATCGATTTCTTGCTGAGCTTACAGGAAGGAAAATCAATTATATAATTCGCTGTTCAAGTTCGTCTTTCAATGAAATAAACGCTATGTTTAAGCCGGAAAGCCCATCTAGTACGGTGGTAGTGTCTACCGCACCTATTAAAGTAGCAAGACAGCTACGAAAGCTAGGATTACCTGATGAGATGAAATTCAGGTTAGTCAAAATAATACTTTCTTCTGGCGAAGTTGAAGTGTTAGTAACATCTCTGTTAGATGAGAAACGTTTTACAGTTGAAGAGTTTGAGAGATTATATTACTTGCGCTGGGGAGTAGAAACATTTTTTTCTAGGCTGAAGGGAAGATTAAATTTAGAGAATTTCACAGGAAAAAGTATTGAAACTATCAAGCAGGATTTTTGGTCAACTATCTTCATCAGTAATCTAGAAAGTATCATGATAGAAGATGATGAAGAGACATTGAGCTCACAGAATAGTAAACTAAAAAAAAGCATCAATAAATCTGTCTCATTTAATGCGATTAAAAACTTAGCCTTTGATATTTTTTCTACAGAGTCAGACATAGACTGCATTATGGATCGACTATCACAGTTATTTTTGATGAACACTTTAGTGGTGAGAAAAGGGAGAAGAGTTGATCGTCATAAGATATCTGATATTCGTTCACTCAACTACCAGAAAAGAGCTAGAAAACATGTGTTTTAAATTCAAGATATCTTTTCAGTATCATTGCATTAGTACATTCTTTGCAAAATAACCTGCAATTATTACTTTTTTAAATAACTTGCACTTTTCAGACTCCCTTTTCTTAAAAATTCACCCTAGTATTTACCATAATTATCAATCACTTCAAATTTTTTGTCCAATCTTAACTTCTCTTTCCCTTAACTTAATGGCAGTGACGGCAACATGTGCCCAACGAAGTCTAGGCTTCAAGGTTTTTTCTTGCTTATCCCTTCCATCGGCATTACTACCTCGAGTAAAATTATTGTTTATGCTCCTCTTAATTGTAATAACAAAATTCTGTTTTATTGACCAACATCCTGTGCATAATTACAGCCAATTTTCTTGCTACTGCTACAATTGCTTTCTTCATCCCTTTTTTCCTTGCAAGTTTTAACCCCCAGCTTTTCAACTTAAAATTTTTCTTACTAACTGTAAGTAAGACTTGTGTAGCTTCATATAACATACTTCGACATTCCATGGGCCCCATTTTTGATATACTACCATGCCGATCAATTTCTCCAGAAGCATATTGTCTTGGTGTTAACCCCATATACGCTCCAACTGTACTAGATCTTTCAAATCTATTTGGGTTATCCACTGTTGCTTTATATGTCATTGCTACTATAGTACCAACACCTGGAGCAGTAGTTAATAATTTACAATCCTCATCTTTTTTGCCTTGTTCTAAGAGCATCTTGTCAAGTTTTTCCAATGACTTCTCTATTGCCTCTAAACTACAAACTAACGCTCCAATTGAAGCCTTACTTATTTCATCCAAATCTTTAATTGCTTTTTCTATTCTTAAAGACAAGCTTTCAAATTTTGACCCTTGACCGAGCTTTATCCCGTATATTTTTAATAACCCTCTTATTGTCCCAACAATCTGCTGGTAGCTGCATGTTAACTGTCTTCTACTTCCAAGTGCTATTTTAATTTGACAAGATTCATCCGATTTTACTAGTACTTCTTTATATAGCCCAGCCCTCATCATTTGAGCTATACCTCTTGCATCATTCTTATCGTTTTTATTGATTCTTGCAGACAAAGCTGCTGCCATATGTCTTGCATCTACACAAACTACTGGCAAGCCAAAACTCCTTAATTTTTTGCACATTGATATTGAAAGTTGTCCACTTTCTACTCCTATAGTTTCGTAATTTTTGCCTTGTTCAAGCAAGTACTCTGCTATTGCCTTGCTTTCGCTTGCAACAACTCCTTCTTTAACAATCTTTCCTTTCTCATCAACGATACTAATGAAAGTTTCTTTGAGTGAGACATCTAATCCGCTATAATATTTCATGAGACTACTCCTACTGTAAAAGTTTAAATTGTTTTTGAAGAACTTATTCTACTGAATTCGTTACTTCGTGTTAAAATAATGGAGTATGTCTCTCCATCATTCAACAGCAATTACAGTATGTGCCCAATACTATGCCGCTAAGGCCTATTCAAGTCAAGCTGATGTAGGTGATCAGTATCATGATTTAAAGGCGTTATCTTTATTGCCATTGCCGATTTTATCTTATTTCCTAATAAGCTAGCTTATAAGAGTGAAGATGATCTAAAAAAAATAATAGGAAGTGATTTAATTATTGGCAGGGCTTATGATGAGCTGAACCAATATAATTGGAGAAAATACCCCTGCAACAATGTTGCAACAAACATAAAACTAAAAAAAATAATTTCCCGGCAGCTTCTACTCAAAGAACGAGGAGTTGTTTTCACTTATAGAACCAACGATCAACTGACCATCTGTTTCGATGAGTGATATATGAACATATTTATATATTTTCAAGGAAAGCTCATGGGAAAAAAGAAACTGACTGTTCGTGTTAGCTATAGTTATGAACCTAATCGGTTAGCAGAATTGTACTTATTAGATGCATATAAAAAACTAGCATTAAATAAACAAGTAAATGGGAGCCAAAAGGAGAAAATTTTTGAATGTAACAATAGAATCAATTTAAGGGGGAGCAATGATAACTGTTAGTCTGTACGCGAGAGTTTCTTCAGGAAAACAAGTGCAAGGAGATACAATAGCAAGCCAAATTACTGCTATAGAGAATAAGATTAGTGCTGATGGACATAAATTACTAAGTGAATATAAATTTATTGATAATGGTTATAGTGGCTCTGATATAATACGTCCTAGTTTAGAAAAATTAAGAGATCAAATAGCAGAAGGTAATATTAATAAGGTTTATATTCATTCTCCTGATCGTTTGGCTCGCAAATATGTACATCAAATGTTATTAGTTGATGAATTTAAGAAATTGGGTGTAGAAACAGTTTTCTTGAATTGTCAAATTGACGATAATCCAGAATCTCAATTACTATTACAAATACAGGGTATGATAGCAGAATATGAACGTGCAAAAATTATGGAACGAAGTCGTAGAGGCAAGATTCACGCAGCCAATAAAGGCAGTATAAATGTAATGAGTGGAGCTCCTTATGGCTATCGTTATATAAATAAGCATATAGGAGGAGGACAAGCCTTTTTTGAAATTAATGAAGAGGAAGCTGAAGTCATTCGTAAAATGTTTTTTTGGGTGGGAAGGGGAAGAGTAAGCATTGGAGAAGTATGTCATAGATTAAGAGCTATGTCCATCGTAACACGAACAGGAAAAAGGTATTGGGATAGGAGTGTAGTCTGTCGTCTATTACAAAATCCTGCTTATAAAGGACAAGCAGCATTCGGTAAAAAAAAGCTAGGAGTAAAATTAAAACACGTAAGACCACAGAAACGCTCTTGTGAGCAACCGAAAGACAATTATTCTACTTTTCGTACTGATAAAGAAAATTGGATTTATATTCCTGTACCTAATATTATAAACGAAGATTTATTTGATATAGTTCAAGAACAGCTAACTGAAAATAAAAGAATAGCTAGGAGAAGACGAATGGGAGCAAATTACTTGTTGCAAGGTTTAACAGTATGTCAGCTTTGTCATTATGGATATCATGGTATTAGCACTTGCTCTAGCGCTCGTCGAACATATTATCGTTGTACTGGTACGGAGCGAGGTCACTTTGGTGGCAATAAAATGTGTAATAATAGAATGATTCGTACAGATGTATTAGACGTGGCTGTATGGGAAGAGGTAAAATACCTATTGAAAAATCCTACTCGGATATTAGAAGAATACAAGCGTAGACTTTCAGAGATTAAAAAATCACCATTAGATCAAAAAAGTGACTTTCTTGAGAAAAAAGAAGATCAATTAAACTGTGGCATTGCAAGGCTTATTGATGGCTATACTCAAGGATACATCAATGAAGAAGAGTTTAAACCAAGAATTAAAGCAATGAAACAAACCTTACAAATGATCGGAGAGCAAAAGAAAAAGATATTTGATCAAAAAAGACTTGAACAAGACTTAACTCTAGTGGTGACTACTTTAGAAGAGTTTTCTTCTAGCGTTAACTCAAGTCTTGATAACGCAGATTGGCTAACTAGACGTGATATCATTAGAACATTAGTTAAGCGAATTGAGATTAACCATGAAGACGTGCATATCGTGTTTCGAGTAAAAGAGCTGCCAGACTCTTTCACACACAGTGGAAAAGCGGACCAAAGTTTATTGCAACATTGTTGCAGGAGTCAAGCCGAGATCATTATCAATAACAACAATATTATCAGCTTTCCACCCAAGGTCAATTGCTCTTTGTTTCAGTGCATACTGTAACTCCAAACTTTCTTGATTGCTCAGTGCTTGATGAGGTGTTGATTGTCTGATGTAAATTATTGCTTCGCGTGCTAGATGTTGTACTGTGATTAGCTCTGATGTACTCATGAATAACCTCTTTTGATACTAGTAATATATTTTCTAAAACTTCTGACTTGAGGTGTTGCGGCATTTTCTTCCACACTCTATTTGGTTTACATGGCATAATTTATACTCCTTTGCTAGAGAAACAAATTCGTATAATGAATTCCATGTTAACTTACTGGTGAGTAAATCTTGCTTACCGGCCAAGTTGGTAGCAGAAAAAGGAATACGCAGAGTTATATTACTACGGTAAATAACGAGTACATTACCACTGTTATAGGCTTTTACACTGGCAGATGATATGGGAAAAGTCCTACCGAATAGCGGATGTGTTGGATCTGTAACTGTAATTTCTTTTTGGTTGTTGAATGGGGTATTAAGGTGATTGATCGCAGCAAGTTGGAACTGGGTTGTCAACTACGAAACATAGACCAACAGCAAGTACTCCAGATAACAAAAAAGCACAAGCATAATTAGTTTGTTTCCTTTTTTGAGCAACTTCTTCTACCTTTATGAACTCTGGTTCTATTGCTTTCTTGGCATGTCCTGCAATACAATCTCTTGGACTTTTGTTTTCATAGTTTTTAATATTAGGTTTGATATTTGGATGTGTGAGTAATATTTTTACCATATCTATATTACCAAACTGGCAAGCAATGTGTAGAGCTGTATTTTTTTCCTTCTTGCCGGTCTTAATTTCCTCCTCTGCACGAGCATAGTTTTGAGGTATAAATCCTTCATTAACAGGTTGTGAATTGTCAAGGTATACACAACCCCCTCTACCCTGATCTACTACTTCTCTCCCCTCAAATTCGTACACTGGATAACCATCATGTTCCTTTGGTTTTTTCTCAATAATAGCTTGCTTTTAATATTTATATCAATGTTTTCATGCTGTACAAGCAACTTAGCCATACTCTTTAACTTAGACTGCTCTTCATCACTACTAGAGCTAAAAGCTAGGGGGATGGACATCAAAGGTGTCATTCCATCTTCAAACGCGTTAACATTCGCTCCTTTTTTCAATGCTTGTTGAAAATGATACCAAGCTTCCTTAGGTGTTATTCTTTCACCACTAGCATTTTGAAATTCAATAGCTTTAAACAACTTTTTTGTTGCCTCACTTGTACTAAACATTTTACTCTCCTATAATTAAAACTTTGATAAGTTATACATAGAAAAAATTAAAATATCAACTATTAAGCTAATGATCCAGAATATACTCCTTCGTTAAAGGAGACTGAGCATTTTCAAATATTTCTTGAGTACTTCCGAATTCAACAATCTTGCCATTGCAAAAGAAAATTACGCTGTCAGATAATTTTTTAGCCTGCTTCATCGAATGAGTTACCATAATTATGGTGAACCTCAATTTTAACTCTTGTATAAGGTTTTCGATTGCGTTGGTTGCCATTGGATCAAGGGCAGAGCATGGTTCATCCATTAATAAAATAGTTGGCTTTACTGCAATTGCACGAGCAATGCATAATCTTTGTTGCTGGCCACCAGATAAATTTAGTGCACTATCTTGCAATCTATCTTTCAACTCTTCCCATAAACCAACCTTAGTTAAACTACTCTCTACTATTTCATCTAATTTTTGCTTATTTTTCACCATTCCATGCAACTTAGGCCCATAAGCAACATTATCATATATTGATTTTGGAAAAGGGTTGGGTTTTTGAAATACCATACCAACTTTTGCTCTGAGCAATACAACATCCATATCACGTGAATATATATTACCCAGCCCATCGATTACCAGTTCACCAGTCGCTCTACATCCAGGTACGTAATCATTCATACGATTAAAACAACGCAAAAATGTCGATTTACCGCACCCAGAAGGTCCGATAAAAGTTGTGACTTTCTTTTTGCAAATATTCAAATTTATATCGAATAAAACTTGTTTAGAGCCATACCAAAGATTTAAATTTTTAACGAAAGCGTATTTATCGCTCATACTAAATCCTGCATTGAATAAAGTCCTGGAGTTTTATTCTCGCACAACCATATTGCTGCTTGAATAGCCCCTCTAGCAAACGTTGTGCGGTCAATTGCCTTGTGATTTAATTCTACTCGTTCATCGGAATTGACAAACATGACACTGTGATCTCCTATTACTCCACCTCCACGAGATACTGCAAAGCCTATTCCTCCTTTCCCTCTTATATTTGAATTATTATGTGAATATTGATTGAGCTCAAAATCCACTTTTGCAGCGTTAGCAACTGCTTTACCAAACTCTATAGCTGTTCCAGATGGTGAATCCTTTTTTAAATTGTGATGCATTTCCCAAATTTCAACGTCATACTCATTACCTAAAAGCTTGGCAGCTTCTTTTACCAATTTCAGCAACACATTAACTCCAACACTCATATTTGCTGACCATAATATTGGAACTTTAGCAGCATATTCTTTAAAATTTAGACCTTCTATTCCAGTTGTGCCACTAACTAGCGGTTTTTTAAATTTCACGGCCGCCTTAAGGCATTCTAGCATACATTCTTTAGTTGTAAAATCTATTACAACATCGGACGATTCAAATACCTCACTAATAGAACTTGTAACTTTGATTCCTAAATTGCAATTATTGCCTACAATAGGCCCAATATCTAAGCCTATATACTCACTGCCCAAGCGAGCAACAGCACCTGCTATTTCCACTTTGGTATTCGTAATTAATTCATTGAGTATTTTCTTACCCATTCTGCCTAAGCAGCCTATTACTCCAACTTTGATTTTCATAAAGCTTTTTCCACTATGTTAGGCTTTTTTTGAAGCTTTGTCATCTTTATAAGCTTAGCATATTTAGCCTTACACTGATAAAACTATAGCTATACATCGATGAATCTATTGAAAATTGATACGAAAAATTGTAATTAGTCAATTTTCTCCTATGGAGAAAACTTATAAAGAAAAAAAGAGCACCAACTTTGGTGCTCTTTTGTGAAGGATTTGGTTTAATAATAACCGTTTCCTACTATACTCGGATTAGAGACACAATGTCTTTCTGTTGCTAGTGCTCGAGTTGTTGAACTTGGTTATGTAACTTCTGCATCATAAAACTCCTCTGATTCAGTAGTCACTTCCTCAGAGTAAGATCAGATAAATCTTCTCTAAACTTAGAAAGAGATGCAGTAAAAGCATTTATTAACTCTTGTTTTTTTCTTCAATAGTAGTTTTACCTGAAGATTGTCCTTGCTGTGATATGCTTTGTTTCGCAACACTTGTTTCACTTTTTTTACCACCAAACAGCCGCTTACAGCCTGATGAAATTTTTCTTGCAATCCATGAAATTCCTATGTGATCAGCAATCCACTTAAAAAAGTTTTTTATTTTTTTAAACATATTTTACTCCTTAAATTAATAATTTTATTATTATATAAAAAGCATGGTAAGTCAACTATTTTATAAAATAATATAAAGTTTTAGTACTTACTTGCAATTTTCAACAATTTAATAGCGCTGGTATTTACAACCTCCCCACCGATACGCTTAGTGACAAAAAATCTAACATAAGGTTTGTTTGTATAAGGGTCTCTCAATATTCTCATTCCTCTGTTATCCACGATCTTATAAGCTTGTTTGAAATCCGCTACTGCAATCATTGTAGGTGGCATATCAGCAGATTGATATACTGGTATTCCCATCAAAGTATCTGGAGTTTCAAGCGATAAACTCGGCTGCCAGAGATATTGACCTGTTTCAGATTTTAGTAGCCTCACGTCCTTTAACGTACTCCTGTTCATCAAAAATGATGCATTTTTAGAGTAATGTTCATTTAGAGAGTAGTACAATATCATTATGGCGTCGCTGTCTAGCTTATCAGCTTTAATTTGCTCTATCTTATTATGACCATTTCCATTTTCGTAAGTTAAAATTCCTTTAGGTTGAAAAGTGCCATCACCTTTAATAAAGGCTTCATTCTCCTTCTTACTGAAAGTTTCGGCAACCTTTTCTACAAGCCAATTTTCAACATTGACAAATGCATCATCGAGCAATTTTTGTGATATTTGCGGCTGAGCATAGAGCTCATAAGTTGTGATGGAAATCTTTTGAATTTTAGGTGTACTTGTGTCTTGTGCAAAATCATACTTGGATTTATAGCCACCATCTTCGTCGTCTACTACTTCACCACTCCAACCTGCACCAGCACGGTCACAATCTTCTATAATATAATCCAGCGTTTCAGTAGAGATTCTTTGACTAGAACATATCTGCCGCATTGGAGATGAATCAGTTATACGCTTGTTTATCCGTTTTACAATATGAGGAGTAACTAAATACCCTCCAATATCATTGTCATCTCCACTTAGGGTTTTGTGTGATAACCTGTTTTCCATTCCTTTGCGAATATAATCAGAAAAATATTTATCACCTGTATTAAAATCTGTGCTAATTTCTGGACGTTGAGCTGAAGTTTCAATAAAATCTAAGCGCTCTTTGCAATTATCAATATTACTATTTATCTTGCATAGCTGCTCAGGTCCTTTGCTTTCGATTTCTTTTAGTTTGCGATCATTTATTAATTTAAATTGCTCCCATGATGAAGCGAGTTCATTAACACGGTGAGCGATATCAGTAAGTGACATAATAGCCTCCTTTAAAAATAAAATTAGAATAGTTATTGTAATTTGAAGGTAATCTTTAATCTCAGTACCTTTTTGTTGTCATGCAACCTGCATTCAGAAAAAAGACCGGTGAATGGCAGCTTAGTATAACTCAAACGCTTGTTTACAATATGGATCCCAGTGCTGGGAGGCGCCCTCATGGTAAACAACGTTCATACAACTGTATACGTATAATGCTCGTGCCTGCCATTCACCGGTCTTTTTTCTGGATTCCAGCATTGGCTTCATGGTAGATACAAATGAACGTAAGCTACTTGGTAGTGAGAAAAAAATAATAATGATTACTTGTTGAAGTAAAAAAAAAGTAGTGTAGTATTACACCACGGTAAATATTATACTTAATTGTCAGTACTATACAGCATCCATTTTTTTGTGTCAAGCACTTTTTTTTCACTGAGTATCTGTTCAGAAGAATGTGCAAATAAAGTACGTAGCTGTACAAATTTGCCAAAACAATAAATGGTATCCTGTGCTGGGATCCATTTTTCTATCATCACCAGAAACGTTGATTACTTTTATACCTGTAAATTTAACTGGATCCCAGTGTCAGGGCACTGGGATGACAGAAGAAAAAGGCCTGTATCGGCTACTTCGATGACACTCACAGCCCTGTCATTCCAGCGCGTGACGCTGGAATCCAGAAAAAAAAGAAAAATGGTCAAGCACTGGGATGACACCCATTTAGTTATCTTTTCTCGTCTACCTTGTTTTGCCACCCTGCTGAACGGATACATACCGTTTGTTGCTTTTATTCTATGGTACCTTATCTATCTTGCCGCTCTCCTGCTTCAATCAGTAAGGGATTTCAATATTAATTCTGCACTACTTGCGGGATTGCCGCTTTTTGTAATTGGTCTGCCAATTACGATATAATCAGCTCCTGAATTTATTGCTTCTTTTGGTGTTGCTGTCCTTTTTTGATCATTATGAGCTGAATTCATACGGATTCCTGGAGTAATAATTTTAAAGTCTTTACCACATTCTTGGCGCACTTCTTGAGCTTCTAGTGCAGAGCAAACTATTCCATGCAGTCCAATCTTTTTTGCAAGCTTTGCTAGCAAAATTACCTGTGATTTTGCTTCCCTTGCTACTCCGAGTTCACTCAGATCTTCATTGCCCATACTAGTTAGTACTGTTACTCCAATTAGCTTTATTTTCTTTCCTTGCACTATACTTAGTGCTTCTTTAAGCATTTTTGTTCCACCACTGATATGCAATGTTAGCATTTCAACATCTAGAGCTTTTATTGCTTCAACTGTTCTAGCTACAGTGTTTGGAATATCATACAATTTTAGATCTAAAAAAATTGGTACATTGCATTTTGCAACTTCTCTCACTCCAGAAGGACCATGTGCAGCAAAAAATTCTAACCCAAGTTTTACCATGCCAACCTTATCACGCAGACCATTAGCCCAAGATATGGCTTCATTCAAATCTTGTGTATCCAGTGCGCATATTATTGGGTTCATTATCTTGTATAATTTTTTTTATAATAAGAGTAATTGTTGCATTTTACAATCCATATTCAGGGATTGGTCCACTTGCAATGCTTTGTACAGACACTGAACACGATAATCTGGTCGGAGTGGGTGAACGACTGGCATATCCAAGATCTTCCTGTAAAGAATCAGACGTTTCCTCCGATGTTTTGGAACCTTTCATTGGCTTGAATTGCACAAGCTGCCCTAATATAAATTTTATTTTCTGAGTCTCCCCTAATATTATTTTTTTGCTATAATCTTTAATTGTTTCATTTTCTCTTATCGATTCTTCTATCTTATCTATCACATATTGAAGTTGTTTTATTTGACTGTCTCGCTCTAAAAGTGAATTTCTTAAATTTTTCACTTCGTTATTACAATCTTGTCTTATTCTGTCTAACTCAAAAGATTGATTTTTAATTAAACCGTCTGCTTTATCTAGCTCTTCAAATTTCCTTTTTAACTCTTGAGATAAGTTTTTATTTTTCTGATCAATTTCTTTAAATTTACATTGTAATTCATCTAATTTCACACAAAGTTCTTCTTTTATGTAATTCTTCTTTTTTCATATATAGTATATGTTTCTCTTTACGTAATTTGTCTATTTCCTTAGATAACACCTCTTTTTCTTTAGATAATTTTTCTACTTCCTTATATAATTCCTCATATTTATCATTGTCTATTTTTCTTTTCAATTCGATTATAAGTTTTTTCCTCTCAGTTAGATTAGCTTCTTTTTCCTGTAACTGTTTACACAAATATGAGATTTTATGGAGTAGTTCTTTTTCTTGTGCAGCAAGCTCATCTTTCTCCTTCGTTACTTTTTCTAATTCGTCTGTTATTCCAATTATATGGATCATTTTTGCTTCTAATTTCTCCTCCAAAGATTTTTTTTCTTTAAGAAAAGATTTCCTCTCAGCTTCTGCTTTTCGACCAAATTTTCTTCCTTCCTCGTATAAATTATGCTTTTCTTGAGTCAACTCACGCTCTTTGTGAGCAAATTCCTTTCCCACTTTCCTAGTGTCAATAATTATTTTATACAAAATCATAAAAGCCAAAACAGATAATACAGCTAAAGCGAGAATTAAAGAACTAGGTACATTAATAAGCGCTAAAGATGTAAGTAACGTGAGAGTAGCCAGAGAACTAGCTATAAAATAAAATGTATTATATTTATTAAGTAAATTGCTCATCACCCATATACAAAACTTCAGCAGTCTTGTATATATTGATTAAAATTGTCTTACCTGTAGCTTATCTACTGCATCCATAAAGACATAGCAATATTTGTTGTATCTTCTAAAGGTGATAGATTAGTACTGCTAATACTTGTATTAGGGCTTCCTTGCCCTGAATTTTCTTTATTTTTTGAGCTTTTTTTCTTCTTTTTTGGAAATTTTTGTTCACTTTGTAACTTTTGTTCTATGGTATTCATCTCATTGAATTCCGTAATTGGAGAGATAGAAGTATCGAAAGATTTTTTAGAAAATTTCCTTATTTCCTTTGGTGTAGATGCGTAAAGCGATTTTGGTCTCTGAAATTGACCGTTACCAAGCTCATTTTCGCCTACTCCTTCAAGCTGTGATGAATTTCCATTATTTATATCTAAAGAATGATTTAGTTCGCTCTCGGCTTGTTCAGATTTTTTTACTTCCTCAAGAATATTTTCTACCTCTTCGTCACCTACTTCCAGGTCTTGTTGCATTTCACGCAATCTATTAACTAGTTCCTCAAATGCAAGCTGTTTTATAGTTATTTCACCTGTGTTGACTTTATAACTACAACGCAAACCAACAATATCCTTAAGCAAAAGGATAAACTTTTGCTGCAGAAAAAATACATGTTTTTCTGAAAGTAGAGTTTGATCCTTAAAGCATGAAATTTCTTTTTCCAGAATAGATCTCTTAGATAGTAATTTGTCGTACTCTTCAGAATAACTTTGACTTTCTTCTTCCAAAGCGCTTATATTATTTTTCAACTTTCCACTTTCTTTTCTTTCTCGACTAAAACTTTTTTCTAACTCTTGAGTCCTATCAAAATATTCAGCTTCTTTCTCTTCCGATTGCTTACTTAGTTCTTCTAAATCTACAGTTAGTTTAATCACTTCTTGAGTTTTTTCATTTAACTTTTCTTGTAATCGTCTTTTTTCTTCTTCTAAATACCATGATTTAAGTCCTAGATCAGAAGCTTCAGACCTTTCTTTTTGCAACTGCGCTTCTAACTCTGCTATTTTTTTCTCTTTCGCTGCTAAACATGTCATCAATTCTGTTACTTTTTTAGATTCTAATTCATGTGATTGACTTTCTAATCTCTGGATTTGACTATATTTATCACCTAACTCTTTTTTAGTATCATTCAATTCTTGTTCTAACCTTTTATTTTCATTTATTGATTCATCCAGTTTAAGATCTGATCGCCCTATTTGATCAACTAGTTTTTGTATTTTGACAACTAGAACTTTAGCATATTCTTCCAAGCCTTGCTTTTCTTGCACTAATTCAGCTTTTTCTTTACTTAACTTTTGTATCTCTTTTTGCGCTTTCCTTAACTTCTCCTCTAACTTTTCCTTCTCTACTTTTCTCCTTTCAGATTCACTCTCTACCGAATCACTTAGCTGCTTGAGTTTTTGTGTTACTTCAGCCAAAACTTCATCTTTTTCCCTTACCTTTCCATTTAATTCCTCCACCTCTCTCATTTTTTGCTGTAATTGTTCTAATATAGTTTGATTATTTCCAGTTAATCTTGTATTTTCTTTTTCCAATTTATTAATTCTTTCGTTTAAGCTTTCATCTACAACTTGTGCACTTTTGTCTTGCATTTTAGTACTGCCTATTTGAGCTTCTTTGCTGCCAAGCTCAATTTCTTGAGTTGTTTGAATGTTAATATTTCTATTACTATTTTCTATCACAATCTCAGATGATTTATGATTGCCTTTCTCCTTATTTCTAAATTTTATTTGATACAAGAATAAGTTACCTATTTTTACATCTTTATTTGCTTTCAATTGATCATCAGTAACACGATTACGCTCGATAAGTTCTATACCATTAGCATCAATATTAATTATAATAGTGCACTTTTTTCCGTCCTCATCACACCAATTCAGAGTCATTTCGTATGCACCATCAGTTACAACATAGTGCCTTATTCCTTCTTCAGAAACAAAACCGTGCATTCCATTTTTTCCATTGCTATGCAGAGTTGAAAATCCTGAAATTCCATTATCTTGACAGAAATTACTATTCAAAAACTCACTGACTTTGAATTTGTTTTTATTAGCTCCCAATTTAACTTCTGCACAACTACCATATATTGACACTGTTTCAACACCACTTTCAATATACCCATTCAATACTTTTTTAGCCTTATCTTGAAGCTCTAGTCTCGCCTCCTTTACATTATTGAAATCTTGGATAACGGCTTTATACACTTCATCTTCATTAAAATTGGCATTGTATTTTATTAAAAAAGATAATATGTGAAAACTAGCTACAGCAGTGTGAATTGATTTATTCTTTTCTTTTATCTTACCGAGCAAAAACAAAAACCTTTGAATGAAGTCATGATAATCATCTTTTTGTTCTTCAATTTTATTATTATATGAATTACCAATCATTATTACCTCACAACTAAATAATTAGTATAGTAATACGAATGCTAAGTTACATCAATCAATAAACTTACAGTAAATTTTCCATTCTCAGTTATAAGCTCTGCTTCTGTACTCTCAACCCATTCTATCACTTCAGCATTGCAAACTGACTGCAAATCATGCTGAGCAGAATAATTTAACTCATCCTCTTTTACACTCGCTTTTATCATCAACTTTTGTATAAGATGCTTAACTGATACGTTATTATCTGCTTTTATTTTTCTCACAAGGTTTAATATCTGCACGAAATTATCTCCCATTTCCTCAGAATACTTATCATAGGTAAGTTCTTCCTTGTTAGGCCAATTACTTTTATTGTGAACGGAGTTATAACTATACAACTGATGATATATTTCCTCTGTAATGTATGGCAAAAATGGTGCAAATAACCGCAAAATAATATTGAGTACATATGCCAAACTCTGTTTCGCACTCATGTTTGCCTCGCTGTCCAATGCATCTCCATATGCACGTTTTTTAACTAACTCTAAGTAATTATCACAAAAATCTTTCCAAAAAAATTCTTCTATTGCGCTCAAAGCTTCGCAGTATTCAAACTGTAATAGGTTGTTCGTCGTTTTTTCTATCACTTTATATAATTTGGACAATATCCACTTATCCATCGTCTCACTGATGGAATTTATGCTCAATGCTTGATGTTTTTCCATAAATATGGAAACAAATTTGCTGGCATTCCAAAGTTTCGTAACAAGTCGTTTGCCAATTTTGAAGATATTTTCAGAGTAGACTGTGTCAACTCCAAGTCTTGAGTTTGCTGCCCAATAGCGTACTACGTCAGCTCCATAGGTTTCAAGCATTACATGAGGAGTGATGACGTTACCTTTTGATTTACTCATCTTTTTTTTATCATCAGCCAAACACCAACCACTAATCATGATATTTTTCCAGGGGAGTGAATCTGCATGATAATGCGCCTTCAAAATCGTATAAAAAGCCCAAGTTCTTATTATCTCATGGCTTTGGCTGCGCAGATCTGCAGGAAATATCTTATCATACCGATGGCTTGGTAAACCGAGCTCACTGTTTACTGCTAGTGCACTTAGTTGAGGAGTGATCGCACTTGTTGCCCAAGTATCCATCACATCTTGATCTGGAGTAACTTCTTCTTTAATATACCCTTTCGGCAAATCTTTGAGTGGATCTACAGGTAAATCCTTTACTTCAGCTAGAATGATTTTGCCTTCTTCTCCCTTACGTTTTGAATACCAAACTGGAAATGGTACACCAAAATAACGCTGTCTTGAGATGCACCAATCCCAACTTAGCCCTTCTATCCACACCTCCATACGTTTACGCATAGATTCTGGATGCCAATTACATTTACTCACTTTATCTAATACTTGAGTTTTTTGCTCTAAAGTCTTGACAAACCATTGATAAGTAGGTAATATTTCAAGCGGCGCACCAGATCTTTCAGCACATTTAACAGAATGAGAAATGCTAGTGCTTTCTATTAAAAGTCCTTTTCCACTGAGGATTTCAATGATCCTCTTTCTTGCTTCTTTAACTTTTAGTCCATGGATCCCAGTGTCAGCTACTTGGATGACACCGGCATGTGGCTCCTCTGTCATCTGAGTATCTTGATACTGGGCATCTTTCTCCCCTGTCATCCCAGTGCTTGACACTGGGATCGATTTTTGATCACACACTGCATGCAGGTTTATCCTTCCATCCTGATCAATTATAATTGTCACCGGCAGATTATGCTTTTGCTGCCAATATATGTCAAGCTCATCACCAAATGTACAGCACATAACAAGCCCAGTACCTTTATCTATTTTTACCTTATCATCAGCTATTATTGGAACTTTTTCCTCTGTAATTGCCACTATGGCTATTTCTCCAATCAGATGGGCATATCGTGCATCTTCTGGATGACAAAAGACTGCAACACATGCAGGAAGTAATTCAGGTCGCGTAGTTGCAATATGAATCTGCTCATTTTTTTCAGTGGAAAAAACTATCGTGTTCAAAGATGACTCAAAGACTTTATCCTCTATTTCCGCTTGCGCAATTGCGGTTTTATCAACTGGGTCCCAAAGAATAGGTTGCATTTTCCTGTAGGCATATCCTTTGTTATATAGATCAATGAATGACATTTGAGAAAGTGTCACAGCTTCTTTACTAATTGTGTGATACTCTAAATTCCAGTCATAACTAATACCGACTGATTTAAACAATTCCTTGAATTCCTGCTTTGACTTCTCAATAACTTCATGGCACATCTCTATAAATTCTTCTCTGCCAACTTCTTTTGCACGGGTTTTATAGGTCTGCTCAACTAACCTTTCAGTGGGAAGTCCATTATCATCAAATCCAATTGGATAAAACACATCTTTCCCCAGCATACGTTGAAACCTTGCAATAAAGTCCGTATGGCAATAGCTAAATATATGTCCAATGTGCAACTTTCCCGATATCGTTGGTGGAGGCGTATCTATAGTGAAAGTATTATCCTTTTCACCATTCCATTTATAAACTTTACTACCTTCCCATAATATGTTGTATTTGTCTTCAATTTCTCTAAAGCTGTATTTTTCTTCTAACATAAATATTTTTCAATTTTAAGCTTTAAGTTAGCACAATTGAGCAAATACAGCAATTTTAATGTCTGCCATTTTGATTTAGCATTGTTATGATACAAATCCTCCTTGACTTTATAGTTTTAAACATATTCCATAATAAATTTTTAATATTGAGGTTTATTATGTTTGAGTTTCTTTGTTTAAAATATCTTAAAGATATTCTAACTAGCCGACGCTATATACCCAACTCAGCGAAAATAGAACTAGCAGAACTGATTGAAGGCGTGCTGGAATTAGAGGGTAAAAAAAGTGTAGAAGAGGTAAACAATATATTAAGAAGCAAAATGACAAATGAACTAAAAAAAGATCTTAGAAATGTTCTACGTGAGCGATACTCTTTGCCTAGCTTAGCAAAATTAGGCTTAGCAAAACTGATTAATGAAGTATCAGATGAAATGAAACAAAAAATAAATAAACTTGAACAGCTAGAGATAGAGAATAAAGACTTGCAAACTAAAAAGGATAGAGCTGAACGGTTAAATAGAGCTTTAGAATATGCAAGGAATACAGCTCAGAACGAAAATATAGAATTAAAAGCTGAAAAGAATAAACTAAATACTCAAATCCAGCAATCACAGCAAGAAAAGAAAATATTAGAAGTCAAAAATGAAGCAAATAAACAACTAAAAGAAAAAGCAACATATATCGCTACTGCTAGTAATGGTCTTGCTGTTGGGTTAGTAGTGTATATTACACTTGAACATACAACTAAATTGGACATGTGGTTAATCGTTGTTATAGCAACAGTATCTGCATTCTTAGCTGGTGATTTAATAATGAAACCTAGCTCTCAAGTAAATGGAACACAAGAACCACAAGGAGTAGCAAATAAGAATTCAGTGTAGCTTGATATAGTTTTTTTCATTTCACTGCCTTTCCAAATTTGAAGCAGGTTGTTTGAGCCATAGTACAAAGTAAATATAGTAATTTTACACTAAAATTTTTAGTTTTGTTTCTGTGGGTTAGTTGGTACGAGCCTTGCCTTTAAGAAGATGTAAAATCACAATTATTACGAATAACATTCCACCAATAACTGATATAGCTCCACCCGTAATAAAACAAGCACGTGCCAACATTGATGAAATACTTGGCAGATCTGCAACTTTTCTTAAGGCACCATATCCACCAAGCCAAACAAGTCCAGTAATGTGGAGAAAATGTCCCAAGCTATATGCATAAATCTGTAATCTTACTATGGAGCTTTTTATTTCTTTACAGCCCAATTTTGGTAACAGCCAGTAGACAAAATTCATAAAAGCTATAGTAATACCAACTACAGAAACATGATAATGCGCAGGAATAGTGACATTTCCTTCAATAGTTAGCACTCCAAGCACACCTCCATAAATGAACAATACAAACGAGTGAAGAAGATAATTGCCCTTATCATTGAGCAGGGTTTTTATGTTGCAATACACTAATATTGTTAAAAAGCACGGCAGAACTGCTCCAGCAATTCTCATATGCCAGGTAAAAAACTGTATCAATTCAGCACTATCCGCCGAATAAATAAAGTATATAAACGGCGCACCTACGGTCAAAACTGTGTTTATAAATAGTGGTAAAATGGTAATTTTATTTAGACTAATATAGCGAGCATTCAGTATGATCAAATAAACTAAAAACATTGCTTGAGCAAAGGCAAACTGCAGTAAATGTCCGCCTCCCCAAAAGAGATATTCATAAAATAAATTCTTGTCTGAGTGATATAGACCTGGAGGCATATTTTTATGTGCTAAAACAACACAAAGAAATGATGACACAAGTATAATGACCAGGCCAATTTGTCCGATTGAAAGATATGAGTCTTGTTTATTTGATATGTAGGCTAGAGCTGTATTTATCAATATGCTGGTAATGAAAAGACTGAGTCCAAGTAAAAATAATTTGTTTTGTAATACAGGTATATAGTTACTTTTGATAACTTCAGTATTTGGAACAAATGCAGATATAAACATTAGCAGCATGGAAAGGATTGAGAGAATCCATGAGAAGTTAAACCAATGATTGGTGTTTTTTAAGTTTATGATGAAGAGCAGAGATATTATAGAGCACATCCATACCAAAATTGACAAATTTACGTGTATTACCCCTGCAACAATGTTGCAACAAACATAAAACTAAAAAAAATAATTTCCCGGCAGCTTCTACTCAAAGAACGAGGAGTTGTTTTCACTTATAGAACCAACGATCAACTGACCATCTGTTTCGATGAGTGATATATGAACATATTTATATATTTTCAAGGAAAGCTCATGGGAAAAAAGAAACTGACTGTTCGTGTTAGCTATAGTTATGAACCTAATCGGTTAGCAGAATTGTACTTATTAGATGCATATAAAAAACTAGCATTAAATAAACAAGTAAATGGGAGCCAAAAGGAGAAAATTTTTGAATGTAACAATAGAATCAATTTAAGGGGGAGCAATGATAACTGTTAGTCTGTACGCGAGAGTTTCTTCAGGAAAACAAGTGCAAGGAGATACAATAGCAAGCCAAATTACTGCTATAGAGAATAAGATTAGTGCTGATGGACATAAATTACTAAGTGAATATAAATTTATTGATAATGGTTATAGTGGCTCTGATATAATACGTCCTAGTTTAGAAAAATTAAGAGATCAAATAGCAGAAGGTAATATTAATAAGGTTTATATTCATTCTCCTGATCGTTTGGCTCGCAAATATGTACATCAAATGTTATTAGTTGATGAATTTAAGAAATTGGGTGTAGAAACAGTTTTCTTGAATTGTCAAATTGACGATAATCCAGAATCTCAATTACTATTACAAATACAGGGTATGATAGCAGAATATGAACGTGCAAAAATTATGGAACGAAGTCGTAGAGGCAAGATTCACGCAGCCAATAAAGGCAGTATAAATGTAATGAGTGGAGCTCCTTATGGCTATCGTTATATAAATAAGCATATAGGAGGAGGACAAGCCTTTTTTGAAATTAATGAAGAGGAAGCTGAAGTCATTCGTAAAATGTTTTTTTGGGTGGGAAGGGGAAGAGTAAGCATTGGAGAAGTATGTCATAGATTAAGAGCTATGTCCATCGTAACACGAACAGGAAAAAGGTATTGGGATAGGAGTGTAGTCTGTCGTCTATTACAAAATCCTGCTTATAAAGGACAAGCAGCATTCGGTAAAAAAAAGCTAGGAGTAAAATTAAAACACGTAAGACCACAGAAACGCTCTTGTGAGCAACCGAAAGACAATTATTCTACTTTTCGTACTGATAAAGAAAATTGGATTTATATTCCTGTACCTAATATTATAAACGAAGATTTATTTGATATAGTTCAAGAACAGCTAACTGAAAATAAAAGAATAGCTAGGAGAAGACGAATGGGAGCAAATTACTTGTTGCAAGGTTTAACAGTATGTCAGCTTTGTCATTATGGATATCATGGTATTAGCACTTGCTCTAGCGCTCGTCGAACATATTATCGTTGTACTGGTACGGAGCGAGGTCACTTTGGTGGCAATAAAATGTGTAATAATAGAATGATTCGTACAGATGTATTAGACGTGGCTGTATGGGAAGAGGTAAAATACCTATTGAAAAATCCTACTCGGATATTAGAAGAATACAAGCGTAGACTTTCAGAGATTAAAAAATCACCATTAGATCAAAAAAGTGACTTTCTTGAGAAAAAAGAAGATCAATTAAACTGTGGCATTGCAAGGCTTATTGATGGCTATACTCAAGGATACATCAATGAAGAAGAGTTTAAACCAAGAATTAAAGCAATGAAACAAACCTTACAAATGATCGGAGAGCAAAAGAAAAAGATATTTGATCAAAAAAGACTTGAACAAGACTTAACTCTAGTGGTGACTACTTTAGAAGAGTTTTCTTCTAGCGTTAACTCAAGTCTTGATAACGCAGATTGGCTAACTAGACGTGATATCATTAGAACATTAGTTAAGCGAATTGAGATTAACCATGAAGACGTGCATATCGTGTTTCGAGTAAAAGAGCTGCCAGACTCTTTCACACACAGTGGAAAAGCGGACCAAAGTTTATTGCAACATTGTTGCAGGAGTCAACACCAGTGCATTATCAAAGATATATTGTGCAGAAGGAATGAGAGAAGAAATAAAAGGCAATCGTAGAAAAATAACAATTATTGACAGCACTCCAGAACAAGCAAGAGCAAGTACTGCCAAGAATATCCATTGCCTGCAAAGTGAAGCGTTATTTTGTATGTTGAGCATTTACTTTTAGGTACTATAACATAAGATAGTATACATTTTTCAAATTGATATGAGTAGTTCAAATGAATGACATCACAACAATATCTTTCATCCTGAAAATGCTGCCTGTTTCATATTGGAGTAGTATTACTGACAGCATTAGTTTGAGCTATAGATATTTCTTTTAGTCCATACTTGATAAAAGTTATTACAGTAAGAGAATCTTTACATAATGGTATGACATTACGTTAATGCTTTTGATCCACAATTAAGAACATTTTCGTTGTGATTTACGTTTCTAGTATGTATATTAATGAATCTTGTTTTCACTAAATAATGAAAATAATAATTGTCATGATAATGTTATTGTATAGTAACTATACAATGGCAAGCGAACGAATAAGTTTAGTAGATAAAAAATTATCTCAAGGATATGTAGCTCCAATACTTACAGAAAATAGCGTTATTTTACCAGACAAGAACGGTACCTTATATTCCTTTGATATCGATAACCCAAGAGTTATAAATTGGAAATTATACCTCTCAAGTAGGAAAAAAATTGGTAATATGAGTTTATCGAGCTACAAAGAAAATGTTTTCTTTGTAGTGGATAACATTCTACACACAATAGATGCGAAAACAGGGGAGATTCAATGGGAAAAAGAATTAAGAGCTCCGGCAAGAGGGAAAGCAATAGTAATAAACAATAAGTTGGTAGTATTGACTATTGATAACTATCTACATGTATTTGATATAAAAGATGGCAGCCCCATTTGGGCTTATCAAAATGGTATAAATGAGGTTCGAGGTTTATATTCCATCTCACCAGCAGTCTCTAATGATAAAATAATGGCACCATTTTCAAATGGCGAGTTAATAGCTTTTAATGAAGAAGGTAAAAAACTATGGAGCCAAAAATTAGCTACAAATCTTTTAGACACACAGCTTACAGATGTAACTACTACACCTAGAGTACACGATAATATCTTAATAGCTACGAGCAACTCTTATATTTATAGCATTGACGTAAACTCAGGAAATATTTTATGGTCAAGGCCACTACAAGTAAAAAGTATATCAAACATTGAGTCATATTATAGCCCTCTTATTCCTGCAGAGAAACAAAAAGAAGGCGGAAGAATTTTCATGGTGACTAAAGATAATAAGGTAATTGGCATCGACATACAAAGTGGAAAAACAGTTTGGACATCTGATTTTATAGAGAATGTGCAATTGTTTGTTCCAATTATGTATGCCCATACGCTTTGGGTAACAAGTAATAAAGGTTCAATATTTGCTTTTCCTGGATCTGAAAGTACAGGAAGGGTAATTAAAATACCCGGTAATGTGTTTCATGCTCCAGTATTTACCCATGGTAAGATGTATATAACGACTGAAGGAAATGGTGTTTATTCTTTAGAAAATAGGTTTGTTTTTTATGACTGATTATGATTTAATTATTATAGGTGGTGGTCCAGGTGGTTACAAATGCGCTATTGCTGCTGCAAAACTTGGACTCAAAGTTGCTTGTATAGACAAAAATAGCATTTTTGGTGGCACGTGTTTGCGAGTTGGGTGTATACCATCAAAAGCATTACTCCATTCCTCTTATCAGTATGCTAGCGCGAAAAATAATCTATCAAAACTTGGGATAAAAGTTAAGGATGTAAGTCTCGATTTGAGAGAAATGATAGGCTATAAAGACGCTAGAGTTCAGGAACTTGGAAAAGGCATAGAATATCTGTTTAACCTTTACAAAATTACTAAGATCAATGGACTTGGAAAAATTACTTCTTTTGATCAAGGCAACCTTGAAGTTTCAGTTGAAGGTAAGGTGCTGAAGACAAAAAATATAGTAATTGCAACCGGTTCTGACGTTATTTCTTTGCCAGGAATTAATATCGATGAGAAAAGTATTATTTCATCAACTGGTGCATTGTCTTTAACTGAAGTACCAAAAAAACTTGTCGTAATCGGAGCCGGGGCAATAGGGCTTGAAATGTCTTCTGTATGGAGGAGGCTAGGGTCTGAAGTCACTGTAGTAGAATTTTTTGACAGAATCGCTGCAGCAATGGATGGAGAATTAAGTAAGTCTCTACTTTCTAGTCTACAAAAACAAGGAATAAAATTTTTACTTAGAACTAAAGTTGAGGGAATAAAACAAAGTAGTAACTCTTTGAGTGTGAAAGTTTGCTCTGTAAAAGATAATCAAACAAACACTATAGAGGCGGATAAGGTATTGGTGGCAGCAGGGCGCAAACCATGCTCTGAGGGTCTTGAAAAAATAGAAAAAGACAGTCGTGGCTTTATTAAAGTCAACAATAGTTATGAAACCAACGTAAAAGGAATATTTGCTATTGGTGATGTGATTGGTGGAGCAATGCTTGCTCACAAAGCTGAGGAAGAAGGGGTGGCAGTTGCAGAGATACTAGCAAGGCAATTGCCTCACGTTGATTATGAAATCATACCGTCAGTCATTTACACCCACCCTGCAGTTTCTTCAATCGGTAAAACTGAAGAAGAACTAAAAAGTGCTGGTCGAAAGTATAAAGTTGGTAAATGTCAATTTGCTGCAAACGGTAGAGCAAAAGTCACTGACGATGCTGAGGGATTCGTGAAAGTTCTGACTTGTAGCAAAGCAGATACAATACTCGGTGTACATATCATAGGAGCATACGCTGATACGCTAATCAATGAAGCAGCGGTTGCAATGGCATATGGTGCAGCAGCAGAGGATATATACAGAATTTGTCACTCTCATCCTGATATAAATGAAGCCTTTAGGGATGCGTGCATCGATGCTTTCTTTAAAAAGTAACTGTGGACCTCGGTTCAATCATTGAAAAATGGTATGATTGGCTAAAGTACAACAGGTCTTACTCACCAAACACTTTGGAGTCATACATGAGGGACCTCAAAGATCTTATAAGTTTCCTCAATACTCACATTGGTGAAGAAGTAAATGTTGGCTCTTTAGAAAAATTAAGCATACCTGAACTGAGAAGTTGGTTTACCTCTCGTTATGCAAGAGGTGTAAATGCGAGATCTAACACTCGCGCATTGTCAGTAATCAGAAATTTTTTCAAATATATAAAAAACAATTATGAAATAAATAATGAAGCGGTATTTTCTTTATCAAGGCCAATTCAGAGAAGAACTCTACCTAAAGCACTTTCAATATCTAACATAGAAACTCTATTGAAAGAAATGAAATTGCCTGATCTAGGCGAGCCTTGGGTGGTAAAAAGAGAAATTGCAATTGTCGTTCTGCTATATGGTACGGGCTTAAGAATCACTGAAGCACTGAATCTTAAGGTTAGTGATATTAGCAATGAAAGTTTAATAGTAACAGGTAAGGGAGATAAACAAAGGCAGGTATTTATTCTTCCAGTAGTAAAAAAGTGTATACAAAAATATATAAAAGCTTGTCCCCACTTTGACGAAGCGGGACATCTTTTTGTCGGGGTAAGAGGAAAAAAATTGGGAAGAACTTATGTTGCTAATCGTTTGCAAAAAATAAGAAGATTTTTAAACTTACCAGAAATTTTATCTCCACATGCATTTCGCCATAGTTTTGCTACTCATTTGCTTCAGGAAGATATTGACATAAGATCAATACAACAGCTGCTTGGCCACTCAAACCTTGAAACTACTCAAGTTTACACTCACCTAAATTATCAAGATGTCTTCAATATGTATAAAAACTTTCAGAAGAGTTTGAATAAAAAATCGAAATCTTAACTTAGTCTTAAATCGATAGTATTGCCGAACTGAGTGCTTGCAACATCATTCAGTACTGTACTTGCTTTATATAAGCAATAGTGACCAGCAGAGAGAAAGCAAAACGTTTTGCAAAAGGTTGTGAATGAAAGAGAATAGACAGCAGAATTTAAATTAGAAGCTATGTAAAGAAACAAGTCAAGCAAATAGCAAAAGAGCTAGGCTCTGTGTACAAAATGTTAGCAGGTCAAATTAATTGAGGACGGGGATTTGCGACTAAAGTTCATGCACTTGTTGACGTACTGGGAAACCCATTCAAATTTATTTTGACCTCAGGCTAGAGGAACAAAATTACTCAGTTGACTAAAAATGTCTCTAGCTACACTATATGGCTTCTTTAAAATTTTGTTTACAGAGCCTAGAAAGAAAGCTGAGGAAAAGTAGAGGTTACCTTTACATATGAACTACATCTCAACCTGATATTGTCGTTCCTAATATGTTGGATTTCTTGCATAACTCGAATTCAAAAGTTGATGTCATTCCAGCGCGTGACACTGGAATCCAGATATTGGGTTCCAGCTGGGATGACACCTGTTTATGCAAGAAATCTATTGAAAATTGAGTTAAACTAAAAATTCAGTTTGACACACTTTTGTTAAACATTTTTGGGACGTTAAAATAAACAGATAAATAATTTTCTCTTAAGCTACTTCAACACTTTCATCATGGGTTAAAAGCAACTCCACAAGTTCTTGGCAGTTATCAACTGCACAGTCCAGTACTGTATTCCCTAAATTATTTCTAGCGTTAACGTTTGCATTGTGTTTTAGTAGCGTCCTCGTTATATCAACCTTTTGCCTAATAACAGCCAAGTGTAGTGCAGTGTTGCCATCTTTATCCTTAGCATTAATATTAGCACCTTCTCGAATAAGGCATTCTGCAATATTGCAGCTTCCAGATAAAGCAGAGTAGTGTAATAGAGTTCTACTATTTCTATCTCTAGCATTAACATTAGCACCTTTATTGATTAGAAACTCCACTATTCTTAAGTCTCCACTGAAAGTGGCTTTATAGACAACGCGGTGTAACGCTGTTTCGCCATATTCATTCTTGGCATTAACATTAGCACCTTTTTCAATTAGGCACTTCACTACATTTAATTTTCCATTCTCAGCAGCAAAAAATAATGGGGTTCTGTAGTGTTCGTCCCTAGCATCAACATAAGCATCCTCATTAATTAGGTGTTCCACTATACCCAATTCCCCAACGTCAGCAGCTAAATGTAATGGAGTCATACCACAATTGTCTTTAGCGTCAATATTAGCATACCTTTTGATTAGATATTCCACCATATCTAGATCTCCATTTATAGCAGCAATGTGTAATGGAGTCCTGCCATATTCGCCTTTAGCATTAATGTTATTATTTTTAATAATCAGGTATTTTACTATATCCAATTCCCCAGCGTAAGCAGCTGAATGCAATGGAGTATTATCATATTTATCTTTAGTATTAGTGCTAGCACCTTTATTGACTAGACATTTCATTACATTCAAATTTCCACTCTTAGCAGCAATATGCAACAAAGTTTGACCGTGATTGTCCTTAACATTAACAATTTTTACCAATTCACCTGGGTAATATTTTTCTATATGTGTTATTATTGCACTAATTGCTTTACAATCACCACTTTCAGCAAGCAAGTGCAAAGGGGTGCTTTTCCTTATAAACAGTGTTCCTCCATATACATAAAATGAGTTAAAGTAAAAGTTATCAATCAACTTACCGTATGTACTTGCGTATCCCCATACAAATGCAATATGGCTCATACTACCTTGTGCTAAACCACCACTGTTTATCAATTCCAAAGCTTTCCTTAGAACTTCCTCTTCTTGGCCCTCCTTTTGTAATTTTAATCTAGTTATTCCCTGCACTACTCTGTGAATACTTGCCACTTCCTCTTTCAAGTCAATCATTGAATATCTATCGAGTAGCTCAACAGCCTTCCATAACTTTTCCTTATCCTCTGCTATTAACTTTGAAAAGACTTCTTCTATATGAATCTTGTCAGGAGCAAGATAAGCCATTGTTTCCAGAATATTCAACGCTTCACAGCCATATTCTTTTTGTATATGTGTCATCGTAGTATTACAAGTTATTGAAACTGCTTCAGTATAACGATCTTCGCCTTCACAATCTCCTTCTTTAAGTGACTTTCTTGTATGTTGTTGGAATTCCTTTAAGTAATCACTTACCTCAAATCTTCCATAACCTCTCAACTTTGATTTTTTATTTTTGTTGCAAATATATACGGTTGCTTGTTTTAAAGCCAAGGGAACATACTGCAGCTTTTCTGTTAATTCTTCTATTTCCTGATCCTGTAAATTGTCCTCTATGTTCAAAGCTTTTTTAACAAACTCGCAAGCTTCTGTTTTACAAAATTCATTTAACCGTATTACTTTTATATCTCCTTCTTCTACCGAATCCCATTTTTGATCATGAGAAGTAATTAAAACATAAGGTTTTTTATGTCTAGGGTGTAAAGATGAAGGTAAAAACTTTCTAATGTATTTATATTCTCTTGCATTATCGAAAATAAAAAGACTTTTTATATCTTCGAAATACCTATATACGTCTTTAATAACAGACCTGATTCCCTTTTCTTGTTCAGTGTCTTCTTCTGTAATAGAAATTTTCGAACCTTCAGGTAATCTTTTATTTAGCTTTTTAGCTAATCCTTTAAACGACTCTTCAAGATCCTTTGGTGTTTCTGCATTTATCCGTACAAGGTTACCATCATAATCTTCTTTACGTTTATAAGCATATTCTATAGCCAATCCATTCTTCCCTACTCCGTCAGGACCGCTAATGACAACTATTTGTGATACTTCCGCTTGCTCATTTGTAGTTTTGTGCAACTCTTTGTATATCTTTTGTAATTCACTCCTTCTACCAGTAAACGTTTTAACTGGATACCTCATATTAAACCAAATAGGTTCTTTACGTGCTTGCTGATTATTTAATACTTCTCCTATCTCATCAACCTTTCTTTCTATTCTCTCTACTCCTTGTTCTATCTTACCTAAAGTACTAGCCCATAGCTCCACTTCTCGAAAAAGCTCTTCTCCCTCTTTGTGCGAAAAAGGACGCGCTTTTATATCTTTTACCCAGTCTGATATTTTTTTTAGAAGATCATTACAAAAGATTTGATTGTCACCAGTATAGCCAAACTTTTTGTTCAACCTACTACTAAACTTACCTAGCAATAATTTTCTTAGCTGAGCTTCATGGGGTAAATTAACCACAAACACCGATTCATTTAAAAAGTCTTCTATCTCTTTATTGCTAACTTCCTTGCCTATCTCACGCTTTATAAAATCCATATTTTGTTTCACAAGTATTGAGCAGCACTACCATCTGAATCACTAATTCTATATCTTGCACTATCACCTATATCCAGAAACTCATCTTTCGTGTCTATCCTTACAAATGAAAGTTTTTTTCCTTTATTTTCTCCACTTAACATTGCTCTTAGGTTTCTTACTTCGTGTTGTATTGAATATGGTGAATCAAGATCCATATTCGTAGCAAAAAGAAAATGCTTTATTCCATCACTAAACTTTTCACTATTTTTGATTTTTAAATAGGCAGGAAAAAGTTTTAAAATACTAAACTCACCACTTTTTGTTAATAAGCTACTTACACTGATTTTTTTAGTTCCATCTTGGTTGTGTTTAACTTGTGTAAACTCATATACTATACCTTTATTTTGCTCATGCCGGACAACAATATCATCAAAACCTTGAGCTGACTCTAACTCTGTGTCTATGGAGAAAGAACATTCTTTACCCATCTTAGACATTAGAGATATTACGATCAATAACTCTTGGAAGGTAATACCATGGTAAAAGCGTTTGACCCCCCAATTAATTAGAATCGTCTTCTAGATACATTACCCCTGTTTTTATCCTAATCTTTCACTCAAAACCAAGTTCACCACATCGGGGCTGGCTTTTCCTTTGGTGAATTTCATGACTTCACCAACAAAGAATCCATATAATCTTGTTTTACCGCTTTTGTATTCTTGAACCTTATCTTGGTTGTTATCGATGATTTTATCTATGATCTCTGATATTTGACCTTTATCGGTTATTTGCTTGAGGTCCTGTTCTTCTATAATCAAAGACGCAGGTTTGCCAGTTTCAAACATAATATCAAAAACTTGTTTGCCAAGTTTAGCAGAGATCGTTCCATCGACGATAAAGTCGAGGAGCTCGGATAAAGCATCTGCTTTAATTGGAGAGCTAACAATATCAATATTTGTTTTATTTAAACGACCGAAAAGCTCGACGGTTAACCAGGTAACTGCAATCTTTGAATCATGCTTTTTTGCTAATTTTTCAAAATAATCGGCAATTTCTTTATCAGAAGTGATAACGTCTGCATCATATTCATTGATACCTAATTCCGCTATGTATCGAAGTTTTTTTTGATCTGGCAACTCGGGTAAAGATGATTTAATAGAATCAATTTTGTCTTGGCTTATTTCAACAGGTAGCAAATCAGGTTCAGGGAAATATCTATAGTCACTTGAATCTTCTTTGCTTCTCATCACTTTTGTTTTTCCTAAAGTGACATCAAACAATAAGGTATCTTGACTTATTTCTCCTCCGCTTTCCAAAATTTTGATCTGCCTTTGTGCTTCATAATCTATAGCTTGTACAATATAACGTATTGAATTTAAGTTTTTTATTTCACAACGAGTGCCAAATGTGCTACTGCCCTTTGGGCGAACAGAAACATTTGCATCACAGCGAAGTGACCCCTTTTCCATATCACCATCACATGAACCGATGTAACGCAAAATCTGCCTCAATTTTTTCATGAATTCTGCAGCTTCTGCAGATGAACGAAGATCTGGCTCTGAAACAATTTCCATTAAAGCAACACCTGCACGATTTAAATCTATGTAAGTTTTGCTTTCTTCATGAATACTCTTTCCTGCATCTTGCTCTAAGTGAATTCTTGCGATTCTTATTTCTTTTTCATTATTATTGATAAAAACTTTGCCATTTTTAACTATTGGCTCAAAGAACTGGGTTATTTGATAACCTTGTGGTAAATCGGGATAAAAATAATTTTTCCGGTCAAAGTAAGAGCATTTATTAATTTCTGCAGAAATTGCAAGTCCGGTGCATATTGCTTGCTCTATGCAGCTATAATTTAATACTGGTAGTGTACCTGGCATTGCTGCATCAACTAGAGAAACTTGAGTATTGTGCTCAGTGCCAAATTCCGTTAATGAACTAGAAAATAGCTTTGTCTTAGAAGAAACCTGAGCGTGTACCTCAAGTCCAATTACTGTCTCCCAGTTTTCTTTTGTCATGTATTTTATTCAATTAATAACTTTATATTCTGCAAACTAGCACAAAAAGTCAAATAAAACTCATTTAACCTATGATCCAAGAGCGGTGTATATCAATAATATAAGAGTTACTACAGTTTCTATTGACTAGGCTGTTATATAATAAAGTTAAGTGCTGCCAAAAAATATCTATAGTAGGCCAAAACATAATTTTGATGGCAACTGATTAGCTAACAAATTTATAAACATCAGTATATAGTTCATCAATGCCTGGCTCTTTACTATTTTTAGCAAAATCTTCTGACTTTTTTACTAAATCTCGTATTTCCTTATCAATAGCTTTGCATTCTTCATCAGAAGCGATTTTATTGTCTGTTATATACTGCTTTAAGGTGCTTATAGGATCATGATTTTGCTTCATATCTTCAACTTCTTCTTTTGAGCGATAAGTAGCAGGATCTGACATCGAATGGCCACGATATCTATATGTCTTCATTTCAAGCAAGAGAGGTCCTTTTCCCCCACGTACGTGCTCAGCTATTTCACTTGTTACCTCATAGACAGAGAAAAAATCCATTCCATCAACTTGTTTTCCAGGAATACCAAAACTCTCTCCTCTTTTATATAGTTCAGTTACTAAAGTTGATCTTTGCACAGAAGTTCCCATTGCGTATTCGTTATTTTCTATGATATAAACCACAGGTAACTTCCACAAAGATGCCATATTAAATGATTCATATACTTGTCCTTGATTTGCAGCACCGTCACCAAAATATGTGAATACAACGTTATCTTTTTTCTTGTATTTATTAGCAAATGCTATTCCTGTACCAATTGGGACTTGTGCACCTACTATTCCATGTCCACCAAAGAAATTTTTTTCAACATCAAATATGTGCATGGAGCCACCTTTGCCTTTTGAACACCCTGTTTCTTTGCCGGTTAGTTCTGCCATCACAACATTCGGATCAGAATTACATGCAAGCATTAAGCCATGGTCTCTATAGCTTGTGATAAAAGCATCACCAGATTTTGATGCAGCTTGAGTCCCAACTGCAACTGCTTCTTGCCCTATTGATAAGTGACAGAATCCGCCTATTAATCCCATTCCGTATAATTGTCCTGCTTTTTCCTCAAATCTGCGTATGAGAAGCATTTTTCTGTAGAATCCAATCACCTGTTCTTTAGTGAAATTTTCTGCTTTCATATTGACTTTCTTTTATTAAATTGAGATCATACCAGAAATTTTTAACATTTTATAATACTATCTATATGGACTACTATCACTGGCTTGAAGCTTTTCACGTTATCTCTGTAATTATGTGGGTGGCAGGTATGCTCTATTTGCCAAGGCTTTATGTTTACCATGCATCTGTAAAACCAGGGTCAGAAAATGACAGCTTACTTCAAATAATGGAGAAGAGACTCCTTAGATATATCATAAACCCTGCAATGCTTTTCTCCCTTAGTTTTGGAATTATGCTAATGATTATTAGGGAAGCATATCGCGAAGGGTGGTTTCATATAAAAGCGCTAGCATTATTCTTAATGTTTGCTATTCATGGCCTACTTGCAAAGCATAGGAAAAATTTTGCAGTGGGCTTGAATAAGAAAACTCACGTTTATTTTCGTGTTTTAAACGAAGCAGTAACAGTGTTAATAATAATTATAGTTATTATGGTTATTGTAAAACCTTTTTGATTTTCTAGCCTAATGCTGAACCATTGAATGGAGTATAAGAATTGTTACTAAATAGTTTATTCTGATGTTCCGTAGTCTAAGTAAAGTACTTAAGGTATAGATTCTTTGTTTTTGTGTGTTATCCTGGTTAACAAGAATTCGCAGTAGTATTATAATGAGTAAGTTAAAAAAGCTTAGTGCTGGACTTTCTTTGACAGGCCTGATTGGTAGTGATGATATAGATATGCAAAGGGCAGGAAATAGAAAGAAGAAATATCAATTTTTGGATAAGACGTTCGCATGGATTGATGCGATGATAAATTTTATTTTTAAACGTGAGAGTAATAACGTAAATGAAGTCCTAAAAGTCACATGGGGACCACTATTTTTTGGTTTAGTGGTGATATTCATCTTTTTTGGAATAGGTGGTATTTGGTCAGCTATAGCTCCAATTGACGGAGCAGTGCATGCAAGTGGAGAAGTTATTGTCTCTTCAAATAGAAAAATAGTGCAACACTTGGGTGGGGGAATAATAAGCAAAATTTTAGTAAAAGAAGGTCAAACAGTTAAAAAAGATGAGCCTTTAGTTTTATTAAGTGATGTTAACGAAAAGGCAAATTTGAGTATAATTAAAGAAAAACTCTTATCATTTTTGGCAACTGAAGCAAGACTTATTGCAATTAGGGGAGACTTAGATACGCTAGAATTTTCTGATGAGGTTAAAAGATTATCTAACGATGAACTTGTAAATAAAGCGATAAAGAATCAGGTAAAGTTGTTCAACTCTCAGAGAAAGAGTATATTAGGAAAAACTGACATACTGCAACAACGTATAAAGCAGTTAAATGATGAATTAGCAGGGCTAAATTTTCAACTAAATGCAGCCCATAAGCAATATGACTTGATAACTGAGGAGTTAGAAACAAAAAGACAATTACTTGATAGTGGCCATATAAGCAAACCACACATTTTAGCTTTAGAAAAACAGTTTGCTGAAATTGAGGGTAGAGTTGGACATTACCGTTCTGCAATATCTCAAGTACAGCAAAAGATTGGAGAAAATGAGTTAGAGATTATAAATGTGAAGAATGATGCTCAAGAAAGAGCAAATGCTGAGCTTAAGGAAGTTAATACATCTATTGCAGACTTAAAAGAGAGGCTGATGGTTGCTGAAGATTCGTTAGCACGTACAATAATTAAATCACCTCAAGATGGTATAGTTACAGATATAAGATACCACACTGAAGGTGGTGTTATACAATCTGGAGTTCCAATCATGAGTATAGTACCATCAGATGATGATCTAATAATAGATGCTAAAGTTCTAACCAGAAACATAGAAGAGATACTGTCAGCAAAAAAGAAAGATAGCAATATAGTCTCTATCGACGGACTAGAAGGGCTGAAAGTTAAAGTAAGGCTGAGCGCTTATAGTGCACGTCGCTTAAGTTTAATTAACGGTATAGTAAACCATATTTCCCCTGATGCTCTTGATGATCCAAGGATGGGGCGTTATTATTCAGTGCGAGTGGTGATACCAAAATCAGAACTTGCTCAATTTAAAAACGTATACCTATATCCTGGTATGCCAGCAGAAGTATATATAGTTACTCAATCCCGCACTCTTTTATCGTTCTTGTTTACACCTATAATTGCAACATTCGATAGATCTTTCATAGAGAGATAATTTATTTTGCTTTTCTAAAAATTTGTTTACAGACCCCAACTATGGATTAAATAAAGAGATAAAAGTGCAGCTAAGAAGAGGAAAACAGGGTAAGCTCGAGTATTTTAGCAATAATTAAGAGGTTACCCATGAAGAAAGATATTTTACTGTTGCGTCGAGGATTTTTGTCGCACAGTCGATGATAATTTTGCTAATATGCTCCTATCAAAAGGCAGAAAACCCACTAGAATACCAGACTTCGGAAATTCTCACCATAATTCTATTATATCATCAATCCCCTTGCAAAAATTTCAAAGCTTTTTACCTACTTTATCTGCCGCTTTATAAATCTGAATTTTCTAAGTTGCCAACATATGACCGATTTATCGCTCTTAAATCACGAGTTTTATGGTATTTAGCATTACTTTTGCAATGGTTCTGTAAACAAGCAAAAATCTTCCTACATAGACACTTCTACAATCGCTGTTTGCCACAAAAAAAGGATCTCCAAGAACAAAGTTTTTGATGGTTTGGCAGAAATTGGTAAGAGCACGTATGGTTGGTTTTTTGGCTTTAAATTGCACTTGGTGATTAACGAAATTGGAATCACTTACTCTAACTAAAGGTAACGTTGATGACAGAAAACCTTTGCCAATTCTTACTAAAAGACTGACCGGACTTTTGTTCGGAGATAAGGGCTATATAAAGAAAGAGCTCTTTGAGAAACTCTTCGATAGAGGCCTAAAACTCGTCACTAAAGTAAAAAAAGGCATGAAAAACGTACTGATTTCACTGAAAGAGAAGATTTTACTAAGGAAAAGATCGATTATTGAGACTGTTTTCGACTCCTTGAAAAACAAATTTGAGATTGAGCACACAAGACACAGATCGCCAACAAATTTCCTAATTCATGTTTTTTTTGTTCTGATTTCCTATTCCATGCAGTCGAAAAAGCCCTCTATTTCTATGCCTTTCTTTGCTGGCTAATCCATAGTTGGGGTTACAGAGTTTGATATGCAAAAAAATTTACACACAAGTAGTGTATTATTTTATAATTATTTTCTATAATATGTAAATCTTTGATTTAAGATGCAAATGCTAACGTAAACATTAAAGGTTAATTAGTAAACTCAGCTGTATAATAGAATTAAAGGAATTAGTAAGATTTTTACCTCAATGAATTATAAATAGGCAAACTTACCTAAAGTTTAATAGTGTCTGTTACTGCTTTTAGGTGTGAGGCTAGAGGGTTATTAGCAATAACAGACACTATTAAACTTATTATAGAACTTCCTTAAAGTAAATACTTAACTTAAAATATTATAATATTTTAACTTAAAATAGATTCATGTAAATGCTTTTTCCTCAAGTTAGTATCGTATTAGTATATTTATTAAATGCTAAAAAAACATTAATCATCATTTACTTTTGATTCAATATTTAGCAAAACACTTGTGTACATTCTATAATCTCTGTTTGCATAGTAAGTGTATATATATTATTATACAGTTAGTTTTACAGCAAAAAATATGGTGAAGTTATTTGCATTATTGATAATGTTTTACTCAAACATATCAATTGCTTCTGCTCCTACTTCTTGGCAATTTGGATTTCCTGCGCCTGCAACTGAGATAATGGAGGCTGTAGTTAAGTCACATTCGTTTGTGATGAGTGTAATGATTGCAATTATGCTTTTTGTATGGGCCCTGCTTGCTTATGTAGTATTTCGCTTTCGTAAGGGCAAAGTGAAAAATGTCAGTAAAATAACTCATAATATCTTTGTAGAAATTATCTGGTTTGTTATACCAACGATTATTGTTGGGGTATTGGCTTTTAAAAATGCTGAATTAATTAAACTACAGGAGAAAGTGCCAAAAGCTGACATAACACTAAAAGTTATTGGTCATCAATGGTATTGGAGTTACCAGTACCCAGAATATCAAGGTATTTCATTTGACAGCTATATAAAAGGAAAAGAAGACTTTACCGAAAGAGATTTAAAACTATTCTCTGTTGATAATAACGTTATTTTACCTATCAATACTAATATTCGTTTACAAGTGACAGCAGGAGATGTAATACATAGCTGGGGAATACCGGCTTTTGGTATAAAAATTGATGCAATACCAGGTAGGCTGAATGAAGCATGGTTTAACGTTACAAAGCCCGGTATTTATTATGGGCAATGTTATGAACTATGTGGTCAAGGTCATGGATTTATGCCAATTGTTGTTGAAGCAGTGAGTAAAGAAGATTTTAATAAGTGGATTGAAGATAAAAAATTAGTAAGTTAAGTTTGGAGTATAGATATGAGTGATGTACCAAAAGGTATAAGACGTTGGCTGTTTTCTACTAATCACAAAGATATAGGGACACTATACATTATTTTTTCCATATTAGCTGGAATTATTGGTGGATTATTATCGGTAATTATTCGTACTCAGCTAATGCACATTAATATACTTAACAATAATTACCAGCTATATAACGTAATGATTACAGGGCATGCGGTAATAATGGTGTTTTTTATGATAATGCCAGCCTTAATGGGAGGATTTGGTAATTGGTTCGTACCTCTCATGATTGGTGCACCAGATATGGCATTTCCTCGTATGAATAATTTAAGTTTTTGGTTGTTAGTTTCATCTTTTATTTTGCTTATCCTCTCGGTATTTGCTGGCGAAGGTCCTGGAACAGGATGGACTTTATACCCACCTTTGTCGCAAATTATGTCCCACCCAAGTGCAGGAGTTGATCTTGCTATACTTGCACTTCATATTGCTGGTATGTCATCAATTGTTGGGGCGATCAACTTTATAGTCACTATATTCAATATGCGTGCAAAAGGTATGTCACTCACTAAAATGCCACTATTTGTTTGGTCTGTTTTACTAACGTCATTTATGTTAATTGTTGCCTTACCGGTACTTGCTGGTGCTATAACTATGCTGCTAACTGATCGCAATATTGGTACTTCCTTTTTTGATCCTGCTGGTGGCGGTGATCCTGTGTTATTTCAACACCTGTTTTGGTTTTTTGGTCATCCAGAAGTTTACATAATTATTTTTCCTGCATTTGGCATCATAAGTCAAGTCATATCAACTTTTTCCCATAGGCCAGTATTTGGCTATATGGGAATGGTTTATGCCATGATAGGAATAGCAACGTTTGGCTTCATGGTTTGGGCTCACCATATGTTTACTGTTGGGCTTAGCGAGGATGCTGCTATATTTTTTAGCACTAGCACAATTTTCATTGGTGTTATAACTGGTGTAAAAGTCTTTAGTTGGATTGCAACTATGTGGGGTGGAGCGATTGAATTGAAGACACCAATGCTGTTTGCATTAGGTTTTATTTTCATGTTTGTTGGAGGTGGTATAACCGGAATAATTCTTTCTCACGGTGGAATAGATAAGCTTTTGCACGATACCTATTATGTCGTTGCTCACTTTCACTATGTCATGTCGCTTGCTGCATTATTTGGAGCTTTCGCCGGTTTTTATTATTGGATAGGCAAAATGTCAGGTAAGCAATATAACGAGTGTTTAGGAAAGATACACTTTTGGCTCACTTTTATTAGCACCAATGTCACTTTCTTACCCCAGCATTTCCTGGGATTAGCAGGTATGCCAAGGCGTGTACCTGATTATCCCGACGCGTTTATCCCTTGGAATTATATATCCTCAATTGGCTCATATATGTCCTTTGTTTCAGTTATGTTTTTTGTATTTATAGTTATACATCTCTTTAAGTGGGGCAAAAAAACTGGAGATAATCCTTGGGAAGGTGACACTTTAGAATGGACGGTATCTTCACCACCGCCTTTTCATACTTTTGAAAAACCACCAGTGATAAAATAGAATGTACACAAGTGTTTTGCTAAATGTTGAATCAACAATACTGGATTTTTGGCATTTGCTGAAGCCAAGGATAATGTACCTTGTAGTGTTTACTGCAATTGCTGGAATAGTTGCTGCACCAGGTAGCATTCATCCTTTCCTTGCACTAATATCTCTTATGTGCATTGCTCTTGGTTCAGGATCTGCAGGTGCAATAAATATGTGGTATGACAGAGATATAGACTTGCTTATGGAGAGAACAAAAAACCGCCCTATACCTTCAGGTAGAGTTTCTGCAGAAAGCGCGCTTGAATTTGGCATAACTCTTGGAATATTGTCAGTATTTATCATGGCAATAGCAGTGAACTATGTTTCTGCTGCTTTGCTTGCAATTAGCATATTATTTTATGTTTTTGTGTATACAATTTGGCTCAAAAGGCGTACTCCGCAGAATATTGTTATTGGTGGTGCAGCAGGTGCTTTTCCTCCAATGATTGGCTGGGCGGTTGTAACTGACTCTGTAAGCTGGGAAAGTTGTATTCTATTTTTAATAATTTTTATGTGGACTCCACCACATTTTTGGGCTCTATCCTTAAATAGATCTGAAGATTATACAAAAGCATCGATTCCAATGTTCAATATCGTTTATGGTCCAGAAAAAACGAGGAAATATATATTAATCTATAGCGTGTTACTCGTATTAACTAGCTTACTTCCAGCACTATTTTTGAAAAAGGCTCTATTTTACCTCAGTATGGCAATTATTGAAGGGTGTGTTTTTATTTGGTTTGCTGCATCCGTTATAAGGCTTAAGAGTCATAGCTCGCAGAAAAAAATGTTTTCTTATTCGATTTCTTATCTATTTTCTCTGTTTGCCAGCGTTATTTACTGCTCTATTGATTTGTTTTAACCATGAAAGAACATAAAAACTATCTTTTACTTTCTCTTCTAATAATGCTCGTTGTAGCACTTTTTTTTATTTCCATAATAAAATTTAAAGGTGCGGCTTAAATTGCCTCTATATCTATAAAAATTGTGATTTTATAGAAGCAACGATATACTTTATTAATTCACTACAGTTAAAGATGAAGAAAAAGGAAGTGACAATATACACAGATGGAGCATGCTCTGGTAACCCAGGGACAGGAGGGTGGGCAGCAATCATATTATTTCAAAATCATAGAAAGAACATCTGTGGTAGAGAAGAAAATACTACAAATAATAAAATGGAGTTAACAGCAGTGATCAATGGACTGAAGGTATTAAAATTTCCTTGTAATATCAGTTTGTATACGGATAGCCTCTATATTAAATACGGTATAACAGAATGGATAAATAAGTGGAAAATGAACGGCTGGAAGACAAGTAATAAGAAGTCAGTAAAAAATATAGAATTATGGAAAGAATTAGACGATGTTGCTTTGCAACATGAGATTAACTGGAAGTGGGTGAAAGCGCATAATGGTGATAAATACAATGAAGAAGCCGACAGCTTAGCAAGAAAAGCAATAATCGATGCTTAAAAAAATAGCTCTATCATTTTCTATAATTTTATTATTTATATTCTGCTTCTTTATCCCTTTTAAAGGGGAAGGTCCTTTAGAAATCAATATTAGTTATATTAATTTTTATATAAAGAAAAAAATATTAAAGATATTTACCAATTCGGATGTCAGCATGGAGAGTACCTCGGTTATTTGGCAGAAAGATGGCAAGCTAGTCATTACAGATTTAAAAATAACAAATCCTGACTTTACCATAGAAGTTCCTGAGCTTTTCGTACACTTTAAGTTAAGTTCCAAAAAGTTCTCTCAGGTTTTAGCTGGTAATGTACACATATATATCAAGAAGGAAGAGACCAGAGGAATAACAACATCTGTAATGACAGATAAGATGAGTAGTACAAAAAATCTGCTGAAGACAATAAGAAAAATTTTTTTCTACTTAAATGCAGACTCAAGGATTGAAATTACTAACATTGCTGTCAATAAAAGCACGGAAGGTGAATTCTTCATTGATAAAGTATATGTAGGAAAGGAGGAAAATTTTAATGTTTTGAATATTCGTGTTCATACAAAAGATAAAAAGGGGATTCTAGATGATTTATCTATTATGATAAAAAATCGCAATAATTTGTTAAATTTGTATGGAACATTTTATAACCTAAAGTTGGGGCTATTTAACGAGTTTTCCACACTAGTTAAAAGTTACAATTTGGACAAAGAAATAGGGTTCAAAGGGAACTTCTCAATGAGAATTAATGGAAAGGATGAAGTTATGGATGGAAACATATACGTGTTAAATACAGAGAGTCACTCAGGTAAAAACTTAGCCTTGACTAATGTAAATGTAAATTTGACATATAGTGATGAAATCATTAGCGTAAAAAACTTTCATTTTAGGTTAAATGATACTTACCTTTCTTTGATTGGCAAAATGAACTTTGGCACAAATCATGCTTTGCTTAGAGTTAATATTAGTAAACTTGTTGCAAAAGATTTATGTACTTATGTACCAGATGGTGTAGTAAATAGTAAATTTAAAAGCTGGTATTGTAATAATATTGATGGGGATGTTCTAAATACCATTGTAAGTTTCAATGGCAAAATTAACAATTTGGTTAATGACGATCTATCAGACATTGTAATTGTTGCTGATATAGAAAATTGCAGCGTTAAATTTGATGAAGATTTTGAACGAGTGGAGAAGTTGAACGGTGAGTTAACTCTCAAGGATAACAATCTCAAAATTATTGTAAATAGTGCCAAGTTCCAGAATTTCACTATCGATAGTAGTGATATTGAAATGAACTCTCTAAATAAGGAAGATTCAGTTCTTACCATTAACGGTCAGGCTGTAAGTGATGCTTATGGGTTATATGAGCCTATAAGATTTAAGCTGGATGATGTGGTAAAACTTGAAAGAGATAAAGTAGGTGGAATAGCAAAGTCTGTATTCAATTTTCGCATTTTTAATCTAAACTCTAGTGATAAAAAAGTAGATTTTTCGGCCAAATTTCATTCTGAAATTGATAATTTGGTGGTGTATAATGGAAGTTTTGGTAAGTATGATATTAAGCTCGATTTTGGGAGTGACTTTATAGATTTAAATGGTAGTGGTATGGTGAATAATACACAGCTTCTATTTGACCTCAAAAGTAGCAATAAAAATAGAAATTTTGCCTGGAATTTGACTGGAGATTTGCCTGCTCAAATACTTAATTTCGGTGATGGTTACATAAATGCAAATATAGAATCAGTGGTATATCAAGATAAGACGGGATATATTAATGGTAATATAGATTTATCAGAGCTTGAGTCACGTTCAAGCTACTTAGGGTGGAAAAACCATTTTGAAGATCACAATAAAGTTTTATTTTCTACAAGGCTAAAAGGAGTAGGTGAGTTGCTAATAGACAAACTAGACGTTGTAGGAAATGATCTAGACATAAAATTCAGCGGAAGAGTAGAAAATGGAAATCTATATTTAAATTCTAGCAACTTTAAATTACCTGATAATAATTTTAGTATAGAGATTGAGTCAGGTAAGGAGAAAAATGCCATAACTATTCATGGTGAGAAAATCAACTTAAGTGATGTTTTAGGTTTACTTGGCAAAGATAGTAATCGATTAAATAACAACATAGAAGTTACTATGAATGTTGATAATATAATTATGAAAGAAGGAATTATCATAAAAGATGCTAAGCTAAATGTAACTTGTGCTAAAGGTGATTGTAGTGGAAGTCAATTCACAGGACAGTTTTTAGAAGATAACAGTAATATACTAGTAGAACATAGTGAAATAGGGCTTGAAATATATTCGGATAATTCAGGTATGCTTTTGCGTTCTTTAGGTATTGGTAAATCAGTTAAAAATGGCAAATTATCTCTTTATCTATCTTCTAAGAGAGAAAATGGAGAACATTATGGTATGTTATCTATCAGCAATTTCTATATCAAAGATGCTCCACTGCTTACCACTTTATTATCAATGTCTTCACTGCCTGGTATTGTAAATGCTATAAAGAACGAAGGTGTACATTTTTATAAGTGTAATGCACCTTTTTCATATAAAGATGGCACTGTTGAAATTGAAGAATCTTGGCTTGAAGGAGCGGAACTAGGCATTAGCACTAGTGGTACGCTCGATATTAAGGGTTATAAATTCCAGGTTGAAGGACAAGTAATACCAGCATATTCAATTAACAAATCTTTGTTGAAAATCCCTATAATCGGAAAACTTCTGACTGGTGGGAAGAGTAGGGGGATTATTTCAATAGACTACAAAGCAAATGGTGATGATAAAAACAACAACGTATCTGTTAATCCTATCTCTTCGCTAACCCCAAGCTTACTTAAGAGGTTATTAGGAGTATTTGATCGTATTATGACAAAAACTAATAAAAGCATTTTAAAAGGTAGTTTGAAGAAGAAATTTAGCTCAATATGACCAGAAGAAAAGTTGTTTATTGATGTTTAGTTAGATGGTAAACGTTAGATACAACAAACAGAGGAAGTTAGATAAAATAATTAAGGGAACAAGAATATAAAGGTTTAACTTGAAGTAACCGGATAAAATCTGAGTCACACTTCCAAGTGCTGGTACCCACGAAAGCAATGCAACTGCACAAATCAGTAGGTGCCTTACGATTTTTGGTGTTTTGTCTTCATTCTCTAATTTGTGATGTGATCTTCTGATAAAAATTGTTATTCTACCTAAATACCAGTTAGCTATTCCACCAAGACTGGATCCTAATACTCCAAAAAGTAATATAAGTAGTTGATCGTAGTTTGACCTAAAGCATAACATAGTGTAAAGTACAAAACCTTGATGTATGGGTAAGATAAGCGATGATACTAGGCTATCTATAAACAATAGGAGATAATTTTCCATACCAAGTTGTTGTACCATCTTCGTTGTCAGAAATTGTAACCCCCATTTGTTTCAATTGCTCTCTTATTTTGTCTGCAGTATCATAATCTTTATTTTGTTTTGCTACTTTTCTTAAGTCTATCAACCTTTCTATTTCTTGATGACTCACACCACTTGCAAACCACTCTTGATAACTTGACTCAAGAATACCAATGAACCTTGCGCTTTTAACAAACTTCTTAGTTAATTTGAGCCTCTCACATTCATTACTTGTCTTATTGATTTCTGTAGCCATTTCATGCAATATGGCTACAGCTTCAGGAATGTTTAAATCGTTTTTCAAAGCCTCTATAAAATCTTTAGAGACTTCTGCATCACTTTCCTCAATACATGTACTACGTAATAACCGATAAAACTTGTTTAAAGTTTCTTGCGACTCAGAGATAACATTTTCTGTCCAATCAAGTGGTTTTCTGTAGTGAGTTTTAAGCAGCGCATAACGTATTACTTCACCCTTTATTCCACTATCTAACAAATCCCTTACTTTGACTATATTAAATAAGGATTTGCTCATTTTCTCTTCATTTACTGTAAGAAACCCGTTGTGTACCCAATATTTTGCAAACGTTGACTCAGCAAATGCAGATTTACTCTGTGCAATTTCATTCTCATGATGAGGAAATTGCAAGTCTATACCCCCACCGTGAATGTCAAAATCTTTGCCAAGGTAAGCATATGACATTGCTGAACATTCTATATGCCACCCTGGTCTTCCCTCTCCCCATGGACTATTCCAGTGACTTGAAAGTTTATAGTCAGTTTCGTTTGCAGGTTTCCAAAGTACGAAGTCTCCTGGGTGTTTTTTATTTTCACCAACTTCAACTCTACTACCGTAGTTTAATTCATCAATTTTTTTTCCTGATAAAACGCCGTATTCAGGGTAAGATTCTACACTAAAATATACATGTTTATTGGATTCATAAGCATGACCAGCTTGCAGCAAAGACTCAATTAACTTGATAATGTTATCTATGTTTTCCGTTGCTTTTGGTTCATATGTTGGTTCTGCACAATTTATGCTTTCCATGTCTTCATGAAAAGTTTTAGTGTAATATTTGCTAATGCTTTCTATATTACTATTTTTCTCATTTGCTGCATTGATTATCTTGTCATCGATGTCGGTTATATTACGCACATAAGTAACTTTTCCATAACAAAATTTAAGCAGTCGAAATAATACATCGTAAACAACAATAGAACGTGCATTACCTATATGTGCTGTATCATATACTGTTGGCCCACAAACGTACATTTTTATATGATCTTTATCGATCGGTGTAAAGGGCTCTTTTTTTTTTGTTAAAGTGTTGTAAAGCTTAACCATATACAAAGCTTTTTAGAAAAGAAAATGCTCCAAATATAAGCTGTGGTCCTTTAACTATTACGACAAGAGTAAGTAATAACCCACACAATGATACTAATACTCCCATTATAGAGAGAAATCCATCTTTGCTCATGATACCCAGTGAAATGAGAGTTGTACCAATTGCAGGAATGAAGTTAGTTAAAGGAAGTGGGATTGCTATCGATAATGCACAAAGCAGCATTATAAATGCTAAAATATTTTCACCAGGACCACGAAAAATGAAAGACATTCTTGGTTTCATGAACTTTTCTATTTTTTTTAATGTAGGTGAAGTTTTCTCTACCACGAGAGCTAGTGTTGAACGTTGAAAAGATTTCCTTTCTAGCCAATTAGGCATCCAAGGAGAATCAAACCCAAATAGAAGCTGCAGTGAAAATAAGATTAAAGGTATAGAAAGAATGGTTGTATAGCCAGGTGGAACAGGTATAGGTACTGATAGCGGTAAAGAGAAGATGATTATTAAAATACCAAAACCACGCTCATGTAAAGCTGTTTTAATATCAAATAATGTTACTTTATCATTATCGTTATTATTAGTATCTGCAACCTCTTTTAGAATATCAGAGGCCAATTTTTTATCTTCAGTCAATTTCACACTTTTTTCCACAGTTACCCTTTAATAACAATATAACTTCTAACTAACATAGTTATTGCTATATTTCAATATCGATTATTCATTTCATGCTGTACTTCATTCTTTTATTAAAGTGTTGTAAAGCTTTTAAGTTATAAGGCTTTTAAGAAGAGAAAGTGTTCCGGCTATAAGTTTTGGTCCTTTAACTATTACAATAAGGGTAACCAATAACGCACAGAATGAAACTAACACTCCTAACGTAGATAAAAATCCATCTTTACCCATAATGCCGAGTGAAATAAGAGTTATACCAATTGCAGGAAGGAAGTGAGTAAAAGGTAATGGAAGAGCTATTATTATTGCACAAAGCAACATCATAAAAGCTAGAATCTTTTCACCCGGACCAAGAAAAATAAAAGACATTCTTGGTTTCATGAACTTTTCTATTTTTTTTAATATAGGTGAAGTTTTCTCTACCACGAGAGCTAATGTTGAACGTTGAAAAGATTTCCTTTCTAGCCAATTAGGCATCCAAGGAGAATCAAACCCAAATAGAAGCTGCAGTGAAAATAAGATTAAAGGTATAGAAAGAATGGTTGTATAGCCAGGTGGAACAGGTATAGGTACTGATAGCGGTAAAGAGAAGATGATTATTAAAATACCAAAACCGCGCTCATGTAAAGCTGTTTTGATGTCGAACAATGTTACTTTATCACTATCGTTGTTATTGGTATCTGCAACCTCTTTTAGAATATCAGAGGCCAATTTTTTATCTTCAGTCAATTTCTCACTTTCTTCCACGATTAACCTTTAATAACATTCTAACTAACATAATTATTACTGTACTTCAATCATACCTCTTCAATTCTTTAGCCTTGTTTAAACAAATGACACGCACTTTAGTGCGTGTCACGAAACATAAGGAAGCTAACGATCTGGTTCATTAGATGATAGTTTCTCTGAATCCTTAAGTTCTTGTTTAAGGTTTTTAATGCCTTTGCCTAAATCACCCATAACTTGTGGTAACCTACCTGCACCAAACAGAACTAAGATTATTATTAAGACTAGAAACAGCTGCCATGGACCTAAACTCATTTGTACCTCCGTTGAAAATATTAACTTTTAGGTATTAAAACTTGACTGAAGCCAAGTGATACATAAATTATATCACTTTTATTGAATTATAAATCAAGAGTTTTTAATTATCTTATAATAGTTTTAGCCTAACATTAAGTTTAGTTTAGCTGTAGAGTAAAAGGAAGCTCACTAAAAAATTTTGCTAACGTATCATCTTTAGGTCTGTGGTATATGTAGCTAGGAACTCCTGATTGAATAATTTTACCATTTTTCATCACGTAAATAAAATCTGCAACTTTCAACGCTTCTTGCGGATCATGAGTTACCATGAGTACAGGAATATTTTTGCTTCTAAAAAGTGACAATATATGGTGCCTTATTCGATATTTGAGCAGTATATCTAAATTAGAAAATGGTTCATCGAGCAAAACAACATCAGGATTTTGCGCCATTACTCTTGCTATTGCAACTAATTGTTGCTGTCCTCCTGATAAAGCATGAGGGTACATGTTTTCATATTTTTCTATATTAAATAGCTTTAAGATTTCCAATGCAGTAAGGTATTTTTCTTTTTTAGAAGTACTGCAAATAGCAAAAGTTATATTTTCTATTACTGTTTTATGAGGAAATAATGCAGAATGCTGAAAAATCAATCCGATATTTCTACGCTCTATAGCAATTGACACTTTGTTACTTGCAACTAATTTATCATTTATAACAATGGTTCCAGATTTTGGATTTTCTATTCCTGCGATTAATTTTAGAATTGTTGACTTGCCACAGCCAGAATGACCTAGTAAACAGGCAACACTTCCTTTCTTCACTTGAATGTTGATGTTGCTTAAAGCAAAGCCATCTTGATTACTATAAAAGTAACTAATATTGTTAACTAGCATTAATCTTTCAATTGGAATCGTATTATTAAATATAACAGTATTACATTCAAGAAATACAGAAATATTTTTTATTATTGTGAATTAATTGTACAGGGTGCCTAGAAAAATGCGAGACTTTTTGCTATAATTTTGCATAAATAGCAGAAGACATGGGACTATAGCTCAGTAGGATAGAGCGTTGGATTCCTAATCCGAAGGCCGTGCGTTCGAATCGCACTAGTCCCACTTAATCTTAATAAAATGAAAGAAACTAATACAAATTTGCAACATTGCTCTAAAAGCTAGAGTTTTAACCTACAACGTTTTCGATTGATTTTGCAGACTCAACCTTATTTTCTTTCATCTCTCTATAACTTGGCAATGTAGAATTTTTTACATGTAATCCAGTTACTATTGTAACCAAGACAGCTACAACACCACAAATTACTGCACCAGCTACAGATGGAACTATCACAGCAGTAGCAACAAACAATCCTGTAATAACAACTCCAATAACATCACTCCTTAATGAGGTGTAGAAACTTTCTTTGCTTTCTTTGTATTTAGTTTCTTTTTCATGTGGTGGAGAAAATTGAGCCTCTACAAAGCCGTTAGCTCTCTTATCATTATTTGGTGTGACAGTTGGGTCAGCCCTTGTTGATACAGGCGTTTCATTTTTGTTATTATTACCGTTAGTACTAACTGGAGGCGCTGTTGCTACAGATCTATTACCAATATTTCCATTACTGCTGCAAGGTTTTGCTCTATTTTCTTTTACATTGGGTGTTTCTGGTGTAATAAAGTTTAAAAGTACCTGAGTAATTTCTTCTTGTGTATTATTTTGTGTATTATTCATAGCACACTCTAAAGCTGCTTGTCTGCTTTCAGCATTTACATAACCTAAAAATGCTTTAACTTCTTGAACATTACCTTGGATAATAGCAAGACGCAGAGCGTTAAATTTTTCTTCTTCATTAAATTTACCACTATCCAAGAGTATCTTTATAACATCAGCTTGTTTATTTATTGCAGCTGTACCCAACACAGTTTTGGAAGCAGTATCTTTAAAATCGATTCCGATGTTTAAATTTGTGAGTAACTCAACAATCTTTAGGAATATAATGCGATCGTCGATAATACCAGGTCCTTCTGAACGGACAGCATAATAAAGCAAAGTCCAACCATCTTGGTTTGTTATTTTTATATCTATTTTCTCTTTTTTAAGCTCATTACAAAACTCCTCAGCAGTTATATTAGGGTTGCTAGCTACAATTTTCTTTATCTTGTTGTATGAAGTAGAAAATTGATCATCTTCATTTTTGTTGCTAAGTTCTGCTCTATCTTCTTCTAAATTAGGTGTATTTTGCTCTTCCTTTTCCTTGTTTTCATCAGCAGTTACTTGTTCTTGCTCAGGAAGCTTGAATCCGTTTTCAAGGAAAAATTCTCTAACACTTAGGTTGTCATTTTCATCTGCAAGTTTTAGAAGTAAGTCTCCTAATGAATTGTTCCCTTCGCATTTACTTTGCAAATCAATGTCTTTAAATTTAGTCTTTCTTCTTAACCTATTTTGCAAGCTTTCAAGGGTGATTTTATTGTTGTACCTATTATCATTAATTAAAAACCTATCTGCATCTAGACACAATTCCTTGATTTCTTCCTGACTGTACAACATAATTAAACCTACTATTACAATGCTCTATTATACCAACTTTATCAAAGTCAGTCAAGGAATCTTGCAGTATCAAATGGCATGATATATATTGATTTATTATTCTCGAGCAAATGATGGAAGATTTAGCTTATAAGTTAGTGAAAGTAACCGAAGCTGCAGCACTTGCTGCATATAAATTGGCAGGCCTTGGTAATGAAAAAAAGGCCGATCAGGTTGCAGTTGATGCAATGCGTACGGTGCTAAACTCAATGGAAATAAATGGTACAATTGTGATTGGGGAAGGGGAGAGGGACGAAGCACCGATGCTATATATCGGAGAAAAAGTTGGCACAGGAAGTGGCCCTGAGATTGACATCGCTGTTGATCCACTTGAGGGCACTACGATTTGCGCTCATTATAAACAAGGGGCAATGTCTGTTCTTGCTGCAACAAAAAAAGGTAATTTTTTACATGCACCTGATGTTTATATGGAAAAGATAGCAGTGGGAAAAAATCTCCCAGAGGGTGTAGTCTCACTAAAAAATAGGATTGAGAAGAATCTGGACAATTTAGCCAAGGCAAAAGGATGTAAAGCAAGTGATCTTATAGTAACTGTACTTAAACGTGAAAGGCATGATGAATTAATATTGAAAATCAGGAGATTGGGAGTAAAAGTTAAACTAATAGATGATGGTGATGTTGCAGCCGTAGTTTCACTAATAAATGGCAACCACGATATGTATATCGGCATAGGAGGAGCACCAGAGGGAGTGCTTGCAGCTGCAGCACTAAGCTCAATCGGTGGACAGATGGAAGGAAGATTGATATTTGACACCGATCAGTTAAGAGAAAGAGCAAAAATTTTGAATATCACGGACCCAGAAAAAATCTACACCATAAAAGATATGGCAAAGGGTGAATCAGTGTTTATTGCAACTGGAGTAACAAATGGAGAACTTGTGGATGGAGTAAAACTTAATCGAGATATCTGCTTGACCCGTTCATTAATAATATTACCTGGTAAGGTAGTAAAAATACAAACGAAATCAATATCTTGAACATTTATTATATACTAATTATATAATTTTGTAGAAGCTACCTGTAGCTGTCTTGTAAAAAAATGAGTTTACATATTAATTTTAGCTTTATAACATTTGGCATTAAGTTATAATTAAGCTTATTTCCGTATAAGAGGTGTGAAATGATTGGTGGCATTTTTAATTTTTTTAATATTTTCAGTAGTGAGGAGAAAAACTCACCGCCTGAAAAAAATAATAATTCTTCTTTAAAAAGCAAAGAAAGTTTAGATATCTCATCCACTCAAAGAGATTCTCAATGTGTTTTACCTGATAATCAAAGCGGAAAGAATACAACTAACCTATTTCTTCAAACAAATCTTCAATTTAGTGAGGATGATGTAAAAAGCGTGCTCCAAGACTTCGAAAAATTGGATTTTAAGAACAGTAATGAGTGTTTTCAAAAAATAGCAGAAGATTATGAAAATAAGGAAAAGAGTGGCCTTTTTGACTACGTAATATTGAATAAGCGAAAAGAAATAATCAATATATTAGATCAGAGGCTTGCCCACAAAGATCAAGAAAATTTTAGGAAGAAATTTAGTGAATATCTTCTTAAAATAAATGAGAAAATGAATTATGGGAAAGAATTTCAAAATAAACTTCAATTTTTTGAAGATAGGGTAGAAGAAGTATTATCAGATTTTAGAAAATTGAATTTTGGCCTTAAGGATAATTTGTGTAAAGATGATAAGGATAACGTAAATTATAATAAAGGCTGGCCTGCAGATCCATTTGACAAAATAGCGAATTATTATCGATGGAATAAGAACATTTTCCTTTTTAATTATGTGGTATTAAGTAAGCAAAAAGAAATAATAAGTATATTGAATGAAAAGTCTATTCCTGAAGACAAGCGAAAGAATTTTAAAAAGAGGTTGGGTAGATATCTTCTTCGAGTCGAAGAAGGGATGAGTAACGGACAGGAATTTCTCAAAACTGATAGTGCAGGTGCCTTTTTTGATGGATGTTATGTGCCATGCGCATATGCAAAACGTTCTCTTAATCATTATGATCATCTTAGTATTAATATTTCTAAGCCTGGGTGTAGCTTATTAGTATTAATATTTCTAAGCCTGGGTGTAGCTTAGAAATCAGCCGTCTTTTCACTGACAAAATTGAAGGGATGGAAAGAAATAAAAATGAGGTAAAGATAGTAGAAATATACAGTAACGATAAAAGAATAGCAACGGTTGAGAAGAATGATAATGGAAAAAGAAATTACTGCTTTGAAGAAGATGCAATATGCAACATGGAAATTAAGTGGAGTGCAAAAAATGAAAAAGGTGAATTTGTTGACTGCTTTATTAGTTTAAATGCAAATTCTAGTAATATTGAGATTGGTCAGGTAACTATTAATGGTAAAGATGTTCAAGTAAGGGAAATTTTAGAATTAGCTAAGCAAAATAAGGATATGCTTATAGAAAATCAAGCTTTATATGAATTTTTAGAAGAATGTCTGGAGAACGTATTATGTGAGGAAGAGAAGAATATACAACCACAGGGAAAAGAAGTTGTTACAACACCTAGCTCCATTCTCCATGGCGTGGAACTAGATAAGATCAGCGAAGAGGAAGCCATAAAGAAAGGCTAGACTCCCGGGTACTTTGGTAGTTAGATGTATACTACACATTAAACCTAAAGTGCATTATATCACCATCTTGCACTATATAGTCTCTGCCTTCGAAGCGAATCTTCCCTGCATCTTTGCAAGCTGATTCGCTTCCATATTTTATATAATCTGCAAAGCTTATCGTTTCTGCTTTTATAAAGCCCTTTTCAAAATCAGTGTGAATTACACCTGCTGCTTTGTCAGCTGTTGATCCTATCTTTATTGGCCATGCACGTGCTTCTTTGGGGCCCACAGTAAAAAAAGTTATCATACTTAGCACTTCATACATAATACGTGCTACTCCATCAAGTCCTGATTCTTGTAAGCCAAATTCTGATAAAAAATTCTGTTTTTCCTCTTCACTATCAAGATTTGCAATATCTGCTTCAAGTTTCGCTGAAATACAATAAAATTTGCTTTTATTTTCTTCCGCCATTTTTTTCACCCTTTTAGATAGTTCATTACCAGTTATGATATTCGTATCTTCAACATTGCATACATACATAACAGGCTTTGTTGTTAGCAATTGAAGCAACTTCATCTCATCTTCATCGATATTCTCCAAGCTTCTTGCCGGTTTACCTAATTTTAAAGTAGCTAATACCTCTTGCATTAATTCAAGTTGTCTCTTTAGCTCTTTATCACCTTGCTTTGCTTTCTTTTCCAATTGAGGAAGCCTTTTTTCTATGCTATCAATATCAGCTAGAATTAACTCCATTTCCACTATTTCAGCATCTGATATTGGATCTATTTTACTGTTTACATGGCTGATATCGTCATCCGTAAAGCACCTGAGCAGATGAACAATGGCATCAACTTCTCTGATATGACTCAAAAATTTATTTCCTAGTCCTTCACCCTTGCTCGCACCCTTAACCAAGCCGGCAATATCGACGACTTCCAGTTGATTGTAGATTATTTTCCCTGAGTGAGCAATCGCGGCAATTTGTTTCAAACGCTGATCTCGTATTGGCACTTTGCCAACATTTGGCTCGATTGTGCAAAAAGGATAATTTGCAGCTTCAGCTGCACTTGACTCTGTAAGTGCATTAAATAAAGTTGATTTTCCTATATTTGGCAGTCCAACTATACCACAGTTAAAGCTCATATTTGCTATTTAAAGCCTTAATTATTGCATAATTAAAAAATTTTTGCTATACCTAATTAGTTACTTATTAATAAGTTAGTTAATATAATAACATATAGCTTGAATTAAGGTAGAAATTATGGTTGGGCTTAGAAAACGGAAATTACCAAATGGTTTTGACAGTATTGAAAATGCTAAAGGACGCAAGACTTCAGAGAGTAATGTAGAAAAAGAACCTTCTAATAACCAAGTAGTTAAATATGATACTGCAGGTGATGGCAATTGCTTTTTTCATGCAGTGTTTGGTGATAACAGTTCTGGTACATATAAAGCTGAAAGAGCGCAAGATATGAGAATGGAATGGCACAAATTTTTAAGTCGATTTACGTCTTTAGATGATCCAAGTATGCCAGCTCCTTTAAAGGATCAGCTAGAAAAGGTTTTTAATATGTTTTTTAATAAGCCAGGGGATTTAACTGGCAAGTCTGATAAAATAAAGGGTCTGGTTAAGCAAACAAATAGGAAAATTGAAAATGCTGAAGGTAATGTGAAGAGGTTGGTAAGTAGAGCTGTTAGCAAATTTAATATATCGCATAATCAAGCTGTGCTTAATCTAAGTGAATATGCAGAGGCTCTTGATGGCATTGGTGAGAGTGACTATAATGCCGAATATAACAGTGATTTTATTACACGCTCATTTCTTGACAAACCTGAACTCTATCAATCCTATCTAGAAGCAATAGAAAGTAAAAGTTATTTTCCTTTTATTGAAGAAATTCAATTATTAGCTTCTTTAGCTAACATTGAAATTAATGTCCATTGTAAAGTTAGCGGCAGAGAGAAACAACAAAAGTTTGAACCAAATCCTGAAATGATAAACAATGATCAACTAAATCAGATGTTTAATCGTGAGAGTTATAAATTAAATGACGAGTTATGGGGTAGTAAAGAGAGAGAAACAATATATCTTGAAGGAAATCATTACTCTAGGGCTAAAATTGTAACTCAAGAGTTAATAAAACAGCAGCAGGAGCAAGAAGACTTTCTATTAGCAAAACAACTTCAGATAGATGAAATTTTGGAATATTGTGATCTTTCAAAGGATATCTCTGAGAGAGTAGAGATTGAGAGGGAGTTTGATGAGTTATTGGCAGGAAATGCTAATGGAAAAATTGGTGATGTTATAGGGCAGTGCATTAATGATGTACAACAACGTATAAAATGCCTTGAGGAGCCAGTCTTATCAAGAAGGTGCAGTGTGGAAGAAGCACGTGTAGAAAAAACATTTTATCAACAACAAGTACCACAACCTGTAAGATAAGTCTTCATAGTCTATATACTTCTATAGGGGGGCATTCTATAATAAAAGCCATGCTCATTTTTAACCACTGCTTAATAAGAATAAAGTCTTAGCAAAACAAACACAAGAACAATAGGATTTCTTGCTTGCAAAGCAACTCCAAGATCGGGAGGAAAAAGACTTTTTCCTTGCAAGGCAACTTCAAGAGCAACCCTCACGCACAATCTCTTAACCCAAATGGAGGAAGTAAAAATAGAAGATCAGCAGCAACAAATACTTATAAAATAATAACTCTATGGTTAATGTGCGAGATTTAATTAAAAAATGTTGTCATTCGAGTAGCTGACACTGGGCTCCAATGTCAATTACTCGGATAACAAAAAAACACAGGCTTCACATGCATCTGCAGTACTGTATTAGTCTACTATCTTCATTCCCACAACATTATACCCTGAATCAACATGTAAAATTTCTCCAGTTGTACCACTACTCAGGTCGCTTAATAAGTATAGTGCTGCCTTGCCAACATCTTCTATTGTAACATTACGTCTAAGTGGAGAATTACTTCTATTCCATTCCGATATGGAGTGAAAGTCACTTATTCCAGAAGATGCCAAAGTTCTGATTGGACCAGCAGAAATTGCATTTACTCTGATGTTCTGTGGTCCGAGATCACATGCTATATATTTTACACTTGCTTCAAGTGCTGCTTTACATAAACCCATCACATTATAATTTGGCATAACTTTTTCAGCACCATAGTAAGATAAAGTAAGTAAACTACCGCCATTTAACATCATTTTTTCCGCTCTTTGCGCTAAAGCAGTAAAAGAATAGCACGATATATGCATTGCATTAATAAAGTTGTTTAGTGAAGTATTGACATATTTACCATTTAGCTCATTTTTATCGGAGAATGCTATTGCATGTACCAAAAAATCAATAGCACCCCACTTCTCCTTTATTTCCTTAAAAGCATTATCTATAGTTTCCTCATTTGAAACATTACAGTGCAATATTAACTCTACATTTAATTCACTTGCTATTGGTAATAATTTCTCTTTTATTGTTTCATTTTGATAAGTGATTGCAAGCTCAGCTCCATGTTCTGAGAGGGTCTGTGCTATACCATATGCTATTGACCTCTTATTTATTATTCCGGTTATTAACCCTTTTTTGCCCTGCAATATCATAGAATTATTTGCCTTTTTTATAATTTGAAATATTAACTAGGCAAAGTCAATTATGTTTTAACTGTAGCTAACGTATAAAAAAGGTTCTGTCGCATCTATAAACCATAGGAAAAAAGCTGAGATTATAGGAGTTATGAAGCCATTAACATAGCAAAATTCTCAAAAGTAGAAACATTATTTTAATAATTTGTCTTTTTTGAATCATACGAATATTTTCTATGCCTGTGATGGTAATCTTTGCGGAATGGAAGCTTTTAAACCCAAGCATTGGCTTTATTAGTTTTTTGATAAATCTATCAACAATATTATTTAGATATTTTATTTGAAGAACTGTAATCTTCAGAAATTTCTGCATTCAAATCATCAAGAGCAGCAGTATTACTGCCGCTTTTATCAATTACAATTTTCTCAGGAAGATAGGTACTCCTGAAGGCTTTACGAAAGAATGCAAGTGCTGCAGACTTGTCTCTACTAACACACAAGTCTACAGTATATAAATAAACCCATTTACCGTTTAATTTAATGTAAGTCTCTCCAACTACTACCAACCTGCTTCTTTCTTTTCCTTACTGCCTCATCTATCAGTGGTGATAACCCACCTTTGTGACGTAGCATTTTGCTCCCCTTATACTCATCATTTCTTCCAAATCTCGATAGCTCAAAGAGAATCGACATTTCATGTATACAGATAACATCCTCTGAAAAGCTAAATCCTTTGAAATATGGCAACAATTTTTGATTGATACGAAACATCTTTGCTTTTTTTTTAGACAATTATATCATTCTTCTTTCTACTTCCCTACAAATGCGACAGAACCAACCCCATAGCATGTCGAACGAAGCTTTTTTTAAGAAAATCTGAATTTTCAACTACCATTAAACCAAGATTGCTCAGAACTTTAACGCAAAGTATTCTGTTGGAAAATATTCTATTTAGTCCATCAGTTGCAAGTGCCATAGTAAAATTATCAAAGTATCTATCACGTGAAATTTTCTTCAATAGATAATTACTGCCAACATCAATGCCAGAGGATTTTGCAGCAGTTATTTGTCTAATAACACTCTCTACATCTCTCATTCCAAGGTTAAGTCCTTGACCTGCAACTGGATGGATTGAATGTGCTGCATCGCCAATAAGCAAAATTCTGCTTTTATGAAGCTTTCTCGCAAAAGTAAAACTCAAAGGGTAAGATTTTCTTTCACCCTCTAATTCAATTTCTCCCAAATAAGAACCAAATCTTTTTTTGAGTTCTATGATAAACTCCTCTTCAGATAAGCTCATCAGCATTTTTGAAATTTCGCATTTTTCTGTCCAAACTATTGAAGAAGTATAGCCACCTTTCATTGGCAAAATTGCAAATGGACCACCAGGAAAAAACCGCTCTACAGCTAAGTTTTGGTGATGTAGTTCATGTTTTACATTAAATACCATGCTATTTTGTTTATAATCAAATTTTATCATTGGTATAGAAAACAACTCTGGCAACTTAGAGTTTTTACCTTCAGCGCAGATAAATAGTGATGATATCAATTTTTGATCATTATCAAGAGTAACTTCCATGTATCCTTCGTCACAAGAGATTGTCTTATAGGAACGTGGAGAATATATATTGAGTTTATGCAAAAAATTGTTATTGATTGCATTCCATATAATAGCGCTCTTGATTACGTAGCCCATTGGCTCTTCACCAACCATTTTATGGTCATAATGCACAGTAAATGGACTATCTCCATCTAATATGCATATATCAAGTATTGGTTCAGCTTCGCCTTCTAAGAGCCGCCAAATCCCTAATTTTTCTAGTATTTTTTTTAATCCTTGAGAAATAGCAAATGCTCGATTATCATCAACTGCACGTGGTAAACTATTTTTCTCAATTACGGCTACAGATACAGAGTCATTACTCAGGCCAATAGCAGTAATAAGACCAATTAGCCCACTACCTGAAATGATTACATCGTAATTCATTTTATTAACCTAAAATTACATTCTACCCATTTTGAAAATAGTTTAAACAAACTTTGTAGACACTGAACTTCTCATTACTATCTTAGTTATAACCAAAATAGTAATAAAATATTAATTATTTTATTAAAGGAAACAGCTTATGACTACAGATTGCAAAAAAGAATTATCAAATTGCATTTCTAGGTACAGAGAAGAAATTGTAAACAACAAAAAAGCAATTGAACAAACCATAACTGGCAATAATAAAATTAATATAAGCGATTACTTTTATCAGGGTGATACAATCTGTAATGAAGAACTATTTAATGTAGGAGGCGAGTGTCAAGATACACAACGTGGTAAATATACGTATGATGAATGGAAGCAAAAAACGGAAAAATCTCATGCTAAAGATCTACTTAAAACATTAAAGGAGACAGCAGAATGTAGGATATTAGAGAAACTTAAAGATTATGAAGGGTATCATAAAGCAGCAATTGAAGAAATAAGAAAAGAGTTAGATATAGATTCAAAATTAAAAGCAATATTTAAAGAGAAACAACAGCCAGAGACCGATGAAACTAGAGAATATTATGATGTTATAAAAAGCTTTTATGAAAATGAAGATATGAGATTAAAATTGAAATGCAGAGATTTTGATTGTTTTAATAGAATAATAGAGAGTAAGTTATCCGAGAAAGAAGAAGAGTTAGCAAACATTAAGAATAACTTTGTAGAAGATACACAGAACATCTTGAGGTATATTCAAGTAGAAGAAAGCATTTTATAGTAAAAGTTGAAAGAAAAATTAGCCTGACATTCGCTAAAAAAGAGGTTAGTTTTTCTTGTGTTATGGAGAAAGCTCAAAAGAGAAATACCGATGTTATGGAGTGAGCAGATGGAGAAATTTTACGGGTTTAAGCAAGCTGTCTGCCAATAAAAAATAAGATAATTTCTTTAGAAGAACCTATAAATAATTAAAGTTTCTACAATTCTTTAACCTCGCTTATGGAAAGATTAGTAAATTTAACACTCCCACTAAATTGGATAAATTGATTGCAAAAAAATAACATTTTCAGGAAGGTAACCTTTCATAGGTAACAAAGCCAACCTTCCTGATATTTCTCCTTACCTTGAGTTATAATCATTCCACTGTTATTTGATTCACTACAATTTCAACATTGCTATCTTTAAGTAAATTTGAAGGACTATTACAACAGTATATGACTGCAGCAGCAATTAGACAACAAACTCCAACTGCTATTCCTACCGCTAACATTCCTGAGTAAACTGCAATAGCTATCCCTGAAACAATTCCAGCTATTGCTAATGTGAAAGCACATACAGTAGGCCGTTTATTTTTTTCTTTACTTCGTGAATCATCATTATTTAAATTACCTGGCTGTTGATTATTATTTTGAATACCATTTGTTTGATCTGTTGCTACAACTGAAGTTTCTGAGTGTAATCTTTCTGGAACTAATTGTGTATTATTTTCCTCTAGAAAAATTGACTCATTAACATCTTTAAATTCTTCATCTGTGTCGCTTTCTCTAATAGTTGCACGACTTTTATTATAATTTTCTGCATCAAAAAACTTATCCTCACTATTCTCATCAATTTGAGCTTCCGTTTCTCTTATGGTATTCTCCTGCTGATTAGATGGATCTTGTGCAAAATCTTGCATTACTTTTATCTCTGGCAGTTTCTCGATGATAAGTTTGTATTCATCATTATTTGGTATATTTCTATCGTAATTCGGTAAAGCCTCTTTAATATTTTCATAAAAATATTTATTTATCTCTGCTAAAATTTTTTGCTGTTCAAACGTAACTTTCTCAGGATGATCAACATCTATATGTTTTAAGTATAATAAGTGATCTTGCAAAACCTCTTTCAACTCTGGGTTATCCTTAACATATTGAATTAATCTGTTGGCCACATCTTCCAGAAATGGTTTAATGTTCTCTTCTGTAATAGCATTTTTCTGTTCTTCTAGCTTTAGTTCTTCTTCTAAATAATGATCATATTGTTCCAAGATCTCAGAGCTAATTTCGTCTATACTATTAATAATTTGGGTCCATGTGCCTTGAATGCAGGCACTGCTACCTTTACCATATGTTGTTGACGCTATATATATTTGTCTTAGAAGAATGAACTCTTTTTGCTCTCTCCAGATCTTTTCTATATCTAGATCACTGATTTCTTTAAATAACACATCTACTTTTTTATTGTCGTCTATATCATTTAACAATGTATGTAGTTTCGTTTTATCAAGTTGTTCTGTATCGAAATCTCCAAGTTCTCTTTTTACTGCAGAGAGTTTGCTCATTACTAAATCTTGGTTTTGTGCCATGAGAGTAACTAGCAATTCTTTTTTTTCTTTCAATGGAATGGAAAAATTATCAATAAGTAGTTTTATACGGCCTATAGATTCAGGTATAGTAATTTTTACATCATCTTTTGTATAATCATATTGTAATCCTTGTGTAGGATATCCTTGGTCATATTCATCGTGGGAGTTCTTTTTTAAATACTTCTTTTTTAGTGCTTCCTTAACTTTATCAATAATATCCCCAATAAAATCTTTATCATTCGGCACAGGATTATCACCTAATGCTTTCTCCATCACACTGCTTTTTTCTTTGTCATTTACACTAAGAAGATTTAGTCTTATTGGATCATTCTGATATTGTTTAAGTAGTTCTATACTTTCTACGTAAGAAGTCGCTGCTTGCTTTAACTGTTCTTCATCTGCTTTCGTCGATTCAACCAGTTTTTTAGCAAGAAAGTTTGTTTTTTTAACTGCTGGACTTGCATGGACAGATTGACGGTCTTGTACAATGCTCAAGTCATTGCGCAAGTCATCTCTTTTTTGTTCAGGTCTTTGTTTAGGTATCATACCACGTTCAAAGAAAAACCTTTGCATTCCAGGGTCGTGATTATAGAAATGAGATAGTGTGTGTCCTTGCTCATTTCTTGAATTAATTAGAAAAGGATATTTATCATAGTCATCGAGCAAAACCTCTATTCCCCCTTTATAACCGTGTTGTGCAAGATCAAAAAACAAACTCCTTATAGTGCTTTCATCTAGCTTGCGAACATTACTCTTAGATTTTACTCTTGCTTGAGACCATGATTTTTTCAGACGTTTACAAAAACCCATAGGTTCGTTATTACCTTCTATCTGAGTAATTTTATCTATGAATTCGCAGTATTTCTCAGATTCGGCTAAAGCTTTTGCTCCTTTTGCATCAATATTATTGTCATTTAAATAAAGTCGAGTAAGCTTTGTAAGATTACCATTAGCTAAAGCTTCTACTCCTTCTGCACCAATATTATTGTAACTTAAATCAAGTTGAGTAAGCTTTGTAAGATTAGCTAAAGCTTTTGCTCCTTCGTTACCAATATTATTATCCGCCAAATTAAGTTTAGTAAGGTTTGTAAGATTAGCTAAAGCTTTTGCTCCTTCTTTACCAATATCATTAAACCACAAATCAAGTTTAGTAAGGTTTGTAAGATTAGCTAAAGCTTTTGCTCCTTCGTTACCAATATTATTGCGATGTAAATCAAGTTCAGTAAGGTTTGTAAGATTAGCTAAAGCTTTTGCTCCTTCGTTACCAATATTACAATGAATGAGAGAAAGTTCTGTAATATTTTTGTTCTTTTGCAAAAAGCTTATCAATTTATTGATATCTACTTCTTGATCATACAAACGTAATCTGTTGCCTCTAGTATACTGAATGAAATTCATTTTTACCTTGTTAATATTACTTAATTAATATTCTAATTAATATTTTAACAATTGTCAACTTTACTAATATATTAACTGAACTATATTATAGTTTGCAGAAAATACTGGATTCTATAGCGTTACAACAAATTTGATCATTTACTCTTTTAAAAGACGCAAGAAAAGTGCCTACCTTTGTGAGAGCAGCTCAAATAAAAGCAGGATTGTGAAAATAGAAGCTTGAAATCTTTACAACAAATTTAGACAAATTGGTTCATATGTAAATTTAGCTGAAGTAGGCTAATATGGATAGTTTTAGCGTATAGCAAAATTAATATATAAAAAAGTTCGTATGTTACACATGGTAGACCAACCCATCCCAAAACAAACTCTTCTCTCATTAGCTGGTTTTGAGTTCTGGAAATGGTTATCTTACTTAAGATCTTAATAATACATTCTGCTAAATTAATACTAGTTTATTTTAGAATAATAACTAAGGTAGACTTATAAAAAACAGAATTTAAAATAAACAAAACGTCATGTATCTCTCATATTAAGAGGCTTTTGTTGAGAGTTATTCAAGTCTAAAAAAATTTTTCAAATTGAGGATTGACAAAACTTAGAAAAGGGATATCTTACTCGAAATGGTATCAAGTTACTATAGTGTATGTTAGACGTAACAGTTTCCATGTTTTTCCATTCATAGAGGGGTAATTATGCTGCGTTCAGATATTCCAAAAGTTTTGTTTTCGTCTATTAAAGAGGATGATCCCTATAGAGCATCTAAGCTTTTTCAAATTGAGCGCTGGTGTTATGCAAATTGGGACTTGCACAAAAGGGGTGGTAAAAAGAGGCACAATTTTCTTTCACAAGTGCTATCTAATGAGGATTGTTGGAAGAAAGTAGACAATTTACATAAAGTTAAACTTGATAGGCAGGTGATAGGTAAAAAGCTGATAATGCCAGGCAGTCCCTTTAGTAACCCTAGCTATGAAATTGCCTGTAGGTGCTGCTTAGAGGAAGATATTATTGCTTTATTTGAGGAAAGAAAAAAAAGATTATCAGCTCAAGGTAAAAGTAGTCTGTTGGAGTATGGTCACTTAGTTAAATCTTTAACAAGCGACCTTTTAACAGGTTTTTGGTCACATTTTGTTAGCGGTTACATCTCTAAACTAAATCTAGATGGTCGTCATCCATATGAATATGGACTTAAATGTGCTATAGATTTGAAACAAGCGGAAGCAGTAGAATTCTTCTGGAATAAAATAAAGTCATTACCTGAAGATGAAATGGGCTCACAGAAAAAGGATGAGATCTTCATGAAGACAGCAGTGTATGCAGCAGGTAGTCGTTGTAATAGTTATCCTGAAATATTCGAATTTTGTTTTAGTCAAATAAATCCTGATAAATATACAGAACTTCTAAAAAGAGATTTAGCTGAAAATGGTTATTATGGTAGTCTAAACACGCTACAGGGTGCACTTCGCTTTGATCAATTTCAAGCATTGTTTGACTATTTGAAACCAAGTAATGTTTCAGAAGATAAATATCTTGTCTGGCTACACTATATAAAAACAGAGAACAGCTCATATTATGCTGGTGAAGGTGCAAAGCTTTTTATGCATATGTGGAGAAAGGAGGGATTTGATAGCCATCGTACTTATGTGCTGAAGGAAGAAGTTTCTAATAGATCTTGCTTTCTTGTTAAAAGTTTATTAGTACCTTGGGTAAATCAAAGTTACATGGAACCGGTATGGGCAATATTAGATAAGGCTAATCCTGATCAAATCAAAGAATTTATGGATTCTAGACAAGCGGAGTATATACGATCTGTATTAGAGAAAAGAGATATTGATTCATTAAATAAATTTTTATCATACGGTAAGTCTACAGCTGAAGAGCTTACTAGCTTAACTGAGGTTAAATTAAGTAAAGCATGTGAGCAATTAGGGTTGGGTAATTAAGAGGTATTATGAGGCAATTCTATAAAACAGGTGGTGGTTTCTTGTTACTACTTTAGCTTGTTTAGTTTTCGTCAAAAAGATATTGCATTATAATACACATATTATATATAAATTAGTATATAGATAAAAACAGCTTATATTAATTAGGCTTGATATAGTGAGTTTAATATAATGAAGGGGGTTTTATGTTCAAGATACAGTATCCAATAGATCATCTAAAAAAAGGAGGCATTAATTCAAAAATTACCGAATCATCGGGTAAAATACAATATATAGAGCAAGCTAAAGAATTTTCTCAACTTAAGCGTTATCGTAGATCTGATGTTGATTCCGAAAGTGGAAGTCAGGTTAAGAGAATCGATGTTCCAGGAGATGGTAGTTGCTTGTTTTGGTCTGTTACTATGGCTTACTTAATACCTGTCAGAAACGACGATGATTGTGCGCCGTAGAAACACGGAAAGTGTTGAAGCTGTGCAGTAGATGAGGGAGGGCCCCTCGGAGCCGGTTTGCAAGAGCAGGCTTCAAACAGCCATAAGCTGCTTTGGTAAAGAGCTAAGGTAGTGAGCGTTATGGAAAAGGCACAATTATGTGTCATGTATGAAATAGAGAGACGAACGCAAGTGAACCACTGATGAAGTGTCGAAAGCGTAGAGACGACGTCAAAACCAGGGGGTAGTCGTTAACCTGGGATGAATCTACTGGGAGCTTGTTTACTGGGTAGGTGGCGTCCGGCATAAAAGTGGCGTGAATCTATTTTAGGCTATTGCATGGAACTACGGGAACCTGTCGTTTCGATGAAAAGGGAGAAGTCCAAAGAGCTGATCTCTGAGGATGAGAGTACCGATGCGAAAAACAGGGGCGGATTAGCTCGTAGTAGCGAAGAAGTTTCTGTAATGGAAATGGAGTGAAGGGGCTAAGTTATTTAGTTTTAATTATTTATCAACCGAAAGGGAGGAGTTAATGAATAAAACAAAGTCTTTTGATATACCGAAGCAACTTATTTGGAGAGCTTATAAACAAGTATCGAAAAATAAAGGTGCAGCAGGTGTAGATGAGGTCTCGATAACAAAGTTTGAAGAAAATCTAAAGGATAATCTATACAAATTATGGAATCGGATGTCATCCGGAAGTTATTTTCCAGAGCCGGTAAAAGCTGTTGCGATACCAAAAGATACAGGAGGGCAAAGAATTTTATGTGTGCCTTCAGTATTCGACAGAATAGCGCAAACAGCAGCTACAATGTATCTTGAGCCGTTAGTAGAACCGAAATTTCACGAAGATTCATATGGTTATAGACCAAATAAGTCTGCGCTGGATGCGGTATACACAGCACGGAAGAGATGTTGGAAAAATGATTGGACGGTAGATCTTGATATATCTGGATTTTTCGACAATCTGGACCACGATTTAGCACTGCAGGCTATCAAGAAACACACAGACTGCAAATGGGTCATACTGTATGTTGAGAGGTGGATGAAAGCCCCCATTCAGCAAGCAGATGGCAGTAGGGTAACAAGGGATAAAGGAGTTCCGCAAGGAGGTTCAATAAGCCCAATCATTTCAAGCATATTTATGCACCATGCGTTTGATATGTGGATGAAACAAAATTATCCAACAGTACCATTTGAAAGATATGTAGATGATGCGATAGTGCACTGCAGAACTAAAAGACAGGCAGGATTTATGAAAGTAATGATTGAAGAAAGATTGGCTAAGTGTAAATTGAAGTTACATCCTGAAAAGACACAGATTGTGTACAGTAAGGATGATGATAGAAAAGAACAATTTCCTAAACAAAGCTTTGATTTTCTAGGTTATACTTTTAGACCTAGAGTAGCAAAGAATAAGATGAGGAATTATTTCATCTCATTTCTACCTGCAATTAGTAACAAAGCCAAGAAGAAGATCAAGAAAACCATAAAGTCATGGAGAATACATCGGATTACATGGACCACACTAGAGGAAATATCGAAGAAAATAGATCCAATAGTCAGAGGCTGGTTTCAGTACTATGGCAGGTTTTATAAATCAGAGATGTATCCATCTCTCAGAAATATAGAGAGATACCTCATAAGATGGGTCAGGACAAAATATAAGAAACTTCGTGATCACGGAAGACTAGCAAAGCAATTTCTAGGAAAAGTGAGAAAGAGGTCTCCAAGTATTTTCTATCATTGGACACTTGGGTTAGGATCAAAAGGCTAAATAATGGGAGCTGTATAAGTCGAGAGGTTTCCGTGCAGTTCTGCGAGAGACTGGTGGGGAAGCTCCGCCGGTCTACTCTCCTATTTCGACAAAGGTATGAAGTACTATTTGGAAATGAAGGAGCTGTAATTCAAAATTTAGATCTTATTAGGAATTTGGTAAGGAATTTAAGTACTGCCAATTATGATGATACATTTGCAAACTTAGTAAGAAATGTGTTTCGCAACCGAGTAGTTGATTATATACGTGATCATGAAAATGAGTTCAGAGATTTTGTTGAAGGTAATTTTGATAATTACTTAGAGAACATGCGGAAACCTAATGCTTGGGGAGGTGAACCTGAAATAAAAGCAATGAGTGAAATGCTCAGAGCAAGGATTAGTGTTTCTGGTGCAACTGAAAGTCGATATGAAAATGGAAATACTCAAATACAGTTATTTCATGTTGGCGCACCAGGTAAACGAAATCATTATAACTTTGGTCTTAAGAGAGGTAATGTTGATAATGATGTAGAGCTTGCGAAAGGTTTAAAAAAAGTCATGGGTAAAGGAAGACCACAAGATTTTGAATTAATACAGTTATTAATAGAGGAAGCAGGTAAAGGAGTTGGTATAAGCCGGCAAGATGAGGACTTTAAATCTTTTGAACCGAGATTTTAGTCATTTGTGGATCAGGTTCCATCTTATTTACACTCTGTAGAAAAAGCAGGATTTTTTACGCACTTCTTCTTAGGGAGCTTTTCTACTTTGCTGGATACAGGGATTGCAGAAAAGTTAAATATTAAAAAGATTTATTTTAGTTTTGATACCTCGAAAACTTTAAAAGTAGCTATTGTCAAAAATGGTCAAATTGGAAATGCTGAAGACGCTATTAATAATATAGATTTATTTTCCATTTCAGAAGGTAAGCGTGGCCATCAGTTTACTGTTAATGAGTTGGAGAGCATATTAAGAAATAATATAGATAGGAGTAAGATTAGAGATCGGAACGTTGAGCAAAATATTAAGAATGAAATTCAAGATAGAATAAAATCCAGATTAGTACAGATCTACAAAGGAAAGGATGGAATTTTTGTTAATATGGAAGTTAAAGAGATACTTGATTCCCCTGCTGGTAAAGAATTTCATGAAGTAGAGAAAGGAATATGGAATAATCCCGAAGGTGATATAGCGAAGCTATCTGATTCTGATGCGCAAACAGTTAGCAGGTCTTTAAAAAAAGTTCTTGAAAAAATTAATAACGTTCATTCTGAATATGTAGAATCAGTAGTCTATGATAATAGTGCACGTGAAGCAGCACATCATGGATTTATGGTAGGCGTTTTCATGAATTTCCACTATAGGTATAATCTTAGAGTTTATCCAGAGCAATTTGCAGGAAGGGGTTATGCAGATATTATCCTGCTAGCTCGTGGTCCTGATCGTGCATTAAACTCTATTCCCATTATTATTGAATTAAAAGCAGGGGCAGGTCCTAATGCCACTCCAGATAAGGCTTTGCAACAAGCAGAGAGGTATGCACAAGGCTTCCAACCAAATGTTATGCGGGTTTTAACCACTGCGGACGAAATTTTATGTGTTGGTGTCAATCTTGATAGTTCATCTCCTATTTCTAATATCGGAGGGTCGAGCCGTGAGGGGAGAGTAATTCCTCTTTTTCAAGATATATTAAAGTCTGCTGATGATTGGGATACGCAAGAAATCTACACAAATGCGCTAAAAAAACGAATAAAAAATAATATGGAACGTATCTATCACACGTTTCCTGGTACACCGGAAAAGGGAGATAATCATTATTTTAGTAGGTTTTTACTAGGGCAATTGTTATTATTAAGTGAAGATTCAGGAACAAGTTTAAAAAAATACATTTTTATCTATGGAGGCAATATACCTACTGAAGTGCATCCTAATCTTCGTAGGCTTAGACGTCCAGCAGCTGAAAGAGCCAGAGAAAGACTATCGGCTAATCTTGATGCAAGCCATGCAGTTGTAACAATGGTGCTTATTCCAGAAAATACAGAGAAATTGGTTTATGTGATAAATATTATTGAAGCTAACAGAAAAGATGTTCTGAACATGCTAAATGAAGTGCTACCTCTTGATAGATTAAATAGAGAAATAGGGAATAGGGAAATAGTTGAATTAAATCTTAATTTTGACACTAGATACAAGTCAGATTTTAAAAGATATCTTACTATTTGGGCTGAAAAATACAATTCTTTACAAGAGTACAACAACGGAGATAATAGATTTCAAGGTACTTTCAAAGAAGTTCCTTATCCTAATGAGTTAAAAGAAACATTCGATAGAGCATTAGATATTCAATCTTTATCAATAGGAGGATATAGTAGATTATTAGAAAAAATTGGAGAAGGAATATTCCCTTTTAAGAGCCTCGTTAATAAAGAAGCTCATTTCCAGGGAATATTGAATGGAGTATTTAGTTATTATAGCGACCTAAAATTACAAGAATCACCAGAAACTAGAGCATTAGTTTTAACTGAGTTTCAAACTGGTAGAGGGGAACGCATTGATATGCTAGTTCATGGTATTAAGTTTGTAGCTCAAGGTGGAAATGCTGAGGAGTACACTCCAATAGGATTAGAACTTAAGACATCAAGGCAGGGCAAAGGAGCTAAAGCTTTATTGAGGGAAGCAAATGATCAAATAAATGAAGAGTATAAAGAGGGCGTTACCTATAAAACACTCACAGATGGTGATGAGGTGAAATTTATCGGTGTTGTTTTCGATAAAGGATCTAATAATCCAAATAAACTTATTTTAACAAGTAGGACAGCTAAGGAAGGATTTATTCCTGTTGGTGTAGTTCATAGTTCAGTTCATATGTTACCTACTGTAGGGCAGTGTTCTAAAGGAGAAAAAAGAGAACCTTCATCACCAGAGTATCCACCAAGTAAAAAACCAAGAAGAGAAAGAAGTGTAAATATGGCCTGCAAGGATTCGTTTGATGAAGAAGAGATTACAGAAGAGGAAAAAGAACAACGTATCAAAGAGTTGTTTAATGCTGACAAGGTAGCAGAAAGAGTAAAGAATATTGAGTTTTATGATCAGCTTTTCAAGGTTTCTGAGCGAATATCTAGAGGTGAAACTATAGACCAAAATGTTGAAGAAGCATTTATCGCAAAAGTTAAAAATATAGATCTAAGTTCAATAGATCCAGAGATTAGGGATATTGTGAAGGAGATGAAGGACAACATAGAAAATAAAGAAGAAATGAAAAATATCCTGAGAAGGTCTGGAGTAGCAGAAAAAATAGGGAAAGTAGCAGAAGGTGCAGGTCTTGCCTTTACGGTATTTTTAGTTGGTAAACATATAGCAAATGGAGATGTAGAAGGGCTAGGTTATGATGCATTAAATCTCTTGGTAATGCCAAAGATTGGTGAAAAGATCTCTGGAAAAATATTAGAGTTAGGAACAAAGCTTGATTCTCAGATGTTAAAAGGATTTGCCCCAGTTATGGGACGTGCTATAGGTAACTTTGCAGCATTTTTAGGGCTAGCAGAGTCAATAAAAGCAAGGCAGAATGCAATAGATCCTGTAGATATAAAGATTGCTGACTTAAACATAGCAACTAACTCCATCTTTATATCTGCAGATGTACCTGCAGTTGTTACTGAAACAATGTTGTAAGTTAAAAATGTGATATAAAGGAAACAAGAGGGAAGATAACTCTAATCACTATAGGAATAGAGTTATCACGGGTGTGTGCGACCGGTGAAACAATTGGTATTACAACCGTATTGATCAAGGTACACTAGCCCTATCTCTCGATACGTTTGAATAGTTGCGTGGGACATATGTATGCACCCGTTTACAATCTTAAATTAATTAAACTATCGAGGTTATCATGATTACATCTTATCAAAATTTTATAGGCATTGATATCGGAAAATTTAAAAATGTTGTTGCAGTTCACAATCAGAAAAACGCTGTTACATTTAACAATAATACTGCTGGTTGGCAACAATTGTTTAAAGAGTTTTCAAATATCTTACCTGATTCTTTAGTAACTTTGGAGAACACAGGAAAGTACGAACTTGGCTTAGCACATTTTCTTGTTGATAAGAATATTGCTGTACATCGAGCTAATACTCGCAAAGTAAAAAGCTTTACCTTATCTCATGGAACTTTAGCAAAGTCTGATCAATCAGATGCAAAAGCTATTGCTCAATATGGATTTGAACGCTATAGTACTCTACCTCTATTTGTACCTATGTCAAAGGAACAAACAACTTTAGCTGCACTTTGCCAACGTCGTGATGATCTTACGCAAATGAGAACTCAAGAGAAATGCAGATTAGAAGCACCTGAAAACAGCTATGTAAAAGAAAGTTGCCAAAAAACTATTGACTTTTTTAACAGTCAGATAAAGGAGCTCAACGATTCCATACAAAAGATTATCGATGAAAATCCAGAGTTACAGAAGCGCCAAAAAATCCTTAGAACAGTGCCAGGAATAGGTCCAAAATTGTCTCAAGACTTTGTATGTCTAATGCCAGAACTTGGCTACTTAAACAAAAAAGAAGTCGCAAGTCTTGCTGGAGTTGCGCCACATCCAAAGGAAAGTGGAAAAACTATTGGCTATCGAAGAATAACAGGTGGTAGAAGCAATGTTCGTACAAAGCTTTTTACAGCTGCGATGGCTGCTACAAGATCTAAATCTGCACTTGGTACTTTTTACTCTGATCTTATTGGTAGAGGTAAAAAGAAGATGGTGGCTATAACAGCTCTAATGCGAAAGATCATAGTAATTGCCAATGCACGACTTAAAGAAGCAATTAATATGAAATAAAAAAGCTGCATAGAAAATAGGTTAATGAATATGTGCGCCCACACAAACTGAAAGCACATATTCATTAATCATAAGATCTAAGCAGTAACAGCTGTTTGATATAAAATTCTTTTTCTGTAATAAATTAGATTTTTTATTGCCGAAAATACATTTTTTAGTTGAGTAGAAATACAAAATTATAAACAAGAGTTGTAATAAAACTAAACTCAAAAAATTAAAAAAAACATAGTTGATCAGTAGCAGGTTTAGAAACCGGGGTAATAGGAGAATTTGCTGGTCCAGTTGGTGCTGGTATCTCAGTTGCTGCTATTATCATATCACAATTTGCAGAAGCAAAGCTTGAGGTAGAAAAACTAGAAGAGCACATAAATCTTACAGATCAGGAAAAGCATGACTTTTATTGGGATTTCTTTCTTGGTAAAAAGGTACCAGATTATATAGAAAATGATATAGAAGCAGAAAACATTTATAAACAGTATATATCAAATGTTATAAATAAATTTAGAGATAGGTATGATAGAATAGCTATGACATTACCTACAATACTGGAATCCAAGGGAGTATATAATGCTTGTCATCTTAGGCGAGTTGGAAACAAAATTGCTTCAGGCGGCTATTACAAGAATGAATGTAGAGATGGTTCCGAATCATATAGTATGACTTTAGATTCTAGTATCCAAACACACATTAAGTATCCTTTGCAACTTGATGGTACTGTCTCAAGGTTAGTTCCTATTATAGATGAGTATAATGTGGTTTGTGGGCCTATTAGTAATGATATATCGTTCAAAGTATATAATCGAACAACAAAAGGTGAAGAGTATAGTGCTAGTTACACCAGAACAGTAACAACAACAAAAACAAAATTTTTTTTCAAGAATTTCCCGTCTGCCTGTAGTAACATAATTATATATGAGAGAAAAAGTTCCCGTGGATATGGGCATATATATTATATTACATCTCAAAATACTTTTATAGATGTAACTTCTAACTATACCATCGATGTTATTTTTAATGGTAATAATATACTACTTAATAGTTATGGAATCGATAATCAAGGATCTAGTGCACAGAATAGGTATTATTTTACAAATCAGTTAAGTAATTGTGATGTTCATAAACAAGGAACAAATTTCTTCTACATAGCAAAAGATAATTTTGTATGTAATTTAGGTGGATCTTCTATTGGACAAAATAATATAGTTGTAACGCGAGGTAATTTTACAGATTCAGAGAATATATATTCTATTATTGGCAGTGATAAAGCTAATCATATAGAAGTTTCTCATGCGGATTATGTAGATGGTAAGGGTGGAAATGATGTAATAACAGCAAAAAACTTTACTACAATAAAGGGTTATTTTGGTGATTCCATTCATGGAAAAGGTTTAGTATTATTACCGATAAATTTTAATGATATAGGTAACATAACACACATTAACAATATAACAACCATCTATAATAAAAGTAGAGCTTTTATAAGTGTAGATAAACAAACATTGGTAAAAACAGCAGATGGTTTATTTGTAACACCAACAAAAGTAGATGATAAGACTGGCGTAGTAACAAACTTGCATGTGACAAAAAGCATAAGTGGTGATGTTGTGTTAGATGATGAGTTGGATAATTTACGGAAGATAGATAATTCAAACTTTAATATTACAAAGCAATTATCAAGTGCCAATTATCATAGCACTATAGGTAGTTCCAGTAATCATATTTTTTATCCTGATAAAGAACATCATAATTTTTACTGGGAAGCTCCAAGCAATATAAGTCATCTTTATCTTTTCGATAATAGAAACGCTAATATTACAATTGCTCAAGCAAATGGTATATTGGATTTTAGCCAATTAAATTGTACATTAGATGATATACCATTTATAGAAAATAATAAAGGAGAAATAAAGATTAATAAAAATGGCCTAAATGTAACCTTGCTACCAGATTATAAAGATGTCACAGTTACATTTGATGGGCAAGAATATTACAAACTTCAGAATGGAGAATTAGAGCGAGATTATTGCTCTCATAGCTTGAAAATAGATGGAAGATTTAGTGTTAATGGTACTGACCTTTTAAATCATCATAATTGTTTTGTATTTGACTCAGATAAAGTGCTTTTTTTGAAACTAAATAATGATTTGCTGTTGTTATCAGATAGAGGGGCATTATCAATATCGGATTACTATTCTTCTGTTCATAAAAACTGGGATTTATCTGTAGGACTGAACAATAGAATTATAGAACCAGAAGAATTTGGAGAAAGAGCTGATGAATTTAGTTCTTTCAGATATTACCAACCAGATGAGCAAGGGTTACAGATTTATCATAATCAACCTATTAACAAGAATGATATTGGTTTAGTTGATTTGAAAGATAAGTCTATATTAGATTGCGATATGAAAGTTATGAATGATACCTTATTGCTATCACATAAAAATAACACTCTTGTAAAAGTAGAGAACTGGAATACTTATCAACCAGCAAGAGAAATGATGTTTGCTTTCAATGATACAATGGTTTCTAACTCAAAATGTATAGCTTCTACTTGTAATTCAGAAGATGTTATAGTGGAGCTTAATAAAGAAAAAGCAGTTCTATCGACAGAGCAGCTGTTTAATGCTGTGAGACAAAATAATCTTAGTGAAGTTGATAATCTTCTTAGTATGGGTGCAGATGTTAATATTAGAGATAGACGTAATTGGACACCTTTGCACTGTGCTGCCGACAATGATAATAAGCTTGATATATCTAGGGCAATTTTAAATCGAAATGCTGATATTGAGGCTAGAACTAACGTTGGTGAAACACCTTTACATATAGCAAATGCTTATGGTCAATTGAAAATAATTGAGCTTCTTATAGATAAAGGGGCTAGCCTTGAAGCTAAAACTAATGATGGTTTAACGCCTTTGCATGTGGCTATTCAGCATAATAGTGCTACACCTGAAATAATTGAGTTTCTTCTTAATAAAGGTGTTAATATTGAAGCTAAAACGAAAGATGACTGGACACCTTTACATTATGCAGTTTTCAAAGACAGGCTTGATATAGTTAAAGTACTTTCAAGTCGAGGGGCTAACATTGAAGCTAAAAATAAAGATGGAAAAACACCCTTAGACTTAGCTATTCAAGGTAATTACACAGATATAGTAGGGTTTTTAAAACAAACACAATTAGACAAAAAATTATTGACTGCTATAGAAAATGGAGATCTTCCTGAAGTCAGGAAATTTGTTAGTCAGGGTGCTAGTGTTAATGCTATAGAAGTGGGCATTTTTGGTAGGAAACCTATACACATTGCTGCTGAAAAAAATTACAAAGATATTATAGAGTTCCTTCTCGGTAAGGGGGTAAGCGTTGATGATACCAGTAACTATGGTTGGACACCGCTACATTATACAGCGTCGAAAGGCTGTTTAGAAGTTGCAAAGTTTCTCGTTGACAAAGGGGCTAATATTAATCCTCAAAATGTTTATGGCAGAGAGCCTATACACATTGCTGCTGAGCACGATAATAAAAATATTATAGAACTTCTTCTTAATAAAGGAGTAAGTGTTAATGAGGTTGACAAAGACGGCTGGATGCCTCTGCACTGGGCTTCTTGGAATGGCCATCTTGATATAATAGAATACCTTGTAGGTAAGGGAGCCAATATCAATACTAAAGATAGGAATGGTAAAATGCCGCTAGATATTGCTAGAGATAAGGGACATGATAATGTTGTAGAATACTTACAACAAACACAATTAAGTCTAGATAAGCAATTGTTTACTGCAGTACAAGATGGTAGTCTTAATAAAGTTCAAGATCTTGTAAGTCGAGGTGCTAACTTAGATGCTATAGATATTCATGACGCTACGGATGACAATAATCATGGCTGGACGCCTATACTCTATGCTGCTAAAGGAAGTAAATGGGATATAGTAAAATTCCTTATAGTTCGTGGTGCTAAGTTTAATAATGAAATAACGTATCAAGGAACACCTTTGCATTTTGCGGTTCAAAAAAATGATTTGGGTATGGTTCAATTTCTTCTTAATAAAGGTGCTAAAGTTGAGTCTGAGGACAGCTATAATCGTAAACCTTTGCATCTTGCTGCTGAAGTAAGCGGATTAAATATAATGAAGCTTCTTCTGGGTAATGGCGCTAATGTTGATGCTATAGATATGTATCGTCAAACACCTTTGTATTTTGCTATTGATAAAGATAAATCAGACGTAGTGAAGCTTCTCCTTGACAGTGGTGCTAATGTTGATGTCGTAGATGTGAATGGCCAGACACCTTTATATTTAGCTAAACAAGAAAGGCATGCGGGTATAGTAAAAATTTTAGAACAAGCCAAATTGAATCAAGAATTGTTGACTGTTACGAAAATTGGGGATCTTAGTAAAGTGAAAGATTCTGTTAAGCAAGGAGCTGATATTAATGCTGAAGACAAAGATGGTAACACTCCTTTACACAATGCTGCATCGAAAGGTTACTTAAATGTAGTTAAATATCTTATTGAGAAAGGTGCTAATTTAGAGGCTAAAGATCATGATGGTAGAACCCCTATATATGATGCTTCCTGGAATGGTCATTTAGATATAGTAAAGTGTCTTATTGAAAAAGGTGTTAATGTTAATGCTACCGATAAAAATGGTTGGACACCATTACATTGGGCTGCATCAAAAGGCAATTTAGAGATTGCAAAATCTTTAATAGAAAAAGGTGCTGATATTAATGCTAAAAATATTTATGGTAAGAAACCTATACATCGTGCTGCTGAAAAAAATTATGAAACCGTTATAGAGCTTTTGCTCAGCAAGGGAGCAAATGTTAATGATACTGATAAAAGTGGTTGGACACCATTACATTGGGCTTCTCAGAATGGCCATTTGGATGTAGTAAAGTATCTTGTAAACAGAGGAGCAGAAGTTAATGCTAAAGCTAATGATGGCAAAACGCCGCTAGATATTGCTATTGAGCAAAAACATAATAATGTTGTAGAATATTTGGAAAAAGTTAAGGAAGAAAGAGGAGAACCTTTACAACGCAAACGCCGTCATCATCATGGAGATCATAGTCGTCATCACTTATCACGTAAACCTCTTGCTATAGATTCAAGTAATCAACCTGAGATAGCAGCAAGTAGTGGCACAAGACCATCTTCATGGATAAATGATTTATTTGGTTGGGTAAAGAGCTCTATAGGTGGGTTATTAGGTTCTAGAGCTGCTTTACCTGAGAAAACATTCACTCAAAGTTCAATCTCACAAATTAGTGCACCAATCGATGTAAATGGTACAATAATGTTACTTGACGTGCTCATTAGAAAAGCTACAGGTCAGAAGTACATTTCTACAGTAGATCAGTCTATATCTCCACTAGAAGCACAGGGCTATGCATTGAATATTACAAAGGGATTTGAGAAAGTAGTAGAGCAAGCTGGATTAAAAAGTGGTGTGTCAATGCATCGATTAAATATTGATTATATGGGAATGCAGAAAGAGATTACTAGAAAAGTCATGAGTGGTAAATTTAATGAAATTTCAGGGATTTTAAAATTGTATGTAGGGAAAGCATGTCCTGATGAAGAAGCTGGTAAATTAAGTCCGAAGAAATTTGACAAGTTTATAGCTCAATTTAATAAGGGTCTGCTAAATCAATCAATAGAGCAGATATTACACAACAGAGATGGTAGATTAGAAGTTGATGATGCAAAGCAAATGAGTTTAGAGCCTCAAAGTTATTTAAGTAATGCTTCAGTTCACAGCCATTCAAAAGTATCAACTTGTCTTTCTGAGATAGGAGTAACCAAGCTTAGAGGTAATCTCAATAGGTGAGTTATAATATAAGGGGTGGAGCTATAATATGCCAAGTAGTGGAAAATTTAAAGTGAAGGTAGCCAAAATAATTAGAGATACCAGACCAAGTTTGATGGTTCTAATACTAACATGGATGAAGTAGATATTACAGATAATAATGCTAAGTGGTTAATGTGTTTTCCATATTGAACTTACAGCACGTAGCTTTGATATAGAAGTTTGGGTAACGTTATGATAGTAATTTATATAATTCTTTGTGCAATCTTTATAGCTGTTTTAGACAGTTTATTAGACTCTTAATTATGGGGTATGTTTAACTTAAGAAAGGTTTTCATAAATGTTGAAGTGAATAAGTTGTAGTATTTATGTTTTTTCCCTGAGTTGTAAAATTTCAGAATGAGAGAGACCGGTAATTTGAGCTATAACATCTATAGAAACACCGGCCTTGAGTGAGTTTTTTGCAACTTCAATTTTACCTTCAATTTTACCTTTTTCATGGCCGATTTCGATGCCTTCTTGTCTACCTTCTTGTCTACCTTCTTGTCTACCTTCTTGTCTACCTTCTTGTCTACCTTCTTGTTTAGCATCATCGAGTTTTTGAGCAAGAACAGCCTGTTCATCACGAATACGCTTGATCTCTTGTTCATAGGCAATAAATTCTTTTTCAGACCAGTTGAACCTATTTAGTTCTTCATAAGCTCTTTTAATTATTAGATCACTTCCTATTATTCTCTCTAGCTCTTCTTCACTAGTTTCGTCTGCATATCTGAAAAAGTATACCCATTTTTCAACTATACTTGAAAGCTGATCTTCTTTGGTTTTTGGAAATTTAGGCAACTCAATAAATATAAAGTAAAAATCTTTTAGATCATGTTCATTAGTATCTTCATCGCGAATAGTGTGCTTTGATTTATACTCAGACTTATCAGGAAATAAAATACAATCTGCTATAGCAATAAAGATAATTTCCTTAAGGTCATGATATTGATCACCCTTACTAGCTTGTCTTGAGTAAGCTTTAGCTGCGTAATATTGGGCACGTTTTTCAAAGCCTTTGGTTTTAGCGACCTGCATTTCGACTATGACTTGCAGCCCATTTTCATCTCTACAAAGAACATCGACAATGCTTTGTTTTTTAGAGGCAATATCAGGGTCTTGAATAGTACTTAAAAACTCTATATCCTTTATTGCACTTTTGCCGGTGAAGCCAAGAATATCATTAAGAAAGTGAATAAGGATATCTTTATTTTTTTCAGTGCCAAAGATGCGCTTGAACGATATATCATTCTTTGGATCGAGAAACTTCGAAAGAGCCATGACGGATTAACCTAAAAAGCATTAATAATTATACACAATTGTGAAGAAATATTCAACGTTTTTGTGCTAAAGTCTATTAAAGTTAGCTAAATTTCAAGAGTTGGCAAAAAACTACCTTCATAGATGACCATAGAATGCTACTGCGCACCTTAGCTGTTTATTTTATCATCTTTTACAACTCCCTCCATAAACCCCAGCAAATGAATTCATGAGCTATAAAGAGCTTTAAAAACACTTATTTTGGGTGTGAGAGATTAACCTCCTAATAAAAATACAAGCCCAAAAGCTCAATTACGATTTACCTAATATCGTGAGGACAGGTTCATTAATCTCCCACACCTTTACATGATAAAGATCTTGAAACTTAGTGTCAACATTTCAGTAGCAAATTTATGTTAAATCTATATCCTGTCAATATGGACAAAAAGAAGGTTATAATATATACAGATGGAGCTTGTTCTGGAAACCCTGGTCCCGGTGGATGGGCAGCCGTGGTGATGTATGAAAATAAAAGTGTCTTTATCAAAAAACGTATCTCTGGAGGTGAAGAAAACACAACAAATAACAAGATGGAGCTAAAGGCTGTAATTAATGGACTAAAGATGTTAAAAATTTCCTGCAAAGTTATTGTACACACTGATAGTCAGTATATTAAACAAGGTATAACAGAGTGGATCAACAAGTGGAAAATAAATGGTTGGAAGACAGCCGATAAAAAGCCAGTGAAGAACAGAGAATTATGGCAGGAACTAGATGAAGTTGCTTTGCAGCATGATATTAATTGGAAGTGGGTTAGAGCTCACAACGGTAATATGTACAATGAGGAGGCAGATAGACTTGCTAGAAAGGAATCTAAAAAGCTAAAATATAGAGATTGTGAGGTCAAGAAATCACCAAAAAATAGAGGGAACTCTAAGTTTCATAGATTGGGTGGAGTATTATGGCAATAATTCTTTTAGACACAAAAACTATAAATCGTATAGCAGCGGGAGAGGTAATAGAGAGGCCAGCAAAAGGAATTAGTAGAAAATGCAATAGATGCTGGAAGTTCAGAGATAGAGATCAAAATAGAAAGTGGTGGACGTAACCTTATAACTGTGACAGATGATGGAAATGGAATAGAAAAGGACGACTTAGAACTAGCATTTATGAGGCATGCCACTTCAAAATTAAGCGATAGTGAGTTAATAGAAATCAAGCACCTTGGGTTTAGGGGAGAAGCTTTACCTTCAATTGCAGCAGTAAGTAGAATGAAATTATCGTCTAAGGCAAGTGGAGCAAAGGAAGCATGGTCTATAAGGTATGAGGGAGGAGAAAAAATAAGAGAGATTACCCCTTATTCTTTATTGCAGGGTACATATATTGAAGTTCGTGACTTATTTTTTGCGACTCCAAATAGACTAAAATTTCTAAAAACCGAAAGGGCAGAAACACAAAGTATTGTTGATATTGTGAATAACTTAGCGATGATTAATTATAGTATTGGGTTTACTCTCACTTCTGGTAATAAAAAGCTCTTAAAATATGTTAAGCAAACTTCGCTGTTCAACAGATTATGTGAAATAGAAGAATTTCAAAACAATTCACTGGAAGTTAAAGAGGAAGAAGAAGGCATCAAACTTAAGGGACACATCTGTAAACCAACTATTAGTCGTGGCAATTCAACTCAGATCTATACGTTTGTTAATGGCAGGCCAATAAAAGACAATCTACTTATTGGTGCAATTAGATATGCGTATCAAGATTTTATTCTAAGTGGGAGGTATCCTTTTGCAGTGTTGCACTTAGAGATACCATACGATCAAGTAGATGTAAATGTGCATCCAAATAAATCAGAAGTAAGATTTCAGAATAAAAGGTCAATATATGAAATAGTGAGAAGAGGGATAATAAAAGCATTATTGACGAGGTTCGCAGCAAGTGATGTTAAGTCTCAAAGTATTGAAGAGTTTGATAGCCAAGAGAAGGTTAATAGTGAAGAGGAAAAAAATCAAAAAGAGTTTTATGAAAAGAGACCAAGTCTTTTAGAAAATCGTCTAATGAAAGAATTCAATGCACCAGATGAAAGAAGGCAAAGCTTACCAGAAACGTTTAAGTATGGAGAATCTCCACCCCAAAAGGGAGCGATGGTTCTAGAAAGGGAGCAAATTGATTTAATAGAGCTCTAGGGTATGCACGCTGTCAGGTCCACAGTACTTACATTATTGCTGAGGCTAAAGGCAAATTAATTATAGTAGATCAGCACGCAGCTCATGAAAGATTGATATACGAGTGCTTAAAGCAAAAATCAAGCATAAAAAGACAGAAACTTCTTCTTCCTGAAACAGTTGAAATCAAAAACCAAGCTGGAATGGAGATGATTGAAACTTATAAAGATGAGCTTTTTGAAATGGGTTTTGGTATTGAAATAGAATCAGAAGATAAAGTAAGGGTGAAAGAAATACCTGCAATCTTGGGAACAATAGATATAAAAGAGATGCTAGTTGATATAGTAGATAAGTTAATGGAAATGAAAGATACGGTGCCAATAGAGGATAAGGTGAATAAAATATCAGCCACAATCGCTTGCCATGGAGCAGGAAGAAAAATGAAATTGGAAGAGATGAATGAGATACTAAGACAAATTGAGAAAACTCTATATTCTGGTCATGAAAGACCAACGTATATAGAAATAAAACTAAGTGATATAGAAAAATTGTTTGAAAGGAGATGAGTTCAGTTTGTCAAAAAGGTTCCCAATTAGGTATACGTAACGGCTCTTCTGATTATGAGTATAAAATGTGAAAAAAGAGAATAATTACTCTAATTTTTTATATTATAAAGTAGTAGGACAGAAAGTAAGAAGTTGTAGGATAGCAAAGGGGTATACTCAAAAAGATTTAGCAAAAAAAATCGGTGTAACGTATCAAATAGTACTACAATATGAAAAAGGAACACGAAAAATTTCGATTGAAAAGTTGTGCGCTATAGCAAAGGTGTTATCAATTAATATTACGGATCTTATTCCTGTATCAAATGAAAAAATTTGCCTTAAAAACGAAGAAGAAGAGATACTAAATCTAGTAAGAGAATATAAAAAGATTAACGATCAGGAGTTACGTAGAATGCTTTGTTTACTAACTAAAATTGCCAGAGTGAGTGAAGAAAATAGTAAAAAAACGGAGAGAATAAAAATTGCAAAAGCTCTGGTTAAAGCAGGAGTTTTTGTTGATACTGTTTCAAAAACAATTGGTCTATCTGCTGATGAATGTGTTGAAGAAAAAACGGATTCTATCTACTACAAAATAGGAAAAAAGATAAAAGAATGGAAGAGAGTATACTCAAAAGGATTTAGCAGAGAAAATGAGCACAACACGTGACGAAATAAGCAATTATGAACAAGGAAGGGTTGCTGTTCCACTTGATAAATTATATGGAATGGCAGAGGTGTTATCGATTAATATCGTGGATCTACTTGAACTAGCAGAAGATGCAGATGAAAGAGTAGGAAATGAATTACCGAATTTAATTGAAGAATACAAAAAGATTGAAAGCCAAGAACTACGTAATGCACTAATAAAATCTTTGTTTGAAGGGATACGAATTTGCGAAGAGAAAGTGAAAAGAGCAGAAAAGATGAAAATTGCAAAGGATTTAGTGAAAGGAGGAATTTCTATTGATATTATTTTGCAAGCGGTAGGCATTTCTTTAGATGAAATTCAACAAGTTTAAAATAAAAAAATCACCATATATTAATATCTTCACTTCTTGATGAAAAAATAAGTAAAAAAGATTGAGAAATTGATTTGACTTCACTCGAAAGCTATGGCTCTATGCCAATGCTGATAAAAAACAGCAGTAAATATTTAAAAAAAGTTTGTTGTTAGTGAAAGGTAAATTATATGAATAAAAGTAAAGAGGAAATAGAGTTCAGAATATTAGAAAGCAAAGGCAAAGCACTACTTGATCGTGAAATAATGGAAACGTTTCTAAGTGCAGTACATGAAAGACCACAGGCTCAAGAAATTGCTAAAAATCTGGTGAATACTTATACGGGAGTAGGAAGGATTTTAGGTAGAGAAATGGATGACCTGAAAGTTATAGAAGGAGTAACTGATTCTGCAGTAGCAATGATTATGTGTGTTAAGGAAACACTAGAAAGGGTACTGAGAGAAAAGCTCAAGAGTTGAGCCAATAATGGACTTACAAGGGCTAGTAGAGTACTTAAACGTAAGTATAGGCCACTCAGAAAGGGAATGTGTAAAAATACTGTACTTGAATAAAAGGCGCCAATTAATCGGAGAAGAATCCTATATTGGTGAAATGGAAAAAGCACCAGTATACATAAAGGAAATTACAAGAAAAGCATTAATAAAGAATGCAACATTAGTAATAATGTCACACAACCACCCTGGGGGAAGTTTAGAACCTTCAGAAGAAGATCAAGCAGTAACGAAGAGCTTAGCAGCAGCGTGTAGTACTGTAAGTGTTAGATTATTTGATCATATTATCATTACAAGTGGGGGTTATTTTAGCTTTAGAGAAAACGGATTGTTATAGCAGAAAGTATTTGCAAATCTACCCACTATAATTTATAATGAGTAATATAATGTATAATAACAAAGTTTATTGTACACTTAAAAAGTATTTTTAATATGAGGTTTATATGACTAGTAAAGATCAGAATAAAAAGACTAATGTTAATCACAAGAAAATATTTGGTGCTCTTGAAAGCGTTGATATAGAGCAGTCTAAATTTGTGAGTAAAATTAATAGCCAGAAGGAGATAAAACTGGAAGATACAATGCCTTTCCCTAGCAGAAACGTTCGCGAAAACAAAATCAACTATGGAAAAGGACTTGATTATATATATGGCACAAAACCTGTAAGTGATCAAGAAGATAAAAATCCATTTGCTTCAGCTTTGCAAAAAATAAAGCCAAGTATAAGCGAAAGCGAAAAGTTGAGCTGGTTTAAAAGTGAAGTGGTAGAGGCAAAAAACGTAAATGAATTGCACAAAACTATAGACCAAGTACTAGCCTCTGGAGCAAGAATAAATGCATATAACGATGGGGAATGGAGCATTGCAGAGTATGTAGTATTGGGTACACATTTTCATAAATTTGATAAGACTGATCGAAAAAAGATAATGCGTAAATTAATGCTAAGTGGTGCAGATTTTCATGATACTTTATTGCAGAATAAACTAATAGGTGAAATCTATAATGAGCTACAGCCAGAAGTTCAGCCACAGATAGATAAGCAACTAGAAGAGCTAGAGGAAGCTGGCGAAAATGCTGTGCAAGAAGGAGAATTAATAGATGTTGAGATAGACAATACAACATCGTATATAGAATTTTCTGATAATAGCAAGGTAGAGGTAGCCAAAATACTGAGAGAGTTAGGAAGTAATATTTTAAAAATTGGCAATGATGCAGTTGAGGTTAAAAGTGAGAAGGGAGGTATAAGAAACTATATCGATATGTCAGATGAAAGCTCTATTATATTAGAATTTCCTACAAGCATTGGTAAGCTAAATGTTATATTGTACCACGATGTAAAAAAATATGATCAAGTACAAGTCAGAGTAGAAAACAAGGAAATGTGGGCTGAATTACAACAAATAGGGGAAGAAATTGGAAAAAATTGCCTTTTCGGGGGAGTAAAACTTAAAGAAGCAGTAGAGAAAGGTAGTTTCACTAGATGTGGCATATGGAGTGAAAAGCAGAAGGAAGTAAGTGAAAAATTGTTTTCATGGGTAGACAAAGTACGTGAAAATAGTAAAGAAACTTGTAGGGCACTTTAATTTAAAGGTTCCAGAGTCTGGCTATTATATCTGGAGCCTTTGAGCTATAATAGAAAATATTATATGCAAGGTTCTTTTTGTGGAAAAAAGTCTAGATTATAAAGTGGGAGAAAAATTAAAAAGCTGGAGGTTAGAGCGAGGGTACACTCAGAAAGATTTAGCAGAGAAAATTGGTGTAAAATACTGGGTGATATTGCAATATGAGAAAGGGAATCGTAGAGTTCCAATTGAAAGGTTGTATGCTATAACTGAGGCACTATCAATCAGTATTACGGATCTTATTCCTGTATCAAAAAGCTGTCTTGAAGATGAAGAAGAAATATTAAATCTAGTAAGAGAATATAAAAAGATTAACGATCAGGAGTTACGTAAGATGTTTTGTTTGCTAACCAAATTTGTCCAAGTTAGTGAGAAAAGTAGTAGAAAATCGGAAAAAATAAAAATTGCAAAGAGTCTGGTTAAAGCAGGAGTTTCTGTTGATATTGTTGCAAAAACAATTGGTCTGTCTGCTGATAAATGTGTTGAAGAAAAAGTTGGTTCTATCTACTACCAAATAGGCAAAAAGATAAAGGAATGGAGACTAGTGAGAGAGTATACTCAAAAGGATTTAGCGGAGAAAATGAGTACAACACGTGACGAAATAAGCAACTATGAACAAGGACGCGTAGCTACTCCACTGGGAAAATTATATGAGATAGCAGAAACATTATCGATTAGTATTACAGATCTACTAACAGAGGAAGATGAAGGTAGTAAAGTGGAAAATGAGCTACCGAATTTGATTAAAGAATACAAAGAAATTGAGAGCCAAGAACTACGTCATGCACTAATAAAATCTTTGTTTGAAGGGATACGTATTTGTGAGGAGAAAGTGAGAGAGATAGAAAGGATTAAAGTTGCAAAGGATCTAGTAAAAGGGGGAATTTCTATTGATACTATTTTGCAAGCGGTAGGTTTATCTATTGATATGGTTTTAGATGGATAGCTCGTAAAAAAATTATAGCAATAAAGTTTTTTTCTTAAATGGAGGATAAATGTTTGTTTCTGCAAGCAATGTTAGTTACGGAATAGGGCAAAGAATAGAAAATTGTAGGTTAATGCGAGGGCATACTCAAATAGGATTAGCAAGTCAAATAGGTTTAACATACCAAGAAGTAAACAGCTATGAAGATGGGTATATTCCTATTCCAATTGAAGTACTATATATAATAGCAAGAGTATTATCAGTTGACGTTGTAGATTTATTACCTGAACCAGTAATAGTAAGGGAAGACAGCTATGAAGACGAGGAAATACTCTATCTAACGAAAATATACGAGAATCAAAAGTTAGGCAAAATAGTACCTTCATTAGTCAGGTTTGTTCATATTAGCGAAAAAATTAATCAAGAAGAGGCAAGGTTGGAAATAGCAAAAAATCTAGTGAAAGAAGGGGTTTCAGTTGACATAATTTCCCAAGCAACCGGCTTATCTATTTACGAGTATGATAATACAGAGAAAGAAGTCTGCACTGATTCTATATACTACAGAATAGGGCAAAGAATAAGAGAATGGAGATTGATAAAAAGGTATACTCAGAAAGATTTAGCAAACAAAGTTGGTTTAACACTCAAGGAAATACACGAGTATGAAATAGGATACACTGCCATATCATTTGACAAATTATATCAAATAGCAGAAGGATTATCAGTGAATATTAAAGTTCTGCTGCCTAAAACAAATGAAGATAGTGAACTACTTAATTTACTAAGAAAAACTGAAGAGCAAGAATTAGTGAAGAAATTTTTATCTAGGGATATGAAGAATAGCAAAGAGAAAGTTAAAAAAACAGAAAAGATCAAGGTTGCGAAAAATCTAGTGAAGGCGGGTGTTTCTACTGATGTTATTTTGCGAGCAAGTGGCCTAACTGCCGATGAGTGTGAAAATTGAATTGTGTTTAAGATACAAGTAAAAATAGTCAATATATTAACCATTCTAAATCCTTGTTTAGCTGACTCAACTGAAGCATTTTCATAAAGTTTTGCTGCTAATTCGTGTTGTTTGATAAACTTCAAATTTAATGCTTTTAAAATTGATGCTGAAAACACATATTGCTAATGCTAGCAGAGGAGCTAGTTGGTAAAATCGCCACAGCCGTCAGTACTCCCGATTACTTTTCCTGATAATGTGATAGTATTAACTGGTGCTAGTGCTGAAAAGCGCGAAGGATATAAAGAGATTCTCGCTAAAGTCGCTTTATCAAAGGTAGGGATTATCCTATCTTACGATGTGACTCGTTTGTCACGTAATTGTTCTGACTGGTATCCGTTATTGGATATATGTGGCTATAAACAGTGTTTGATAGCTGATCGGGATGGTGTTTATGACCCTGGTACTATTAATGGTCGGTTGTTACTTGGTCTGAAAGGACAGCTTGCTGAAATGGAGTTATCTACTATAAGAGCCAGACTAAATGCTGGACTGCTAAATAAAGCAACCAGAGGAGATTTAGCCTTATCCCTTCCAGTCGGTTTCGTTCGTAACATTGATGATTCTGTGCATAAGGATCCTAACCTTGAAGTTCAGCACCGTATTAAGCTTATTTTTGAAACTTTTTTAGAAAAGCGAACAGTAGCAAAAGTTCTAAGATATTTTAACAACAACCAACTTACCATTCCTAGGTATGACAAATTTAAAGAATTGCAATGGAAAAAACCGACGATTACAGCAATTCTCTCAACACTAAAAAATCCAGCTTATGGAGGAGCATTTGTTTATGGTCGTTCTTGTACTACACGTCACAAACCATCTTCTGCTGACAAAACAACAAAGAAATTGCCAATGGAGGAATGGAAAGTTCTGATTAAAGATAAATATCCAGCTTATATAGATTGGGAAACTTTTATAAAGATTCAGGGAATACTAAAAGATAATCATGCAGAGTATAATCACAATAGAACACGTGGTATAGTTAGACCAGGTGCAGCATTATTACATGGAATAATCTATTGTGGAGAATGTGGACACAAAATGAGAGTGAAGTATAAAGGAGGAAATCATTATTTATGCAAGTACTTACACCAACAATATCTTTTACCTGCATGTCAATTTTTACCTGCTGATATTATTGACAATGAAGTAGTTCCTAAATTTTTTGCAGCACTTAGTCAAATCGAGCTAGACGCTTATACCGAGGCTATTAATTCGCAACTACAATCTGAACAAGCAGTTAATAAAGCTTATTTACAACAATTAGAACGCCTGAGATACCAAGTGGGATTGACAGAACGACAATTTAATCAAGTTGATCCTGATAATCGTCTTGTAGCTGCAGAACTTGAAAGACGTTGGGAACAAGCGTTGAATGAACTTAAGCAAGCGGAAATTACATGTGAACGTCAGTATCCAAGTAAACCGATTCCTCAATTATCTGAGGAACTGAAAACAGTATTTTTAGATGTAGGTAAGAAATTACCTGAAATTTGGCATCAATCAGTTCTGTCACGTCAGCAACAAAAATCTTTTCTTCGTTGTCTAATTGATAAGGTGGTAGCACACCGGATCAGACGTGATTGCCTTCAAGTACGCATTGTATGGCATGGCGGTGAAACTACGACTTCTCACGTTCCTATTCCAGTACGCTCCTTCCACACATTGACTAGAGCAGCAGAAATGGAACAGTCTATAATAGAGTTGAGTAAAGAAGGTAAAACAGATGCAGAAATCGCTAAGTACTTAGAAAAACAAGGACATCGTTCTCCCTCATGCTCAAAGAATATCGTTTTAGAATGTACAGTAGCAAATATTCGATTAAAAAATAATATTATGCGAGAAAAGAATAAATCACAACCACTTAAAGTACCTGGATACCTTACTGTTCCACAAATTGCAAAAATCCTCAATGTTACTAAATATTGGCTTTATTATAGAATCGATAATGGCCAAATTAAAATACGAAAAGATTATAGTAAAACCAAAGGCAAATATTTATTTGAAGATACGCCAGAGACTGTTAGAATCCTTACGGATTTTAAAAATGGTAAACTCAACAACCCAAATTTTTTATAGGAGCATCAATATGTATAATCATGCGAAATTTATCCAACAATAAGGAAAGAATTGATAGCACCGGCAGTATTTGTGGAACTTAGTGGCTTTGAAAAAGGACATGATCCAGGAACAGAAGAATTAGCGTTGAGAGCAAAATTTGAAGCACGAATTGTAGTTGATGGAACAGTCGAGGATTCCTCGGTAGTTGTAAGGTCATTAGCAGCAGAAGTAGCAAGAGTAGTAAATAAAAATACTTGGAACGTAAAGAATATTTCTCCTGCTGAATTTCTCTCTGCAGAGCCTGATGGATTTAGACCCGAATTAGATGCATATTTGGTGTGGATGGTTGATTGGAGTCATCAGCTTCATTTAGGTAAATCAGTATGGGAAGAGGGGAAAATTAAGCCACATAAAATAGCAGTAGGAGAAATGCATGTTGGAAAATAATTTTGCCATTGCAGAGTTACAGAGAAAAGTAGCGAATATCATTCGTATAGGAGTTGTAAAAGAAGTAGATTATGAAAAAGCAAAAGTAAGAGTGAAAATAGGAGAATTTTTAACAGATTATTTACCGTGGATAACAAGTAAAGCAGGAAAAGATAGAAATTGGTCTTCACCAGGTATCGATGAACAAGTTGTGGTATTTTCTCCTTTTGGTGAACTATCATTAGGAGTGGTATTAGGAGGAATATATCAGAAAAAATACCCTGCACCAGAGAATAAAAAAGAAATAAATAGTATAAAATTTCAAGATGGGACGAAGTTTACATATGATAAAGGTAAGCATCATTTAGAGATTGAAGTAGTAGACAAAATAACACTGAAAGCTGGGGGATCGAGAATAGAAATGACAAAAAGTGGAATAAAATTGAAGGCAGATAAAATAAACCTTAATTAAATGAATAAATCGGTTGTGCGAGTAGGAGATCATTGTGCAGAAGCAACACTACATTTTTGCGTTAGTGGCAGTAACAATGTTTTTGTAAATGGTAAGCCAGTTTGCCGAAAAGGAGATAATTTTACAGAAGGTAGAGTATTAACTGAAGGATCAAAAACAGTGTTTGCAAATGGGTTTGGAGTGGGAAGAGTTGGTGATATGGTTTCTTGTGGTTCCAAGGTGATCAGTGGTAGCAGTAACATTTTTTCAGGATAAAATATGCTATACTTATCAAAAATAAAGTTATGAATATGGATATAACTACTAGCCTATTAGGAGACATTAGTAATTTAATAGATAGAGCAAAAAATCATCTTTCTGTTCAATTCAATTCTACTCTAGTATTGTTAAACTGGGAAATTGGCTCTAGAATTGATCAAGATATTCTAAAGCACAAACGTGCAGATTATGGGAAGCAAATCATCTCCCAACTTGCAAAAGAACTTCAGATTAAATATGGACGTGGTTTTGATAGAGCGTCATTATTTCGTATGGTGCAATTTTCTAAATTCTTTTCTGATCAAGAAATTGTCGCGACACTGTCACAACAATTGAGTTGGTCACATTTTGTAGAAATTATTGCAATTTCTGATGAGCTGAAGCGTAATTATTATATAGAAATGTGTCGTATTGAAAGGTGGAGTGTTAGGGCACTACGTAGTAAAATCGATACTATGTTGTATGAACGTACAGCGCTAGCAAAAAAAACTGAAGAGTTTATAAGAAGGAGTATAAAAAATTTACGTGAAGAAAATATGTTAGCACCAGAATTCATTTTTCATGACCCATACTTCCTTAGCTTCATGGAATTGCCATCAAGTTATAGTGAGACTGATCTAGAAAATACAATCTTGGATGAATTGACAAAATTTTTACAAGAGTTTGGAAATGATTTTTGTTTTGTAACACGTCAAAAAAGGATGAGTACTAAAACAACTGACAGGTATTTGGACCTGCTATTTTTTCACAGAGGATTAAAACGCCTTATAGCAATAGAACTAAAAATAGGTCGCTTTGAACCAGCTTATAAAGGACAGATGGAATGGTATTTAAATTGGTTAGATAAAAATGAACGAAAAGCAGGTGAAGAAAAACCGTTAGGGATTATTTTATGTGCTGATAAGGATCAAGAGGATATAGAATATCTTGAACTCGAAGGCTCTAATATTCATGTTGCACAGTATTTAACACAGCTTCCTTCTAAAGAAATTCTTGAAAAGAAGTTGAGAAAGGCTATTTCTATAGCACGTGAAAAACATGCAAGTATTAAGTCAAATCCATGAAAAATATATGAAAGGAATGGATGCTAAAACAGGAAAAGCGTTAGAAGGAATAGAGCACTTAAAGCAATCGATAATTGATATACTGACCACTCCTATTAACAGTAGAATAATGAGGAGAGATTATGGGTCAAGATTATTTGAATTGGTGGATAAGCCAATAAATAGAGATTTAACACTTGAGATATATGCAGCAACTGCAGAAGCACTGGGGAAATTTGAGAGGAGATTTAAGTTAGAAAAAGTAAAAATGACAGAGGTGAAAGAAGGAAAAGTAACGCTTGACCTAGAAGGATTATACGTACCAAGTGGGAAAAACATTCGCTTTGATGGAGTCGTAGTATAAAGATGCAGCAGACTAACATTATTGAGCCACTGAACTTCGAAGAAATTCTGTCTCGGATGAGGGAAGAGTTGGTGAAGCGTGACGCAAGTTTTACAGCATTAGTTGAAAGTGATCCAGCGATGAAGGTATTAGAAGTAGCAGCATGGCAAGAACTTTTGCTTAGAGAAAGAATAAATGAAGCAGTAAAGAGTAACTTACTTAAATTTGCGACAGGAGAAGATCTTGATAATTTAGCTGAGTTTTATGGAGTGGAGAGGCAAAAAGAAGAAGAGGACGAACGATTTAGAAAAAGAATCAAAGCAAAAATAGCAGGTTGGTCAACAGGAGGAAGTAAAGAATATTATAGATATCATGCACTTTCAGCAGATAAAAGAGTAAAGGATGCGCTGGTTGAGTCAAAAGTGCCAGGAAGTGTAGAGATCTCAATTTTATCCACAGAGTTATCCACAGTGCCAGAAGACCTACTTGAAATTGTAAAAAAGCAGGTTACCAGAGATGATATAAGGGTTTTAACAGATACAGTAACAGTAATTGGTTGCAATATTACGGAAATAGATATTCACAGCAGGATCAGTGTTAATTCACAGGCACTACCAGAAATTATTGAAATAGCAAAGAAACAATTTATCGAAAAATTTGAGTTAGCAAAGAGATTGGGGTGGAGTGTGACAAGATCATGGATAATAGCGAATTTATTTGTAGATGGTGTAGAAAATGTGGAATTAATCGAGCCAAAAGAAGATGTTGTGGTGCTAGGTAATGAGTGTGCTGCTTTAAGAAACTTAGAGATTGAGTTGAATTAATGTTATTGCCACCAAATGCAACAAAACAGGAAAAAGCGCTAGTAGATGCAACGGATTATAAAGTTGATCCAAGTTGCATCAGAGGGTTTAAGTTTAGTCTTAAAGAAGAAACATTGCCGTGGTTGATTGAGGAATATGAATTGGGGGAGATACTACGCTGGGTAAAAGATAAAAGAAGAGCGATAGTAGAAGGAGTAAAGTTTCAAAGACTGAGAGGAACCCCAGAATCACTCAAAATAGCACTAAAATGGGCAAATATAGAAGATATTACAATTATCGAAGAACCACCTGGAAAACATTTTTTTGAGCTGCAAATTGGAATAAAGGATGTGCCAAATGACTTTTTTGTAGATGCAGTTGTAGAATTGGCAAAGCTGTCATTACCAGCAAGATCAAGGCTAATGAGGATTTTCAATGACCACTACAACATTGATAGGTTTATTTTAGATGAAAGCTTTTTTGGAAGTTTGTTATCGGATTACTCGGGGATAAAAATTGAAAAAGATGGACCAGTACTGTCATTCGGTAGAAAGAACACATTTGAGCTAAAAAGCTTAAATCCAAATTTTAAGTTTAGCACTTTTCGGATTCATTATGAGCAAGCATTTAGTAATGATGTATATCGATTAGATGTAGCAGTACTTGGAGAAACAGAGACTCACACAAGGGATTATAAAGGCATTTATGAAAGAAGTCATCAGTGGTACAACTTAAAAGCACTATATCCATTACCACAGAGTTTATTACCATCGATTAAATTTGCAAAAGCGCAGATAGTATTATCAGACAGTTGGGATTTAGGAGACATAAATACGTGCTTTCCAGTTAGTAGCGTAGAAGAAAGAGGAAATAAATTTGTATTGGGAAACGATAAACTTTCAGGGCAACGTTGGAATTTAAAACACAAGCCAATTTTAGAAAGGTTTAGCGTTACTCACCACTACAAAATAGAAAACTATACAGATCAGAAGATTACAAAATATGGTTTGGCAGAACACAACGTTTACTATAAAAATGATTTAGATTCAGAGCAAAAAGACTCAATACACGAATTAGAAAATTACATTTTAGTATTTTACCCGGGAGTACTGAAGTGGCATGAACATCGACATTTGCACAGAAGTTGGAAAGATAGTCGAATAATATCTCTAATAAGTTAAGTACTTATATTTAGATACTCATATACTATATTAATAATAGGTAAAAGTGTATGAAATAAAAAGAAAAAGACTTGCTTTCTTATGCTAAAACAGACATGACTTGAATAGCAGCAGGTAAATATAAGAAATTTATCTAACGCTAGAAAAGCTAATTTTGTGAGGTAAGTATGAAGTTTAGCAAAGAATCTTTTAGTAAGTTTTTTAAAGAAGTATCAAGTAACGATATTAATAAAAGAAATGAAGAAGGAGAGACGATATTACACCAAGCAGTAGAAATCTCTGATTACAAAACAGTGAGATTATTAATAAAAAAAGGAGCAGAGGTAAATGCAAGAGATAAAAATGGTTATACACCACTACACTGTGCAGTATTTGCGAAAAGCTTAGAAAATGTAAAAGTGCTGCTAAGGGAAGGAGCAGAAGTAAATGCCACTCAATATGTCAGTGGATGTACGCCACTCCACTCTGCATGCAAAATAGGAGGAGTTGAAATAATAAAAGAGCTAGTAAAAGCAGGAGCTGAGGTTAATCAACTGAATAAATATGGTGCAACACCAATGTATTACATCTGGGAAAGTGAAAAGCATTGTCTATGTGATAGCAAAGAGAGTGAAAAGGCGAGTAAATTTCTGAGAGAAAAAGGTGGAGTAACAAAAAGTAGAGAACTGACGTGCTATGGAATAGAGAGGCTAGTGGGAGAAATAGCAGACATGTTGAATGGGAGTTATTTACCAGAGTTAAAAATAATAGAGATAGAAGAAATAAGGAAGAGAGACAAATCGCTAATAAAGAAAGAATGTCAAAATTTAGCAAGCAAGATAATCAGCCAAGTGAATGAAATGATAGATGAGGTAGAAAATGTAGTAGGAAGAAAGGCTTAAAAAGGGGACTTGATTTTAAAGAAAAGGTGAGGTGGATTATGTTAAAGCTTGGCAAATTTAATAAATCAGCAAAAGAATTATCAGAGAACTCATATAAAAATATTTATGCAAGAGACGAGAATGGAAGAACAGCTCTGCATTATGCAATAGACGCAAAAACAGTGAGTTTATTAGTTGAAAAAGGAGTGAATGTAAATGCAGCAGACGTAGGAGGATATACAGCACTGCACCTAGCAGTAACGGAGAAACGTCTAGAAATCGTGAGAGAATTGATAAAATCAGGAGCAGAAGTAAATGCTGAGGAATATGGAAATAAATGCATACCTCTACACCTTGCGTGCATGGTAGGAGAAAGAGAAATAGTGGAGGAGCTAGTGAAAGCTGGAGGAGAAATAGAACAAGCAGATAAATTTGGAATGAAAGCAATGGATTATGCGAAAAATAGCAAAGAAGTAACCAAGGTGTTGAAGAAAGAAACAGACAGAATTGAGAAGCTATTTATGAAGGGCTAAAAATATGGAGAAAGAAATAGAAAAGAAAGTAATGAATTTAGAGAAAAAACCTTTGAATGAGCTGAGAAAAATATGGAAGAAGGTATTTGTGGAAGAAGCACCTAGATACTCAAAGAAATATCTGATACCTAGATTAGCGTATAGAATGCAGGAGGAAGCGTATGGAAAAATGTCAAGAAAAGGAGCAAAAAGACTAGAGTATCTAGCAGATCGACTAGAGAAGGGAAAAAGAATAAGTAGTGACAAACTTCCAGTAGCAGGAACAGAGCTAATATTAGAGAGAGGAGAAGAGATGCATGCGGTAATGGTAACAGATAAGGGTTTAATCTACAGAGAAGAATTTTTTACGTCATTGTCAGCAGTAGCCGGAAAAATAATGGGAATGAGTTACAATGGGCCGCTTCTATTTGGAATGAGAGATAAGGAGAAAGAATGCTGAAAGAGGTAAGATGTGCGATATATACTAGGAAGTCAAATGAAGACGGGTTAGAGCAGAAGTTTAACAGTTTAGATGCGCAGCGAGTAGCATGTGAGAAATATATAAAGAGCAAAGAAGGTTGGGTAGCATTGGCAAAAAGGTACGATGATGGAGGCTATTCAGGAAAGAATTTAGAAAGACCAGCGATAAAGGAATTATTTGAAGATGTAAAAAAAGGAGAAGTAGATTGTGTAGTAGTATATACGCTGGATAGGCTCTCGAGAGAAACAAAAGACAGCATCGAAGTAACGTCATTTTTTAGAAGGCATAGAGTAAATTTTATAGCAGTAACACAAATATTTGACAATAATACGCCAATGGGAAAGTTTGTACAAACAGTGTTATCAGGAGCAGCACAACTAGAAAGAGAAATGATAGTAGAGAGAGTAAAAAATAAAATAGCAACATCAAAGGAGCAGGGATTGTGGATGGGGGGAACTTTGCCGCTTGGATATGATGTAAAGGATAAAGAATTAATAATAAATGAGAAAGAAGCAAAAGTGGTAAGTTATATATTTGAAAGATATTTGGAGCTGAAGTCAATGGCAGAGTTGGCAAGGGAGCTAAATAGTCAAGGTTACAGAACAAGGTCTGATATCTTTAAAAAAGCCACGGTGAGAAGAATAATAACAAATCCAATATATATGGGAAAAATACGGCATTATGAGAAAGAGTATGAAGGAAAACATGAGGCGATAATAGAGGAAGAAAAATGGCAAAAAGCGCAGGAATTGATAAAGAATCAACCATATAGAAAAGCAAAATATGAGGAAGCGCTACTTAGGGGAATAATCAAGTGCAAGAGCTGCGATGTAAATATGACATTAACGTATGCGAAAAAAGAGAATAAAAGGTATCGATATTACATATGTAATAATCACTTAAGGGGAAAAGGTTGTGAATCAATAAACAGAACTGTAGTAGCAGGAGAAGTAGAAAAAGAAGTGATGAAGAAAGCTGAACAGCTATATGAAAAATGGGGAAAAAAAGCGGAAGAGTGGAAAAATTTAAGCTTTGGAAAACAGAAAGAAGTAGTGAAAAAGTTAATAAAAGGAGTAATGATAAAAGAAGATGGAATAGAGGTGAGTTTAGAGGATAAGGTGGAATTTATACCAATAAAAAAGAAAGGAAAGAAATGCACAGTAATTGAGCCAGAAGGCAAAACAAACAATGCACTACTGAAAGTAGTGGTAAGGGCTCATCTGTGGAAACGCCAACTGGAGGCAGGAAAATATGCAAGTGTGAAGGAACTGAGCGTTAAAATTAATATAGGTACAAGACGTATACAGCAAATTTTGAGGTTGAACTATTTAGCACCAAAGATTAAAGAAGACATAGTAAATGGGAGGCAGCCAAGGGGTTTGAAATTAGTTGATTTGAGAGAAATACCGATGCTGTGGAGTGAGCAAAGGGAGAAATTTTACGGCTCAGCGTCGTAACGTTTATAAAAACAACAATATGAAAAAACATCGAAAAAAGTATGTGCCAGAAAATTAAAAAAGGTTATTGCAAAAGGAGCTACTACAAAGGGCCACACAAAAAGATGCTGAAATTGATATAGAAAAGTAAGTCAATGTTACAGAATCAATTATGCGAAAAATATCAATATAAATAATGAAGATTTTAGCATACTGGATGCAACAATGGTAGAAAATGATCCAAAATCTATAAATTATAGTAGTTTATATTTAAATAATAATCTTTAATCTTTATGGCAAATTAATCTACCTAGAAACTTCTCTCCTAGGATCAGAAGTCCTTCTTAATTCTTCACGTTCTGTCCATTTGTTGTTAGACTCGCTTATTACTTCAGGACGCATTAATCCACCAGATCTTTCAAAATATCCCTGTTTAATAGCATCGTAGACCCAGTAGTTACCAAGCTCGCAATCATTGCCTAACTCTTCTTCGCGATCTTTGAATTTTTCTAATATTTCTTCTCTATTACTCACTTCTACTATAATTTTGCTTTTATTCTGTATGTCAGGATATAGCCTAACGTCTACATTTCCCAAACTAGTATAGAAAGTTAATACTATATTGCTGCCTTCTGTAAGATCTGTGTAATACCTTATTCCACCTTCGGTTTGAATTTCTACTTCACTTTTACCAATCCTTATTATATCTCTTTCATATTTTATGCTTCCCTGAGTTAATCCTAAATTTCCTGCTCTATCTGTAATCTTTGCAACATCTATTATGCTGTCTCCAGAATATTCTAAGTAGAGAGTAGAGTTATCTATTCTTACATCATATAACTCACCATTGATGGTACTTTTCGCCAATTCAATAAATTTATGAGCATTGCTAATATAATTTTCATGAGCTTTTACCACATTAGCTTTATGATCATAAAATTCTGACTCCAGTGCATCAACTACACCAATACCAATTTTATTGTTAAACACTGCTCCCCTTGATACCAACTTACATATTATGCTGCTGGCAACTTTAGGATTTTTCTCTAATTTACTGATTTTTTCTATTACGTGATCTACAAAATTATATGCTTTTTTACCTTGAGAAGAACGCTCAGAAAAACCAATCCTTACTCCGGAACTTATAGCTTTATTTACGACCTCTTCTAGTTTATACATATCTCGAGCCTCAGATATCTTATTTAAAAATTTGTTCAGCTTTACCTGATTTGGTGTATTCCATAAAGTCGATTTTACACAATACTTTTCTCCCACATTATAAAAAGATCCACGACAATCCAAGAGAGAATCTTCTTTCTTGCAAAAACTACCTGCGTCTACTGATAGAAATAAATCTACTACTTCCTTATCAATGTCCCGAGCATAATTAAGTATTTTTGACCTACCATCTCTGTCTCGAATACTGAGAATCATTTTCAGATCTTCACTACTCTTGTGTTTATCTAGAAACTCTTTTAAACTTTTAGTGGAGTGAACGAAGTTAGCGAAATAACCTGGACGATCTTCATCTTTACTCCAAATACAATCCTGATATGCATAAAAACATTCATTAAGTATAAAATACAATTCTTCACTCAAATTTTTTTGTTTGTCAGTGAAAAAGCATTCCTCAATATAGTAGTAATGATTATCAATTGCGATCTGCAGTGGGGTTGCTCCTTTTTTATCCTGTATGTTAGAATTAGCTTTTTTCTCTATAAGTAAATTAACATAGTCAGCATGACCAATACTAGCGGCATGATGTAAGGGTGTTTCTCCTCTGTGATCTTGTATATTAGGATTGGCCTTTCCTTTTAAAAGAGAAGCTGCACTAGCAAGAACATCAGTATAATGCAGGGGAGTCCTTCCTTTATCATTCTGTATATTAGGATTAGCACCTGCCTCTAAGAGTAAATCTACAGCTTCATTATATTCTTCAGTTACCTTACCTACAGAAGACACTAGGTGCAATACTGTTAATCCAGATTCTCCTCTTTTAAGGTTAAGAACAGTTTTAAGGTCTTGATTATTCTTATTGATTTGTAGGAAATTTTTAAGTTTTTCAATATAGTACTCACAATGTCTATCTTCTTTTTGATCATAATGACATGGATCTAAACTTTTAAGAATATTTAGTAATTCTCTATTTAACTCCTTTTGACTTCCTGTTAAATTAGGTGTACTAGCAATCCATGTACATACTATACCCTCAAACGAAAGTTTACTATCCATTAAAAGACGAGAATTAAGCGATGAAAAAAGATGTTTTTTTATCAATTGATACTCTGCATCTAATATTTTGTCAGTGCTTAAATCTTCTCCTAGCTTTTGCTCATATGCTTTTTTATCTTGCCCAGTAATACATTCATTAACAATCATATCACACCTCTTACTAGCCTAGATATATTATGTACAATATATAATATTAGTCAAGCTAATTTCAACATAATCTTTTTACTACTTATGTAGTTAAGCTTTTGTTAAGTTTTTATGGTGAGTAATAATGGAGTATATAGAGAGGTTAAAAGTTGTTTATTACTGGAAGTTTTAGCCAATTTTACTATAGATGAATATAGTTAAGACCTATATTTGATATTACTACTATAAGAGCATGATGGATTATGCTTTAAAGGAGTGGAAAAACTGCTGAAGATTATACAGTAACCTGCGGAGCAACTTCAGCAGAATAAACAAACACATGCCAGTATTAGTAGAGAATTATTTATAAGTCAACTAACTTTTTCAAAAAATACTTTAGTAAAAGTACCATGCTAGCTAGTGTTATAAAGAATTGAATTATTGACTCTTCCTAAGATTGCAAAAAAGGTCGTATATTTGTGAGAACAAGCTGCGTAAAATAAGGTTATAAAAATAGAAGCTTGAAATCTTTGCAACAAAATTGGGTAAAACAGTTCGTATGTAGATATGGATGAAATGGTCTAATATGGCTAGTTTTAGCGTATAGCAAAATCACTATATTAAAAAGTTCGTATGGTACACGTGGTAGACCAACGCATCCCAAAACAAACTCTTCTCTCACTAGTTGGTTGTTAGTGCTGAAAATAGTTATATTATTTAAGTTATCAATAATATATAATACCAAGTTAATATAATTTGTTTATAGATGACGGAAAAATTCATTGTAGATTTATATTAAAAAGTAGAACTAGATTCTTTTCTAGTATCATCATTTTTGTAAAAATATCCCTAACTTTCTCTCCACTTTTTCTGGGTAAGGTCAAAATTATTTACTGCTTGAATAATCCATAAAATTAATATTTATTAACTTTAAATTATTAAATTTTTAATAAAAGTGATTTATAATATCGTATGCTTACAATATGGAGAAAACTATGCCTACAAATGATAATAATGAAGAGTTTGAAAAGTTTGAAGATGCACCAGAATATACTTATACTTCACAGGATATTAAGCTGCAGAAAGCTATTCTCGATATACTAAAGAGTATTGCAAGATCATCTCCAAATGAAAAAGAAGAGGTTTTTCGAGCATTATCAGAACAAGTTGATCACATATACGCTCAGAACTTTACAATCAATGATGAGGGATTAAAAAGGCATACAAATAAGGAGGAATTTAAAAAATATATTGAAGATTCTATAAAAAATAAAAAAATAGCAGATCTTAATGAAAATGTGATAAAAAAGGCATTAACAAAGGTTAGTGAAAGTGCATTAGAAAGGTTAAAGAAAGCATATAACAATGACATAAATAAAAACGATACAGAAAATATTTTAGATAGAGTAGGAAAGCTTGAGAGTTTGTATGGGGATGATCTAGCTAAAGAGATTATTCATATTATTGTGTTTTCTCCTTTCTATTTAATAGAAGCAGTGGTATCGATTATGGCTATCGGACTTCGTCACCTTGTCAAAGATGTCGAAAAAATAAGCAAAGAGGGTGGTAGAGAGGTAGTTCACCATTCTAAAAATATTCTTGATACTTTAAAGTTTTGGAAAGACACTCGACTTGAGAAATTTTTGTTAGATACTAAAGAGTTAGGAGATGAACAATATCGTAGTTTTGCTGTTACTGGATATCAAGTTCCAGAAGAGCAAAGAAAATTTGCGGAGGCATATAGAGATAATCCTCTCATTCTTGATATAATTAAAGAAAAGATGGGTAAGGATAATTATTTGCAATTAAATACTGAAGGAGGTGAAAAAATTGAGATTACAAAGTCAGATTGTGATAAATTTAAAGAGAAAGCTGCCAGCAAAGCAGGTGCTGATAAACAAGATTTTCATGCGCTGCTTGGAGCTCTTTCATCTATAACGAGAAATGATTCGGTATGGCAAGAAATATTGACTACGGGAAAAGAAAAAGCAGCTGTGACAAAACCAGATACAACATTAGGTAATATCAAAATTGATCAAAGCGAAGACAAAAGCCGGGGAAAGTAGATTACCAGCATACTGAGAAAAGCTATCAAGATGGTAAACAGTATGTTGGGAGTTATGAAAGTAATCGGTATTACAGTAGTAAGGACCTGAAAACAGTAAATAATTACGAGAACATAAAAAATTTTATAGCAATAGGTTTACCAGAGGTAGCAGTAGAAAAAATACCATCAGGTAGTGCTGATTTTGCGGAACTTAAGTTAACAAATTTTGTAAAAGAAGAAGATTCTTTCTCTTTAAATCTAAAAAGTGATACTATCTCTACTGAAATAAGTTTTGAGCAGCTTCGTGTATATAATCCTCTCTCACCTTCTAATTATCTTGAAGATGATAATGATATAATAATTTTGGTCAATTCGGATAGCATAAATATAAAAAGTACAGTTTTGAACAATCGTCTTGTAAAGCAGTACGTAAAACCTCAATACGATATGAATACAAGAGAATTTGATAAGTTTCCGATTGAAATATCAGTAGAGAGTATAAATTTAATTACAGACATAGATATTGAGAGTGTGAAAAAACCTCTCAACTTTGCGATGAGACCAATAGTAAATCAAGTTGTAAGTAAAGTACTAAACGGAAAAACGAAAATAGAGTTGCCAATAGAAAATATTTTATTTAATGGTAGGTTTCTGAACAAGTTGCAGACATCAAAAGAGGATAAACCATCAACAGAATTGAATGTAAAAAGTATTAAAGTGCAAAAACAGGAAGAGCGTTCACTTTAAAACTCTAGAATATGGGTTTTCTAAAAATTGTATTAAACAAATAGCTGATTTTAGCGTGTAATAAAATTACCATATAAAAAAGTTCGTACAGATCACATGGTAGATCATGCCATCCCAAAACAAACTCTTCTTTCACTAGCTGGTTTTGAGTGCTGGAAATGGTTATATTATTTGAGTTTTTAATAATATATGATACTAAGTTAGTATAATTTATTTAGAGATGAAGGAAAAATTCTTGCAGCTTTGTATTAAAAAAACAGGATTCTTTCCATTGATAAAAATAAAATACGAAAATATAGCTCTTCTCATAATAGTGGAAACAGGATAAAATAGAGACTTAGGGTAATAAGAAGGTAAAAGTGCCAGCAGCGTACAGTTATGACTTAAGGAAAAAAGCCATGCAGGCGTTAGATGAAGGAGAGAGTAAAACAGCAGTAGCAAAGAGGTTCAAAATCGGTAGAGTAACATTATACAAATGGGAGAAAAGGTGGAAAGAAACAGGAATCAAAGAAACTGGGGAATAGAGGCTATAATCATAAAATCACCAATTGGAATGCATTTGCAGAATTTATAAAAAAATACGGCGCTAAAACACAATTAGAGGTGCTGGGGCAATATAAGTCGTCAAACGATTCATAGAGCTCTAAAAAAAATTGGATTTACACGCAAAAAAAGACTTATGGATATAAAGAAAGAAACGAAGAAAAACGAGCTCAATTTTTGAAAATCATATCGGCAAAGTCCCCTAAAAATTTAGTATATATTGATGAATCTGGTATAGACAATACAGAAGATTACCCTTATGGATATTGCAGAAAAGGAGAATGCACTAAAATCAGGTAAGAAAACTCAGAGAGTTAGCATGATTGCAGCTTTAAATAAGGGAAAAATCGTTGCACCTATGACGTTTGAAGGCTATTGTGATACAGAGGTTTTTAATGGCTGGTTCGAGCAATTTCTGGCACCAATTTTACAGCCTGGACAAACAGTGATTTTAGATAATGCAACTTTTCATAAGTCTAAAAAGATTGTCGAATTTGCCAAAAGGGTTGGTGCAGACATTCTGTATCTGCCTCCATATTCTCCAGATTTCAATAAAATTGAGCATCATTGGTTTGCTATAAAAAACAGAGCCAGGAAAAACATTCCTCTTTTTAAATCTTTTCGTCAAGCTGTCGATTCTGCTTTTCTTCATTTGTTTCCACTATTATGAGAACAGCTATACCTATTATTGAGAAATATAAAATTCATAAGTTATTAACGACTTTATGCTAAAATTGCTATTTTAGAAAGGGAATTTACAGATGAATTATTCACATTATGACTTATGTAATTTTATTGAAGAAAAGAATATTAACATGATAAAAGATTGTATAGATGAAGGAGTAAATCTTAATGGAAGGTGCGATGAAGACGAGAGACCTTCTCCTTTACATAAAGCTGTTATTGAAGGCTATCTAGAAGCAATAGAGGCTCTATTAAAGTCAAATAAAATTGATGTTAATCAACAAACCGATCTTGGAGATACTCCTTTACATAAAGCTGTTAAGATGGGTAATATTGAAGCAATGAAGGCTCTATTGCAGTCGGATAAAATCAATATTAATGCAGGAGGCTTAGGTGAAACCACTCCTTTACATATAGCTGCCGTAAGATGCAAGGTAGATGCAGTAAATACTCTATTAAAGTCAAATAAAATTGACGTTAATGCACAAAACGATGATGGACACACCCCTTTACATTTAGCTGCTGATAAAGGTTGTGTAGATGCAATAAGGGCTCTATTGCAGTCAAATAAAATCAATGTAAATTTAAAAGATAATGATAAATGTAATCCTTTACATACAGCTGCTTACACAGGCCGTGCAAACTCAATAGAGGCTTTATTGAAGTCAAATGAAATCGATGTTAATTCAAAAGATTATTATGGAAATACTCCTTTACATTTAGCTGCTTTGGGAGACAAGGAAGACGTAATGAAAGCTCTATTAAAGTCAAATAAGATCGATGTTAATCCAAAAAATGATAGTGGAAAGACTCCTTTACATTTAGCTGCTGAGGAAAACCGTATAAACACAGTGAATGTTCTATTGGAGTCAGATAAAATATCGATGTTAATCCAAAAGATAATAGTGAAAAAACCCCTTTATATTATGCTGTTAAGAATGGCCATGGATCATCAGTAGGTCTGCTGCTGATAAACGCGAATAAATCTAAGGACAATGATGGAGTAGCTGGAAAAGATATAGATGAAGATGGATGGCATGCCGAATATCGTCAAAATACTGATACTGAATTAACGATGATGGAAAAGCATATTGAGAGTGAGTATTTAATTTAGGTAATTGGAGAAGATTATCTATGTTATGTAATTTATCTAATTTTGAAATTTTAATTTTTTATAGGAGTTAATATGAGTGATGACACTAAACAAAGCAATCTAAAAATAATCGATCAAATAGAAGTTAAACATAAACCTAACAATTTTGAGAAAATGAAAGGAAGTAGCGCACAAGTTAGTTATATTCACAGGATTTTGGATAAAGTAGTCAAAGATTTAAACGAAACATTTGTTCCTCAATTGGATGATAAACTAGCAGAAGACAAAACTTCTCTTGACAATTTAAAAAATGATCTAAAAGGAGAGACAGGTAGAATTGATGAAATAATGAAACAAGTTGGCAACGCTAGTGAAGGTTTAGTGAAAAACCTTAATGATTTGAAGAAAAAGGTAAACGATCTAGAATCAAACAAATCTGGTGATGAAGATATAGACATAGATGGTACATGGGAAACTCAATATTTTCAAAATATTGACACTGAATTAATAACAATGTAAGAGCGTTTCCAATATAAGCTTAATTATCCTTACATTAATGTTTGGTAGGATAAAAAAAACTGCATGGTACAACTTTAATTTTTTATAGGAGTTAATATGAGTGATGACACTAAACAAAGCAATCTAAAAATAATCGATCAAATAGAAGTTAAACATAAACCTAACAATTTTGAGAAAATACAAGGAAGTAATATAAAAGTTAGTTATGTTCACAAGATTTTGGATAAAGTAGTCAAAGATTTAAACGAAACATTTGTTCCTCAATTGGATAAGTTATTTTGCCAATATAAGGAAGCTCTTTCTGATATAAACAATTTATTTTCTGATAATCTAGATTCTTGCAATGAATTAATTGCTAATAATAAAAATTATGAGGAATTGATAGAGAAGTTTAACGAACTAAGGGAAGAAGTTGAAGAATTAAAAATAGCAATAATTGATGATCCTGAAATAAAGAAATGGAAAGATCCAGTACACTTTTGGTGTATTCTAGTATCTGAAGAAGCAATGCCTTTGCAAAACGTCATGGAACTAATTTCAGCATGACGTTAATTGTATGATTCATAGAGGTTGTATTAAACAAGACTTGATCTGACACTTTAGAAAAGTAAGTTATAAAATAATAAAAGAAAGGAGTGTTAGATATGAGTACAATACAAACAAAAATACTAAAAACCCCAGTTATGGATTAGCTAAAGCAATAAATTGTACTAGACACAACTTAATCTGACAGGTGAGAATTAACTGACAGAAGGATTGAGGTAGTTAAAACTAATATCAGTCTCTTGTTTGATGCTACTAATATTTTTCTGAAAAGCAATATGTTTGCTATCAAGAAAAGTCTGCATCGGTGTTTTGCCATAGCAATATTTACCTGAATGAGGTCTTGTCTCATTGTAATACCAATTCCCGTTAGTAATGAAACACATGAAAAAGAGCTGTTTTTGCCTATAATTAAGAAGTTAAGTAAATTTATAACTTGCTCCATTTGTGTTCCCAATAACGAATGTTGGTATAAGAACGCAACCAATGATCAACATCAATCTGCAAATCTTCCAAAGAACTGTAGATTTTCTTTCTAAAGATAATATTGTAACACTCATCTTGCATAGTTCTATGAAACCTCTCACATATGCCATTAGTTTGTGGTGAATTGGCCTTAGTTCTTGAATGATCAATGTTTTCAATTCCTAAATATAGCTGATAAGCGTGATTTTCTGGTTTGCCACAGTATTCCGTACCCCTATCAGTCAAAATGCGGGATAATGGTACATTTTGTCCATCAAAGAATGGTATGACTCTATCATTAAGAAGATCTGCAGCAGTAATTGCAGTTTTGTCTGTATAAAGCTTTGCCATAGCAACCCTTGAATAGGTATCAATAAAAGTTTGCTGATAGATTCTTCCTATACCCTTGATATTGCCTACATAATAAGTGTCTTGAGAACCTAATACCAATTATCATTATTAATGAACCAAATAAGAAGCATTGCAGAGTTGTTTAACCGTGGAAGGGGAAAGAGAGGTAATAAAATTACACAAAGCGCTCTCAAGCAGAACAATCGTATCGTAGATTTTATTGCGTAAAATGTTCTGTTTTATATATAACCAAAACCTCTCAACAGGATTGAGGTCAGGTGAGTATGGCGGTAGGTATATAATTTCGATATTTTTGGGTACCTTTAAATTTTTTGACTTATGCCAACTAGCGCAATCCATCACGAGAAAAGCCTTTCGTATTCCTAAATATTGCGACATCTGTTCAAGGAATATATTTATACAATCAGTGTTGACGTTTGGTGCAAATAAGCTAAAATTCTCTCCATTTCTGGGATTAACTGCACTATAGAGATAAAAATTTTCCCTACCTAATTTTACCTTAACCTGTGTCCTACTGCCTTTTTTAAACCACCCGTGTCCAACTTTTGAATGTGTACCAAATCGTGATTCATCGAAGAAAAACAGCTCTTTTTCAGAATGCATGACAATAGTTTCATTGAGGTTTTTTTTTAAACTCCTCTTGCTTATTTTTATCTTGTCCACTATGTTGGTGTGATATATGAGAATTTCATCCTTTGCATATTACGATGTATTGCAGATTTGCTGATATTCAAACCAAATCTTTCTTGGATTCTTATTCTCATTTCTCTAATAGTAATATTGGGGTTTTCCTCTATCCACACCTCAATTTGTTCAAGTTGACTTTGGTTCAATATAGTTTTTCTACGGCGTTGAGGTGGAGAAAATAATTTTTCTTCTCTTCCAAACTTTATGTGCTTTATCCATGTAGTAATTGCCTTTCTCGAAATGCAACATATTTTTGCTACAGCTGTTATACTGTGCTTTTTTGCTGCAATTACAGCATTTAGTTTTTTTGCAACATACGCATTATTTCTTACTTTCTTCAGCATCTCTTTTGCTGATTCCACCACTTTTTCGTCCAATAATTTTGATCTTAATGCCATCTAAACCTCGCTATTTTACTTACTTCAGTATGGCTTTTTTTTTCCATTATTGTCTATTCGTTGCTTGTATAACGGGAATTGGTATTAGTAAAGTGAAAGATTCTGTTAAGCAAGGAGCTGATATTAATGCTGAAGACAAAGATGGTAACACTCCTTTACATAATGCTGCATCGAAAGGTTACTTAAATGTAGTTAAATATCTTATTGAGAAAGGTGCTAATTTAGAGGCTAAAGATCATGATGGTAGAACCCCTATATATGATGCTTCCTGGAATGGTCATTTAGATATAGTAAAGTGTCTTATTGAAAAAGGTGTTAATGTTAATGCTACCGATAAAAATGGTTGGACACCATTACATTGGGCTGCATCAAAAGGCAATTTAGAGATTGCAAAATCTTTAATAGAAAAAGGTGCTGATATTAATGCTAAAAATATTTATGGTAAGAAACCTATACATCGTGCTGCTGAAAAAAATTATGAAACCGTTATAGAGCTTTTGCTCAGCAAGGGAGCAAATGTTAATGATACTGATAAAAGTGGTTGGACACCATTACATTGGGCTTCTCAGAATGGCCATTTGGATGTAGTAAAGTATCTTGTAAACAGAGGAGCAGAAGTTAATGCTAAAGCTAATGATGGCAAAACGCCGCTAGATATTGCTATTGAGCAAAAACATAATAATGTTGTAGAATATTTGGAAAAAGTTAAGGAAGAAAGAGGAGAACCTTTACAACGCAAACGCCGTTATCATCATGGAAATCATAGTCGTCATCACTTATCACGTAAACCTCTTGCTATAGATTCAAGTAATCAACCTGAGATAGCAGCAAGTAGTGGCACAAGACCATCTTCATGGATAAATGATTTATTTGGTTGGGTAAAGAGCTCTATAGGTGGGTTATTAGGTTCTAGAGCTGCTTTACCTGAGAAAACATTCACTCAAAGTTCAATCTCACAAATTAGTGCACCAATCGATGTAAATGGTACAATAATGTTACTTGACGTGCTCATTAGAAAAGCTACAGGTCAGAAGTACATTTCTACAGTAGATCAGTCTATATCTCCACTAGAAGCACAGGGCTATGCACTCAATATTACAAAGGGATTTGAGAAAGTAGTAGAGCAAGCTGGATTAAAAAGTGGTGTGTCAATGCATCGATTAAATATTGATTATATGGGAATGCAGAAAGAGATTACTAGAAAAGTCATGAGTGGTAAATTTAATGAAATTTCAGGGATTTTAAAATTGTATGTAGAGAAAGCATGTCCTGATGAAGAAGCTGGTAAATTAAGTCCGAAGAAATTTGACAAGTTTATAGCTCAATTTAATAAGGGTCTGCTAAATCAATCAATAGAGCAGATATTACACAACAGAGATGGTAGATTAGAAGTTGATGGTGCAAAGCAAATGAGTTTAGAGCCTCAAAGTTATTTAAGTAATGCTTCCGTTCAAGGCCATTCAAAGAACAAAGTATCAACTTGTCTTTCTGAGATAGGAGTAACCAAGCTTGGAGGTAATATCAATAGGTAGGTTATAATATAAGAGGTGGAGCTATAATATGCCAAGTAGTGGAAAATTTAAAGTGAAGGTAGCCAAAATAATTAGAGATACCAGACCAAGTTTGATGGTTCTAATACTAACATGGATGAAGTAGATATTACAGATAATAATGCTAAGTGGTTAATGTGTTTTCCATATTGAACTTACAGTACGTAGCTTTGATATAGAAGTTTGAGTAACGTTATGATAGTAATTTATATAATTCTATGTGCAATTTTTATAGCCATTTTAGACAGTTCACTAGATTCTTAATTAGGGGATATTTCTAACTTAGAGAAGGTTTTCATAAATGTTGAAGTGAATAAGTAGGAATATTATGTTTTTTCCTTGAGTTGTAAAATTTCAGAATGAGAGAGACCGGTAATTTGAGCGATAACATCTATAGAAACACCAGCCTTGAGTGAGTTTTTTGCAACTTCAATTTTACCTTCAATTTTACCTTTTTCATGGCCGATTTGGATGCCTTCATGTTTAGCATCATCGAGTTTTTGAGCGAGGACAGCCTGTTCATCACGAATACGTTTTATTTCCTGTTCATAAGCAATAAATTCTTTTTCAGACCAGTTGAACCTATTTAGCTCTTCATATGCTCTTTTAATTATTAGATCACTTCCTATTATTCTCTCTAGCTCTTCCTCACTAGTTTCGTCTGCATATCTAAAGAAGTAGACCCATTTTTCAACTATACTTGAAAGCTGATCTTCTTTGGTTTTTGGAAATTTAGGCAACTCAATAAATACAAAGTAAAAATCTTTTAGATCATGTTCATTAGTATCTTCATCGCGAATAGTATGCTTTGATTTGTACTCAGACTTATCAGGAAATAAAATACAATCTGCTATAGCAATAAAGATAATTTCCTTAAGGTCATGATATTGATCACCCTTACTAGCTTGTCTTGAGTAAGCTTTAGCTGCGTAATATTGGGCACGTTTTTCAAAGCCTTTGGTTTTAGCGACCTGCATTTCGACTATGACTTGCAGCCCATTTTCATCTCTACAAAGAACATCGACAATGCTTTGTTTTTTAGAGGCAATATCAGGGTCTTGAATAGTACTTAAAAACTCTATATCCTTTATTGCACTTTTGCCGGTGAAGCCAAGAATATCATTAAGAAAGTGAATAAGGATATCTTTATTTTTTTCAGTGCCAAAGATGCGCTTGAACGATATATCATTTTTTGGATCGAGGAACTTCGAAAGAGCCATGACGAATTAACCTAAAAAGCGTTAATAATTATACACAATTGTGAAGAAATATTCAACTAAAATTCAAACATAGAAAGAAGCATCCCTTTTGTATATCTTTATTTGGTAGTATTAAACTGTATAATATTTATGGCAAATATCTCTATAAGGTATCAGATAGCAGAAAAAGTAAGAAATCATAGACTAGCAAAGGGATATACTCAAAAAGATTTAGCAAAAAAAATCGATACAACATATCAGGTAATACTGCAATATGAAAAAGGAACACGCAGAATTTCAATTAAGAAATTATATGAATTAGCAGAAGCATTATCAACAACTGCTAGAGATCTAGCTTGCGGACAAGAAGTATCAAATGAGGAAAGGTATGAGGAAGAAGAGATATTAAATCTAGTAAGAAGACATAAAGAGATTAAGGATCAAGAATTACGCGAAACGTTTTATTTATTAACTAAATTCATCCGTATTAGTGAGGAAGAGAGTGGAAAGGCAGTAAAAGTAGAGGTGGCAAAGGGTTTAGTTAAGGAAGGAGTTTCTGCTCATGTTATCTCTCAAACGACCAGTTTATCTATTGATGAATATGATAATGATGAGAAAAAAATTTCCATTCCGTATAAAGTAGGTCAAAGAATAAAAGAATGGAGATTGAGAAGAGGATACACTCAAGAAGATTTAGCAAGTAAAGTGGGCATAATAAATCAAAGAATATATGAATATGAACAAGGACGAGCTGCTGTTTCACTTGAAATGTTAGATGAAATAGCAAAGATGCTATTAATTAATATTACAGATCTGCTTCCAGAAACAAGAGAAAATGAGAATAGTGAAGTGGAACTATCAAGGTTAATAGAAGAATATAAAAAGATTAAAAGCCAAGAACTACGTCATGTACTAATAAAATCTCTGTTTGAAAGCATACAAGTTTGCAAAGAGAAAGTGAAGAGAGTAGAAAAGATGAGAATTGCAAAGAATTTAGTTAAGGAAGGAATTTCTATCAATATTATTTTAAAAACAGTGGGCATCTCTTTAGACGAAATTCAACAAATTTAAAATAAAAAATCAGTATATATTAATATCTTTACCTATTCATGAAAAAATAAGTAAAAAAGATTGAGAAATTGATTTAACTTCACTCAAAAGCTATGGCTTTATGCCAATGCTGACAAAAAAACAGCAGTAAATATATAAAAACATTTTGTTATTAGTGAAGGGTAATTTTTATGAATAATAAGAAAGATCGTAGAGAAGAAATAGAGTTCAGAGCATTAGAAAGCAACGGTAAAGCTCTACTTGATCGTGAAGTAATAGAAACGTTTCTAAGTGCAGTGCATGACAGGGAAGAAGCTCGAGTTATTGCTAGAAAGCTAATAGATAGTTTTGGAATAGGAGGAATTTTAGGTCAGGAAATAGATGACTTGAAAACTATAGAAGGGATAACTGACTCTACAGTAGCAGTAATTTTATGTCTAAAGGAAGCTGCAAAGAGAGTACCAAGAGAAGAGTTAAAGAAAGGACCTGTAATGGATAACTTGGAAACCATCGTAAAATATTTAAGGGTTAGTATTGGCTATTCAGAGGAGGAAAAGATGAAAATAATATATTTTGATCAAAAGTGCCGTTTAAAGGGGGAAGAAGTGTTCACTGGTACAGTGGATAAGGTACCTTTTTACATAAGAGAAGTAACAAGAAAGGCATTAATAAGAAAAGCGACGTCAATAATAATATCGCATAACCACCCAGAAGGAAGGTTAAAGCCATCTGATGAGGATGAAGCTGTAACTAAAGACTTGGCTAAAGCTTGTCAGACTATAGGGATTAGGTTACTGGATCACATTATCATCACAAGTGTTGGGTATTTTAGCTTTAAAGAGCAAGGACTGTTATAAAGCAGATATTTGAAGATTTTCATGAGTTGTTTAACTACTTGAATGAAGAAAGTATTTGCAAGTGCATTAATTATTGCTTACAATTAATGAGAAAGTATATATTAAATTAATAATAAAGTAATAAAGTCGGTTATAGACTTAGTTAAATATATTTAATAGCGGAGGCTAATATGAGTAATAAAATAATTGTACCTTTTGATGATCAAGAAGGAGGTACTTACGAGTTAAACATTGATCTTGATAGATTATCAAAAGGTGAGGTGTTAAATGCTATTGTAGGAATAGGTCGTACTAAGGAGCAATCCACCTTTGTAAGCAAAATTAATAAGGCTAAAAAGCCTGAAGAAATAGCACCTTTCCCTGGTAGAGAAGTTCGCGAAAACAAAATCAACTATGGGAAAGGATTTGACTATGTTTATGGCACAAAACCTGTAAGTGATCAAGAAGATAAAAATCCATTTGCTTCAGCTTTGAAAAAAATAAAGCCGAGTGCAGAAACTTTGAGCTGGTTAAAAAGTGAAGTGGTAGAGGCAAAGAATGTAAATGAATTGCACAAAGTTATAGACAAAGTACTAGCCTCAGGAGCAAGAATAAATGCATGTGATGACGGGGAATGGAGTTTTGCAGAGTATGTAGTATTAGGTACACATTTTCATAAATTTGATAAGGTTGATCGTAAAAAGCTAATACGTAAATTAATGCTAAGCGGTGCAGAGTTTCATGATACTTTATTGGAGAATAAATTGATAGGTGAAATCTATAATGAGCTACAACCAGAAGTTCAGCCACAGATAGATGAGAGACTAGAAGAACTAGAGAAAGCTGGCGAAAATGCTATGCAAGAAGGAGAATTAATAGATGTTGAGATAGATAATACAACATCGTATATAGAATTTTCTGGGGATAGCAAGGTAGAGGTAGCCAAAATACTGAGAGAGTTAGGAAGTAATATTTTAAAAATTGGCAATGATGCAGTTGAGGTTAAAAGTGAGAAGGGAGGTATAAGAAACTATATCGATATGTCAGATGAAAGCTCTATTATATTAGAGTTTCCTACAAGCATTGGTAAGCTAAATATTATATTGTACCACGATGTAAAAAAATATGATCAAGTACAAGTCAGAGTAGAAAACAAGGAAATGTGGGCTGAGTTACAAAAAAGAGGCGAAGAAATAGGAAAAAACTGCCTTTTTGGAGGAGTGAAACTTCAAGAAGCAGTAGAGAAAGGTAATTTCACTAGATGTGGCATATGGAGTGAAAAGTATGCTATAAAAGAGGTTAGCAATAATGAAGTATTGTCTCCGTGGGTAAATAGAATACGTGAAGGTAGTAAAGAAACCTTTAGAGAACTTTAATGCGTCTACAGCCAACTTTAAGGTTCCAGAGGTTTTTTCTTACCGTTATATCTGGAGCCTTTGAGCTATAGTAGAAAATATTATATGTATGGTTCTTTGTATGGAAAAAAGTCTAGACTGTGAAGTAGGGCAAAAAGTGAAAAGTTGGAGGTTAGAGAGAGGGTATACTCAGAAGGATTTAGCTGAGAAAATTGGTGTAAAGTACTGGGCAATACTGCAATATGAAAAAGGGAGTCGTAAAATTCCAATTAAGAAGTTATATGCCATAGCAGAAGCATTATCAGTGAATGTTAAAGGTCTAGTTTGTGGAGAGACACTACCAAATGAAAAAAGATATTTTGAAGATGAAGAAATATTAAATTTAGTAAAGGGGTATAAGGATGAAGAATTAAGCGAGGTATTTTATTTATTAAACAAATTTATTCGTTTGAGCGAGGAAAGAAGCAGAAAAGCGGTAAAAATAGAAGTAGCAAGGGGTTTGATGAAAGTAGGAGTTTCTGCTCATGTTATCTCTCGAACAACTAACCTATCTATTGGTGAGTATGAGGAGAACAAAATTTCGGTTCCATACAAAGTAGGGCAAAGGATAAAAGAGTGGAGATTGATACGAGGATATACACAAAAAGATTTAGCGAATAAAGTTGGCATAACAAATCAAGGAATATACGAATATGAACAAGGGAGAGCTTCTGTTTCACTTGAAATGTTAGATGAAATAGCAAAGGTATTATCAATCAGTATCATAGATCTACTTCCCGAATCAGATGAAGAAGTGGAAGAAAAGCTATCAAACTTGATAGAAGAATACAAAAAGATTGAGAGTCGGGAATTACGCGATATGCTAATCAAGTCTTTATTTAAAGGTATACATGTTTGTAGAGAAAAGGTCAGAGAGGAAAAGAAGATTGAAGTTGCAAGGAATTTAGTGAAAGAAGGAATTTCTGTTGATATTATCTTGCAAACGACAGGCTTATCAAATTATATGATTGAGAAATTTTTGTGATTTCATAAAAACTTAGCCAATAGTGGATTTTTTTGTGATAGAATATATGTTTGCTTCTGTAGGAAAAACAGCTTTTAGAGGATTTATCTATGATAATTCAGAGCATATTGGCTCAGTAAGCTACGAGCTAGGGAAAAAAATAGAAGGTTGTAGGATAGTACAAGGGTATACTCAGGCAAAATTAGCAAGCAAAATTGGTTTAACACATAAGGAAATACATAACTTTGAACTAGGGTGCAAGGCTATTACAATCAAAGAATCGTATATAATAGCAGGAGCATTGTCAGTTAATGTTATAGATCTACTTCCAGGACCAACAGTACTAAGAGAAAACAGTTGGTATGAAGATGAGGATAAAGAAATAGTCTATCTAACAAAAATACATAGAGAAATTAAGGATCAGGAATTACGCAAGAAGCTGTATCCATTAGTAATGGTTTGTATATATTAGCGAGAAAATTAGCCAAGAAGAAGCGAAAATAGAAGTAGCAAAGAATCTAGTGAAAGAAGGAGTTTCAGTTGATATTATTTCCCAAGTGACTCGCTTATCTACTTACGAATATGATGATATAGAGAAAGAAATTTGTACTGATTCTATACTCTACAAAGTGGGGAAAAGGATAAAAGAGCAGAGATTAATACGGGAATACACTCAGGAGGACTTGGCAAATAAAATCGGTTCAACACCTAAAGAAATACACGACTATGAACGAGGATATACAGATATTCCAATTGAAATATTATATAAGATAGCAAAGACATTATCAGTTAACATTAAAGCTCTTGGACTAACAGAATATGAAAATGAGCCAGTTTTTGGGTTTATAGGTAAATGCGAAAAAATTGAGGATCAAGAATTACTGGATACGGTAGCCAGATCTTTATCTGAAGGAATGCAAACTGGTAAAGAAAAGGTTAAAAAAGCAGAGAAAATCAAGATTGCAAAAGATCTAGTTAAGGAAGGTGTTGCTATTGATATTATTGTGCGAGCAAGTGGCCTAACTGCTGATGAGTTGGGTGAGTGTGAAAATTGAATGTGTTTAAGATATAAGTAAAGTTAGTTAATGATTTAACCAGCAGAATTTGCTAACCAACTTTTTTGGCTCAGTTGAATTTTGCTTGGTATAAATTAAGATATGAAATCACAAAGTTTATCTATTAATTTCTGGTTGTCCTCTATCATTGCATTTGCCTCTTGCTGAAGAGATTTGATATTTTTGAGTGTAATATTGTCCATCTCAGTCGATGCTACTTTCAATTGCGATTGTATTCTTATATATTTATCGTCTATTACTTGTTCTAGTTGATAATCAACGCAATCCAATCCAGAGGCAAACATCACATTCAGTAGTGGCTTGATCCACCCTATTTTGCCAAATTTCCTTGAGTTAGCATACTTTATACTTCTATCTGTTCCACCAGTGCCTATTGATAGCAGTATAATCTCATCATTTGGAAATAACCTCTTACCACTTGCATATGCACAAGCCGCTGGATTATTTGCAAACACTCCACCATCTATCAATACTCTCTCTGTTTGGCTAATTTTCAGACGTTTTGGTGTGAAGTACGTTGGAGCAGCTGTTGTAGCTCTGAGTGCATCTTTCAACTTAATGTTTTTTTCTTTCCAACTTTTGAAGAAAAATTCACAACTATTGTGAATGTCATAACTGGTGAGTAGTAGATTACTCGCAACATCGGCCATAGTACTTTCACCAAAGTATTTGTTGAGAATAAATTCCATATTTCTATATGAGTACTGAGAACCACTCAGCTAAGAAGCAATTGATTTTCTCCAAAATGATGATTGAAAGATATATGCTCCATACTCTTGGTAAAGTTCAACCAAATCATTGGCAGAGTATTGAAGTTTATTGCTTTTACAAAGTCCAGCAACAATAATCCCACCGGTTGAGGTGCCTGCCATTAAATCAAAAATCTGGGAAATTGGCTTTTTTGTCCTAGATTCAATTTCTGCTAGAATAATGGCAGGTATTATCCCTCTAATGCCACCTCCATCTACAGATAAAATGTACTTTGTCACTGTAAAATTTATTTGTGTTTGTGAATAGCTTCAAGTTCGTTGACTTCTTCAGTGAGGTTTTTCACTCTCTCTTCAAGTCGATAGACTATTTCGATTAGTCCTTGGTTTTTTTCTATAAATTTATCATGGATGTGTACACGTAAGTCAAGTTTTGCCAACCACCATATGAATCCTACCATACGCGTCAAGTTAAGGAAATAAAGGTATGAAAGAGATAGAATAATAAGGTATAAGTTCTCCCAGATATACTTTTAGTGAGAGAACCAATGAATAAAATAACTAGCTTATCAAAAAAGCTCAAAGAATTTTTTAATGAAAAAGCAGAGAAAATCTCAATTACAACAAGGTTTATAAAAAGAAAGAGAAAGCTAAAAGGTTCATCATTCGTAAAAGCCATGGTCTTGGGTAATATAGGAGTTGATAATTGTAGCGTAGAAACAATGTGTCAATTACTAAACGAGGACTCGATAGATATAACAAAACAAGGTTTGGATTTTAGATTTACTGAAGAAGCAGTGGAATTTATGAAAAGGATGTATAATGAATCTGTGATTCTCTTTAAAAATATCTTGCAAGTTGATTGCAAAATCTTACAGCAATTTAATAGTGTTAAATTATTGGACAGTAGCTATATTACTCTACCTAACAGTATGGAAGAGATGTATAAAGGTTATGGTACTAGCTACAGTGGCTATGAAAGCAATACTAAGTATGGAATAAAGTTACAATTAGTTTTCGACTACATGAATCAGATAATAGACCAACTTAATTTAACGGAGGGGGTAAGATCAGACCCACTGCCATTAAGTTAAGGAAAAGTGATGAACTGTATTATAAAATCAGGTAAGATTCACAAATTAAAAGAAGTAATGACATGAGTAAAAAAAAGAATAATCATGTTTATAAAAAATAAATTGATGAGTTTAAACTTTATAAACGCACACAGAGCATCCTCAAAAGACTTCTCACGAAAAAGAAAGCTGCCCTTCGTTAATGTATTTCTCCTGATTTTTAGAAAGAGTGTAAAGTCATTACAAGTGATGCTTAATGAGTTTGTTCTGCATACAAGAAAAGATTATACAATTACGGCAAGTGCATTTACTCAAGCAAGAAAGAAGCTAAAACATACTGCGTTTTCAGAGTTAAATGATGATATAGTTTCCCTATACTACCAAGATCAGGAATTTAAAACCCACCATGGCTTCAGAGTACTTGCATTTGATGCTTCAATACTGATTCTGCCAAAGAGCGACAAAATAATAGGTGAGTTTAGCTCAAGAGCAGTATGGAATGGAATCCAGAGATTTGAAGACTATACAAGTGCAACCTTTGAAGTTTGCTACGATGTGCTAAATAATATTGCAATAAAATCTGTGCTAAGTAGAGGTGACAGCTATGAGGTTGATTTAGCAATCGGTATGCTTGAATCCATAAAATCAGACGATTTGTTAATCTGTGATAGAGGATACGTATCTTATCGATTTCTTGCTGAGCTTACAGGAAGGAAAATCAATTATATAATTCGCTGTTCAAGTTCGTCTTTCAATGAAATAAACGCTATGTTTAAGCCGGAAAGCCCATCTAGTACGGTGGTAGTGTCTACCGCACCTATTAAAGTAGCAAGACAGCTACGAAAGCTAGGATTACCTGATGAGATGAAATTCAGGTTAGTCAAAATAATACTTTCTTCTGGCGAAGTTGAAGTGTTAGTAACATCTCTGTTAGATGAGAAACGTTTTACAGTTGAAGAGTTTGAGAGATTATATTACTTGCGCTGGGGAGTAGAAACATTTTTTTCTAGGCTGAAGGGAAGATTAAATTTAGAGAATTTCACAGGAAAAAGTATTGAAACTATCAAGCAGGATTTTTGGTCAACTATCTTCATCAGTAATCTAGAAAGTATCATGATAGAAGATGATGAAGAGACATTGAGCTCACAGAATAGTAAACTAAAAAAAAGCATCAATAAATCTGTCTCATTTAATGCGATTAAAAACTTAGCCTTTGATATTTTTTCTACAGAGTCAGACATAGACTGCATTATGGATCGACTATCACAGTTATTTTTGATGAACACTTTAGTGGTGAGAAAAGGGAGAAGAGTTGATCGTCATAAGATATCTGATATTCGTTCACTCAACTACCAGAAAAGAGCTAGAAAACATGTGTTTTAAATTCAAGATATCTTTTCAGTATCATTGCATTAGTACATTCTTTGCAAAATAACCTGCAATTATTACTTTTTTAAATAACTTGCACTTTTCAGACTCCCTTTTCTTAAAAATTCACCCTAGTATTTACCATAATTATCAATCACTTCAAATTTTTTGTCCAATCTTAACTTCTCTTTCCCTTAACTTAATGGCAGTGAGATCAGACCAGGGATATAGGAAACATTTAAGTAATATATTAAGCAATGATTTGCTAATATCTGATCTCGGTTATTTTGTGCCAAGTTCTTTTAAACAAATCAATGAAATAGGAGCTTATTTCATAAGTCGTTATAAATCCGATACCAACATATATGATGTAGAAACAAATCAAAAAATGGAGTTATTAGAATGTTTAGAGGATAAGTTATTTTTAGAAAACGAGGTATTGTTAGGAAAAGAAGCAAAAATTAGAGTAAGAATTATATGTCAGAAACTAACTGAAGAACAGTCTATGGCCAGAAGAAGGAAAGCTAATAGATTAGCAAGATCGCAGGGATATACATCCTCTAAAAGAAATCAAAAATTGTTGAACTGGTCAATATTTATAACTAATGTTCCAGAAAATAAAATTAGTGCTGAGCAAGTATTAACGATTTACAGAGTAAGGTGGCAAATTGAGTTATTATTTAAATTGTATAAAAGCCATATCAGGCTTGATAAGCTAAAAGGAAAGCCATGCAGAGTATTATGTGAACTATATGCTAAATTGTGCGCAATTCTTATATTTCACGGCATAGTTGGTTGCACAGAAGTGAAAAAGAATACAGAACTTAGCTTAAACAAAGGCATTTATTGAGCTAAAAAGGCGGGTTAGAGAGTTATTTTTAGTATTAACCAAAATTAATAGTTTAAAAGCATTTCTTAAAAAACTCACTATAACTTGGTCGCGATTTTCATTAAAAGACAAACGTAGAAGGGCTAGAGTATCCACTTTAACCTCTCTAAATTTGCTCACAATCTCTTAACTTGACGCGTATGGTATGCAAATCAGTCCCTCTATCAAACCTCCTTGGCTCTTGTTTTGCATAAAGTGGTTTTCCTAGTGTATTTACTGTCTCATTAAAATCTGCTGGTGCAAAATATGTTGTAAATATGCTCGCTGTTCCTACTGGAAAACAGTTTCCACTTTCTCTTTCTATAAACCTTCTCACATTTCCCTCAGGATCAGTTGCTTGTCCTCTATATTCCTCAAACGTTATGCCACAAAATGTAAACCCTGACCTCATATCATTTCGAAGCGCTGCTCCTTCTTGCCATCTCTCGTATGCTTCTTTTACTTTAGCATGAGAAGTTAGTGCATCAAAAAACTCAGGGCTTACCAGTGCATGAATTCCAGTCATATATTCACCACTTAGATTATCTTCTATATGCCGGAGTACTTCCAGACACTTACGTTTTACGTCAGTTGTCGCTGTTCCAAGGGCAAAATTTACTACTTTCGGTGTGATTTCAAATTCGTTGTACAAATTTAATAATTCACTGCCATCTGCGTCCAGAATTATTCCTTTCAGCGCTCCCATTCGCAAATGCTCTAATGTTATTGCGTGTTTGTTTCTCATTAGCTGTAAATGGTCAGTTATTACGTCTGCCAGCGCTTTCAGTTCACTTTCTGATCCAAATGCCCTTATTCCCTGTACTTCCTCTGGTAACACTACATCATCATGTGGAATATGCGGAATCGTAAACGTTCTTACCTTTCTTTTTCCTCTTTTTCCTACTGTTGCTGGTGCTCCTGGAACTTGCGTTGGTAGTAAACTTAAAACTCCGTTATGTTCTTCTATGGTAATATGTCTAAATCTTACTGACCTATTTGGAAATAAATTTAAATTTTCAACCCGTCCATAATTTATCGGCAATATATTCATCGCATTTGTTAGTGCCGTCATGCTAAATGCTGTATTTGTAAATGGATTTTGCATTTTTTATTTTCCCCCTTTTGTGTTTTTAATAGTTTTTTAAGCTCCCTTGCGGATCTCGTGCTTCAAGTTGCTTTATTGCTTCAGCTTTCTGTTCTTCAGTGATATTTGCTGGCCATACAACTGCATGATCTGCTAGCATTGCTATACGAGTAATGATTACTGCTTTGGTGTTTTCCGTTGCGTTTACATCACTTGTTATTACACCTATTGCTGTTTGTGTGCCATCTGTTCCAATGGGATTAAGTACTCTAATAAAACCATCTTCTGTCTTTTTGGCAACTACTGCACCAAGTTTAATATTTTGACCTTTAGCTACTGTTATTTGGTCTCTTGAATATAGACTTGATGCTTCATACTTTAATAGGTCACCAAGGTTATTTTGTTCAGTTATACTTGTCATACCTTTTTCTCTCCTTTTTTTATTTTTTTACCGCCGCGTTTACAATTGCTATACACCGCGGTTATTACCTTATAATTAGCCATTATGGGGCATTTTGAACACTTGTTTACCACAGAGCACTATATACGGCGGTTATAAAATTTAAATGCACCGACTTTTCGCTACCTGCATCATCAAATCTTCCGGAGAATTCTGTGGTATTGTATTTAAAATCTCTGTCTTCTTTGTTCTCTCTGCAAGTAATTCCATTAAAACCTCCCTTGCTTGCTCAACACTTACGCCTTGCTCAATAAATTCTCCTATTTTCTCTGGCATCTTTGATACATTACATAATCTTATTATCTCTAAAATTTCTCTACGACAGTTCTCGTAGCCTTCCTCAGTTAACTCATTAGTTGTCATACTAACACTCCTACTTTTATGATTATTGATAAATTCAAAAAATGTTGTAACTCCATCTGCTAGACCTATTTCTACTGCTTTCTCGCCAAAATATAGCCCTGCTTCCGTTGATTTGATTGCTTCTATAGAAAGGTTTCGATTACGTGCTATTAGCTGCACAAACATTTCATATAGTCGGTCTACTTCTTTTTGTAAGCTTTCCAGACTTTCAGACGTCATTGGCTCATGTGGGTTTAAATCATTCTTTCGACTACCAGCAAAGATTGTGGTGTACTTAATACCTTGCTTTTCATCAAACCCACTTTGATCTATGTGACTTGCTATTACTCCAATACTTCCTACTCCTGAAGTTCTACTCACATATACCTTTTCAGCGCTAGAAGCTATAGCATATGCAGCAGAGTACGCATCATCGTTTGTTATTGCCACAATTCTCTTTTTTGCTCTTGCACTGTAGATAAAATCAGCTAAGTCGAAAATACCGTTTACCTCTCCTCCGGGACTATCTATGTCCAGTAAAATAGTCTCTATACTACTATCTTCTAATGCTTGCTTTACTTGTACTTCTATTTGCTCATATGATGTCATCCCGAGCATTTCATCAAACGCACCCGGTTTTTTAGTTAAAATTCCATGAATTGGTATAATTGCAGTTCTTTCTACGTTACTTTTGATGGAGTGCTTTATGTTTTTAAACGTGGGATGTTTTTGATTGTTTAATGACAATAGCTCAAAACTCCTTGGTTCAAGCATTAATGGTTTTCCTAAGAGCATCATAATCCTTTACAATCAGAGTCAAATATTAAGTTGAGACTATTTGCACGCTTTTGATCTTCTGCTATTTCTTGGTCAATTTCTTCAACATCGTAACCCATTTCTGATACTACTTCCGATCGACTCTTAAATCCATTCCTTACTGCCATTTGCTGTGCTTGCTGGTCTTTCAGTGGATCCACCCAATCAAATCCCTGTGGTATCCATTTTACTTCTTCTTTCGCTGCTTTTACTACTTTTTCATCTATACAGAGTTCTCCACAAAGTACTGCTAACTCTAGCCATCTATTCCATACTGGTCTGCAAAATTGGAATACCACAATGTTATGTTGCAGCATAGCGCATCGACGACGAAACTCTATTAATCCTGCTCTGATTGATGAATAATTAACGCCGGTTAAATCTCCTGTTAGCTGCTCATATGTTATCCCTGTACCAATCGCTATTGCCCTGAGTTGCTGTCTTATAAACGCTTCATAACTTCCTCCAACATCTGACGGCTCTGAAAATTTTATGTCTTCTCCTGGGTCTAAAAGCTGCATTGTTCCAGGTTCCAATCCAGACAGTGCTACTCCTTGCTCATTACTTTCACCTTCTCCTAAAATATTTGCTTCAGGATCGAGTCTCGTAATAAATCCAGCAAACATTGCTGCAGTTTTCTTTCTCACCAGCTCTGCATCATCATATTGATCAAGCTCATAAAGCTTTAGCAGTATATTAGAAAGCCATGGCTCTCCTCTAATTTGCCCAGGTCTTAATGGTCTATAGATATGTAAAACATCATTTGCTGGCACTCTCACTGATTCACCAAACGAGCTTTCTCCTGGATGTTCTCTAAATAAGTAATATGCCTCTCTTTGCCCAAAACTCAATGCCATTACGGATTATGTTACCATTTGCTAAAGTTTGATTTGTTTTATTATCTAAATGTTCAGATTCAAGTACTTGTAATTGCAGAGGTACACACAGACCATCTTCAGGTTTTCGGATCCGCAGACGTACAAAACATTCTCCTCCCTCTATCATACTTCTGCATACTAGAGCTTGTAATCCATAAAAATCACTTATTCCACAGCTATCTGCTTCATCTGTCCATTTTAGCCATAATTCTTGCACCTTCTTTCGAAATTCTCCATCTCTTGCTTTTGATTGTGGTTTTATTCCTGTTCCAATAGAGTTACTTACTATAGTATCAATGATATTTGCTGCATATGGATTTTTTCTCACCATGTCACGAGAGCGGCTACGTAAAGTTTCAAGGTTTTGAGACAGCAAATTGTTTATACTTCCTAACTCTGGTTGAAAGTGAAAAAATCTTCTTCCTGAGCCTGCTCCATCCCACGCTGAACTTTTGATTTTTGGCTTACTAAATAGTTGTTTGAACGATTTTAATAGCATTACTTTTCCTTATCTGAAATTTTCAATAATTCAGCCTCTAGCTCTTCTATTGTTGGTAGCGCTGTTTTTATCTCTTCTGGTAGGTTTTCAGTTATTCGATATTCAGCAAGGCCTATCGGTTTATTTATATCACGTAATGCGTACTCGGCTATAACACCAACTTTAGAGCGGTAGAGAATAAGACCAATTGATGGATTATCACCTGATTGTCTTAATAAATCGTCAACTGCTGAAAGATAAAAATTCATCTTTCCAGTATACTCTGGCCTAAATTTACCTGCCTTTAACTCAATTACAATATAGCAGCGAAGCTTAATATGATAAAAGAGCAAGTCCAAATAGAAATCTCTGTCTCCAACCCTTAAATGGTACTGCCTTCCTAAAAATGCAAACCCTTCACCAAGCTCTAAAAGAAAACGTTCTGTGTGAGCTACAAGAGCTTTTTCTACCTCCCGTTCATGAGCTTTCTTACCAAGACTCAAAAAATCAAATACATAAGGATTTTTCAGTGTTTGCTGCGCTAAATCTGATTGAGGTGACGGAAGCTTATCACCAAAATTTGTGATTGCTTTTCCTTCGCGTTTATACAAGTTTGTTTCAATTTGCATGGATAAGATGTTCCGAGACCATCCGCATTCACATGATTTTTTAATATACCAAAATCTTTCTTCTTTATTTTTAACTTCGTACATTATTACAATATTGTGTCCCCAAGGTAATTGGTCAACAGCTTGTTGACGAATTTCATTTTCGCTATATTCTTCCGCAAATCTCCTCATATATTTTAGATTTTGAATGCTAAATCCCTTCATATCAGGAAAAGCATCTCTTAAATCACGACTGAGTTGATCGATGATCTTTGCACCCCAGCCATGTTCTTTTTGACGCTTTAAGATCTCTGTACCAATATGGTGGTAAAGCACAATAAGCTTGCTATTTACTGCCAGTGCTGCTTTATAACGACTAGTAGCAATCTGCTCTTTCAGCTGCTCTAAAAATTCTGTATATTCTTTTGCTATAATTTTTGTCATAGAGTTCCTTTCAACGATTTTTATCATTATACGATCCCCTTACTCGTTGAAAAAACAATTTTCCTCTTTGGCTTCATGCCTGCAACTTTTAACCCCGCTTTTATTCGTTGCCTGAGCTCCAATAAATCCTTTATTTGAACTTCCCCGTACCGCACAACATGGTCACCATATGCAATTGATACCACTCTTTCGCCACTCTGAAGCTTCTTTATTGCTTGTTCAACTTGAATTAGATAATCTTCGTTATACATTTACTGATCCATTTGCTTTTCACTATTTTCTTTGATTTTTTACTTTCTGGTTTTTCACTTAAACTATTCCATTTACTCTCTGGCCATCTATCTATTCCCAGTGCTATCGATGCTGCTCTTGCATAAATCCTACAGTCTAATACTTCATTTCTTTCTCTTACCTTTTGCCACTCTTGTTTGGTATATCCCTTTACTACCTTGCTGACTAATTGCTCTGCCGTTAGCTGCTTAAAATATTCAGGTGCATACTCAGGAAAATGACAATATCCTGCTGGCACTTTTTCTTTTTCCCCGTTTTTTAAAACATTAAGTAGCTGAAAAAGCTCTGACTTTAATATCGATACTCCTACTGGCCAGAGCTTTATTCCTCTTTTCAGCTTTTGACCACCAACTGTTATATCTACTCTACTTGGGCTGCTAAGTGGTACTAGTGCTTTATTTACACCTTTGACTGCCATTACTCTTCCAGATCCTTGATGACCTCTTACCCAGTTGTATACTTCTTGCGTTGCATACCCTGCATCAACCGCCATCATACTTATCATATACTCAAGCCCATTTTCACCGATAAAATGATGATTGAGGAGCTCCGAAAGCTTTCCCCATACTTCTCCTCTTCCAGTATCACCTTCAAATACTCGGTAATCTATTGACCAATTTTCTCTGCCTTTTCCCCATGCTACAACTTCTACTTCTAAGCGATCTTTTTGTACATCTACTCCTGCTGTAAGCACCACTTCTCTCCTAGGTACTGTGCCTACGGGAAAAAATTCTCTCCTGTTAAATAATTGCTTCCAATCTGGCACTTCTCCTTTATCTACCCAAGTTTCTCCAAGCGTAGTATTTATCCAAACTTTCAGTAATTGTTCACTTTCCTTTGCATGCAGAAAATCCTCTACTGCTTGTTGCCAACTATACCACCCAACTGGGCTATAAAGACTTGAAAGATGAAATCCTTTTTTCTCACCTTTCATTGGATTTGTAGCTCTCCATTCTCCACGTTCAAGCATCTCTGTCTTTTAATGATTTTCTATCTTTTCACCACATTCTATACATATATAGTGTGCTGTACTTGGATTTTTATCTTCCCATTTTATTTGTGACCATTTTAGAACTTGATAGTAATTACAATACGGACATGGTACAAAAAAGTACTGCTTATCTGTTGCTTCAAATTCTTTCTCAATTCTGCTTATTCCATGAATCGTTGGTGTTGATACTAAAAAAATCTTTCGCCGTGCAAATGTATTAGTACGGGCTATGCTGAGTAAAACTGGATCTCCTTCACCACCTGAATCTCCTGGATAGGCGTCTATTTCATCAAGAAAGAGATATTTTACTGGCATAGACCTCAGTCCTACACTGCTGTTTGCTCCAGTTATTACTACTATTCCACCTGGAAATTCCTTACTTTGTACAGTATTGCCTGAGTCTCTTGACCTTGGGTCTTTTACTTTACTCTTTAAACATGGCGTACTCTCTATTAACGGCGCAAATCTTCCTTTTGACCAACGCTTTCCCATTTCAACTGTTGGCTGCACAACTAACATTGGACCAGGAGTCTGATCTATAATATAGCCTATCCAATTGTTACCAGCTTCTGTTCCTCCAATCTGCGCTCCTTTCATGAATACTACTTTTTCTGCTGGTGAGGACGGAGAAAGTGAATCCATGATTTCTTTTAAATAAGGAGTTCTTTCTGTTCTCCACTTTCCTGGCTCTGATGCTGCAGTTGGCGCTAAAACTCGATACTCATTCGCCCACTCTGATACTTTAAGCTCTGGATCTGGTCTTAAACCTTCAGAAAAAGCTCTAGCGTATATCATTGTCTGCATCTACTCATAATTGGTTCTATCTCAATATTGTTAACAGTAGAGTTTATTCCTCCACACTCCTCCAATTCCATAAACATCTTTTTCTGAAATTCGTTTTCTATATATCTTTTGCTCATCTCACTTATCATTAGTGCTATAATAAGCGCAAATATCCCTGTTATTGTTGCAAAAATGATTGCACTGCTTATTGTTGTTGCTGTTAACCCTATACATACCGCTATTGCTACTGCACTTACTGAGGTAAAAACACAGATCACATTGGTGTATTTTCTTACTTTTGCATCTCTATGTTCTATACACCTATAATAAACTGGTACAGACTTGCCTATCTCGTCTGGTAATTTGATGCTCTTTTCTTTAAATAAAGTTTTTAGCAATTCTAAATTATTTGACTTGATTGCTAAGTGCAAAACAGGTGTATAGTTTGCTCCTTTTTTCAGCAATAACTTTACTACATGTAAATGCCTTTTTTCTGCAGCAAGATAAATTGGTGATAGACCTTTATTATTTACAATATCAATATTGATTTCTTCTTTTAAAATTGCATCTACAATCTCAATTTCTCCTCTTTGTGCAGCTAAATGGAGTAGACTATTCTTTTCAGAACCGTATTTATTACTCACCAAAGCCTTCTTTATCTCAGGTTTAGCGTAATCAAATGGTGTCTTGCCGCTATCGTCTTTTACCAGAGGGTCTATATCTTCTCGCGTTAGTAAAACTTCTATTGTTTTAAGTCTTTCAGCGTAATGTAGTGGCGTTTTATTTTCGTAGTCTTGCAAATTTACTTGAGCATTAGGCTCCTTTATTAAGCATTTGAGAATATCAAGACACAAATCTCTTTCATCGTAATTAGTATTATTTACAGCTATATGAACAGGTGATAATTTCATCGAGTTTTGTCCTACACGTGCGCTATTTACATCTGCTCCTAGCTCCAGTAATAACTTTACTATCTCCAATTTTTTGTTGTTAACTGCATAGTGCATCGGTGTCTGATTTCGTACATCAAAGACATCTATTTCAGCGTTTCCTTCTCTTATCAAAATCTTTACAACTTCTGCATGTCCTATTCCTGCTGCTAGATGTAATGGAGTATGATGCAGAGCATTTCGTACATTAACGTCAACACCTTTTCCTATCAAATATCTAACTGCATTAACTTCACCTATCATTGCAGCTAAATGAAGTAAGTTATCTTGTTCTGATCCGTATTTGTTATTAATTAGCGCTTGTAATATTTCTGCTTTTTTACCTTCTTTGGCATAATCTAAGGAGGTTTTGCCTTCATTGTCCTCAACAAAAGGATTGATATTCTTTTTTGTGAGTAGCAGATCTACCATGCTTAATTCATCAAATTCTATAGCACAATGTAGTGGTGTCTTTCCATTTAATCCTCTAACATTAACATCTAATCCAGGTTAGACACTTTATTAACTCTAAACTTAAGTTATTAGCCATTTTATATTTGAAATTTAGTATTAGATAATTCTTGTAATGAGTTTGTAATCTCTTCAGTGAGCGTCTTATGAATCTTTTCAGTGTCACTTAGCGATGCAAGCAGTGCTGAAACTCTATTTGGAATATTAAGCAAATTATTACGGACAACTCTTGCTACGTTAAATGCTTCATTTCTTACTTCCTCTACTGCTATAAGTTCTCCTATCTCAGCCTTAGCTTTCGCCTCAAGCAGTTTACCACGTTCCATTTCATTTTTTATTCTAGTTTTTAGCAACATCGTGGAAAGTTTTTCTCCGCTTTCTGAATAGTTTTTTCTTCTCAGTGGTTGACTTGGATCTCTGATTGTTTCTATAGCCCTGTTTGCTTGTTCTCGGTCAATGAGTCCATCCTCCAGCTCAACTATTCCTTTTTTTACTAAATAACAGACATATTGCTTTAAAACTCCTAGTTCTTTTGCCCATTCCGTCTGCGTGATTTTTTCCACTCTTTTCCTCCTCTCTTTATTGCTCCTTTTTACGAATTTTCTTCTTGAATTTCTGCAAAAGTTTTACCAGTACTGGCTAAAAGGGCATCTCTTCCGGTATATATTTGCCAACGTTTTATGGTTACATCTACAAATTTTGAATCTAGCTCTATTGTCCTACAAATTCTTCCTGTTCTCTCACATGCAATCAGTGTACTTCCAGAGCCGCTAAATGGATCAAGAACTATGTCTCCTGATCTGCTGCTGTTTACTATCGCTCTCTCCATTAGCTCTACTGGCTTCATTGTTGGATGTAGTGTATTGTGCGTTGGCTTATCATAAAACCACAGGTCACTTTGATTTCTACCACCATGCCACTCACGTTTATTGCCATTTTTCCAACCGTAGAGCATTGCTTCATATTGTCTCTGATAATCAGACCTGCCTAGTGTAAAATGATTCTTTGCCCAAATGATAAATGTTGACCATTTTCCTCCCGCTTCCTCAAATGCTTTTTGCAACGTTGAAAACTCTGATGATGATATGCAGATGTAAATTGCACCTTTCGTATATGCTAAAATGTGGGAACAGATATCGTAGAGAAAAAGTTCGTACTTTTCACCTTGATTATCGTTTAATATTTTTTTATCTTGGCTACCACCATAATCAACGTTATATGGAGGATCACAAACAGTAATGTCTGCCATTTTATCATCTAACAGCGCTTTATATGATTCAACTACAGAGCTATCACCACAATAGATTCGATGATCACCTAAAATCCAAAGATCACCTGGTTTTGTTATTTCTACCTTTTTGTCATCAACAACTAAGTCAGAAAGATTTTCTTTTTCACCGTCAAAATCATCGAGAAACCGTTGAACTTTTTCTAATTCAAATCCTGTCATTTTTAAGTCAAACTGCAAATCTTCTAGCTCTTGAATTTCCACTCTCAAAAGATCATCATCCCACTTTGCCCAATTGGCTGATTGATTGGCCAGTAACCGAAAAGCTTTGGTTTGTGGTTCATTTAAATTATCACTGAGGACTACTGGAATACTCTCCATACCAAGTTTTCTTGCTGCTTTAAGTCTTAAATAACCATCAACCACAGTTCCATCGCTTTTTGCAACTATTGGAATACGAAAGCCGAATTCCCTGATTGAAGCACACATTCTATTTACTACGTCATCATTCTTACGTGGATTACGCTCATATTCGACTAGATTTTCAACAGGATAGTAGTGGATTGCTAAATTCATATCTTAATAATTAAAAAGTTAATATTCAAAATATGTCTAACACTAGAAAAGGCCTGAGGTCTGACCCACTAAACCCGCCATTATGGCCGAAAGGACCCACTTTTATGGTATTTTTGATATGTTAAAATCTTTACCAAGATTCATAGCGTAAAACATTAATGCTAAAGCATCAGATTCATTATCATCTTTAGGCAAAAAACCTTTTTCCTTTACAGCTTCAATAACTTCACTCTTACTTGCATCTGCTATAAAGCGTTTTATAGTTTTAACATTAACACCTTGGTAGGGAATATTGTTCTCTTCACACCAAGCAGACAGAACTGCGAAAAAACCGCCATAGCAATGCGCTGCATCAGTTCCTAGATGTCTTCTTACTTCCTCAAAATACACTGCAGTGAACTTATGCTTCAAGGAATTAAGCCAATTGCGAAAACTCAAAAAATGCATGCCGCCTCCACTGAAACGACTACCATGAAAACTTTCGCTTCCACTTTCAATTACTCCACCTGTTAAAATTGCCCAGCCCGTTTGCTTGCCGAGGTCTAGTGTTAGGATTGACATTTATATTCAGAATTTGTTTCGCTAGAGTGCTATATAATATATATTCAGGATTTGAAAAATTTTTGTCCAAAAAATCTTCTTCTTAAGCAAACTTTTTAGAAAAAACTTGGTTAAAAATCAGTAAACAGCCCTTGCATAATTATTGGTCAAGACTTTCAGATTTCTATCTTAACTATTTAAATAGTCTATTATGCTATTATGGTGTGGTTAGTTTCTTATGAACATTTATCCAAATCGTAAATTTTGGGAAGATGATTTAGAAGTACCTGTTAACCATTTGCTTGATCGTTTTCACAATACAAAAATACGTCAGTCTTGGATAGATTCACTTTCTGGTAAGCAATTAAATATTATTTTTCAAAACTCCTTTAAAGATAAATTAAATGCTCAACTCTTTGATGATGAAAGTTGCGATAATACATCTGTACAATACAAACGTAAAGTGATTGCTAATTATTCCGATTCTCTCGTTACTTACTACTTGATTACCTGTTTTGACCGTGCAAAACTAGAAGTTACTGTCAGTGAAATTGCAAGATCTGCATTAACTACAGAACTCATGAAATCCTACCTTGTAAAAAATAATAATAAATATGACAAGAAGTCTTTGCTGTTTCTACTGTTTCATGCAGATTACAATCTTTTAAAGTCTGTCTATCACTTTGAAAAAATACAAAGAAAGAGTTTCATGTCTTTTGCCTTACAAAAAATACCAAGACGACCAAGTACTCCATTTAAGGACTTTATCTCAGAGGAAATCATACAACAAATACTGAAAGAAGATAACATTAAGAGAAATGACAGTTTCGAGAATCAACTACAAGGTTTCTTCTATCATCAGAATCGTTTATATGTGTTAATACGCAAAGCTAGCGATATAGATTTATTGTTAAATTCAAACAAAGTCATTCATGGCCATAAGGCAGAGTGGATGATTTTGGATTTTCTACTAAATGGCACTCAGGTAGATCTTGGTGCTAGAAATATTGATCAAGCTATAGAAATAGCAAATAGCATTGCAAGTTGTTACTTTGGTTGCGAATGTATTTTTGTAGATGTGCAGGATAAAAATTTCGCGGAACAGGTGCATAAATTTATAGAAACTTGTATTAATGAATCTGATTCAAATATTCGTGTTTTTGAGTTAAAGTTTCAGTCAAATCGTTTCAATTACAGCTATACTAATATCACTTTGACTGTTGCTCCATATGATCCTATTGCACCGGAATTGCATGTTTTAAAGCCATTTGTAGGAGACATAGTGCCATTTATAGAATCGATTAAAGTAATATTTCAAGGCAAAAAGATAGGCTTATTTTTCAAGCGAAGTGATGAGTATATAGCAATTTACTACTCTGAACATCCTCTGAATAAAAGGGAAAGAGAGGATTTTAAAGCATACATAAAACAATTTTATGGTCTTACAATCTTGCCAAGAGCAAATCTCTGATCTTCTTAATTCTGGCAGCTCTTGGATTAATCCAAATCAAAATTACATCGAAGCAGCAAGGTATTTGTCAGATCTTGAATTAATTAAGATGCAAGAGAGGTCTTACATTATCTGCTCTCGTAGACAAGATAAATTAGATTGGCCAAATATAGTTGATCCATACTGTAACAATGAGATTTTCATTGATGAGGACTTTAACGAAGCATGCGATAATATAATTTGTGAAAACTGCAACCGTGATATTTTACCTAATACCTACAAGAAGCAAAGATTTCATCGCTTATCTGTATATTTAAACCCAGAGAAAATCATGCATTGGTTTGAAGGTCAGCTAAGTAATACGCATTTCATGTGGCAAAAGGTGGAAAGAGGAGTTTATCATGTTGGTGACCAAGGTCAATTTGTAAATCTCATTGTTCTTGATTTTTGCACCAATCCAACATTCTTAACCATAGATAGGCTAAGAGTCAATCCAACCGTATTAGTAATACTGAGAAAAAATCCATCAAACATACCTCTTGATTTGCCCATAGTAAAAATGGTTGACCTTTTCTTTCAGCATAAGACTTTAATTGAAGTATTCCAAGAAGCAGCACAAAGAGGAGTACTAGAGTTCATACCAAATACTTCAATGCAAATCTTACATACTGCACTTAATCTAATTGAACCTCCTAAAGAGAAGGAATTACTAAAGTTGCAATTGATAGAGGGCTCACTTTACGTAAACAATATAGAGATTCTAAATAAGAAAGCTGTAGCATGTATGAAGGTTTTTCGCATATTATTTGAACAATTTTTGCATGATTGTAAAAAAGAATTACCTCCTGAAAAACACATGTTGCTTAGCATAACTGAAATAGAAAAACGCCTAAATCTCGATCCAGAAGCAGATCCAGAACATTACATTAGAAAACCAATAAACACAATTCAAAGAACAATAAAACTACATTAGCCAAAAAGTTAGGACTAAACATCGAACGTAATGATGTGATTCAAACAGTTGGTTGGCCTGGATCATCGCGTAGAGATTATGGTTACCGTATCAACCCTTTTACTGTGGTAGTTCGTTAACTGTGTTGACGAGAAGTAAAAGTAGTATATTTTTTACCCTAAAGTCACATCTAGCTTTAAAATACAGTTTTTGTCTTATTTAAAAAAATATAAATTCTCAATTACGTAACTCACCAAAAACCTATCTCGTTTCTTTTGCTTTCTTCAATCTTTTCTACTCTGTTCGTTTGCCGGCTTTTGTGTTTGAAGCACATCTACACTCAATGACCCTATACTAATATATACCGGATTTCTTACTACTTTTTCCGGGATTTTCTCAAAAAAAGTTAAAATAATTTTAAGACAGCTAAGGAATTAAAGAGCTTTGAAAACCAGCTATATCTTTTACAGCAGCTTCTTTGCTATTTGAGTTGTTTCCATTTTGGAAATAACTGCTTATTTGAGTTGAGAGGAGATTACACGAGCTTTTGATAAAAACACTAATCCCCTATCTAGATAACGCTATAATAGCCCTTTAAAACATCTTAAAGAATTGTGTTGTAGTAGAGAGATTGTTTTGGCTCCATCCCCTTCTTTTAAAGCCAAAGATACTAATGTTAGCAAACTCTATAAACTTAAGAATAACTGTAGAAACTACTATTTTTTAAGTCAGAAAAACCATTACTTACAATTTAATAATTTTCCAAAATCAATTATGTGTGAAAAGTAATCACTATCTATAACATCATCACTTACATCATTAACGTGGATAAGGACTGGACGACATGAAAAGCCTTTTGGACGATTTAGTGCATCTATTTTCTTTTGTACCTCTTGTATTATTGAATGACCAATTTTATCTTTTGAAAATTTGATTTCGCAAATGTAGAGAGTGTTAAACTTCGTTTGAATCATATAATCAATTTGACAACCTGCACTATTACGCGTTCTCTTCTGAAAAAATGGATTCTCACTTATTATTCCATCAATTCCTAAGATATTATGTATACTCTTTCTATTGTTCAGCACCAAATTTTCAAATTGAAGCCCAATAATTGTATACCACTCTGGTAAGAACCCTATAGAATAGGTGTCACGACTAATTTTTCCTAGATCTTTTTCAATATATTTTAGATAAAACCTTAAATAATTATCTTGAAGTCTGTACCTCCTGAGTCGTGAATCAGTACCAGTTTTTATATTACAAGTATGATCTTTTGCAATAAAACCAGCAAGCTCAAGCTCATGTAGATACTCAGAAATGCGTCCATGTCTTACGATATTTAAAGTAGCACAAATTTCTTCTTGTTCTTTAGCTCCAGTAGAAAGAGCTCTGACTATTTGCTTATAAAAAGCCGTTTTTCGCATGAATAAATCTGAGAATATTTGATTAAATTCTTCAACTAAAAACCCACCTTTTGTAAAACAAAGCCTTTTAATATTTTCTTCAGCGCTATGCTTAAAATTTACCTCTTCTAAATACTTTGGAATTCCGCCAGTTACTGCAAGCACCTTAAATTTTTCATATGCTGAAATATTTTTCGGCCAAAATTCATTGCAATCAGAAAGTGATAATTCTCCGAGTGTTAAAGTTAACGATATTCTCCCTACGAAACCAGTACTACTAAGTATATTTTTCTCGATCCATGATGAAGCTGATCCACAAACAACGAAAATTAGCTTGTTATTATTTTTTAGCTGCGTATCCCAAAAATTCTTTATTTTTCCTAAAAACGTTGGATCTTTTGAGCCCATCCAAGAAATTTCATCAAACAGCAATAATGTTTTTCCTGATAGCAGACGTTCACCAACTGCCCATAGTAAATCGCTCCAGTCATCATACCTAGCAAAAGATGTATTAAATTGTCTAGCAACTTGTCTAGAAAATTCATTAAGTTGGTAGGACATTGTAGTATGCTTTTCTGGTGGCAAACCTATAAAGGAGTAATATTGTTCAAAATACTTACCAAACTCTTGAATTAAACGACTTTTTCCTATACGACGCCTTCCTTTGACTACTACAAAAGATGCAGTATTTTTTTCTGTAAGCTCCAGTAGTTGTTTTAACTCAGTTTGCCTACCAATAAATGATGGAGACATAAAATACGAAATATAAATCTTTGTCTCCGTTATACTAGATAAAATTGGAGACGTAAATAAATAAATTTAGATCTTTGTCTCCATTTTAAGGGGCAATCAAGTTTTACGAGCTTCTGTTTCTTCTTCTATGGCAGTAACTTCAAACTTTTTTCCTTGAGCTACCTCTACAATTTGCTAATTTCATTACTGAGAGTTTTGCAATTAATTGCTCAGAGGTTTGCGATAAAAGTTGTTGTATTCCCATAATAGTCTCCATAACCCCTTATACTCACCATAAGTTGTTCAATCTTTTTTGAAAAATTTTCTTTGCAAAGTGTAAAAAATGTGTTAAACTTACTAGTAAGTTTACTAAAGATGCCTTTTATTTGGTATCCGTTCAGAGGTATGGTAAGGATAAAAAAGAATTGACATAACATATCAAAGTAATAATAACAGAAAATGTTGATAGTAAGGTAAGGCTAGATGCTTCAATTGTTGATCAGTATTGTAGAGTTATGTAAAAACTTAGAGCAAAAAGTAGCAAAGCTTGAAGAAAAAAATAAAATCTTAGAAATAGAGAATGCTGAACTAAGAGAGAGACTTGGCTTGAACTCAAGGAATTCATCTTTACCAAGTTCAAAAGAGCTGTACAAAATAAAAAAAGACACACCAGAAGATAAGTCAGAGGGTGGCAGGAAGATAGGGGGTCAAGTTGGTCATAAAGGAAATTATCGGATAAAAATGGAAGCAGATGAAGTAATTAGAGTAAGATTACATGATACTTGTGAATGTGGTGGAGAAATTGCAGTATGCAACAAACCCTATATTCACCAGAATGTTGATCTCCCAAAAATTAAGCCTTACGTAGTGGAATACCAACTAGAACATGGGCGCTGTCGTAAATGCGGAAAAAGAAGGAGTAGCAAATTACCAGAAGGAGTTACACCTGATACCTTTGGTCCTAGAGTTAAGTCAGTAGTTGCATCACTAAGTGGGTTTTATAAGAATTCAAAGCGAGAAATAGCGAATATCATGAAAGACATCTTTAACATGAGTATAAGTGTTGGTAGTGTGTCCAATAGCGAAGCAAGGGTCTCGTCAAAATGTAAAGAAGCCTATGAACAAATAGAGGAAGAAATGAAAGCAAGCGAAATTTTGCATATTGATGAAACCAGTCACTATAACAAAGGTAAATTGGAATGGTGCTGGATGTTTGCCAACAATAAAGCAAGTCTTATGAAGTTAGCAGATACAAGAGGAATGAAGTTTTTAAAGAATAGTGCATTTTGTGATTACAAAAATCGGGTAATTACCGACAGATATGGAGTTTACAACCACTTCAGTGATGAAAAACGACAAATTTGTTGGGCTCACTTATTGAGAAATTTCGAGAGGTTATCTCATAGCTGGAATAGTGAAGTAATGAGACTTGGCCATTGTTTAAAAGATGCAGCTAATGGATTATTTACATTAAAAAACGCTTTGTCAGAAAATGAAATTAGTATTTCAAAGTTCACTAAGCAAGCTAAAGAGTTACGAAGATTTATGCAGTACTGCATGATAAAAATATCTTATATACTTGAAGCAAAAGGAGCTTCACGAACGGTAAAGGGTATTATAAAATCCGAGCCAATGATGTGGACATTTTTGGATGATCCAGAGAATATTCCATTAACGAATAATCATGTTGAGCGACAAATACGGCATTATGTTGTCTATCGTAAGAATTCATATTTTGCACAGTCAGAGCGAGGGAATAGATTCCTTGAGCGGATAATTTCGTTGTATCTCACTTGGAGGCAAAAAAAGTTAAATCCATTTCAAAACCTTCTATCTATTGTCTCTTAAGCCACACCTCTGAACGGATACAAATGGGCAGTTATTGTGAATATCGTAACTCGTAATCAACACATTACTTAAAGTGTTTTTAAGGATATCATCGCCAAAATATTTATCCAGTACAAATTCAATATTTTTATGTGGGTATTGTGCGCAATTAAGCCAAGAAAATATTGATCTTCTCAAAAATGAAGATTTAAAAATATATGACCCGTATTTTTGGTAAAGCTCGACTAAATCACTAGCTGAATATTGGGGATTTCCTTGTTTATCTTTTTTACATAATCCTGCTATAACAATTCCACCGGTTGAGGTTCCTGCCATTAAGTGAAAGATTTCAGCTATAGTTCTTCTTGTTCTTTTTTCTATTTCTGCTAATATTATGGCTGGTATGATGCCTCTTATGCCTCCGCCGTCAACTGAAAGGATGTATTTTGCCATGGTTAGGTATTTATTGATTTTATTAACTTGTTCGCTTTTATCGGGATGTGTTTCCTGCCCAAAAGCCACAGTCTGCTTCACGCCTGGAGAAAATTGCACCAACCTAATAATTGATTCCGTGGGTCATGCTAAAAAATCCGTGTTGGTTCAGGCATACCAATTTACCTCAAAGCCTATTGCTGAATCCTTGGTTCAAGCTAAAAAGCGTGGAGTTGATATTAAGGTTATTCTAGATGAATCACAAACTAGTTCAAAACATAGTGTGATTAACGAATTATTTGAGCACAAAATCCCGATATGGATTGACTTTAAACCCGCTATTGCTCATAGCAAGGTAATTATTATTGATGAGCAAAAAATCATAACCGGATCATTTAACTTTTCAGATGCCGCTCAGCAAAGAAATGCTGAAAACCTACTGATCATAACAGGAGATTCTCCACTAGTTGAACAATACGTCAAAAATTGGAAAAATCGCCAATCGCAGTCTAAGCATTATACACCAGACTTTAAGTTGTTATCTAAGTGAGGAAAGTCACCTCTCCCCACTCGACTTCAAAACCGGACTTGATAGTTTCCCATCATCCGGCTTCTCTCTAATTTGGCGCTTTTCATGCATACTCCCATGTAATTCGTCGTGACAATGCCCATGCAACAAGGATAAATTTTTGCTCATATTATTACGTCTATTCCGGTCTTTATGGTGTATCTCTAGGATATCATCATTTTTGAACCAAAGTTGACATTGATCACATTTACCTTGTTGCAACTTCATTAATTTTATTACTCGTGGTGATTTTCCTGGAACTTTACTTAAGCGATTTGCCCAATATAACCAATCTCCGTCATATAAAGATCTAGATCCTTTCACTTTGATATGCCTTCTTATGGCATGATCTACGTGCCTAACAAGCAGTAAATTGTTATTCGTCATAAATCTCCAATTATCGTTATCTTTCTTTCGAAAGTATTTTCTCTTAATCCAATGCTTCCCTTTGTTACAGTGTCTAAAGACTGCCCATTTCCAAAGCTTTCCATGCATATCATGATCTAAAGAACTAAATACTTTATGTGACACTACCGAAGAGTAATACTGACTCCATCCTCTAATAACTGGATTAAGGTTTTTAATTACTGCTTCTTGAGGTGCTGCACGCATTTCTTTAAGTTTTTGCTTAATGATTTTAGCATGTTGTTTTATAGAGAGGCGACTTGGTTTAATTAATAATTTATAACCTTTCTTACTTTGTTTTGTTAAGTATTGTCGTATTGTGAACCCAAGAAAATCAAAACCTGGTATTTGTCCTCCATAAGTTTTTAACGTATGAGATATTTTTGTCTTTGATGGCTTTAACTCTAATCCAATGGTATTTAACCATCTTTCCGTTAGATTTTTTGCCTTAAAAACAATTTCCTCATTTTCATGGAGAATCACACGGAGAGTAGACCGGCGGAGCTTCCCCACCAGTCTCTCGCAGAACTGCACGGAAACCTCTCGACTTATACAGCTCCCATTATTTAGCCTTTTGATCCTAACCCAAGTGTCCAATGATAGAAAATACTTGGAGACCTCTTTCTCACTTTTCCTAGAAATTGCTTTGCTAGTCTTCCGTGATCACGAAGTTTCTTATATTTTGTCCTGACCCATCTTATGAGGTATCTCTCTATATTTCTGAGAGATGGATACATCTCTGATTTATAAAACCTGCCATAGTACTGAAACCAGCCTCTGACTATTGGATCTATTTTCTTCGATATTTCCTCTAGTGTGGTCCATGTAATCCGATGTATTCTCCATGACTTTATGGTTTTCTTGATCTTCTTCTTGGCTTTGTTACTAATTGCAGGTAGAAATGAGATGAAATAATTCCTCATCTTATTCTTTGCTACTCTAGGTCTAAAAGTATAACCTAGAAAATCAAAGCTTTGTTTAGGAAATTGTTCTTTTCTATCATCATCCTTACTGTACACAATCTGTGTCTTTTCAGGATGTAACTTCAATTTACACTTAGCCAATCTTTCTTCAATCATTACTTTCATAAATCCTGCCTGTCTTTTAGTTCTGCAGTGCACTATCGCATCATCTACATATCTTTCAAATGGTACTGTTGGATAATTTTGTTTCATCCACATATCAAACGCATGGTGCATAAATATGCTTGAAATGATTGGGCTTATTGAACCTCCTTGCGGAACTCCTTTATCCCTTGTTACCCTACTGCCATCTGCTTGCTGAATGGGGGCTTTCATCCACCTCTCAACATACAGTATGACCCATTTGCAGTCTGTGTGTTTCTTGATAGCCTGCAGTGCTAAATCGTGGTCCAGATTGTCGAAAAATCCAGATATATCAAGATCTACCGTCCAATCATTTTTCCAACATCTCTTCCGTGCTGTGTATACCGCATCCAGCGCAGACTTATTTGGTCTATAACCATATGAATCTTCGTGAAATTTCGGTTCTACTAACGGCTCAAGATACATTGTAGCTGCTGTTTGCGCTATTCTGTCGAATACTGAAGGCACACATAAAATTCTTTGCCCTCCTGTATCTTTTGGTATCGCAACAGCTTTTACCGGCTCTGGAAAATAACTTCCGGATGACATCCGATTCCATAATTTGTATAGATTATCCTTTAGATTTTCTTCAAACTTTGTTATCGAGACCTCATCTACACCTGCTGCACCTTTATTTTTCGATACTTGTTTATAAGCTCTCCAAATAAGTTGCTTCGGTATATCAAAAGACTTTGTTTTATTCATTAACTCCTCCCTTTCGGTTGATAAATAATTAAAACTAAATAACTTAGCCCCTTCACTCCATTTCCATTACAGAAACTTCTTCGCTACTACGAGCTAATCCGCCCCTGTTTTTCGCATCGGTACTCTCATCCTCAGAGATCAGCTCTTTGGACTTCTCCCTTTTCATCGAAACGACAGGTTCCCGTAGTTCCATGCAATAGCCTAAAATAGATTCACGCCACTTTTATGCCGGACGCCACCTACCCAGTAAACAAGCTCCCAGTAGATTCATCCCAGGTTAACGACTACCCCCTGGTTTTGACGTCGTCTCTACGCTTTCGACACTTCATCAGTGGTTCACTTGCGTTCGTCTCTCTATTTCATACATGACACATAATTGTGCCTTTTCCATAACGCTCACTACCTTAGCTCTTTACCAAAGCAGCTTATGGCTGTTTGAAGCCTGCTCTTGCAAACCGGCTCCGAGGGGCCCTCCCTCATCTACTGCACAGCTTCAACACTTTCCGTGTTTCTACGGCGCACAATCATCTGCATAAGTAATCACACTTAGTGATTGACCAGCATGTTTATGTGAAGCTTTACCATATTTTTTCTTTTGATAATCAAATAGTTCCTTTCTCAATGCCATTTTTAGGTAATATTCTAACCCATGTAGAGCTATACTTGCTAACAAAGGTGAAATAGTTCCGCCTTGTACTGTACCACTCTTTGTGGGTCTAAACGCTTTACCTTCCATAACTCCTGCTTTTAGCCACCTTTTTATAACTTTAGTTAATGTTGGTGTGGTGTTAAGCTTTTTTTGTAATGCATTATGGTTGATGTTATCAAAGCACCCTGAAATATCTGCATCCAGTAAAAATGCTGTTTTCTGTTTTAGTGCTATGAATATAGCTTCAATGGCATCATGACACGACCTACCAGACCTAAAACCATATGTGTTTGGCTCAAATTTTGCTTCCCACTCCGGTTCTATCACCATTTTTACAAGTGTTTGTTTTGCTCGATCTGATATTGTAGGAATACCAAGCGGGCGATACTCCGATGACAGTGCGCCGTAGAAACACGGAAAGTGTTGAAGCTGTGCAGTAGATGAGGGAGGGCCCCTCGGAGCCGGTTTGCAAGAGCAGGCTTCAAACAGCCATAAGCTGCTTTGGTAAAGAGCTAAGGTAGTGAGCGTTATGGAAAAGGCACAATTATGTGTCATGTATGAAATAGAGAGACGAACGCAAGTGAACCACTGATGAAGTGTCGAAAGCGTAGAGACGACGTCAAAACCAGGGGGTAGTCGTTAACCTGGGATGAATCTACTGGGAGCTTGTTTACTGGGTAGGTGGCGTCCGGCATAAAAGTGGCGTGAATCTATTTTAGGCTATTGCATGGAACTACGGGAACCTGTCGTTTCGATGAAAAGGGAGAAGTCCAAAGAGCTGATCTCTGAGGATGAGAGTACCGATGCGAAAAACAGGGGCGGATTAGCTCGTAGTAGCGAAGAAGTTTCTGTAATGGAAATGGAGTGAAGGGGCTAAGTTATTTAGTTTTAATTATTTATCAACCGAAAGGGAGGAGTTAATGAATAAAACAAAGTCTTTTGATATACCGAAGCAACTTATTTGGAGAGCTTATAAACAAGTATCGAAAAATAAAGGTGCAGCAGGTGTAGATGAGGTCTCGATAACAAAGTTTGAAGAAAATCTAAAGGATAATCTATACAAATTATGGAATCGGATGTCATCCGGAAGTTATTTTCCAGAGCCGGTAAAAGCTGTTGCGATACCAAAAGATACAGGAGGGCAAAGAATTTTATGTGTGCCTTCAGTATTCGACAGAATAGCGCAAACAGCAGCTACAATGTATCTTGAGCCGTTAGTAGAACCGAAATTTCACGAAGATTCATATGGTTATAGACCAAATAAGTCTGCGCTGGATGCGGTATACACAGCACGGAAGAGATGTTGGAAAAATGATTGGACGGTAGATCTTGATATATCTGGATTTTTCGACAATCTGGACCACGATTTAGCACTGCAGGCTATCAAGAAACACACAGACTGCAAATGGGTCATACTGTATGTTGAGAGGTGGATGAAAGCCCCCATTCAGCAAGCAGATGGCAGTAGGGTAACAAGGGATAAAGGAGTTCCGCAAGGAGGTTCAATAAGCCCAATCATTTCAAGCATATTTATGCACCATGCGTTTGATATGTGGATGAAACAAAATTATCCAACAGTACCATTTGAAAGATATGTAGATGATGCGATAGTGCACTGCAGAACTAAAAGACAGGCAGGATTTATGAAAGTAATGATTGAAGAAAGATTGGCTAAGTGTAAATTGAAGTTACATCCTGAAAAGACACAGATTGTGTACAGTAAGGATGATGATAGAAAAGAACAATTTCCTAAACAAAGCTTTGATTTTCTAGGTTATACTTTTAGACCTAGAGTAGCAAAGAATAAGATGAGGAATTATTTCATCTCATTTCTACCTGCAATTAGTAACAAAGCCAAGAAGAAGATCAAGAAAACCATAAAGTCATGGAGAATACATCGGATTACATGGACCACACTAGAGGAAATATCGAAGAAAATAGATCCAATAGTCAGAGGCTGGTTTCAGTACTATGGCAGGTTTTATAAATCAGAGATGTATCCATCTCTCAGAAATATAGAGAGATACCTCATAAGATGGGTCAGGACAAAATATAAGAAACTTCGTGATCACGGAAGACTAGCAAAGCAATTTCTAGGAAAAGTGAGAAAGAGGTCTCCAAGTATTTTCTATCATTGGACACTTGGGTTAGGATCAAAAGGCTAAATAATGGGAGCTGTATAAGTCGAGAGGTTTCCGTGCAGTTCTGCGAGAGACTGGTGGGGAAGCTCCGCCGGTCTACTCTCCGTGTGATTCTCCATGAAAATGAGGAAATTGTTTTTAAGGCAAAAAATCTAACGGAAAGATGGTTAAATACCATTGGATTAGAGTTAAAGCCATCAAAGACAAAAATATCTCATACGTTAAAAACTTATGGAGGACAAATACCAGGTTTTGATTTTCTTGGGTTCACAATACGACAATACTTAACAAAACAAAGTAAGAAAGGTTATAAATTATTAATTAAACCAAGTCGCCTCTCTATAAAACAACATGCTAAAATCATTAAGCAAAAACTTAAAGAAATGCGTGCAGCACCTCAAGAAGCAGTAATTAAAAACCTTAATCCAGTTATTAGAGGATGGAGTCAGTATTACTCTTCGGTAGTGTCACATAAAGTATTTAGTTCTTTAGATCATGATATGCATGGAAAGCTTTGGAAATGGGCAGTCTTTAGACACTGTAACAAAGGGAAGCATTGGATTAAGAGAAAATACTTTCGAAAGAAAGATAACGATAATTGGAGATTTATGACGAATAACAATTTACTGCTTGTTAGGCACGTAGATCATGCCATAAGAAGGCATATCAAAGTGAAAGGATCTAGATCTTTATATGACGGAGATTGGTTATATTGGGCAAATCGCTTAAGTAAAGTTCCAGGAAAATCACCACGAGTAATAAAATTAATGAAGTTGCAACAAGGTAAATGTGATCAATGTCAACTTTGGTTCAAAAATGATGATATCCTAGAGATACACCATAAAGACCGGAATAGACGTAATAATATGAGCAAAAATTTATCCTTGTTGCATGGGCATTGTCACGACGAATTACATGGGAGTATGCATGAAAAGCGCCAAATTAGAGAGAAGCCGGATGATGGGAAACTATCAAGTCCGGTTTTGAAGTCGAGTGGGGAGAGGTGACTTTCCTCACTTAGATAACAACTTAAAGTCTGGTGTATAATGCTTAGACTGCGATTGGCGATTTTTCCAATTTTTGACGTATTGTTCAACTAGTGGAGAATCTCCTGTTATGATCAGTAGGTTTTCAGCATTTCTTTGCTGAGCGGCATCTGAAAAGTTAAATGATCCGGTTATGATTTTTTGCTCATCAATAATAATTACCTTGCTATGAGCAATAGCGGGTTTAAAGTCAATCCATATCGGGATTTTGTGCTCAAATAATTCGTTAATCACACTATGTTTTGAACTAGTTTGTGATTCATCTAGAATAACCTTAATATCAACTCCACGCTTTTTAGCTTGAACCAAGGATTCAGCAATAGGCTTTGAGGTAAATTGGTATGCCTGAACTAATATGGATTTTTGAGCTTGATCTATAGCATTGGTTATTTGTTCGGCACAATTTTCTCTAGGAGTGAAACATACAGTAGTACTTGGACAAGAAACACAACCTGATAAAAGCAAACAAGTCAAAAAAATCAATAAATATCTAAACATGGCCAAATATATTCTTTCAGTCGACGGTGGAGGCATAAGGGGCATCATACCAGCCATTATTCTAGCAGAAATAGAAAAAAGAACAAGAAGAACTATAGCTGAAATCTTTGATCTAATGGCTGGTACTTCAACCGGTGGGATTGTTGTGGCAGGATTATATAAAAAAGATAAACCTCAATATTCTGCTAATGATTTAGTCGAGTTCTATCGGGAATATGGACCATATATTTTTAAATCTTCATTCTTCAGGCGATCAATATTATCTTGGTTTAACTGTACACAATACCCACATAAAAATATTGAGTATGTACTTCATAAATATTTTGGCGATGATGTCTTTAAAAACACTTTAAGTAATGTGTTGATTACGAGTTACGATATTCACAATAACTGCCCATTTTTCTTCAAAAGCTGGAAAGAAGGTAATATTAAGCTGAAAGATGCACTCAGAGCTGCAACGGCTGCACCTACTTATTTCATACCAAAACATCTAAAAATTGACCAGATAGACAGAGTATTAGTGGATGGTGGGGTATTTGCCAATAATCCAGCGGCTTGTGCATATGCAAGTGGTAAGAAGTTATTTCCAAATGATGATATTGTACTGTTATCGATAGGTACTGGAAGAACAGATAGAAGCATAGAGTATGCCAATTCAAAGAGATTTGGAAAGATAGGTTGGATAAAACCACTAATACATGTGATGTTTTCTTCAAGTTTAGATGCAGTAAACTACCAACTTAATCAAGTTATAGCTGATAAATATATACGTATACAATCCCAATTGAAAATAGCATCACCTGACATGGATAATATTACATCAAAAAATATTAAATCTCTTCAGCAAGAGGCAAAGGCAATGATAGAGGAAAATCAGAAAGTGATAAACAAATTCTGTATAGAAATATAAAAGATATAACTATTTTTACTTATATCTTAATATATTGTTTAACACAATTCAATTTTCACACTCATCAGCAGTTAGGCCACTTGCTCGCACAATAATATCACTAGCAACACCTGCCTTTGCTAGATTTTTTGCAACCTTGATCCTTTCTGTTTTTTTAACTTTTTCCTTGCCACTTTTCATATCTTCAGATAGAGATTCGACTAGTGATTCTTGTTCTCCGTACTCATCCATTAAACTCAATAGCTTTTTGCTTTCTCTTGTTTTAGGTAGCAGAACTTTAATATTCACTGATAATGCATCTGATATTTCATATAATTTATCAAATGTTATAGCAGTATACCCTCTTTCATACTCGTGTATTTCCTTGAGTGTTAAACCAACTTTATCCGCCAAATCTTTTTGAGTGTATCTCCTTATCAATCTCCATTCTCTTATTCTTTGCCCTACTCTGTAGTATATAGAATCAGTGCAGACTTCTTTCTCTGTATTATCATACTCGTAAATAGATAAGCCGGTTGCCTGGGAAATAATATCAGTAGAAACTCCTTCTTTTACTAGATTTTTTGCTATTTCCAACCTCGCCTCTTCTTGATTAATTTTTTCGCTAATATGAACAAACCTGACTAATGAAGGTACTATTTTGCCTAACTTTTGATTCTCATATATTTTCGTTAGATAGAATATTTCTTCGTCTTCATCTTCATACTCTCTTACTGTTATTGGTTTAGGTAATAGATCTACAACATTAACTGACAGTACTCTTGCTATTACATATAGTACTTCAATCGGAATAGGAATATACCCATTTTCATAATTGGTTACTTCTTTATATGCTAATTCGATTTTACTTGCTAACTCTGCTTGAGTACACCTTTGCATTAATCTACAATCTTCTATTTTTTGCCCTATTTTGTAGTGTATAGAACTAACATCTCTTACAAAAACAAACATATATACCTTACTTAAAAATAAATTTTCATGCAATTTGATCAGCGGATAAACCAACTATTTGCAAAATAATATCAATAGAAATTCCCCCTTTTACTAAATCCTTTGCAACTTTGATCCTTTCCACTTTCCTCACTTTTTCTTCGCAAATATGCATCCCTTCAAACAAAGATTTTATTAATGCATTACGTAGTTCTTGGCTCTCAATTTCTTTGTATTCTTTAATCAAATCAAGCAGCTCATTTTCCACTGTACTACCTTCATCTTTCTCTATTAGTAGATCTGTAATATTAATCGATAACGCTTCTGCCATTTCATATAATTTATCAAGTGGAACAGCAGTCCTTCCTTGTTCATAGTTGCTTATTTCGTCACGTGTTGTATTCATTTTCTCTGCTAAATCCTTTTGAGTATACTCTCTCACTAGCCTCCATTCTTTTATCTTTTTTCCTATTTGGCAGTATATAGAACCAACTTTTTCTTCAATACATTCATCAGCAGGCAGACCAATTGTTTTTGCAACAATATCAACAGAAACTCCTGCTTTAACCAAACCCTTTGCAATTTTTATTTTTTCTGATTTTTTACTACTTTTTTCACTAACTTTGACAAATTTAGTTAATAAACAAAACATCCTACGTAACTCCTGATCATTAATCTTTTTATATTCTCTTACTAGATTTAATATTTCTCCTTCCTCATTTTTAAAGCCGATTTTCTCCTTTGATGCAGTAATGAGATCGGTAATACTTACTGACAATGCACCTGCTATAGCGTACAACCTTTCGATTGAAATTCTACGGTTCCCTTTCTCATATTGCAGTATTACCCAGTACTTTACACCAAGTTTCTCTGCTAAATCTTTCTGAGTGTACCTAGTTCTAACCTCCAACTTTTTAATTTTTCTCCCACTTTATAATCTAGACTTTTTTCCACAAAAAGAACCATACATATAATATTTTATACTATAGCTCAGATATAATAGCCAGACTCTGGAACCTTTAAATTGATGAATTAAAGTGCCCTACAAGTTTCTTTACTATTTTCACGTACTTTGTCTGCCCATGAAAACAATTTTTCACTTACTTCCTTCTGCTTTTCACTCCATATGCCGCACCTAGTGAAATTACCTCTTTCTACCACTTCCTTAAGCTTCACTCCCCCAAAAAGGCAATTTTTTCCAATTTCTTCTCCTCTTTTTTGTAATTCAGCCCACATTTCCTTATCCGCTACTTTTACTTGTACCTGACTGCAGTTTTTTACGTCCTGGTACAATACAATATTTAGCTTACCAATGCTCGTAGGAAATTCTAATATAATAGAGCTTTCATCTGACATATCGATATAGTTTCTTATACCTCCCTTCTCACTTTTAACCTCAACTGCATCATTGCCAATTTTTAAAATATTACTTCCTAACTCTCTCAGTATTTTGGCTACCTCTACCTTGCTATCCCCAGAAAATTCTATATACGATGTTGTATTATCTATCTCAACGTCTATTAATTCTCCTTCTTGCACAGCACTTTCGCCAGCTTTCTCTAGTTCTTCTAGTCTCTCATCTATCTGTGGCTGAACTTCTGGTTGTAGCTCATTATAGATTTCACCTATCAATTTATTCTCCAATAAAGTATCATGAAACTCTGCACCGTTTAGCATTAATTTACGTATTAGCTTTTTACGATCAGCCTTATCAAATTTATGAAAATGTGTGCCCAGTATCACATATTCCGCGAGGCTTGTATCTTTATAATGTAAGGTATTAGAGCTAAAATATCTTATAGGAGAGGGTGAAGCCGTAGCGAAGCTAATGCCAGTAAGGCCGTAGTGGAGATTTTGCTCTCCCTCTCAATAGGGTTAAAAGACTGAACAGTATCTTTGGAATTATATCCCGTATTTACAAGGTTAGTCTAAACTCTCAACCTAATTTATAGTCTTGTAGGCAATTTTATGCAAGCAAATGCTGTTTTAGGTGTGGACATTTCTAAAAAGAAATTTGATGTTTGTTTATTGGTAGGCAACAAAGAACGGTACAAAGTCTTTCAAAATAATCATGATGGTTTTGAAAAGCTTGTGGCTTGGTGCAATCATCATGGAGCAGAACTTATTCATCTGTGTCTCGAAGCAACCGGTTGTTATAGTGAAGATATAGTTAATTTTATGTATGACTTGGAGCATAATGTAAGTGTGGTAAACCCAGCCCAAATCAAAGCTTTTGGCAGAAGTGAGCTACTTAGAAACAAAACAGATAAGTCAGATGCTGCCATGATTGCTAGGTTTTGTATTGCTAACAAACCTAATCTTTGGAAACCTGCTCCTCCCGAAGTTAGGCGTTTAAGAGACCTTTATCGTTGTTTGCAAGCATTTAAAGATGACAAGCTACAACAGATGAATCGCTTGGAAAATAAAAATACGGATTCCCATTGTAAACAAGCAATACTTGAGGTCATTGCTACAATAGACACACAAACTGCTGCTCTAGAGAAAGAAATTAATGAACATGTTAATAACCATTTGCATCTAAAAAATATAACAGAAAAGATCAAGACTATAAAAGGCGTAGGACATCTTACAGCTGTTGCTGTTGTTGCAGAAATGCCATCAGTTGATAATTTTGATAATGCCAGACAATTCACAGCTTTTGCTGGTCTAAACCCAGAACATTATCAATCAGGATCATCCGTAAGTAAAAAAAGTCGAATATGTAAAATAGGATCTGAGCGTATTCGCAAAGCTCTTTATATGCCAGCTATAGTAGTCAAGAATCATAATTCTTACTTTCAAAAGTTTTGTCAGCGTTTAGCAAGTAAAGGAAAATGTCCAAAGGTTATAATTGTTGCTTTAATGAGAAAACTAATGCATGTATTTTTTGGTATTCTTAAAAATGATCAACCATTCAATGGTAATTTAGTGAGATAATTTTGACAGTAAAAGCTTGGATCTTATGCTCAACTGTTTAGGATGTAATTTAACATGTACTTTGAGTTATAATATGTATCATTTTGATTTTAACTGAGCTCTGTACTTTGTAAAACTATTCTCAGAAGATTAAGAAGATATGGTCCTATAACTGTGGATAAATACGTCCACACACACTTAAAGTATTTATCCACAGTTACACTAATTTATAGAAAATGCAGATAAATTTTTTGTTGTTTTATAGCTAAATAACTTGTTGACAATAAAGACAGTATCTCCACTCTCCATCATTACATGCATTTAGCCTTGCTCCAGCAGCTAGTGCTTCGTCTACAGCCTTGTGCAGTTCATTTAGACTTTTTGCTCTTACCACAGCACTTTTAAGCCAGCTTAACTTTTCTGCACTTGGCTTTATTTTTTGCAAAGCTGAAGCAAATGGATTCAACCCTTCTGGATAATCTGCTTGATTACTCAAAGGTTTTGTGCCATATATGTAGTCAAGTCCTTTTCCATAGTTGATTTTGTTTTCGTGAACGTTTCTGCTAGGGAAAGGCATTGTACCTTCCGGTTTTATCTCCTTCTGATTATTAATTTTGCTCACAAACTTAGACTGCTTTATATCAACGCCTTCAAGAGCACCAAATATTTTCTTCAATAACTTGTCTTTACTAGTCATATAACCCCCATATTAAAAATACTTTTTAAGTATATAAATCTTATTTATACATTCTATTACTCAGTATAAATTATAATGAGTAGATTTACAAATACTTTCTACTATAACAATCCGTTCTCTCGAAAGCTGAAATAGCCTCCACTTGTGATGATAATATGGTCAAACAATTTTACGCTTATAGTACTACATGCTGCTGCTAAGCTCTTCGTTACTGCTTGATCTTCTTCTGATGGTTCTAAGCGTCCCCCAGGATGGTTGTGTGACATTATTACTAATGTTGCATTTTTTATTAATGCTTTTTTTATAATCTCCTTTATGTATACCGGTGCTTTTTCCATTTCACCAATATAGAGTTCTTCTCCGATTAATTGGCGCCTGTTATTCAAGTACAGTATTTTTACACATTCCCTTTCTGAGTGGCCTATACTTACGTTCAAGTACTCTACTAGACCTTGTAAGTCCATTACTGGCTCACTCTTGAGCTTTTCTCTCAGTACCCTTTCTAGTGTTTCCTTAACGCACATAATCATTGCTACTGCAGAATCAGTTACTCCTTCTATGACTTTCAGGTCATCCATTTCTCGGCCTAAAATCCTTCCTACTCCTGTATAAGTATTCACCAAATTTTTAGCAATTTCTTGAGCTTGTGGCCTTTCATGTACTGCACTTAGAAACGTTTCCATTATTTCACGATCAAGTAATGCTTTGCCTTTGCTTTCTAATATTCTGAACTCTATTTCCTCTTTACTTTTATTCATATAATTTACCCTTCACTAACAACAAACTTTTTTTTATTATTTACTGCTGTTTTTTTATCAGCATTGGCATAGAGCCATAGCTTCCGAGTGAAGTCAAATCAATTTTTCAATCTTTTTTACTTATTTTTTCATTAATAGGTAAAGATATTAATATATACTGATTTTTTTACTTAAATTTGTTGAATTTCGTCTAAAGAGATGCCTATTGTTTTTAAAATAATATTGATAGAAATTCCTTTTTTTACTAAGTCTTTTGCAATTTTGATCTTTTCTGCTCTTTTCACTTTTTCTTCGCAAATCCGTATGCCTTCAAATAGAGATCTTATTAATGCATTACGTAGTTCTTGACTTTCAATCTTTTTGTATTCTTTTATTAAATCAGGTAGTTCATTTTCTACTATCTCATCTTCCTCTATGAGCAGATCTGTAATGCTAATTGATAATGTTTCTGCTATTGCATATAATTTTTCCAGTGGAATGGCCACACGTCCTTGCTCATAGTTGCTTATTTCATCACGTGTTGTACTCATCTTTTCTGCTAAATCCTTCTGAGTATATTCCCGCACTAGTCTCCATTCTTTTATCTTTTTTCCTATTTGGTAGTAGATAGAACCCGTTTTTTCTTCAACACATTCATCAGCAGAGAGACCGATTGTTTTTGCAACAATATCAACAGAAACTCCTCCTTTAACCAGACCTTTTGCAATTTTTATTTTTTCCGATTTTCTACTACTTTTCTCACCAACTCGGGTAAATTTTGCTAGCAAGTAAAACACCTTGCGCAACTCTTGATCATTAATCGTTTTATATTTTCTTACTAGATTTAATATTTCCTCTTCCTCGTCTTCAAGGCGGATTTTTTCATTTGATACAGGAATAAGATCCGTAATACTAATTGATAACACCTTTGCTATAGCGTATAACTTTTCAATCGAAATTTTTCGTGTTCCTTTTTCATATTGCAGTATTACCTGATATGTTGTTCCGATTTTTTTTGCTAAATCTTTTTGAGTATATCCCTTTGCTAATCTACGATTTCTTACTTCCTGTCCTATTACTTTGTAATCTAAAAAATTAGAGCATTTATTCTCTTTTTTCACATTTTATACTCCATAACCAGAAGAGCTGTTACGTATACTTAATTGGAAACCTTTTTGACAAACTGAACTCATCTCCTTTCAAACAATTTTTCTATATCACTTAGTTTCATTTCTATATACGTTGGTCTTCCGTGATCAGAATATGGAGTTTTCTCAATTTGTCTTAGTATCTCATTCATCTCTTCCAATTTCATTTTTCTTCCTGCCCCGTGGCAAGCGATTATGGATGATATTTTGTTCACCTTATCCTCTATTGGTAGCGTATCTTCTATTTCCATTAACTTATCTACTATATCAACTAGCATCTCTTTTATATCTATTGTTCCCAAGATTGCAGGTATTTCTTTTACCCTTACTTTATCTTCTGATTCTATTTCAATACCAAAACCCATTTCAAAAAGCTTATCTTTATAAGTTTTAACCATCTCCATTCCAGCTTGGTTTTTAATTTCAACTATTTCAGGAATGAGAAGTTTTTGTCTTTTTATGCTTGTTAAGCACTCGTATATCAATCTCTCATAGGCTGCATGTTGATCTACTATAATCAGCCTATCTCCAGCCTCAGCAATAATGTAAGTATTGTAGACCTGACAGCGTGCATATCCTAGAGGGTGATCCTCTATCAAATCAATTTGCTTCTTTTCTAGAACCATCGTTCCCTTTTGGGGTGGAGATTCTCCATATTTAAACGTTTCTGGTAAGCTTTGCCTTCTTTCATCTGGTGCATTGAATTCTTTCATTAAACGATTTTCTAAAAGACTTGGCCTCTTTTCATAAAACTCTTTTTGATTTTTTTTCTCTTTACTATTAAACGGCTCTTGGCTATCAAACTCCTCAATACTTTGAGACTCAACATCACTTGCTGCAAACGTGCCTACTCTAGTCGATAATGCTTTTATTATTCCTCTTCTCACTATTTCATATACTAGCCTCTTGTTCTGAAACCTTACCTCTGATTTATTTGGATGCACATTTACATCTACTTGATCGTATGGTATCTCTAAGTGCAGCACTGCAAAAGGATACCTCCCACTTGGAATAAAGTCCTGATACGCATATCGAATTGCACCAATAAGTAGATTGTCTTTTATTGGCCTTCCATTAACAAACGTATAGATCTGAGTTGAATTACCACGACTAATAGTTGGTTTACAGATGTGTCCCGTAAGTTTGATGCCGTCTTCTTCCTCTTTAACTTCCAGCGAATTGCTCTGAAATTCTTCTTCTGTTTCACATAATCTGTTAAATAATGAAGTTTGCTTAACATATTTTAAGAGCTTTTTATTACCGGAAGCGAGAGTAAACCCAATACTATAGTTAATCATTGCTAAGTTATTTACAATGTCAACAATGCTTTGTGTTTCTGCCCTCTCGGTTTTTAGAAATTTTAATCTATTTGGTGTGGCAAAAAATAAGTCACGAATTTCAATATATGTACCTTGCAACAAAGAACAAGGGGTAATCTCTCTTATTTTTTCTCCTCCCTCATATCTTATAGACCATGCTTCCTTTGCTCCACTTGCCTTGGATGATAATTTCATTCTGCTTACTGCTGCAATTGAAGGCAGAGCCTCTCCTCTAAAGCCAAGATGTCTGATCTCTATTAACTCACTATCACTTAATTTTGAAGTGGCATGCCTCATAAGTGCTAGTTCCAGATCGTTCTTTTCTATTCCATTTCCATCATCTATCACAGTTATAAGGTTACGTCCACCACTTTCTATTTTAATCTCTATTTCTGAACTTCCAGCATCTATTGCATTTTCTACTAATTCCTTTACTACACTCGCTGGCCTTTCTATTACCTCTCCTGCTGCTATACGGTTTATAGTTTTTGTGTCTAAAAGAATTATTGGTCCGGTAGAGATCATAACTTTAAATCCTCCTATTAGGTTTAACTGCTATGATCCCCCCAACAGAACCGTACTTGCGAATTTCCCGCATACGGCTCTTCAGTGTAGCATTCACAGCATCTTTGATTACTGCTATCTGATTTAGTTTTCCTTGCATCATATCCCAACCTCTGTTGTGTTGGTGTAACAATCCCTAAACCAGTTACTATACCGCTGATCGCTTCCCCTTGTATGTAGCTTTCCCACACTCTGAGTACTATCAATCAGTCCGACTTCCTTTGTGTCTTCCGTTAATTCTCGCCTTTGTTGACTTGCTCCAACGTACCTTAGTAGGAATACAAAGGATCTCCCAAGTTCATTTAGAATCCATCTCAACACATGACACGGCCTCCGATCACGATAGAGTGAGTGATAACTTGCCTTATCGTTATCCTTCATGCTGTCTTCCATCATATGAAAAATGTCGACCTCTATGATATAGGAAATTTCGGGACTCAATACCTTCACTTGCGTTGTATCCTGTGTTGTCCATTCCACTAGCTTTACTACGCTCGTTACCTTACGCAGCATAATGGTCTGTTCTAGGCTGCTGGCTAGACTTTGCCTAGGTTGGATTTTCACCAACTGTCTTCTAAACGCTTTTCTTGGCGCACCCATAACACTCCCTCCAATCTATGAAACTTAGAGCTCCCTCTATTTTTTTGTGATTTCTTGATCTCACAATCTCTATATTTTAGCTTTTTAGATTCCTTTCTAGCAAGTCTATCTGCCTCTTCATTATAGGTATTACCACTGTGAGCTCTAACCCACTTCCAGTTAATATCATGCTGCAAGACAATTTCATCCAATTCCTTCCATAACTCAATGTTTTTTACTGATTTTTTATTGGCTGTCTTCCAACCATTTGTTCTCCACTTATTGATCCACTCTGTTATACCTTGTTTAATATACTGACTATCAGTGTGTAAAACAACTTTGCAAGAAACTTTCAACATCTTTAGCCCGTTAATCACAGCCTTTAACTCCATTTTGTTATTTGTTTTCACCTCCAGAGATGCGTTTTTTGATAAAGATACTTTTATTTTCATACATCACCACGGCTGCCCATCCACCAGGCCCCGGATTTCCAGAACATGCTCCATCTGTATATATTATAACCTTCTTTTTTTCGCCCATACTTACAGGATATAGATTCAACGTAAATTTGCTACCGAAACATGTTGATATTATTTTTTTAATATTTTAAAATGTAAGGTGTGAGAGATTGACAAACCTGTCCTCACGATGTTAGGTAAATCGTAATTGAGCTTTTAGGCTCGTATTTTTATTAGGAGGTTAGTCTCTCACACTGAAAATAAATATTTTTAAGCTCTTAATAGCTCATCAATTCATTTGCTGGGGTTTTAAGGCCTTTTATAAGGCAACTATAAAAAGATGATATCCCCTCTTTCATCTAAAGCCTTAAATGCAATTCTCAGATGATCTCTGACAGACGTTTTTTCATCAACACATTTAAAACAATAAAAAGATTGAACATTTCCTCACAATTGTGTATAATAATTAATGCTTTTTATCTTACTTTCTCATGGCTCTTTCGAAGTTTCTTGATGCACGCAATGATTATGCCTTTAAAAGAATATTTGGCACTGAGAAAAACAAAGATATTCTCATTCATTTCTTGAACGATATTTTAGGCTTTACTGGCTTAGCTGCTATTCACGATGTTGAATTCTTAGCTACCATTTTAGACCCTGAGATTGCCGCTAAAAAGCAAAGTATTGTCGATGTTCTTTGTAAAGACTCTCAAGGTTCAAGATACATTATAGAGATGCAGTTCACTAAGACCAAAGGCTTCGAAAAGCGTGCTCAGTATTATGCTGCTAAAGCCTACTCAAGTCAAGCAGATCAAGGTGATAATTATCATAATCTCAAGGAAATTATCTTCATAGCCGTTGCTGATTGTATTATTTTTCCAGATAAAGCTGAGTACAAATCTAATCATGTCATTTTAGATCAAAATAGCTTTGAACATGACTTAAAGGATTTTTACTTCGTATTCATAGAACTACCAAAATTTACAAAGACAAAAGAAGACCAACTAGAAAATATAGTAGAAAAATGGTGTTACTTTTTTCGCTATGCAGGAGAAACAAGGGAAGAGGATCTAGATAAGATAGTTGGTAGTGACGTAATAATAAAACGAGCTTATGAAGAGATGAATAAGTTTAATTGGTCAGAAGAAGAGTTACTAGCATATGAACAAATGAAAAAACGCATAATGGATGAGGTAGCTGCTTTAGCTCAAAAATTTGACGAGGGCCTTAGGGTTGGAGAAGAAAGAGGCATCCAAATCGGCCATGAAAAAGGTAAAGCGGAAGGTATTAAAATTGGTGCAGAAAAAGGTAAGGAAGAGGGCGAAAAACAAGCTAAAATAGCTGTGGCCAAAAACCTACTTAAGGCTGGCGTGTCTGTTGACTTAATAGCTGAATCTACAGGCCTTTCTCAAGCTGATATTTCACAGCTCAAGGAAAAAGCTTAAGTACTGTAGCTCCCTTAGAGCGCTTTTCAACTTATTATACTTCTTTATCCATTAGTCTAATATATTAAAGCCTACATCTAACTCTTCTGCTATTCTCGCTATGGCCTATTTGATTTTCTCACCAATTCTACGCATCAGTTAAGTGCAAAATAGATGATATTTAAATATAAAAAATGTTTTTCATAAAATTTTTCTTGTCCTTGATAATTTTAGTGTTGCTATTTGATTCTAACTTTGCATAATGCAGCAAATATTTTTATATAGGAGGTACAATGCCAAGATGGACAGATCGCCATGCTACAATACTTAAGAAATTACAGGATATCATTAAATATTCAGATTCTAATATTGCTGCCGGAAGGCGTTTAGCTATCGAAAAATGGGTAAAAACCTATACTGGAGAAGTAGAATATCTTAAAGATGATGAACTACAATTCTTATACAACGTATTTCGTGATGAGAATTGTTGGTCAGGTACAAGGTTAAACACTGCTACTCTAGGAAGAATGTTAACTGAAGAAAAAATAGGTGAAATAAATAATCCACTTTGTAGATATAATATGGCATGCAGGTACTGCGTGACAGATAAGATTCCTCAGCTTTTTCAGGAACAACTTGAGTCTTACAAAAGTGGCTTCTCTTCTGAAGAAGTAGATGATGATGGCAGGCCTGCAACTAACAACCGCAAATATGTTAGAAATGAATTGTTAAATGCTATGAATAGTGAAGATCCTGTACTTAGCTTTTGGATTGATAAAAAATCTGGAGAATTTAAAAAGCATGATAATGCGGTAGAGGGTTTTAATAAAGCTGTGGGATTTAAATGGAGTGAAGGAGTAGAATACTTCCATCGTCGTATAAATCAGGAAAGAAAGGAAAAGATTGATAACCTGATGGTTAAAGCTGTTGCTAATTTATCTGCTATTCAAGCTAACCATAATGTTGCTACCGTTTTAGATTTTCTTCTGCATGAAATAATCACTGATCCAATAAAGCATAAATTACTACTTGAGTTACCAGATAAAGGCAAAGGAGCTATGTATCAGCCTCTTAGCACATTAATACAGTGTGGTTTCGTTGATACAGTTCAAGATGTAATAAAGCACTTATCTCAGGAAAAGGTTTTAGTGTCTGAAGAGAAGAAAATACTTTCACATTGTGGTTACGCGTTTCTCCTTTCCTCGCTTTCAAATTCGATGTTAGAGGATCCTGAGATAGATATTCAAATTAAGGCAAGAATGATTATTGTGAATCTTTGGAAATGCGATTTTTTTGATGAGCATAAAAAAGCTGTGGTTAAATTTTCCAAGAACATAGATCCGATAACAGATGTGCTTGCAGGGTTAATTGTTGATTGGCAACGTGATAATAGCAGTAATAAAATTGTAAAGAAGCATGAAGTGCTGGAAATTTTGCAATTTGTCAAAGATTTTTGTTCAGATAAGGATTTAAAATTATTTAAAGATGGTATCACTAATGATCTAAAAACGGTTTATGTGTCAGGTATGAAAGATGGTATCGACTATAGCAGGGTAGCAGAGGGATTATTTTCTCAGCTAGGGAGGTCTGCACATTTGTCTCCTGAAGGTAGTGGTTTCAGTGATCCACAGACCGTGTTAGAAAGTGCTGGTGTTAGTGGTGTGTCTAGTCGTAGTTATAATTAGGAGTGTTTATGCGGAATGATGATGAAGATACTGAATTAATTCAAGATTTGTTAAATGGAGATTGTGATGAGCTAAATAGAAAAGTTGGACTTTTTTTAGACCAGTGTCCATCTTTTTTACACTCGGTTGGTAGGAGTCGTTTTTTTCCTGCATTCTTTTTCGGCATGTTTGCTACTGCATTTGATTCTGGTATTATAGATTTTGACCCTGGTATTGCAAATGGTGAAAGAATTTACTTTCGTTTTGATAATTATAATAATGGGAAAGGAAATCTAAAAATTGCTGTTCTAACTAATGACGTAGATGAAGATGGCATAAGAATAGTAAGATGCTACACTATTGCTGATAATGAGAACAGTCCTGGATCAAGATTCAGTGAAGAAAAGGCTATGGGTAGAAGAGAATCAGTTACAGCACTTACAGGAGGATCTGGCTTGGGAAGAGTATAAAATATTTCAGCGGGGAGAAGAGTGTGTATTTTTTCCTCAAGGAAGGGATTTTGATGGAAATCATGCATCTCCCATCAATAATTTTAGAGAAATTGTTCCAATCATGCAGCAAGGCAACTTATTAGATCGAGTAAATGGGTTAGCAAATAATAACAGTCTAGAAGTAAGAAGAGACATTAGAAGAATTTTACAATACATCGTCAATGTCTACGATGAATATCGCCAAGAATTGAATTTTGATAACGAGTCTGACGATCATGGTTTTTTATCCGGATTTTTATTAAATTTTAGGTACCGCGCTATGGCTGATATCTACCTAGAATTACTTATAGGTAGAGGATATGCAGATATTACTTTGCTTGTGCGTGGTCAGGAAAAATTAAATAATTCAGTTCCCATTATAATTGAACTCAAAGCAGGTCAAGAACACGCTGGACAAGCATTGGAACAAGCTAGGGGTTATGTTAGAAACTGTCCTATTTCATCTGTATCTGTTCATACCTCGTCAAGAAATGCTGTTTGTGTAGGGCTAAACTTTAACCATAATGCTCAACGTCTGCAGCTTGGTACAGAACACTTTCTAGAGCAAGAACCTTCTTTGGTAAGAAGATTACTTAATCCTACTGAGGGAGAAGTTGCAAGAGATGTAGAAAATTATTTATTGTATCCAGCCTCTTGCACACGTGCAGTACCTGGTTCTAATCCATTTTCCTACACATCTAGGTTTGCGTTTGCAAATATTGCATTTGAAAAAGGTACTGCTCGGATAGGGGGAAATTTGGTAAGAGTAACAAAATACCTATTCAATTACCATAATGACGATAGAATGTTATATCCAGTAAGACAAGGGGCCTCAGGAGTAAATGTTCGAGAACGCGCTCTGACAATGGTTTTGTTTGCACTAAGTATTAACTCACTAGTTGTACTTAACATCCGTCGAATGTTGCGTCACCAGTTTCCAGTAATGGCCTTAGATTTATCACGTCCACATTGGCAAGGTGCTAGAGTGCGTGAAGTATTGTGTGAAATGGTTGATGATAATCCTCAAATAAACGTTATTTTAACACCATTTCAGTCACCTGATGATTATTCAAGAAATCGTGGGCATTTCCACGGTAATCTTTCACGAATAGGTGGTGTTGGACAGGTACACGCAGCTGCAAGTGTAATGATGAATACCGGCTGGCAAGATGTCAATAGGCATACGGAATTATTTCAGGAAATTTCTAATGTGTTGTTTCCATTGTTAGAGCAAAATGCTATACAACCATTAAGGCAAGGATTGGTAACAAGTGAAGCTGAATTTCAAGCTGTATTACATGGGTTATTTTATACTCTTGGCAATCCTGCTAGAGTAGTTATTGAGTTTCAATTAGAAAGAGGTGGAAGAATAGATCTAGTGTTGTCAAGATTTGTGGAAAGAGATGATACTCATCCAATTGGGATAGAGCTAAAATTTGCTGGAACTGCAGGGCAGGTACGGCAAAAAAGTGCAGAAGCGAATCGACAATTACAACGATATACACAATGTGGAGGATGCGAACGTATTACTGATGGAGATCAAATGGTTTTATCATATGCTGTATTCAATAACGGTGCACGAGGACCAGATACTCTAATATCAGTTAGGGATGTTCTTAACGTAAGAGATAACTTAGGACAGTTTTACAGATGATCTTTTATCAATGGAAGTGCTCAGGGTTTGGATGTACTTATAGTGAAATATACATATTAAGTCCAGTAGAGTGTAGGTAAGGTTGAAGGAAGAAAAATAAGATTCTTTGAAGAATAGGGTTTATTTTATGTCTTCTTAAGCTAAAGCCAGCCTTATCAGGTCAAATAAATTTACTGACAAAAGATTTGCCTAATTTAATACCTATTAGCAGCGTGGTAGAAAGTGGTCACGTAGGCAAAGTCGTAATGCTAAGATAGGTTAAATATATAATTTGTCTAGTTTTTAGTACTTTATGCAAAAAGCTGAAAATTTGAACAGCTATCTATTTTTACTATAGACTTACCTCAATTTTTCTTTCTCATATCAAATGAATTAATGTTAATTTAGTAATACATTTTACTAAAAATTTAAATAAAATAACTATTTCCAGTGGTTAAAATCAAGGAACGTGAGAAGTTTTTTCTTTGGAATGCGTTGGTCTACCAATTGATACGTTCGAACTTTTCTTTATAACAATTTTACTACACCGCAAAGTCAGCTATATTAGCCTACTTCATCTAAATTCACGTATGAACTAATCTACCTAACTTTGTTGCAAAGATTTCAAGCTTCTCTTTTCACAACTCTATTTTTATGCGGCTTGTTCTCGCAAATATACGACCTTTTTGCGATTTTGAGTAAAGTAAATAATTAAAATTTTGGTACGTTCTTCATGAATTACTTTTTCTTAACCTTGATTGATCAAGATACAATAATAACCTATAATTAAACTTCACAGGAATATATGTTGACTCCTGTATCAAGGTATGTAATAATTAGGATTATGTTGTTTTTCGGTTGAGGTGAGTTATGTATACTCAAAATGATGGGAGGGGGTATTCAGCACAATAGATGTTGAAGGTAATGCAATTGAAAAAATAAAAGAGAAGTTAAAAGAAAAAGATCAAGAGACATATAAGTGTTGGGAGAGGAATAAATTTAGCATACATTATAAAGGATTCCTTTTACCACCTAAATCTGAACTTGGTGAGATAAGGAGTGGCACGTTGTTACATGTAGCTGCTTACATTAAGTATTTAGGTATGATTAAGTACCTTGCAGATGAGGGAGAACTTGATGTTAATGTAGGGAACAATTGGGGCAGCACTTCTTTATACTGGGCTGCTAAAGGAGACAACTTAGAGATAGTTAAATATCTTATGTAATGGGAATTAATATTACTGTGAATTTTCATACCAAATCTCATTGGTAATCGAACAAATGGAAAAGAGCCCTTTTTGCCTATAATCAAGGAGTTAAGCGAGTTTATAAAACGTCCCATTTGTGTTTCCAATAACGAATATTGGTATCACAACATAGTTGACAGTTGCTAAACATCAGTTTTATAATAACAATTACTAGGGGATAAAATGAATTTTAGTCCTTAAAGGTGATATTTTGGTATTAGCTAACATTTAAGTAGACATAAGCAAGTTGGTAAATTTTTTACAAGTATACTTAAATTTTGGCCTATAATAATGGAGGCAGTCAATGGTAAAAGTTACTCGTACAACTATAAAATTCTGTAAGGAGATTAATAAAGATACAAAATACATAATTTACTTTCCTGGTAACTGTCAAGATGTAGATAAGTATACTGAGGCAGATTGGAGTTGGTGTGATAAAAATACAGTTGTAGATTTATGTAATTATCCATATCATTCCGAATGGCACAACCCAAATGTACTTGGATATTCTAAACCTAGATATGTAATTTATAATATAATTGCTTTAATAGTTTTCACTCCTACAATAGCAACATTGTACCTTTTTGCACCGCCAGCGTTAGCAATATTAGCTTCTATAGCTCTTAGTATAGGTTTTTTAGCAACTATGTTGTTTATCAATAACACTATGATTAGATCAAATGTAAAATTTTATACCAGAGGTGGAGACTCAGTTGCAGTAGGGATAAAGCGTGTTTTAGATTTACTAGAAGAAGGAGTGCACCCAGATAATATCATATTAAGAGGCTTTTCTATTGGTGGAGGAGTTGCTGCAGAGGTATATAAAAGATTTAAAAGTGAAGGAATTCACCTTAGGTGCCAGATATTAAATTCCTTTAGCTCAACAAAGGATTTTCTTATTGGTAATGTTAGGAAAGAATCTCTGTTCGGAAAATTAATCGCATCTTTACTAAAAATTGTGCACTGGGATATGGAAACATACAAAACTATTGATTCAATTACTCCTTACACCATGTTTTTTAATAGTGAAGGTGACCAGGCTATGGAAGGTGCACAGTTAGCAGTGAAAATTAGAGATACAGAAAAAAGTAACCAAACAACAGATAAAATATTTGAGTTACTCTTTAAAAAACATACTGTATTGGAGCCTAACTATATAGGTAAATCTAAGTTGAAATTTTGTGGTAATGATACTCACTGTTTTCTTATGTCTTGGCTCAGATCAAAAGAATCGCATGATATTGATGCTGAAGGTTTACAATATCTTTTTACTTATTTGCCATATCATGTAGATGTGTTACGTTCTGAGGTTGAAAATTCATCTGTTGAGAAAAAGAGTACACAAATCAAAAAAAAACAACTTAGCTCTATATTAAGAAAAGTCCTAGAAGGTAGCGCTGATGAAGTTAAAGAATTACAAACACTACTAAGCAAGTTGTCGCAGGATAAATGTCTCGACAAAAATTCAGGCTACAGAAAAGAAAATTTTGAAGAAAAATTTCGAAAACTGAATAAGTGGATAGAGAAGCATAACATATCATTTGTAGATCTTGATGACTACATAGATGATTCTTCTTATCGCTATATTGAAGATGATGCTTTGTTATTGAAAAGAAACATCAGAATAAGCAAGTTAGTGAGGTTCTTACAAAGAGAAACACACATTACAAAACTTTATCTTAATGTAGATATTGGTGATGAGGGAGCAAAAAAGTTAGCTAATGGCAATCTTACAAACCTTACTTCTCTTGATTTGAGGGGTAACAACATTGGTGATGAAGGCGTAAAAGCATTATTAGAGAGTGATAACTTTCCAAATCTTAAATCCCTTAGTCTTGAACTACGGGGCAAAGTTTATAGTGGAAGTAAGGTAGATATTTTACAAAGAATAGAATCAGTATTAAAGCCTAGTGATAAGCTAGATAAACCTGACTTAAAAGTAGCTAACCAACAAGTACCTGAAAGAGCTTACTAACAAAGCCCAAGCAGAAGGGAGGACCATCTTCACTGCCATTAAGTTAAGGGAAAGAGAAGTTAAGATTGGACAAAAAATTTGAAGTGATTGATAATTATGGTAAATACTAGGGTGAATTTTTAAGAAAAGGGAGTCTGAAAAGTGCAAGTTATTTAAAAAAGTAATAATTGCAGGTTATTTTGCAAAGAATGTACTAATGCAATGATACTGAAAAGATATCTTGAATTTAAAACACATGTTTTCTAGCTCTTTTCTGGTAGTTGAGTGAACGAATATCAGATATCTTATGACGATCAACTCTTCTCCCTTTTCTCACCACTAAAGTGTTCATCAAAAATAACTGTGATAGTCGATCCATAATGCAGTCTATGTCTGACTCTGTAGAAAAAATATCAAAGGCTAAGTTTTTAATCGCATTAAATGAGACAGATTTATTGATGCTTTTTTTTAGTTTACTATTCTGTGAGCTCAATGTCTCTTCATCATCTTCTATCATGATACTTTCTAGATTACTGATGAAGATAGTTGACCAAAAATCCTGCTTGATAGTTTCAATACTTTTTCCTGTGAAATTCTCTAAATTTAATCTTCCCTTCAGCCTAGAAAAAAATGTTTCTACTCCCCAGCGCAAGTAATATAATCTCTCAAACTCTTCAACTGTAAAACGTTTCTCATCTAACAGAGATGTTACTAACACTTCAACTTCGCCAGAAGAAAGTATTATTTTGACTAACCTGAATTTCATCTCATCAGGTAATCCTAGCTTTCGTAGCTGTCTTGCTACTTTAATAGGTGCGGTAGACACTACCACCGTACTAGATGGGCTTTCCGGCTTAAACATAGCGTTTATTTCATTGAAAGACGAACTTGAACAGCGAATTATATAATTGATTTTCCTTCCTGTAAGCTCAGCAAGAAATCGATAAGATACGTATCCTCTATCACAGATTAACAAATCGTCTGATTTTATGGATTCAAGCATACCGATTGCTAAATCAACCTCATAGCTGTCACCTCTACTTAGCACAGATTTTATTGCAATATTATTTAGCACATCGTAGCAAACTTCAAAGGTTGCACTTGTATAGTCTTCAAATCTCTGGATTCCATTCCATACTGCTCTTGAGCTAAACTCACCTATTATTTTGTCGCTCTTTGGCAGAATCAGTATTGAAGCATCAAATGCAAGTACTCTGAAGCCATGGTGGGTTTTAAATTCCTGATCTTGGTAGTATAGGGAAACTATATCATCATTTAACTCTGAAAACGCAGTATGTTTTAGCTTCTTTCTTGCTTGAGTAAATGCACTTGCCGTAATTGTATAATCTTTTCTTGTATGCAGAACAAACTCATTAAGCATCACTTGTAATGACTTTACACTCTTTCTAAAAATCAGGAGAAATACATTAACGAAGGGCAGCTTTCTTTTTCGTGAGAAGTCTTTTGAGGATGCTCTGTGTGCGTTTATAAAGTTTAAACTCATCAATTTATTTTTTATAAACATGATTATTCTTTTTTTTACTCATGTCATTACTTCTTTTAATTTGTGAATCTTACCTGATTTTATAATACAGTTCATCACTTTTCCTTAACTTAATGGCAGTGGTGACATTATCGACCTTTGGGCGGGAGTAAATAGAAAAAGTACAAGAATAGAGTTTCCTGAAGTAATGGCTTCTATAGCTGAGTGGCTTGGTCATTTCAAAACTTCAAGTAATCCAACTGCATATTGGGATTATTACGATGAAAACGGCCAAGCTATTGTTAGAGTCTATCGTTATGATGATAATAATGGAAAGCGATATCTTCCTTTTGATATAAAAAAGTCCGACTTTGGTGCACCGAAGATAAGGCCACTCTATAATATTCCAGGTATTTTGAAGTCCGATAAAGTTATTCTTGTTGAAGGAGAAAAATGTGCAGAAGCGCTGATAGAGAAAGGAATAACTGCAACAACAGCAATGTCAGGAGCAAATGCACCTATTGAGAAGACAGATTGGACACCACTCAAAGGTAAACATGTTATTATTTGGCCAGATAATGATGAACCAGGTAAGAAATACGCTGAAAAATCTGCTATGAAACTTACTTGTCTTGGAGTTGAAGAACTTTGCATTTTGGAAATACCTAAAGATAAACCAAAGGGTTGGGACGCTGCTGATTGCGTGAAAGAAGGTGTAAATGTTGAAGAGTTCATTCTTAGTACAAAAAAGGCTCCTTTAAAAAAATCGTTGAGAATAGATACCAGAGCTTGGGCTAATATTGCTCCAGAAAGAGAATGGATTGTTAAAGATTGGCTTCCTATTGGAAGTGTTACGGCTCTCTACGGTGATGGTGGTATGGGAAAGTCTCTACTTGCTCAACAACTAATGACAGCAGCGAGCACAGGTAAATCTTGGTTGGGAATGGAAATTGAGCAGATGAAGACATATGGTGTATTTTGTGAAGATGATACAGAAGAGCTATGGCGAAGACAGTGTGCTATAAATAGATTATATCAGTTAGATATGGAATCCTGTGACTTTCATGATAATATTGGCTTTTTATCGAGAGTGTGGAAAGATAATCTACTCATGGTATTTGATAACAAAGATATAGGTAAATTAACTCATTGCTTTGAAGAATTACTTGAAGATATTAAATTATTTCAACCAAAGCTAGTAGTTTTAGATACAGCAGCAGACTTATTTGGTGGCAATGAAAACAATCGCTCTCATGTGAGACAATTTATTCAAAGTTGTTGTGGAAAAATAGTGAAAGTAATAAAAGGAGCTGTATTATTATGTGCTCATCCTTCTGATTCAGGAATAATACGTAAAACAGGTACAGGTGGTTCAACTGCGTGGAATAATACCGTAAGATCTCGTTGGTACTTGTCAAAGCCAGATAAAGCTGATGCTTCTGGTAATGAACGAGTACTTTGCCGTAAGAAGTCAAATTATTCTGCATCTAACGAAGAAAAGATTTCATTTTATTGGCATAACGGTGCGTTTGTACAATCTGATGATACATTAAATTCAGAAAGAATAGTAAGGTCTAGCTATAATACTAAATTGGATTTAGAACGTCTAAGAAGATGTGATATAATTTTAGAGTTAATTGCTAATGAAGCATATAAAGGCGAAACTTACACCGCGGCACACTTTGCTAGGTATTTTGAGGGAAAGCTAGGCCTTGGAAGTGAACGTAGCATCCGTGAAAGGATTAGCCATCTTGCAGCTCTTGGCCACATAAAGTTCTTTAAGGAAGCTCTTGGATATAAAGTATCAAGCACTAAATCAAAGTACGGCTATTTATGTGTTAAAGACATGGAGTTAAAAATTTCTGAAAATCAACATGTGCTGGTAAAGCCAGATTATTATCTTTCACCAAATAACGGAGTAACCTTACCAGTTGAAAATCAAGACGTTTGGGTGATACATAATTCTACAAAACAAGATGGCAAAATAGTATAGTAAGTTGGCAAGATGGCAAGTTGGCAAACTGAAGAATCTGCCATTCTACCAACTTAAAATTGATAAAAATATAAGAAAATCAATAGTTTAAAGAAATAGTAAGATGGCAAGATGGCAAAAAGTTGCCAACTAGATAGCATGGGTAAAGTCCTCTTCTATAGCGGGTTTAGGGAAGTTGGCAAGATGGCAAAAATCTATATATATAAATATATACTATGCTATAGTACATAGTATATCTCAGTTAAGAGAAGAACTTAACGTTTTTTGATGTCCTTTCATAATTTTGCTTTTTCTATGGAGTTGCAACCTATAATAAAAATATAAAGTAAAGGCAGTGAAAAACAAATGATCCATAATAGTATCCGTTCAGAGGTGTGGCTTAAGAGACAATAGATAGAAGGTTTTGAAATGGATTTAACTTTTTTTGCCTCCAAGTGAGATACAACGAAATTATCCGCTCAAGGAATCTATTCCCTCGCTCTGACTGTGCAAAATATGAATTCTTACGATAGACAACATAATGCCGTATTTGTCGCTCAACATGATTATTCGTTAATGGAATATTCTCTGGATCATCCAAAAATGTCCACATCATTGGCTCGGATTTTATAATACCCTTTACCGTTCGTGAAGCTCCTTTTGCTTCAAGTATATAAGATATTTTTATCATGCAGTACTGCATAAATCTTCGTAACTCTTTAGCTTGCTTAGTGAACTTTGAAATACTAATTTCATTTTCTGACAAAGCGTTTTTTAATGTAAATAATCCATTAGCTGCATCTTTTAAACAATGGCCAAGTCTCATTACTTCACTATTCCAGCTATGAGATAACCTCTCGAAATTTCTCAATAAGTGAGCCCAACAAATTTGTCGTTTTTCATCACTGAAGTGGTTGTAAACTCCATATCTGTCGGTAATTACCCGATTTTTGTAATCACAAAATGCACTATTCTTTAAAAACTTCATTCCTCTTGTATCTGCTAACTTCATAAGACTTGCTTTATTGTTGGCAAACATCCAGCACCATTCCAATTTACCTTTGTTATAGTGACTGGTTTCATCAATATGCAAAATTTCGCTTGCTTTCATTTCTTCCTCTATTTGTTCATAGGCTTCTTTACATTTTGACGAGACCCTTGCTTCGCTATTGGACACACTACCAACACTTATACTCATGTTAAAGATGTCTTTCATGATATTCGCTATTTCTCGCTTTGAATTCTTATAAAACCCACTTAGTGATGCAACTACTGACTTAACTCTAGGACCAAAGGTATCAGGTGTAACTCCTTCTGGTAATTTGCTACTCCTTCTTTTTCCGCATTTACGACAGCGCCCATGTTCTAGTTGGTATTCCACTACGTAAGGCTTAATTTTTGGGAGATCAACATTCTGGTGAATATAGGGTTTGTTGCATACTGCAATTTCTCCACCACATTCACAAGTATCATGTAATCTTACTCTAATTACTTCATCTGCTTCCATTTTTATCCGATAATTTCCTTTATGACCAACTTGACCCCCTATCTTCCTGCCACCCTCTGACTTATCTTCTGGTGTGTCTTTTTTTATTTTGTACAGCTCTTTTGAACTTGGTAAAGATGAATTCCTTGAGTTCAAGCCAAGTCTCTCTCTTAGTTCAGCATTCTCTATTTCTAAGATTTTATTTTTTTCTTCAAGCTTTGCTACTTTTTGCTCTAAGTTTTTACATAACTCTACAATACTGATCAACAATTGAAGCATCTAGCCTTACCTTACTATCAACATTTTCTGTTATTATTACTTTGATATGTTATGTCAATTCTTTTTTATCCTTACCATACCTCTGAACGGATACGCCCATTTTTCTTTAAAAGCTGGAAAGAAGGTAATATTAAGCTGAAAGATGCACTCAGAGCTGCAACGGCTGCACCCACTTATTTCATACCAAAACATTTAAAAATTGATCAGATAGACAGAGTATTAGTGGATGGCGGGGTGTTTGCCAATAATCCAGCGGCTTGCGCATATGCAAGTGGTAAGAAATTGTTTCCAAATGATGAGATTATACTGTTATCACTAGGTACTGGTAGAACAGATAGAAGCATAGCTAATTCAAGGAGATTTGGAAAAATAGGATGGATCAAGCCACTACTACATGTGATGTTTGCTTCAAGTTTAGATGCAGTAAATTATCAGTTGGATCAAGTTATAGGTGATAAATATATACGAATACAATCGCAATTAAAAATAGCATCACCTGACATGGATAATATTACATCAAAAAATATCAAATCTCTTCAGCAAGAAGCAAATGCAATGATAGAGGAAAATCAAAAAGTAGTCGATAAATTCTGTGATGTTTTATCTTGATACGTAGAAATGCCAAAAAAATTCTGCAGAGCTAAATAAGGGTTTAGAATAGATAATATATTAACCATTTTTACTTATATCTTAAACACAATTCAATTTTCACACTCATCAGCAGTTAGGCCACTTGCTCGCAAAATAACATCAGTAGAAACACCCGCCTTCACTAGATTTTTTGCAACCCTGATTTTCTCTGCTTTTTTAACTTTTTCCTTGCCGCTTTTCATATCTTCAGATAGAGATTTGACTAATGATTCTTGTTCTCTGTACTCATCCATTAAACTCAATAGCTTTTTGCTTTCTCTTGTTTTAGGTAGCAGAGCTTTAATATTCACTGATAATTCTCCTGCTATTTCATATAATTTATCTAATGATATGGCAGTATACCCTTTTTCATATTCGTGTATTTCCTTGAGTGTTAAACCAACTTTATCCGCCAAATCTTTTTGAGTATACCTTCTTATCAATCTCCATTCTCTTACTCTTTGTCCTATTCTGTAATATATAAAATCAGTGCAGATTTCTCTCTCTGTATTATCATACTCATAAATAGATAAGCCCGTTACCTGGGAAATAACATCAGTAGCAACTCCTTCTTTTACTAGATTTTTTGCTACCTCTAATCTTGCCTCTTCTTGATTAATTTTTTCGCTAATATGAACAAACCTGACTAATGAAGGTACTATTTTGCCTAACTTTTGATTCTCGTATATTTTTGTTAGATAGAGTATTTCCTCGTCTTCATAGCTGTCTTCCCTTACTATTACTGATTCAGGTAATAAATCTACAACATCAACTGATAATACTCTTGCTATTACATATAGTACTTCAATTGGAATAGAACTATACCCATTTTCATAGCTGTTTACCTCTTGGTATGTTAAACCTATTTGACCTGCTAATCCTATTTGAGTATGACCTCGAATTAACCTACAATTTTCTATTCTTTGCCCTATTCCATAACTAACATTGCTTGCAGAAACAAACACATATACCTCCATTTAAGAAAAAAACTTTTTGCTATAATTTTTTCATGAGTTACCCATCTAAAACTACATCAACAGGTAAACCTACCGCTTGCAAAATAATATCAATAGAAATTCCACCTTTTACTAGATCCTTTGCAACTTTAATCCTTTCTATCTCTCTCACTTTCTCCTCACAAATACGTATTCCCTCAAACATAGATTTTATTAGTGCATTACGTAGTTCTTGATTTTCAATCTTTTTGTATTCTTCAATTAAATTCGGTAATTCATTTCCTACTCTTTCATCTGCATCTTCTGCTGGTTCAAGTAGATCCACGATATTAATCAATAACGCCTCTGCCATTTCATATAATTTATCAAGTGGAACAGCAACCCTTCCTTGCTCATAGTTACTTATTTCATCACGTGTTGTAGTCATTTTCTCTGCTAAATCCTTTTGAGTGCACTCTCTTACCAGTCTCCATTCCTTTATCTTTTTCCCTATTTTGTAGTAGATAGAACCTATTTTTTCTTCAACACATTCATCAGCAGAGAGACCAATTGCTTGTGAAACAATATCAACAGAAACTCCTGCTTTAACCAGACCCTTTGCAATTTTTATTTTCTCTGCTTTTTTACTACTTTTCTCACTAATTTGAACAAACTTGGTTAGTAAACAAAATATCTTACGTAACTCTTGATCATTAATCTTTTTATATTCTCTTACTAGATCTAATATTTCCTCTCCCTTATCTTCAAAACAGATTTTTTCATTTGATACAGGAATGAGATCCGTAATACTGATTGATAGTGCCTCAGCTATAGCATATAACCTTTCAATTGGAACTCTACGATTCCCTTTCTCATATTGCAGTATTACCCAATACTTTACACCAATTTTCTCAGCTAAATCCTTCTGAGTATACCCTCGCTCTAACCTCCAACTTTTTACTTTTTGCCCTACTTCATAGTCTAGACTTCTTTCCACGCAAAGAACCATATATAATATTTTCTACTATAGCTCAAAGGCTCCAGATATAATAGCCAGACTCTGGAACCTTTAAATTAAAGTGCCCTAAAGGTTTCTTTACTACCTCCACATACCCTATTTACCCATGAAGACGGAGACAATACTTCATCATTGCTAATCTCTTTTATAGCATACTTTTCACTCCATATGCCACATCTAGTGAAATTACCTTTCTCTACTGCTTCTTTAAGTTTTACTCCAGCAAAAAGGCAATTTTTTCCAATTTCTTCCCCTCTTTGTTGTAATTCAGCCCACATTTCCTTGTTTTCTACTCTGACTTGTACTTGATCATATTTTTTTACATCATGGCACAATATGATATTAAGCTTACCAGTGCTCGTAGGAAATTCTAATACAATAGAGCCTCCACCTGATACATCAACGTAATTTCTTGTACCTCCCTTCTCGCTTTTAACCTCAACTGCATCATTACCAATTTTTAAAATATTACTTCCTAACTTTCTGTTTGCTTCTAGTATTTTGGCTACTTCTATCTTACTATTTTCAGAGAACTCTATATACGATGTTGTATTGTCTATCTCGATATCTATTAATTCTCCTTCTTGAACAGCACTTTCGCCAGCTTTTTCCAGTTCTTCTAGTTGCTTCTCTACCTGTGGCTGAACTTCTGGTTGTAGCTCATTACAGATTTCACCTATCAGTTTATTCTGCAATAAAGTATCATGAAACTCTGCACCACTTAGCATTAGTTTACGTATTAGCTTTTTTCGATCACTTTTTTCTAATCTGTGAAAGTGTGTACCCAATACTACATACTCTGCAATACTCCATTCGCCATCATTACATGCATTTAGCCTTGCTCCAGATGCTAATACTTGGTCTATATTTTTGTGTAATTCATTTACGCTTTTTGCCTCTACTATCGCACTCTTAAACCAGCTCAACTTTTCACTTTCGCTTGCACTTGGTTTTATTTTTTGCAAATTTGAAGCAAATGGATTTAAATCTTCTGCTTGATCATTTAAAGGTTTTATGCCATAAACATAGTCAAGGCTTTTCCCGTAGTTGATTTGAATGTTTCTGCTAGGGGAAGCCTCCCGATTTATCTCCTTCTGATTATTAATTTTGCTCACAAATTTAGACTGCTTTATATCAACACCTTCAAGAGCACCAAATATTTTCTTGTGATTAACATTAGTCTTTTTATTCTGATCTTTACTCGTCATATAACCCCCATATTAAAAATACTTTTTAAATATACAAATCTTAATTTATACATTCTATTACTCATTATAAATTATAGTGAGTAGATTTGCAAATACTTTCTGCTATAACAATCCGTTTTCTCTAAAGCTAAAATAGCCTGCACTTGTGATAATAATGTGATCAAACAATCTAACACTTACAGTACTACACGCTGCTGCTAAGCTCTTCGTTACTGCTTGATCCTCTTCTGACGGCTCTAAGCTCCCACCTGGATGGTTATGTGACATTATTATTGATGTTGCATTTTTTATTAATGCTTTTCTTATAATTTCCTTTATGTATACTGGTGCTTTTTCCATTTCACCAATATAGGATTCTTCTCCGATTAATTGGCGCCTCTTATTCAAATACAGTATTTTTACACATTCCCTTTCTGAGTGTCCTATACTTACGTTCAAATACTCTACTAGCCCTTGTAAGTCCATTATTGGCTCACTCTTAAGCTTTTCTTTGAGCACCCTTTCTAGTGTTTCCTTAACACACATAATCATTGCTACTGCAGAATCAGTTACTCCTTCTATAACTTTCAGGTCATCCATTTCTCGGCCTAAAATCCTTCCTACTCCTGTATAAGTATTCACCAGATTTTTAGCAATTTCTTGAGCCTGTGGCCTTTCATGTACTGCACTTAGAAACGTTTCCATTATTTCACGATCAAGTAGTGCTTTACCTTTGCTTTCTAATATTCTGAATTCGATTTCTTCTTTACTTTTATTCATATAATTTACCCTTCACTAACAACAAACTTTTTTTAAATATTTACTGCTGTTTTTTATCAGCATTGGCATAGAGCCATAGCTTTCGAGTGAAGTCAAATCAATTTTTCAATCTTTTTTACTTATTTTTTCATGAATAGGTGAAGATATTAATATATGGTGATTTTTTTATTTTAAACTTGTTGAATTTCGCCTAAAGAGAGGCCTGTTATTTGCAAAATAATATCGGTAGAAATTCCTTTTTTAACTAAATTCTTTGCAATTTTCATTTTTTCTGCTCTTTTCACTTTCTCTTCGCAAATTTGTATGCTTTCAAACAGAGATTTTATTAGTACATGACGTAGTTCTTGGCTCTCAATTTCTTTGTATTCTTTAATCAAATCAGGTAGCTCATTTTCCACTTTACTACCTTCATCTTCTTCTATTAGTAGATCTGTAATATTAATCGATAATGTTTCCGCTATTGCATACAATTTTTCCAGTGGAATAGCCACACGTCCTTGTTCATAGTTGCTTATTTCGTCACGTGTTGTATCTATCTTCTCTGCTAAATCCTTTTGAGTGTACTCTCTTCCATTCTTTTATCTTCTTTCCTATTTTGTAGTAGATAGAACCGACTTTTTCTTCAACACATTCATCAGCAGAGAGACCAATTGTTTTTGCAACAATATCAACAGAAATTCCTGCTTTAACCAGACCCTTTGCAATTTTTATTTTTTCCGATTTTCTACTACTTTTTTCACTAACTTGAGCAAATTTGGTTAGTAAACAAAACATTCTACGTAACTCCTGATCATTAATCTTTTTATATTTTCTTACTAATTTCCTCTCCCTCATCTTCAAGACAGATTTTTTCATTTGATACAGGAATAAGATCCGTAATATTAATTGATAATACCTCTGCCATAGCGTATAATTTCTCAATCGAAATTTTACGTGTTCCTTTTTCATATTGTAGTACTATTTGATATGTTACGCCGATTTTCTCCGCTAAATCCTTTTGAGTATAACCTCGCTTTAACCTCCAATTTCTTACTTCCTGTCCTATTACTTTGTAGTCTAAAAAGTTAGAGCAATTATTCTCTTTTTTCACATTTTATACTCTATAATTAAAAGAGCTATCACGTATACTTAATTGGTAATCTTTTTTGACAAATTGAACTCATTTCCTTTCAAATAATTTTTCTATATCACTTAGTTTCATTTCTATGTAAGTTGGTCTTCCGTGATTGCATTGCCCAGCATACGGTGTTTCTTCCATTTGTCTCATCAACTCATTCATCTCCTCCAACTTCATTTCCCTTCCAGCTCTAATTGACCCATGGCACGCAATAGTAGCTAATATCTTGTTCACTTTTTCTTCTATAGGTAGCGTATCTCCTATCTCTATTAATCTATCAACTATATTCATCACCATCTCTTTCACATTTATTGTTCCTAAAATTGCAGGTATTTCTTTAACCCTTACTTTATCTTCTGATTCTATTTCAATACCAAAACCCATTTCAAAAAGCTTATCTTTATAAGCTTCAACCATCTCCATTCCTGCTTGGTTTTTGATTTCAACTGTTTCAGGAAAAAGAAGTTTTTGTCTTTTTATGCTTGATTTTTGCTTTAAGCACTCGTATATCAATCTCTCATGAGCTGCGTGCTGGTCTACTATAATTAATTTGCCTTTAGCCTCAGCAATAATGTAAGTATTGTAGACCTGACAGCGTGCATATCCTAGAGCTCTATTAAATCAATTTGCTTCCTTTCTAAAACCATCGTTCCCTTTTGGGGTGGAGATTCTCCATATTTAAACGTTTCTGGTAAGCTTCGCCTTCTTTCATCTGGTGCATTGAATTCTTTCATTAAACGATTTTCTAAAAGACTTGGCCTCTTTTCATAAAACTCTTTTTGATTTTTTTTCTCTTCATCATTAACCTGTTCTTGGCTATCAAACTCTTCAATACTTTGATCATTTACTGCGAATACGCCTATTCTCGTTGATAATGCTTTTATTATCCCTCTTCTTACTATTTCATATATCAACCTTTTATTCTGAAATCTTACTTCTGATTTATTTGGATGCACATTTACATCTACTTGATCGTATGGTATTTCTAACTGCAGTACTGCAAAAGGATACCTCCCACTTGGAATAAAATCATGATATGCATACCTAATTGCACCTATAAGTAGACTGTCTTTTATTGGCCTTCCATTAACAAACGTATAGATCTGAGTTGAATTGCCACGACTAATAGTTGGTTTACAGATGTATCCCGTAAGTTTGATGCTTTCTTCTTCCTCTTTAACTTCCAGTGAATTGCTCTGAAATTCTTCTTCTACTTCACATAATCTGTTAAATAATGAAGTTTGCTTAACATATTTTAAGAGCTTTTTATTACCGGAAGTGAGAGTAAACCCAATACTATAGTTAATCATTGCTAAGTTATTTACAATATCAACAATGCTTTGTGTTTCTGCCCTCTCGGTTTTTAGAAATTTTAATCTATTTGGAGTGGCAAAAAATAAGTCACGAACTTCAATATATGTACCCTGTAGCAAAGAACAAGGTGTAATCTCTCTTATTTTTTCTCCTACCTCATACCTTATAGACCATGCTTCCTTTGCTCCACTTGCCTTAGACGATAATTTCATTCTGCTTACTGCTGCAATTGAAGGTAAAGCTTCTCCCCTAAACCCAAGGTGCTTGATTTCTATTAACTCACTATCGCTTAATTTTGAAGTGGCATGCCTCATAAATGCTAGTTCTAAGTCGTCCTTTTCTATTCCATTTCCATCATCTGTCACAGTTATAAGGTTACGTCCACCACTTTCTATTTTGATCTCTATCTCTGAACTTCCAGCATCTATTGCATTTTCTACTAATTCCTTTACTACACTCGCTGGCCTTTCTATTACCTCTCCCGCTGCTATACGATTTATAGTTTTTGTGTCTAAAAGAATTATTGCCATATTTCCAACTCTCAGTCTGATCAGGATATAGCTTGAATATCAATGCAAATCAAGTTCTCTATTAGGTGTCTCAACTAATTTAAAAACAGAAATAGTTGTAAAAACCCAGCCCGAAATGTTATCCTTACTATTACCCACAAATAAAAACATAGTATTGTATTTACTCAAATGATTTAATTTTATTAACCTGAAAGCTTATTAGATTAAAATTATTAAACTAAGAGTTATAATTTTAGCAACTAAAAGCTGTAAATTGCACCATATAAACAGTTATTTCAAGCAAAAGTTATGCCATTAAGAGCTATGCAACAAACATTTATATTTGTGGGTAATAGTAAGAAATGTTATCTCCTGTGGATCTATGTTTGAATTTTAGTTGAATATTTCTTCAGAATTGTGTACAATTACCAATGCTTTCTAGGTTAACTTATCATGGCTCTTTCGAAGTTTCTTGATCCCAAAAATGATGTTGCGTTTCGGCGTATCTTTGGTACTGAAAAGAATAAAGACATCCTCATTCACTTCCTCAACGATATTCTCGGCTTTACTGGCAAAAATGCAATACAGGATATAGAGTTCTTAAGTACTATTCAAGACCCTGATATTGCTTCTAAAAAACAAAGTATTGTTGATGTCCTCTGTAGAGATTCTTCAGGTGTTCAGTACGTTTGCGAGATGCAGGTCGCTAAAACTAAGGGCTTTGAAAAACGTGCACAATACTATGCTGCTAAGACTTACTCAAGACAAGCTAGTAAGGGCGATCAATACCATGACCTTAAGGAAATTATTTTTATTGCTATAGCAGATTGTGTACTGTTTCCTGATAAGTCTGAGTACAAATCAAAGCATACTATTCGCGATGAAGATACTAATGAACATGATCTAAAAGATTTTTACTTTATATTTATTGAGTTGCCTAAATTTCCAAAAACCAAAGAAGATCAGCTTTCAAGTATAGTCGAGAAATGGATCTACTTCTTTAGATATGCAGATGAAACTAGTGAAGAAGAACTAGAAAGAATAATAGGAAGTGATCTAATAATTAAAAGAGCATATGAAGAACTAAATAGGTTCAACTGGTCAGAAAAAGAATTTATAGCCTATGAACAAGAGATCAAGCGTATTCGTGATGAACAGGCTGTCCTCGCTCAAAAACTCGATGATGCTACTGAAAAAGGCAGACAAGAAGGTAGACAAGAAGGTAGACAAGAAGAAAAAATCGAAGTTGCCAAAAACTCACTCAAGGCCGGTGTATCTATTGATGTTATCGCTGAAATTACCGGTCTCTCTCATGCTGAAATTTCACAACTCAAAGAAAAAACATAATATCCCTACTTATTCACTTCAACATTTATGAAAACCTTCTCTAAGTTATAAATATCCCCTAATTAAGAATCTAGTGAACTGTCTAAAATGGCTATAAAGATTACACATAGAATTATATAAATTACTATCATAACTTTACCCAAACTTCTATATCAAAGCTACGTGCTGTAAGTTCAATGTGGAAAACACATTAACCACTTAGCATTTAATGTCTACTTCATCCATTTTAGTATTAAGACCACCAAACTTGATACTGGTTTCCCTAATTATTTTGGCTAATTTTGCTACCTTCACTTTAAATTTTCCACTACTTGGCATATTATAGCTCCACCTCTTATATTATAACCTACCTATTGATATTACCTCCAAGCTTGGTTACTCCTATCTCAGAAAGACAAGTTGATACTTCTGAATGGCTGTGAACTGAAGCATTACTTAAATAACTTTGAGGCTCTAAACTCATTTGCTTTGCATCATCAACTTCTAATCTACCATCTCTGTTGTGTAATATCTGCTCTATTGATTGATTTAGCAGACCCTTATTAAATTGAGCTATAAACTTTTCAAATTTTTTCGGACTTAATTTACCAGCTTCTTCATCAGGATATGCTTTCTCTACATACGATTTTAAAATCCCTGAAATCTCATTAAATTTACCACCCATGATTTTTCCTGTAACTTCTTTCTGTATTTTCACAAAATCAATATTCAACCGGTGCATTGATATTTTGCTATCCTGTGCAGCTTGCTCTACTACTTTCTCAAATTCCTTTGTAATATTTAATGCATAGCCCTGTGCTTCTAGTGGAGATATAGACTGATCTACTGTAGAAATATACTTCTGACCTGTAACTTTTCTAATTAATAAATCAAGTAATATTATTGTACCATTAAAATCAACCTGTGATAGATAGTGATCTCCCATTTCTAGTATTGTATTTCCGCCACTAGGTTTAAATTTAACAGGTGTTTGCCTTTCACGAATTTGTTTTATATTTGCATTTACATAATCGATGTTGTCTCGAAAGAAACCTCCATTTTCTTGTTTTTTATCTGTACCATCAGATGGTAGTGTGGTACTTGTTGAACTACTACTACTTACCGAAGCTTTAACAAATTGCTCATTAACTTGTGGTATTGAACTTGCAGTATTTGATGCTTCCTCAGATAAAGCAGCTCTAGAATAAAATAAACCACCTACAGAACCTTTTACCCACCCAAACAAACCATTTATCCATGAAGATGGTCTTGTGCCACTACTTGCTGCTATCTCAGGTTGATTACTTGAATCTATAGCAAGAGGTTTACGTGATAAGTGATTATGATGACGACTATGATCTCCATGGTGATGACGGCGTTTGCGTTGTGCAGGGCTTCCTCTTTCTTGATTGAGCTCTTTCTCTAAATAATTGATAACATTATTATGTCCATTATCTCTAGCAATATCTATAGGTGTTTTACTATACCAATCTTTAGCATCGATATTAGCTCCTAAGCTTACAAGGTATTCTACTACATCGAGACGACCACCTTTGGAAGCCCAGTGTAATGGTGTCGAGTAGTTTCCATAAGTGTGGAAACCAGAAGTGTAACCATCCTGCCAGTTAACGTCTACTCCCTTCTCAACAACAAAAAACTTTACAATATTTTTGTGACCATAATAAGCAGCAATATGTATAGGAGCCTGACCATCTGTAGTCTCATATTTCTTAGAATAGAAGCCAGCACCATTCTCTACAAGGAACTTAGCAGCCTCTAAACTTCCAGCTTTAGCAGCATAGTGTAGAGGCCTCCAATAATCATCACCACAATCATTAACATTTTCTCCTTTGCCAACAAGAAAACGTAGAGTTTCCATATCATTATTTTCAGCAGCAAAATGCATAGCTTTTTTACCATGGGCATAATCTTTACTTCTTTCTTCCAAGTATTGAACGATATCTGTATGTCCTTCACCTCTAGCAATGTTTATAGGTGTTTTACCATTCTTATCTTTAGCATCGATATTAGCTCCCAAGCTTACAAGGTATTCTACTACATCAAGATGACCACCTTTGGAAGCCCAATGTAATGGTGTCCACCAATTCCCATGAGATCTGTAACCATCTTCCCAATTAACATCCACTCCTTTCTCGACAACAAAAAATTTTACAATATTTTTATGACCATGAAAAGCAGCAATATGTATAGGAACCTGACCATCTGTAGTCTCATATTTCTTAGAATAGAAGCCAGCACCATTCTCTACAAGGAACTTAGCAGCCTCTAAACTTCCAGCTTTAGCAGCATAGTGTAGAGGTCTCCAATAATCATCACCACAATCATTAACATTTTCTCCTTTGCTAACAAGAAAACTTAGAGCTTCCACATTATTATTTTCAGCAGCAAAATGCATAGCTTTTTTACCACGGGCATAATCTCTACTTCTTTCTTCCAAGTATTGAACGATATCTGTATGTCCTTCACTTCTGGCAATATCTATAGGTATTTTACTATACCAATCTTTAGCATCGATATTAGCTCCTAAGCTTACAAGGTGTTCTACTACATCGAGACGACCACCTTTGGAAGCCCAGTGTAATGGTGTCGAGTAGTTTCCATAAGTGTGGACACCGGAAGTGTAACCATCCTGCCAATTAACGTCTACTCCCTTCTCGACAACAAAAAACTCTACAATATCTTTATGACCATGAAAAGCAGCAATATGTATAGGAGCCTGACCATCCGTAGTCTCATATTCCTTAGAATAGAAGCCAGCACCACTCTCTACAAGGAACTTAGCAGCCTCTAAACTTCCAGCTTTAGCAGCATAGTGTAGAGGTCTCCAATAATCATCACCACAATCATTAACATTTTCTCCTTTGCTAACAAGAAAACTTAGAGCTTCCACATTATTATTTTCAGCAGCAAAATGCATAGCTTTTTTACCACGGGCATAATCTCTACTTCTTTCTTCCAAGTATTGAACGATATCTGTATGTCCTTTACCTCTAGCAATACCTAACGGTGTTTTACCATCCTTATCTTTAACACTGATATCAGCACCTTCATTCACAAGAAATTTCACCATATCGGAAGCATTATAATATACAGCATAGTGTAGAGGTGTCCAACCACTATTGTCTTTAGTATTAATAATAGTCTCTTTATCTGAAAGAAATTGAAATATGTTATTAAGTAGATTCAAATCACCATTGTAAACAGTATAGTGGACAGTGGTCCAGCTTATTGAGAATTGATCCTTGTTTGCAACATCATCTGGATTTCTTTCAGCAGTTTTATCAAGGAAGAGATTTACCATACCCCAATTACCATTTTTAGCAGCATATTGCAGCGGTGTATAACTAAACTTATCTTTTTCATTTATAAGAGACTTTAACCTTTCTCTTTGACGAACGGCTCTTATTAATTCATTAGGTTCTTCATATAAACTATCTTCAAAATTTACACTCTCAATTTTATTTACAAGAAGCCTGACAGCACGTAATCTGCGTCCTTGAGCAGCAATATGAAAAAGTGTTTGATCATCATCATTTTTAGTCTCAATGTCAGCTTCACTTATAAGCAATTCTAGCACCTCTAATCTGTCTTCTCTGTCTTCCTGAGATTGAGCAGCATAGCTTTGCTGATTACTATCACTTGTAGATCTTTTTTTTCTATCATATGCTCTGTGCCCACCTACAGCATAATATGCAGGTGTATTGCCTTTTTTGTCTCTAATCTTAACATTAGCACCTCTACTCATAAGATACTTAACTGCATCAGGTTTATTATAATAGACAGCATAGTGTAAGGGTGTCCAGTTCCAATCACTGTTATTTGTTTTAGCTGTAACATTAGCTCCCTTACTAAGAAGAAGGTTTATTGAAGTTATACAACCTTGCCGAGCAGCTACATGTAAAGGTGTCTTACCATTTCTATCCTTGGCTTCAATGCTAATAGCGTTAGAATTAATGAGTAATTTCATTACATCAAATCTATTATGCTCAACAGCATAGTGCAAAGGCGTCCACCCATACTTATCTTTAGCATTGATATTATCACCTTTATTCAACAGCACTTTAAGCAAATCCAAATTACCCTCTTTGGCAGCATAATGTAGTGGGGATAACCCATTGTTCTCATTAAGAAACTGCTTTACCTTCCGATCTCCTGTTATTTCTGAAGGCATTTGTTTATGATTGTTTATGGCACTAGTATTACAACCTTTCTCTACAAGAAGCTTAACCATATCTAATCCGCAGTAACGAGCAGCAATATGCAAAGGCGTATCACTATACGTATCCGTTCAGAGGTGTGGCTTAAGAGACAATAGATAGAAGGTTTTGAAATGGATTTAACTTTTTTTGCCTCCAAGTGAGATACAACGAAATTATCCGCTCAAGGAATCTATTCCCTCGCTCTGACTGTGCAAAATATGAATTCTTACGATAGACAACATAATGCCGTATTTGTCGCTCAACATGATTATTCGTTAATGGAATATTCTCTGGATCATCCAAAAATGTCCACATCATTGGCTCGGATTTTATAATACCCTTTACCGTTCGTGAAGCTCCTTTTGCTTCAAGTATATAAGATATTTTTATCATGCAGTACTGCATAAATCTTCGTAACTCTTTAGCTTGCTTAGTGAACTTTGAAATACTAATTTCATTTTCTGACAAAGCGTTTTTTAATGTAAATAATCCATTAGCTGCATCTTTTAAACAATGGCCAAGTCTCATTACTTCACTATTCCAGCTATGAGATAACCTCTCGAAATTTCTCAATAAGTGAGCCCAACAAATTTGTCGTTTTTCATCACTGAAGTGGTTGTAAACTCCATATCTGTCGGTAATTACCCGATTTTTGTAATCACAAAATGCACTATTCTTTAAAAACTTCATTCCTCTTGTATCTGCTAACTTCATAAGACTTGCTTTATTGTTGGCAAACATCCAGCACCATTCCAATTTACCTTTGTTATAGTGACTGGTTTCATCAATATGCAAAATTTCGCTTGCTTTCATTTCTTCCTCTATTTGTTCATAGGCTTCTTTACATTTTGACGAGACCCTTGCTTCGCTATTGGACACACTACCAACACTTATACTCATGTTAAAGATGTCTTTCATGATATTCGCTATTTCTCGCTTTGAATTCTTATAAAACCCACTTAGTGATGCAACTACTGACTTAACTCTAGGACCAAAGGTATCAGGTGTAACTCCTTCTGGTAATTTGCTACTCCTTCTTTTTCCGCATTTACGACAGCGCCCATGTTCTAGTTGGTATTCCACTACGTAAGGCTTAATTTTTGGGAGATCAACATTCTGGTGAATATAGGGTTTGTTGCATACTGCAATTTCTCCACCACATTCACAAGTATCATGTAATCTTACTCTAATTACTTCATCTGCTTCCATTTTTATCCGATAATTTCCTTTATGACCAACTTGACCCCCTATCTTCCTGCCACCCTCTGACTTATCTTCTGGTGTGTCTTTTTTTATTTTGTACAGCTCTTTTGAACTTGGTAAAGATGAATTCCTTGAGTTCAAGCCAAGTCTCTCTCTTAGTTCAGCATTCTCTATTTCTAAGATTTTATTTTTTTCTTCAAGCTTTGCTACTTTTTGCTCTAAGTTTTTACATAACTCTACAATACTGATCAACAATTGAAGCATCTAGCCTTACCTTACTATCAACATTTTCTGTTATTATTACTTTGATATGTTATGTCAATTCTTTTTTATCCTTACCATACCTCTGAACGGATACAAAGGAATTGAATTTGCACAGCAACCAGTGTAGTATAAGCTTTTAGCTCTATGCATGGACTCAAAAAAAGTAGAACTGATATTTGAAAAATTCAAGCAATCAAATCCTACGCCAAAAATAGAGCTAAATTATACCAATCATTTTACGTTATTAGTTGCAATAGTTCTGTCAGCGCGGACGACCGATATAAGTGTTAATAAAATTACAAAGGAGCTATTTAGTATCGCTGATACGCCAGAAAAAATGTTGAATCTTGGGCAAAGTGAGCTGAGAAAATGCATAAGCAGTATTGGTTTATATAATTCCAAAGCAAAAAATATAATCGGGCTCAGTAAAATATTGATTGAGAGGTACAATAGCAAAGTGCCTACTAATTTCGATGATTTGGTATCTTTACCAGGGGTTGGGAGAAAGAGCGCTAATGTGTTCTTAAATTCAGGGCTTGGTATTCCAACATTGGCAGTTGATACTCACGTTTTTAGAGTGAGCAATAGAGTTGGGCTTGTGAAAGAAAAAGATGTACTTAAAACAGAGCAGTCTCTTTTGAATGTAGTGCCAAAAAAATACCTACTTTATGCTCATCATTGGCTAGTTTTGCATGGTAGATATGTTTGCAAAGCGCAAAAACCTTCGTGTGAAACATGCATAATTCATGATTTATGTGAGTTTGAATGCAAGAGGTTAGTATCTCTTCTTTTTTAATTCAAGTAGCTCACAGAGGTGAAAAAGATTACTTTACACATTTTCCTTATCATAAGACTGAAGGTATTTTATTATCTTCAATCTGTGCAGATTAAACGACAAAAGTATTATACAGTTGGCGTCTTATTTTTAATTTTTTGCACTATGTGCACCTTATGTCTTCACAATATTTCTAGGTTTTACCTACATAAGCTGAAACGAGCTTATAAAACGTTTAAGACAGTATAGAACGCCAATTTTCAGGATTAGAGAGTAACAACTAGCTAACGTGAGAGATCTTTTGCCTGGTTGGAAAAATGTAGGCGACTTTGGAAAAATTGCGAGCGTAAACTTAATACTAGCCTACAAATTTGCTTTTACTTCTTTCCTCCTCAAAAGATTATGAACAGGTTCTAAGAGATAAGAAATATAAACCAAAAAGCCATTGGATGACAAAGTTAATGCTTTTTTAGTTTTAATGGTTTATATTTTATTTCTATAACAGTAAAGGAATATTAAAATGGGAGATGTTTTTTCGATGTCAATGGAATCTTCTAAAGACAATAAAGATAGAAATGAACAATTTCTCATGCAAGTAGCTGCTTGGTTGGTTGATAACACTAGCTTAACTTTTGATCAAATAGCACAATGTTGCAAGTTATCCCTTGAAAAAGTACAAGACATAGCTGATGAGGAAATAGAAGTTGAAAAGTATGACCCTATTATTTCTGAAATAATTACTGAAAAAGAAATCGATAATTGCAAAAAAAATCCAAATCGTGTACCAAATTTGATTATAAAAAATATAAAAAAAAGGGCAAAGACGATTAGCTTTCTTGCCTTTGCTTCCACAGCAAGGCGTAGAGATAAACCTAATGCGATTTATTATTTGGTAAAAAAATTTCCTATCTTGAACAATAATGTGATAGCTAAGCTAGTTAGTACAACAAATTACACAGTTGAGCAGGTAAGAGATGGATCTCATCATAACATACTCAATATCAAACCTCAAGATCCTGTACTACTTGGTTTATGTAGCCAGGAAAATTTAGAAGCGGAAGTAGAAAAAGCGAAAGTAGAAGAAGAGAAGAAACAAAGATTAAAAAATATAAATAATAGCTATTGATGATTCTCAAATTCTTGTACTTTGTTAATATTAAATTGACTTGACTTGTTAGTTTTTATCAGTATAATGTAAGTAAAGTATCTAGTTTAATAATAATTAAGTCTAAATACGCACTAAAAACTAGCTCAGCCTAATTTATTGTTTTATATTCACATTTTAGGTTAGTAAGCATCAATTAAAATTTTTGGAGGATTATGACAACAATCAATGAAGATGTCTTAGCAAAAGGAGAGGTTGTAGGTCAACCTGAAAAAAGCGAACAAATTCATAATGCTGACGCAGTAAAACAAATGACCAGTGAAGGTGCTGAAAAAAACAAGAAAACATTGGACCTGAGCGAATTGAAAGAGAAAACAGCAGAAGAATTGTTAGAGCTAGCTGAAGAAAGAAAAATTTCAACTAGTGGTAAAGGCAATGGCAGGATGCTAAAACAGGAAATGATATTCAGTTTAATGAAGAAAATGAGTGAAGAAGGAGGCATAACCACAGGAAGTGGAGTAGTGGAAATATTGCCTGATGGTTTTGGTTTCTTACGTTCATCAAGTGCAAATTATGCTCCAAGTACCGATGATGTTTATATTTCCAATGGCCAAATAAAGAAGTTTAATTTACGTACAGGAGATATGGCATGTGGAGAAATAAGGCCACCTGGTGATAAAGAAAGATATTTTACTTTAACTAAGGTTCACAGTATAAACTCTACTGAAATCAGTGAATTAAGAAAGTACGTACATTTTGATAATTTGCTTCCACTTTATCCTGAAAAAAGCCTCATCCTTGAAAACAACAGTAGCGGAGATAATAAAAAAGATATAAACATGCGTGCTGTAGATATAGTTACACCTCTTGGAAAAGGACAAAGAGCATTGATAGTTGCTCCACCTCGTACAGGAAAAACGATATTGCTTCAGCAAATGGCTCACTCTATAGCTACAAATCATCCTGAAATAGAACTAATAGTATTACTTATAGATGAAAGACCCGAAGAGGTAACAGATATGATACGCTCTGTAAAGGGTGAAGTGGTAAGCTCTACATTTGATGAACCTGCCTACCGTCATGTCCAACTTGCTGAAATAGTAATAGAAAAAGCTAAAAGAATGGTTGAACACAAAAAAGATGTAGTGATTTTGCTTGATTCTATAACTCGCCTTGCACGTGCTTATAATGCAGTCATTCCTTCGTCTGGAAAGGTTCTAACCGGTGGTGTAGATTCAAATGCGCTGCAAAGACCAAAACGCTTTTTTGGAGCAGCTCGTAATATTGAAAATGGTGGTTCTTTGACAATCATCGCTACAGCCCTTATAGAAACTGGTTCAAAAATGGATGATGTTATTTTTGAAGAGTTTAAAGGCACAGGTAATGCTGAAATTATACTAGATAGAAAACTTGCTGATAAACGTATATTCCCTGCTATTGATATTACAAAATCCGGAACAAGGAAGGAAGAGCTATTAGTTGATAAGGCCATACTAAATAAAATATGGGTATTGCGTAGGATACTTAACCCTATGGGATCTGTTGAAGCAATGGAGTTTTTACGTGACAAACTACTTTTAACAAAGAGCAATGCTGACTTTTTTAACTCCATGAATCACTAAAAGTAAGCCAATTCTGATGGAGCAAAAAAGCAAAGCTCTCTTATAGCTAAAATAATTTTTGGATTTATCAAAATATATTAAGCTGGCAATCTACCTTAAGTTGCTATTCCAACTTATAGCACTGATTTTGATCAAAAATTTTATGTAGTCAGTTTATTTACAATCGATTTTCCAGTGTCAGCCACTTAGATGACATCTAATATCAATTGTGTACCAGTGTTGAAATGACCCACTCAAAAGGGGATTGTATTTACTCTGAATCAGATGATAAATTAGATGCTTGGTAAGCGTAATTTGGAGCTTCCTGTGTAATGATTATATCATGAGCATGACTTTCTCTTAACCCTGATGAAGTAATAGTGACAAATTTGCAGTTTTTTTTCATCTCTTCTATATTACGGTTGCCAGTGTAACCCATTGCAGCTTGCAACCCACCAATTAACTGACAGATCACTCCTGAAGCTGGACCTTTAAAAGGAACTCTTGCTTCTACTCCTTGTGGGACTAAATCAAGTTTTGAATCTTGAAAATAACGGCTAGCTGACCCTCGTTTCATTGCACTAATAGATCCCATTCCTCGATATTCCTTATATGCTCTACTCTTATACATGATAATCTCACCTGGGCTTTCCTCAGTACCAGCAAAGATTGAACCTATCATCACAGTATCAGCACCAGCTGCAATAGCTTTTGCAACATCTCCCGAATATTTTATTCCACCATCAGCAATTAGTCTGACGTTTTTTGCTCTACACACCTCTGCAACATTCTTGATTGCAGAGAATTGCGGCATACCAACACCTGTAACTATTCTGGTAGTACAAATTGATCCGGGCCCTATTCCAACCTTTACTGCATCAACACCAGCATCAATTAACGCTTCAGCAGCCTCCTTTGTTGTAATATTTCCGCCGATTAATTGCGTATTCGGATACATCTTTTTTATTTCCTTAATGGTGCTGATAACGTTCTCGGAATGACCGTGAGCGGTATCTACAATAACCACATCGACTTCCTCTCCGATCAAAGCTTCACATCTTTCTATACCATCTTTTTTACCAGTACCAATTGCAGCGGCAACTCTGAGTCGACCTTTACTGTCTTTACATGAATTTGGATATCTATTGTATTTTTCGATGTCTTTAACTGTGATTAGACCTATGCAACAAGAATTTTCATCAACAACCAAAAGCTTCTCTATTCTATTTGCATGCAACAATTTCATTGCTGAGGCGCTGTTTACTGCCTGCTCTCGAACTGTTACTAACTTATCTTTTGTCATTACCTCGGAAACTTTTATATTCATGTTCTGGTCTTCAATAAACCTCACATCTCGATTAGTTAAAATTCCCACTAACTTGCGTTGATCAACTACAGGAATGCCGGAATAATTATACTCTCTCATTAATGAAACTGCTTCTGCAACCGTTTTATCTGGGGAAATTGTAATTGGGTTATACACGATCCAGCTTTCATATTTTTTCACCCTTCTTACTTCTAACACTTGTTCATCTATTGATAAATTCTTATGTATGCAACCTATTCCACCATGTTGGGCAATAGCTATTGCAAAGCCTGATTCAGTGACAGTGTCCATTGCAGAGGATATGAGAGGGATATTTAGTTCTATATTATTTGTTAGATAAGTTCTTGTGTCTGCATCACGAGGCAATACATCAGAATAGGCCGGTAAGAGAAGTACATCGTCAAACGAATAACAAGCTTCCATTTTTTTCATATGCTTTATTTAAAGCTTATACGCCAATTAATGAAATTGCAATAGAGCTTTTGCAAAATTAGCCTGGCTCCAGCTATTTTTAGATCAAAATAGGATAGAAGAGGGATGTAGCTCCTAATATATTTATCGCAAAATTACATTATTTGCTAGCAAACAGAACTGCTCAATAGTTAAGCTTTCTGGACGTTCGTCTCCACTCAGTTTAGCATTCTCAAGAGTAGTTGAGACATCACTAGTTATACTTTGCAAGCTATTTCTCAGCATCTTTCTTCTTTGAGCGAACACAGCACGTGTTAGCTTTGTTAAGGTTTCTAAATTTACTGCAAATCTTGGAGTGGGTAAAGGTTTTACTGTAATTACTGAAGAATATACTTTTGGTCTTGGAAAAAATTCCTTAGGTTCAATATCAAATTCCTTTTTTATGTCGCATAGTAACTGGCTTAGCACTGATAGGGAACCATAATCTTTAGAATTAGGTTCTGCTGTAATACGCTCTGCTACCTCCTTTTGGAACATTAACGTCAAATTCGTAAAAAATTTTATATTATTTAACCACTTTAAAAATAACGCTACTGAGATATTGTAAGGCAAGTTAGCAATGACTTTGACTGGACATTCTACCAGCTCTTTTTCTACAACATTAAGTGCATCTGCTTCTATAATTCTATATTTTCCCTGATGCTCATTTAGCAATTGTTCGTGATGTTTCACTAAACTACTATCTTTTTCTATAGAAAGTAGAAACTTTGGATTATACGCCAATATTTCTCTTGTTAACGCACCATACCCAGGACCAATTTCAATAACATTAAAATCTTTCAGGCTACCAGCTAAGGCAACTATTCTTTTTGTTATCTCATTCGATAAAATAAAATTTTGCCCTAGACTCTTTTTTGGCTTCAGTGAAAATTTTTTCATATGATCTTAGTATGCAGTTTTTTAAAAATTAGTTGACGAAAATTCATCGATAATTGTATATTGTCAGTGTATTAAATGCCGGCTTAGCTCAATTGGTAGAGCAACTGACTTGTAATCAGTAGGTTGTCAGTTCAAGTCCGACAGCCGGCACTCTCATTCATATAAGAAAAATTGATGTCTTTTTTAATAGTAGCAAATTGGAAAATGAATGGAACACGTTCTTCATTTGTTGACTTTATAGGCAAACTTAACAACAAGAGCAACGAAATTACCTCTAAATTAGTAATTTGCCCTCCTTTTACATCATTTCCAAGCAGTATAGAGTTGAACAATAATATTAAAATAGGAGGACAGAATTGCCATCATAAAGAGTTTGGTTCTTACACAGGTGAAATTAGTGCAGGAATGTTGAAGGAACTAGGATGTAGTTACGTAATACTTGGACATTCTGAAAGGGCTCATGAAAAAGATAGTGAAATAAAACTTAAATCGAAAACAGCAATAGAATCAGGATTACACCCAATCATCTGTGTAGGTGAAAACTCAGAAGATTATAAAAATAAAAAAACAAAAGAAGTAATAGAATATCAATGCAAAAACCGTTTGCCAACACAAGGTGAATATACCATAGCATACGAACCGATATGGGCAATAGGAACAGGAAATGTGCCAAATAATGACGCAATTGCTGAGGTGATAGAGATAATAAAATTGTGTGCTGGTAAAAAACACATTATATATGGTGGCTCAGTCAGCTCAGAAAATATAGGAAACTTGCTCAGTATTCCAAATCTATTAGGAGTTTTAATTGGTAGTGCAAGCTTAGATTTTGATCACTTTTATCAAATTATACAACAAGTCGAGAAAAAACTTTCTCTTAATTAATTCTAAAGGATAAATACTCTTATTGTAATGGTAAGGGAGTTGGCAAAATGTGTCAAGGAGTTTTCTATTGGCTAAGGTTGTGACAATAAAGTTAAGCACTGCCAAAAACTATGGAAGAAGTCATTATAATTTGTATTATATCTTTATAAAATGGTTCGCATAAGTTATCTAGAAGTGCAACTAAACAAATACAAAAATCAAAGTGTTGCGGTTTTCGGCCTTGGTAAAACTGGTTTGTCCGTTATTAATGCTCTAACAAAAAGCAGTGCAAAAATATATGCATGGGATGATAATAAAGAGAAAATAGCAAATGCAAAAAAGATATATAAAGAGTGTAACTTTACTCATCCCAATGAGTATAATTGGCATGAGATAAGCACACTAATTTTGAGCCCTGGAGTGCCAATACCAACGCATTGGGTAGTAAAACTTGCAAGAAGCTTTGACTGCAAAATAAAATCAGACATTGAGCTATTTCTTGAAACTAAAACTACAAGCCAGAAGGTTGTAGGCATCACCGGAACAAATGGCAAATCAACCACCACGTCACTAATAGGGCACATATTAAAATCCACAGGGAAAAAAGTAGCTATTGGCGGGAATTTAGGTGTGCCTATTTTGGATTTAGAAAGAGATGCAGAAATTTATGTAATTGAATTCTCCTCTTTTCAATTGGAGCTAATAAATAAAATTAATGTAGACATTTCTGTATTGCTCAACATCACACCAGACCACATAGATAGACATGGAAGTATGAATAACTACATAGCAACTAAATTAAAACTGATAAACAGTAGCAAGATTGCCGTGATAGGATGTGATAACAAAATTACCGCTGATGTATTCAATAAATTCACTGGGAACAAAATTCCAATCTCAGCTTCGATGTCACCCTCTTTGTCATCCCAGTGCCTAGGCACTGGGAAACTAGAGAATCATAGCTTATCAGTAAGCGACGTGAAAATAAACCTAGTATCCAATGTAGAAAATATAGTAGCTGCACACGCTGTGTGCAAGTTACTTGGAGTAGATAGCAGCACTATTGTCAATGAAATCAAATCCTTTCCAGGGCTAAGACACAGAAATGAATTTCTTGGCAAAATACATAATGTACTTTTTATCAACGATAGCAAAGCAACCAATGCAGAATCGACCGAAAAGGCAATTTTATCTTATAAAAACATATATTGGATTGTTGGCGGAAAAAGCAAAAAAGGCGGAATAGAATCATTAAGCAAGCATTTAACCAAGATTAGAAAAGCTTTTCTTATTGGAGAATCAACTGAAGTTTTTGCAAACATTATGGAGAACAAAATAGATTATATGAAGTGCTATAATCTAGAAAACGCATTTAAACTGGCTTTTGAAGAGGCCATAAATAGCAAAGAAGAAGTAGCGATATTACTTTCTCCTGCATGTTCTTCTTTTGATCAGTGGAAAAATTTTGAAGAGCGCGGTGAAGCATTTTGCAGAATGTTTGAAAATCTCAGGTACAATTATATGTGATGTTTAGTATAATATTGTATGGAACAAAAGTTAATAGTAGATGAGCTGATTAAGGTTATTCCATTTGAAGGAATAAGTGATGCAACCTTATTGAAAGTGTGCACGAACCTTAACCTAGCCAATAGTTTTTGTAAATTTCAAAATGGAATATATAGTGCTTTGGAGTACATAGCAGAGGACTTAAATAGCTCAATGGAAACTGAACTTTGGAATTCCAATTTAGAAGATATGAAGGTAAGAGAGCGGATAAAGTTAGCTGTCCAAATACGCCTTTCAAACTATGCTAAGTTACAAAATTACAGAGAGTTTTTAAAAAATGTTTTATCATTCTCTATATTACCCCAAAATACATATTTTTCTAGTAAACTCTTGTACAGAACTGTTAGCGCAATTTGGTATGGCATTCATGATCAATCAACAGATTTTAACTACTATACAAAAAGAGCAATATTAGCTGGAGTGTACTTAAGTACGATACTTTTTTTTATCAATGATTATTCAGAAGATTTTGCAGATACCCTGTCGTTTCTTGACAAACGTATCAACAATGTCATGACATTTCAAAAGTTTAAAACCCGTTTGAATAGAATGGTAAGAAACTTCTTATAGCCTCTTTACTTATACGAGTTACTCGTATTTATACCTAAAGCTGCCTTGATTTTTATGTTAAGATAATTGAACATCCACTAACAGTGAGCTTAACAAAGAACTTGATTGAAAGCAATACATTAGAAAGTAGTTTTGCTGGAAACTTGAAGTAGACAGAATTGATACACATAAAGCTGATCCATGTACAAAAGTATCTGTTCAGATACACGACTAATGCTGTGTGATCCATAGAGGTTATTACAATAAGAATGTAAGATCAAATAGAAATTTGGATTTGCAGTAGTTTATAGACCTTATTACAATTGCAAAGGATAAATTCTAGGGTTAAACTACGTCTGAGTTGGATAAAACTATACAAAGAGTTGGGTCATGCAGGAAAGGTATGTCAGCATTATGGTATTTCACGTTTTACCTTACGTAAATGGTACAAACGTTATGAAGAGTTAGGTGAAAAAGGATTAGTAGATCTCAGTAGTAAGCCTAAAACTTCACCTTTGCAAAAGATCAATGACTCAGATGAGCAGCTTATTCTTCATCTAAGACAAACTAGAAAGCTAGGGGCAAGGCGTATTCAAACCGAGTTAAGACGTCTATATGATTTATCCTTGTCATTGGATACTATACACAAAATTTTCAAAAAACATGATGTAAGTCTTCTGCATGTTAAACGTCATTATCGCAAACAGGTCAAGCGTTATAACTGTAAAGTACCTGGAGAGCGTGTGCAGATGGATGTGTGCAAAATATCGTCAGGGCTTTATTCAGGAAATTGTGGACTTTAATATATCGGATTTAGTAACTTCAATAAATTGTGATATCTCTCTTACAGATTCATTCAAACTTAATTAAGTGGGAGTATTGTTAATGTGAAAAGGGTTTAATTAAAATGGTATGGCGTGTGAGGAAGACATACATCAATTGGTAGAAAGTGGATTTGATATTAACTCAAAAGATGTAAGCGGAGTCACTCTCTTGCATAAGTTTACAAAAGAAGGCGATTTAGTTGGAGTAAAATCATTATTAGAGCACGAAGCTGACTTTAATGTTGTGGACAATGAAAATAGAAATCCACTGCATTATGCTATTATGCATGGACACAAAAAAATTGCTAAACTTCTTGTTAATCAACTGACAATTAATTCTAGAGATAAAAATGGATTTACTCCACTTCACCTTGCTACACTACAAGATGACACAGAATTAATGGATTTTTTAATAACAAAAGGCGCAAAAGTTAATGAAAAAGATGCTGAGGAAGGCTATACTCCTCTTCACATAGCTTCATTATACGGTTCTAAAAAGAGCGTCCAGATTTTAATTGATAGCGGAGCAAATCTTGAATGTGAAGATAACAACTTTCGTACTCCTTTATTTTTGACCATTTATCAATGTACTACACATTATGAAAGTAGAGCAGAGATTATAGAATATCTGATAAAGAAAGGTGCAAACATAGAAGCAAAAGATGCAGAAAATAATACTACGCTTTTTCTAGCAGCATATAACAACAAAATGCAACTGGTAAAGCTTATTGTAAAGCAAGCAAAAGCTAAGTTAAAAGAGTTTATTTGCACAAAAAATAAACATGGTTTTGATGCACTGGATTGCGCTATTAAGCATAATAATAGGCAAATGGTAACATTTCTTGTTTCAAAGGGAATAGAAGCAGATGACCAAGATTGTAGCGGTAACACCAGGTTACATAAAGCTAGCTATAATGGTGATACTAAAGCAGTTAAGTTCTTATTGGAGCTTAAGGTAAACGTTAATGCCGTCACTAGATGCAACAGAACTCCTCTGCTACTTGCAGCTAAAAAAGGCCATGTAGAAATTGTAAGAATGTTGTTAGCAGTAAAAGCCAATATGAATATTTGTGATCAACAAGGTTTTTCACCTCTGCATCTTACTATTCAAAAGGATTATTTTGATATAGCTCAGCTATTAATAGAAAAAGGGGCAATTAATTGTAGTAATGATTATACTGCAATAGATATGTTTATTGACAAGGCTCATAGCAAAAAAAATATTGAAGAAAATTACAAAAAATTTTGTAGATTTTTGATACTTTATTTGAAGGAGCTAAATAATAAACACAAAGCCTTTTGTGTACTTTCAATCCTAGCTCTAAGCTTAACAATTATAGGTTTACCATTTATTTTCAAGCCTATTATTAAATATAGAGAAAGAAGTAAAATATATAAAAAAATTAGGGCTATGCTGATTTATATTTAAGTATAACAGGAGAACTAAGCTAATATATGACAATTATCTGCTCGATAAAAATGGAATTAAATGTATCCGTTTAGCAGAGTGGCAAAATAAAATAGACAAAACCATAAAAATAAATGGTGTCATGCAATTTGAGCTTCGGCATAGATCCCACATAAATTTTTTGGTACATATTTTTTCAACATTAATTTCGTATTCCATTCAAAGAATATTAATATTGGCATATAAGTATGAATATTATGCTAATATAATTACTTTTTAGGTATACATGGCAAATTTATGCCTGGAAACAGTTTTTCCTACACTTTCTTTATAAAAATCACAGGCGCCTGTTATTAGCTAAAGTAAAGGTCAAGTATCTGGAATTCTGGACATAAAATCCTCCTGTATAAAAAGATTAGAAAAAAATGCAGCGCACATATGACAGACCGCTGAAAAAGATACGCTACGTTTTTTATTGAAAAGTTAACTGAAAGTCTGCAGACAAAGATAGATTTTGAGCTCTTAAAATATCTCTAATTGTCATTATAATCAGATTCAAAATATGCGGAAGTAATTTTTTTTGACAATAGATTTCTTGCATAACCAAGTGTCATTCCAGCTGGGATCCAACTAAGTTGGTAAACACTTTACAACGTTTTTTGCGCGAAAAGGCTGGATGCCAGTGTCAGCTACTTGCATGACATCGTCTTGGATGAAAATCAGTACGTGATGCACCAAAAATTGTGCATCAAAAGGGTGTCATTTGAGTAACTTTTTTGTTGTCATGCCAGTGTCAGCTACTTGCATGACACCTATTTGTTCCTATGATAGTCTTATCTGTCTATCTTATTTTGCTACTCTGCTGAACAGATACGTTTTTTTTACCTTTTTTATTCTGTAAATTTTTTAGTATTTGTATGTTTAACATAAGAACTACACAAGACTACAAATGGTGAATCAGCATTACCTTAAAGAGAGTACCCATATTTTCAGTTAACCTTAAAAATTCACTGAAGATCTTATTCTTCTGTTCATTACTTGCATTTTCCATTAAAGCTTGTGCTCTTTCCTTTATACCAAAAAGGTGTAAAAATTCTCTTTGAGTCAAAATCTCACAATTTACGTGCCTTAATGAATCTTTTAATGATTGAAAGTTCACAAGTGCAGTGATGTCACTATTACCGACGTTTTCAAGAAAATTAGTATATTTATGCTGCCTTATCGATTGCAAAGTGCTCTTATATTCAGGATATACATAACCATAATCTATAATCAGGGCAGCTCCTCCGTTATTGACTATCTTATTCTCAAGTTTCTTTAATATTTCGATTCCGGCTAGGCATACTTCCACTACTGCACCATTGAAACCCCCTGTCATTCCAGTCTGGAATCCAGTTTTTGGTCTGGTTAAGCACTGGAGTGACAATGAAAGACTGCCATCATCTTGTTTTATTACTCTATTTTCATACCACTGCTCATCACGATAAATAAATTGGTCAATTGGAAGGGCGTCAAATAACTCATTTGCAAAAAAAATAGTTGGCTGATTTGGTAAGTTGTCGACATCTGTGTGCCAATTAATATCTAATCCCTTTAATTTCCCCTTTTGTGTTTTCTGTAAAAGAGGACTTATTTCAACTAGGTGAATGTTCATTGAGCTAAAAAAACAGCTGTATTTTTTAGTAACTCTTATTATATCGTGAATGAGTGTTCCTTTACCTGGTCCAAGTTCAACTAGAGAAAATTTTGATGGCTTTCCTAATTTTTCCCATGTATTCATTATCCACACTGCAATTGTTTCACCAAATAGCTGACTAATTTCAGGCGCAGTAATGAAGTCACCATCTTTGCCAAGTGGTAATTTATTCATGTAATAACCGTACTCTTTATGATATAGAGCAGCACTTATGAAATCGCTGATAGATATTGATCCTTGGCTTTTATCAATTAATTCGTGTATATAAGTGAGCATATTATTAATAAACATTTAACTATAGCGTGCCATACTATAAAATAGTGGAGTATTTATATATATAATATAAGTTTAAAAACATATGAGTAGTATTGCTTTGGTTATGGACAATCAAGATACGGATTATGTTACCCTTATACCTCAAGATGATGGTATTGAATATAAATTTAAAGAAGCTATCAATTTTGTAGAAAATAAGGTTGTAAGTGCTGATGGATTAACTTTAGCGGAGGTATTTCAAGCATTGGTTCAAATGTTGAATGGTGATCTAGAGTTAGTAAAAAAAGTGTTAGCATATACTAATATTATGGTAAAGCATGGAATGAGGGTAGCAAAAGAGTCACAGCTAAGCAGAGCCGATGTTCGTCGAGCTTTAGAAGGCAAAGAAAGTGTGTTTAATAGGCAAGATTTTATCAAAAAACCACCTCTTGTATCTTCTATAAAATCGGTTAAAAAGAAAAGTAGAGGTCTTTAAATGGCTGAGTCTATAAAAAAATTTACTGTACAGTGTGATTTCAAAGGACAGAATGCACCTTTTGCAGTATATATAGGAAATCCAAAGGGTGATACTCATCCAATTCACCATCAAGATTCATGGCTTGCAAAGGAGCGTGGAGGAAACATTCCTAATAAAGTTAAAGAAAGTTTGCAAAAATTATACAAGCTGTCTCAAGAAAACGGGATCTCTTTTCCAGAATTATGCGCATATGCCATTACTATAGTTAGTAATAATGATAAAAAAAGTGACGGTAAGTAGTTAGATTCTCAATATTTCATTTATAGAAGTTTTTGATCTCGTCTTCTCGTCCACTTTTTTTACTATAACTACGCAATAGGTTGAAATGTTGTTTTTAGGTGGAGTAGATCCTGGTACAACTACAGAGTAAGGTGGTACTTCACCATAAAATATCTTGCTTGTTTCTCTGTCAATAATTTTTGTTGATGCTCCAATAAACACCCCCATACTAAGGACTGATCCTTCTCTTATTATAACACCTTCGGCTACCTCACTGCGCGCTCCAATGAAGCAATTATCTTCTATAATGACTGGAGAAGCTTGAATAGGCTCGAGAACTCCGCCTATTCCCACTCCACCGGAAATATGGCAATTTTTTCCTATTTGTGCACAACTACCAACTGTTGACCAAGTGTCTATCATTGTGCCAGAATCAATGTATGCACCAACGTTGATAAAGCTTGGCATTAGAACAACATTTTTACCTATGTAAGCAGATTGGCGGACAAAACATCCAGGGACTGCTCTAATTTTTGACTGGTAAAATTTTTCCTCATTCCATTCACTAAACTTGCTACCAATTTTGTCAAACCAGCAATTGGTATTGTCTATTATTTTGCTTTCCTCAGTGAGAAAATGTAATAATATTGACTGCTTTATCCACTTATGTACTATCCATTCTCCACTTGATAGCTTTTCTGCTACTCTAATTTTACCACTGTCAAGTAACTCAATTACCTCTTTGATTATTAATCTTGCTTCGTGTTTTAGATTATAGTCGTTAAGTTTTTCTTTATCTTTCCAAATATTTTCTATCTCATCTTGTAATTTTTTAGTTGCAAATTTTTCATTTATTATATACATATTGATATCAAATTTATATTATTTTATACGTAAGCACTATGAAAATACAATGTCATAATTGTACTAAAACTTACTTAGTATCTCGTGGGCAAATAGGTGAATCTGGAAGAAAAGTGAAATGTACAAACTGCAATCACATGTGGCATGAGTATCTAAAAGAAATGTCAAGTGAATTGTGCCCTGCTGGTATACAAGAAAAAAAAGCTAGCTGGAGGCAAAGTTTAACTCTAGCTTTTGCAACAGTTGCAGGGTTATGCGTTATAATTGTTGGTGGTATCTTTCCAGGAGAGGTAAGTAAGATATATAAAGCAGTTAGTTCATATAAAGATTCAATAAGCCATAAATTAGGATACAAAAAAGTGCAAACGGAAAATTCAAGTGCGAGAGAACTTGTTGTAAATGAGTTTTATCAAGATTACCTTTTTCTATCTAATTTTAGATCTAATTAAATAGGCATAAGTCATCAATGTTATGTAAGTAACTACACTTATTCCTTTATGGTAGTGTCATTCCAATGTCAGCTACTTTCATAACACCCTATGGTTGTTATTACATCGTTTACTATAGATTTGTTTCAGAAGCTTACATCCAGAAAACTTGTATAGATTTTTTCTACTTCTGTGATATTATAAGCCTGTGATGATAAAATAAGTGGATATGGATAAGTCAGCGTATGAAATCATAGAGCATGAGTATGATGTGGTGATAGTAGGTGCAGGTGGAGCAGGGCTTAGAGCAACACTTGGAATGGCTGCAACTAATTTTTCAGTTGCCTGTATTTCTAAGATTTTCCCTACACGGAGTCATACAGTTGCAGCACAAGGCGGAATTAGTGCAGCCTTGAGCAACATTGCTGAAGATGACTGGCGCTGGCATGCATATGATACAATAAAAGGTTCAGACTGGCTTGGCGATCAAGATGCAATAGAGTATATGTGTAAAAATGCTGCCAAAGCTGTGATTGAACTTGAAAATTTTGGTGTACCCTTTTCTCGTACGGAAGATGGAAAAATATATCAGCGTGCCTTTGGTGGAATGACAACTCACTTTGGTAAAGGAAAATCGGCTCAGCGTACTTGTGCAGCAGCAGATAAAACTGGGCATGCAATTCTTCATACTCTATATCAGCAATGTCTTAAATTTAACGCTGAATTTTTTGTCGAATATTTTGTAATCGATTTGATTATGGACAAAGGGACATGCTGTGGGGTGATAGCTTGGTCGCTGTGTGATGGTACGTTGCATAGATTTCGTGCACATTCTGTGGTAATAGCAACAGGTGGTTATGGACGTGTTTATTTCTCTGCAACAAGTGCACACACTTGCACAGGTGATGGTAATGGCATGGTGGTAAGAGCTGGGTTGCCACTTGAAGATATGGAATTTGTGCAATTTCATCCAACAGGAATATATGGCTCAGGGTGCTTGATGACGGAAGGATGCCGCGGTGAAGGTGGGTACCTTGTTAATTCTCAGGGTGAGAAGTTTATGGAACGTTATGCGCCAAAGGCAAAAGATTTGGCTTCTCGTGATGTAGTAAGTCGAGCAATGACAATTGAAATTAGAGAGGGAAGGGGAGTTGGGCCAAAGAAAGATCACATGTACTTGAATATATCGCATCTTGATCCGGAAGTGATCAAACTCAGATTGCCAGGTATTAGTGAAACAGCAAAAACCTTTGCAGGAGTTGATGTTACTAAAGATCCGATACCTGTTATTCCAACTGTTCACTACAACATGGGCGGTATTCCAACCAACTATCATGGAGAAGTGATAACACTGAAGGAAGGTAAGGAAGAAGTAGTGGATGGATTGTTTGCAATTGGAGAAGCGGCATGTGTTTCTGTACATGGTGCAAATCGACTTGGCTCTAACTCGCTTCTTGATCTTGTGGTTTTTGGTAGAGCTGCCGCGCTTAGGGCAAAAGAAAAATTGAAACCTGATACACCACATAAAAAATTGCATTCAGACTGCACAGACTTGATAGTAGATAGATTTAATAAAATGCGATTTGCTTCTGGAGAGTTCAAAGTAGCAAAAATACGAAGTGAAATGCAGCACACTATGCAGAAATATGCATCGGTATTCCGTGTTGCTGAAGTTTTAGAGGAAGGTAAAAAAGCTATAAAAGAAGTAGCAAAAATGATGCCTAACATTGCAGTTGAAGATCGCAGTATGATATGGAATAGTGATTTGGTTGAAGCGCTGGAGCTTGCCAATATGATTCCACAAGCAGTTATTACCATGGAATGCGCAGCTAATCGCGAGGAAAGCAGGGGTGCTCATGCTCGTGAAGATTTCCCTGAACGTGATGATAAAAACTGGATGAAGCATACTATAGCATGGCTTAAAGAAGAGAAAAGCCAAGTTAGTGTAGAAATTGACTATAAAAAAGTTGCTGAAAAAACTCTGAGCGATGAGATTGATTTCATCGTCCCGGAAAAGAGAATTTATTAGTTAACCCATCTGGTTTATTTATAAATTGACGTAGTATTGATACATAGCTCATTTGAGTAGCTGGGCTTTCTGTATGTTCTGACTGCTCTTGTGCTGCTGAGTTGTTAGCTAAATTTTGTTGTTCAGTAATATTTTCAGGTTGTTTTGCAGCTAGGTGATCATCTTTACGGCTTTGCTTATCGTTGGTTAATTCCTTAACAGACTTCCTAATGTCGCTAAGTCCCAAAGTGAATATCAGACAGACCACTCCTGTTATAGCTATGATGGGTAACGCTGCTCCAATTGCAATTTGTCCTTGGAAGCAAGAAAGTGTTACCATTGTAATAATAGTAGTTGCTACTGTGATTGCTAACAATACACTAGCTCTCCTGCCCGGATCAATGCATTTCCATACAGCAGATGCTCCTTTTTTTACACCAGAACCTAGCTTTTTAATGCCTGATTGACATTTTTTCGAAGCAGTTCCACAGTGGTATTTTTCCTCAAGCTTCTCTTTTAGTTCTTTAGCTTTCTCCTGTGCTTTCTGTGGAGTGCTTGAACAATCTTTTAGATCTCGTAAAGTTAAATAGTACTTTTTAGTATGGAATTCTGGATCTTCTAACCATAAAGAATCAGGGTTAGCACCGTTTTGTAATAATGCTGCACAAAACTTTGTTGTATTATCATAATTAGTTGCTAAATCAAAAATTGTTTCTTGCGATAGGTATTCGATACTTTTTTTTTCTGCTTTTTTCTTTAGTGCTAATTCTAGAGGTGTATTTCCTTGCCTGTTAGTTGCTTTTATAGCTTCATCTAATTTATCTTCAGATATTTTTCTTTCTTTTACTAAGGCTGATATTAATTTCAAGCATGTAACTTTTTGCTTCCCTCTCAGCAAGGCAATATGGTGTAAAGAATTATTGCCATTTGCATCTTTAAGGTTAATATCTGCTCCTTTTTTCAATAATTCCTTAAAAGATTTTTCATCTTTATCTTTAATTGCTAAATGTAGTTGATAATTATCATTACTATCTGGAGTATTTATGGTATGGGCTATAACTTCTTCAACTTTTGTTTTTATTTCTGGTTTTCGCTCAGCCAATTTTTCTAAAAATTTAAGATAGTATTCATTTTGCTTTTTAGATAATTTTTCTAAATCCTCTGTAGGTAAGCTTAGCTTGGCTCCATACTTTAACAATTTTGCAAGAAACTTAAGTGTGTTATCGTTATCTTGGATTGTGTGAGAATCATGTTTCCCTTTTATTATCTTGTTAATTAGTGCTACCTGAAAAGGAGTCTTTCCTTCTTGATTTTCACTATCAACAAGTTGTACTAAATTTTTCTCGTTAGCTATTTTTATCAAGGTATCTAGAAACTTAAGCTTTTGTTTCTTTTTGAGCGATGCAATAAGGTGTAAAATATTATTTCCTTTTTCATCTGTTATGCCACTGATATTTGTGCAATCTTTTAGGTATTTTCTAAATTTCCTGTTGTTTCCATTTTGGATTGCATTTAGTAATTGAACGTCATTATCAGAATCCGATATTCCGTTTATTCCATCTTCAAAATCGCTATCAGAATCTGATATTCCGTTTATTTCATCTTCAAAATCGCTACCGTAGCCACTGTCTTGTTCGCTGTACCTACTAAAACAACTTTTAGTGACTTCAGAAATTACTTGGTTTTTTGTTTCATTTGATATTCTTTTCGATCGTTCTATTACTTCACCTAGCACTGGAAGGAAACATTGGACATAATATCTATGATATTTTTCCTGTTCTCTAAGCGATTCTTCTAATTTAGTTAATACTTCAGGACTAGCGCCTTCCTTAAATAACCTTTTACATTCCTTGAGTGTTCCATCTCGACTTCTTGGTTTTTCATGCTGATGTTTTTCTTTTTTTACCTTTCTCTCTATAATATTATACAATTTCTTGTCTTTTTTATCTTGTTTTTTATTTTTGTTTATATATTTATCTAGTTTGTTTACATTAGTAACTAATACACTTAGATCTATACTCATATTAAAACCTCAATATTAAAAGCTATTTGGCGTTAACGAATTGTATTAAACTTTTAAATTGAGCTAGATGTTATCGAAATATAGGTGAAAAGGCAGAAAACTAGTTTCTATTAGAAAATCTATTGTCATAGTCAAATCCCCACTTTAGCACTTGTCTACTATTTTAACTATTTTATCTTAAAAAATAATAAATGTGGCTAAACTGTGAAGCATGAGTGCTCTGAAAGAGACAAATCAATGTTTTTATAGATCTTTCAAACTTGATTTTTCTTCTAATTTTTTAAGCATTCCTTTACTTAGTATTGATTTTATCTCTTCTACGCTTTTATCAAGATCATCATTAATTATTACGTAATCATATTTATTACTTTTACTTATCTCTTTTTGCGCTTCGGCTAATCTACGCTCTATTTCAATTTCATCATCACTATTACGCCTTTGTAGACGCAGTCTAAGCTCTTCCATTGAGGGAGGTAGTATAAAAACACTTACAACTTTTTCTCTTAAGATTTCAAACAAATGAAATGCTCCTTGCCAATCTATATTCAGTAAAACACTTATTCCACTGCTCAGGTTTTGTTCTATAAAATCTTTTGGTATACCGTAAAAATTCTCAAAAACTTTGGCATATTCAAGCATTTGACCAGCCTTACATAGTTCGTGAAACTTTTCTTCAGTAACGAAAAAATAGTCTTTTCCGTTTACTTCACCGGGACGAGGTTTGCGTGTAGTCATAGAAACAGACATAACTAAATCAGTTGATTGCTCAAGTAATTTTTCTGATATAGTAGTTTTTCCAGCTCCAGAAGGAGAGGATAGAATCAGTAGTATGCCCTCATTTTTTACGGTCATTTTTCTTTATTTAACAAGTACATTATAGAGCTTTTTTAAGACTTTGTATTTTTTGAATCAAAGTTTAAAAGACTAGAGCCCTCTAAATTAGAATTTGATAAATTGGCATCAATAAGAGAGGAATTATCAAAGACAGTATAACGTAAATCGGCTTTTTCAAGATTTGCCTTATTCAAATTAACGTTTACAAACTTTGCTCTACTTAATATTGAATTAGAAAAATTAGCATTTTCTAAATTCATATCCTTAAACTCAAAGTAAGAATAATTTACATCAAATTTTTTGCCCTGCGATATTTTCTCTTGCAGATCTTTAATTGAAGTTATGGCATTCTCTAGATTTGTAATTTTTGTCTGTCCTTGATTGTCAATCAAAATTGAATTATCAAATTTGCAATCTGTTAAATGAATATCAGCAATTGAACTTTTATATATGCTTGAAGAGAGGAAAGACATATCACTTATTGTCGAATCACTCAAATTGCTAAGAAAAAAACTAGTCTTTCTAAAGGTATTATCATAAAACACGGAGGATTTGAAATCACTTTCAATAAAGTTTGAATTAGTGACTTTTGACTTAGACCAGCTCGAATTATCAGCTAATAATTTGAAGAATATTGAATTTTCTATCTCACTCGAATCCATATTATGGTGGGAAAGAGTACTATTATAAATTTGAGAGTCTTTAATTTTTGTCTTATACATTGAAGTTGTGGAAAGATCTGAATCTTCTATTTTTGCAGAGGTAAACAATGAATGGTCAAAGAACGAACCATTCATGTCAGAATTCACAACTTTAGTATTATGAAACTTTCCGTGACAAATGTTAGCATCATAGGCGTTAACTTTATACAATTCACTAAAACTAAAATCAATATTAGATAAGTCAGCATCCTGAAGGTCTGCTTCGAAAACATATGCATGTTTTATCTTGGAACCATTTAGTATAGATTTAATGAAGTTTGAATTATCCCCTTTCACATAGGAAATTTGTGAATTGCTTAAATTGGCTTTTTCGAAATTACTGTTGACTATAATGGAAGAATTAAAATAGGCGTTTGAAAGATTGCTACCTGTAAAATCCGATTTTTTTATTTCTGCACCATATATGTTAGCATTTTTTAATGAAGAAAATTGTACCTTGAGCTTATGTGCATCCACTCCAAAGAAACTTGCGTTGTCGAAATTATTTTTCTGCATAACAGTGTCGTTTATTTCACTATCACTAAAATTGATGTAGCTGGCACTTGAGTTTGATAAATTGGAGAAATTCATTTTTACATTCAAAAACTTGGTATGCAAACCAATTATATTACGCATACTTACTTTGTTGAGATTAGAATTGATAAAATCAGCATAACTGATATTAGACTGATCAAATATGATATCTGTTAAATTTGTAGAAGCAAATTTTGAAAAACTTAAATTTGTGCCTTTTATTTTAACGCCATGTAAATTAGCATTGGAAAAATTGGCACCACGTAAATCAACATCGATAAAAGACACATCTGATAAATCGGTGTTAGAAAAATCGGCACCAATTAAACTTACTCCATCAAAAATAGATTTGCTTAAATACAATTGACTAAAATTAGCACCATTTAAATTAGGACCAAAACCTTTCTTAAAATCTTGTGGTATGCTGGCTTTATTACACTGTACTAAAAATTTAGCAAAATCTTTTGTATTGTAAGATACGTATTTTACATCATGCAGAGCGCTTAAAAAATCATTGATTGCATCATCTCCATAGCATAAATGACCAACTAAAATTAATATCAAAAGTCTAATTATCTTTTGCATCACACGTGTTTTCTTTTGTTTTTATAGCAAAGTTATACATCTCTGAGTTTTCTTGATTGTTTATTTCTTTATCCTCTAAAAGGTATGGAATCATTTCGGCAATTGCGTTTATTATGTTGATCTGATTCCTTTCGATTGCTATTTCAATAGGGGACTTAAAATTATTATCAACTACTCTAGGATCAGCACCTTGTAATAAGAGAAAGCGAACTGTGTCTATTTCACCTTGTTTCACTGCATAAATTAGAGGAGTATCACCCAATTTATTTCTAAATCTTAGTATTTCTTGAATTGTTAATCCAATTTTTTCTAGCTTATTTATTACTCCTCTTAGACAAATTAAGTTGCCCTTCTTGATGCAGTAAAAAAATTGCTTACTGTAATCATCAGTAAATATAGTTTTAGGAAGGTGCTCATTTAGGCTATCATATTGTCTTTTATATATAGACTTGCTTTTATGTTTTTTTATTTCTTTGTTTAGCTTTGTCCATTTTTCGCTTTCTTCATTTTCTTTTTTCACAGGTGTTATATTGTCAGGCTGTTCTTCTTTCTTTTTCTCTGTTAATTGGCTTGTTGAAAGTTCGGTGTCTTTTTTGCTAATCTCCTCTTCAGGCTGTAGGTTTGTTTGATTATTGTGACTGATTTTCTTCTCTTCAGGTTCTTCTTTTTTTTCTTCTGATAAAGGACTTGTTAGAGCTTTGGTATCTTTTATATTAGTCTCCTCTTCAGACTGTAGGTTTGTTTGATTACTTGAAGGTACTTCTTCATTGATTACATTTTGGGTTGTGCTTTCTTTTGGCTCGCTGGAAGGTACTTCGACTACATTTGTTGAGTCTGTGCTTTCTTTGAGTTCGCTCAGAAGCGGAGAAGTTTTTTCAGCATCAGTGTTGCTTTTCGATACGTCTTCTTGATTTATACTGCTTTCATTTTTATTTTCTTCAGGCTGTTCTGCAGCAAGCAGGTTAGATATAACAATTAATAGTATGAAGAATGCTTTATATTTCATAAACATTGCAAATATAGGCTTAATTAAAATGATACTATAATCAAATGATTAATCTACAGTAAAAAGTGCTTTAGTTATTGTACAAGTATGATTATGTAAAAATTTATTTTTCTCTTTTATCTAGGTTTTATCTGAAATTGCCATTCGAGTAGCTGACATACAACTGTACGGACATTAAAGAAATCAGTATACAGCTGTATGAACATTGTGGTAATTTGCGTACTAAACGGTGTCATCTAAGTAGCTGACACTGGTTTCCATCATCATTAGAAACGTTATATTTTAGCATAACTTTTAACTCACAAATTTAACTGGATGCCAGTGCTGGCTACTTTTATGACATCTATCATTTTATGTTTATAGTATTTTTTGCAAATAAACGTTCGTAGTTGTAAATTAAATGCAAAAAAATACTTGACACATTTGGTAAGTTGATTATTATCAGTAAAAATGAGGGTATTTTAGAGCTCGAAATCCACCTTATTCAAGTCTGTAGACTTTTCAATTAATTTCTCAATAAAAAATATAGCACAGTCTACTTCAGTGCGTACACGTACGCTTAATTTCTGTCATAAGGTGTGTTATATTTTTCTAAATCTTTTCTTTATAGGAGGGTCATTATGTCTAAAATTCCTTAAACATTAATTTTTAACTTAAACATTTATTAAATAGTGCAGTACTGCCTTACGCGTTGCTAATCCAAACTTTACTTGCTGTAAAATAATACAATCTGCTATATCATTGCTAGTTTCGATACCTCTATTTATTGGTCCTGGGTGCATAACAATTGCATCTGGTTTTGCGTGCGATAGTTTTTGTGCATCAAGTCCATACAAGTGAAAATATTCTTTTTCTGAATAATTATTATTCATGCGCTCTTTTTGCAATCTTAAAAGCATAATTACGTCAGCATCCTTTATACCTTCGATTAATGAATAATGAATTGAATCTACTTCAGGAAAATGCTTACAAATCAAAGCTGGTGGTGCAACTAAGCTTATTTTTGCTCCAAACATTTTTAGCAATCTTATATTTGATCTTGCAACTCTACTGTGCAAAATATCTCCACATATCACAATTTTGAGGTTTTTTATTTGCTTTTTATGACTGATAATTACGAGATAATCTGCAAGAGCTTGAGTTGGGTGTTCACTGCTTCCATCGCCTGCGTTGATTAGCGAGCAGTTGACATGCTTTGCCAATGTATTAATAATACCACTACTTTTATGCCTGATTATCATATAGTCAGGATTCATTGCATTTAATGTTTTTATCATATCTTTTAGATCTTCTCCCTTATTAATAGAAGAAGATTTTATTGGCAAAGTTACAACATTTGCTCCAAGGCTTTTTGCTGCTATTTCAAAAGATGCGAGCGTACGTGTTGAATCTTCAAAGAATAGGTTTATGACTATTTTATTTTTCAGAACATGACTATTTTCAACTTTTTCTTCAAGGTATTGGTTGGCTAATTTAGTTATATTTTCTACATCACCGATTGTGAGGTCTGAGATATTTAATAAATTCCTTCTCTTGTCCATAGCTCCTTTTTTGAGCTTATTCTACTTTCTTAATTTCAATTACACAACTGTAAAGTAAAGTAGAAGGAAGCTATAAAATTTTATTTCCACTTACATTCATCTGCTATCATAACAGCCTCAAAGAGATGCTTCTCAAGCTCACTTATAGGCAGAGTACTTTGTAGGTAATTTCCCCAAGATTTTAACACATCAGAAGTTTCAATACCTTCAACAATAGGATATTCTTGATTTTTTTTAGCATATAGCTCTTGAGCCTGTTTGCTTACAAAAAACTCCAATAAAGCTATGGCATTTTCTCTGTGTTTTGCGTTTTTTGTTACTGCTGCGCCACTAATATTCACCATTACACCATCACTCGGAAAGAAAGCTCCTAACTTTTCTGTGATATTCTTTTTATTTTCTGATGAAAGGATTCTTGCAAAGTAGTAGCTATTTACTATTGCAATATCTCCTTCACCAGCGGCTACAGCATAAATTTGATCTGTGTCACCACCGCTTGGTTTTCTTGCCATGTTGCTTACAATTCCACTCACCCATTCTTTTGTTTTTTCAAAACCATTTTTTGCAATCATAAAAGCGATCAATGATCGGTTATATGGACTTGTGGAAGAGCGTACTAATATTTTCCCTTTCCATTTTTCATTCGCTAAATCTTCATAGGTACTTAATTCCTTAGGATCTACTGATTCTTTATTGTAAACCAATATTCTAGCTCTTTTTGTGAGACCAAACCAATAATCTTCATTATCTCTAAATTTTGCAGGTATGGCATTTTTTAGAGTCTCTGAATCCACTTGAGATAAGAGCCCTCTTTTTTTGGCTAAAATCAAATTCACTGCATCTGCAGTTAAAAACAAATCAGCTTCACCGCCATTTTCCATACGTGAAAGCAATTGGGAATAATCGTCAATGATATAACGTACCTTGATGCCAGTGGTTTTTGTAAAATCATCAAACAAACTATGTACTAATTCTTCTTTACGAGATGAATAAACGTTTACTACTTGTGAATCATCAATTCCGCTATTTTTATATAAAAAATTAACGACTATCAATAAAGCCGCTACTAAAGATATAAATATTAAACCTTTTTTCATAAACAAACCCCTTCCTTGTCATCATCTCAAGCTATCAAAATAGCAAGGTTTTAGCAAGTGTAAAAATTCCAATCAATGGACATTGTAGGAGATTTATTTCATTCACCTATACTATAGATAGCATCCTTATCATTGTGAGTTTTAACTATAACCTGCTCAAGCGTTAAACTGATGCATTTAGCGTCTTTGTTATGATTTTCTCCAAGAACATTTGTTCTTTCTCGCTTTATTTCCTCAATGAATTTCCGATTAACATTTTTAGGATCAATCTTTTCTTCAGAATATACAAGATTAGTGCAATTTGTTTTTCTATAGTAATGCACGCCAAGATATACAGCTAGTAATACAAATATACCTAAGCCTGTAAGTGGTAATAATCTTATATTATTGGTCAAAGGGTTTTGGTAAAATTTTTGTATATTATTAACACCACCTTCTGCATAAAGCAATAAAGGGAGCGCTATATTTGCAGCAACTACACCAGTTAATAATGCAGTAAATAGTGGCCTATTATTAATTACGGACTCTATTTTATTAGTTTTACTGATTACTTTTTCATCAATATTGACGAAGCCTTTTTTAGATTCCCAAGCATTAAATACAAAATTTGAATGAGTGCCATTGCTATATTTCAGTCTTACAGACTTTATAACTTTACCTTCTGGCTGGTCCATCAAAACATTATCTAAAACTTTATCTGCATTTTTTACTTGAGTTTTATATTCTTTGGTATTTACAAACTGTTTTATTCCAAGAAATATTGGACTAATTGTGAGCAATGAAGCAACTGCAATAACTGGTATAATAGTATAGAGTGGGCTATTTGCAAAAAACGCAATAAATTTTGCTTTATCTTGTAAATATACTAAAGCTGTAGATGTGCCAAGCACGATAGCGGCCGCACCAAAAATTACAACGCCTTTCTGCTGCATGGCATACTGCGCTTTGGGCCAGAATCTGTTTTTTTGCGGTTTAAGTTTACTATTTGTAGACAAAGAATTTTCAGAGCCGTCTGTCTTATATGATGGCGGAAGACTTGGGGGTGTATCGCTATGCTGACTGAGCTCTTCAAGAAGATTTTTCTCACTTTCATCCCTATCCCAAGGTTCGTCAAATACTGTTTCTTGAGAAGGTGATCTGCTTAGAGTTGGATGTTGACTATCTGTTTGATTATCAGGACTCTTTTTGGGAGTTTTTTTACTTTTATCTATAACTGCATAAGCAGGTTTTTCTGATTTACCTCGAACTGACTCACTTGAAGTAGGTAAATCCAATTCAGTATAATGAGTTGGCTCATCTTTTCCTTGAGAAGAAGAGGGTAGTGGTATTTGAGTATCAAGATCAAATGAATTTCCATCTCGTAAAGCTCGATGTTTTGGCGGAACAGTAGGTGGTGTTTCATCAAGTTGTGAAGCTTGATTAGTTGGTAGAATAGGTGATGGCTTATTCGAGGTAGCTTCTCCTGCTTCTTCAAATGGATTTGTGTTTTTGCCATCTTGTTTTGGAGCACTTGTTCTGGGAGTTGGTGTTGGTGAAGTTGCTGCACTATTTTCACTCACCGTTGTATGAGAAACCAGTGTGACGTTATCTTTATTTCCTGATCCAGGCATATTCGCTCCAAAATTAATTACAATGTTATGTTGATTACGCTATAGTTATTAAGATATAGTGAATACTAATTTAAGAATAAATATTAGTATAAGAACTGCTGATCAAAGATCCTTTCATTCAAAGGGCAATCTTTGTCAAAAAGTAGAGTGACTGTATTTTCGTGATCTTTCTGTATTTTTACCTGCGATATGTCGTGAAATTCCTTGTAATCTGATACTACAAGTGCTGGACGATTTTTCACATCATTGATATCAATTTGCACTATTGTATCATTTGAGATTAGCGCTCCATTCCAACGCCTTGGGTAGTAGCTATTAATGGAAGTCAGTGCAAGTAAATTTGAATTAAGTGGTAAGATTGGCCCACCGGCAGAGAAGTTATATGCAGTGCTACCTGTTGGGGTAGACAATATAATTCCATCTCCTCTGAATTTTTCTACTTTTAGCTTATCATTAATGGTAATATTCATCTCCACTATTTGATTTGCATTTCTAAAGACATACACTTCATTTACTGCGATGTAATGGTGTTTTTTGCCACTTATGTCTGTGGCTTCCATTTTTAGTAAAGTTAGCTGAGTAGGAACTGCATGTTCTATATGATCAATTAGATCTTCAAAGCATTTATTCATCAAAAATCCGACGTTACCGGTATTTATTCCATACACATGTATATCTTTATTTCCTATGACGTAGTTGTGTAGGGTGCGTAGCATAAAACCATCGCCACCAACAACTATCAGCAGATCAACTTCATGCTTACCTGCTTCTGCTATATTGATAAAATTGAGTTTCTGTAGTAGTTTAGATACTTCCTGAGACTTGGGTAGCGAAGAAGCAATATAGCCTACATTTTTATATTTATACATGTTAAATAAAGAGGGGAGGAACTAAAAAAGACTCCCGTATTTATCATTAAACTTAGCTATTTTACTATCCTTCTCCCCTGAACCGCTTGTCAAACTTCCAGTCCATGCAGGATGAGTAAGAGGATCTCTATCAAGCTTTATTCTTTGACCTTCTTTTCCATAAGTGGAATAAGTTTCAAACTCTTGACCATCTGTCATAACTATAGTAACTTTGTGATAATCGATTTCTGCCATTGTTCTTACAAATTTCTTACCAGCTAAGATTTTAGTGAATCTGGTTCATTTGGTCAATCATTATTGTGAAATATTGACAAAAAATAAATAAAGTAGTATTCTCAATGAAGAATGAAAAATTTTTTATGATTTTTGCTTTTCCTGGTCAGGGCTCCCAATTTGTAGGAATGGGAAAGAGCTTATATGATGAATTTTCAGTTGCAAGGAACGTATTTGATGAAGTAGATGACATATTGGGTAGAAAGCTGTCTCATTTGATTTTCAATGGCCCTATTGAGAAATTAACCATCACGGAAAACGCTCAGCCAGCTATAATGGCGGTGTCAATTGCAACGCTACGTGTTATGAAGCACGTATTTGGTGAATCTCTTTACAGCGTTCAGTATGTTTGTGGGCATTCAGTTGGCGAGTATACAGCGCTGTGTGCTGCAGGGGCATTGACGCTTGAGTCTGCAGTCAAATTGCTAAAAGTTCGTAGCGAAGCAATGCATGAAGCTTCACTAAAATGCAAAGGTGGAATGTTTGCTCTACTTGGAGCAGAAATAAGTGAAGTAGAAGGTATATTAAAATCAGCTCAAATTGATTGTGAAATTGCAAACGATAATGGTGGTGGGCAGGTAGTGGTGAGTGGTACTGCAGAGGCTCTTGAGGTCTTACCTGATTTATTCAAAAACTCAAGTGTCAAGAAAATGATAAAATTACAAGTTAGTGGGCCTTTTCATTCATCTTTTATGAAACCTGCTGATGAAAAACTTCTGGAATTTTTAAAAAGCATCAACATAACTCGCCCTTCGATTCCTTTTGTATCAAACGTTACAGCTAAGGAAGAAAGTGATCCAGAGATCATAAGAGCTTTGCTCGCTAAGCAAGTTGTAAGTAGAGTAAGATGGAGAGAGATGGTTTTATATATGACAAGCCATGGCACTAATAAGTTTGTTGAAGTTGGCCCTAACAAAGTTTTATCTAATCTAGTTAAAAGAATTGACCAATCTATCAGTGTGAAAAATATAGATAGTATTGGTGATATTAATAGCTTCTTTGATGAATCATTAGTACTAACAGCGAAAAATTTAAAAGTTGGGTTAAGAAGCATATCTATGTAATATCATTCAAGTAGCTAACACTAGTTCCTTTATGATGGTGTCATCCCAGTGCTTGGCACTGGGATGACACCGAATAGGCTACTTGAATAATACCGAAAGAGCTACTGGAACGACAAGGTGCTACTGAATGACACCTCTGGGCACTGCCGTCATAAATCTGCTACTTTCTCGTGACGCTGGAATCCAGGAGTCAAGAAGAATGGGATCCCAGCACTGGGATGACACTGAAGGGGCTACTGAAATAACACCGGGACTACTTTGAGTGACACCCTTACGATGTTTCAAACTACAACAGTTGTGAATAGAGAGTAATGCGAAAAATTATACAATCAACGAACTACCTGTCATTTCATTTGGCTTTTTGAGTCCAAGTAGCTGTAAAATAGTAGGAGCAATATCAGATAATTTTCCATCTCTTAGTTTTAAATTGTCACAAGATATAATAAATGGCACTTTATTTAAAGTGTGAGCTGTGTGAGGTGTATTATTTTCTTCATCGAACATACATTCCACATTACCATGGTCTGCTGTAATAATGAGTGCGGTGTTACCAACTTCTTCAGCAGCACTCAGAACTTTTGCAAGGCAATCGTCTACAGCAAGTACTGCTTTCTCAGCTGCTTTTATATCACCTGTGTGTCCTACCATATCAGGATTAGCATAGTTTACAACTATCAGCGCAAATTCTTGAGAATGAATTTTTTTTACAAGCTCTTCTGTGAGCTCAAAGGCTGACATTTCAGGCTGCAGGTCATAAGTTTTAACTTTTGGTGAAGGAATGAGTATTCTTTCTTCACCAGAAAAAGGTTCTTCTCTTCCACAATTAAAAAAGAAAGTCACATGCGCATATTTCTCAGTTTCTGCAATGCGCAGTTGCCGTAATTTATTGTCTTCTATTATCTGTCCCAAAGTGTTGGCAAAAGATTCAGGAGGAAAGAGATAAGGGATTTTTAAATTCGCTTTATATTGCATCATACTTAAAATTGAAGAGAATTTTGCCACTTCAGTATAGCCTTCTTTACCAAGACAAATACTTGCCAATTGTATCATTCGATCAGCACGAAAGTTAGCCAATAGCAATCCATCTTCTGGTTTTATACCTTGATAATCTCCTATTATTGCGGGCCTGATAAATTCATCGGTTATATTATTTTGATAATTTTCATCAATAAGCGATACTGCATCATCATAACGAGGCGCCTTTGCAAATGCGATGGCTTCATAAGCTTCAATTGTTCTTTCCCACCTATTATCACGGTCCATAGCATAATAACGCCCAGAGACAGTGGCGATTCTTATATCATTTTCCTTTATGCTTTCTGTAAATTCTTGAATGCATCTTTTCCCTGAATTTAGCAGTGTGTCTCTGCCATCTAAAAATGCGTGTATTACAACTTTAATTCCGCGCTGTGATATCTTGTTTGCTAAAGCTGAAATGTGCTTTTGATGCGAATGAACACCGCCATCTGATATCAATCCCATTATATGGCATATGCCATTCTTACTTTTTAGATCATTAATAAAATTCTGTAGATTTGCATTATTTTCTATCGTTTCGATTGCTTGATTAATACGCTGAAGGCTTTGCATTACCACTCTACCGCTACCAATATTCATGTGACCAACTTCTGAATTGCCTATTTGGCCTTCTGGTAATCCAACATCAGTTCCACAGGCAGATAAACTGCACTTTGGATAATTAGAGCTAATATGTTGCCAACAAGGTGGATTTGAATTGCTAATAGCATTGTATTTACTATTTTCTATTCCATTACCCCAGCCATCTAGTATACATAAAACGACTGATTTAAAGTTCATATAAAAGTTAACATCGAAACCCTCAATGGTACCAAAAACAAACTCTTCTCACAACTTTTGTGTTAAAATAAGAGATAGAAAAAGCTGCTTGGAGGCAATGGTATATGAAGTTTTTCATAAAATATTTTATTAAAGTGATTGACAGTTGCTGAAGTGTTTACTAAAACACTTGCATAGCTTTAATAGTGAGGTCAAATGAGTTATAGTCAATATGTAAAGGATAATACTTTAGCAACATCAGGTGCTATAATTAATGTTGATAGATTAGTAAACTTTTTAAAAAGCAATACAAACATTACAAGACTTATTTTACGATGTTCAAAAATTAATTATGAGGTTATAAAAGAATTAGCTCAGCTTTCTCATCTTACTTCACTTGATCTAAGTTGCAGTTATGTTGGTACAGAAGGTGCAAAGATTTTAGCAAGCGGGAATCTTATAAATCTTACTTCGCTTGATTTAGGAGGAAACGAAATTGGTGATGAAGGTGTAGAGGCTTTAGCCAGTGGAAATCTTACAAGTCTTACTGAGCTTAAATTATATGATAATAAAATTGGCGATAGGGGGGCAAAAGCTTTAGCAAGTGGAAACCTTAAAAAGCTTACTTTACTGAGTTTAGGATGGAATGAAATCAGTAATGAAGGTGCAGAGGCTTTAGCAAGTGGAAATCTTAAAAATCTTATTACACTTAAAGTATATGATAACAGCATTAATTACAGAGATGTACAGACTTTGGCGAGTGGAAATTTGGTGCGTCTTACTTCGCTCATTTACAATTATTGCAGTATTGATGAAACCATACGCGTCAAGTTAAGGAAATAAAGGTATGAAAGAGATAGAATAATAAGGTATAAGTTCTCCCAGATATACTTTTAGTGAGAGAACCAATGAATAAAATAACTAGCTTATCAAAAAAGCTCAAAGAATTTTTTAATGAAAAAGCAGAGAAAATCTCAATTACAACAAGGTTTATAAAAAGAAAGAGAAAGCTAAAAGGTTCATCATTCGTAAAAGCCATGGTCTTGGGTAATATAGGAGTTGATAATTGTAGCGTAGAAACAATGTGTCAATTACTAAACGAGGACTCGATAGATATAACAAAACAAGGTTTGGATTTTAGATTTACTGAAGAAGCAGTGGAATTTATGAAAAGGATGTATAATGAATCTGTGATTCTCTTTAAAAATATCTTGCAAGTTGATTGCAAAATCTTACAGCAATTTAATAGTGTTAAATTATTGGACAGTAGCTATATTACTCTACCTAACAGTATGGAAGAGATGTATAAAGGTTATGGTACTAGCTACAGTGGCTATGAAAGCAATACTAAGTATGGAATAAAGTTACAATTAGTTTTCGACTACATGAATCAGATAATAGACCAACTTAATTTAACGGAGGGGGTAAGATCAGACCAGGGATATAGGAAACATTTAAGTAATATATTAAGCAATGATTTGCTAATATCTGATCTCGGTTATTTTGTGCCAAGTTCTTTTAAACAAATCAATGAAATAGGAGCTTATTTCATAAGTCGTTATAAATCCGATACCAACATATATGATGTAGAAACAAATCAAAAAATGGAGTTATTAGAATGTTTAGAGGATAAGTTATTTTTAGAAAACGAGGTATTGTTAGGAAAAGAAGCAAAAATTAGAGTAAGAATTATATGTCAGAAACTAACTGAAGAACAGTCTATGGCCAGAAGAAGGAAAGCTAATAGATTAGCAAGATCGCAGGGATATACATCCTCTAAAAGAAATCAAAAATTGTTGAACTGGTCAATATTTATAACTAATGTTCCAGAAAATAAAATTAGTGCTGAGCAAGTATTAACGATTTACAGAGTAAGGTGGCAAATTGAGTTATTATTTAAATTGTATAAAAGCCATATCAGGCTTGATAAGCTAAAAGGAAAGCCATGCAGAGTATTATGTGAACTATATGCTAAATTGTGCGCAATTCTTATATTTCACGGCATGGTTGGTTGCACAGAAGTGAAAAAGAATACAGAACTTAGCTTAACAAAGGCATTTATTGAGCTAAAAAGGCGGGTTAGAGAGTTATTTTTAGTATTAACCAAAATTAATAGTTTAAAAGCATTTCTTAAAAAACTCACTATAACTTGGTCGCGATTTTCATTAAAAGACAAACGTAGAAGGGCTAGAGTATCCACTTTAACCTCTCTAAATTTGCTCACAATCTCTTAACTTGACGCGTATGGTTCCTTCAAGTGACCCAAGCAGTGCAAGTACTGCTATATTCTATTCAATATCAAACACTCAAACTGGTTTATCTGGAATTAGCCTCGGTAACTTTTTAATAAAGAGAGTCGTAGAAAAACTATCGCAAGAATTTAAAAGCGTAAAAGTGTATGCAACTCTTTCTCCAGTTCCTGGATTTACAAAATGGCTAAAAAATCAAGACGTAGCTTTATTAGGTAAGCTTAATATAAAACAATCAGGTACAGAAATTTTAGAAAGCATAAAAACTAACATTGAATGCGAAAAACAGTCCCTACTGAAACTTTGTGCACACTATTTGCTAAAGGTTAAAAGCAGTGGTGGAGGTGCTTATGATCCAGTAGCACACTTTCATTTAAGCAATGGTGCATCAATCAAACAAATCAACTGGATGGCTGATACTTCTGAAAAAGGCATTAGTCAGTCAGCCGGAATAATGGTGAATTATCTGTATGAGCTGCCTAAAATAGATAACAATCATGAGAATTATATGATTAATAAAGTGATTTCTCATTCAAAAAAAGTGTCAGCTATGTTAAAGGAATAATAGGAAGTGCGCAAGCATATAGAAAGTGCTAACATTCCCTAATGTTTATGTATATAATATTGAATAGTTTTATGAGGTAAAATGTATGGTTTTGGAAAAGCTTCAAGATATCATAAAAGAACTAGATGAGTCAATACAGAGCAAGTCGATAGTAAAGTCGCCTGTATCTGATAATTTAGTTAATGATATTAAAGAAAGCCTGGAGCTAATTAAAAAACATCCTGATCAAGAGAAAAACATAAAAGAAAAGCTTATAGGAGCAGGTTTTATTGTTCAACACGAGTGTTGGGATAGCTTTAAACACTCTTTAGCTAATAATGAGCCTTTAAGTGACAAGTATGATGTTGTAGTAGCTTATGAAAATTTAAGTATAATAGTAGAAGCTTTAAAGTTGCTTAATAGTGTTAACCGGAGTGAAGAAGAACTTAATCAAATTACATCACTTCAGAAAAAAATGAAAGAAGAGTTAGAAAAAATGCAACAACAAAGTGCAGAAAGGCAAAAAGAATTAGAAAAGAAAATTGAAGAAAAGTTTAGAAAGTATATATAAAACGGCACTATTGATGCAGTATCAATTGAAAAATATGATAATTGTAGTTTGTGTGATGCAGTAATCAATCTAAAAGACAACAGTAAAAGCATAAATATTGAGATAAGCGAGTTTTTAAATAATGATTTTCGTAAAAAAAACAATATTCATGAAATTCGTATTTTAAATGGCGATCAAGAAGAAGTTGTCTGTGGCTTTGTAGATAAAAATGGAGTGAGGTGTTATAATTTAGGTACTGCAGCTCAATATGGAATAAAGTTTAATTGGTATATAGATGAAAGGGAATTTATCATTATATTAAGTGCTAATAGCGATGGCACTATTAAAATAGCAAGTGATAAGCCAGATGATAAAGATTTAGAAGAAAATAAAGATGTAAGAATTAAAGTTGGTAATGATTACCTAAGCCTTGCTGATGCAGTAAAAACATGCAAGCAGGAAAAGAATGAGGAAAGTAGCAAACTGAGTCAACCATCAACTACTGAATACTTCCGACCAGTACAGACGCCAGCTTAATGTTTTCAGCAAAAAGGAAGATAAGTAATTGCTCTTGTAATACTTAAAATGTAAAATAGATCTACTTAAATAAGTAGATCTATGAACAATATAAGAAATTTTGCAATAATAGCACATATAGATCATGGGAAGTCAACTCTTGCTGATCGTTTGATAGAAGAATGTAACGGTCTTGAGACAAGGGAAATGACCAATCAGGTACTTGACTCAATGGATATAGAGCGTGAACGCGGAATCACAATCAAAGCACAAACGGTAAGACTCAATTACACTGCAAATAATGGTAATAAATATTGCCTCAACCTCATGGACACACCAGGTCATGTTGACTTTTCATATGAAGTCAGCCGAAGCTTAGCTGCATGTGAAGGCTCACTTTTAGTGGTGGACAGCAGCCAAGGAGTTGAAGCTCAGACTCTGGCAAATGTGTACAAGGCAATTGACAATAATCATGAGATAATAGTTGTGCTTAATAAAGTCGATCTTCCTGCTGCAGATCCAGAAAGGATAAAGCTTCAGATTGAAGAAGTAATTGGTATTGATGCAAGTGAGTCAATTTTGATATCGGCAAAAACTGGTCTTGGGATAAAGGATGTACTTGAAGCTATAGTGACAAAACTTCCCGCTCCTCAAGGTGATACAAATGCTCCACTGCAAGCAATTTTAGTTGATAGTTGGTATGATCCTTACCTAGGAGTAGTAATTTTAGTGCGAGTTAAAAATGGAGTACTAAAAAAAGGCATGAGAATCGTTATGATGTCTAATAATGCTACATATCAGGTCGATAATATCGGTATTTTCACTCCTAAAAAAGTTATGACTGGTGAACTTTCAGCAGGTGAAGTTGGTTTTATAACTGCTTCAATGAAAGAAGTAGCAGACTGCAAAGTAGGAGACACTATTACTGAAGAGAAAAGGCCGTGCAGCAAGGCATTACCTGGCTTTAAAGAAGTACATCCTGTAGTATTTTGCAGTATTTTTCCCAATAACACAGATGATTTTAAATATTTAAGGGAAGCACTAGAAAAATTACATTTAAATGATGCTAGTTTTACATTTGATGCTGAAACGTCAAATGCCCTAGGTTATGGATTTCGTTGCGGTTTCTTAGGAATGCTACATCTTGAAGTCATTCAAGAAAGACTCGAAAGAGAATTTGATTTAGATCTAACAGCAACTGCACCGAGTGTTATATATAAAGTTGCAACACAAAATGGTAAAGTTTTAAATATCCATAACCCAAGCGATATGCCAGACCCTACAAAAATTGAAATAGTGGAAGAACCGTGGATCACTGCAACTATAATGGTACCTGATCAATATTTAGGAGAGATTCTATCTCTGTGTGAAGAGAGGAGAGGAGAACAGCAGGATTTATCTTATGTTGGTAATACGACAACAGCACTACTGAAGTATAAATTACCGCTGTCTGAGGTTGTTTTTGATTTTTACGATAGACTAAAATCAATTTCCAAGGGATATGCAAGTTTAGATTGGGAAATATCCGATTATCAGGAAAGTCAGATAGATAAATTAAGTTTTTTAGTTAATGGAGAACCTGTGGATGCGTTAGCCTGCATTGTTCATAAAAGCAGGGCAGAAAAAAGAGGCCGTGAAATATGTGCACGTTTGAAAGACTTGATACCACGCCAGCAATATAAAATCGCGATTCAAGCGGCAGTAGGCGGAAAAATTATTGCTAGAGAAACGATTAACCCGTATAGAAAAGATGTAACAGCCAAGCTCTATGGTGGAGACGTCACACGAAGGATGAAGCTGCTTGAAAAGCAGAGGAAAGGTAAGAAAAGATTGCATTCTGTAGGAAACATAAACATCCCACAAAATGCTTTTATTGAGGCTTTGAAAATAAATGATTAATATATATCCAAAAACATAAATTTAAAGAACTAAGTGATATTTTCTCAATAAATTTACTGACATTGATATGGGTAAATTTGAAATAGCTATGTGAATTTGTAAAACACTATATAAGATACCATACAACGAAATCATCCCAGTGTTAAACGCTGGGATGACAGAGAGCAGCTCAATTGCTCCACTCAATCAGTAAAAATCAGATATATGTAGACATTGGCTAAAACCATTCCAACAACATTTTAGTGAAACTTAACAAGCTTATCTATAGTTTTAGTGATGATTCTTGGAGTATTTGGAGAGACTTCTGAGCCCAGTCTATTTAACCGCTCTATAGCAAACCCGCTGTTCTCATTTATTATGAAATCACATAAAATATTTTCTATATCTTTAATAACACTTTCATGCTTTCTCAGAGGATGGTTATTCGGATATCTATGAATGGTTTTGATGCTAGAATACTCAACGAAAGCTTGATCTTTAAAAGCAAGTTGTCTCAATTTCTCTTTGAATTTTTCTTCTTCATCTCTTGCTAAAAGGCAAGACTTTATCAGTGATTTTATAATCGAGTTTATAGCCTGATGTATTTCAGAATGCACTATAACTTTGATGATATTTTCTTCCACTATGCAATCATAAGTGCTTTTTTCGCTCTTTAATGACTCTATAAGCATTTTGCTATTTTGCGAATTCAATTCCAGATTCTCTTCACTTATAGGAGTCATTATAAAGGTATTCTTATTTACCCTGATGTAAAATTGTGGCAACCCTTTAGAACAGGCAAATGCTACATCCTTAGATTCAAGTGCGTGATTGTATGAAGAAGAAAGGGTGCTTGCTATAACGCTACTTGGTACTTTCATTCCATGATTACTTAGGTGATTTAACACATTCTCAACATCATGATATGTAAAACCTGTATCTTTTATCAATTCAACAACTTCTATGCAATTGTGTTGTTTATACTCTATTGTCACTTCTTCTGTAAAAAGAGTTTTAGCTGCTATATGCTTATCAAGCACTGTGAAAATCTTGATGAAACTCTCTAAATCTTGTTTGTTAATTAATTCAATACTAATTAAGTTTTTGCTAACAATTATAATATTTTTTATCATTTTTTCCCACTAAAAAAACTCACTAGATGAATTGTATTTTTAATTCATTAAAAATTGTTTAAAGTGGGTATGCCAGCAACAGTAAGACAAAAAAATCACATAAAATCTTCATTATGTATTATATTACATCCCTCGTGTTCATCACTGCCGCTTGTGTAAGCTGTTGCATTAATGCTATCTTCATTGTTATTTAACATATTATCCAACTTTCCTTCTTTTTCAAGATCCATCAATTTGTCACATCCAGCAATATGATGTACATAATCACCATTTTCATCAGTAATAAAAATTTGTGGAACTGTCCTGACGTTATATTTTGATTTTATACCGTCAAACAAATCCGAGTTTCTAAGTACATCAATTTCTTCGTATTTCACACCTTTTTCATCCAATAACTCTTTTGCTTTCTTGCAGAATGGGCAGTACTTCTTCACATATATTACAACTTTTCCTTTAGTGTTTTTCATGATTTATCTCCATAGTTTATAAAATACAACTATTATATATAAAAAATATATATAAAATATCAAATTGTATGAAAATTATTTACAACTGTGAGCAAGGGATAAAAGATAATGTGGCACTAACTTTCGGAAATTTCGATGGCGTTCATTTAGGACATAAGTTTGCAATTTCCAATCTAAAGAATGTAGCACAAGAAAGAGGATTACCCTCTGCAGTTTTAACTTTTGAGCCTCACCCATCAACTGTTTTATTTAGTAGGAACAATTTTAGGTTAATAGATCAAGAACAAAAAAAGGAACTAATCAGCAGCTATGGTATAGATTACTTGTATATTATTAATTTTAGTAGAGGTTTTTCTGAGGTTAGCTGCGATGACTTTATTGGTAAGATTTTGGTAAAGAAGTATGGTGCTAAACATATAACTGTTGGAGAAAGTTGTACTTTTGGTCACAAACGATTGGGTAACATATTAACTCTAGAAAAATATTCTCAGATGTATGAATATTCTTTAACTAAATTAGAGCCATTGATAATCGATAGAAAAATTTGCTCTTCTTCCTCAATCAGGGAGTGTTTACAAAAAGGAGAAATAGAAATTGCTAATAAATTGCTTGGTAGGTCTTATCAAGTTTCTGGTATTGTAACAAAAGGTGCATGTAGAGGTAGAGAAATAGGGTTTCCAACCATAAACATTCCGATAGAAGATTACATGATAAAACCTAAGTTTGGTACATATTACGCCAAAGTTGCATTTTCTGAAAATAGTTCAAGTTGGCTATATGGAGTAGTCAACATTGGTATGAGACCTACATTTAAGGACTTAAAAAAACCTATAGTAGAAATGCATATATTTGACTTCAACGAAAATGTATACAATTTTAAGGTTGATATACAACTTTTAAAATTTATTAGGGCAGAAAAAAAATTCCATAGTATTAACGAGTTAACAAAACAGATAGATCGTGATATAATGAAGGCTTACCAGTTAAAGATAAATTTATGAAAAGGATATGTTTAGTTATTATATTGATTATAGTATCATTCGATCAAACAAGTAAATTGTATATAAACTCTTTGATTGATGAGGGGGAGTCAATCGAGATTACTAGTTTTATGAAATTAGTTGAAGTTTGGAATTCAGGAATTAGCTTTGGAATGTGTAGTACTCTGCCGCATGGCAGCTTCTTTTTTTCAGCATGTTCAATATTAATAATTGGTATACTTGCATACTTGATATATAAATCTAATGATAAGTCAATTTACCTTAGTTTTTCTCTGATGATTGGTGGAGCGATCGGAAATGTAATTGATAGAATCTATTGGGGAGCTGTATATGACTTCATATATTTTCATATCAATGATTGGTATTGGCCAGCCTTTAATTTAGCAGATCTATCTATAGTTTGTGGAATGTGTACATTGTTATATAAGTGGTATATATATGATAGGTCTATCTCTAAGCAAAATGAGGAATGAAATAATGCTTCGCAAATTCTTTAGTTTTTTTATACTATCTGTGTTTTTTTTCATTTGTCCGATTTCTTTGGAAGCTGAAATCATAAAGCATGCTAAGCTCAGTAACGGATTGGATGTTTATGTAGTACCTAATCACCGAATTCCAGCTGTTTTTCATGCAATAATATATAAAGTTGGGGGAATGGATGACCCAATTGGCAAAGCAGGCTTGGCTCACTACTTTGAACACTTAATGTTTGAAACTACAGGAAAATTTAAAGACATAGAATCCACTTTGGGCAGCATTGGGGCCCAATTTAATGCTTTTACCACTAAAGAATACACCTGCTACTACGAATTAGTTCTCAAAAAAGATTTACCACTAGCAATGGAAATTGAAGCAGATAGAATGGGCAATTTTGATGTTACTCAAGACAAAATAGATAGAGAAAAAAATATCGTATTAGAAGAAAGAAAGATGAGATTTGATAATAATCCTGAAGCTTTACTATGGGAGGAAATGAACAGTGCATTTTATCGTAATGGCTATGGTAGGTCTGTTATTGGTTGGGAGAGCGATATTAAAACTTACAATCAAGATGACATAACAAGGTTTCATGATAACTATTATCATCCAGGTAATGCTATACTGCTCGTTGTTGGTGATGTAGAATTTGAAGAAGTAGCGGGATTAGCAAAGGAAAAATATGGTGCAATTAAAGCTGAGCCTGTAGTTAAGCATTATCCGAACCAAGATTCAATACATAATGCAGATATATCGGTAATTTTAGAAAGCACTGAAGTAAAAGAGCCAGTTTTATACTTTCGCTATAGTGTTCCTTTATTTGAGCAAATAAGTGAAACTTTTCCTGTTGATTTGGCAGTTGATGTTTTGGGGAATGGCAAGTCTAGTAAGCTATATAAAGATTTAGTTCTAGATAAGAATGTAGCAGTAGAAGTGTTTGCTTATTATAATAGCTTAGCTTTTAGTAATGGTTACATTGAGATTCGGGTAACTCCAAAAAGCGGGGTAAATTTGGATGCTGTTGCAAGAGAGTTAGAAAATTCTATTAATCACTTTAACTCTGAAGGAATAACAAGTGAAGAGTTGCAAAGTACAAAGTCTAAATACAAAGCAGCACAGCTTGATAATCTATCTGATTTAACTAATATAGCAATGTTTTATATACCACGTCTAGCACTAGGTATTCCACTTGATGAAATAGACATTTCATATAGCAAAATTAATGATGTCAATCTGGAAGATGTAAATCACAAAATTCGTACTATTTTTTCTACTAATAAATTAGTCGGTCGTTTACTACCAAAAGGAGTTAATAATGATAAGAATAAGTAAATTTGTATTTCTATTTTTTTTCTGTCTAGGCTTTAATTTGCAAGCAAGCAGTCACTTAAATATAGAGGAGGTTACTACTAATAAAGGATTTAAGTTTTTATTTGTTGAAAACCATGATCTACCAAAAGTTTCACTTAATATATCATTCAAAGATGCAGGTTGTGTGTATGAAAGTGCAGAAAAGCAGGGGCTTGCTTGGTTTACTTCTCTTGTAATTCAAGAAGGAGCAGGAAAAAATGATGCCAAAGATTTTGCGAAAAAGCTTGAGGATAAAGGAATTAGTTTAAATTTTACTGCTGGTTTAGAAGCATTTAGGGTTTCATTAAACACTTTATCTGAGAATCTAGAGGATGCAATTTCACTACTGAGTGATGCTATAATGCGCCCTAAAGTTGATCCTGAGGGGTTAAATAGAGTATTCGAAAAAGTCAAAGTAAACTTTAATAATTTTGAAAAAGATCCTTATTTTATTGCTGCAAAAGAGTTGGATACGTTGTTGTTCAAAAAACATCCTTACTCAAGAGATCCATATGGAACTCTAGACACTATAATGAGCATTACTAGAGACGATGTTTTAACATACATAAAGCGTAGTTTTACTAAGGATAATATCGTCATTAGTGTTGTTGGTTGTGCAACAAAAGAAGAAGTTAGTATGCTGCTCGATAAATATTTATCTAAGTTACCATCAAAAAGATCGAAAGTTAGGAAGATATCTGTAAAAAATGAATTTGGGCCTGCAGAAAGTAAGAGCGTTTTTATGAATATACCACAGAGTGTAATACTTTTTGCTCAAAAAGGCATAGCATATGAAGACCCTAATTACTATAATGCCAGTGTTTTGATTAATGCGCTTGGTGGCATGAGTCTAAACTCAATACTAATGAAAGAGTTGAGACAAAATCTAGGTATTACTTATGGTATTAGTGCAAGTAATGTTACCAATAAACATGGAAATGTTATACTTGGGTTTATGAGCACAGATAGCTCTACTGCTAGCAGAGCTATCTCAGCAGTAAAAGATACATTTAGCAGAATAAAAAAGGAAGGAATTGACGAACAATTATTCAAGGATGCAAAAACCAGTTTAGTAAATAACCTTATCTTCTCTTTTCTATCCAATAATGCGAATACAGCAACGTTACTGGATAGTATGCAGATAGATGATCGTGATATTAACCATATAAATAATTATGCAAATATCATTAATGATGTTCAATTGGAAAAAGTAAACAAGCTGGCAAGTTCTTTACTGAATCCTGAAAATTTATTTTTTGTTGAAGTTGGAAGAAACGCTCAAGGTCAATAGTTAATACCTTCTGCTATTGATCTTACTGCTTTTACATAACACTTATGCTCTTCAGCTAGAATGCGCTCTGAGAGACTGTGAACATCATCATTTGGTAACACTGGAACAGTAGCTTGAGCGATTATGGCTCCAGCATCAATTTCAGGAGTAACATAATGCACAGTACATCCTGTAATTTTTACACCCGCTTTCAGAGCTTGCTCCTGAGCATTTAGGCCCTTAAATGACGGAAGTAAAGAGGGATGAATATTTATAACTTTGTTATGCCATTTATTCAGGAAATTGGCCTTTAGAATTCTCATAAACCCTGCAAGGCAAATTAAATCAACCTTATGTTGAACAAGTATTTCATGAATTTTATCAGTATCAAGTGGCTTATCTTCAACAACAAACGCTGAAACTCCTGCTTGCTTTGCTATTTTAAGGCCTCCAGCTTCACTATTATTTGTGATAACATACATAGTTTCAGCAGGGAAATTCTGATCTTGACATGCTTCTATTAAAGCCTGCATGTTTGATCCTCTACCTGAAATTAGTATTCCGAGTTTTATCTTTTTCATTTTAGTGCAGCCGTAAGAATGGATATTAATAAAATAGCTCAAAAGGAAAGTTTATTTTAGAATAAATACTATTGTGTAGCAATATTTTACACTGCTGGATAACATGGAATTAAAGAAATCATTCAGTTTGAAGTAACTTTAACATTTAATTTTAGGAATATTATACAATTTATGGTAAATAAATGCATATTTTTATGGCTGCGTTATTATTTATTTAACAAAGTATTAGTATAATTTACTACACTGAATTAAATGGAGAAAATTCAATGAATAAATTACCAAGCAATGCAAAAACAAGCAAGTCTCAGGTTACTCAGTGGGAGGTAATAAAAAATTGTGAATATTCTGATAATTGTTTATCAAAAGTAGTAACTTTATACGTCATTAAAATGGCAGAATTATCAGATATTTATACGAGTAATGAACCTGAAATTAATACTATACTTACAAGAATAAGCATAACAAGTGAAAATGCATTTTTAAATAAGGTTGTTGATATTGAAATTATGGAGGGCATTTTTCCGTACAAATTCAACAGCAAGAAGAAAAATAACATATCAAGGCTAGAAGATTTGTACAATTATTTATGTTCTACTGTTATTGATAGCCTTCCAAAAGAAATGCTTGAAAGCCTAAGAAGAGAATACAGAGACGCTGTTAACTTATTTAAAGCAATTACTTAACTAGGTGTAGCATTTTTAAGACTTTACCTTCTATTTCAGAAATGCCACTTTCAAGATCTTTATCTATCAAACATATGGTAGATAAATATGTTTTCTGCTTCTTTTCAACATTGATAGTTAAAGTTCCAGGAGTAATCGTAACCGAGTTAGCAAATAATGCAATGGTCTTATCATTATGTCCTATGCATTCTCTTACAATAACAATTGGCTCAACTGTAGATTTGAATCGTAGCACCTTTTTTGTTACATAAATACTTGAAAAAATAATTTGGTAAATTAGCCAAGGTATATAACTTATAAGCTGATAAAGTGACAGCCTACCACTATCATTTAGAATTTGACTAAGGGCACTTTCAGCATCAATTAACCTTTTAAAGATAATCAATGTGAACACAGAAGAAAATACTCCACAGAGAATAAAAAAAGGCTCAAAATAACCAGACAATGTAATCCATAGAGAAGACAAAATCACAAATGATAGAGAAAAAAACTTAATATTTTGCCTGACTTTCATGATTTGGAGTATAACTTAAATGATTTTTTAGGAAAATAAAAAGTTCTTGATTTTTGTGTCAAAGAACATAATAACCAAGTTATTTTAATAAGTAGTGGAGATTATGACGCTTGATGATTTTCTAAAAATGCTTGAAGAAATAAATGATACTTCAGGTTTAAGCAAGAACAACATAGTTGAACGAATAAAAATAAAATTAGAAAGAATTGATTTACGGAGGTGGGAAGATAGTGGATTTAATATCAATCATATATTCACTACACATAGTGATCTAGATCCTGTAGAAACTACCATACGCGTCAAGTTAAGGAAATAAAGGTATGAAAGAGATAGAATAATAAGGTATAAGTTCTCCCAGATATACTTTTAGTGAGAGAACCAATGAATAAAATAACTAGCTTATCAAAAAAGCTCAAAGAATTTTTTAATGAAAAAGCAGAGAAAATCTCAATTACAACAAGGTTTATAAAAAGAAAGAGAAAGCTAAAAGGTTCATCATTCGTAAAAGCCATGGTCTTGGGTAATATAGGAGTTGATAATTGTAGCGTAGAAACAATGTGTCAATTACTAAACGAGGACTCGATAGATATAACAAAACAAGGTTTGGATTTTAGATTTACTGAAGAAGCAGTGGAATTTATGAAAAGGATGTATAATGAATCTGTGATTCTCTTTAAAAATATCTTGCAAGTTGATTGCAAAATCTTACAGCAATTTAATAGTGTTAAATTATTGGACAGTAGCTATATTACTCTACCTAACAGTATGGAAGAGATGTATAAAGGTTATGGTACTAGCTACAGTGGCTATGAAAGCAATACTAAGTATGGAATAAAGTTACAATTAGTTTTCGACTACATGAATCAGATAATAGACCAACTTAATTTAACGGAGGGGGTAAGATCAGACCCACTGCCATTAAGTTAAGGAAAAGTGATGAACTGTATTATAAAATCAGGTAAGATTCACAAATTAAAAGAAGTAATGACATGAGTAAAAAAAAGAATAATCATGTTTATAAAAAATAAATTGATGAGTTTAAACTTTATAAACGCACACAGAGCATCCTCAAAAGACTTCTCACGAAAAAGAAAGCTGCCCTTCGTTAATGTATTTCTCCTGATTTTTAGAAAGAGTGTAAAGTCATTACAAGTGATGCTTAATGAGTTTGTTCTGCATACAAGAAAAGATTATACAATTACGGCAAGTGCATTTACTCAAGCAAGAAAGAAGCTAAAACATACTGCGTTTTCAGAGTTAAATGATGATATAGTTTCCCTATACTACCAAGATCAGGAATTTAAAACCCACCATGGCTTCAGAGTACTTGCATTTGATGCTTCAATACTGATTCTGCCAAAGAGCGACAAAATAATAGGTGAGTTTAGCTCAAGAGCAGTATGGAATGGAATCCAGAGATTTGAAGACTATACAAGTGCAACCTTTGAAGTTTGTTACGATGTGCTAAATAATATTGCAATAAAATCTGTGCTAAGTAGAGGTGACAGCTATGAGGTTGATTTAGCAATCGGTATGCTTGAATCCATAAAATCAGACGATTTGTTAATCTGTGATAGAGGATACGTATCTTATCGATTTCTTGCTGAGCTTACAGGAAGGAAAATCAATTATATAATTCGCTGTTCAAGTTCGTCTTTCAATGAAATAAACGCTATGTTTAAGCCGGAAAGCCCATCTAGTACGGTGGTAGTGTCTACCGCACCTATTAAAGTAGCAAGACAGCTACGAAAGCTAGGATTACCTGATGAGATGAAATTCAGGTTAGTCAAAATAATACTTTCTTCTGGCGAAGTTGAAGTGTTAGTAACATCTCTGTTAGATGAGAAACGTTTTACAGTTGAAGAGTTTGAGAGATTATATTACTTGCGCTGGGGAGTAGAAACATTTTTTTCTAGGCTGAAGGGAAGATTAAATTTAGAGAATTTCACAGGAAAAAGTATTGAAACTATTGTAAGTTAAAAATGTGATATAAAGGAAACAAGAGGGAAGATAACTCTAATCACTATAGGAATAGAGTTATCACGGGTGTGTGCGACCGGTGAAACAATTGGTATTACAACCGTATTGATCAAGGTACACTAGCCCTATCTCTCGATACGTTTGAATAGTTGCGTGGGACATATGTATGCACCCGTTTACAATCTTAAATTAATTAAACTATCGAGGTTATCATGATTACATCTTATCAAAATTTTATAGGCATTGATATCGGAAAATTTAAAAATGTTGTTGCAGTTCACAATCAGAAAAACGCTGTTACATTTAACAATAATACTGCTGGTTGGCAACAATTGTTTAAAGAGTTTTCAAATATCTTACCTGATTCTTTAGTAACTTTGGAGAACACAGGAAAGTACGAACTTGGCTTAGCACATTTTCTTGTTGATAAGAATATTGCTGTACATCGAGCTAATACTCGCAAAGTAAAAAGCTTTACCTTATCTCATGGAACTTTAGCAAAGTCTGATCAATCAGATGCAAAAGCTATTGCTCAATATGGATTTGAACGCTATAGTACTCTACCTCTATTTGTACCTATGTCAAAGGAACAAACAACTTTAGCTGCACTTTGCCAACGTCGTGATGATCTTACGCAAATGAGAACTCAAGAGAAATGCAGATTAGAAGCACCTGAAAACAGCTATGTAAAAGAAAGTTGCCAAAAAACTATTGACTTTTTTAACAGTCAGATAAAGGAGCTCAACGATTCCATACAAAAGATTATCGATGAAAATCCAGAGTTACAGAAGCGCCAAAAAATCCTTAGAACAGTGCCAGGAATAGGTCCAAAATTGTCTCAAGACTTTGTATGTCTAATGCCAGAACTTGGCTACTTAAACAAAAAAGAAGTCGCAAGTCTTGCTGGAGTTGCGCCACATCCAAAGGAAAGTGGAAAAACTATTGGCTATCGAAGAATAACAGGTGGTAGAAGCAATGTTCGTACAAAGCTTTTTACAGCTGCGATGGCTGCTACAAGATCTAAATCTGCACTTGGTACTTTTTACTCTGATCTTATTGGTAGAGGTAAAAAGAAGATGGTGGCTATAACAGCTCTAATGCGAAAGATCATAGTAATTGCCAATGCACGACTTAAAGAAGCAATTAATATGAAATAAAAAAGCTGCATAGAAAATAGGTTAATGAATATGTGCGCCCACACAAACTGAAAGCACATATTCATTAATCATAAGATCTAAGCAGTAACAGCTGTTTGATATAAAATTCTTTTTCTGTAATAAATTAGATTTTTTATTGCCGAAAATACATTTTTTAGTTGAGTAGAAATACAAAATTATAAACAAGAGTTGTAATAAAACTAAACTCAAAAAATTAAAAAAAACATAGTTGATCAAGCAGGATTTTTGGTCAACTATCTTCATCAGTAATCTAGAAAGTATCATGATAGAAGATGATGAAGAGACATTGAGCTCACAGAATAGTAAACTAAAAAAAAGCATCAATAAATCTGTCTCATTTAATGCGATTAAAAACTTAGCCTTTGATATTTTTTCTACAGAGTCAGACATAGACTGCATTATGGATCGACTATCACAGTTATTTTTGATGAACACTTTAGTGGTGAGAAAAGGGAGAAGAGTTGATCGTCATAAGATATCTGATATTCGTTCACTCAACTACCAGAAAAGAGCTAGAAAACATGTGTTTTAAATTCAAGATATCTTTTCAGTATCATTGCATTAGTACATTCTTTGCAAAATAACCTGCAATTATTACTTTTTTAAATAACTTGCACTTTTCAGACTCCCTTTTCTTAAAAATTCACCCTAGTATTTACCATAATTATCAATCACTTCAAATTTTTTGTCCAATCTTAACTTCTCTTTCCCTTAACTTAATGGCAGTGAGATCAGACCAGGGATATAGGAAACATTTAAGTAATATATTAAGCAATGATTTGCTAATATCTGATCTCGGTTATTTTGTGCCAAGTTCTTTTAAACAAATCAATGAAATAGGAGCTTATTTCATAAGTCGTTATAAATCCGATACCAACATATATGATGTAGAAACAAATCAAAAAATGGAGTTATTAGAATGTTTAGAGGATAAGTTATTTTTAGAAAACGAGGTATTGTTAGGAAAAGAAGCAAAAATTAGAGTAAGAATTATATGTCAGAAACTAACTGAAGAACAGTCTATGGCCAGAAGAAGGAAAGCTAATAGATTAGCAAGATCGCAGGGATATACATCCTCTAAAAGAAATCAAAAATTGTTGAACTGGTCAATATTTATAACTAATGTTCCAGAAAATAAAATTAGTGCTGAGCAAGTATTAACGATTTACAGAGTAAGGTGGCAAATTGAGTTATTATTTAAATTGTATAAAAGCCATATCAGGCTTGATAAGCTAAAAGGAAAGCCATGCAGAGTATTATGTGAACTATATGCTAAATTGTGCGCAATTCTTATATTTCACGGCATGGTTGGTTGCACAGAAGTGAAAAAGAATACAGAACTTAGCTTAACAAAGGCATTTATTGAGCTAAAAAGGCGGGTTAGAGAGTTATTTTTAGTATTAACCAAAATTAATAGTTTAAAAGCATTTCTTAAAAAACTCACTATAACTTGGTCGCGATTTTCATTAAAAGACAAACGTAGAAGGGCTAGAGTATCCACTTTAACCTCTCTAAATTTGCTCACAATCTCTTAACTTGACGCGTATGATTGATGAAACATTGCCAAAAAATGTCCTTCCTTCATTAAAAAAGAGGTGTAATAAAAGAAAAATAGGAGAGGAGCCGGATAGCAAGCTAAGTGAAGCGCAGACATCTTTGCATTTTGACAGTAAAGGCTTTAAACCTATATAACTTCACATGTTTTGTCTGTTTAAGAGACAAAAAAAGGTAGTGAATTTTGGGCTAAAAGTGAAATGTACAGATTGTATAAAATAGTGCTCCCCGGGCCGGATTCGAACCAGCGACCAATTGGTTAACAGCCAACTGCTCTACCACTGAGCTACCGAGGAATAAACTGCTTTCAACTTATCACATTGAACGCCGATTGTAAACGATTTTTATGTAGACTTTAGACCTAGATATCATTCCAGTGCATGGAGCTGTAATCCAGTCTTTCTTACCAACAAAAACTTAGAATAACTTTTGTTCTTAAAAAATTTCTAGATTCCAGACTCATGTTTCAATGTTAAACAAGGTACAATAGAATTGAGTAGGGTAATTTCTAGGGAATTATTATATTCTAGAAAAAGTAAAATGTCATCCAGATAGACTAATGTACAAGGTAAGCTGAATGTCTATAAGGAAAAACAGCAAGGCATTTTAGGATTTGCTATAAATCGCATCAGGAGCTCAAGAGTACAGCTTACAATTACAGATAGGTATAGTTGAGTTTAAAGTAACTACATAAATTTACTACAATTTTCATACCTATAAGCTGCTATGCAACAAAGCCCTGTGTGAGTATAATTTTGACAGGATACAAAGCTTAATGGAGAAAGTTACGAACATCAGTGAAAAACATGGCAATTTTATTCTCATTTGCAGCTGCTATCACGTCTTGATCTTTCAATGAGCCACCTGGCTGAATTATAGCTGTAATTCCATGCTTTGCACTTTCTACTATACTATCTGGAAATGGAAAAAATGCATCTGAAGCAAGCGCTGCGCCTTTACATTTTTCACCTGCTTTTTTTACTGCAATATTCACACTATCTATTCTGCTTGTTTGTCCTGCACCGATGCCAATAGCACAACCGTCTTTTGCTATCACTATTGCATTGGATTTTACATGTTTACATATTTTCCAAGCAAAAATAAGATCTTCCTTCTCTTTTTTTGTTGTAGTGCATTCTGTCACTCGGTTTATTTCTTCTACTTTTACTGTATGGTTATTATTTTCTTGCACTAAGAACCCGCCAACAACATTTTTGATTTGATATTTTGCATTTTGCTGAAGAGATTGATGAATAATCACTCTTAAATTTTTCTTTTTTTGTAAAATTTTTAGTGCCTCATTGTTTACCGATGGTGCTATCACCACTTCCAAAAATATCTCGTTTAATTTCTCTGCTAGCTTTAAATCTATCTCCCGATTGAAAGCAACTATTCCACCAAAACTGCTTATTTCATCACATGATAGAGCTTTTTCATATGCTTTTAAAGCACTATCACTAACAGCAGCGCCACATGGATTATTGTGCTTTATTATCACTGCTGCAGGTTCTTGAAACTCAGAAATTATGTTAAGTGCAGACTCTATGTCGACTATATTATTATAGCTCAACTCTTTTCCATGTATTTTCTCCAGTGGATACTTGCTAAATTGATTGCTATAAAAAGCAGCTTTTTGATGAGGATTTTCACCATATCTGAGTCCTTGTGCTTTACATCCATATAAAGTAAAAAACTCTGGTAACTCATTGCTTTTACCCTGTGATAAAAACCAATTGTAAATATTAGAATCATACTGTGCAGTCAGAGCAAATGCTTTAGTTGCTAGATGTTTTCTATATTCTAATGTTGTCTGATTGTTATTTTTGATCATCTCAGCTTTCAGTGTTTCGTAATCTTGAATGCTAGAAATCACTGAAGTGAAATGAAAGTTTTTTGCTGTAGCTCTAATTAATGCTACTCCACCTATATCTATTTGTTCTATGATTTGCTTCTCACTTGAGTTGCTATTAACCGTTTTCCAAAATGGATATAAGTTAGTTATAAGCAGATCTATCGGCTTAATTTCTAGATTCTGCATTTCCTTTTCGTGCCTTTTTCGATCACAGAGTATTCCTCCATGAATTTTAGGATGTAAAGTTTTCACTCTGCCATCTAGTATTTCTGGAAATTGTGTGTAATCTGAAACTTCTTGCGTTTTTATTCCCGCACCTGATAGCACTTTATAAGTATTCCCTGTTGAGAGAATTTCTATTTGTTGCTGCATCAAAAACGATGCAAGTTCAATTATATTTGTCTTATCGTATACTGATATTAAAGCTCTTTTAATTTTCATATGGAAGGTTTCTTAAGATTATATCTAAGAAAAGAAAATTTGTCTATATATAGCTACTACGTCATACCACTGCGGTATCTCGTTGTAGATTCCGCTAACAAGCACATAGCTGTACGAACCATACGCGTCAAGTTAAGGAAATAAAGGTATGAAAGAGATAGAATAATAAGGTATAAGTTCTCCCAGATATACTTTTAGTGAGAGAACCAATGAATAAAATAACTAGCTTATCAAAAAAGCTCAAAGAATTTTTTAATGAAAAAGCAGAGAAAATCTCAATTACAACAAGGTTTATAAAAAGAAAGAGAAAGCTAAAAGGTTCATCATTCGTAAAAGCCATGGTCTTGGGTAATATAGGAGTTGATAATTGTAGCGTAGAAACAATGTGTCAATTACTAAACGAGGACTCGATAGATATAACAAAACAAGGTTTGGATTTTAGATTTACTGAAGAAGCAGTGGAATTTATGAAAAGGATGTATAATGAATCTGTGATTCTCTTTAAAAATATCTTGCAAGTTGATTGCAAAATCTTACAGCAATTTAATAGTGTTAAATTATTGGACAGTAGCTATATTACTCTACCTAACAGTATGGAAGAGATGTATAAAGGTTATGGTACTAGCTACAGTGGCTATGAAAGCAATACTAAGTATGGAATAAAGTTACAATTAGTTTTCGACTACATGAATCAGATAATAGACCAACTTAATTTAACGGAGGGGGTAAGATCAGACCCACTGCCATTAAGTTAAGGGAAAGAGAAGTTAAGATTGGACAAAAAATTTGAAGTGATTGATAATTATGGTAAATACTAGGGTGAATTTTTAAGAAAAGGGAGTCTGAAAAGTGCAAGTTATTTAAAAAAGTAATAATTGCAGGTTATTTTGCAAAGAATGTACTAATGCAATGATACTGAAAAGATATCTTGAATTTAAAACACATGTTTTCTAGCTCTTTTCTGGTAGTTGAGTGAACGAATATCAGATATCTTATGACGATCAACTCTTCTCCCTTTTCTCACCACTAAAGTGTTCATCAAAAATAACTGTGATAGTCGATCCATAATGCAGTCTATGTCTGACTCTGTAGAAAAAATATCAAAGGCTAAGTTTTTAATCGCATTAAATGAGACAGATTTATTGATGCTTTTTTTTAGTTTACTATTCTGTGAGCTCAATGTCTCTTCATCATCTTCTATCATGATACTTTCTAGATTACTGATGAAGATAGTTGACCAAAAATCCTGCTTGATCAACTATGTTTTTTTTAATTTTTTGAGTTTAGTTTTATTACAACTCTTGTTTATAATTTTGTATTTCTACTCAACTAAAAAATGTATTTTCGGCAATAAAAAATCTAATTTATTACAGAAAAAGAATTTTATATCAAACAGCTGTTACTGCTTAGATCTTATGATTAATGAATATGTGCTTTCAGTTTGTGTGGGCGCACATATTCATTAACCTATTTTCTATGCAGCTTTTTTATTTCATATTAATTGCTTCTTTAAGTCGTGCATTGGCAATTACTATGATCTTTCGCATTAGAGCTGTTATAGCCACCATCTTCTTTTTACCTCTACCAATAAGATCAGAGTAAAAAGTACCAAGTGCAGATTTAGATCTTGTAGCAGCCATCGCAGCTGTAAAAAGCTTTGTACGAACATTGCTTCTACCACCTGTTATTCTTCGATAGCCAATAGTTTTTCCACTTTCCTTTGGATGTGGCGCAACTCCAGCAAGACTTGCGACTTCTTTTTTGTTTAAGTAGCCAAGTTCTGGCATTAGACATACAAAGTCTTGAGACAATTTTGGACCTATTCCTGGCACTGTTCTAAGGATTTTTTGGCGCTTCTGTAACTCTGGATTTTCATCGATAATCTTTTGTATGGAATCGTTGAGCTCCTTTATCTGACTGTTAAAAAAGTCAATAGTTTTTTGGCAACTTTCTTTTACATAGCTGTTTTCAGGTGCTTCTAATCTGCATTTCTCTTGAGTTCTCATTTGCGTAAGATCATCACGACGTTGGCAAAGTGCAGCTAAAGTTGTTTGTTCCTTTGACATAGGTACAAATAGAGGTAGAGTACTATAGCGTTCAAATCCATATTGAGCAATAGCTTTTGCATCTGATTGATCAGACTTTGCTAAAGTTCCATGAGATAAGGTAAAGCTTTTTACTTTGCGAGTATTAGCTCGATGTACAGCAATATTCTTATCAACAAGAAAATGTGCTAAGCCAAGTTCGTACTTTCCTGTGTTCTCCAAAGTTACTAAAGAATCAGGTAAGATATTTGAAAACTCTTTAAACAATTGTTGCCAACCAGCAGTATTATTGTTAAATGTAACAGCGTTTTTCTGATTGTGAACTGCAACAACATTTTTAAATTTTCCGATATCAATGCCTATAAAATTTTGATAAGATGTAATCATGATAACCTCGATAGTTTAATTAATTTAAGATTGTAAACGGGTGCATACATATGTCCCACGCAACTATTCAAACGTATCGAGAGATAGGGCTAGTGTACCTTGATCAATACGGTTGTAATACCAATTGTTTCACCGGTCGCACACACCCGTGATAACTCTATTCCTATAGTGATTAGAGTTATCTTCCCTCTTGTTTCCTTTATATCACATTTTTAACTTACAATAGTTTCAATACTTTTTCCTGTGAAATTCTCTAAATTTAATCTTCCCTTCAGCCTAGAAAAAAATGTTTCTACTCCCCAGCGCAAGTAATATAATCTCTCAAACTCTTCAACTGTAAAACGTTTCTCATCTAACAGAGATGTTACTAACACTTCAACTTCGCCAGAAGAAAGTATTATTTTGACTAACCTGAATTTCATCTCATCAGGTAATCCTAGCTTTCGTAGCTGTCTTGCTACTTTAATAGGTGCGGTAGACACTACCACCGTACTAGATGGGCTTTCCGGCTTAAACATAGCGTTTATTTCATTGAAAGACGAACTTGAACAGCGAATTATATAATTGATTTTCCTTCCTGTAAGCTCAGCAAGAAATCGATAAGATACGTATCCTCTATCACAGATTAACAAATCGTCTGATTTTATGGATTCAAGCATACCGATTGCTAAATCAACCTCATAGCTGTCACCTCTACTTAGCACAGATTTTATTGCAATATTATTTAGCACATCGTAACAAACTTCAAAGGTTGCACTTGTATAGTCTTCAAATCTCTGGATTCCATTCCATACTGCTCTTGAGCTAAACTCACCTATTATTTTGTCGCTCTTTGGCAGAATCAGTATTGAAGCATCAAATGCAAGTACTCTGAAGCCATGGTGGGTTTTAAATTCCTGATCTTGGTAGTATAGGGAAACTATATCATCATTTAACTCTGAAAACGCAGTATGTTTTAGCTTCTTTCTTGCTTGAGTAAATGCACTTGCCGTAATTGTATAATCTTTTCTTGTATGCAGAACAAACTCATTAAGCATCACTTGTAATGACTTTACACTCTTTCTAAAAATCAGGAGAAATACATTAACGAAGGGCAGCTTTCTTTTTCGTGAGAAGTCTTTTGAGGATGCTCTGTGTGCGTTTATAAAGTTTAAACTCATCAATTTATTTTTTATAAACATGATTATTCTTTTTTTTACTCATGTCATTACTTCTTTTAATTTGTGAATCTTACCTGATTTTATAATACAGTTCATCACTTTTCCTTAACTTAATGGCAGTGAGATCAGACCAGGGATATAGGAAACATTTAAGTAATATATTAAGCAATGATTTGCTAATATCTGATCTCGGTTATTTTGTGCCAAGTTCTTTTAAACAAATCAATGAAATAGGAGCTTATTTCATAAGTCGTTATAAATCCGATACCAACATATATGATGTAGAAACAAATCAAAAAATGGAGTTATTAGAATGTTTAGAGGATAAGTTATTTTTAGAAAACGAGGTATTGTTAGGAAAAGAAGCAAAAATTAGAGTAAGAATTATATGTCAGAAACTAACTGAAGAACAGTCTATGGCCAGAAGAAGGAAAGCTAATAGATTAGCAAGATCGCAGGGATATACATCCTCTAAAAGAAATCAAAAATTGTTGAACTGGTCAATATTTATAACTAATGTTCCAGAAAATAAAATTAGTGCTGAGCAAGTATTAACGATTTACAGAGTAAGGTGGCAAATTGAGTTATTATTTAAATTGTATAAAAGCCATATCAGGCTTGATAAGCTAAAAGGAAAGCCATGCAGAGTATTATGTGAACTATATGCTAAATTGTGCGCAATTCTTATATTTCACGGCATGGTTGGTTGCACAGAAGTGAAAAAGAATACAGAACTTAGCTTAACAAAGGCATTTATTGAGCTAAAAAGGCGGGTTAGAGAGTTATTTTTAGTATTAACCAAAATTAATAGTTTAAAAGCATTTCTTAAAAAACTCACTATAACTTGGTCGCGATTTTCATTAAAAGACAAACGTAGAAGGGCTAGAGTATCCACTTTAACCTCTCTAAATTTGCTCACAATCTCTTAACTTGACGCGTATGGCTGTACGAACATTGTGATACAAGAGACCAAGAAAGAGGAGAGTAGACCGGCGGAGCTTCCCCACCAGTCTCTCGCAGAACTGCACGGAAACCTCTCGACTTATACAGCTCCCATTATTTAGCCTTTTGATCCTAACCCAAGTGTCCAATGATAGAAAATACTTGGAGACCTCTTTCTCACTTTTCCTAGAAATTGCTTTGCTAGTCTTCCGTGATCACGAAGTTTCTTATATTTTGTCCTGACCCATCTTATGAGGTATCTCTCTATATTTCTGAGAGATGGATACATCTCTGATTTATAAAACCTGCCATAGTACTGAAACCAGCCTCTGACTATTGGATCTATTTTCTTCGATATTTCCTCTAGTGTGGTCCATGTAATCCGATGTATTCTCCATGACTTTATGGTTTTCTTGATCTTCTTCTTGGCTTTGTTACTAATTGCAGGTAGAAATGAGATGAAATAATTCCTCATCTTATTCTTTGCTACTCTAGGTCTAAAAGTATAACCTAGAAAATCAAAGCTTTGTTTAGGAAATTGTTCTTTTCTATCATCATCCTTACTGTACACAATCTGTGTCTTTTCAGGATGTAACTTCAATTTACACTTAGCCAATCTTTCTTCAATCATTACTTTCATAAATCCTGCCTGTCTTTTAGTTCTGCAGTGCACTATCGCATCATCTACATATCTTTCAAATGGTACTGTTGGATAATTTTGTTTCATCCACATATCAAACGCATGGTGCATAAATATGCTTGAAATGATTGGGCTTATTGAACCTCCTTGCGGAACTCCTTTATCCCTTGTTACCCTACTGCCATCTGCTTGCTGAATGGGGGCTTTCATCCACCTCTCAACATACAGTATGACCCATTTGCAGTCTGTGTGTTTCTTGATAGCCTGCAGTGCTAAATCGTGGTCCAGATTGTCGAAAAATCCAGATATATCAAGATCTACCGTCCAATCATTTTTCCAACATCTCTTCCGTGCTGTGTATACCGCATCCAGCGCAGACTTATTTGGTCTATAACCATATGAATCTTCGTGAAATTTCGGTTCTACTAACGGCTCAAGATACATTGTAGCTGCTGTTTGCGCTATTCTGTCGAATACTGAAGGCACACATAAAATTCTTTGCCCTCCTGTATCTTTTGGTATCGCAACAGCTTTTACCGGCTCTGGAAAATAACTTCCGGATGACATCCGATTCCATAATTTGTATAGATTATCCTTTAGATTTTCTTCAAACTTTGTTATCGAGACCTCATCTACACCTGCTGCACCTTTATTTTTCGATACTTGTTTATAAGCTCTCCAAATAAGTTGCTTCGGTATATCAAAAGACTTTGTTTTATTCATTAACTCCTCCCTTTCGGTTGATAAATAATTAAAACTAAATAACTTAGCCCCTTCACTCCATTTCCATTACAGAAACTTCTTCGCTACTACGAGCTAATCCGCCCCTGTTTTTCGCATCGGTACTCTCATCCTCAGAGATCAGCTCTTTGGACTTCTCCCTTTTCATCGAAACGACAGGTTCCCGTAGTTCCATGCAATAGCCTAAAATAGATTCACGCCACTTTTATGCCGGACGCCACCTACCCAGTAAACAAGCTCCCAGTAGATTCATCCCAGGTTAACGACTACCCCCTGGTTTTGACGTCGTCTCTACGCTTTCGACACTTCATCAGTGGTTCACTTGCGTTCGTCTCTCTATTTCATACATGACACATAATTGTGCCTTTTCCATAACGCTCACTACCTTAGCTCTTTACCAAAGCAGCTTATGGCTGTTTGAAGCCTGCTCTTGCAAACCGGCTCCGAGGGGCCCTCCCTCATCTACTGCACAGCTTCAACACTTTCCGTGTTTCTACGGCGCACTGTCATCCCAGTGCCCAGACACTGGGATCCAGAAAACTTCACTTTAAATGAGCACACCAGGTGGCTGTACAATAGAAACTGGATTCCAGTGTCAAGAACTGGAATGACACCATCTACTACTCAAATTACCTGCAAATTGCAATGTTCGTACACCAAAACGCGGTATCTTGTTGTAGATTCCGCTAACAAGCAGCGGAATACCAAATTGTAGAAGTTGCTTTAGCTCTCCTCACCCTCCCTTCAAAGTAGTCTATTCTATAAATTTTTTTGTTAAACTTGATTTTAAGCCACGAACAAAATCTTTAATATCGCAAGGATTTCTTCCTTCCATTTGTACAACTTTAGGAATTAAAGTACCACCTTTTAAACTTATATGCATATTATCATTAATGATCTCACCTTGTCCTGAAGTGAAGGCTTCAAATTCAGCATCAAGTATCTTGATACGTTTATTCTCTACCTTAATGAATGCTTTTGGATAAAATGCTTTAACCTTTCTATAAGCAATTTCACAGGCGTCACTTGCGTAAATTTTATAGTCTTTTACTTTGTCAGCATAGCACGCATCGTTATCGCTCTGTTTTAAGGGAACTTGCTTTTCAATTTCGTTTAGTACTTTCAGCAGTAAATCACTACCTAATTCAGACAATTTATCATACAACGTCTTATAATTATCGCTTTTTTCAATAAGAAATTTTTTCTGTTTTAAAATAGGGCCAGAATCTAATCCTTCATCTAGCTGCATAATGCTAACTCCGGTTTCTTGATCTCCGGCTAAAATTGTGTGCTGTATCGGAGCTGCACCGCGCCACCTAGGCAGCAATGATGGATGAATATTAATACAACCATATTTGGGAATATTTAAAATTTCTTTTGGAAGTATCAATCCATACGCAGCAACAACTGCAACGTCTGGCTTAAAATTTCCAAACTTTTCTTGCTCTATCGAAGATTTTAAAGAGGCAGGAGTACATACCTCTATGTCACTTTTTTCAGCAATGATGTGTACTGGGGATTTTGTTAACCTCTGCCCACGTCCAGAAGGTTTTGGAGCTTTGGTATATACTGCTACTATTTCACTCTGTAATTTCAATAGTAAGTTTAACGTACCAACAGCAAACCCCGGCGACCCCATGAAAATAATTCTCATGGTGTTTTTGCTTTAAGCTAACTTACTATTTACAATTTCTATTAATTTAGCAAAATCATCCTTATGATTAACAGCCATCTCAGCAAGAATTTTCCTATTTAAATCAATTTCAGCAAGTTTAAGACCATGCATAAATCTACCGTAAGTAAGTCCATGTTCTCTTACTGCTGCATTAATACGTATTATCCACAAACCACGAAAATCACGTTTACAGGTTCTTCTGTCTCTGTAAGCATATTGGAGTGCTTTTTCAACTCTTTGTAATGCAATTCTATAACAATTTTTTGCCCGTCCTCTATAACCCTTTGCTAGTTTTAATATTTTTTTATGACGAGCATGAGTAGTGACTCCACGTTTTACTCGAGCCATTTTTATTTTACCTCCATTTTGTTAAATACCATAAGGCATATAAAGCTTAACTATACGCGAGTCAGATTTACTAAGAATCGTCGTACCACGCTGATTACGAATATTAGATTTACTTCTCTTTACCATACCATGTCTTTTACCTGATTGAGTAGAGATGACTTTACCCTTAGCTGTAAGGTGAAAGCGCTTTTTGACAGAAGATTTGGTTTTTAATTTTATTTTCGTCATATTCTAAACAAATTTACAAACACCACTATTTAGTTCTTTATTAGTAATTAAGTATGAGTATAGATAATTTTATTAAAGAATCAAATTAAAATTGTATTTTAAAGCAGCTTGAATGTAATCACACCCAGTATATGTGTTATACCTTCTTCATTCCCAATTGGTAGCAATACTTGCCTCATTTTAACACTTTCACTTTCTTCCTCTTCGTTAATTGAGCATTTACTCTCTATTACAGTCTCAAGTTTATCAATAACTGCATCTATTTTATATAGCCGCAAAAATGGTGCATCAATTGCATACTTATCATCGATGTACATCTTTTTTTCAAAACCATAGAATTCAATAGCTTTTTCTCCTGCATTTTCACAAATATAACCTCGATCTTTAACTTCAATGATAAAACAATGCTGCCATGACTCCATGATTTCTGCAGTGTCTATTTCATGTCTTTCTGGCCATTCTCTATCTGATCCTTTTATATCACTCCAATGTTGAGTAACTATATTCACTATTCTTCTTTCTTTGCCTGCATAATTTTCCATTCGAAATTCCACATATAAAACACAGATATGAGGTAAATTTATCGTGAATGTATTGATTTTTTCTTACTAAAGGATGTAGATTATTGAAGATTCTCATCCTGTTTACGCAACAGGTAATGATAAATTAAGTATAATAATTAGAGCATAAAAATTATTAAATGAGGAAACTGTGAAATAAACAAATTCTATTTTTGCAATATTTTGGCTAACGAATAGAATTAGTTCCACTTTCTAAAGTTATTGCACTTAATAAATAACTAGATGGAGTTTCTTCCTTAGCACTACTATGGCTTTTATTTTTTCTATTATAAAACCAACATTTAAATGGTACAGCTGCTGCGATAGCTGCTACCAAAGCTACTGCTACTGCTAACATACCTACTGTGAACACTATATTATTTTTCTCGTTTGAAGGTGTTTCCAATAATTTAAACCCTCTCAAGTTTGTATCATGAATCATAGGATTACCCAAAATATTCGTCGTATTTTGAACACTTTCTATATTTCGCACTGTAATTCCATTGCTAGCGTTTGATTTTTTCATTTCTTCCATTACTTGTTTTAAGTTTGGTAGTTCTGTTGTTGTATTTTCAATATCACCAGCTTCCAGCTTTTGCAAGTTCTCATTACTCAAAAACTCTTTGAGATACTTTTCATAAAACTCTTTTGCATTATATCTTTTATAACTTCTTATTTTCCCACTCTTGAGATCAGAAACAATATCATCAATCATCACTTTTGGATTTTCTGCATGCACTATTTCTCCTTCAGCAACAAGAATACGATAAGATGTATCGTCAAGCATACATACATACTTAAGTTTTAAATCACCTCCTCCCAATAGAAAATATATTGTTCTGTTTTGTTCTACATCTCGCAATTCTGATTCAATACTAATCCATCTATTCCTTTTTTCCTTATTGATTGATCTTTTTTTTCCTACAGTATTTTTAAATCTTCTTGACATATATTACCCCCAAGCTGACCAATATTTCCTTATGTATAAAAGATAAATTATTTAAGTCCACATCTTTTCACTAAGATTTTTATATTTTTATTATACTAAATAATACATATATTAATATCTGAATTTCTCATTGCAATTTATTATACCTTAGTAAAAACGATATAAAATTAGAGAAAGAGTTATAAAATTTTTTGTAAGATAGGAAAATTTCTTCTCCTTTGGTTCTAGAGCATATAAGTGCTGTAAGAGCTAAGTTGATGGCACTGTTGTGCCATCAAACTCTGGAATTTTACTCGACACTAATCTGAGAAGATAGATGTGCTACCGATGTAGCATTGCTGAGCAAAGATTCTATTTCTGATGTAGATCCGGAATGCTCAAGTTGAGCTTGTTCAGGAAGGTTTTTCATCGCTTTTTCAACATCGTAGCTACCTTCCCTATTTTTTCTATGCCATACAAAGTATCCTAATCCTGCAAAAGCTACTGCTAGCACTCCACCCAATATACCACCAGCAATCCCTGCTATTCCTATATACTGTCCTCCATTTATTTCGGGTAATTTAGGCCCTTCCACATCTGTGCTATTAAATATAGAATGATCTAACACTTCTTGTGAATTACTATCAAAACGGGAAACACTACTTATATCTTCAGGAGTAATTCCATAACTAGAATTTGATTCTTCTATTTCATTTATTACGTCATTAATCTCTTTAGTAGTTACTTTGCTTGATGCAAAATCGAATTCTTGTTTTGTTAAAGAAGCTGATTCGATAGTTACATCTTCCTGCATCTGATAATCAATTTCTTCAGTAGTAGATTCTCTCAATTGGCTATTTTCATCAGTTCTTTCTTTTAGCTTTTTTGAACTATCCTTACCCAATTCATCTACAAGGTTTTTTAGATATATTTTCTTAAATTCTCTATAATTATATTCTTTACCTTTTTCTATTTCTCCACTCTTAAGATCTAAAATAATTCCATCTATTGTCGATTCACGAATTGCTTGAGGAATGTCTATTGAATTTACTATTCCTGTAACCAAGCCTATCTCAGCTGCTCTAGAAGATATAGAGAGGTCTTTTACTGTTAAATTCTCTCCTTTAATTAAAAATTCTACCCTTCTGTTTTGCTCTATACTTTCCAAGTCAGATACAATTCTAATTGTTGGACCATTCATCTCCTGCTTATTTGTTGTTTCTCTCTTTCGCATCCTATTCTTAGTGTTTTGGAATTTTTTTGGCATTTCACACTCCTTAAATTAATTAACAAAAATATTATTTGAATTAACAAATACTTCTCTATGTTGGTGGATAAAATATTTAAACCTATATCTTTTTATTAAAATTTTTATGTAAAAGTTACTTTTATTATACTAAGTAATATATATATTAATATTTAGATTGATAAATTGATTTTACTTCTGTTACAACTTATTATGCATAGATAACCTCAGTAAAAACGATGAAGCTAAACGAAATTAGAGAAAGATTTATAAAATTTTTTGTAAATAATAATCACGAGCAAGTTCCTTCTTCTCCTTTGATTCCAGAGCATGATCCAACACTCATGTTTACAAATGCTGGTATGGTACAGTTCAAAAACATCTTTACCGGCACGCAAAAAACTGAAATGAAACGTGCCGTCTCAAGTCAAAAGTGTCTCAGAGCAGGTGGTAAACACAATGATCTTGAAAATGTTGGCTATACATCTCGGCATCACACATTTTTTGAAATGCTCGGAAATTTTAGCTTTGGTGATTACTTTAAAGAAACTGCGATAGAATTTGCGTGGAAATTTATTACTGAAGAATTGTCTCTTGATAAAAACAGACTATCCATAACTGTTTACCACACTGATGATGAAGCATATGAAATTTGGCGTAAGATAAGTGGCTTTTCAGATGATAAAATCATAAGAATTACAACAGATGATAACTTTTGGAGCATGGGCAATACTGGTCCATGTGGCCCATGTTCTGAAATCTTTTACGATCATGGAAATTCCGCTTTACATGAAGACGACAGAATTGTTGAAATTTGGAACCTGGTGTTCATGGAATTTAATAAAGATGAAGAAGGTAATTTACAAAAATTACCAAAAAAATGCATCGATACCGGAATGGGCCTTGAAAGAATAGCAGCTGTTATGCAGAACGTTCATGATAACTATGATATTGACCTATTTTCTGCTCTGGTAAGTAAATCGCAAGAGTACTGTGGAAATACGGAAAATAAAGTAGCTCATAAGATTATCGCAGATCACCTTCGTGCAGCTGCATTTCTCATCGCAGAAGGAGTGCTTCCTGGAAATGAAGGAAGAAATTATGTACTACGCAGATTGATCAGGAGAGCAGTACGTTATATCCACCTACTTGGATATAATGATTCTCTATTGAACCTTGTTTTTCCTGCACTCATAGATGGCACAAGTTTGGCTTATATGGGAGATGCTTATCCAGAGCTAATCAGAGCTAAAAGCTTAATAGAAACAACGTTAAAATCAGAGGAAGAAAACTTTAAAGACACTTTAATGAAAGGCATTAATCTCTTGGACAAATTCACTGCAGATTTAAAATCAGGTGACACTCTATCTGGAGAATCAGCATTCAAACTATATGACACTTATGGATTTCCTTTGGATATCACACTTGATATTTTGAAAGAAAGGAAAATAAATTTTGACCAAAAAGGTTTTGATAATGCAATGAAAGAGCAAAAAGAAAGAGCACGTGCTAATTGGACTGGATCTGGTGAAAAATCTGTTGAACAAGTATGGTTTAATTTAATCGATCAGTTTGGCAAAACGGAATTTGTTGGTTATGAACGTGATGAAGTAAAGGATGCAACAGTACTCGCAATAATTTCCTCTAAAAATGAAGTAATTGATTCTGCAAAAGAAGGAGAAAAGATAACTATTATACTTGATAAAACACCTTTTTATGGAGAGTCAGGTGGACAAGTGGGAGATATTGGAAATCTTATACAGTCTGATGGAAGTATGGTAACAGTCGAAAATACCAACAAGATTAATGACTTGTATTTGCACAGGTGCGTCGGCTCAATTTGTAAAGGTAACACAGTTACAGCTAGTATTAACAAAAAAAGAAGACAAGACTTAAGAAGAAATCATTCAGCTACACATCTTCTACACTTTGCACTCAGAAAAATCTTAGGTGATCACGTTACTCAAAAAGGTTCTCTAGTCGCACCAAATAGACTAAGATTTGACTTTAGTCACAATAAGCCAGTCACTCAGGATCAGCTGTCTTCAGTAGAAGATATAGTAAACTCTCTAATCAGAGAAAATCTTTCTACGTCCACAAAAGTTCAAGGTATGGATGAGGCAATAGACGAAGGAGCGATGGCCTTATTTGGTGAAAAATATGGTGATAATGTTAGGGTTGTAAAAATTGGAGATTCAAAAGAATTATGTGGTGGTACACACGTGGAGCGTACCGGAGAAATTGGTTTGTTTAAGATAGCAGCAGAATGTTCCGTTGCATCTCGAGTAAGAAGAATTGAAGCTTTAACCGGTCAAGAAGCAATTAATTATGTACGCAATAACGAAATTAGCTTAAAAAAAGTTGCAGAATGCGTAAAAGCACCAGTAAATGAAATAATAAGTCGACTCAATATTTTAAGCCAGGAGCGCAAAGAATTTGAAGTCAAAATAAAAAATCTTTATAAAAAGCTTATCAGTGTAGAAACTGTAAAAAGTACCGAAATAAATGGAATAAATTTCGTAAGCCACACTTTCAATAACGTTCCAGGAAGTATAATAAGGGAATTTGCTCTACAGCAACAAAAACCGAAAACTGTAATAGCCTTCATGGTAACAGAAAAGGATAAAACAGTTTTGATTGTCAAAGTAAGTAAAGATTTAACTAATAAGATCAATGCAAAAGAGCTAGTATCTACTGTAACCAGAAGGGATTGCGGTGGAAATGCCGAACTTGCCCAAACAGGCTGTGATAACAATAAAATAGATGATGCCATTACAGCAATCCATAGCAAAATAACAGCTTGCAAAAACTAATACACTCTACTGCCTCGGTATCTTTTAACCATGAGCGAAGGTGTTATGCAAATCGGGGTAGAGAAGACTTAACTGTCAAATGAGCATATCAGGTAATAAGAACTGGATTACAGCTCCATGCTCTGGAATGACATCATTTTATTCATCAAAGTAGCAGCTTTATAACGGCAGTGCACAGAGGCGTCATCAAGTAGCGCTTCATTGTCATCCCAGTTTCAGCTACTCGGATGACACCATCATAGAGATCAGCTACTTGGATGATAAAAGTAAGAAATATCGAGGTGTTGTGCTAGACTTTATACCTCTTGCATTCAAACTCACATAAATCATGAATTATGCATGTTTCACACGAAGGTTTTTGCGCTTTGCAAACATATCTACCATGCAAAACTAGCCAATGATGAGCATAAAGTAGGTATTTTTTTGGCACTACATTCAAAAGAGACTGCTCTGTTTTAAGTACATCTTTTTCTTTCACAAGCCCAACTCTATTGCTCACTCTAAAAACGTGAGTATCAACTGCCAATGTTGGAATACCAAGCCCTGAATTTAAGAACACATTAGCGCTCTTTCTCCCAACCCCTGGTAAAGATACCAAATCATCGAAATTAGTAGGCACTTTGCTATTGTACCTCTCAATCAATATTTTACTGAGCCCGATTATATTTTTTGCTTTGGAATTATATAAACCAATACTGCTTATGCATTTTCTCAGCTCACTTTGCCCAAGATTCAACATTTTTTCTGGCGTATCAGCGATACTAAATAGCTCCTTTGTAATTTTATTAACACTTATATCGGTCGTCCGCGCTGACAGAACTATTGCAACTAATAACGTAAAATGATTGGTATAATTTAGCTCTATTTTTGGCGCAGGATTTGACTGTTGAAATTTTTCAAATATTAATTCTACTTTTTTTGAGTCCATGCATAGAGCTAAAAGCTTATACTATACTGTTTGCTGTGCAAATTCAATTGCTCGAGGATGAGGTAGTCCTTCAGTATTAACATCAGACATATCAGTTTTTACCTCATCAAAATTCCTTTCAGCAAATTCGCTTGCCACTTCTGTAAAACACTTTCTAACAAGAGGCATAATTATCGGCATTAATAGCCTTAGTGGATCATACCGTCCTAACAGATCAGTCTCCTTTTGCACTCTATCTCTTGGATCTTCCTCTAATAAATCTTTCATGTGTTTTTCAGTGTATATTTCACAACCTTTTGAAAATGTAGGACTAAATATCTCAGTAGCTAGCAGTGCTAACAATGATAAAGTACCAAATATTGTCACATCAACATAAAGACTATTAGAAATAAACCCTCTATCATCAAAGAACCTGTTCATAATCTTTTGAGGAGGAAAGAAGTAAAAGCAAATTTGTAGGCTAGTATTAAGTTTACGCTCGCAATTTTTCCAAAGTCGCCTACATTTTTCCAACCAGGCAAAAGAAGATCTCTCAACAACCCATCTTTTTGGCAATACAGCAAAGGTGCTTCACCTCAACAGTTGCACCAATAGTTACTTTCATCTGTGTTGCAAAATTTTCTCCAGTGTAGCCTGCATCAACCAGTATGTTTTTAACTTCAGAGAGACTTTCTTTAGCATTTTTAACCATTGTCAAAGCACTGCTACGATCAGTTATTTCTGCCGTTGTTATATGAATTGCGTGTGTCAAACCTTGTGTATCAACTGCGATATGACGCTTTATTACTGAAATTTTCTTGCCAGCATCATAACCTTTTTCTTCAGCAGTATCGGTATTTTTTACACTTTGGGCATCAATGATGCAGAAGCTTGTTTTGGTATTCCGACCACTGTTCTCTCCAACCAATTTTTTTTAAGACAATTTCTAGAACACTTTCTCTATCTTCATTCGTTTTTTTACTCCATTTCTTGAAGTAATCGTAAAAATTTCGCCATCTTGGAAACTCTTTTGGAAGCATTCGCCATTGACAGCCACTTTTTAGTACATAAAGCACACCACAAAATAACTCATATAAACCTAACCTTCTTAGCTTTGTTTTCTTTCGCACGCTTTCTAAAATTAGTCTAATCTTTTCGAATTTTTCACAACTTATGTCACTTGGATATGTATTCCTCATACTTTACCTCATGTCAACTATACCTCATCTTACCATATTCAGAGATCACTTACAGGCTCTTAGGTTAATATAAGCTTCCATTCAATTTAATACACTACAATATTACATATATTAGCTAATTTGTTAATAGATTTACAAATATTAAATTATTGCTATTCTAAATTTAAGTGTTAGTTAACTGAGTTTACAATGAGTATTAGAAATTTTTTTACCAAGGCAATCGTTCTCCTTTTAGTTTGCTTATTAATCTTTATGGGGATTGGCAATCTTTTATCAAATGATGATGAAAGGAAAGAATTAGCTAAAGTAGGAAAGGAAGTTATAACATCAGATGAATATAAATTACTATATCAAAATTATGAAAAGCAAATTTCTGGATCTGATGTAAGTAAAGAACAAGTAAAAAAGCTGAAATATGATTTACTTAACGCACTTATAGAGCAAAAACTATTGTTTAACCTAATTAGCGAACTTGGATTAAAAGTTGGAGAAGAATCTATCAAAAGCCATATAAAAAATACCAAGTACTTTCAGGACGATAAAGGAGAATTTGACCATAATAAATTCCATCAAACTCTAAATAGCCTGCATATAACAGAAAAGGAATATATAGAAAAACTAGAGAAAATCCTGCCTGCAATGATGTTCATGACTTCGTTATTTAAAGATAATTATCCGATAACTTTTGGTGAGAGTGTTGATGAGCAGATATACAAAAATCGCTACCAAACTAGAGTAGTTGATATTGTTAAAATAACTGAGAATGCAATTACAGACGTTCCTGAACCAGATGATCAAGCCTTACTTGATTTTTATGAAAGAAATAAGTCCAATTTTTATTACCCTGAGTATCGAACTGCGCAATACATTTCTCTGGATCAAAAATATTTTGAAGATCAAATCAGAATTTCAGATGAAGAGGTTGATAGTATAATAGAACATCAGGAACTTAAAAATCAAAGAGACATATTCAATGTGATATTTCCTACCAAAGAAAAAGCTGAAATAGCAAGAAGAGCACTTGAAGAAAGTAAAGCAAGCTTTGAACAAATAATAGAAGAGTTTAATAAAGTGAAACTCGATGAAACCAGAGTAAATAATATAACTAAGGATTTCTTACCTGAAAATATGAGAGAAAAGGTATTTGCTCTCAAAACAGGTGAAGTAAGTGAAGTTTTAACAAGCAATTTTGGATGGCACGTAATAAAGGTAGAAAGCATACATCAAATCTCTGATGAAGACTTGGTTGATTTAAAAAAAGACATAAGGTCAGTTTTAACCAATCAAAAGTCTTTTGAAAAAGTCAATGATTTCATAAATCAAGTGAATTATAAGATATACAATGGTGCAACGATTGAAGAAATCTCCAATAATTACAATTTACCTATACAAACCATTGGTCCAGTAGATGCTAGTGGGAAAGACCAAAGTGGTAATGAAGTAGGAAATTCCAGTGATTTCATTTCTTTCATTTTTTCACGCGAGAAAGATCAGAAGAGTTATTTTAAGGGTGTTGGAGATACTGTTGTTGGTGTGAAAATCAGTGATATCGTTCCTCCTAAATTACAAAATTTTGAAGAAAGTAGGGAATCAGCCATAAAGCTTTGGCGTAGTGAATTTATAAAAGAAAGAATGTTTAAAATGGGACAAGAAGTAGCAGTTCAACTAAGAGAAAAGACAGATTTGGAAGAAATGCAAGGTATAAAATTGGTTAAAGGCCAGCAAATACAACGCTATGAACAAAACTACCCTTTTTCTTTCATAGAAGAGATTTTCAATATGAAAACAACTAATTCGGTAACAGATCCTATTCAATACAATAATGAAATTATAATAGGCGTTCTAAAAGAAATGCATTCATCAAATGGTAAATTAAACATGCTTGATACCGGAAAACGTGTGATGATATCGCTAAAGGAACAGTTAATTAGCTATCTAAAATCAAAGTATAGAGTAGAAGTTAATCATGCTATGATTGATGATATATAAAAAAGTTTATTATCTTCCTTTTATGAGTGATTGGAGGGGGCTATATTGTATTTTTAGGTAAAAGAGGTACAATTAGTTTGACTTGAGCTGTTTATTGTATTTAAATTGTAATTAATATATGAATAAAGGTTGACATGGCAGTTAAAATAAGGTTAGCAAGGTTTGGGGCAAAGAAACGTCCTTTTTATAGGATAGTTGTAGCCGATTCACGAGCACCAAGAGATGGGCGCTTTATTGAGAGAATAGGACAATATGATCCAATGTTGCCAAAAGACAATAAAAATCGTGTTGTGGTAAAAGCTGATAGATTAAAACATTGGCTAAGTGTAGGAGCGCAAGCAACTGAAAGGGTAATGTGGTTCATTAAAAAAGGCATAGTAGATTTAGAAACAGAATCGAAAAAAATAGAAAAGAAAAAAGTTGAGAAAGTACAAGGGCAAGAAGCATAAGTCCTATTAAATGCTAAACACTGATTTAACAAAAAGTAGTAAATTAGATGATATTGTATCTTCTGATTTATTGGCTATGAATGACTTTATCTTCAAAAATGTCAATGATGAAGGTATTAAGCTTGCTACCGATATTACATCTCATCTTATTAATTCAGGAGGAAAAAAGATAAGGCCTAAGCTCATTTTTATTATTTGTAAAATGCTGAATGACTCTGGAGAGAGTAGGATCAACATTGCTGCATCGGTAGAATTTATACACAACGCTACTTTACTTCATGATGATGTGCTTGATGAAAGTAAGGCACGCCATGGAGTTGCAACAGCAAATAAAATTTGGGGGAATAAATCAAGCATTTTAGTTGGTGATCTATTATTGACCTTAGCATTTAGATGGCTTATAGAATGTGGGAATTTAAGTGTTCTCTCTATTTTATCTAAGGCATCTAATTTGCTTGTCAAGGGTGAGATAAAGCAGATGACAACGCGTTTTGACCCTAACACAATTAGGAAAAATTATTTTAATATCATTGGAGAAAAGACAGCATCTTTATTTTCTGCATGCTGCGAGGCTGCATCAGTAGTATCTGGAGCCACAAGTGACGAAACAGAGAGGCTAAGGAATTTCGGGTTTAATTTTGGTATGGCATTCCAAATAATTGATGACGTGCTAGATTATACTGCTAATCAAGGCACTTTAGGAAAGCAACTTGGAAAAGATTTCTTTGAAGGTAAAGTTACTTTACCTTCTATTATAGCATATGAAAAAGGCAGCCCATCAGAACAAAAATTCTGGGAGAAATCTTTTTCTTCAGCTAGACACAATTTTGACCAAGCATTACAATATATTAATCATCATAATGCCATTCATGTTTCTATGGAAGAAGCTAAACACTATATTAATATGGCGCAAAGTAATATTGATACTTTTTCTGATTCTCTTTACAAAACTACTTTGATTGACTTTTTAAATGCAAGCATAGAAAGACAAGGATAGCTAACGCTTGATATTTTTAGATTGATTGTTATATATTTATTAAGTTTGTAAGGGTGAATGATATGTCAGATAGTAATAGAGAGAAAAAAAAGAAATTTGCAGATATGGTCAGTAAACGAAAAGGGGATGATCAAGAAGATCAGCAAACAGGTGATTTAAGTGAAGAGCTTAATATATTAAAAGAACGTGCAGTTCAGCTTGAAGATCATTTACGTCGCGCTGTTGCGGATAATGAAAACGTTAAACGTATAATGCAAAAGCAAATTAGCGATGCAAGTGATTATGCAGTCACAAAATTTGCACGTGATATGATCGACTCTTGTGACAATTTAAAAAAAGCAATGGAAAACTTGAAAGATGATGATCCTATTCATGAAGGAATAAAAGTGGCGCACCAAAAGATTGTGAGTGATCTAAAAAAACATGGAATAGAAGAAATAGATCCAATAGGTAACTCTTTTGACAGCAATTTACATCAAGCTGTTGTGGAAAGAGAAGATAATGAAAAAGAGCCTGGCACTATTGTAGAAGTACTACAAACTGGTTATACAATTAAAAATAGGTTGCTTCGTCCTGCAATGGTTATTCTTTCTAAAAAATCTGCTGATTGCGAAAGTAACTAATAAAACACTCAAGGTATGGAAGAAGTTGTCTTCTCAGGTATTCAGCCAAGTGGAGTATTACACTTGGGCAATTATCTTGGTGCAATTAAGCAGTGGATAGGCTTACAGGATAAATATAAATCTCTTTTTTGTGTTGTTGATCTGCATGCAATCACAGCAAATAAGCTTCCCGCAAATGAATTAAAAAATAATATTTTTAAAGCAGCAGCAACTTATATTGCATGTGGAATAGATCCGGAAAAGTCGATTATTTTCAATCAATCCGCAGTTAGTGGTCATGCAGAATTGGGCTGGCTGCTAGGGTGCTATACACCAATTGGTTGGCTTAATCGTATGACTCAATTTAAAGATAAGGCTGGAAGCGATAGACAAAAAGCTTCTCTTGGGTTATATAGCTACCCAGTACTTATGGCTGCGGATATATTGCTGTATCAAACTAAATATGTTCCTGTTGGCGATGATCAAAAACAGCATTTAGAACTTGCACGTGATATTGCATCAGCTTTTAACAATCATTATAAATGTAGTCATTTCATCATACCTGAAATCTTAACTTTGGATTGTACATCAAGGATAATGAGCTTAAGAGATGGAGCAAGCAAGATGAGCAAATCTGATCCTTCAGAATATTCATGCATTAACCTTAACGATACAAATGACTTAATTGTCAAGAAAATAGAAAAAGCAAAAACAGATTCAATTCTAGGCTTTGATTTTGCTACTTTAAAGTGCCGTCCAGAAGTAAACAATTTGGTAAACATTTATTCAGTGCTTAGTGATTTAAATGTGGAAAAAGTGTGTGAAGAAGTGAATAAACATGATATGAAACACTTTAAAAAAGAGTTGGCTGGCTTAATCATCAGTGTTATATCACCCATACGTGAGAAGTTGAACGGTCTTTTGAAGGATCAGCTCCATTTACATAAAATATTAAAAGAAGGTACAGAAAAAGCAGCAGAGATTGCAAATAACAATATAAAAAAGATCAAGGATATTATAGGGTTTGTTCAATAGGTTACAACTATTTCTTCCCATGGCTTTCAAATCGTGCAGCTATTTTCTTTACACTAACATGAGTGAGAAGAGGTTTTTTACTAACCGGAAGTTTAGAATCGGACTTTGCTGTTATGGGGTTCATTTTAGATCTTTTATTTCCTACCGGAAATGAGTGAGATTGGGAGGCAGTTTCTTGCGATGGTGCAGGATCTTTCTTCATACCGATATCTGCTTGTGTTGCAGGGGTGGCTTTGCTCTTAGCAACTTGATTTTGCTCAAATTTTCCTACTATTGACTTTACTCTACCGTCCTTCTTGCTATTTACTTTTTCTTTTATAATAACCGCTTTTACTTCTGATGCTGCTTTATCAGCAGATTTTTTCAGGATTGGTTTACTTTCAGCTGATTTTTGCGAAGTCACTTCTACTATTATTGGTTTCGTGCTCACTTGTTGATCAACAATATCTAGCCTTTTAGGATTTGACAGTATTTCAGATTTATCTTCTTTAGTTTCTTGCCTAATTTCTTGATTGGTAGCGTTTAGCGCTGGTGGCTCTGGAGCCTGTCTCTTTTTATATCCTCTTCTTGTTCCTGCATTTTTCTTAGGTTTCGTTTTGTGAGTTGGCTCCTTTTTAGCTAACTTTGAGTCTTCCGAATCTTTTGTTGAAGATTTACTACTTTTCTCTTGATAATTTGATATTTCCTCATGTCCAGACTCTTCACTTAATGAACTTTCATAGCCTGAATCTTCAGGAGATACATTCTCTATTTCTGGTTTAAAGTGTACCTTTTTTGAGGCAGTAGGAGGTGGCGGAGGTGCTGTTGTTGGCCGTTTTATTCTCTTCATAACTAATTTTCCTACCGGCTGTTTTCCTTCTTGCAGCTTAGGAGTATCTTCCTTCTGCTTTGATGTCGTTTTATTTTCCGTGCTTACTTCGTATGATTTATGTGCTTTATTGCCTTTTCCACTCTGTTTCGAATCTAAAATTTCTTTAAGTCCTTTCTTGAATAGATTAATTGTACTTAAAATATTTGTGTATTCGGCTGCTTTTTCTATAGTGAAACCTGATAATTCATCACCAACAAAATTTTTTATGTCATTATCATTAGTTGGAATATCTTTTCCCAAGACTCTATCTAATATCCCTTTTAATGTTCCAATAAAACCGAGTGGCTTTGTGCTCAAAGGTTCTACATAATTATTCAAGTCGCTATATATAACAAATTTGGCTACATCTTTTGCGTTGTTTGTAAAATTCTTCAGAGCTTGAGATAAATCTTTCAGTGTTTCATCATATTGTTCATTAATTTTTTTTGTATCCTTCAGCTTTATGACTCTTATCAAAGAATTGAGATTTTTATCATAATTGTCACTTTTAAATAGATCACTCATACCAATTACTGTTTATCGTTTACTTAAATATAAATTCAAAGTATTAAGACCGAGTAAATGTTATATGACTTATCCTCTGACTCATAAACGCTTGCGTTCCTTAATGTGCAAAAAAATTTCAATAATCTTCAATCAGCAATAGTATAGAAATCCAAAAAACAAGTAGCTAACACTGGAACCTAGGAATTATGATTGAGCACAAGTTGATGAGTATAGTTGTTTTATGTTGAAATACAGCATTTATGGAAAGATTAGATGTCAGTCTAGAATGACACCCTTTCTGGAAAACTCGGATTACAGTGTTTGTATAACTTAATAATTAGAAACTAAAGGAGTTCTTTTTTAAAAAACTTAAGTTATACTTATAAGTATTTGATATCTTTTGTAGTGATTATGCTAAGTCTAAGCTGCCTTTATGGTGATAATGCAGAATTTGTAGAAGAAATGTATAGCCGTTATCTGCAGGGCGATAAATCAATCGGGGAGGATTGGAATAGGATTTTTTCAAGCAATTTAGAAATGAATAAAGCAGAACCCTGCAGAGCACAGAATGAAGCCAAGGTAGATGCTGATGATTTAGCAAATTTTTTCAGATCTTATAGTCACTTTTTTGCAGACTTAAATCCATTATCACCGAATGTAAATAAGGAAATAGATTATCAAAAATACTTGAATCTTTCTCCTACAAGTGACACTAGAATCTACAGAGATATTTACTGCAAGAATATCGGTTTTGAATTTATGCATATTTCCTCTTATGAGGAAAGAGTTTGGCTGCAGGAGAAAATTGAAAATCAGGTCTATACGCTAAGCCCTCAGGATAAAAAAGAAATACTAAGGCACTTGATTGAATCTGAGATGTTCGAGCAATTTCTCCATATGAAATTTCCTGGATATAAGCGTTTTTCTATCGAAGGTGGGGAGTCAGCCATTGTTGCAATTGAAAGAGTTATTAGTGATTCTGCAGCTTTTGGTATTGAAGAAATAGTTCTTGGTATGGCCCACCGAGGACGGCTTAATGTTCTAACCAAAGTGATGGGAAAAGATTATGCGGCAATGCTGTCTGAATTTCAAGGCAACCTTGCATATCCAAGTGGTCTTGAGGTGTCTGGTGATGTCAAATATCACCTTGGTTACTCTTCTGATCGAGCACTTGCTGGTGGTAAAAAAATACACTTAAGTTTATGTCCTAACCCATCTCACCTTGAGGCGGTAAATCCGGTTCTAGCTGGAAGAGTAAGAGCAAAACAAAATACGAGATCTGTGCTTGGCATATCAATTCATGGTGATGCGGCTTTTATCGGGCAGGGAGTGGTTGCTGAAACCCTGACTTTGAGCAACATTGAAGGTTATAAAGTTGGTGGTATCGTGCATATTGTCATTAATAACCAAGTTGGTTTTACTGCAAATCCTAGTTGTGCACGCTCTTCTTTTTATTGTACTGATGTAGCAAAATCAATAGAAGCTCCAATATTTCATGTTAATGGAGATAATCCAGAAGCCGTGAGTTTTGCCGCGAATTTGGGAATGGAGTATGTGCAGAAATTTAAAAAGGATGTGGTGATTGACATAATATGCTACCGCAAATATGGCCATAATGAAGGCGATGAGCCAAATTTTACTCAGCCACTTATGTATAAAGCAATATCAAAGCATAAAACTCCAGGCACGCTGTACGAAGAGAAGCTGACTGCAGAGAAAGTGCTAGGTAGCGATGAAGTAAGTAAATTACGCAGCGAATTTAGAACAAGATTAGATAAAAGCCTTACTGAGTCAACGACTTATACTCCGAAGAAAGCTGACTGGTTTGATGGAGTGTGGTTAAAACTCAGGAGAGCAAAGTTGAACGATTTGAGTGAATATTATACGGACTCTGGTGTTTCACCAGATGAGCTAAAAAAATTAGGTGTACACATAAATAGCAATATTCCAAGTAGTTTTAATCTCAATAATAAAGTCAGAAGAATACTTGATGGCAGAATAGACAGTATAAATTCCGGTAGCAACATAGACTGGGCAACTGCTGAAAGTCTTGCATTCGCGTCATTGCTTAAAGAAGGAATAGGAGTGCGCTTGTCAGGACAAGATTCTGGTCGCGGTACCTTCTCGCACCGTCATTCAAGACTTGTTGATCAAGTAACAGAAGAAACGTTTATTCCACTGAACAACATAAGTGAGAAGCAAGCTCGCTTTGAAGTTATAGATAGCGCACTATCTGAGTATGCTGTGATGGGTTTTGAATATGGATATAGCCTTGATTCTCCTTATTCACTTGTGCTCTGGGAAGGGCAGTTCGGTGATTTTGCAAATGGCGCGCAAATTATGATCGACCAATTTATCTCATCTGCAGAAACAAAGTGGTTGCGGTCAAGTGGTCTAGTTTTACTTTTGCCTCATGGTTATGAAGGGCAGGGGCCTGAGCATAGTTCTGCTCGTATAGAGAGGTTTTTGCAGCTCTGTGCAGAGGATAATATGCAGGTGGTTAATTGCTCTACTCCTGCGAATTATTTTCATGCTTTACGCCGACAAATTAATCGAGATTTTCGTAAGCCTTTAGTGGTGTTTACACCTAAATCACTATTGCGTCATAAAAGCGCAGTTTCTAACCTTTCTGACTTTGAAGGAAAATTTCTTACGGTAATTCCAGAGTGTAGAAAAGGTTTAGTTGCAAGTGATAAAATACGTAAAGTTGTAATATGTAGTGGTAAAGTTTATTACGACATAATTGAAATGCTTGAAGCACAAAAAATAAACGATATAGCAGTAGTGCGTTTAGAACAATTTTATCCATTCCCGGCCGATAAACTAGGCAGTGAACTTGAAAAATATAAGAACGCTGAAATTACATGGTGTCAAGAGGAACCAAAAAATATGGGAGGATGGTTCTTTGTCAACCCATTGATAGAAGAGGTATTGTCTGGCCTCAATGCTCAAGCAAAAAGACCTAAGTGCATTGCAAGACCTGCTGCTGCATCTCCTGCATGTGGTTATGCTAATGTCCATGCTCAACAACAAGCAGAAATTTTGAAGCAAGTTGTGCAGGGTATCTAGCACAATCTCACAGATATTGAAGCGAAAGCTAGAAAGCGAACATTGTTCTTAATATTTGGCACTGCAGCCGGGTGCGATAGAAAATATATCACAACAATCAAATTGCTTGTATACTCATACAAATATAAAAAGACTTTACTTTTTTAATAAAAGCTTAATATTTATTAACATTTTCATTTATTTTTCTTAAAATAGTTAATATAGTTAATATTAATATTAACTATATTAAGATATATATGAAGACAGAAATATTTGAGAGGCTAATAGGGCAAACTAGACTACGCAGCGATAGCAAGGCTAAAATCATACGGTTAAATAGAGACAAAAAGGCTTTTATAGATGAGGATAAAAAGTCTATCGAATTAGCTGAGGCTATTTTTGCAGAAAATAATATGTTTCGTTTTCGTAAACCAGGTCCTGCTACGGATTACATTTTGCACAAACTAATAAATGATAGAAAGCTTCTCGAGGAAATGAAAGATAGAGGTACAAGTATAATACGTCTTTTTTCTTTGCTATCAATGTATCGTGGTCTTCCTAAGTGCTATGTTGTGAGAAAAGAAGGGTGTATTACTGAGTTTGGAATACTTACTTATATTGACGAATGTTTAGAATCAGTACCTTTAGAAGACTTTATACTTATTGAGTCTGCTTCGTACCTAGAGTACATTTTGTTTGAGAATGATGATATTAGAAATAGGTTAGCTGAAGATTTGACTGAAGATAAAACAAAATTAGATATTTTCGTAAATGGAATTTTAGCAATAAATAGCTCGGATTTAGTATTATCTTGTATCAACACAATCGAGGCTTTTAATGAGGAAGCTAGAAATTTTGTCAATCACATACAGAAAACCAATAGGATGGACTACCTCTTTAAGGAAAATGGTACAACACTTGTAAAGTTAGTTCTAAAAGAATTATTAAAACTTTCTATTTTACAAGAAAGAGAAAACACTACATTAGAATTTCCTCAAATTTCGAGTGTGGAACATTGTAATGGGCTATAGACTTTAAAATGTGCAAGGCTCATTTAAATATGAGCCTCAGTATCGCTTAACTTTTATGGAGCATACTTTAACTTTATTTCACTTCCACCAAGGGAATATTGTTCCAGCTATTGCTGCCATAGTTATCAATAGAAGCGTTTAGGTAATCTGTATCAAATCGTACTGGTACATCAAATTCGAAGCTTGCGGTGATTATTGTGCCTTTTGCTGGTGGTTTCATAAATGCTATTTCTCCAGTTGAATAATTCACTGAATATTTTTCTGTCTTTTCACCATCTAGGTAAATTTTTATTGTATCATGCACTGGCTTTTTAATAGTTCGTATATGCTTGTCTTTTCCACTTATGTAAGTTTTCATCAGTTGAAAGATCGTTTTTTTATCGTCTCCTATGCCAATTTCTTGATTGATAACTGTAAAGTCTGACCAATCCTTAAAACGAAATCCTATTGCTTTACCTTTTCGTGCCTGAAAAAATGTTATGAGTTCTGTTAGCTGCTCGTTTGACCTGACTCCATAAGCTATGTTATACCTGGCACGTGCACGAGACCAATTAATATTGCGCTGCTCACAACCATTATGAGTTGTTACAACGTCAGTGGAAAATTCAGGTCCTCTAGTGGAACCATAAGATATATTTTCTGGAAATCTAATTTCTGTAAATGACATATGCCCTCCTGTAAAAATAAAATTGAGTTGATATAGATGAAGTAGGAAAGATCTTAAATTTTTGAAGCTGCTTTATCAATCAGGCTATAAATTTTAAATCCCGTTTCTTCTAAAAAAGTAAAGGTGTTGTTTTCTCCTACCTTACCTTTCAGTTCGTTAATGTCTTGATGACTCTGCGTTAACTGATATGCACAAATACATGCAACAACTAAAGCCACTCCAGCAAAACATGCTAAAGGCATTGGTTGAGTAAAAACAGCAGCTATAGCAGATGCTGTGAATGCTATAGCTGTTATTACAGCAGCTATGCTATAAATAGCTTCTCTTCTGTAACAACTATTGATTAATTTCTTTTCTATTGCCTCTTGTTGTGTTTCTTGCCCTTGTTGATGAGAAATAGTAATTACTGTATCTGTATGAATTGGATCACTAGCGCTGGTATCAATTCTCTCTTTTTGTGTTTCATGATCTTGCACAATTGCTGATTTGCTAGTTCTGATATTATATTGTTCTTCTTGCTCTGATTGATCAGAAGCAGGAACTTCTGTCACCTCACCAAAGATTTCTTCATTAGAAACTGGTTGACTTTCTGTTATATCTTCAGAAATTTCACTTAGGAGTGGCACAAAATGCCTCATGTAATTCACTATACGAACAACCTTATCGCCTTCACCTTCTTCACCTGTAGTAATATATCTACCACCTATAGGTTCTTCTTCTAGTGCTATCACTTCAATTTTCACTTTGTACTTTTCACATATCATTTTTCCTTCAATCTCTGGACGACCCCATATAGCTAGAGAATTAGTTTCTGTAGACATATTTTTAATGTTGTTTAGATATTTAGAAAAAGACTTGGAATTATCTGGCTTAATAGTAACTTTTTCTCCTTTTTCTTTTCCATCTTCGCTTATTTCTTCTTCTTTATCTTTACTTGTTTCATATTCGTCTAGTAACAAATCATCATCTGTGCCATACCTACTTTTCAAAATCTCTAAAATCTTCCCTTCTCTATCTTCACGATATTCCTCTAGTAACCAGCTGAAAAACTCCTCTTCTGTATATTTGGTTATTATTTCTTCATCTTTACACCAGTCTGTTTGTGCAGATATGCCTTTTTCATCTTCGCTATTTCTTTCCTTCGCTATTACTTTGCTATCCAAATTTCCTTCACCTACAAAATATCCTCCTTCTTCAGCATCTTCTGTTATTTTGTTATAAACCCACGAATTTGCATTTGCTCTAGCATAATTTTCACAATCTTCTCTTAATGATTTTGCGGTAAAACGATGACCAGGTTTTATATTTAGCTCATTCAATCCTTGAGCCACGGAGTCAAAAAAGCAATCTCCTTCTGATATAGAAGCTCCTATTTTTAGCTTTTTAGGATAAGCTTCCTTTAGCTCATTCAATGAATTACTTTTTTTTGTTTTTTGTGCATTAAATTTTTTAAATAGTTTTTCTAGCCTTTGAGAATAAACAGAGTTTAGATTCTTAGATAAAAATTTACTTAATTTTGTGCTTTTTTCGGCTTGCCGAAAAAGAGCAATTGGTTTTCTGTTGAAATTTTTCATGTTATAACTCCAAAATAATGATTGTATTTTAATAGATTAATCAGCCTAGGAAGGCTAATTACTTAAGGTCGTGCTGTGTTGCAAGCAAACATCACCTACTTTTCTTGAACTAATATGTAGCCTATACATATTGTTACTTACTATATCTTAACTATACTTAAACTCTCTTGTGCTGTCAAGCAGGAAATTTATTAATCTTTTAACTCATTCACTTTTTTGCGTAATATATTCAAATCAGTTTTTCCTACAAAAAGACTATCTCCTATTATCAAAAAAGGTGTACCGCCTACTCCTAGATCCCTTACTAAAAGTTTGCTGTTGTTTATCATTTGCTCAATTTTGTCTGCATTATTTTTCATAGAGTTATTAAAATCGTTCTCGTTGATCCCTATATTTTTTACTATATCTAATATAGTTTCGTCTGAAAATTCTCCTCTGTGATCTAGTGCAGCATAGTGAAAATCTAAGTACTTTTCTTTATCGATAAAATAAGTTGCTAAAGCACCTTTTGCTGCCTTTAAAGAATTGTTACCAAGTATTGGAGCATCCCTAAAGATATACTTAATTTTGCCATCATTGATCAATTGTTTTACATCGTTCTTTATAGCTTTGCAATATCCACAAGAATAGTCAAAAAAACCTACAGCTATGATATTGCTATTTTCATTTCCTGAGTAAGGATAAGTGGAGTCGAATATTTCATTTTTATGCTGAGAAATTTTATTTTTGGTTGCATTAGCATAACTATTTTTAGCTGACTCTTCCTGGAGAGCTTTTAGAACTCTATCAAAATTTTTACTGATGTAATTATCCAATCTCTCACCTATATAATCATCATTTAAGTTCTGACTGCGGTGTGAAAGCCAATTGTTTATTACTGGTAAACTTGCTACTGCAAGTATAAAAATCAATAAAAATGGTATTTTAGACATACACTTACTTAAAGAATACAAATATTAAAGAAATGCTCAATGTTAAAACATTTTTATCAAGAAATGCAAACTTTATATATGTTATATCAGAGAATCTGGTGATATTAAGTAACGAAAACGTGTGTATAATAAGGCATTTGAGATTTAAGCAATCCTTACCGCCACGTATAACAATTGTAACCGCGGCGGTAAAAAAGTTGATTATTTTATAACCGCCGCATATAATGCTGACAGACACGGCGGTAAATTATATGAGCGAACCAATAATTGGTAGAGAGGAAGAAATAGCCATTCTAGAAAATAAGCTTCTTTCTCAATCTGCTGAGTTTATTGCAATTTACGGTCGGCGTCGTGTGGGTAAGACATATCTAATAAAACAATTTTTCAGTAAGCATGCCGATATTTTATTTGAACAGACCGGCCTTAATGATGGTACTCTGCAGGAGCAGCTTACAATTTTTACACAGTCGTTATCACATACTTTTTATAAAGGTGCAAGGATGGCTTTGCCTAAAAACTGGATGGATGCCCTACAACAACTCACACTTGCTGTTGATCACAATACGCATGAAGATGAACAAGTTGTTTTATTTTTTGATGAGTTGCCATGGCTCGCGGCAAGAAAATCTAGTTTTCTCAAAGCATTGGAATATTTTTGGAATACACGTTGGACATATCGAAAGAAACTTATCTTGGTTGTATGTGGTTCAGCAGCTTCTTGGATGTTGGAAAACTTAATCTATAGTAAGGGGGGATTACATAATCGTATTACTGCAAGGATACCTTTGCAGCCTTTTAACTTACGTGAAGCTAAAGAGTATCTGAGATATTTAGGGGTTAATCTTAACCACCAACAAATACTACAGATCTATATGGCTATGGGAGGAATACCACATTATCTCAAAGAAGTAAGTAAGGGGCTATCAGCAACACAAAATATTAATATGATCTGCTTTCAGAAGGACGGTTTATTATTTGATGAGTTTGATATGCTATTTCATTCTTTATATGAAGAACCAGAAGCGTATCTAAGCATTATTCGCGCAATTACAAAAAAGCCAAAAGGAATCAGTAGAAAAGAACTTATAAAAGCAACTAAAACGACGGAAGGTGGTCGCTTAACTGCTAAATTAAGGAGTTTAGAAGAAGCAGGATTTATTGATGGTTTTTTACCACTGAACAAGGGAAAAAGAGGAGTATATTATAGGGTGGTTGATGAATATATATTATTTTATCTGACATGGATTGAGCCGTTTAAAGAAGTAACAAAAAGGGCAATAATAAGTGATGCTCACTATTGGGAGTTAGCGATAAAGAAACCAGCTTGGCTAACATGGACAGGGCAAACATTTGAAGCAGTATGTTTTAAGCATGCCAATAAAATTAGAAGAAAACTAGATATAGAACATATAGGAGTCATATGTGGGGATTGGCAACATCACCCAGAAAAGAATAGTAAAGAGTTTGGTGCACAAATAGATTTGGTTTTCGATAGAGAGGATAGATGTACAATGCTTTGTGAAATAAAATATAGCGATAAACCTTACCAGGTAACAAAGGAATTTGTTGAACAATTAAAAAGAAAAGAGATGGTTTATAGAGAAAGAGCAAAGTCAAAGAAACAGATATTCTGGGTACTAATTGCTGCAAATGGAGCTCCTGAAAATCAATATCTAAAAGATACGATACATCATGTGATTACACTAGAAGATTTGTTTTGAGTAGCTTTGAATTTTAAAAAGGTTGTATGATAACGATTGTCTACAATTTGCAGTGTTTGTACAATAACAGATGAGCATAGAAGTATTTTAAACCAAAATTAATAATGATGGTGGATAAATGATTGTAGGTATTTTGTCTGGTTATTGTGATGAAATTTTTAAAAACTCTTTTTAACTTAACATTATTAGTATTTTTTGTAACTCCTGCATCTGAAGCAAGGTGGAGCAAGTACGAAGATGCTTCTGTTGAGGTTAAGTTTTCTAATGTTAACATTAATGTTAATAGAGATGGTACCTACGAAACGGAAGTAGAACTTCAAGCAAAAATACTCAAAGAATCTGGACGTGATAGATTCTCTCTATACAGTCTTGTTTACAATGATGATAGTGCAGATTTTACTGTTTTAGAGGCTAAAGCAGCTTATAATGGAGAGGAATATATAGTTACTGAAGATATGATGGAGGATAAGCCACTGGCTAGTCCTGGTAAAGGCTTTGATCAGCTAAGGCAAGTAACCATACCATTTCCTAAAATAGAAATTGGTACAGAAGTATATTTAAGGTATAAACGAGTTAATAAAAAGGTTCCTGTTGATAATTTTTATAGCTTGAGCTTTTCTTATTATGGGGATTATTTACAAGCAGAAAATACTAAAATAAATTCTGAATTGCCTCTAGAAATTAAAGTGAATGATCCAAGAGAAGTACTAGAGATCTCTGAGAAGAAAAAGAAAGGTTTACATTCTATAAGCATTGCTTTAAAGAAAGCAGTTTATGAAAACACAATAAATGAACCACATAATGGAATATTGAATATTAAACACAACACTTGGGTATCACTGTCGAGTCTATCTAAATGGGAGGATTTGGCTAAAAAATTAGCCCCTGGGTATCATAGCGTCATTAATCAGCCACTTCCTGCAACTTTTAAAGCTATAGCAGAATCTGCTATCAGTGAGAGTGCTGATGAAGATAAGATCAATGCTGTTACTTCTTTATTGAATGAAAAAGTTCAGTACATGGGAGACTGGCGTACAGTATCAGGAAAATATTTCCCGAGAGATTTGGAGAAAATTGCTGATTCTCAAGTTGGGGATTGCAAAGACTTTTCTGCTAGCACGGCTGCTATTTTACAAGAACTTGGTTATAAAGTTCAACCTATTTTAGTTATGAGAGGAACTACTAGCACTTCTAATCCTGAAGCATTACCTAATATGGGTAATTTTAATCATGTGATGCTCAGAGTAATAAATAGAGATGGAAAAATATATTGGATTGATCCAACTAACACTGTCAGTATGGCACAGGGTATTTTTCCAGACATTGCTGATAGGAGTGCTCTAGTACTGGATTCTGAGGAAGCAGATTACATAAAGATTCCTGCTGTACAAGGTGAAAATTCAAAAGTGATATCTCATAGTGAATTAACTATAGAAGATAATGTTGTAAATGAATATGGCCGGCTTACCGTACAAGGGGAAGCAGCCCTAGGTTTAACAGGGGTTGGATTGTATTATTCAAATGAGCAATTAAGGGATTCTGTTTTTCATATGATTAGTGGGGTATATCTTGATGAAGAAGAAAAGAAGTTCTTAGAATTGCCTGACCTTACTTTACGTAATGTAGAAGATCTTACAATCAAATATGAGTTTCAGCAAAAAAATAAGATTTTTAAGACAAATCTAGGACCTGCTTTGAATTTAGGAGATAATTGGCTTAATGATGTTGTCAATACAGCTTATGACCAAGTGTCAGACCTTTTTATTGGTGTTCCTAAAACTAAGGAAAGCCATATGATAATAAAAGATATCAAAATTAAAAACTGTGAAAATTTGAATTTTGAAATAGATTCTCCTTGGTTATATGTAAATAGGTTCTGTAAATATAAAAATGATGGAACCGAATTTAGCAATTTAATAACCATAAAGAAAAGCTTTATTACCAATGAAGAATTAAAGACTGCTGAATATAAAAACTTAAAAAGCGAATTGGAGAATAATTTTTCTAGAGCCTCTATAATAATAAGTGAATGAGTTGTGCTGGGAAAAGCACTTCTTAAAAGGCTTAAAATTTTTAAAATATGTACAATAACTTACGCGACTTCATCAGAGCATTAGAAGAAAAAAAAGATCTAATTAGAATTAAAAAAGAAGTTTCAACTATTCTTGAAATGACAGAAATTCATCGTAGGGTTTTGTCAAACAAGGGACCAGCTATCATCTTTGAAAATGTTGTCACAGAAAATGGCAAAAATTCAATTCCCGTTTTAGTGAATTTATTTGGTACTATTGAGAGAATTGCATTCGGACTTGGTATAAATTCTGATGAATTAAGGGATCTGGGTAAACTTCTAGCATTTTTGCGATCACCTGAGCCGCCAAAAACCTTCAAAGATGCTGTGAAAATGTTTCCTCTACTAAAAGTTGTATTGTCGATGCGGAGCAAAGTTGTGAGCAAAGCCCCATGTCAAGAGGTGGTGCTAACTGGGGATGAGGTGGATCTTAGTTTGCTACCTATTCAGACATGCTGGCCAAACGAGCCTGCACCGCTTATCACTTGGCCACTTGTGGTAACAAAAGGACCAACAGCAGACAAGCAAGATAATTTCAATCTTGGAATATATCGTATGCAGGTTGTGAATAAAAAAACGACTCTCATGCGCTGGCTTGCACATCGTGGTGGTGCAGGTCACCATAAACGGTGGAAGGAGAGGGGACAAAATATGAAGTTTCCTGCGGCTGCTGTGATTGGTAGCGATCCTGCAACAATTATTGCTGCGGTAACTCCGGTGCCGGAGACTTTATCAGAATACCAATTTGCCGGGCTGCTGCGAAAAAAACCACTTGAGCTTGTAAATTGTAAAACTATTCCTCTTCAGGTTCCAGCTCATGCAGAAATTGTTTTGGAAGGATATGTAAGTTTGGATAATTACCAAGATGAAGGGCCATATGGAGACCATACCGGTTACTATAATGCTGTTGAACAGTTTCCTGAGTTTAACATCACTGCAATTACAATGCGCAAAGATCCAATTTATCTCAGCACTTTTACTGGCAAACCACCTGATGAACCATCAATTCTTGGTGAAGCACTCAACGAAATCTTTGTGCCGATTCTTATCAATCAGTTTCCGGAAATAGTAGATTTTTATCTGCCCCCAGAAGGTTGTTCATATAGAATAGCGGTAGTGTCGATAAAAAAGGCTTATCCAGGGCATGCAAAAAGAATTGTTATGGGCACACTATCTTTTCTCAAACAGTTCTTATACACGAAATTTATTATAGTTGTTGATTATGATATAAATATACGTGATTGGAAAGAGGTGATGTGGGCAATGTCAACAAGAATGGACCCTGTGCGTGATACAATTACGATAGAGAATGCCCCAATTGATTATTTAGATTTTGCTTCCCCTGAAAGTGGTCTCGGAGGTAAAATAGGGTTTGATGCAACAAACAAACTTCCACCTGAAACCAAACGAGAATGGGGAAGAAAAATTGAAATGAGCGAGGAAATAATAAAGAAAGTTACAGAGAAGTGGAAGGAATATGGGTTGACAGATGATTAAACTATGATGTAGACTACCGCCGTGTATTTAGGTGTGGTTTGTGAGGCTTTTATATCTTTTATTTTTGTCGGCATGTTTTTCTCTGTATTACTATGTGGGTCCTACATTCTCGCCTTGCCCAAAAGCAGTATCCGTTCAGAGGTATGGTAAGGATAAAAAAGAATTGACATAACATATCAAAGTAATAATAACAGAAAATGTTGATAGTAAGGTAAGGCTAGATGCTTCAATTGTTGATCAGTATTGTAGAGTTATGTAAAAACTTAGAGCAAAAAGTAGCAAAGCTTGAAGAAAAAAATAAAATCTTAGAAATAGAGAATGCTGAACTAAGAGAGAGACTTGGCTTGAACTCAAGGAATTCATCTTTACCAAGTTCAAAAGAGCTGTACAAAATAAAAAAAGACACACCAGAAGATAAGTCAGAGGGTGGCAGGAAGATAGGGGGTCAAGTTGGTCATAAAGGAAATTATCGGATAAAAATGGAAGCAGATGAAGTAATTAGAGTAAGATTACATGATACTTGTGAATGTGGTGGAGAAATTGCAGTATGCAACAAACCCTATATTCACCAGAATGTTGATCTCCCAAAAATTAAGCCTTACGTAGTGGAATACCAACTAGAACATGGGCGCTGTCGTAAATGCGGAAAAAGAAGGAGTAGCAAATTACCAGAAGGAGTTACACCTGATACCTTTGGTCCTAGAGTTAAGTCAGTAGTTGCATCACTAAGTGGGTTTTATAAGAATTCAAAGCGAGAAATAGCGAATATCATGAAAGACATCTTTAACATGAGTATAAGTGTTGGTAGTGTGTCCAATAGCGAAGCAAGGGTCTCGTCAAAATGTAAAGAAGCCTATGAACAAATAGAGGAAGAAATGAAAGCAAGCGAAATTTTGCATATTGATGAAACCAGTCACTATAACAAAGGTAAATTGGAATGGTGCTGGATGTTTGCCAACAATAAAGCAAGTCTTATGAAGTTAGCAGATACAAGAGGAATGAAGTTTTTAAAGAATAGTGCATTTTGTGATTACAAAAATCGGGTAATTACCGACAGATATGGAGTTTACAACCACTTCAGTGATGAAAAACGACAAATTTGTTGGGCTCACTTATTGAGAAATTTCGAGAGGTTATCTCATAGCTGGAATAGTGAAGTAATGAGACTTGGCCATTGTTTAAAAGATGCAGCTAATGGATTATTTACATTAAAAAACGCTTTGTCAGAAAATGAAATTAGTATTTCAAAGTTCACTAAGCAAGCTAAAGAGTTACGAAGATTTATGCAGTACTGCATGATAAAAATATCTTATATACTTGAAGCAAAAGGAGCTTCACGAACGGTAAAGGGTATTATAAAATCCGAGCCAATGATGTGGACATTTTTGGATGATCCAGAGAATATTCCATTAACGAATAATCATGTTGAGCGACAAATACGGCATTATGTTGTCTATCGTAAGAATTCATATTTTGCACAGTCAGAGCGAGGGAATAGATTCCTTGAGCGGATAATTTCGTTGTATCTCACTTGGAGGCAAAAAAAGTTAAATCCATTTCAAAACCTTCTATCTATTGTCTCTTAAGCCACACCTCTGAACGGATACCAAAAGCAACAGTTTGCTTCTCACCTGAACAAGACTGTGCTGTACCGATAATCAGCGAGATAGACCAATCTAAAGAATCTATCTTAGTTCAAGAATATACATTTACTCTTGGAACAGTTGCAAAATCTTTGATTAACGCCAAAGAGCGTGGTGTTGATGTTAAAGTCGTCTTAGATAAATCACAACTCCATTCAAAATATAGTGTCATAAGCGAATTGTTTTCAAATGGAATACCGATTTGGATCGATAATAAGCCAAAAATTGCTCATAATAAGGTAATAATTGTTGATAATCAAAAGGAGAGTAGACCGGCGGAGCTTCCCCACCAGTCTCTCGCAGAACTGCACGGAAACCTCTCGACTTATACAGCTCCCATTATTTAGCCTTTTGATCCTAACCCAAGTGTCCAATGATAGAAAATACTTGGAGACCTCTTTCTCACTTTTCCTAGAAATTGCTTTGCTAGTCTTCCGTGATCACGAAGTTTCTTATATTTTGTCCTGACCCATCTTATGAGGTATCTCTCTATATTTCTGAGAGATGGATACATCTCTGATTTATAAAACCTGCCATAGTACTGAAACCAGCCTCTGACTATTGGATCTATTTTCTTCGATATTTCCTCTAGTGTGGTCCATGTAATCCGATGTATTCTCCATGACTTTATGGTTTTCTTGATCTTCTTCTTGGCTTTGTTACTAATTGCAGGTAGAAATGAGATGAAATAATTCCTCATCTTATTCTTTGCTACTCTAGGTCTAAAAGTATAACCTAGAAAATCAAAGCTTTGTTTAGGAAATTGTTCTTTTCTATCATCATCCTTACTGTACACAATCTGTGTCTTTTCAGGATGTAACTTCAATTTACACTTAGCCAATCTTTCTTCAATCATTACTTTCATAAATCCTGCCTGTCTTTTAGTTCTGCAGTGCACTATCGCATCATCTACATATCTTTCAAATGGTACTGTTGGATAATTTTGTTTCATCCACATATCAAACGCATGGTGCATAAATATGCTTGAAATGATTGGGCTTATTGAACCTCCTTGCGGAACTCCTTTATCCCTTGTTACCCTACTGCCATCTGCTTGCTGAATGGGGGCTTTCATCCACCTCTCAACATACAGTATGACCCATTTGCAGTCTGTGTGTTTCTTGATAGCCTGCAGTGCTAAATCGTGGTCCAGATTGTCGAAAAATCCAGATATATCAAGATCTACCGTCCAATCATTTTTCCAACATCTCTTCCGTGCTGTGTATACCGCATCCAGCGCAGACTTATTTGGTCTATAACCATATGAATCTTCGTGAAATTTCGGTTCTACTAACGGCTCAAGATACATTGTAGCTGCTGTTTGCGCTATTCTGTCGAATACTGAAGGCACACATAAAATTCTTTGCCCTCCTGTATCTTTTGGTATCGCAACAGCTTTTACCGGCTCTGGAAAATAACTTCCGGATGACATCCGATTCCATAATTTGTATAGATTATCCTTTAGATTTTCTTCAAACTTTGTTATCGAGACCTCATCTACACCTGCTGCACCTTTATTTTTCGATACTTGTTTATAAGCTCTCCAAATAAGTTGCTTCGGTATATCAAAAGACTTTGTTTTATTCATTAACTCCTCCCTTTCGGTTGATAAATAATTAAAACTAAATAACTTAGCCCCTTCACTCCATTTCCATTACAGAAACTTCTTCGCTACTACGAGCTAATCCGCCCCTGTTTTTCGCATCGGTACTCTCATCCTCAGAGATCAGCTCTTTGGACTTCTCCCTTTTCATCGAAACGACAGGTTCCCGTAGTTCCATGCAATAGCCTAAAATAGATTCACGCCACTTTTATGCCGGACGCCACCTACCCAGTAAACAAGCTCCCAGTAGATTCATCCCAGGTTAACGACTACCCCCTGGTTTTGACGTCGTCTCTACGCTTTCGACACTTCATCAGTGGTTCACTTGCGTTCGTCTCTCTATTTCATACATGACACATAATTGTGCCTTTTCCATAACGCTCACTACCTTAGCTCTTTACCAAAGCAGCTTATGGCTGTTTGAAGCCTGCTCTTGCAAACCGGCTCCGAGGGGCCCTCCCTCATCTACTGCACAGCTTCAACACTTTCCGTGTTTCTACGGCGCACAGTCATCACAGGATCGTTTAACCTCAGTAAGACAGCTGAAAAGGGAAACGCTGAAAATTTATTAATTATTGAAAATTATCCTGAATTAGTCCAGCAGTATGTGAAGAACTGGGAAATACGAATGTCACAATCCTATCAATATACTCCCTAGATACTTGATATCAAAAAAAGTCTTTTTATTGATAGATGTAATTTCTTGTGATATAATAAATTAAAAGGTTTTAAGGGGTAGGTAATGGATTACATAAATGATGCTGCTGATAGTTACGCTGCCATTCATGATTTTTTTCAAAATAATGGTGTTGGAGATTACAAAGTTCAATGCAATTATGGTGGTGTACCGTATGCTACTGACGAATATGTACATTCTGGAGACAAATTTTGGAGCAATAATTTTATAGACTCACATTTTGGAAGGGAAATAAAAATGTATCCTCAAAGTGAGCTTTTAGCTAAAGAGTATGCTGGTAATACACTACCGGTTTCAATATCACTAGACAAGGATCTAATAAAAATAAAAGAATGTCAGAAAAAAACTAAATTTGTAGAACTAGAAGGGGAATCAGGTGATATAGTATATGATAAGCAAAAGCATATAAAGTGCTACACGACAAAGTTATCATATGACGATGTTTCTGTTCATAATAAAAACGAAGTTTCAATACTGAATATTAGATATGATATGCCAAATGATCCGAGATACAGTTTAAACATAGCCTTCACAAAGGTTAATGATAATCAACCAGGGTTTTGGCAAAAATTTAAAAATATGTTTTAATAAAGTAGCTTCTCAATCAGGAATATTCTGGTGGAAAATGAATATCTACTTAGTAATGAATTTGGTCAGTAGCTACTAAGTTTTTCTTATAGCTATACAACGAAGGTTTGCTGGTCTTACATTTATTCTCTGCAAGACAAAAAATTCACATAATTGTACATAGTATGGAATAAATAAACTTCCACTATATTTTTCGATTAAACTTACCTTTTCTCTATTGAACAGATTTCGTATTAAATCTTAAGTTCAACGCACCTAAATATATAAGCATTCCCAGCAAAATCATAGGTATAGAAAGCAACTGTCCCATAGTTAAATTGAACCATAAATAGCCAATTTGATAGTCTGGCTCGCGGAAAAATTCAACCATAAAACGTGCTACTCCATACAACATAACTGCAACTCCAGTTGTTGCACCATAATACAATCTCATTTTGTTCAAGAAAAATAGTGAATTTACAACTACGAAAAGTAGCGCTCCTTCAAAAAATGCCTCATAAAGTTGGCTTGGATGGCGCAATAAATTATCACCACTTTCTGGAAATACCATACCCCACGGCATAGTTGTAACCTTGCCAAATAACTCTCCATTTATAAAATTACCTATGCGGCCTAGAAGTAAACCTATCGGAACTCCACAAGAAATTAGATCCAGTGTGTAAAATATAGGAATGTTATGTCTTCTACAGGAGATTATTACTGCAAGCAAAACTCCTATAGCACCGCCATGAAATGACATACCTCCTTCCCAGGTCTTTAGTATTTCGATAGGATTGCTTATATAGAGAACTGGATCATATATCAATACGTACCCAAGCCTACCTCCAAGGATAATGCCTATAATAACGGCTGTTAATAACGAATCGTAAAAATTCTTAGTAAATATTTTTTGATTGTCTAGCTTATGTAAATACCAATATGCAAAAACTATACCCAAAACATATGCTAAAGAGTACCAATATATAGAAACAGGACCGATGCTAAAAATAACTGGACTTAAAGACATATTTTACTACAAATTATTCTTAGACAATCTACTTTTCTCACGTTCCCACTCTCTCTGCTTTATGGTTGCTCTCTTATCGTAGAGTTTTTTTCCTTTCACAATGGCAATTTTAGTTTTTGCCAACCCTTTATCATTAAAATAGATAGAAAGTGGCACAACAGTTATTCCAGAGGTTTTGATTTGACCAATTAGCTTATTTATCTCTTTTTTATGCAAAAGCAATTTACGTTCTCTTTTTGGCTTGTGATTCTTTTGGTTTGCAGCTTTATACTCTGCGATATGCATATTGTTTAGCCATATTTCACCTTTTTTTTCAGTAATGTAAGCATCAGAAATGTTTGCTTTTCTTTCCCTTAGTGATTTCACTTCACTACTTAAGAGTATCATACCTGCTTCAAATTCTTCTAAGATAAAGTATTCAAACCTTGCTTTTCTATTTTCTGCAATAACTTCCATATCTAAAGATATCTTTAAGCTTCAATATATTACAGAACTTTTGGTTTAATTCATAACAAAACAATTATCTCAGTAAATGCAAGTTTGGTTAAAAAAGCTCCAATCTTCCTGCAAGTGTAATTTGTTCCACTCTTCCTACTGCCATTTCAGCCCTAGGACTAGCATTACCTGACAAAGAACTTATCACATCTTTGCAGCCCCATTCAATAGCAAAGTGTAAAGGAGCATATCTATTATTGTTCTGTTTACTAACATATGCCCCACTTTCAATTAAAATATCTCTTATACTTTCATGATCGCTAGCAAAATGCAAAGGAGTGCGTCCACAACTATCCCACACATTAACACATGCTCCATGTTTAATCAGAGTTCTTACTATGTTTTCATTATCACTTTCAGCAGCAAAATGCAAGGGAGTGCTTCTATAATTATCCCACGCATCGACATATGCTCCGTGTTCAATTAGAGCTATTACTATGTTCTCATAGCCACTCTTAGTAGCAAAATGTAGAGGAGTGTGTCCATCATTGTTCTGCGCGTTAACATCTGCTCCACATGCAATTAGAGCTCTTACTACACTTTCATTCCCACCTTCGGCAGCAAGATGTAAAGGTGTACATACATCATTGTCCCACGCATTAACATTTGCTCCACTGTCAATTAAAATATCTAATATGCCTTTGTGGTTCCATTCAGCAGCAAAATGTAAAGGAGTGCATCCATCGCTGTCCCATGCATCAACATATGCTCCATATTCAATTAGAGCTATTACTATGTTCTCATAGCCACTCTTAGCAGCAAAATGCAACAATGTAGTTTCTACCATACGCGTCAAGTTAAGAGATTGTGAGCAAATTTAGAGAGGTTAAAGTGGATACTCTAGCCCTTCTACGTTTGTCTTTTAATGAAAATCGCGACCAAGTTATAGTGAGTTTTTTAAGAAATGCTTTTAAACTATTAATTTTGGTTAATACTAAAAATAACTCTCTAACCCGCCTTTTTAGCTCAATAAATGCCTTTGTTAAGCTAAGTTCTGTATTCTTTTTCACTTCTGTGCAACCAACCATGCCGTGAAATATAAGAATTGCGCACAATTTAGCATATAGTTCACATAATACTCTGCATGGCTTTCCTTTTAGCTTATCAAGCCTGATATGGCTTTTATACAATTTAAATAATAACTCAATTTGCCACCTTACTCTGTAAATCGTTAATACTTGCTCAGCACTAATTTTATTTTCTGGAACATTAGTTATAAATATTGACCAGTTCAACAATTTTTGATTTCTTTTAGAGGATGTATATCCCTGCGATCTTGCTAATCTATTAGCTTTCCTTCTTCTGGCCATAGACTGTTCTTCAGTTAGTTTCTGACATATAATTCTTACTCTAATTTTTGCTTCTTTTCCTAACAATACCTCGTTTTCTAAAAATAACTTATCCTCTAAACATTCTAATAACTCCATTTTTTGATTTGTTTCTACATCATATATGTTGGTATCGGATTTATAACGACTTATGAAATAAGCTCCTATTTCATTGATTTGTTTAAAAGAACTTGGCACAAAATAACCGAGATCAGATATTAGCAAATCATTGCTTAATATATTACTTAAATGTTTCCTATATCCCTGGTCTGATCTCACTGCCATTAAGTTAAGGAAAAGTGATGAACTGTATTATAAAATCAGGTAAGATTCACAAATTAAAAGAAGTAATGACATGAGTAAAAAAAAGAATAATCATGTTTATAAAAAATAAATTGATGAGTTTAAACTTTATAAACGCACACAGAGCATCCTCAAAAGACTTCTCACGAAAAAGAAAGCTGCCCTTCGTTAATGTATTTCTCCTGATTTTTAGAAAGAGTGTAAAGTCATTACAAGTGATGCTTAATGAGTTTGTTCTGCATACAAGAAAAGATTATACAATTACGGCAAGTGCATTTACTCAAGCAAGAAAGAAGCTAAAACATACTGCGTTTTCAGAGTTAAATGATGATATAGTTTCCCTATACTACCAAGATCAGGAATTTAAAACCCACCATGGCTTCAGAGTACTTGCATTTGATGCTTCAATACTGATTCTGCCAAAGAGCGACAAAATAATAGGTGAGTTTAGCTCAAGAGCAGTATGGAATGGAATCCAGAGATTTGAAGACTATACAAGTGCAACCTTTGAAGTTTGCTACGATATGCTAAATAATATTGCAATAAAATCTGTGCTAAGTAGAGGTGACAGCTATGAGGTTGATTTAGCAATCGGTATGCTTGAATCCATAAAATCAGACGATTTGTTAATCTGTGATAGAGGATACGTATCTTATCGATTTCTTGCTGAGCTTACAGGAAGGAAAATCAATTATATAATTCGCTGTTCAAGTTCGTCTTTCAATGAAATAAACGCTATGTTTAAGCCGGAAAGCCCATCTAGTACGGTGGTAGTGTCTACCGCACCTATTAAAGTAGCAAGACAGCTACGAAAGCTAGGATTACCTGATGAGATGAAATTCAGGTTAGTCAAAATAATACTTTCTTCTGGCGAAGTTGAAGTGTTAGTAACATCTCTGTTAGATGAGAAACGTTTTACAGTTGAAGAGTTTGAGAGATTATATTACTTGCGCTGGGGAGTAGAAACATTTTTTTCTAGGCTGAAGGGAAGATTAAATTTAGAGAATTTCACAGGAAAAAGTATTGAAACTATCAAGCAGGATTTTTGGTCAACTATCTTCATCAGTAATCTAGAAAGTATCATGATAGAAGATGATGAAGAGACATTGAGCTCACAGAATAGTAAACTAAAAAAAAGCATCAATAAATCTGTCTCATTTAATGCGATTAAAAACTTAGCCTTTGATATTTTTTCTACAGAGTCAGACATAGACTGCATTATGGATCGACTATCACAGTTATTTTTGATGAACACTTTAGTGGTGAGAAAAGGGAGAAGAGTTGATCGTCATAAGATATCTGATATTCGTTCACTCAACTACCAGAAAAGAGCTAGAAAACATGTGTTTTAAATTCAAGATATCTTTTCAGTATCATTGCATTAGTACATTCTTTGCAAAATAACCTGCAATTATTACTTTTTTAAATAACTTGCACTTTTCAGACTCCCTTTTCTTAAAAATTCACCCTAGTATTTACCATAATTATCAATCACTTCAAATTTTTTGTCCAATCTTAACTTCTCTTTCCCTTAACTTAATGGCAGTGGGTCTGATCTTACCCCCTCCGTTAAATTAAGTTGGTCTATTATCTGATTCATGTAGTCGAAAACTAATTGTAACTTTATTCCATACTTAGTATTGCTTTCATAGCCACTGTAGCTAGTACCATAACCTTTATACATCTCTTCCATACTGTTAGGTAGAGTAATATAGCTACTGTCCAATAATTTAACACTATTAAATTGCTGTAAGATTTTGCAATCAACTTGCAAGATATTTTTAAAGAGAATCACAGATTCATTATACATCCTTTTCATAAATTCCACTGCTTCTTCAGTAAATCTAAAATCCAAACCTTGTTTTGTTATATCTATCGAGTCCTCGTTTAGTAATTGACACATTGTTTCTACGCTACAATTATCAACTCCTATATTACCCAAGACCATGGCTTTTACGAATGATGAACCTTTTAGCTTTCTCTTTCTTTTTATAAACCTTGTTGTAATTGAGATTTTCTCTGCTTTTTCATTAAAAAATTCTTTGAGCTTTTTTGATAAGCTAGTTATTTTATTCATTGGTTCTCTCACTAAAAGTATATCTGGGAGAACTTATACCTTATTATTCTATCTCTTTCATACCTTTATTTCCTTAACTTGACGCGTATGCTTGAAGGAACTGACTCGTCCAAAACGTGTTGAATACTATCTGCAATCTCATTCATCAATGCAACCTCTACAAAAATTAGAGGTTCGTTTGGTATTTTGTAATGAAAGAAAGCAAAACAGAGACGATCAGAATCTAGCCTATTTTTTAGGTCACCCCAAGAAGAAATTTTATGTACAGCTTCATATTTTATAAGTTTTTCCAACAATGATGCAGGTGAATCCCAGGTGATTTGATGAAGATCAAGTAGATCAACATCAACCAAAGTACAGAGTATATTTTTTAATTCATTTTCTAGTGGGTTTAGATTTTCATATTGGTTCTTTAGCTTAAGCACATCAGAACGCATATCAACAATAAACTTAAGACCTTCTGGTAAGGAGATAAACTGCTTCAATATTTTAGAGCGTGGTGATTCAAGGACTTTTATTAAGTCTTGTTCAAACTTATAGCTCGACTCAGAATCTTGATTTTTCTTATATACTTTTATTTCTTCATCTATTTTCGTTTTATCCGGATTGAACTTTTCTGCCAGGGTTTGTAAAAATTTTATTTGACCTGCCTCTGATAAACTCAAGTACAAATTACCAAGAGATACGGTGTTCTTACGTGCTGAGACTTCACCCCCCTTTGGGTTTAAGCATTCGTTCATCTTCAAGACTAAACTATCGACATCGCGACTACTACTTAAATCAGGGTTAATATTGCCAACCCATGATCTTACAGCGTTTGCTACTTCACCTAGTATCTTAAAAAAGCTCTTTGGTGCTTTCTGATCTTCAACTTTCACTATATCAGTTTTTGCTAATGATTCTTTTGTCATAAATTCCTTTTACTATGTATCTATCTTAATTTAAAGAAAAATCTTAGTCTACAAAGAAGGCATATACTTTCATGGTACAACTATTTTATAATCTATTTAAAATTTTCGTAAAGAGAGTTAGATTTTTAATTTTATTATTCTTCTTATAAAAGTACTTTTATTATAAAAATGACCTTTTTTCTCTTCCTTTTTCGGGTAAGGCTGATTTTTTAATTACCTAGGCGAAGTTACTTAATTTTTACACATCTATTGTAAAGTACAAAATCTGACTTTGGAATGAAAATGCTAGCTGATGCTTGGACTTTATTGATACTTACGCTACTTGAAACTATACTTGGTATAGACAATTTAATCTTTATTTCTCTAGCAATAGATAAGGTGCCAAATCTGCTGAGAGAAAGAGCCCGCCTTATAGGTTTTGGCTTGGCGCTATTGATGCGTTTTGTAATACTATTTTTTACATCATATATATTATCAATGCAAAAGCCTATATTTCACACTGTATCTCTGGATATCTCAGTAAAGGATTTACTTATGATTGCAGGAGGGTTATTCCTTATTGTTAAAAGCTCTATGGAGTTATGGAGCGACATTTTTGTACATAAGGAGAATAAAACAAAGGCAAATGTTAAATCACAATTTTTTTTAGTTGTGCTACAAATTATATTAATAGATTTAGTTTTTTCGGTTGATTCGATATTAACTGCCATAGCATTAACTCACAATATGATAATCATTGCCATAGCATTTACATTTTCCATACTAGCGATGCTATTTTCATCAAGTTATACCGCTCAGGTAATAAAATCCAACCCAAGCTTAAAAGTAATTGCCATTCTATTTATTTTACTCGTCGGTGTATATCTAACACTTGAAGGGCTTCACATAGAACTACCAAAAGCATGTTTGTATTCTTCATTTATGTTTGCATTGCTTGTGGAAGCTATAAGCAAAATAAAGAAAATACAGCCTTGAAACTATTTTACACGAAGCAAAAATCCAATCAGTGCGTGACGTACAACTGTGCGAACATTTTCTAGCAGGAAGGTGTCATCCCAATGCTTGACACTGGGATCCATTTTTCCATCATCAAAAACATTGTATTTTTACATTACTTTTATGCTTACCAACTTAACTGGATGCCAGTGCCCAGACACTGGCATCCTACAGATAATGTTCATACAGCTGTGCGTCACACGCTCTACTGTCAAGTAGGTGCTTGCTGTCCATTTATTAAGGCGGCAGATGGTTTCTCTGCTCCATCAACTTTAGTACTAGGCTTTAGTAATGCATATGTAGCACAACCAACTACCAGTGCTGCTGCTGTAACTGCAACCACTGCTATAACGATAGGTGTCAACTGAGCTGCAATTATTCCAGTTGTAAAAAGTGCCACTGCTATAGCAGTGCCTAATAATCCAGTTACTCCACCGGCAATCTTTGCTTTATTACGCGCTTTTACAAAAGAGCCTCCTCCTGCGTCTAATAGAGCTTTTACTACGTCTTGACTCTTAGCATGATCTAAAGGAGTCTTTCCATATTCATCTACTTCATTAACATCTGCTCCTGCTCCAAGTAAAACCTCTACTATCTCTTTGCGAGCATAAATAGTAGCCCAGTGCAAAGCAGTGCGATCAAACCCATCTTTCACATTAACATCTGCTTTTGCTCCGATTAAAACCTCTACTATCTTTTTGCAAGGAATAAAGTGCAAAGCAGTGTGCCCACTTTTATCTCTCACATTAACATCTGCTTCTGCTCCGATTAAAACCTCTACTATCTCTTTGTGACCATGAATAGCAGCAGAGTGCAAAGCAGTGCGATCAAACCCATCTTTCGCATTAACATCTGCTTTTGCTCCGATTAAAAACTCTACTGTCTTTTTGTAATTATTCTCAGCAGCTATAATTAATAACGTCCACTTTTCGTATAGGAGAGTATCAAATGCATGATTTACACCAAATTGATCTTTCTCCCACTTTTGATATAGATCTTGATTCTGTTCCTTTAGTTCTTCTTGTATTTTCTGAATTATATTACTTTATTTAAATCTTCCTTAGCCTCAATCGTCTTCAGTACTGTTTCCAGTAATTTATACTTTCCTATCATGATTTTATCTTCAATATTAAAAGAATTATTTAATTATTACATAATAATGATAAAAAGTCAATTAAAACAAGCTAATAACTGGGATTGTGAATAGTAAATTAGATTCAAGTAGCCTCTGTGGTGTCATTCAACTTCGTTGTCATCCCAGTACTGGGATCCAGGAACCAGCGTCACGCGCTGGAATGACATTAAATAGTTTTCCTTAAAATTTGAGTTATGCAAGCAGCCTCTTTGGTGTGATTCGAGTAGCTGAAACTGGAATGAAATTATTGCTACTCCCACTCAATAGTTGCTGGTGGCTTGGAAGTTAAATCATACACAACTCGATTTACTCCGGAAACTTTGTTAACAATTATACTACTGACGTCTTGCAAAAACCTCCAAAATACTAACGAATGTTGATCTTTATTTTCAAATGGAAATGCATCAGCTGTCATGCCATCAGATGAAGTCACAGCCCTTAAAGCGCAAACATATCCGTATGTACGATTATCTCCCATAACTCCCACAGTTTTTACTGGTAACAGTACAGCAAAAGCCTGCCATATTTTATCATACAGATCATAATTTTTCATTGTGTTGATATATATTTCATCTACTTCTTGCAATATTCGTACCTTTTCTTCATCAACCTCACCTATGATCCTCACTGCAAGTCCAGGCCCAGGAAATGGATGTTGAAATATTATCTCATCTGAAAGCCCAATTTCTTTGCCAAGCAGCCTTACTTCATCTTTAAAGAGATAGCGTAAAGGTTCTACTAGTTTCAGATTCATTTTTTCTGGCAACCCACCAACATTGTGATGAGATTTAATTGTACTAGTGTTTCCTGAAGCGTGCCCTGATTCAACTACATCAGAGTAAATGGTGCCTTGCATTAAAAAATCCACATCACCTATTTTTTTTGCCTCTTCTTCAAATACTTCGATAAAAGTATTGCCGATAATTTTTCGCTTTTCTTCCGGATCAGTTATTCCCTTTAACCTACTTAAAAACAAGTTTGATTTATCAACGTAATTTATTGGAATTTCTTTTAACATAGCAGTGGTCTGGCTCTTACGCAATAACCCAGTATCGATAAAAATACAGTTTAATTGTTTTCCTATAGCTTTGTGTGTAAGAACTGCTGCAACACTTGAATCAACCCCCCCACTTACTGCAGCAATTACTTTTTTCTCCCCTACTAAGTTTTGAATTTTTTCCTTCTGTTTTTCAACGAATGACTTCATTGTCCAATCTCTCTCACAATTTGCAATATCTAAGAAATTAGAGAGAAGTTTACTACCATTTGTCGTAGGCTTAACTTCAGGATGGAACTGAGTACAGTAAATCTTCCGCTGTTCGTTGGCAATTATTGCGATTGTTTGATTTATTATACCTGAGGCAATAGCAGTAAATCCTTGCGGTATAGTTTCGACACTGTCTGCATGGTTCATTAGCACATCGACTTCGGAATTAACGTTCCAAGTATCCTTTATAATTGGGGATTCTTTTAGTATCTTGATTTTAGTTTTGCCAAATTCCTGATTGAATTCTTTTCTTACCTTTGCCCCGAAATAATGACAAATGAGTTGCTGTCCATAACATATTCCAAGTATAGGAGTGTTTATTGTTTCGTTAAGTTTTATAATTTTATGTGCTACTTCACTTACTTCAGAGCAATTGTCATTTACAGATTGCGGTCCTCCAGAAAAAATAAATCCATTGAATTTTGATACTGTTTCGAAATCGATATTGCTTGGAAATATTTCACAGTAAACGCCCATTTCCCTGATTTGTCTTGCAATAAGCTGTGTAAACTGTGAACCAAAATCAATAACGGCAATTGCTGACAATGTGCTCCTCCATATTATTTAAAGCAATATTTGATAATAAAGAAAACAATAAAGTAAGTAAACTAAGACCTGTTTAAAAACTTTAATATATGACTAAAGTAACTTAAATTTACCGCAACAGATTTATGATTAAGCTGTCTTAATTATCATTCTGATACTCTCTTCTTATCATAATAGCAACCCCAACATCTTTCCTTAAGTTGATGCCATTGCCTGAACGGATACGTTTAATATATATATAAATTCCTATCTTTTATATCTAATAAACCAAGTGTTGGTACGATTGTTGCTTTCAGGAAGATGACGGTTTCTACTGTCTTAGCCAGTTTTTTTGACTTTTGATGCAATAAGTTTTGGTTATCTTTTCTATGCTCTATAAGCCCACCAATTACCATAACTTCGCCGCTCTTAATTTTTAACGTAGAGTGCATTTCTCTGGTTTCAATAATTGGAATGTCACTATTTAATTTCATTTTATTCTGCTGTGCGACATATTCTATATTTGGGTCTTTAGTGTAATCGTTAATTCTTGATAAGGTTGGATGTATATCCATGAATATTTCATTAGTATCAATGTTAATGCTTGGGTGGATTATTAACACCACACCTATTGGAGTGCTATTCATCTTGGTAATTAAGGCATGATTGGAGTTTCCGGTATCTTTCTGTATATCGGAAGTAAAATAGATATGGTTTTTAGTAAATGAAATCATTGCTTGCTGATTATTTATAGCATGTACTCTAGGGCTTGAAATTACGGTTGAAGTGCCAAATTTATTTAAAATTTTTACTAAATCTCCTAAATCACTCACACTAGAGTTAATTGCTAGGTCAATAATAGAGTTACCTTGATTTGTTATAGATTTGGTTTCATTATGCAAATCATTTAAGTTGATACCAGAAAGGTATTTATCGTCTAATAAAACTTCAACTATTTTGGCCTCGATCATTACTTGAGAAGACGCCAATTTCTTAACTTTATTAATATATTCTTCAACAGCTTTGTGAATATCTTTTCTAGCATTTAAAATAATGACACCAGCTTCTCTGTTGGATGAAAGAAACTCACCATCATCTACTCCGTTAACATCCATTATTGCATTTAAGCCTTTTTCTAATGAATTCCATAAATCACTACTATATTGAGATTTCATATAGTTTCTATCACCATCACTGTCGGTAATATTGTTACCAATGATAAAACTCCTTTGCGCAGAGTGTTGAATATTGATGAAGTCTACGTAATAATTTTGTGCATATGGCAAATCTTGTTCAATTCTAATTACACCATTATTCATTGAGTAACGCAATTTGGCGCTGTTGGCTATATTCTGAATTACTTCGTTTATGTTCTTATCTTTTAGCTTTAAAATAATATTACCTGATATTTTGGGATCTATGTCTAAGTTAACGTCAGAAAGTTTTCCTATCTCAATCAGTAAATCCTTTACTGGTACTTTTTCATCAACATTAATCGAAAGAAACTGATTACTGGTTGTAAGATCGGGAAACTCTACCGGTAAAGGTATCATTTCTGGTATTGCTGGTTCGTTATTCTTCAAAGGAGTATTATATTGTTGCAACGAATAATCGTGCTTATAATTGTCTATATTAACAGAATGTTGCTTGTTAGGTAGATGTGTACAAGAAATAATGAAAAGGAGTATTAAACATTTTAAAATAGCCATGAGGGCAGCATACAAATCTATACTAATAGTTTTCTATAAAAATGTTAAAAATGTATTTAATTGTATCCGTTCAGGGGAGTGGTTTAAGAAATGATAGATAGGAGATTATGAAAAGGGTTTAGCCGCATGGAAGTGGGATGAAAAGAAGCACTGGTTTCACATGCGTCTGAACAGACACCATTTTACAGCATTTTAAATTTGTCCTGTGCAATGTTTGTACAGTTGCGATAAAAATTACTTGACAAATTTTGACAGCTTTGTTATTTTGATAGTGAAGATATTCTAGAGCTCGAAATCTATCTTCGTCTGCAGACTTTTCAACTTCATTAATTTATAATCTCTAGTTAAAGTATATTGTACTTATGTATAGATAACTTCTATCATAGCTATATACATTTTTCTGAGTTTTTTTGTATTACTTAGGAGGATCATCATGTTTAAAATCATGGATTACGCATATCATTGACATAAATGCCTTAAAAGGACAGATGGTACCTACGTCCTCTTTATATAGATTATGTATTTGTTCAGATACGACTAAATTGTGTCTAGTGTAGAAAAAATTAGACAAATTCAGCCTTATATAGAACCAAATTCAACGGAAGTAGAATTATCCTCATTTCCATAATAGTAAGGATTTGCTTCTTGCGTATTATTAACAGCAGTTTTTAATAGTACTTCCTTATCACTATTCCATGCAACTTTCTCCATAATTGGAATATAATCCTTACACTTTTGATTATCTCCACAATCCTTGATTTTACTATCATCATTTAGATAACGCTTCAATGCATCATAGTATACTTTAGTGTTATTACCCTCTTTATCTATCATTTGTCCTAAGGTATTAACAAGTATCAATGGTGCAACTTGTTTTGCTTTTACAACACTTGTTTCACTGGGCTCTCTAAAGAGATTAGGACATGCTCCTCTGGAAAAAAAGCTTTTGTTGAATTCTGGATTACTATGGTAAACGTTCGGGTAACAGAAACTCTTAATCTCTTCTTCTTGACACGCTAACTCTATTTGATCATCCACACATTTTTCACATTCTATATTACCAAGCCAGGATATTGAATTAAGATCCTCTGTAAAGGCAAATTTAAAATTTACTGCACCATAATTACCATTTGCTCCCTCTTCTATATATTTTGCAATCTTAGGATTACTGTACATCTCAGGATATAATTCCTTTAGTAAATCAGATGAACTAAAACCTTGACAACCTATCTTATTATCAACTTTATAAAAATGAGAATACGGCCCACAATTTTCATACTTGGAACAATCTGAGGTTACTTTTCGAGATGTAATTTCTCCATTTTCATTCTCTCCTTCATCGGTAACAGGTTCGCCCGTACCACTTCCTTTTTTACATTCTTCAGCTATTTTTTTATACCACTCAGTCTCTGCTTTTGCTCGCTTAACTTCCTCTTCACATTTCGTAAGCTTCTTTTCTACTAGTTCAAAATCCTCTTTTACTACGGAACTATTTGTAAATTCCTTCTCAGTCGTAGTTTCACCTTCAGTGATCTCATCTATATCCTCTTCACCATAAAAAAGTTTGTTGTTATATAAATAACTATTATTAATTTGGTCACTATAGGTGTTTTTTGACATCGGAACCTCCTCTACAGTCAAAATTGAAATTGTATTAAAATAAAAAAACTACAAATTTAATGTGAGTAAAAGAAACCACATTTCAAGAAACTTCATGGTAACTTAGGAGCTATTATAAGCTAAAGTAATTAAAAATTTAATAACTTGCATTATAAATATAGCATATCTATCAATAGAAATTTTCTTTCAATTTCTAACGTATCTTTGCTAATTTTGCATACAGTTCACCTTAGAGAGTCATGATTCTTCTACTTTCATGTGATTAATCACTATAATCTTGAAGTGTGGTTTGTACGTAATTAGTTCTGGAACTTGCTAATGGATGATTGCTCTACATTTTAATCTCTGTCGCTGTTCACAACATTACACTCTGGAACTGCATACCTAATACCGCATACTGATTTCTCTCTTTATCTTCTGCAAATTAATTAAATGAAGGGCATTAAGTATCCACACTACTAAAAAAAGTGTGGTACAAAATATAAACATTGCAATGAGTGGCAGCAGTAAAGAACCTTCTATTGCTACTCCACCTTTTCTAAAAATACTTGCTGGCTGATGAAGAGTAGACCATAAATTCACAGAAAATTTTACTATGGGAATATTTATAGCACTAAAAATGGCAAATACTGCTGATGATTTCTCTGCTCTTGCTTGATTATCAAAAGCGCTCCACAATGAAAGATAACCAACATACAGAAAAAACAAAATCAGCATTGAAGTAAGCCTTGCATCCCATACCCACCAAGTACCCCATGTTCCTTTTCCCCAGACGCTACCTGTGATTAAGCATATTGCCGAAAAGACTGTCCCTGCAGGAGCAGCGGCATGTGCTAAGACACTAGCAACACTATTATTCCATACCAACGAAATGAAACTGAGTGATGCAATGAGTCCGTATATTCCAAGAGCAAGCCATGCAGAAGGCACATGAAGATACATAATTCGTACAATTTCTCCTTGTTTATAATCTCCTGGGGAGAAGAATAATGCCAAGAACATTCCAATTAAAAAACATGCGAAACAAATAACCCCAAGCCAAGGTAGAGCTTTTTTAGCAAAAGAAGTGAAATTTGTAGGCTTTAATAAAAACATTCGTTTTGAGAATAATTGTGTTAAGAATTTATCAATTAGTTTGAGTTTTATCAACAAGATAGTTTTTCTATATTTACGTAGTATAATAAATTAGCACAATTTCAGTAGCAGATTGCTTGCTATTATTTTTAGTATAACGTTGATGACCCTTAAAAAGCTTAACCTACACTTAGTGTCAGATTCAAGTGGTGAAACTGTTATATCAGTTGCAAAATCAGCTCTGAAACACTTTCGTTCTGTAGAAACGATCGAATATGTTTGGTCTTTCGTAAAAGGAGAAGAGCAGATTGACAAAATTTTAGAGGAAATTAATAGAAAAAGTGATGAGCATAATTTTGTTATATGCACTATTACTAATGATGAGCTAAGAAAATATCTAAAAAATAATTGTATAAAGCTAAAAATTCCCTACAGAGCGATATTATCACACATTATTAGGGAAATCTCATCCTATCTTGAAATTGAAAAAGACGAAAAACTTGACTTACATGCTGAGATAAATAACGAATATTTTCAGCGCATTGAGGCAATAAACTATACCATTAATCATGATGATGGACAAAATATTCAAGATATTGATAAAGCCGATATAATTTTGGTTGGAGTTTCACGCACATCAAAATCTCCCACCAGTATGTATTTAGCTTACCGAGGCTATAAAGTTGCAAATGTTCCTTTTGTTAGCGAGATACCCTTTTACGTCGACTTAGCAAAATTAAAAAATAAACTGACTATAGGAGTAACAATAGACGTAAGAAGGCTAATAGAAATACGCAAAAATAGACTGACTTCAATTAATAATGAAGGTAATAATATATATGCTGACCCTAGAAAAGTAGAAAAGGAAATTAAAGAAGCAGAGGAGTTCTTTAAGCAAAATAACTGGCCAATTATTGATGTCACGCAAAGGTCAATCGAAGAAGTATCAGCAACAATTATACAGTATTTTAATAAAATGTGAAAAATTTATCAATTGACTAACTCTCTGTCAGTGATCATAATGTAAGGTAGTTCTATTCTTACTGTAGATATGAAAGTTAAAGGGTCACTAAAATCTCATCGTAACAGAGATAAAAATTGTAAAGTTGTGAAAAGGGGTGGTAAGGTTTATATTATAAATAAGGTAAAGCCAAGATGTAAAGCGCGTCAAGGTTCTTAGCTTTTTGTTTTCCTTTTTATGTCATATGTTTTTCATATGGAAGCATGGTTAGAAAGAAACAAAAATTGTTGCATAGCACTGCCCATTTCTTCTCTTACATTATATTTTGGTATTAACATGATTACAGGCAGACGTGGCTTGTTAACATTAATTAACTTAAAAAAAAGAAATTAATTACGTGCGTCAACAAGTCCATGAATTTTAGTTCCACCCTAAGCCCTCTTGAGCTTGAGAATTTTTTCTATATATAGGCTGAGCATGAATGACATCTGATCATCAATTATGCAAATCTTGTTGTGCATACTTAAGTCATTTTGCCAAAATTCCCTTTTTGCATCACCTTTTAAACCTCTTGTGTATATTTCTGTAATTGTGGTAAATTTTTGATCATTGGCAGCCACTTCTCCACACTGCTTCCATACATATTCTCAACTTCTTCTCGCTTTTACTGTGTATTCCTTTTGTGCTCTTTAAAACTGTACCTTCTATATATATATTTATTGTCATTAGGCTAATTTACCGCTTTTTTTCCATTTTTATACTTCCTGCCCTTGATTAATTTGACCTGCTAACATTTTGTTTACAGGGCCTGCTATTAACTCTGCACAATTTATTCTTATGGTAAAAACTTCTTCTTCACTCTTATTTTTCCTTAACTTGACGCATATGGTTTGTTAAATACTCCCGTCTGTCAAGGAATTTCTACTCATGAAGGTTATGGCTTGGAAGATTACTGAAATTTTGAAAAATGTAGTCTACTTCTATATTCAAATATATCAAGCAGTAATTCAAAATTAGCTATTGTACCTTTTGCACTATTATATGCAAGGTTGAGCAATTCTCTGTCCTCATATAAATCAGCAAATTTAAACTCCATGCACCCTGATTGTTTTGTGCCTAGAATGTCTCCGCTACCCCTCAGCATCATATCCTTTTCAGCAATATAAAATCCATCTTGTGACTCACACATAATCTTTAACTTTGAATACGAACTTTTACTGAGATTGTCATATAACAGTACACAAAAAGACGGTTTATTTCCTCGTCCTACTCTACCTCTCAACTGATGTAATTGCGATAACCCGAACTGCTCTGCATTCTCTATAATCATAATAGTTGCATCTGGTACATCTATGCCAACTTCTATCACAGTAGTTGCAACAAGCAGAGAAAATTCATTCCTCTTGAAGGAAAACATCACTTGATCTTTCTGCTCTTGAGTTAGTTTTCCGTGTATTATTCCAACTCTATCAAAAAATGTCTTTTGTAGTTCCTGAAAGCGCATTTCTGCTGCGGCAATATTGAGTTCTTCGTTTTCTTCTATATATGGACAAATCCAATATGCTTTTTCGCCTCTATTTATAGCATCTTTCAGTCTTTGAATAATATCTGATACTTTTTTAACGTTCATAATAACGGTTTTTATTGGCAATCTAGATTTTGGTTTTTCCCTTAAAATAGAACATTCAACATCACCATACATAGCTTGCTGCAAGGTTCTTGGAATGGGAGTTGCAGTAACAAAAAGTATATCGGTATTTTCTCCTTTTCCTACCAACCGATTCCTCTGTATCACTCCAAATCGCTGTTGTTCGTCTATGACTGCGAGTCCTAAATTTTTAAATGTAACGTTGGCTTGAAATAATGCATGAGTACCAATTACTATATTTAAAATACCACTTGCAAGTTCGTTCATAATAATCTTTCTTTCCTTGCGCGCAGTTTTACCGGTAAGCAAAGCAACTTTTATATCAGTACAAGATAGAGCTTCTTCGATCCAATTATAATGTTGCTCAGCCAAGATAGTAGTTGGTGCCATTAGAGCTACTTGCATGTTATTTTCTACCACATTCAGCATCGCAAAGAGTGCAACTACAGTTTTGCCACTCCCAACGTCACCTTGCAGCAGACTTACCATGCGGTATCTGGATTTTTGTCTTTCTGAGATTTCATCTATCGCTCGAATTTGATCATTTGTTAATTGGAACGGTAATTCATTTAAGACCTGCTCTTTGTATTTACTCAATGTTATAAATTCTTTTCCCTCTTTTTTTACATGATTTTCCCTTGCAAGCTTTAGTGCCAACTGGTACGCAAATAGCTCATCATAAGCAAGTCTTTCTCTGCAAACTTCTGCTTCTGCGAGTGAGCTCGGTCTGTGCAATCTTATGATGCTTTCTTTCCAATTCAGCCATTTCTTTTGCTTGATTAATGTTTCATCTATCCACTCTGGCAAATCAGGCAAATCTTTTAGATTAGAACTTATTATGTTTCTAATGCTCTTGTTAGTAATACCGCGACATAATTGGTAAACTGGCTCTATGCAGGCTATTTCTTTAAATAGATTGATATCAGACAACATGTAATCTGGGTGAGTAATTTGCCAATGTTCGGCAAACTTTTCAAGTTTACCACTGATTACTATATCTGTTCCAACTGGAAATAATTTATACAAATATTTAACTGAGTAATTAAAAAAAACTATAAATAAATACTGACTTTCACTTTCAACGATTATTTTATATGGCCTACCTCTAACAGTGGGGCGCTGGTGCTCATACACTTTTGCCACAAAAGTTGTAAATTCTCCCACTTGAGCATCAGGTAGTGATTTACTTCTATCCACATAACTGAGCGGCCTATAAAACAGCAAGTCCATTACTCTGTCTCCACCGCAAAGTTTAGGCAATATTGCGGAATGAAACCTTGGTATATTCTCAATTTTACTATTTAGAAAAGTCAGCACACTTGACTGCTCATCAACATTCATACTGTGTAAAACCGTTTATTCATAATAGAGCCTTACTAAAATCCTGTCACCCTATTATGACTGTCTATGTTAAGTATATTATTGACATATTAACTATTTTTATGTATTATTATACTATCAGCAATTCATATCAAAGTATTAACAATGAACAACTCTATACAGGAAAAAAAGGGAAATCCAGTAGTTACACTCAAAGCTCAGGCAGAAAAGTTTAATTTTAGTATGCTAAAAGCGCGTGAAGATAGTGTTGAAGCGAAATCTGGTTATCAGGCGTATCAAGACATTGACAGAATGGATTTTACTATTAATGGTCAAAGTGTAGATAAAATCTTAATTAAAGCACTGATAAATAAAGACAAAAAAGAATTTGACAAGGTTTGGACAGAACATTACAAAAACGAAAAAACTCCTGATAATAAAAAAACTGACCAATACAAAAAGAAATTTGAAAAATTTTACAATCTCGGTACAGATTATGCTCACCTATTACCAAAGGAAGAGAACGGAAATTATCGACCATTTGTAAAAGAAGTTTTTAAGGAAATATTTGAATGTGCTGAAGTTCAAGTTCCAAGCGATTCTATCCTCGAGGAGTTAATTGTTAATTGCAACCAAGCAGGGTATGAAGCTATTGTATTTATAGAATCTCAAATTGCGCTTGAACAATATTCACTTGTAGTACGTTCCCCTGAAAAAGTTATAAATATCGATTATGTTAACCAAAATAATGTGAGTATTAGGTCTGATATGAAACTACCGATACTCTTCCAAGAGAGTGATGGTCAATTAGGTGACAAGGTATGTGATCTATCCAGCTCACTGGAATTTACACTTGAATCTCAAAATGGGAAAGATGATGTGATATATAAAGATGGCAAATTGTCACTTACTGTGCCCCGAAAATTGAGAGATTACAAAATTGATGGCAGAAGTTTATTTGATATTATTAAAGAATATTTCTATAAATTCTGCGAGAAGTTAGGGTTCAAGTTTGAAGTAGAAATAGAGCATGATTTAGGTGATCCGATGAGCTACCTCGAAGAGGTAGCTCTGCCCATTCATAGCAATGAACACGAAAATACACCCTAAAACTAACAATTAAAATATCTCAAGTTCTGTTAGCTTATTTGCATAGTCAGTTGTACTAGACGCAACTTAATCTGACAGAAAAACTAATATCAATCTCTATGTTTGATGCTACTAATATTTTTCTAAAAAGCAATATGCTTGCTATCAAGAAAAGTCTGCATAGCAATATTTACCTAAATGAGGCCTTGTCTCAATTCCTAAATATAGCTGTGATTTTCTGGTTTATCATAGCCCATATCAGTCAAAATGCGCGATAATAGCACCATCAAAGAAAGATATATTAAAAAGATTAGCGGCAGTAATTGCAGTTTTCTCTGTTTGCCATAGCAACTCTTGAGTAGGTATCAATAATAATGATAATCTATATATCTGCTATAAAACCTCGAGATCCGTAGAATAGGGCTGACTAAGGTTCTCATACATTCCTGTATGCTGAGAACATAAAAGCTCTTTTGATTCTATTCCTAAATCCTCAAGTATTTGCTCCTGTTCAGCTATAAGTTCTAATAGCCCTGTTCCACTTTCACTTACTTCACTTCGTTCAAGACACATAAGTTCTGTTAACTCTGCTATGTCTTCTCTAGAAAGCTGATTTTTTTCAGAAAAAGTTGCTTCACTCATATGGTCCTCTTTTTGATATAAAGAGTATCTTATACAAGAGAATAACTAAAATAATCTAAACTCTTGTGTCATATTTGTAGCTTGGTGTAGTTATATGGTACATTTCAGATAAGAGTACTGATTATCTAATTGTAGGAGAAGACCTAGTCAAAATATAAAAAAGCAGTGGAATTGGGGGTGGTAAATTCAGAAGTGTCTGAATAACTGTGTGAACTAAGTTCGGAGGAGAATAGTATCAAGAAAGGAGAAAATTATATGGTCTTACCTTTATTGATGTATTAATTGAGAAGAGTTCTTAAAAGTTAATGTTTTGTTAGTTGTTTCATACTAAAATAGGCATATATAAATAATTAGGAGAATGTTATGCGGTCTAATTCCAATTCACTTAATAAATACGGATATGTATCTGATGCAAATGGATTGTCTCACCAACAAATGGGAATGTATGATGATTTAGGAAGATATGAAGTTGCTGATGAAGATATGATGTACCAAAAAAACTATGGTATTATTGGTGATAGTTTAAAAAAAGTAACAAATCTGACTGGAGATACAGCAAAGAGTATAGCAGATTACCTTATTAAACCTGTTAGTGATCAGGTTGCAAAGCAAATCGTTGTTCCATTAGGAACGGAGATTATAAGTAAAATTGTCGTACCTATTACAAAGAAAGTTGCAGAACAAAATCAAGACATGATAAAAGAGCTAACAGATAAACTCATGGTTCGCGTGGAAGATTTTGCTCGGTTACAAATAGAAAAATTAAAAGAAGACGTGAAGCAAGAGATACCGTCTTGTTAGTCAACATAAAAATTTCCTAAATTGCATCATAAAACCAAAAAAAATACTTCCAATTCACAATCTGTGTAGCAGTACACAGATTATAGTTAGTGTATATGTTGATAAGTAAATTTCTGCTGTTGTGTATATGTAAAATCAATTTACTTATCAACATACACACTAACCAGCAACATTAAATAAATTTGTGTAAGATACTATTTCACATAAGATGTGATGGAGCACTTTTTGACTTTAAACTTCAGCTAATCTTCTAGCCTTATAATTCTTGATATGATCTGGATCAAAAGCCTTCCTTGAACTTAAAACACCAAAAACTATATGGAGTAACTTGCGCATTGCAGCTCCTACAATGGCCATGTTATGCTTGCCTTTCTCTTTTAACCTCTTACAAAAAGTCATAATAATAGGATTATGCTTTTTAGATACTATAGCAGGAAAATACATTGCCTTACATAATGTTTGTGAACCTGATTTACTTAATCTGGGCTTGGCATATACAGATGAACCTGATGTTATATTCCGTGGTATAGTTCCAGCATATGATGCCAATTGCCTGGCATTTATAAAAACTTTTATATCAGAAATTTCAGCTAAAATAGCTACTGCTGATTCCTTTCCTATGCCTGGAACAGTTAATAGTAGCTGAAAATCTTCCAACAATTCTTTGTGTTGTTTTAATAGTTCATGTATGGAGTTTTTTATTGTTTCTATTGATTGCTCTATGTTCACTGAAAGATTTTCCCAAACATTTACAACTTTTTCAGGCAGTCTCTCTTTCTTTTCTAAATGATTATTTACTAATGTTAATTCATTTTTTAACGCAGCTGAACAACGATAAAGATGTTTTAATTTTTTCTTTTCAGAAGAAGGTGGTGTCCAACGTGTAGGTTCCTGTCTTTGACAATAATCTGCTATAATCTCTGCATCGCTCTGATCATTCTTTTGTCGCACAAGCTTACTCCTTGCATAAGATTTTATGCAATAAGGATTTACTACACTAACAAAATATCCAGCATTGTGTAGAAATTCAGCCAAAGCTTCACTATAACAACCTGTAGCTTCCATACAGATTGTTACTTGCTCCACATTATGTTTTTGTAAAAAATCAAGTAGACCTTGAAACCCAGAATCATCGTTTTTAAAATTCCTTTTCTTAGTTTCGCGTTTCCCTTTTTTACTTATGAAAGAAAGAAAAACATCAAAGCGATCTTTTGATATGTCTATACCTAAAAAGTTGTTGATCATTTATAACTCCATACGTTACCATTTAAAATGAAAAGTAAGGCTAACCTTGTGCATACAGAATTAGAACCATTTAGGTCTTTCTAAGATACCGTCCAACCTCTACTTTTGAGAAGGGAACTCTTTTCTCTTGGACAGATTTTATATCTAAGATAACATCCAGAGTTCTTCCCTTCTCCACCTAATGCTTAAGCTTAAAACATTAGATGCTTTTTTCAAGATACAAGATAACATCAATACCAGGTAAAGTTTTAGAGAAGATAAAACCTTCTTCATGGCTTCCATGGAAAGCAGAAAGTTTGGATGAAGCTTATTCTGACACTTATGTACCAAATGATATAGATGAATTTGCATGGTAGAGCTTCAAGGTTTAGCAAAATGTTTTTTGGTTTATATTCGCTTGAGGTTAACATCATTGGCCTTAAGCTTTTTTTAATGCTAAATGATCTTACTGTATATCTACAAATTCTTCCTGTGATTTTCAACTCTAGAGGTTATGCTTAAATTATAATATCTACCAAAAAAATAGTCATTTTGCTTGGATATTTGATATAATTTAGATCTATTAAAGCAAAAGCATGAATGAAGTAATAACATTTGGTTGTCGTCTAAATTTCTACGAGAGTGAGTTAATCAAAGAAGCATTAAAAAAAGCAAAGAGAGAAAATGTTGTTGTAGTGCATAGCTGTGCAGTGACAAACGAAGCAGAACGCCAAGTGAAGCAAAAAATACGTAAGATCTATAAAAACGACCCAAGTAAAGAAATTATCGTAGTTGGCTGTGCCGTTCAATTAGATCCTAAATCATATAGTGATATTCCTGGTGTAAGTAAAGTGCTAGGTAATCAAGACAAGCTAAGAGCTGAAAATTATCTACTAAATAATGATGAAATCTTAGTCAGTGATAACCAAGTAAAACCTATTCTCATTAATGGATTTGAAGATAAATCAAGGGCATTTATTGAAATTCAAAATGGTTGTAATCATAGTTGTACATTTTGCTCAATTACTGAGGCAAGAGGAAATAATCGATCTGTGCCAGTAAACAATATTATAGAGCAAATTAAGATTTTTATAGAAAATGGGTATCAAGAAGTGGTGTTTACAGGTGTTGATATTACTGACTTTGGTACAGATTTGTTTGGTAAGCAATCACTCAGTTCAATGATTAGAAGAGTTTTAAAGGATATACCACAGTTAAAGAGACTAAGACTTTCCTCTATTGATGTTGCTGAAGTTGATGATGAACTAATGGATTTAATAGCTAATGAGTCAAGACTTATGCCTCACTTACACTTGAGTCTACAGTCTGGTAATAATTTAATACTAAAGAGAATGAAACGTCGTCACAATAGAGAACAAGTGATAGAATTTTATCATAAAATGAAGAGCTTAAGACCTAATATAGCATTTGGCGCTGATATTATTGCTGGATTTCCAACAGAAACTGATGAAATGTTTCAGGATACAGTTGATTTACTGAAAAAAATAAATGTAGTTTATCTACATGCTTTTCCATATTCAGAGCGGAAAAACACACCTGCTGCACGGATGCCACAAATACCAGAGAATGTACGTAAAGAACGAGTAAAGCATCTAAGAGAAATAAATAAAGAAATGATGAGCAGTTTTTATCAATCTTTGCTCGGCACTGAGCAAAGCGTTTTGGTTGAGCAGAATAATATTGGTAGAACAGAAAATTTTGCATTAATAAAACTTACATCAAGAGTTCAAGCTAAAAGTATTGTGAAAGCTCATGTTAAAGGAATAGAAAATAATTGTTTAATTGGAAATATTATTTCTTAATTTTTGTACATTAAAGGAATATATGATATAGTAGTTATACTATAAGTGATAATTCATTTATGATAATTAGAATATCTATTGCTTTATTTTTCATCTTCATTCCGTGTGTCTATTTTTTTATTACTTATATCAATAACAATACACACATTGAGCAAGTGCAGCCCTTAAAATTAGAAACGGACAATAATGAAAGTGTGATACATTCTGAAGAAGTTACTGAAAAAGAAGTGCCAATAAAATGTCAAGAACTTGAAAGTAGTTCACCTTCTGTTTTCCAAGTAGCTAATCAGAAAAATATGTGGCCAAGTATTGCAGATCAAGCTGAACCTACAAAGGAAAAATCAAAAAAACTTGATTTCTATGTTAGTGCTAACGGTGGTAAGATATATTCTGATAACTCAGAAGTATTTGTGGAGGGTATACGTGAAATAGGAAAAAGAATTCTTGCTTTAGCTGAGGGCCGTTATGGTAGTTTTCTTTTAGACCTATTCTTAGGAGATGAAATTAAAAACATAAAAAAATTTAACGGTAAAATTGATTTTCAGTGGCTTAGCAGCATATCTGTAGGTTACTATGCTGGAGAAAATGGCCGAGTTGATTTTGAGACCATGTATTCTAAAGTCAATATTGAAGATAGTAACTCTCCTCCGGTATTTGATAAATCAGCAAGTGTATCTGCATTCTTATTAAATTTTTACTATAACCCTAATGTTCAAAATACTCAATTTGCTCCGTATATTGGTCTTGGTATAGGATCAACAGTTTTTAGATTAAAAAGGATTGATAAATCATCTAAAAATTTAGTGCCACTGAATGTTCCTTGGCTTGTTTATCAAATAAAGCTTGGTGTTGATTACTCAGTAATTCCAGAAGTTAAAACCTTTCTCGGCTATCGTTACTTTAATATTCCAACACCTATTGCAGATGATATATCCACTCATAATATTGAAGTTGGTTTGATGTTTAATTTTTAGTAATAATATCTTTTCAATTCTAATATCCTGATTTCCATTCAGAAATTTGATAAATCTATCCATATCTTTAATCTTATGGCCATATCCTTTGTGATAGCCTGAAGATGGTTTCTGTTTCTTTTTTCCTTTTCCTCCACAAATATGTTGGTTTTATGCTCACTAAATTGGTGAGCATGTTACAACGTTTTTGACGACGAAAAGACTGGATAGCTACTTTCATGACAACCATTTAGTTGTCTTTTCTCGTCTATCTTATTTTGTCACTCTGCTGAACAGATACTAAAGTACTAGCTTTTGTGGGTTGATGCACAATTCTATCAGAAGTTTTGTGACTATAATTGCAGAAAACATCGAGCACAGGATTCCTATCGATAAAGTGACAGAAAACCCTCTAATTGCTCCGCTACCAATAATGAACATTATTCCTGCAGCAATCAGTGTAGTGAGGTTTGAGTCAAGAATTGTTTTTATTGCGTTTTTAAATCCTTCTTCAATGGCACGAGCTGTTCTTTTTCCTGCTCTTATTTCTTCGCGGATGCGTTCAAATATTAAAACATTTGCATCCACTGACATGCCAACAGTTAGCGCAATTCCAGCAATTCCAGGGAGAGTAAGAGTTGCTTCAAGTAAGGTAAGAATGAGTAGTATAGAGATTACATTAAAAACGAGTGCAACAGACGCTAATAAGCCTAATTTGCCGTAAGTAATGATTATAGATAAACCAACGGCTATGATAGAGATTATTGCTGCAATTTCTCCTGCTTTTATTGACTCTTCTCCAAGGCTTGGACCAATGTTTTTTTCTTCAATTATTTTAAGTGGTGCAGGTAGTGCACCTGATTTTAAAAGTATTGCAAGTTCACTCGCTTGTTTTTCAGTGAAATTACCGCTAATTTCTCCCTCTCCATTTAGAATAGGTTCACGTATTGTTGGTACAGTTAAGACTGTGTTATCTAAAACAATTGCAAAAGGCTTTCCTACATTTTCTTTAGTAATTTTTGCAAATTTTTTACTTGCTATGCTGTCGAATTTGAAATGTACTGTTGGTTTACCTAAATTGCCAAATCTAACTGATGCGTTAACTAATGAATCACCGCCTATTTCAGTTTTGCGGAATATCGGGTAGGAATTACCCAAAGAATCCTTGAGCATAATCGTAGTGTCATGATCGATATCTTGCATTTTAGCTACATTGGTGTTTGCCAAATGGAAGGCCAGCTTGGCTGTTTTGCCAAGCAGAGATTTTATCTGCTGAGTGTCTTCTACTCCAGGAACTTGGACTAATATCTTATTTTGTCCTTGTTTTTGCACACTTACTTCCTTAGTACCAAGCTTATCTAAGCGTCTTTGAACATTAACTATTGACTCTGAAACTACTTCATTGATTAATGAATTCTTATAATGCGGTTTATATGAAATGAAAATTGCAGTATTTTTTCTACTCAATTCTAAATTTGGGTTTATTTTATGTATTAACGTTGAAACTTTTTTGTAATCATCAATATTATTTAAAGTTACAACCACTTGTTTATCGTTTTTTGCGCTAAATTCAATCTTTTGTGTTAACAGACCTTCTTTTATTTCATCGGTTAGCATGCTTAGTTTCTCTTTGAAGTAAAAATCTAAGTCTACATTTAGAAGCAGAGATGATCCACCTTTCAGGTCAAGCCCTAAATTTATTCTCTTTTTTGAGGTAAAGAACTTATTATCAATAAAATTTGGCAGTATTATATATAAGGACAGCAAAAAAATTAGTAACACTGAAAGAGATTTAACTATTATCTTGTTTGGCATAAATTTAAACTATATTAGTGCATTGTAGACCGAATAGTTGCTAATCACAAGCACCTAAAAGATTAGGACCGCCTAAAGCCCTGATCTATAATTGATGGTCTGCGTTTGTTTTTCTAAAATATCATTATAAATCCATGAATGAGGTTCAGAGGTAGCTTTAAGATTCTCTATTTGTTTATTTTTTCTAATGCTATCAATCGGAAGGTAAATGCATAAACCAAGTATTGAGAAAGTAACTATGGTAGCTGGTATGTGAATAGCAAGAAATTCACTATAACTTGGATCTTTTCAACCGAGAGGACTAGATAGAGAAGGATGAGAGGAAAATCTGGGAATTGCTACTACTGCACTTAATGCTGTTAGAATAATAGCGACAGTGGCACCTACAAGAGGTAAAATATTCTTTTTATTAAATCTGCCATTAGAATCTTTTAAAATATCAAACATACATACTCGTCGATTACTAAATGTTCGTGATACTATGCACTAATTATAAAGTATTCAATAACTAAACTGGAGATAATAAAAAATGGACATAGAATATAGACATATAATATGAAGGATATATGCTAGTTAAAATAGGTACGAGAGGAAGCGACCTTGCGATCACCCAAGCTTTGGAAGCAAAACAAAGATTATTAGAGTCTTTTCCTAATCTATCCGTTGAGATCATTAAAATCAAAACTTCTGGTGATAAATATGCTAATGTAACCCTTGCTGAAATAGGAGGTAAAGGACTGTTCCTCAGGGAGATTGAGGCTGAATTACTCAAAAATAATATAGATATGGCGGTTCATTCGCTAAAAGATGTACCTGCGTTTTTCTCGAAGGACTTAACAATTCCTTGTGTTTTAGAGAGGCTAAGTCCATCTGATGTATTTATTTCTCATAAATATAAGAGCCTAAAAACTTTGCCACAGCAGGCTACAATTGCAACTTCTTCAATAAGAAGAAAAGTTCAGCTGTTAAATCTCAGGCCAGACTTAAATGTAGTGACACTGCGTGGAAATGTGACAACTAGACTGCAAAATCAGAATTTTGATGGAATGATTTTAGCTGAAGCAGGGCTGATAAGATTAAAAAAATATCACTTAATTACAGAGGTATTGCCACCAAAAGTCATGTTAAGCGCAGTAGGGCAGGGGGCAATTTGCATTCAATGCCGAAAGAATGATATAAAAGTTATCGATCTTTTAGAGAAAATTAATAATAATATGTCTTTTATAAGGGCAAAATCAGAGCGCAGTTTCATGAAGACAGTAAATGGTTCATGCTTTACACCGCTTGCAGCTTTAGCAGAATATGTGAGTGAAAACATGCTACATCTTTATTGTATGTTAGCGGGCGAGAGAGTTATATACTTTACTGAACGCACTTCGTTTGTAGAAGATGCAGAAAAAATGGGTATGGATGCAGGATTAGAGTTAAAATCAAAATGCTTATAAGCTTACCTAAAGTATGTGGAATCTACCGTTATAATGTTTCAATGTCTAAAATGACTTGGTTAAATGTTGGTGGCCAAGCTGATGTACTATTTAAGCCACGTGACATTGAAGATCTAATGTGCTTGATAAAAGATGCGGAGTTACCAATTAGCGTTATCGGTGCAACATCCAACATAATAGTGCAAGATAGTGGCATTCGAGGAATAACGGTGAAATTAGGTAAGGAATTTGCATATATAAAATGTAAAGATAATAACTCCATTGTTGCAGGTGGTGCTGCATTGCTTAGTAACCTTGCATACTTTGCCGGAGAACAGCAAATTAGTGGGCTTGAGTTTCTTGCTGGAATTCCAGGAACAGTTGGCGGTGGGATAGAGATGAATGCAGGTGCATATGGTAGTGATATTGCGAGTGTTGTAAAGTTTATAAGGGCAGTGAATCTAGAAGATGGGAATTTATATGAATTTTCCAGTGAAGAAATGGGATATTTTTATCGTGGACATAGTCTAAAAGGCAGGTGGATTTTTATTGAAGCTGAATTTAAAGGAGTAAGTTCAGAGTATGAGCTTATATTGCAAAGATTGAAAGAAGTTATTGATAAAAAAAATAAAAGTCAACCAGTAAGAGGAAAAACTGCTGGTTGTATATTCAAAAATCCAATAGGCTGCAAGGCATGGAAACTGATTGATGAGTCTGGCTGCCGAGGATTAAGTAACGGTAGAGCTAAAATTTCTAAGAAACATTGTAATTTTCTGCTCAATTACAACAATGCAACTGCACTTGACTTAGAAAACCTTGGCAACAGAGTACAAGATGCAGTAAAAGATAAATTTAACATTGAACTTGAGTGGGAGATAAGGGTTTTAGGTAGCTAAATTTATAGTTGTATCTCTTGGCTGTTCAACACTATCTATTTGTAAAGTGTCCTTATTGTTATCATTTGATGCAGTATGGTTGTTATTCTTTTCCTGCGAAAAAAAGGTTCCTTTTACTTTTTCAAACTATAGGTGGTAGATATATCATTGCAAGCACTGTTAGGATTGGTACAGCAAGTCCTATTATTGCACCAAAATTAGCTGCTGAGTTTATATCTAGTGTTATACCAGGAATGGCGTTTATAGCTGCACTTAAACCAATTCCGATTACTACTTGAGGAATAAATAGTATATTGAATAACTTAAATAACTCTAAGTCTGAATCTCGATCAGCGAATATGGACATGAACAATACAAGAGGTATAGAAATAAATGCTGCAGAAACAACAGTAGTAATGCTGCCTATAATAAGAGGAGATAAAGGTACACTCAGCGCATAACATGCAAGACCTACTGTATAACCTGTAAGTCCCCCTATTCCAGCTAGTATAGATAATGGAGCATCTATTGGATATGGCATATTTTTAAAACTTAATCAATAATAAAATGTTACTCATTTTTCCTTCATCTGTAAAGTTATCTTAACCTAATTCCAAAAATTGTTATATAATGTTATTTTGAGGTTTTATTTTCAATGCGCAAACTTGCAATGTTCTTTTCTATACTGTTTGCGGTAATTGCTTACTATTTAAACAATGAAGTAATATTTGAAGTAGCAAAGCTATTTAGTGATATATTCATCAGTTTGTTGAAATTAATCAGTTTACCTTTGGTTTTTCTATCTATCGTGTCCACAATTTCAGGGCTTAAAGACTCAATTGAAATTAAAGTATTACTTAAGAAGACGCTGTTTTATACGCTGCTTACAACCATTATAGCTGCATTTGTTGCGCTATCTTTCTATTTATTTATAGATCCAGTAAGAAAAAATTTCATAAGTAACACAATAGAAAGTGTGAGTGACAGCAACCACAATTACTTTTCATACTTAAAATCACTCATTCCATCAAATTTTGTGCAAGTTTTTCTTGAAAATAACGTTATTGGCAGCATATTGATTGCTTTTTTGATGGGTGGAGCTATTATTTCGCTCTCAAAAGAAAAACAAGATATATTACACCAAATATTTTCTGCACTATTTGATACACTTCTTAGAATTGCTCAAGGGTTATTAAAGTTTATTCCTCTTGCTGTATGGTCTTTTATCACATGTTTTTTATACGAGTTAAAAGGTGGCAGCGAATTCCATAGTCTTTTTTGGTATTTTGCTTGCATAATGTCTGCAAATTTCGTGCAAGCATTTGTGATTTTGCCACTACTCATGTGGCATAAAGGTATATCACCAATTCAAACGATGAAAGGTGTTATGCCAGCACTTACGCTTGCATTTTTTTCTAAATCATCTAGTGCAACGCTGCCTACAACTATAGAATGTGTGCAAAATCAGCTAAAGGTACCAAAGAAATTGTCATCTTTTATTCTACCAATATGCACAACAGTCAATATGAATGCGTGTGCTGCATTTATTTTAATCACAGTGATGTTTGTTGCAGAGATGAATGGGCACACATTTTCCTTAAGTGAGATGTTCATATGGATTTTTTTAGCTACAGGAGCTGCAATTGGTAACGCTGGAGTGCCGATGGGGTGCTATTTTATGGCAACTAGTTATTTGGTATCAATGAATGTTCCTTTGTACATTATGGGATTGATTTTGCCTATTTATACAATCATTGATATGTTTGAAACTGCAATAAATGTGTGGTCTGATATCTGTATAACGCAGATAATTAATAAAGAATTTCAAACTCAAGAATGATATTAGATAATCCAATAATAAAAGAGTTTGAAGAGGCTGGTGCAATTTTGCACGGACATTTTGTACTTTCGTCAGGGCTGCACAGCAACACTTACATACAATGCGCTAAAATTTTTGAAAATCCAAGCAGAGCAATGAACGTTTGTGAGCTATTGGCGAATAAAATAAGAAAAGAGCTTATTGAACCCATAGATTTAATACTATCTCCTGCAATTGGTGGAATAATCGTGGGTTATGAGATTGGTAAACAGCTTGGAATCCGAACAATATTTTGCGAACGTGTTAATGGTAAATTTGAATTACGCCGTGGATTTGAGATTAAACAAGGTGAGAAAATCTTACTAATTGAAGATGTGATTACCACAGGTAAATCTTCACTTGAAGCAGTAAAATGTGGAGAAGAGAAGGGAGGTAAAGTTGTTGCTGAAGCTTCTTTGATAAAGAGAAATAGTGAAACAAAACTGCCCTTTCCTGTAATATCTTTGATTGAACTAAATATCAAAAACTATAGCGAGGAAGAACTGCCAAGTGAATTAAAACAATTACCTATAATGAAACCTGGGAGTAGAGGATATTTAACAAAGTAATTCTATATATGGCTAAAGTGATTCAGTAACTTTTACGTGTTATATGTTGATCTTCTTGCATCAAAGTTAGATATTACAGTTTATTTTCCTGTATTCGTTCAACAGAATGGCAAAATAAGATAGACAAATAAAGATATAAAGTAAAAACAATAATAGGTGTCATTCCGGTTCGTGACACTTGCTTTATGTAGTTTCATTGAAAACGTTTTTTTTATTATAATACCTCCTATGATTAGTTTGCTTGTGAGCACCAGTGTCTGGGCACTGGAATGACAAGAAAAGGCTACTTGAATGACAGGAAAGGAACTACTAAAACAAATAGGTATCATTCCAGCGCGTGACGCTGGAATCCAGAAAGGAACAATGGATCTCAGTGTCTGGGCACTGGAATGAAAAGAAAAGGCTAATTGAATGACAGGAAAGGAAGTACTAAAAACAAATAGGTGTCATTCCAGCGCGTGACGCTGGAATCCAGAAAGGAACAATGGATCTCAGTGTCTGAGCACTGGGATGACAAGGTAGTAAGCACTGGGATGAAACCTTTTTGCTTCAATATTTTGCACAGTAGCCATGAAACTTAACAGATACTTTTCTCTTCATTTATCCTAAGGTTTTTATGGGTTAAAAAACCCATAAAAACCTTATATAAAACCCCTGTTGTGATTAAAAATACACTAAATCTTGGTTTTCACATGTTTCATCTTGTGCAGCAAAAGACAATAATTTTGCGCTCTCAAGGAAATTTTTTGCACTAGCTTCTAAGAGATTAGATTTTACTTCTGTAAGTTCACATTTAATCTGATCTATTTTCCCATTCAAATTTTTATGTGCATCTTCGACTAATTTATTCATTTCATCTTCTAAAAGTGTACTTACTTCTTTACTTTGTGTAGTGACAAGATCATTTATTTTGCTTGTAATTTCAGGTTTTATAAGGCTTTCAATTTTTTCTTCAGTATATTTTTTTACTGCTTCTTCTACCTGAGTTTTTATTTCTGGCTTTAGCAAATCTGCAACTTCTGGTCCTACTTTTTTCACTGCTTTTTCAGCTGCATTTTTTGCTGCTTTTTCAGCATTTGCTTCTACTGACTTTACTGTCTTATCAATTGAAGTCGATATTTTTTTTTCTATTTGATTAGCTTTTTCGGTAGCTATTTTGTTAGCTTTCTCTTCAGCTAAAGTTAGCATTTTTCCTTCTATTTTTTTTACTTCATCTTGAGCTGCTTTTCTAGCTTCTAGTTTTAAATCATTACCCATTTTAGATATTACTTGATTCGCAGCTTCTTTTGCTGTTTTGCTTATACCAAGAATTTTATCAAACATTCCTGCACGATACACTTGAGAGCCGAAGTTTGATTCGTCAGCCAAATTTTTGTAATTGTATTCTTTCATAATGTACTCCTTAATTTAAAAACTATACTAACATTAATATACAAGTACAAAAATTATATTAATATTAGTATTGCTTTTCAGGGCAGTAGTATAAATTTATAGTACCTTTTGAAAAAATTCATGACTTGACGGCAAAGAGCATTATATTGGTATCATGACTGACTTGGAAAAGATGAGAGAAAAACTGCAAAATCAAATTAATTATCATAATATCTTATATTATCAAAAAAGTAAGCCAGAGATAAGTGATGCTGAATATGATGAACTGAAAAAAAAGTTAGCTGCAATAGAGCCAGAAGCTTATGCAACACAAGATAGTGTTGGTGCTCCGCCTGATGAGAGATTTTCTAAGGTGGAACATCAAGAACCTATGCTTTCTCTTGAGAATGCTTATGATGAACAAGGTGTAGAAAAATTTTTGTCTAAAATAAAGAGATTTTTAATTGCAGATGAAATAGAGATATTATGTGAGCCAAAAATTGATGGATTGTCATTTTCTGCAATTTATGAAGATGGGAAATTTGTTAAAGCTGCAACTCGAGGTGACGGTTTTGTAGGAGAGGATGTAACTCACAATGTTGCAACAATAAAAGGCTTTCCTAAGTTTTTACAAGATGTGCAAGGAAGACTAGAAGTAAGGGGTGAAATATATATCAGTAACAGCGACTTTTTAAAGTTAAATGAAAATAATGAATTCGCTAATCCTCGAAATGCAGCTGCTGGTTCTTTAAAGCAATTGAATGCGAACATTACAGCAAAAAGGCCTCTTAGATATTTTGCTTATTCTTTAATTGGTGGAATAGAGAAAAGTCAAAGTGAAGTACTAGAAAAACTTGAGAAACTTGGTTTTTGCGTAAATGAGCATCGTTCCTTAGCAAGTAGTTTGAATGGAATGCTAAAGTTCTATAACGAGATCTATGATTATCGTTATAATTTGGATTATGATATCGATGGGATAGTCTATAAAGTGAATGATTTGGTGCTACAAAGTCGTCTGGGAAGTACACACAAAGCGCCACGCTCAGCGCTTGCATATAAATTTTCTGCGGTTTATGCAAAGACAAAGTTAAATAAAATATTTATACAGGTGGGTAGAACGGGGGTTTTAACTCCAGTTGCAGATTTGGTACCAGTCAATATTGGCGGAGTACTAGTTAGCAGAGCAAGTCTACATAACCAAGATGAGATAAAACGTAAAGACATAAGAGAAGGAGATGTTGTAACAATTAAAAGGGCAGGGGATGTAATTCCTCAAATTGTCAAAGTAGATGAAGGTTCTCGTCATGCAAGTACACCTGAATTTTTATTTCCCGAGGTATGTCCTGAATGTGGTAGTAAAGTGCAGATTGAAGGAGTGGCAGTAAGATGTCCTGAAGAATTTAATTGCAAGGCTCAGATAGTAGAAAAACTAAAACACTTTGTGTCAAAAGATGCATTTGACATTGTTGGCCTTGGTGAAAAACAAATAAAGTTTTTTTATGATCTTGACCTAATAAGACAAATTCCAGATATTTTTGTTTTAGAAGAAAGATTAAAAGAATTTTCCTTAAAAGAGCAGCATGGTTGGGGCGAGAAGTCAATAGCTAATCTGTTGAATGCCATACAAAGCAGAAGGGCAGTAACTCTAGATAGGTTTATATTTTCTTTAGGTATCAGGTTTGTTGGTCAAGTTGCGGCAGAATTGCTCGCAAATTATTATGTTTCCTATGATAATTGGTATGATTCGATGTCATCAAATGATGTTGAATTAGTAGGTATAGATGGTATAGGAGAAAAAGTAGCTGAGTCTTTGAAATCATTTTTTTCTCAGGAACGTAACATTAAAATGTTAAATGATCTTAATGCATATCTGCAAATTCTTCCTGTGAGCTCCAACTCTAGCAGTTCTGTTTTAAATAACAAAATTATAGTTTTTACTGGTAAATTACTTGCTATGAGCAGAGGAGAGGCAAAAGTAAGAGCTAAAGCTCTGGGGGCAAAGATCAGTTCAAGCCTTTCTACTAAAACTGACTACCTAATTGCAGGAGAAGATCCAGGTTCAAAATATAAAAAAGCAGTCGAATTGGGTGTGGAAATTTTAGATGAAGAACAGTGGAATAAATTGTACTAGACACAACTTAATCTGACGGGAATGAATTAACTGACAGAAGAATTGAAAACTAATATCAGACTCTTATTTAATACAATTGAACACTCCCTGCTCTTTATAAACAGTTATGCAACAAAGCCAGTTAAATAGCTAAGAACCCCTCTAATATATGATTTCTCTTTAACTTTTTCTAAATATGGACTAGGTAATTCTTCCTTATCTACAAATTCGAAATCATCTTTCTCAAGAAACAACTCATGTATTATTTGTGCTAGTATCATAAAGTCTTTCTTTTTAGGGGACTGAACAAAGCCTGGATATTGCTCATCATGTGCAGTTTTTTCATAAACAGATTGAATGAAAGTAGATATTCTTTTTTCTAATTTTCTCAAATTTTCTACCAATTGCTTTTCCCCTGGTAAAGGTATTTGAAGCTTTTTTTGCTTTAATACCTCCTTTTCTGATATGTGACCAGAATCGTTAATAAACTTACGTGTTATTTGCTCTAACCTTTCCAAGTCTATTTCTGTATTATAATAAGAAAGAGCTGGATAATTTTCATCTTGGCACAGCTTATTATGATAATCAGAAGCTTCAATAAACTTATTTACTATTTCTTTTAATTCTTGTAAATCATTTAGCTTTTGATTGAAATCAAGATATTTTTTCAACTCCATCCACCACTCATATTTAGCAGATTTTTCTTGTTTTTCTATTTTATTTTCTAGCTCTTCTACTACTTTGCTATCTGCAAATGCTTTTATATATATTTCTTGAATAACAGAACAGAAATTTTTTTTAGAGAACTGTCCTGTACATATATAATTAATGGTCTGAAGACGCTCATTTTTTATCGAGTATGTTAGTATATTAACTAAACTCTTTAAAAGAACTTGCTGCCCTTCCGGATTGTTTTTTATATTCTTTTCAACTAAGTTCAACATTTTTTTTATCAGTCGTTTATTATCAATTAATGAGACTATAGCCAAAATTGTTTCGATCTGCCCTACTTTTCTACTAATGATCTGATTAAGATTTTTTTCATTGAGCTTGGCAATATCATTGCTTACAAGTATAAAGGCATTTTTATATATTTCCCGAATAATTGAGAATTGTGAATCAGGGTACTCGCGCCTATTTCTAGTAGATTTTTGTGTAAAATGTTCGTATAGGTTTGTAACAATTGAAACATCTGGTTTATTTATAGCTTCCCTTAAAGAAAGAACTAACATTTTCTTTAAGTTAGCTTGTTTATCTATATCAATTAAAAGTCTAGGATCACTTTCTACAGCTAATATCTTTTTCCACCATAAAGTCATAACTTTTTTATTAAAATAATATAGCTTAATTATTAACTATATCTATGAGAAAATCAAGAATTATGTATTTTTTTATATTTTATATAGGATTATTAATATTCACTTTAGTTTCAGAAACATACTGCAAATTAGAATCATAAAAATCTTTAATGTTCATTTTTCCAAAAACGCAAAAAAAGTACCTACCTTTATGAAAACAAGCCTATAAAAATATGGTTGTAAAAATGGAAGCCTAAAATCATTGCAACAAAGTTAGGCAAATTGGTTCATATGTAAATTTAGTGAAAGTAAACCAATATAGCTGATTTCATGGTATAGCAAAATCACTATATTGAAAAGTTTATATGGTACACCAATTGATTCTAAAAAAAATGTTTTCACACTAACTGGTTTTGGGTGCTGGAAGTGACCAAATTACTTAAGTTGTTTAATACTGAATGAGTATAAATTTATTTTCTTCTACTAATCGTACATGGCCCAGAGTGGACAAATGGGAAGATTATACTATTAAAGATCTATAATATTAGAGCTCTGCCTAAAAAGTAAATTCATTAACTTTTATTCCACAACTTTGCAGTATTACTTATTTAATGATGAGATAAGAATTACGTATTAATAAATAATATAGGTTAATATAATAATAGAAATATTGACATATTAATAATATTATTATACTCTTAATATAATTAAGTAATTAAGAGAAGTTATGAGTATTGTATTGTTTTATGAGAAGTTTAATGATGAGGCTTTAGATAATGGTAAAACTCCTTTAAGGGGAAAGTTTAATGAAATAATTAAAGATTTAGAGGAAAATAACAGTACAAGCCAAGGGAATATAAAGTTAATAAAAGGTGATGGGAATATTGAATATTTTCGAGCTAAATTAAGTGATAGTGACAGATTACTCTTTACAGGTATAAAGATTGATAACAAAGATGCTTTTGTTATTTTAGAAGTAATTCTGAATCATGATTATCATAAGTCTAAATTTTTAACAAATAGAGAAAAAATAAAAAACATAGAAATAGTAGATAAAAACAATGAAGAAATTTCTGATAATGTAAGTACATTGGAGATTGAAGATGCTCCACAAGTTAGTTATCTCGGTAAATTTATTACTTTTAGTGCAAAGCAAGAAGATATAGTTGAAAGGGTTAAATTACCTTTAGTTATCAATGGAGCTGCTGGAAGTGGAAAGACATCAGTGGCTTTAGAGAGCCTAAAAAGGATAAAAGAGAAGTTTGAGGGAGGAAAAATTCTATATATTACCAAATCCGAAAATCTTGTAAAAGAATCGAAAAAGTTACTTGAATACGAATACTACGATGATAAGTTCAAGATTGCTGCTCCAGAAGAAATTGATTTCTTATCTCTTCATGAGTTTCTTGAAAAGCAAGCAGAAGATATAAAAAGAAAGAAGCCAATCAATAGAAGTAAGTTTTTTTTATGGTTCAACGAAATATGCAAAAAAGATAAATTTAAAAAGTATAAAAAAGACGGAGATAAAATATTCGAAGAATTTACAGCTGTGATAGGTGGAAGAAGCTTATTAGGAGAAGATGGAAAAGATAGGTATGCTAAATTAGGAGACAGACAATCTATGTTTTCTGTAGACGAAAGGAACAGTGTTTATGATTTTTTTAAAGAGTACAGGAAGTTTATAGAAAAAGATTCAGAGTATTATGATCCTAATCTTGTTACTAATAAGTGCATTACAGAAGGAATGTATGATGCGATTGTTGTAGATGAAGTTCAGGATTTAACTGAGAGCACATTAGATCTGGTGTTAAAGAGTTTAAAAGATGAGAATAAGAGTAACTTTTTACTATGTGGTGATGTTAATCAAGTAATACATCCTAGTTTTTTCTCTTTATCCAAGTTAAAATCTTTTCTTTGTCAAAATAGATATATAGTTGACCAAGGGTCAGAAGTTTTTTATACCCTTGAGAAAAATTATCGTAATAGCGAGCAAGTTATTGAATTTGCCAATCGTATACTACATCTTAAGAATTATTGTTTTGCTTCAGAAGATAAAATAACAGTAGACAACGCTTTTCTCATGAAGAGTGAGACTAAGAACAAAGGGAACGTTGGCTTTATTATTGATGATAAAAAAGAAGAAATAGCAAAAAAAGTAAATGAATCTATAAATTGTGCTGTTTTAGCTCTGGATGATGAAAGTAAAAAAAGTGCACGTCAGTTATTTGATACTCCACTTGTGTTTAATATACATGAAGCCAAAGGCTTGGAATTTGAAAATGTGATTCTTTACAAGTTTACATCATGTAAAGCTTATAATGAAATATGGAATATAGCATGTCCAAATAAAAGTGAGGGGGAGATAGATAATACTATTAATAGAATTCGTGATTCATATAACGAAAGGGAAGTTAACACTTCAAGAAATAAGGATAAGAAAGATAAGTCTTTGGAGAAATATAAATTTTATATGAACGCTCTGTATGTTGGAGTTACTCGTGCTGTTGATAGTGTATATATTATAGATGATGAGAGTAATTTATTGAAAATAATAGAGCCAAGGGAAGAAGGTAATGTAAATATTGAGCAAGAAGAATCTAGTCCTGAAGAATGGAGAAATAAGGCACTAGAGTTAATAGAGAAAGGAAACATAGAGCAAGCAGAACTTATAGCAAGAAAATTGCAAAACGAAGGAAAAAAAGAGTATGCTGAAGAGATTATGAATGTATTGAGAGCTAAGGGGTATCATGAAGAGAATCAGATCTTAGATAAGAACAAGTATACAAATTCAGTGTTAGAGAGTGATATAAGTTCTAGGTCTTCACAAAGCTCAGAACATGAAGGAAAAGATGATGATATTATCAAGCTTCAGAATGAAAATAATCAAAATAAAAAGAAGAAAGCTAAAAAATATCATCAAGTTCAAGAGGTAAAACCACAGCTTTCTTTAGAAGATAGTACTAATAGAAAACACAATAGCAAAAAGCCTCATAATGAAAAGCGTGAACAGAACCAAGGTAATGATCAGGAGAAGGAACCATTAAAGAAAAATAAGGAGTTAATGAGTGTAATATGTAGAGACAATATAAACCAATTTAAAAAAATGGATATATCCCAATATAGTGAACTAGAAATATTCATTTTAGCTTTAGAAAAAGCTAGTTTTAACATAGCTAAATATTTAGTTAAGGAAAAAAAATCTATTATTGATGCTAGGAATAAGAAAGGTTTTACTTTTTTACATTTTGTAGCAGAAGAAGGTAAAAATAATATAGTTGAATTTCTTGTGAAGGATTGTGAATTTGATGTTAATGCTAAGTCTAAGGAAGATGTGACTCCTTTACATTTTGCAGCACGCATGGGTCATTTGGATATAGTTAAATTTCTTGTGAAGGATTGTGAAGCTGATGTTAATGCTAGGACCAAGAAAGGTTTTGCTTCTTTACATTTTGCAGCAGGAGAAGGTAAAAATAATGTAGTTAAATTTCTTGTGAAGGATTGTGAAGCTGATGTTAATGCTAGGAATAAGGAAGGTTTTGCTCCTTTACATTTTGCAGCAGGAGAAGGTAAAAATAATGTAGTTAAATTTCTTGTGAAGGATTGTGAAGCTGATGTTAATGCTAGGAATAAGGAAGGTTTTGCTCCTTTACATTTTGCAGCAGAAGAAGGTAAAAATAATGTAGTTGAATTTCTTGTGAAGGATTGTGAATTTGATGTTAATGCTAAGTCTAAGGAAGATGTGACTCCTTTACATTGTGCAGCAAAAAATGGTCACGTAGATATAGTTAAACTTCTTCTCAAGAACAAGGCTGATGTTAATGTTAAAACTAAGGAAGGTAGTACTCCTTTGTTATTCGCACTAGATTGTAGACATTTCGAAGTGGCTAATCTTCTGCTTGCTGATCCAAATATTAATATTGGTTGTATAGATCTCAAATCCGTTAAAAATGAAGGAGATAAAAGAAAATGTGTTATAAAAAGAGTTCAAGATGGTGAGTTGTTTAATAAGGTAAAAGAAGCGGCAAATGAAAAGGATACGCGTAAGCTAGATAAATTACTCAAAGAGATAAAAGAGTTACTAGAATCAAAGAACAAACATGGTTTCAAACCAAGCTTAAACTACTCTCTAGATGGTAATGATGAAAATACGACTATTGAAATTGCTATTCAAGCTGGTGGAAAGTTATTAGATCTTTTATATGCTTATGCTAAGAAGAATATAGGTACAGACACTGAAATATTTAAACGACTCAAACATGCTAAAGAAAACTCTCAGTCTAAGAGAGATCTTTGTGATGTTTCTGTTTTAAAACATTCTACTCCAGATCAAGGCTTTTTGTTTAGTAATGGTTAATGCTTCCTTCTATAATGCAAAACCCATACTCACCCAACCCAATCAATTACTTGCAATCTGGATTCCAGTTTTAAGCTACTCGGATGACAGAGAAAGGGCTACTTGCATGAAATGAAAAGGAGCACCGAGCAGATCACTTCTTCACAAAGATCTTATCAGCAACACGCATATCAATTATGCTCCAATTGCTAAAAGTAAAGTCGGTTGTATTTTGCAAGTGGCTTAAATAATCCCATGCGCTATAAGGATTATCTTCAGGCAATTTTACTGTGGAACTGTCATCGAGTATGATATTCCATCTTCTATTTCCTACATAAATACAAGAAGAAATATGATCACTTAATTGAGTTTTTCTCTCTAGTATATCTTTAATGAATTTTAGATTTGATAACGAATTTTGTCCTTTAATTACAACGAGGTTATCTATCGGGTAGTCATTTACGATCACTTTACCTTCAGAATCAATTACTGAAGTTCTGTTATCATCTTTCCAAAGAGCGAAAGGTGTATGTTCATCTACATCAATGTGTAAGGTATTAGGTAAAATTCTATAAATTTTTACATATTTTATCCATTTGCTTACAGATTGTATATTATCTGTTAGTTTTGAGAGTGATACATACATGATAGGTTGCGTTCTATCTACTAAACTTAGAATGTCCTTTTCATTTGTAAATTTGTTTCCAGTAACGGTTACTTTGTCGATTAAAAATCCATTGCTAAGTAATAAGCTCGATAAGCGATCATTACACCAAGTAAAGTAGTAATTGAATCGATTTGTTATTTTATCAAGTGAACTATAAAGTACTAGTGTAAGGAAAAGTGCAGTTATAATCATGAAAGCACACTTGCGCAAAAAACTCCTTTGGCTTCTAGTAACATTGTTCAACATCGGCTTGATCTCTAATATTCTTGTGGTGTAAACTGTCTTTGACAATAATTTTAATTAATTCATTAAAATCAATTCCTTTTGTCAATTTTGCAATTTCTGGTACTAACGATAATTCAGTAAAGCCAGGATGTGTATTAATCTCAAGCATTTTTAAAGTGTTATTTTGGGGATTATAACGGAAGTCTGAGCGGGAAACAGTTTTGCATCCTAAAAATTGATGAACTTTTAGTGCGTGTTCCAAGGTCATTCTATATATGTTGTCAGGAATTTTAGCAGGAAATATATGTTCTGCAAATCCATCTGTATACTTTGCTTCATAATCATAGAATTTATTTTTTGGTCGTATTTCCATAGTGCCAATTGCTTCATTCAGCAACACAGCAGTATGTAACTCTATACCCGGTATGTATTCTTCTATGATCATTTTTTCCATTATAGTAGAACTGTTATTTTTCAGCTCTAAGTAATCCTCATGTGAGAAAATCATGTGTACTCCAATGCTTGAGCCTTCGTTAATCGGTTTTAAGACGTACGGATAATCAATTTTAATATTATTTTTTAGCACATCTTCTCGACTAATTACATAACCTTCTGGAGTGTCGATATTAAGAGACTGAAATATATGTTTTGACATTGCCTTGTTCATCGCAACAGCCGAAGCCATAACTCCGGAGTGTGTATATTCTATACCTAAAATCTCCAGTAAACCTTGAATACAACCATCTTCTCCGTAAGGTCCATGTAGAGCAATAAAAGCAAGATCGGGATTAGTTTTTTTAAGCTTTTGAGCAATGTTGCTATCGACATCTATTTCTATTGCATTATATGATAAGCTATCAAGCGCCTTCTTGACTGCTTTTCCGCTCATAAGTGATATTTCTCTTTCGCAAGAAAATCCACCACTTAAAATTGCTATAGTTGGAACCATAAGCATTCTATACTTTGTTATATATCATATATAAAAGATACTTTTATCTTCAATAGAAAAAACATTTTGAAAAATTCTATACTATGTACAGATATTGCAATTTGCAGGTGGTAAGTGGTGTCATGCAAGTAGCTGACATTGGTTTTCATCATCATCAGAAACGTTATCTTTTAATATAAAGCAGCTAATTTTATACTCGTAAATTTAACTGGATCCCAGTGTCAAGCACTGGGATGACACCATAGAGGCACTAGAATGACACTACTTTGAATGGAAATCAGTGTCAGCTACTTTCATGACACTACCTACAAGTTGCAATGTTCGTACGATTGTGCATCACGTACTGGAATGACAAAGAAGAGTGAGTTGCTAGTTTTTCGTATGGTTATGCAAGGAGTCTGATCTTTTTTCTTTGTTAATATTACCCTAAATTTTCGTCAAAATAAGCTGTTTTATCCTTTTTTTCTTTATACTCTTCTGCTGTATCTAGGGGTTGCTTTTTAGCTGTGACATTTGGCCACTTTTGCGAATATTCTACATTTATGTTGTAAAATGATTTAAAGATTTTTTGTTCATTGTTCAGTAAGCCTTCATCTAGCTCTAGAATATCTTTTATGGAATTATCAGTTACAATTGCATCTACTGGACATTCAGGTATACACACTCCACAATCAATACACTCATCTGGGTTAATCACGAGCATATTTTTACCTTCATAAAAGCAGTCAACGGGACATACTTCTACACAGTCCGTATATTTACATTTTATGCATTTATCTGTAACAAAATGCGTCATAAAATACTGTATATTTGCATTATCTTGGGTACACTAAACTGATAAGAAATTCAAGCCTTTTATGAAGATAAATAAATTAAATAACGAAGAATTAGAAATATGGCTAAGCTTGGCTAGAACTGTGGGACCAGTAAAGTTTTTTAGTATACTAAGAGCATGTGGCTCACTAGATGAAGTGCTTAAGTATCTTAATGAATTGGCTAACAAGGATTATGGAATTAAAAATGTACAAGAAGAAATTAAGAATGCAGAAAAAATTGGAGCCAAAATAATACCAGCATGTGATCCAGATTACCCTGACATTTTAAGGAATATACCGAGTTGTCCTCCTGTAATAACTACACTTGGTGATATATCATTGTTAAGCCGTGAGATAATTGCAATAATCGGTGGACGTAATTCTTCAATCAATGGAAGAAATTTTGCCAATAAGTTGGCACTTGATTTAAGCAAAGTTGGTTTCATCGTAATTTCTGGACTTGCAAGAGGGATCGATACTGCAGCAAACAGTGTAATATACAAAAATCACCCAACCATTGCTGTCACAGCAAGCGGAATTGACGTAGTATACCCAAGAGAAAATTTTGATCTATACAAAAGAATCACTGAAAATGGCGGGTTAGTAATTACTGAGCTTCCATTTGCTACTAAACCAAAGCCTCAGTATTTTCCCCAAAGAAACCGAATTATATCTGGCCTTTCACTCGGTGTTGTGGTAATTGAAGCATCAAAAAAGTCTGGTTCTCTCATCACAGCAGATTTTGCTTTGAATCAAGGAAGAGAGGTGTTTGCAGTTTCTGGTTTCCCTTTAGATTCACGCTGTAGTGGTAGTAATTATTTAATTAAGAACGGCGCTAAACTTGTTGAATCCGCTGATGATATAGTAGAGAGCGTGAGATTTAGTTTACCTCTTCAGCAAAAAAATCTATTTGATACCGTTGCTGACCAAAAACAAGAAAAATTACAACAGGCAAAATCTGTTATAGTTGATCATATTAACTCTGTACCTGTTGATATAGATGAACTTATATTAGCAAGCGGACTTTCTACCAACATAGCTCTAATGGCTCTTTTGGAACTAGAGACGGAAAATAAAATAGAGCGTTTGCCGGGGAATAAAATATCATTAATTTTCTAGATTGCTTTAGTTATAAATCCACAACCGTACAAACATTATGATTTGAGTCCACCAAGAAAGATGTCATTCCAGCGTTTGACGCTGGCTTTCCGTAATCTCAATAAAAACGTTGTATTTTTACATAACTTTTATACTTACTAACTTAATATATAATCAAAATTCCTAGATTCCAGACTCATGCATCAATAGACCTGCTGCAAAAGGTAATGATAAAATGATGGAAGAGGAATAAGCAGATAGAATAAGGTAAAAAAATGAGCTTTAGTTACTACAATATAAAGAAACACCCAAGAAATTTTCGTAATATAATAGGCTTAACTGTAGAAGAATTTGAAAAGGTGATAGAAAAAGTGGGGAACTTCAAAAAAGTGTGTCAAGCCGAAAAGAAAAGTAATAAATTGATATAAAAAATGGAGGTTTGAAATGAGTCAAGCAAATAGAACTACCGGATTAGTAGACTATAAAGAACTAGAATCAAATATTTTATCATCTATAGCTAACCCAAGAAAGGTTTAGCTATATGGCAAAATTGGTTAGAATGGTATAATAAGTAATGAGAAAGAAGAAGATGCCAAGTCCATATAGTGATGATCTGAAAGAACGTGTTTTCAAAGGAGTCGATAAAAAAACAATGACGATAAAAAAAATCAGTCAAATATTCAAAGTGAGCATAAAACCAATATATTTGTGGAGGAAAAAAGAAACAGAAACCATCTTCAGGCTATCACAAAGGATATGGTCATAAGATTAAAGACTTAGATAGATTTGCCAAATTTCTGGATGGAAATTAAGATATTAGAATTGAAAAGATAATTGAAGAATTTGGTAATATGTGTAAAAACACAGTATATAACTACCTTAGCAAAGTAAACTATAAATATAAAAAAAACTTTTCTTTATCGAGAAAGAGATAAAGAGAAACGCAAAGAGTTCATAAAAAAAGTAGAAGAAATAAACAAAGAAAACTTGATATACATAGATGAGTCTGGAATAGAGGACAATGAATTTTATGAATATGGGTGGTCTCAAAGAGGAAAGAGGTTATTTGCCCAGGGTTTAAAAGAAAGAGGGTAAGCATAATTGGAGCACTGAATGAAGGAAAAGTGAAAGCACCATGGATAATTGATGGCTACTGCAACAGGGAGATTTTTGATGCTTATGTAGAAAATGTACTTGTTCCTGTATTTAAACCTGGACAGACTATTGTTCTCGACAATGCGAGCTTTTATAAATCTGCAAGGACGAAAAATTTGATAGAAAATATTGGGTGTAAAATTTTGTTCTTGCCTCCATACTCGCCAGATTTAAATCCGATTGAGAAGTTCTGATCAAGCACGCCATAAGAAAGGCTCCACAAACCTTTTGGCCCAATATTAATTCGGCTATTGATTTTGTTTTTTAGTGCTCGGGCAAATCTTACTTCGGTTAGCTATAGCAGCTATAATGTGCTTGCAACAACTAATTCACTACGGCAACTGCACCGTGACAGTGTTTGTATTTTTTTCCAGAGTTACAAGGGCACTTGTCATTTCTTGAAACTTTTGGAAGTCTGCTATTTTTAGTAGAGCGTGACCTATTGCCTATTTCTTGATTGTCTAGCAACTTAAAGTGCGCTAGGCGGTGAATGGTAAGCTCCCCCCACTTTTCAAGCATCGACTCAAACATTAAGAAAGCTTCGCGTTTGAATTCATTCAGTGGGTCTTTTTGCCCCATGGCACGCAAATTTATGCTTTGTCTTAGGCTCTCTAAGACCGAAAGGTGCTCCCTCCATAAATGATCAAGTGTCATGATCATCACTTGTTTCACTATCGTATTCCACAAATCTGTAGTTTGTTGACTATTGAAATATTTTTCTTTCTCAGTAAAAAATTCTTGTATCTTGTCATTTATATAATCCAAGGCTTCTTGTTTATTCAAAAACTCTTCTAGATTAAGCGTTATCCCGTATCTTATGTGGAATTCTTTTGCAATATCTTCAACATAATCTTCGTAATAACCACTTTGTACTATACCTTCTATTATATCCTCATTTACTTCACTATATACTTCAACTAAATCATTGATTTCATTGTTTAAAATATGATTTCTCTGCTTAAAAATAACTTTACGTTGATTGTTGATTACATCATCAAACTTTAGCAAAGACTTCCGCACATCATAATTTCTAACTTCAACTTTCTTCTGTGCTTTTTCAAGTGCTTTATTAATCCATGGATGATGAATAGCCTCGTTGTTCTTTAGTCCCACTCTTTGCAAAAAATTCCTCATTCTATCAGAACCAAATATCCTCATTAAATCATCTTCAAGTGATAGAAAGAACTTAGAAAGTCCAGGGTCACCTTGACGGCCAGAACGGCCACGCAGTTGATCATCTATTCTCCTGCTTTCATGCCTTTCAGTTCCAATAACACATAAGCCACCAGCTTTTATAGCAATTTCCTTATCTTTTTTTACTCTTTCGACTATTTCTTGATATTTTTTTTCTCTTTCATCAGCATTTTTTATTTTCTCGAGCTCTATTTTTGCAATCATTTCAACATTTCCACCAAGCTGAATATCAGTTCCACGTCCTGCCATGTTTGTTGCTATAGTAATGCTGCCTGGTATTCCAGCTTGCGCTATTATATACGCTTCTTGTTCATGATAACGAGCATTCAATACTGAATGCTTAAGAGAATGGCTTTTCAAAAGATCGGAAAGTTTTTCAGAATTTTCAATACTCACAGTGCCAACAAGCACTGGTTGAAGGCGTTTGTGGCATTCTTCTATGAACTTCAATACAGCATTAAATTTTTCTTTTTCTGTGCCATAAATTTCATCATCAACATCTATTCTCTTAACAGGCACATTAGTTGGAATTTTTACTACATTTAATCTATATATATCACGAAACTCCTCTGCCTCTGTTGCTGCTGTTCCTGTCATACCAGAAAGTTTGTTGTACATACGAAAGTAGTTCTGAAATGTGACTGATGCTAAAGTTTGACTTTCATGCTGAATTTCAAGATTCTCCTTTGCCTCCAGTGCCTGGTGAAGACCATCAGAATATCTCCTACCTTCCATCATGCGCCCAGTAAACTCATCAATAATTACCACCTTACCGTTTTTCACTATATAATCTTTATCAGCAGTAAACAGCTTATGTGCACGAAGTGCTTGATCTATATAATGAGTCAGTATAATATTGCTAGTATCATAGAGCGAGGAATTTTCAGGAATGAGGTTATACGATTTTAGTAATTCCTCCACTCGTGAAATGCCATTTTCAGTGAGGAACACTGCTCTACTCTTTTCATCGACTTCATAGTCAGAATCAACTAATTTGATTACTATTTTATTGATATGCTTATATATCTGATTATTTTCCTCAAGTGGGCCAGAAATAATGAGCGGAGTACGCGCTTCATCAATCAATATGGAGTCTACTTCGTCTACTATTGCATAATTGAAGCCTCTCTGAACCATATCTTCTTGAGAAAATTTCATATTATCTCGTAGATAATCAAAGGCAAGTTCATTATTTGTTGAGTATACTATATCTGCGCTATAAGCCTTTTTTCTCTCGTCGTCTTTCAAATTATTTGTAATAAATGCAACAGAAACTCCAAGAGAATTATATAATTTACTCATCCACTCTGTATCTCGTTTTGCAAGATAGTCGTTAACAGTTACGACGTGCACACCTTTTCCTTCTAAAGAATTTAGGTATGCAGCTAAAGTTGCGACTAGTGTCTTTCCTTCTCCTGTTTTCATTTCTGATATCATGCCATTATGGAGAACCATGCCACCAATTAGCTGAACGTCGAAATGCCTCATGTTAAGGAATCTTCGTGATGCTTCTCGTACAACCGCAAATGCAGGTACGAGAAGGTCATTTAGTGTTTTTCCATTTTTCAGTTCTTGTTTTAATTCCGCAGTTTTACTAGCAAGATCCTCATCAGATAAGCTCTGCATTTCTTGCTCTAGCGCATTAATCTGCTGAGCAATTTTTCTGAAGGATTTTATTATCTTCTTGTTCGTTGATCCAAATATCCTTTTTATAAAAAAAAGTGACAACGTAAAGATGAAGAATATAAGAATAGTTGTTAAAACTAACGTAGAGTCTGGCATAAACTTAGGTAAAGTTTTATTTAATATGAGATTATATTACTAAACGTAACCTGCGGCAATTAGATTCAGAAAATCTTTATTTACAAACTAAGGAAAAGATTCTTGCAGATGAAATGTAAAAGAGTCTATTTATTTTATTAAATATTATAATTAATAATTAAACTTTCTTGATAAATTATTAAAATAGTGTTAAGCTACATGTATAAAACGGTTAGTGGAGTTACAATGTTAAGCAATATTATAAAAGTAAAATTAGAGGAAAATAGTTGCTCTGTTAAAGAATTAGAAGAATTCTTTGCTCAAATGCAATTTGGTACAAAATGGTTTAAAGATTCTTCAATAAAATTACTTTGCCAAAGATATTATAAATGTGGCGATAAATGGAAAATTTCTTTTACCCTAACTCTACCAGAGAAGCAGTACCTAATTCTTTCGCTTTGAAGCTTTTATCTTTGCTTAGCAAGGGAAATGAGATGGCTTTACCTATTATATTAAAATACCTTTCTTGTAGAACTGTATTTAAAGATTTTGGTCAAAAACTACAGGCTAAAATGGATCAAGATATAAAAGAACAAAACGATTCTAAAATTTCTCAGGAGATTGAGTTATGCAAAAAAGACATTTTAAACGTTCTAAATGGTGGTCGATCAGTATTAGATAATCAATTACGGCAACGTTATATAGCATACTATTCATTAATGGATAGTGAGGTTAAAGAATTAAAGATTAAGATTTCAAAAGAACTAGAAGATTATACTAGCAATATTAACGTTAATAAAATGTATCAAAGCCTTAATAATAAAATAAAAAAAATAGGGCTTTGTGAGATAAGAGGAATCGCTGCATTGTGTACTTGTGGTTTTACTGCATTTTTTATGTTACTTTTGGCTCCGCTCATAGCACTATTTGTATGTGCCGCTAAACAAGGAAGTATAGGTTATTTACATGCTCTTATGTATACAGCATCTCCATTTTTGGTTGTTGCAGCATTAGCGCTAACAGTAGCAGGTGTAGCTTACTTAACAAGTTATTGCCTAAAGCATAGTTTTACAAAAGAAATACAAAATTATATAGAGCAACCAATAAAATGTATGGATAAGGCAACTAATAATAAAGAATTAGACAATTTTCCTTCTGACAATTATGAAAAAGTACAACCTTCAGCACCGCTTGAGGAACTACTACCTTCATACGAGGAATCGTGTTCATCACCACCGTCATACGAAGAATCGTGTCACAGTAGTTTAGGTTATATTCAACCATCTAATCCAATACAGCAAAATAAGTTGTTGCGGTGAAGATATAAAGAGAACAAGCAAAATTACATTTGTAATTTTGCTTCCTTTATCATGACTTAGAACATGCAGCAACATGACGATTTGTCTATGCTTTATCAAGTATATTAATGGGTAAATGAATTTTAATACAATCTTATTATACTTATAAATACGTTATATGTGAGAAGATATGGAAGATTTTATAACTGCAAGAAGGAAAGATGATGCTGTGATATCTGTTTGTCAGGATAATGAGAAAAAGAACGTATTAATCTTGGGACTCAATCAAGCTGCAAGGAATTTATTAAAATGTGAGGAAGAGAATTTACTTAATAAGCCGTTAATCAATATTTTAAGTAAAAGAGCAGCTGAAGATATGAAAAGCTATTTGGAGTATACTGAAGATGGGCGCGATTTGCCCGATATATTGCCAAAAGTGATAGGCTTTTCTTTAATCGACGCTAAAGGAGAAGATATAAAAACAAAGGTAAAAGTTTTTCGCACAACGCAATTTACTAATAGCAAGATTAATTATGAGCTATTGATACGTGACATTAGCCTGTTTCATAAGCTAGCAATGTTTAGGGATAAATATCTGATGGGTAAGAAATATAAAAAACACAACTTGTTTGATATACCAGACAATGATTCAACGATTTTGGAGTTATATGTCATATTGAATTTTGCCTTTGAATATCAAATTAATGCAGTTATAGGAATAATAGGCTTCAATAATAAATTTAATGAGATAAACGATGCATTGAGTATGATCACAGAGCATTTTTATAAAAATTGCCGTAGTGATGATTTTCTAGGATTTATTGATGAGAATAAGGTGCTTTTTATTTTGATTAACTGTGATGCAAAGAACACATCTAAAATAATTAGTCGTATATATTCTACCATTAATAAGCAGTTACTAAAGCGAAAGTTACCAAGTATATCAATTATTTATGGAAATATAATTCAAAAACATAGTGTGAAGAATGCTTAAACGCTTTTGTCATTAATTGGTTTGTAGTATCTAAGTTCTACACAATATAAGAATTGTTTTTTATTTCTATTAAGCTTATATTAAAAATTTAAGCTTAACTATGAGGTTACTGATCAAACTATTTTCATTATTATTCGTGGTAGGGAGTGTCAATGCTAGGGTAATTCTGGATAAGGAGATGTTTTATGCAGAACTAGATGGAAAAATAGATTTAAGATTTGGCTACGCTTTCAACAGAGATTCTTTTAGCTCTACAAAAGACAAGACCTCAAGTTATTCAGACCTGCGCTTTCTTTATTTGCAGCAAGTTTATCCCAATACGCACATGGGGTTTAATGTTAAGGCAGGAGTTTCTGCTATTGCAAACCTAAAAGCATTAGACATAGAAAAATTAGAAATGGAGAAGTGCTATTTTATCATAAAGAACCAGGAGTTTGGATCAGTTGAATATGGTAAAGGAAGTTTAGTTAGTCAGAGTATGTTAATTAACACTTCAAAAATTTACACAGCTGCTGGAGGAATAAATGGTCATTGGACAGATTATGCAAATTTGCGCGGTAATAAAAAAAAAGATGATGGTTCTGGGTATGATAAGGATAAGGTATTTTGGGTCAAGCCTAATATTTATAGCGACTATAATAGACTAGAACTAAAGTTAAAACAACCAACGTTAAACTATATCTCTCCTAAAATCTATAACTTTCAACTTGGATTTAGTTATGTTCCAGGTAAAAATAATTTACAATATAACAATCTAATAGCCGCTGGTCTTTCGTATGAAAATGGCCTATCAGATGATATAAGTTTTACTACTGCCTTGGCTGGTGAGTTTGCAAGGGAAAATTTAACTGACTGCTCGGATGGTACTTCTCAAAATTATGAATGCCGTAATCAATTACTACACTGGAATTTTGGATTGAAGCTAAAACTTTTTGAACTTGATTGCATTTTTTCGTACGGTAATGGCGGTAAATCTGGTGAGAAGCGTAGTCCTGAAACAAATAATATGCATTATGTAAATGCAGGTGTTGCTTATCATTCTGATTCTCGTAAAGTGAGCTTAACATATTTTAATAGTGTTAGGTATATTGCAGGTAAAGGTACAAACGAATTCACATCACAGGCTTTCAGTCTTGAATATCCATTAGCTCTTGGCACTTCATACTACTTCGATATTGTAAAATTTAGTACTCAGGAACCTGTAGTAAAAGATAACAACTACGGGTATGTGCTTTTGGCCGGATTGAAGCTAAGTTTTTAGTGAAGTAACTGGTATGTAAGTATTGTAGTAATGAGAGTAAAATTGAGTTGTTAATATATTTGATATTATAAAAATAACTATTACATAAGATTTTCAATAAAAAGACATTCTGTTACTAATCCAAGTGTAGGAGAAAACGGTTATTAATTAGCAAACCAAGCTCTTCAGTAAGCGCATCTCTTCAGGTGCTCTTTTTTTCTTTTTTATATATAAAAAAATTAGATAGTATTGTGAGTGCGGTTTTTTCTGTGTTCTGATGCTTTTCAATTCTATAGCTTTTGTATTGAATTTCCTTTTTTTACTACTATTTCTCTATATTATTGTAAGAAAGAACAGAAAATTTAGTGAGAATCTTGAGAAGAATTTACTTAAAGTAGAACATGAACTTCAAGAGGCAAAACAGGCTTTAGTAGATAAAAATAAGGAAATAGTTGATTTGAAAGTGAGGAACGCAGAACTTCAAGTAATTCTTCAGAAAGAGCGTGAAGAAAAGAAAAAGGAAATAGAATTACTAACAAAAGCAGAGGAGAGGCTTACGAACAATTTTAAAGCACTTTCTCTTGATGCTCTTCAGGTAAACAATAATAATTTTCTGAACTTAGCAAAAGAAGTGATCGATAATAAGCTAAAAGAAACAGAAAGTGACTTCAAAAAAAGGCAAGCAACGATCAACGAAGTTATCACTCCAATAAAAGAAAAATTAGAAAAATTCGACAGTGAAATACGTGAGCTAGAGAAAGAGAGGGTAGGGGCCTACGAAGGTTTAAGGGAGCAAATTGGAGCATTAATGAACCAAACTTCTAGCCTTGCTAACGCCTTGAGGAAACCTCACATTAGAGGTAAGTGGGGTGAAATGCAGCTCAAAAGAGTGATAGAGATGGCGGGAATGATTGAATATTGCGATTTTTTTACTCAAGCCTCAGTGATTGATAAAAACGAGGACAATTTGTTGCGTCCTGATTTAATAGTAAAAATGCCATCAGGAAAGCAAATAATAATAGATGCTAAAGTACCACTTGATTCTTACATGGATGCTATGTCGCAAAATGATTTACAGATACAAAAGGAAAAATTGAAGAATCATTCTCTGGCAATAAAAAAACATATAAATGATCTAGGCAGAAAGGAATATTGGAACCAATTTGAAAATACGCCAGAGTTTGTGGTGCTTTTTTTAACAGGAGAAGGGGTTTTCAGCGCAGCACTAGAATGTGAACCAGCTTTGATAGAAATTGGAATAGAAAAAAAAGTAATTATTGCAACACCAATCACTTTAATTGCGCTACTTAGGGCAGTAGCCTATGGATGGAAGCAAGAGATGATAGCTGAAAATGCAAAGAAAATAAGTGAACTAGGCCATATTTTATATGAGCGAATCTGCACAATGGGCGAAAATTTTGATAATTTACGCAGAAGCTTAAAAAGTGCTGTTGATCATTACAATAAAACTGCTGGTTCGCTTGAGGTAAGAGTGTTTCCTGCTGCCCGAGAATTCAATAAGCTTGGTATACATGCAAAAAATAAAGAACTCACTGCTGCAAAAGAGTTGGAATCTTTACCACGCAGTTTACATGCTGAGGGGTTGAAAGTAGATTAGTATTTCAGGTCTCCTTAACTTACATTTGCTGATTAAAACAACTTTCTAAAAATTTTTTTTATATAGCTCAATTCCTGCACATCATTTGCTGCATAAACAGGTATAGTTTTTTGCTCAGTACCAGGTATTTCTACAAAAATTTTGCCCACTTCTTGACCTTTTTTAATTGGTGCGGGTACCATATCTTTATACTCAATACGCACTTTAATTTTATCATGTAATCTGCGGTTATAAGTTATGGTAACATCGTTTGCAACTGTAACGGGCACCTTTTTATCTTTTCCATAAACAATATTTATTTCTTCAACTACGCTATCCTTAGCAAATATTTTCTTGGTATTAAAATGATTTAAGGAATATTGTATTAGTCTTTTTGCTTCCTCTATTCGCTCTTTCTCGGTGTCCAAACCATTAACAACAGCAAAAATTCTCCTATCGTTCCGTTTTGCAGATACTATAATTCCATAACCACCAGCACTTGTATGACCTGTCTTTAGACCATCAACTCCAATATCATGGAAAAGTAAAAGATTTTTATTTTTTTGTACAATATCGTTATATGTCAAATATTGTTCAGAGAATAGATCATAGTATTCAGGAAAATCAGTAAAAATCCTTTTTGCCAGTGTTACCAAGTCTTTTGCGCTCATAAAATGGTTTTCATCTGGCCATCCGCTTGAGTTAACAAAATGACTATCATTAAGATTCAAATCTTGTGCAACTTCATTCATTTCAGCAACAAAATTCTCTTCTGATCCTGCAATACCCTCGGCTAGCGCTATGCATGCATCATTACCTGAGGCAATTGTAACTCCTTCAAGTAGTTCTTTTACCGTAACAAATTGACCTTCTTTCAAAAACATAGAAGAGCCTTTCCTTTCCCATGCTTTTCTACTTACTCGAAATTTATCTTCCATTTTTATTATTCCAGCTTTTAGATAGTCAAAAGCTACATATAAAGTCATCAATTTGCTCATTGAAGATGGGGCCATTTTTTCCCTGGAATTGTGTTCAAAAATGAAAGAGTCTGAAGCTAAATCTAAAACAATTGCTTGCTTTGCTTTGGTTCTAAACTGATATGAGTATGAGTAAAAAGGAAATATAAAAATTAATAGCAAAGTTACTAATTTGCTTAACATATTTATAATTTTAAATTTATAGTGTACTAATTAATAGTATGATTTTGCACGAGCATTTCAATAGATCTCTCGCATAAAACTTCCTTGACAAACTGCGCTAGCCCCCTTATTATGATAATAAGAGTATTTATCTTTGTTTTCGATCCGCGCGGGTTCAACAACAAAAATTCAGTAAAAAACTCAGATATTTATTGGCAAATTACATAAAAATTATAGCGGCTGCATGTCTTTTTTATTTTTTCTACATTCAGCCAAAACGCGCTTATTTTAAGCGTTAGCACATTATTACAGCGCCAATTTACATTATTATAGGGTCAAAACTCGTTACACGGGGATTTTTTTGCCTTTTTTTTCGCTTGGTAAATTTCTTAACATTTACAGCTAAAGCTTCAGGCCAGCACTTGATGCTGGAAATTTTTTGAGCACAAAAGTTATGCTAGGTTTTTGTTAGTAAGAAACCAGTGTCAAGCACTGGGATGACATAGAAGGAGCACTGGGATGACATAGAAGGAGCACTGGGATGATGTATAGAAGGAGCACTGGGATGATGTATAGAAGGGACACTGGGATTAGAGGCTACTTGAATGACAAGAAGGAGGGAGCAGGAGATGACAAGAGCACTGCCATTAAGTTAAGGGAAAGAGAAGTTAAGATTGGACAAAAAATTTGAAGTGATTGATAATTATGGTAAATACTAGGGTGAATTTTTAAGAAAAGGGAGTCTGAAAAGTGCAAGTTATTTAAAAAAGTAATAATTGCAGGTTATTTTGCAAAGAATGTACTAATGCAATGATACTGAAAAGATATCTTGAATTTAAAACACATGTTTTCTAGCTCTTTTCTGGTAGTTGAGTGAACGAATATCAGATATCTTATGACGATCAACTCTTCTCCCTTTTCTCACCACTAAAGTGTTCATCAAAAATAACTGTGATAGTCGATCCATAATGCAGTCTATGTCTGACTCTGTAGAAAAAATATCAAAGGCTAAGTTTTTAATCGCATTAAATGAGACAGATTTATTGATGCTTTTTTTGTATCCGTTCAGAGGTATGGTAAGGATAAAAAAGAATTGACATAACATATCAAAGTAATAATAACAGAAAATGTTGATAGTAAGGTAAGGCTAGATGCTTCAATTGTTGATCAGTATTGTAGAGTTATGTAAAAACTTAGAGCAAAAAGTAGCAAAGCTTGAAGAAAAAAATAAAATCTTAGAAATAGAGAATGCTGAACTAAGAGAGAGACTTGGCTTGAACTCAAGGAATTCATCTTTACCAAGTTCAAAAGAGCTGTACAAAATAAAAAAAGACACACCAGAAGATAAGTCAGAGGGTGGCAGGAAGATAGGGGGTCAAGTTGGTCATAAAGGAAATTATCGGATAAAAATGGAAGCAGATGAAGTAATTAGAGTAAGATTACATGATACTTGTGAATGTGGTGGAGAAATTGCAGTATGCAACAAACCCTATATTCACCAGAATGTTGATCTCCCAAAAATTAAGCCTTACGTAGTGGAATACCAACTAGAACATGGGCGCTGTCGTAAATGCGGAAAAAGAAGGAGTAGCAAATTACCAGAAGGAGTTACACCTGATACCTTTGGTCCTAGAGTTAAGTCAGTAGTTGCATCACTAAGTGGGTTTTATAAGAATTCAAAGCGAGAAATAGCGAATATCATGAAAGACATCTTTAACATGAGTATAAGTGTTGGTAGTGTGTCCAATAGCGAAGCAAGGGTCTCGTCAAAATGTAAAGAAGCCTATGAACAAATAGAGGAAGAAATGAAAGCAAGCGAAATTTTGCATATTGATGAAACCAGTCACTATAACAAAGGTAAATTGGAATGGTGCTGGATGTTTGCCAACAATAAAGCAAGTCTTATGAAGTTAGCAGATACAAGAGGAATGAAGTTTTTAAAGAATAGTGCATTTTGTGATTACAAAAATCGGGTAATTACCGACAGATATGGAGTTTACAACCACTTCAGTGATGAAAAACGACAAATTTGTTGGGCTCACTTATTGAGAAATTTCGAGAGGTTATCTCATAGCTGGAATAGTGAAGTAATGAGACTTGGCCATTGTTTAAAAGATGCAGCTAATGGATTATTTACATTAAAAAACGCTTTGTCAGAAAATGAAATTAGTATTTCAAAGTTCACTAAGCAAGCTAAAGAGTTACGAAGATTTATGCAGTACTGCATGATAAAAATATCTTATATACTTGAAGCAAAAGGAGCTTCACGAACGGTAAAGGGTATTATAAAATCCGAGCCAATGATGTGGACATTTTTGGATGATCCAGAGAATATTCCATTAACGAATAATCATGTTGAGCGACAAATACGGCATTATGTTGTCTATCGTAAGAATTCATATTTTGCACAGTCAGAGCGAGGGAATAGATTCCTTGAGCGGATAATTTCGTTGTATCTCACTTGGAGGCAAAAAAAGTTAAATCCATTTCAAAACCTTCTATCTATTGTCTCTTAAGCCACACCTCTGAACGGATACCTTTTTTTTAGTTTACTATTCTGTGAGCTCAATGTCTCTTCATCATCTTCTATCATGATACTTTCTAGATTACTGATGAAGATAGTTGACCAAAAATCCTGCTTGATAGTTTCAATACTTTTTCCTGTGAAATTCTCTAAATTTAATCTTCCCTTCAGCCTAGAAAAAAATGTTTCTACTCCCCAGCGCAAGTAATATAATCTCTCAAACTCTTCAACTGTAAAACGTTTCTCATCTAACAGAGATGTTACTAACACTTCAACTTCGCCAGAAGAAAGTATTATTTTGACTAACCTGAATTTCATCTCATCAGGTAATCCTAGCTTTCGTAGCTGTCTTGCTACTTTAATTAGGTGCGGTAGACACTACCACCGTACTAGATGGGCTTTCCGGCTTAAACATAGCGTTTATTTCATTGAAAGACGAACTTGAACAGCGAATTATATAATTGATTTTCCTTCCTGTAAGCTCAGCAAGAAATCGATAAGATACGTATCCTCTATCACAGATTAACAAATCGTCTGATTTTATGGATTCAAGCATACCGATTGCTAAATCAACCTCATAGCTGTCACCTCTACTTAGCACAGATTTTATTGCAATATTATTTAGCATATCGTAGCAAACTTCAAAGGTTGCACTTGTATAGTCTTCAAATCTCTGGATTCCATTCCATACTGCTCTTGAGCTAAACTCACCTATTATTTTGTCGCTCTTTGGCAGAATCAGTATTGAAGCATCAAATGCAAGTACTCTGAAGCCATGGTGGGTTTTAAATTCCTGATCTTGGTAGTATAGGGAAACTATATCATCATTTAACTCTGAAAACGCAGTATGTTTTAGCTTCTTTCTTGCTTGAGTAAATGCACTTGCCGTAATTGTATAATCTTTTCTTGTATGCAGAACAAACTCATTAAGCATCACTTGTAATGACTTTACACTCTTTCTAAAAATCAGGAGAAATACATTAACGAAGGGCAGCTTTCTTTTTCGTGAGAAGTCTTTTGAGGATGCTCTGTGTGCGTTTATAAAGTTTAAACTCATCAATTTATTTTTTATAAACATGATTATTCTTTTTTTTACTCATGTCATTACTTCTTTTAATTTGTGAATCTTACCTGATTTTATAATACAGTTCATCACTTTTCCTTAACTTAATGGCAGTGGGTCTGATCTTACCCCCTCCGTTAAATTAAGTTGGTCTATTATCTGATTCATGTAGTCGAAAACTAATTGTAACTTTATTCCATACTTAGTATTGCTTTCATAGCCACTGTAGCTAGTACCATAACCTTTATACATCTCTTCCATACTGTTAGGTAGAGTAATATAGCTACTGTCCAATAATTTAACACTATTAAATTGCTGTAAGATTTTGCAATCAACTTGCAAGATATTTTTAAAGAGAATCACAGATTCATTATACATCCTTTTCATAAATTCCACTGCTTCTTCAGTAAATCTAAAATCCAAACCTTGTTTTGTTATATCTATCGAGTCCTCGTTTAGTAATTGACACATTGTTTCTACGCTACAATTATCAACTCCTATATTACCCAAGACCATGGCTTTTACGAATGATGAACCTTTTAGCTTTCTCTTTCTTTTTATAAACCTTGTTGTAATTGAGATTTTCTCTGCTTTTTCATTAAAAAATTCTTTGAGCTTTTTTGATAAGCTAGTTATTTTATTCATTGGTTCTCTCACTAAAAGTATATCTGGGAGAACTTATACCTTATTATTCTATCTCTTTCATACCTTTATTTCCTTAACTTGACGCGTATGGTTTATTTAACACTCCCAACTTGTCCGGGAATTGATAAACTCAAGCATATTTCTCTCCTTAACATAACTCTACTCATAGCCAGATATATGAAATTTTCAGTGAGTAAATCTTATTCTTTCGATAGTCTTCTATTCCTAAAGCAAAAGTCCTTTCTACAACACACCTTCTTGGCTGTACTTTAAACCCCTCATTGGTAGTAGCTAAGGCGGTGTGCCTTTGTTGACTTAGAACCTACATGAAGGCCTTTTGACAATCTCAATATCCATACCATATTCTTCCTTTATATGATTTTTTAAATTTTCTCCTTGGTATCCCATCACATTTTTTTAACTATAGTATATTTTTTTCTTACTTTCCTGTATGATACTCTGGAATAGCTTTCTATTCTTGTCCATTCCCTTTGACTTAGGTCTGCTGGATGCTTTTTTCTCATCTTTACCCAGTACTAAAACTTTAGATATTATAGCCTTTTACTAATCCCTGGACAAGCTCTAGCTTCGGTAAACTCAGTAGAAGGTTCTTTTGCAAAAAATGCAGCATGTACAGCATTTTTAATAAAAAAACATGCAGTATGTGCAAATATTGCTGTCGGTACATAGCGCAAAGGAGAAGCTATACTAAAAAAAGTAGCAGAAGCGACGATTAAGCAACAACAAGTCAGTATCGTTTGATCACGTAGATAACGTCTATCAACTCCACCGTATTCAGCCATCAACCCTTTAACTTTATCATTGCTACCGTATGGCAGAGTAAGCGTTTTAATCAAATTCATTACACCATTATTAGTGAAATATGGAGCACACTCTATAACTCTGGAGCCATTAACCTTCTGATTAGGATCTGCACCATACTTTAGAAGCAACTCTAAATATTTTTCGCGTTTATAGTTGTCACAATTGATTGCTTGATATAATGGACCTCGACCATTTTCATCTAACATATTAGGATTAGCACCATATTTCAAAAGTATTTCCATAGTATGATCATCATCACACAAAAACGCTTCAAACAACGGATTTTTACCATTTCTATCTACCATATTAGGATCAGCACCATATTGTAACAATAACTCTACAATGCTGCTGTCGTTGAGAACCATATAATAGCATAACGAAGCTTCATTATTATTGAGTAGCCTTATGTTAGGGTCAGCACCATTTTCTAAAAGAAGTCTCAAAATACTATAATCTCTTGAATTTTTGGCTTGCATTAAAGCAATAGATAATGGAAAGTAAATACAAATAAGTTCTTCATTGATGTAATCACCAAATCTTCCATCTTTACTGCTTTTAAATTTGGAAAAAAGCTTTTCAAGAAACTTTATATCCTGATTATATAGAGCCCTATATAAGTAAAACCTCAAATCTCCAGGTGAATTAATTTCATTTAAATTTTCGTCAGTTAGATTTTTAACCCCTTCTATATTTTCCTTAGTGAGAAATTCATATGCAGTACCTAGCTTTTTAAATTTCTCCTCATTTTGTTTCTTTACAGCTTCTGAATGTTTATCAGGATGATATTTCAAGGCTAATTTTCTATACGCTGATTTAATTTCTTGTTCACTGGGCGCATCGCTTGATTCAAAACCTAATATTTTTAAAGCTTCCTTTCTACTTACAATAAATTCCCCACTGAAATATGTTAAATTAAACGTAACCCAAAATTTCAAAAAGTAAAGCTTTTTATGTCAAATTACGTCTATTTCATAACTGTACAAATATTGTAGATCAGGAAACTTCAGTCCTTGATACTGGAATAACATCTCTATACTACTCCGGGCCAATCTAAATATTAAGAAATTTACCATATAAAAAAAAGGCAAAAGAAACCCTATTAGCTATTATCTATTTTTTAAATTTACGTTCTTTATTGTCTCATTTGACGTTCACTAAACAGAATGTAGTCTAAGTACAAACTTGTGAAAGGCTTATGCGTAATGCTTCTCCACATAATCACTAATAATTTCCTTAAATTCTTCAAAAATATTATCACCTTGTAAAGTTTTGAAATATTTGCCGTCTTTGTAGACTGCTGAAACAGGTTTTTCTCCATACCCAGGCAGGCTGATCCCCAGATTTGCATGTTTGCTCTCTCCAGGACCATTTACTATGCATCCCATAACAGCAACTTTCATATACTCTACACCAGGATTCTTTTTCTTCCATACCGGCATATGAGTTTTTATGTAGCCATTTACTTCCTTAGTTAATATACGAAAACGATCGCTACTTGTGCGTCCACAACCAGGACATGAACTCACCTGAGGGTTAAAGTAGCGCAAACCTATAGACTGTAGTATTTCCTGACATACTACCACCTCATTAGTGCGTGATTCACCAGGGCGCTGAGTTAAAGAAGCCCGGATAGTGTCTCCAATACCATTTTGCAATAAATAAGTAAGCCCTGCTGTGGTATTTACTACGCCTTTGTTACCCATACCAGCTTCGGTTAAACCCAAATGCAGCGCATAATTGGAAGATTTTGCAAGTGCCGTATAAACTAAAATTAAATCCTGCACTCTACTGACTTTACATGAAATGATTATTTTCTCTGCATTAAGGCCAATCTTTTTAGCTTTTTTTGCACTACCAAGAGCAGACATTACAAGCGTCTTACGTAATATAACATCAGAAGTTTTTGGATTACTAGACAAGGAGTTTTCATCCATTAATTTTTGTGAAAGGTACTTATCAAGACTACCCCAATTTACTCCAATTCTGACAGGAAGATCATGCGTTATTGCATACTCTATAATTTTTTCGAATTTTTCATCACGTTTATCACCAAAGCCTATATTACCTGGATTTATCCTAATTTTACCCAGAATTTTAATGTTGTCTGGATAATCCTGAATCAGCCTGTAGAGCTCATATTGTCCACAGCCTACTAATATCTTACCATCAAAGCCTTCTTTATTTATTTCCTCTACTATATAAGGTATTGCTTTTGCTACTTCCTCTGAGTTCAAAGAAATTCGCACCAATTCTGAACCTGCATGCGCTAGTTCTATTACTTCTTTTGCATATTTCTGAGCACTGCTTTTTATGTTGTCAGAATCTATATGTGCACCAAGTGCCATGGATTGAACAACTATAGGATTATTTCCACCTATCTTCACTTGTCCAACTTTTACAGTATGAGTTTTATGCCTGGAAACCGGCGATGACTCATATGCATCATCACTCAATGTCAGGTCTCTATCTAGCATATTATTAATCGTGACACTATTTTACTGTGTCAACTACACTGCCAAATGAACTTGAACCATTTAAACTATGCTGTGGTGTTCTATTTAGATCAGTAATAGAATCATGAGAGCACGTTCTTCTTGATGGACTTTCTTTTATAGTAACATTTATAGGGGAAACTTTTTTTTCTCGTGTTGAAGTAACTTTTTTCCCTTTTTGTTGTTCACTTTTATGCTGCTTACTTTCATACTGAGAAACTGGCTCTTGATCTATAAATACAGCACCCTTTAAACGTGCAAGATTAATACCATGCTGATTGATCATAGCATCCTCCCCATCTTCAACTATGCAAGCTCCCACGTTGTTTGGCTCGTTATCAAGGCTAGCAATTTTTTTTTCTTTTAATTTTTTGATTAGATCTTCTTTATTTATAGCTAGATCTTGTAACTTTTTTTTCTTGAGGAGCTCCCTACGCTTCTCATACAGTTTATATGACTCAGCAAAATCCTCGTCTGCATGAAAGTTTGCACCACCAGGGTTACCAGGAGGTATGTACCTCTTACTGAACTTTACCTTAGACTTCGCTTCAACATTATGTACAGTAAAGAAACTAGAAACCAAAAGTATTAATATAAATAAAACTTTAGAAAAGATCTTAAGCATACTATAGTGAATATTGTGCTTTAAAAGATACCAATTAACAAACTTCAAGTAAATCAGAATCTCTACCAACTTTATAATACAAACATCTTTCTAAAAAATTTACTACCAAAACCTACATAATCTAAAGGAAATTTAAGGTGTTACAAATTTTACGTAACACCCTTTCAAGAAGAGCATTACACTCTTCCTTGCTGTAAGTTATTCTTCAGTTTTTCGGTATCATTCACATTATTAAACTTTCCGCTTGGCATATCTTGAGACAAGTCGTTTTTCTTCTCTTTATCAAGCTTAACTCCCTGATAGATACAGAATGCAACAAAACTAGTTACAGCTATTGCAGCAACAGCACTGACTATGGCACAAGTTAGTATTGCTTGTTCTTGTCCCCCTACCATGTCTGCAAATGTTTCTACTTTTTCTTCTAAGCCTGTAAATTTTTCTTGCAAGCCGCTTAAGTGCTTTTGCATAGCTTGAAACTGCTCAGTACCAATCTTGTCTTCTAATGCACCAAAAACTTTTTCAAACTGCTCAACATCTATCTTTTGAGCTTCTTGCCACTCTTTTAATGCACTAAATACCTCTTCAAACTGTTTAGCATCTATCTTTTGAGCTTCTTGCCATTCTTTTAATGCGCTAAATACTTCTTGAAACTTTTTAGCATCAATATTTTGACTTTCCTGCAATGCTGTTACATCCGATTTATCAAAACCGAATACAAATTTGGTTATACCCATTTTTAACCCCCTAGCTAATTAATATATTACTATTGTACGTTTTTAGTAGTTAATTTAGTATTAAACACTATACAACTGGGATCCAATAAGAAATATCTGGTCATGCGCTGGAACTTTTGAATTCCAGTTATGCAAGAGATCTATTGATCTTAGAAATAACTTTCCTTGGTTTAAGTTAGCGATTATTCTACCAATATCTCTCTCTTTCCTGAGTAACTCGGAGCGCTAACGATCCCTTCTTTCTCCATTCTTTCAACAATATTTGCAGCTCTGTTATAGCCTATTCTAAGTTGCCTTTGAATGTAACTAGTTGAAACCTTTTGATCTCTCTGAATGATGGCCACCGCTTGCTTGTATAGATCGTTCTCTTCATCCTCTGTTTCACTTTCTGATTCTGCAAAAGAATTTTCATCTTCTTGAGTGATTTCCTCCATGTAGTTTGGCTCACCTTGCATTTTCAGATGATCAACTATATTTTGTACCTCATCATCGCTCACAAATGGACCGTGAACTCGAATAATCTTACCACCAGAAGCCATATAAAGCATATCACCCATACCGAGCAATTGTTCAGCCCCTTGTTCACCAAGTATTGTACGGCTATCTATCTTAGAAGTAACAGCAAAACTAATTCTCGTTGGAAAGTTTGCTTTTATCACACCTGTTATCACATCTACAGATGGGCGTTGTGTTGCCATTATGATGTGTATTCCTGCAGCACGAGCCATCTGAGCTAAACGTTGAATAGAGCATTCTATATCTTTGCCAGCAACAAGCATTAAATCTGCCATTTCATCTACGATCACCACAATATACGGAAATGTCTCCATTTTAAGTGGTATTTTTTCAAATAAAGGTTTACCCGTTGTTGAGTTAAACCCAATCTGTACAACGCGCTCCAACTCTATTCCGCTATTCATCGCTTCTGTAATTTTTTGATTATAGTTTATTACATTGCGCACATTTAAATATGACATCATGCGATAGCGATTTTCCATCTCTTTTACTATCCACTTAAGAGCAATAACAGCTTTTTTTGGCTCTGTTACCACTGGCGTTATTAGATGCGGTATTGCATCATATATTGAAAGCTCAAGCATTTTTGGATCGATCATTATCATCTTGCATTCATCAGGACTTAGTCGATAAACAAGCGACAGAATCATCGTGTTAATTGCAACCGACTTACCTGACCCTGTAGTTCCGGCAACAAGCAAGTGGGGCATTTTAGTCAGATCTGCAATAACTGGCTTTCCGCTTATTTCCTTGCCAAGCGCAATTGGAAGATTTAAGTTTGCATTTTGATATTCTGGCGATTCAAGCAAATCACGCAGCATAACAATTTCTCGTTCTTTGTTTGGCAATTCTATTCCCATGGCATTTTGTCCACGAATTATTGAAATACGTGCAGAGAGTGCACTCATTGAACGTGCAATATCATCTGCAAGACCAATCACTCTTGCAGATTTTGTACCTGCTTGTGGTTCAAGTTTGTATAAAGTCACAACCGGTCCATAACATACACTTATAATTTTTCCTTGCACGCCAAAATCACTCAGCACCTGTTCGAGCAGAGATAAATTCTTATTGCTCTCTAATGCATTCAACTGTTTTCTCTGCATAGATTCTTCTACTTTAGAAAGTAAGTGAATGCTTGGAAACTCAAACTCGCTAGAAGGTGGTTTAACAATCTCTTCGGTAGCTTTTTTCTGTCTTTCTTTTGGTTGTTGTCTAGTGGTTCTATATTTTCCCTCTATTACTAATGGTGCTATTGAATAATCAGTAGTTTTACGTAACCTGAAAAACAGAACCTTTGTAAAAAGGGAAAATATTTTTTTACATAGGAAAAGCAAAGAATAAACCGTTCTCTTCCAACCAATCAATCCTACAATACCTATTGATGCTACTACTGTGAATATGTAAAACGGGCAGTGGCCAATTAGAGTATTGCCAACTATTCCACTGTGCATGTACCTAGTAGTGATACCGAGCGAAAGTTGCGCTAATGTAGCACATATTCCTAAATTGATTAATATTAAATAGAGAATTTTCAGCAGCCTTTTTGATATCAAAAAGTAAACTATGGTTGTAGCTATTGTAATACTAGCGAGTCCAAAAAATTGAACTAATATATCAGCTAAATATGAACCTACTATTCCACCTAAATTTGTTACTTCCTCATTTGTAGATGTGTTTAAGGATTGATCTTTATAATTATAGCTAAAAACCGATATATATATATACATTAATAGTGACAAGTATATCACTGATTTTAGCTGTTTTTTTAACATCTACTTAAAGTAATAAGTAATTGTATATTTTACAAAGTGAATTGCTATTATCAATATCATCACGGATAAATCTAATCCATTGAATGGTTGTATATACCTTCTGATAACCTTTAGTGGAGGATGGGTAAGTCTGTTTAAAGTTTGCATTATGCTGCTTACAATCTCATTATACATGTTAACTACATTCAATTTAATCAACAAATCGAGAGCAACTGAGCATATTAGAACGAAGCTGTAAAGATCAAGTAACAGGTTAAGTAAGTATATGATTGGATGCATATTACTAATTTATACTAAAGTCTATTATGTGTAGTGATATATATAAAATCAAGCCTCACAATAATTTTCATGCTGAAACAGGTATAAACAATAACTGATTAGTCTGTTTATCAACTGATATGTCGGTTCTGTCGCATCTATAAACCATAGGAAAAAAGCTGAGATTATAGGAGTTATGAAGCCATTAACATAGCAAAATTCTCAAAAGTAGAAACATTATTTTAATAATTTGTCTTTTTTGAATCATACGAATATTTTCTATGCCTGTGATGGTAATCTTTGCGAAATGGAAGCTTTTAAACCCAAGCATTGGCTTTATTAGTTTTTTGATAAATCTATCAACAATATTATTTAGATATTTTATTTGAAGAACTGTAATCTTCAGAAATTTCTGCATTCAAATCATCAAGAGCAGCAGTATTACTGCCGCTTTTATCAATTACAATTTTCTCAGGAAGATAGTTACTCCTGAAGGCTTTACGAAAGAATGCAAGTGCTGCAGACTTGTCTCTACTAACACACAAGTCTACAGTATATAAATAAACCCATTTACCGTTTAATTCAATGTAAGTCTCTCCAACTACTACCAACCTGCTTCTTTCTTTTCCTTACTGCCTCATCTATCAGTGGTGATAACCCACCTTTGTAACGTAGCATTTTGCTCCCCTTATACTCATCATTTCTTCCAAATCTCGATAGCTCAAAGAGAATCGACATTTCATGTATACAGATAACATCCTCTGAAAAGCTAAATCCTTTGAAATATGGCAACAATTTTTGATTGATACGAAACATCTTTGCTTTTTTTTTAGACAATTATATCATTCTTCTTTCTACTTCCCTACAAATGCGACAGAACCCTTAATCCACTCTATTATGTTCTGAGACCATACATCTAAGACTTTTACTTGTTACAACTACTGTGCCTGCAATCTTATCGTGCCAAGTTTGGCAACGTTTGTCGAAGCTTGCCCATATGAAACCTAAGAATAGTGGTGAAGTTGACAATATAAAGGAAAAAAACCTCTTTATTGCTTGTTTTAGAGTCAATTTTTCAAAAGTTTGTGCATTTACAACTCTGAGTCCAAGTAATAACTTTCCAGGTGTAGCGCCAAATCTTATCCACATATATGCTACATAACTAAAAAGCATAATAAATTGAACTATCTGATTTAGAACTAGTAACTTGATTAGTTTACTCTGCATTGCTGTTTCCTCTGCAGATAATGGTGTTTGCATCTGATATTTCGCAGCAATTTGGCCTAATATTTTACTGCTCTCTGAGTTCATGAAGAGTTGGCTTAAGGCTTGGCCGCAAAGCTGCAAGAACAAAACGATGATAATTAAATCAAGCAGCACTGACAAATAGCGTCTAAGTCCTGTTACGTAACATATTCCATTTTCATCTTTCTTTACCCTTTGAATAGCATTTATAGAAGAAAGAATGGAAAATAAACGATTAAAAAACTTGTGTAACATAAAGCATTTTCCAATATTTGAGTGCCCCTGGCCGGACTTGAACCAGCATGCTTTTGCAAGCAACAGATTTTGAGTCTGCCGTGTCTACCATTCCACCACAGGGGCCTACTTTAATGCTATAAGCAACACAGGATTAGTCAAATTTTTTCTCTTTCAAGTAAGGACTGAATATTCTACAATAATCAATCATTACTCTGAAAACTTAAAATGAATGAATTAGCCAATCTTATTGATTCAAGAGAAGAAATATGTAAATTGCCACACAATTTAGAAGCAGAGCAAATGCTCATTGGTGCAATGGTTCGTGATAATAGAATTTGTGATGCAGTCGAAGATATAATTGCAGCAGATAATTTCTATGATCCACTACATCAAAGCATTTTTACCCAGATATCTAAAACCAGAAAACACGGTATAGTTGCTAATGAACTTAGCCTCAAGATGTTTTTCGAGAATGATAAAGCATTTGCCGAATGTGGTGGAGTTGAGTACCTAGCAAAACTTGCAGCAAAGGCAAGCATTGCGCTTGACATCTATAGCTTGACCAGAATAATCCGTGATACTTATTTAAGGAGATGCTTAATCAAGCTCGGGCAGGAGATAGTTGACGATAGTTACAACTACGACATTGAAAATCCTGCACAGGTACAAATTGAGCAGGCAATGACAAAGTTGTTCAACTTAGCAGTAAAAAAGCAAGGTGATAAGACATATATAAAGCTTGCAAGTTCAATTAAAGATGTGGTTGAGAAGATCAGCAAGCTGAAGAATAACCCAGAGGCTCTAGGTATTACAACCGGACTTCAAGACCTAAACCAGCTTCTTGGTGGTTTGCAGAAATCTGATCTGTTAATTATAGCTGCAAGGCCCTCAATGGGAAAGACAGCATTGGCGCTGAACATCGCACTTAATGCTTGTAAGATTTTGCAAAAAAGAACAGATAAACAACATTATGTAGCATTCTTTTCACTTGAAATGTCAGCAGAGCAATTGACCGCAAGATTGATTACTATAGATTCAGGCATTGGTTATTATAAGGCACTGACTGGGAGAATTAGTGATTTTGAATTACACGAATTCATTAATGCTAGTACAGATCTATCCGAATTACCTTTCATCATAGATGACACTCCTGCGTTATCAATTAGTGCTCTTCGTACCAGAATACGTCTTCTCTATCAACTATATAATGTAGAGTTGGTCTTTATCGATTATCTGCAGTTAATTCGAGGAACAACAAAAAGGAGTAGTGAAAATAGAGTGCAAGAAATCTCAGAAGTGACGCAGGGTTTAAAAGCAATTGCAAAGGAACTAAATATTCCCATTGTTGCACTATCACAGCTCTCTCGTTCTGTTGAGCAAAGGGATGATAAAAAACCACAACTTTCTGATTTACGTGATTCAGGAAGTATAGAGCAGGATGCGGATATAGTAATGTTCCTTTATAGAGAAGAATATTATGAATTAAGAAAGCAACCAAATGAAGGAAGTAATAAACATCGAGAGTGGCAAGAGAAAATGGAGAAAATTAGAAATATTGCAGAACTGATCATTGCAAAACAAAGAAACGGGCCAATTGGTAGTGTGAAACTACATTTTGACTCCAATAGAGGTGCATTTAAAGATTATACAGAAAGATATAGTCTGTAGCGGTTTTGAGTAATTCTGGAAGTGTTTAACAAACCATACGTACCAAATTAAGTAGCTATCGTGAAATATAGCAATATTTAAGATTGGCATTTTATTTGTTACATTTATTTTTTTAGGAAATTCTTATCTAGGATAAGATATTTTTTTAGAAAAATCTATAAATTACTAACTTTATTACTTAATATATAAAATAGTTTTTTCTTATTTCCTTTCTTCCTTACGCCACTTTTTCTTAACTTGATGCGTATGGTTTATTTAACACTTCCGATATACAACTAAAAAATAGCAAATTCTCTATAACTTGAATATAATTTTAGCTTTACCTAAACAGAAAGATGAATTACTTAATGGATTTTGTTTTAATATCTCTTTCCTTGCCACTTTTTATTACTGAGAATTATTTGTTAATTACTGCGTTGATCCCACTTTTAAGTGCATTAGCTATTTCTTTTACTAGTAAATGGCCCAGAGTGAACAGTAGCGTTACTGTTGCTTCTTCTATGCTTCTGTTTGCGTATACATCTCTATGCACTTTATATTTGGTGTATGGTGATCATTCTCAATTTATTCTCATGGATTTTGGTAATAATTTGCATATTAGTTTAAAGCTAGAGTCTAGTGGAGCAATATTCAGTTTATTAATATCATTTTTGTGGGTACTAACCAGTATATATGCAATATGTTATATGAGAAATAACTATGCTGATAGCAATCACTCAAGTTTTCTATGCTTTTTTTCAACATCAATCAGTTGTGCAATGTTTATTGCTTTTTCTGGAGATTTGCTCACTACATTTGTCTTTTATGAGCTTCTAACTATTAGTACATACCCTCTGATTACTTACAACTCAACAAATGAATCAGTAATTGCAGGACGCTATTACTTTGGTTTACTATTTTTCTCTTCTTTAGTATTATTTTTTCCTGCAATAGGCCTATTATATAATGAATTCCATACTTTAGATTTTGTAAGTGGTGGAATATTCAAGTTTGATACTTCACTCATCACTTTTATTGCAGTGTGTTTTGCTATGCTGATTTATGGAATAGGAAAAGCTGCATTAATGCCAATGCATTTTTGGTTACCAAAAGCAATGATTGCACCAACTCCTGTGAGTGCACTATTACATGCTGTTGCTGTTGTGAAATCCGGAGTTTTCATCATCATCAAAGTTATATTATACACTTTTGGCGTCGATAATATGCAACGTTTTGTGCAGCAAAATTGGTTTGCTGGAGGGTGGCTTCCGTACGCTGCTGGATTTACTATCATTACTGCATCGTTGATTGCATTAAAGCAAAAGGAATTAAAGAAATTGCTTGCTTACTCTACCATCTCCCAATTGTCGTATATTATATTGTTCGCTTCAATTTTTAGTGAATTCAGCATGAAGATTGCAATCTTTCAATTAGTTTGCCATGCATTTGCAAAAATTACTTTATTTTTTTTTGCAGGTATCATAATAACGAAAACGGGTGAAAAATATATAGATAGAATTCACGGTATAGGACGTAGTATGCCAATTAGCATGATAGCATTCACTATAGGTGCATTGTCCATGATAGGAGTACCTCCTGCTCCGACTTTTTGGAGCAAATTTCTCATCTTTCAAGCTGTTTTCAACTCTAGTAATGTAACACTTTCTGTGTTTGTAACTCTAGTGTTAATTGTTAGTACTATACTCAATGCTCTATACTTTTTACCAATAATTTACAACGCCTTTTTCTCAAAACCTTCTAGAAATTATTTTATTAAAAAGACACCAATGCTTCTAGTTTTACCCCCAGTTATTACTGCTATATGCACTTTAGTTATTTTTTTTAGCTACCAAATAATGTTATAAATATAATCATCTATATTTATAGCTATTAACAATAAATTTAAATGGCACTATTCCAGCTAGAGTTGCTTTTATATTTGACAAAGTGAAGCTGACCTCCACAGCATAATCTTTCATCTTCTTATTTTGCTCAGCTGTAAAAACTACAGTAGCGTTTCCAGCAAATGTAACTAAGTTCTTGGTCAACCGGTCAATAGATAATGTTGTTACGTTTATGTTGGTAATTTTTCTTGTGGATGAAACAGCTTCATTGTTCACTTTTTCCTGAAAGTTTTGGTAGATTTTGTATACAGAATTGTTTTTTATAAAATTTTCTTGATACTTTGGCTCAACAGTCCGAGAGGACTCATATGTTTCAATATATTTACTTATTAAATACCTTGCTATGGAAATGTACTCATCTTCTTTTTTACTAAAACTAAGTTTATGTATTGCAGAGAACTCATCTTCTGTGTGGTTCATATACTTCACAAAATTTAAATCTTTTTTAACAGGAAGTAATAGGTATATGTTTAGTAGTGATAAAAATAAACATACTAAGAGAAGTAACGCTATTAACGCCATCCAAGATCTTTCTACAACGCAGAACAGGTATCTGTGGCAATACCATTCAACTGCTTTCCTGAAGTAACTTTTGTTTTTTACTGATTCAAGTAATTTATCTTCCATAATACAAACCCAATTATATAATATACTGGATACTCTAAAAAACTTTAAAATATGTCTAAATTTTCCAAAATAGGATGAATTATTATATCACCTTGTTCTGCAATAAGGTAAAATTTATCAATTTTGCTCACATCTAAATTTATCATTTTTACACTGAAGCTTTCAGGATCATAAGTATTACTTTCTGCACTTTTGTGATAATTATAGTAGTGTAATTTATTTTGATCATCAAAATAACCAAATTCATCAGCAAGAGTTCCCACTTTTTTGCCTTTACCGTCTCTGACTAGCTCAAATAGATCAATTACATGGTTTTCAGATCCAGGCTCAATAGATCCTTCTACAGCAAAAATTTAGGTGCATGACCAACATACTCCTTAAGTTTTAGATTATTAGTCTTTTTTATACTACCAAAATCCATGAGTTTATATTCATCTGAAAGACCAGAATATTGTGGATCATACTTTTTATATTCAAAAAACTCATTACCTAAAAAATTACAAAACGTTAATTTACAATCATCGTGATTGGATTTAACAACTTTAAAGTAATGAAAACCTCTAGGGATCTTTACTTCCTCTTTCGTAATATGATTACGTACAACAAGTTCATCATTAATCATATAATAGCCGATTCTTGGCAAAGTAGCTATATTGATTGCCTTGTTTAGCTTAAAATTTGCCTCATAGATGCCACTTGATAGCTCCTTCCCTTTTTCTAAAGTGACGTCTTGATCTAAAGATGTATTCTTGATTAAACTCAATTCTTTCTGCATGTTCAGTATAGTGTTTGTTAAAACTTCTATTGATTGCCATACAGTTAATTTATTATCATTCAAGTTATATACTTTCAGTATTAAATTAGCAGAATTTTATCATAAATTTATGTTAAAAGTATTACATTTTTGTGTCATGATGTTAACTACATTAGCTAAAACATGCTTTTTATCTAAGCGAAATTGCTTTGCAGCAACGAAAAGTTCATCTATTTCTTTCCATTGACTTAGTAGAATTTCAACATTATTTACTTCTTTCTTTATACTTTCTAAAATGGAGGTTTGAATTATATGTGATGCTAGTTCTAGCTCAATCTCACTATTAATTATTTTATTAACTATATCAGAATTATTTAGATTACGGAAAAATGTATAAAAATGCTTATGTGACTCATAAGCACCACTATTTATTGCATCTATTATTATTCCCGGAGTTCCAGGAAACAAAGTAATGATCTCACTAAATATTTTATCGTCGAATTTACACTGAGATGAAACAACCTGCTTTGTTTCATCGTAAGTTAATGGAAGTAAATTCAGCTGAAAACACCTACACCGGATGGTGGTTTGTACATCATATGGCTTATGGCTAATTACAAATATTTTAGAATTTTGTGGCGGCTCCTCTAATATTTTTAATATTGCATTCTTAGCATTATTAGTCATTGACTCTAAGCTATCTATTATAGCTATTTTATATTCTGATTGAATGGGGCTTAAGTGCAAAAAGTTTTTCATTTCTCTCACCTTTTCCACTCCTATTGTATCACCTTCAACAATGTGTAAGTCTAATGCTACTTCATCGTAATTTTTTATAAGAAACCAATTAGAAAAGGATTTTGCGAATGTTGCTTTTCCTATACCTTTTTTACCACAGATCAGCCAAGATTGAACAGACAAGTTGTTCATTATCTTTTTTTTTGCTTGGTTGTGGCCTATCACCTTTTTCATTCTTTCTCCTATAGATCTTAGTTTGAAAATTCGTTATTTATTGTTTGTAATGAAATTTTACCTTTTCTTAAAACCTTAATCTTGTCTCCAGTTAAGTCAATAATAGTAGATTCTATACCAGAAACTAATTCATCATCTTCAATTACTGAAGATAAGTGTTGCTTAATAGACTGAGGTATATCTCTTGCTTTGCATATACTTTTTTCTCCTGAAATGTTAATACTAGTTGCAACTACTGGAGTTTTCAGTTCATTTAATATTGAAATCGCAATAGGATGATCAGGAATTCTTATGCCTATACTATCTTTAAAGAACTCATTTGGTAATATACTGTTATCTTGAAGTGGTAAAATATAGGTCATTGGTCCAGGAGAAAAATAGTTTATTAAATCGATATACTCTTCCTTTACCTTTGCTATATTTATCAAACTATCAATATTACTAACAAATACAGAGAGCGGCTTGTTTTGAGAACGCTTTTTTATTCGATATATTTTTTCTATAGATTCGTTACCTAGCGCATTACAAGAAAGAGCATATACTGTCTCTGTTGGAAAGCATGCTAACAAATTATTTTTTATTGCATTTATTACTTCAAATACCATATAGCTAAAACTTATGTCTACAATAGCTCTGGGTTTACCGTTATCTCCCTATATGGTAGCAATTAAGATACCGAAATGGCTAGCACGCATCTGTTGTATACTTACAGTAAATTTTATTAGCAACTGCTCGTTTTGACTACTAGTACAACATTGCATAATTCTATTATGGCTATTTTGATCAAAATGTGCAAGATTTTTTATGCGAAATACTATATACAAGTGATTGTGATTGATTTCAATTTGATGAATCAACATTCTAATAATATTTTGTTTAGTCTGCCAATCCACTTGATCAAGCTTTGACTCAACGCTTGAGGAAAAGTTTTTCAAGCTATCTGTAACAAGGCTCAATTCTTGTTGTAGTTTTTTTTGATCAATCGTTCTTTCTTTCTCTTCTTCAATTTCTTTCAAATGCTGTTTCATTGTTGTGATTCTTGGTTCAAATTCTTCTTGGCTTATAAACCCTTTGGCATAGCTATCAATAAATTTTTTGATACTTAATCTTAGCTTACTTTCTTGCTTTTCACGTGTTTGATTATGTAAAGGTTTTTTGTTCTCTGATAATCTACGTTGATATTCATTTGCAATCCTATCTGGCTTTTTCAAGATACTCTTGACTTCTTCCCATATCACTCCATCTAATACATCAGTGCGTATTGATTTATTATCGCAGATTTTATTGCCATTGAATTTGCTAGAGTTTGTACCAGAGCAACGATAGTAATAATATGTCGACTTTTTATGAACGTGGTTTGTACCACAATAAGTATATTGACAACGTTGACATACCATTAAACCTTGCAATAAATATGTTTCTCTTCTTTGTCGTACTCTTGCTCTTTGTCTATTTTCAGCTAATTGTGTTTGCACTGAATCAAATAAATTTTCATTGATTATTTTTGGTACTGGAATATAAGTCCAGTTCTCTTTATCACTGTTAAAGCGACCACTTTTAAGTTTACCACAAGTTCCTTTTTTTGACTTTTTTACTTGTGGTTTTGAGCATGTCCTAGTTTTACCATAAGCTGCTTGTCCTATATAAGCAGGATTTTTTAACATGTTCCAAATAGTGCTCCTTTTCCAATACCTTTTTCCTGTTCGTGTTATTACCGGTATCTTATTCAGTTCATGTACAACTTCTCCTATACTTGCTCTTTCTTGGCCAACCCAACTAAATATTTTACGCACTATATTTGCCTCTTCTTCATCAACCTCAAATTTAGCACTTCCTTCACCTACGTGTTTTGCTATGTAGCGATAACCGTAAGGCGCCCTACCCATCACACTTATACACCCAGCTTTGGCCGCATGAAGTTTACCTCTACGGTTTCGTTCCATAATCTTTGCACGTTCATACTCTGCTATTGCTCCCTGAATCTGTAGAAATAAATGGGAATCAGGATTATCATCAAACTTATGATTCAAAAATACTATTTCAGATCCAGCCTTTTTAAACTCTTCGAGTAAGATCATTTGATATGAAAATTTCCGTGATAGCCGATCAGGTGAATGAATGTATATCTTATCAATCTTACCTTCTGCTACTCTATCACGTAAACTCTCTAAGCCAGGACGTTCTAAGTTTGATCCACTGTAGCCATTATCGATGAACCTATGCTCATCTAATAACTCATGTTCATCGCTACTAATGCGACGCTCCAATTCTACAATCTGACTCTCTATCGTATTCTCTTGTGCTTGTTGTCTTGATGAAACTCTTGCATACAAGCTTACCGTTGTCATTTTCTTTCACCTCCTTAGTTCTATATTTCAATAATTGTTCATAAGCATCTGCCAAATATGTACCCGCTAACCTATGAGGTTCATAACGGCAATAAATAGTTAAATCCCCTTTTTGCATGTTTTTCTTCCTGTGAATTTTCTAATAGGTTGGGAGAATTCTTATCAACAGCTAAAAGAAAACTTTTACCATTTTAGACTAAACCAATGGATACCTTATTCAAGGTAGCTGTCTAGTTCACACAAATTCTCCCTAATAAATATACAAGATTTGAAAAAATTATGTCCAAAAAATCTTTGCTTAAATTATCATATTATATATGATATAGCTTATTTAAAGTATCATGAATGTTTATCCAAGTAATGAATTCTGGGAGAGTGATTTAGAAGTTCCTGTTAACCTCTTACTAGAACGTTTTCAGGATTCTAATGTACGTCAATCTTGGTTAGATTCCCTTTCTGGTAAACAACTTAGCATCATTTTTCAGCATTGCTTTAAAAATCATTTAAATGGGCAACTTTTTCAGGACGGAAATTATGACGATAGATCCACTCAACAAAAACGTAAGATACTTACCAGTTACTCTGACTCTCTTTTTGACTATTATCTCATTAGCTACTTTGATCGTACAAAACTTGAGGCTACAGTTAGTGAAGTAGCAAGATTTGCTCTGACTGAGAAGTTAATGAGATCGTACCTGGTAAAAAACAATACCAAGTATGATAAAAGATCCTTATTGTTTTTACTATTTCACATAAATTGTGAACTTCTAAAATCTGTCTATCACTTTGATAAAGTACAAAAGAAAGGTTTCGTATCATTTGCTTTACAGAAATCACCAAGACAAATACATACTTCATTTAAGGAATTTATGTCACGAGAAGCCGTAGAGCAGATACTTAAGGATGATGACCAGTTGCAGGGTTTTTTCCATCATCAAGATCGAATATATATGTTTGTACGTCGAGGAAGTGACATGGATTTACTGCTTAATTCAAACAAAGTTGTTCATGGTCATAAACCTGAGTGGATGATTTTAGACTTTTCTCTTGATGGCACTCAGGTTAATCTCTGTGCTAAAAATACTAACAAGGCTGTGGAAATAGCAAATAGCATTGTAAGTGGGTATTTTGACTGCGAATGTACTTTTGTAAGTATACAAGATAAGAACTTTCCATTACAAGTGCACAAATTTCTTCAAGCATGTATAGATGGTTCTGACTCTGACATTTGTATATTTGAGTTAAATTTTAAGTCAGATTATTTTAAAAATAGTAATACATATCTTACTTTGAGTGTAAAGCCATATGATCCTATTGCACCAGAGTTACATATTTTAAAGCCAGCTATTGGCAACATACTACAATCTATTCAATCAGCTAAAGTAATGTTCCAAAACAAAAAGGTAACATTTTCTTTCAAAATAAGTGGGGAAGTTTATTATTCAGAGCATCCACTCAATAAAAAAGAAAGAGAGGACCTGAAGAAACATATGGAACAATCTTATGGTCTTAAAATTCTTTCACGAGCAAATTGCTGATCTTTTAAGTTCAAATAGTTCTTGGGTAAATCCAAGCCAAAATCATATTAAAGCAGCAAGATACTTATTTGATCTTGGATGGATAAAAATTCAAGAAAGGTATTATATTGTTTGTTCTCGTGAGGAAGATCGTCTTGATTGGCCAAATGTAGTTGATCCAAGTTGTAGTAATGAGATTTTTATTGATTCAGACTTTGATGAAGCATGTGATGACGCTATTTGTGAAAACTGTTCTCGTCATATTTTACCTAACACTTATCAAAAACAGAGATTTCATCTCTTATCCATATACTTAAATACAGAAAAGGTCATAGACTGGTTTGAAACAAAGTTGAATGATTCAAGACTTATGTGGGAAAAAGTGGAACAAGGAGTTTATTATATTTGTAATCAAGGTCGTATTGTAAATCTAATAATCCTTGATTTTTGTACTGATGCGATATTTTTAACTATAGATAAACTTAGAGTCCACCCTACAGTTCTCATCACTCTAAAAAAAGATATACCAAATCTATTACTGAATCTATATGTAGTGCCAATGGTGAAACTGTTTTGTCAGCTTAAGACTGTAACTGAGATCATACGCGTCAAGTTAAGGAAATAAAGGTATGAAAGAGATAGAATAATAAGGTATAAGTTCTCCCAGATATACTTTTAGTGAGAGAACCAATGAATAAAATAACTAGCTTATCAAAAAAGCTCAAAGAATTTTTTAATGAAAAAGCAGAGAAAATCTCAATTACAACAAGGTTTATAAAAAGAAAGAGAAAGCTAAAAGGTTCATCATTCGTAAAAGCCATGGTCTTGGGTAATATAGGAGTTGATAATTGTAGCGTAGAAACAATGTGTCAATTACTAAACGAGGACTCGATAGATATAACAAAACAAGGTTTGGATTTTAGATTTACTGAAGAAGCAGTGGAATTTATGAAAAGGATGTATAATGAATCTGTGATTCTCTTTAAAAATATCTTGCAAGTTGATTGCAAAATCTTACAGCAATTTAATAGTGTTAAATTATTGGACAGTAGCTATATTACTCTACCTAACAGTATGGAAGAGATGTATAAAGGTTATGGTACTAGCTACAGTGGCTATGAAAGCAATACTAAGTATGGAATAAAGTTACAATTAGTTTTCGACTACATGAATCAGATAATAGACCAACTTAATTTAACGGAGGGGGTAAGATCAGACCCACTGCCATTAAGTTAAGGAAAAGTGATGAACTGTATTATAAAATCAGGTAAGATTCACAAATTAAAAGAAGTAATGACATGAGTAAAAAAAAGAATAATCATGTTTATAAAAAATAAATTGATGAGTTTAAACTTTATAAACGCACACAGAGCATCCTCAAAAGACTTCTCACGAAAAAGAAAGCTGCCCTTCGTTAATGTATTTCTCCTGATTTTTAGAAAGAGTGTAAAGTCATTACAAGTGATGCTTAATGAGTTTGTTCTGCATACAAGAAAAGATTATACAATTACGGCAAGTGCATTTACTCAAGCAAGAAAGAAGCTAAAACATACTGCGTTTTCAGAGTTAAATGATGATATAGTTTCCCTATACTACCAAGATCAGGAATTTAAAACCCACCATGGCTTCAGAGTACTTGCATTTGATGCTTCAATACTGATTCTGCCAAAGAGCGACAAAATAATAGGTGAGTTTAGCTCAAGAGCAGTATGGAATGGAATCCAGAGATTTGAAGACTATACAAGTGCAACCTTTGAAGTTTGCTACGATGTGCTAAATAATATTGCAATAAAATCTGTGCTAAGTAGAGGTGACAGCTATGAGGTTGATTTAGCAATCGGTATGCTTGAATCCATAAAATCAGACGATTTGTTAATCTGTGATAGAGGATACGTATCTTATCGATTTCTTGCTGAGCTTACAGGAAGGAAAATCAATTATATAATTCGCTGTTCAAGTTCGTCTTTCAATGAAATAAACGCTATGTTTAAGCCGGAAAGCCCATCTAGTACGGTGGTAGTGTCTACCGCACCTATTAAAGTAGCAAGACAGCTACGAAAGCTAGGATTACCTGATGAGATGAAATTCAGGTTAGTCAAAATAATACTTTCTTCTGGCGAAGTTGAAGTGTTAGTAACATCTCTGTTAGATGAGAAACGTTTTACAGTTGAAGAGTTTGAGAGATTATATTACTTGCGCTGGGGAGTAGAAACATTTTTTTCTAGGCTGAAGGGAAGATTAAATTTAGAGAATTTCACAGGAAAAAGTATTGAAACTATCAAGCAGGATTTTTGGTCAACTATCTTCATCAGTAATCTAGAAAGTATCATGATAGAAGATGATGAAGAGACATTGAGCTCACAGAATAGTAAACTAAAAAAAAGCATCAATAAATCTGTCTCATTTAATGCGATTAAAAACTTAGCCTTTGATATTTTTTCTACAGAGTCAGACATAGACTGCATTATGGATCGACTATCACAGTTATTTTTGATGAACACTTTAGTGGTGAGAAAAGGGAGAAGAGTTGATCGTCATAAGATATCTGATATTCGTTCACTCAACTACCAGAAAAGAGCTAGAAAACATGTGTTTTAAATTCAAGATATCTTTTCAGTATCATTGCATTAGTACATTCTTTGCAAAATAACCTGCAATTATTACTTTTTTAAATAACTTGCACTTTTCAGACTCCCTTTTCTTAAAAATTCACCCTAGTATTTACCATAATTATCAATCACTTCAAATTTTTTGTCCAATCTTAACTTCTCTTTCCCTTAACTTAATGGCAGTGGGGTCATCATTTACCTTAAAATCAGCCCCTTTTCCTATAAAGTATTTAACTAACGCTAAGTGACCATATATAACAGCATATTCTAAAGGAGTAGATCCATCTTTATCACCGACATTAACAATTTTACTTAATTTACTTGGATCTACATTCTCGAATATAAGCTTAATAACTTCTTCATTATCATCTATGGCCAGAAAATGTAAGATATTCATTCCGTAATAATCAGATTGAATAAATTCATTAACTAACTTTTTATATTCACTTGCATAATTCCAAATGGATATGATATGGCTTACATTTTTACAGTTATTATTCATCAATGATGTCATTATTTTTCTTAAAAATTTTTCTTCTCTTTCTTCTTTTCTTTGCCCTAACCTTATCATTTTTTGTACTTCTTGATGAATTTTTGCTATCCCTTTCTCTAATCCAATCAATGAGAACTTATTAAGTAGATCAAGTGCATCCAAAACCCTTTGTTGATTTTCTTTTGATTCCCCCTTGAAAAAAATTTCTTTTGTATTAATTTGATTAGGGTCCAGGTAAGCCATGAATACTAAAATAACATACGCTTGCTGCCCAACATTTTTTTCTTCTTTTATTTTATCAATGTTAATCTTCAAAGCTTTAAAAGATTTTTTATTAACAACTTGTGTCTCCAAAAAATCAGGTTTTGATTGCTGAGCTACTCTATATTCCTCCAGATATTCTCTAATACTAAGACCTTTTTGTTTAATGCATGATGTTGCTGCTTTCAAATCTAATGGAAAACAATTAAACTCTTCTATTAACTCTGATATAGATTTACCTTGTGATTCATCTTCCCCTAAGGTTTTTCGAGTAAATTCCTCGGCTTCTTCTTTTTTTAAATTACCCAACTTTATTTCTTCTATATCTTCTATTTCTTCTTTCCAATTCTTGTTAGGAGAAGTAATTAAAACGTAAGGTTTTTCTCTATTAGAAAAAACAGGAAAGCTGGATGGTAAAAAATTCTCAATCTCCTTATAACTACTAGCATCATCGAAAACAAACAAACTTTTTGTGTCTTGAAGATACTCATATACATCCTCGACAATAGATTTAATGTTTCTCTCTCTCCTTTGCTCACTTTTTCTAGAAATCCCTAACCTTTCAGCCAACCCATGAAATGAATTTGAAAGATTGGTACATGACGAGGCATCTATCCACATAATCCTTGCCCAAGTAGCCTTACGCCTTTCACTAAACCCATAGCCTCTAGCAAGTTCGCTTTTTCCTATTCCAGACTTCCCACTAATTAAGACTACTCGTGACATTTTTACTTCTTGACTACTACTGTGTAACCTTAGGTTCAAATTTTTTACCACCTCTTTTCTTTCAATGAAATTTTCTGGTGTCTTGCCAAAACTATAGGAAAATTGACGCCTATCTTCATCTTGCTTTCTAAGATGTTCTTTTACATCTTCTATATCTTTCCTTTTCACAGGATCTTGTTCATTAATCTCCTTTAATATAAAACGAGCTAATTCTTCTTTTTTTTCATCATTTAAAATATACACATATCTTTCTATGGGTATTTCACTAGATACATACTTTTGTTTTACCTCCTCCCACTTTCTTAACTCCCATTCAAAGGGAAGCCGATAGCCGTATTTTTCAGCACAGTTATATTCCTCTAGATTATGTTCCTCAGAATTATATTGATAATAATTAACAGTTTCATCTTCTTCTTTTTTCTTTATTCCTACCCATTCATACAATTCTGAGGTTACTAAACTTTCACCACTTTGCTCATCTTTTACTTCATATCCAGGACGCGTAAAATATCCTTTCTTTTTTGACTTACCTAGAACAACACCTTGTGTTATAAGATCAACAGAAAAGTCTTGTTCCTCAGAAGTTAAAAGGTAATTCATTGTTCTATGTACAGCATCTATTGCTAACTTCTTAACTCTCCTATGATAAAAAGAGGGATTGATATCTACAACTTTTATGAATGGTACCTCAAACCTGTGAAAAATTTCTAAGCCAGCTTTTACTAAAATCTCTCTCATTTCAGCTTTGTAGCAAGGCGTAGTTATTGTAAAAATATTTTTCGCTCCTTTCTTATGCCGTTTTCCTGTAACACAATGATTGATACTCTCATTAACTTTAACACTAAATAATTTCAGTGGACTTGCTGGAATAGTATTATTCAAAACAGAACTAAAGCTGGCTGAAGCTTTGCTTATTTTTTGTATATTTGAGTCTGGTTCTGCCTCCTCAAAATATTTAGATAATTTTTCCTCGAATTCTTTAACAAAAGTCTTAACAAAAAAAGTTGCTTTTTTCACTATTTCATCACTTGTAATGCTTATACAGCTAAACATTTCTTCATCATCAGTCGATGTACTACTGCTGCCTATAGATGAAGATCTTGTTACTCTAGGGCTCTCTTGACTTCGTCCACGCTGAAGTTCTTCACTAGATGATCTATCTTCATGATTAAGACCTCCTTTTGCTCCTATTGTTGACTCATCATCTACATAATCCATTTGATTATCTATTACTTGTCCCTTTGTATTTTCTTTACCTAACATAAAGCCCCCTATATTTTAATATTCATATTTTGATTGTTTTGTCGTAAACCTCTTTTCTGAAGATTGGTTTCAACATTTGATTCTTATGCAGTTGTACCAAAGCAATTTACTGTAGAAACTTTATAGTAACCCTAAGTAACTTTAATTGCTGAGTAACAGTGTGTTTTTCTTTTTATTTCTTACTAAACTAGATATATGCCTAAGAAAGCTAGTATTGCTTTCCCAATGACATACATAATACAGTGCATCTAACACCATACCCCACATATTGATTACATTAAATTGTACTATAGCTAAAAAGATTTAGCAGAGCAAGGACTTTTTTGCATATTCTAGCATTTTATTTTAAAACTAAAGCAGCTCAGTTTCATGTACTTTTATTTCTTTATCGACTGTTATTTTCTTCTTCAATTCACCTGTGAGTAATGATAACGTGGCAGTTAAAGCTTGTAAAGCAATTTTTTATATAGCAAGATTCAGCTATTTAATAAAAAGATCGTGGCTAGACCAAAAAATATAAGAGCTGAGAGAATATCAGTTGTTGCTGATGTTAAGATTGAAGACGAAACAGCAGGATCGGATCTTAAACGATGAAGCATTATAGGAATGAAAGTTCCGATGAACGTTGCAATAATTGACATCATAATCATGGAGACCACAAAAATCATCTCCACTTTGACATTGTGAAACCTTATTGCTAACACTACTAATGAAATAGTAGATAAGATCACCCCGTTTATAAGACCTATTAAAAATTCTTTCATCAGTATTCTTTTTGCATTTTGCTCAGTTAGATATTTTGTTGCGATTGCCCGGATAGTTAGTGTTACTGTTTGGGATCCTGCATTTCCGCTCATCGATGCAATGATTGGCATAATTATTGGCAGTACTATAAAACTTTGTATTACGTTATCGAAAAAGCCAACTACTATAGAACATATTGTTGCAGCTAAGAGGTTAAACAGTAACCAAGGTAGTCTTTTAATTATAGTTTTATGTATAGGGGCATTTATATCAGATTTAGAAGATACACCGCTTATTTTAAGCACATCCTCTTCTGCTTCTTGTTGAACAATTTTGATTACATCTTCAATAAGGATTACACCTATAATTTTACCATTCTTATTTACTACTGGAGCTGATAATAGAGCGTAATCTTTAAATATTCTTGCTACTTCTTCTTGGTCCATTCCAGTTTTTATTATTTTTATATCTTGACTCATTATCTCTTTTATTATTGTTTCTCCTGAGTGAGATATTACCTTATTTAAGTTGAAAATGCCTATGGGTTCTAATTTTGAGTTAATGATGAAAATTTGATAAAATGTTTCTGGTATTTTTTTATAGTTGCGTAAGAATTCCATTAGCTGATTTATCGTCCAATAATATGGAGCTATAACCATATTTTTATGTATCAACCTTCCTGCACTTTCTTCTGGGTATGATAACAATTCCTCTACTAATTTTTGAGTTGCATTGGGTAAGTAGTTAAGTATATTTTCTATAGACTTTCTATCTAAATCTTTCACTATAGCTACTATGTCTTCTATATCAAGAAGCATTAGTAACTTTGCTGTATTTTCTATTCCCAATATTTCTATGATCTCTACTTGTAAATCTGGTACTACATGTACTAAGGCATCACTTAACAAATGTTGATCGAGAATATTAACTAATTTCTCCCTGTGATCACTGATCGAAGTAGATAAAAAATAAGCTAACTGAACGCTATCTATCGTTTTTACAATATTACGAACATTCTCTAATTCTTGATTATCGAGAGACTCTATTAAATCATCAATAGCCTTTTTGTCTAAACCATAATGAGAACTTGTTTTAATATTCATTACTTTACCTTATTTTTTTAATAAATATACACACTTGATTTTATTGAACATTCAAGTATAATAAAATTATTTTGAATTAACTATTATATGGTTAAATTTCTATTTTGTTTGCTGTTATTGTTAGTGATAATAAATATATTAAAGTCTAAAGTATAATGAAAACCCATCCAGAAATCCTTGAATACTTTCAAGGCTTAAATAAAAGTATTTCTCTTATCAGGAGGTGTCTTTGACATAGAAAAATTGAAGTTGCGTCTTGAAGAGCTGGATTCTCAAGCGTTGAATGATAATCTGTGGCAAGACAATCAAAAAGCACAAGAAATTTTAAAAGAACGCTCTAAAATTAAGCATGACATAGAATCGTTTTCAAAGCTAGAAAGCAATTACAACGATGCTATCAGCTTGATGAAATCTGCTATTGATGAGAATGATGAAGAATTTTTTTCTGAAGTTAAAGGTGAGTTAGTAAAGCTAGAGAAATTAATCAAACTTAAAGAGACAGAATCCTTATTTACTGGTGAAGCAGATAACAATAACTGCTTTTTAGAAATCCACTCAGGAGCTGGTGGAACAGAGAGCAATGATTGGACTGAGATGCTCATGCGCATGTATACAAGATGGGCAGAAATTTATCACAATTTTAAAGTTGAAGTTGTAGAAAAATTAGATGGTGATGCAGTTGGTATAAAATCTACAACAATAAAGATCATCGGAGAAAAAGCTTACGGGTGGGCAAAAAGCGAAAGTGGAGTTCATAGATTGGTTAGAATATCACCATTTGATGCAAATGGTAAACGTCATACCAGTTTTGCAAGTGTAGGAGTAACTCCAGTGATTGAAGATTCAATAGATATTGTTGTGGATGAAAAGGATTTAAAGATCGACACTTACCGTGCTTCTGGAGCAGGTGGTCAGCATGTAAATAAGACTGAAAGCGCGGTACGTATTACGCATATTCCAACAGGCGTTGTAGCTCAATGCCAAAATGGTCGTTCTCAACATAAAAATAAAGATGAAGCACTTAAACTACTTAAAGGACGTTTATATCAAATTGAATTGGAAAAAAAAGAACAGAAAATGGCCGAAGAATATGGCAAGAAATGCGATATAGGTTGGGGCAGTCAGATCAGATCGTATGTTATGCATCCATATCAAATGGTAAAGGATTTAAGGACTGGACATGAAGTTGGCAATATAAATTCCGTTTTTGATGGCAATATAGATTGTTTCATAGTTAGTGTATTGGAGTTAAAATGAGATTTATTAAAAAGCTAAGTTTTATGCTCTGCTAATAAGGGGAAAAGAAAACCAAAATCTATTGAGAAAAATGGAACAATTTTGTGAATATATCTATTATCCAAGTAGCTGATGAAAATGGCAACTCGTTTCTTATGGGCACAAAATGTAATATGAAGAGAAATCTTCGTACATTAAGTTGTAGCCGCGCAACGTCTGCCATTGATGATTATTTCACCTACTGTAACTGCTGCTAAAATAAAGCAGTAATAAACTTGTGTTAACAAAGAAATAGGTGAGACAGAAGCAATGCTACCTGCTAGCAGCAGCTGGGAACCATAAGGCAAAATGCCTTTTGTAACGCAAGCAAAAATGTCTAACAAGTATGCACTACGGTATGACGGAATATTATGCTTTTGCGCGAGCCTTTTTGCAATATCGCCACTTAATAAAATAGCAATGGTATTATTAGCAACTAAAACAGTAAACATAGATGCTATGCCCGCTATTACAAATTCAGCTTTAGTTTTTGTGATATTGCTTTCATCGATAAGTTTGTGTAATGCCTTTTGACCCTGCTTGTACATTATATGACTCAATCCGCCAATAAATAGAGCAAATATCACTATCTCGTTTACTTTTTTGAAACCGTCATATATGTCATGAGAGAGTTGAATGATAGTATAGTCAAAAAAAGTCATCCCTAATACACTAGCAACAATTATATTTATAGTTATTGTTACTAAAGTAGTAACTTCAAATAACCCCATGATTATTAAAGAAATATAAGGAATAATCTTTATTACTGATAAATAATCTAAATTTGATGTAGGAATAATTTTTGTACTATCTGCCATAATTGCCAGATAGACAAGCGTTATAATGCTGGCAACAAATGCTACTTTAGAATTCACTTTAAGTTTATCCTTTATCGTGGCCCCCTGTGAAGAAACAGATGCAATAGTAGTGTCAGATATCATTGAAAGATTATCACCAAATACGGCACCTCCAACTACAGTTGCAGTTCCTATTTCAAGACCAAAAGCCCCACTTTTTGCTAAGTTAACAGCTATTGGTACCATTAATACAACAACTCCCATAGACGTACCAATTGCAGTTGATATAAAAGCGGAAGCCAAAAATACTCCAGGCAGTAATAATCTTGCTGGAAGAAAATTGAGAATTAAATCAGCAACAGTATCTGCACTACCAATTGATTGAGTCACCACAGAAAATGCTCCAGAAAATAGAAAAATTAAACACATAGTAAGGGTGTTTTTATCGCCCATACCCTCGATGACAGTATCGATATTACGTTGAATTTTACCTGCACTGCATGCAACAGCAAAAAATAGCGCCGGTAGTAGGCAAATTACCGGTGAAACTTGGCGAAGCGGATTATCAATTCCAATAAAGGAAAAATAGACACCACTTCCAAGGTATAAGATTAAAAAAATAACCAAAGGAAAAAAAGCTGTCATTTTACTGCCTTAAAACCTATGATTATAATCAATTAAGTGGTTTCAGGCAAGCTTGGTTTTCTGTAAGTTAATAACAGTCCTTTTAGACTCTCAAGTTACGCTATGGAAAATGCGTTGACTATTCTACCATAAATATATAGCATCAAAAAATACTCTATAGTATGAGGTAAAGCTATGGTAATGACATATGAACAGTGGAACATAATATTAGGTGTAATTGATCAAGAGGTAAATTTAAGTAAAGACAATGTAATTGAAAGAATAAAAGAGTTATTAAAGGAAGTAAAGATACTAGGGCAAGCAGAAACATCAAGAATGTTAGAAGAGATATCGCATGGATTAGAAGTATCAAGCAAGATTCCAAGAGTAAAAGAGACACAAGAGCCATTAAAAAAGAGACTAAAGGTGGTAAATGTACCGCAGACAAAAGAAGAAGCAAAAAAGATACTAAAGGAGTCAAGGGTATCAAATGCGCAACAGATGGTAAAAAGAATGCTAAAAAGGTTAGGTGTACAAGAGACATCAGAAGAATCAAAAGCAGTGGCGCTAGAGGATGTGCTAAATGCACGAAAGATCTCAGAAAAGGTACCAGTGATGCTAGATACACAAAAGATACTAGAAACACTAAATAGACTAAAGAAAGAAAGTGGAAATGTGTATAAAGAGTGGGAAGAAAATGAGTTTAATATAAATTATTGGTTTGAAATAGATTGTTTGCATGAACGCTTTTCATACACGTTATTATATTTAGCTATTGATTTTAAGCTGAACAATTTAATCAATTCTATGCTTAAAGTAAAAGGAATCGATATTAATGCACCAAGTCCGTTTTCCGAATGGACTGCTTTACATTGGGCTGTTGAAAATAGGAACACAGAAGTAGCACGCAAGCTAATAGAAGAAGGGGCAAATGTTAATCAGTTGGATTCATCTCAACGGACTACTTTATATCAGCCAGCTGTAAATGGCGATATAGAAATAACAAAAATCTTAGTAAAAAATAATGCAGATGTTAATGCAGAGGATCTAGCGAGATTGACTGCTTTATATGAGGCTGCCAGGAATAGCCATAAAGAAGTAGTAAAGTTCTTAATGAATAGTGGAGCAGATGTTAAGAAGAATGGGGCGCTTAAACTTACTCCTTTACATATTGCTGTTGCAAATGTTGATGAAGCAATGGTGGATTGTATAATACAAAACGATAAGAATATTGACGAAAATATTGAGACAGTGGATGTATTTGGATGGACTCCTTTATATTGGGCTGCTGCAAGGAATAATACATCAATATTAGGGAGCCTATTACAGGCCATATTACGATATAGAGCAAGTGTTGATATAGAGGATATGTTAATTGGGCGATCTCCCTTACATATTGCTGCTACGAATGATAATGTGGAAGCAGTAGAGCTTTTAATAAACTATGGAGCAGAGGTTAACTATAAGGATGCATGGGGATGGACTCCTTTTAATTGTGCTGCTGCAAGAGGCAATATAGAAGTAATGAATTGTCTAATAGCCAATGGAGCAAATATTGAGACGAATGATCCACAGAAAATATTATTTTCTATTCATCCATATAATTTTCTAAAAGCAGTAAATACTATGATACAACTTGAAACATGTAAGGATGTGATAAAATTGGTGGAAACTGATTTTTTACGTTATGCTTCCAGAAATGGTAATATACTAATGGTATGTGCTTTATTAGCAGCTGGAGTAAATGTTAATGCAAGTGACGATTTAGGATCAACTGCTTTACATAAAGCTGCCAAGTATAACCATCCGAAAGTAGTAATGACCTTAATTTCATATGGAGCAAATGTTAATGCACAGAATAACTCAGGCGAATGTCCTTTAAGTTATGCTATCGAACGTAGACACTGGATAGTAGTAATGACCTTACTATTTTATTGCGCAAAAACTTCATTGCCTGATCACTGCGGTGAAACTGTAAAAGATTTAGCTGAACGTCAAGGTATAAGTAATCTTCTAATAGAAGCAGAAAAAAGAGTACCAGATATACTTACGCGGCTTAACTTAGAATTAAGTATACTCAGAAACAAAGCATTAATGACAGTGCAACACACAGATTCACATATGGTGCAACACATAGCATCACATATGTTGAGAGAAATAGAATTACATCTATCTATCAGCTTTGAATTTATGATAAGAGACCAAGCTAATCAAATTGAACAATTACAGTATAACGCTAAACTTAATGAAAAAGGAGTAGTACTTATAACTGACCCCATTAAATGTATGCAGTTAGGAACTAACACTAAAGCGTGTCCAGCTGAAATGGATGGAGTAAAAGAACAAGTATTACATAGTCCTTGCAGGTGGTCATATCGCACTAAAAATGTTAATGTAGGAAGAATAACATCTTTAGCTAACGGCATTGAGTGTATGAAGTTAGGGCCTAACACTGAAGCGTGTCCAGGCCCTAGTACTAAAGAGCCTAATACTCACCTCTCTATGATCGAGAAACTATCATTGTTACCACTTTACTCAGCTGTAGGAAAATATGAAGCTGTTATAAATAGTTAAATAATCCTCTAAATTCCAGCACGTAGCACTCGATGCAAGTAGCTGAAACTGAGGAGTACATTAGCTATGTTAGATTTTAGTTTACACAATAAAATTTTTATAAGTAAGATGTCAGAAGGTATCAAAACTATATTAGTAGAAGACAATAACGTTAGGCTCGATAGGTACATCAGAAGAATTTTTCCCAATTTGAAACAATCTGCAATTGAGAAGTCTTTAAGGAAAGGATTAATCAAGGTTGATAATTGCACGGCAAAATCCAGCGATAGAGTGAATTCTGGGCAAACTATAACGATAAGATACTTAGATTATATTGAAAACACTAATTCTGATCGTAAATATAATGAAAAGTTAGTGAATCTACTAAGAGAGAACATATTATATGAAGACGAATATATACTAGCTATAAACAAACCCGCAGGGGTCATCGTTCAAGGTGGCGTAAAAGTAAAGATTAGCATGAGTGATTTGCTTGACCAAATAAGAGAGGGAGAAACATTTAAAATTGTCCATAGGCTAGATAGAGATACGAGTGGAGTGATAATATTCGCACGCAACGCTAATGTTGCCAGATACCTTATGGAAGAATTTAAAGGACGAAGAGTAAAAAAAACTTATTTAGCATTAACTTCTGGCATACCGAGTAAGGATAGTGGAACAATAGACTATCCATTGGTGAAAAAATATGTTTCAGGTCAAGAAAAAGTGGTCGTTGATGAAAATTCACCTCAGAATGCCACTACGCATTTTTCAATTATAGCAAAATTCAAACACAATGTTGCTTATTTAAAATTACAACCAATTACCGGCAGGACACATCAGTTGCGTGCACATTTAGCTCATATAAATTGCCCTATTCTTGGTGACGGTAAATATGGTGGTAAAAAAGCTTTTATCGATGGAGTAGTAAATCAGATACACCTTCATTCGCATTCTTTATCTTTAAAATTGCCAAATAATAAAGAAATCACTATTACTGCTCCTATACCTAGGCACATCGAAAAATCTATTGAAGTGCTATCTTTCAACTGAAACGATTTCACCAATCAACTTTTCTATCTTTGGCTTTAATTTGAAGTACAGATATTAGGCTAATTAATGCACAAACAGTAAGGTAAATCCCTGCTGCAAGTTTTGTTTCGGTTTTTTCTATAATCCACATACATATCGATGGAGAAAGACCACCAAATATTCCTGCAGATATGTTATGTGCGAGGCTAAAGCCAGTGCATCTAACTTTTGTTGGAAATAACTCGCAGGCGAGAGAATTATATATTCCAAAAGATGCGCCTATCGGCACACTTATTAATAGAAAAGTGAGCGTTACAATATAGTGGTTATCATATGATAATAGTGAAAGTGCCGGCAAACTGACACAAGCTAAAGCTAATAACGTAGGAATGATCACGTTTTTTCTTCCAACTTTATCAGACAGTATTGCAAACAGCACTGCAGACGTCCCAAATGTAATTTCAACCATAATCCTTACTACATTTTTAATATCAATATCTGAAAGAATAAGCTCTTTTACAGATATGTTGTAAAACATGATTACTGAATAAACAATTGCGTTTTGAGCAATGCCAAGTCCAATTGCTATCACAAATGCTCTTTTATAATTCTTGATTAATTCTAAAAAGGGAGAATTAGATAAGCTTTTATTTTGGTCATGAGTTTTATATGCTAGACTCTCTTCCATTATGTACCTTATTAAAAAGCCTATTACACCCATAACAGAGCAGAAATAGAAGAGCAACCTCCAGCCCCAAATTTCATAATTTTCACCTGTAAACTTTTTGCAAACAGCTATCATTACAAAGCATGTAATAGAACCAAGAGCACCACTAAAAGCTTTCATGCTACCTAAAAAGCCTAGATTTTTTTTATCGCTTGAATGCTCTATTAAAAAAGCTGAATTGATACTTGTTTCTCCACCTGCTGCCATTCCTTGTGTTATTCTACAAAGCAGAAGCAGTATAGGAGAAAATATTCCTATTTCTTTAAAGCTTGGTATAATCGCAATTGCAGTAGATGATATCGAAGCTAATATTACGGAAGTCAGCAAAATTTTCCTTCTGCCGTATTTATCTCCAATGTAACCAAAAATAAATGCACCAAGTGGTCTAAATCCAAATCCAATTGCAAAACTGCCAAGAAATTTGATTGTGCTTAAATAATCACTTTCTGAAGGAAAAAAAACGTTGCTTATTATATGCGTTAAAACTCCAAACAGAGTTACTTCATACCATATAATCATATTGCAGATTATGCTTGATAGTATTGCTTTTTGAATATCATTCATGACTTCTGATTTACCACACTTCGCTATAAAAATTTTTATTCAATAACCTTTAAGGATAATTCACGTAAATGCTTATCCTCTACTTCAGAAGGAGCACCCATTAGAACATCCTCACCTTGCTGATTCATAGGAAAACAGATTACTTCACGAATGTTTGGTTCATCGGCAAGTAGCATAACCATTCTATCAACCCCTGGTGCTATTCCACCATGAGGGGGAACACCAAATCTGAATGCACGCACGAGTGCACCAAATTTTGTATCAACTTCTTCTTTGCTGTAGCCTGCAATGGCAAAAGCTTTGTACATTATATTCAGTTTGTTATTACGAATTGCTCCACTTGAAAGCTCTATTCCATTACAAACAAGATCATATTGATAAGCAAGGATGTCTAGTGGATTATTTTCTTCTAAATCCTTCAAGCCACCATGTGGCATAGAGAATGGGTTGTGAAAGAAATCTATTTTTTTGCTCTTATCGTCATATACAAAATATGGAAAATCAATAATCCAACAGAATTTGAAGATATCGTCATCTATTAATCCCAATTCTGAACCTAAAAGAGTGCGCACTTTCCCTGCAATTGTTGCTGCTTCATTTTCCTTATCAGAAGCAAAAAATACACTATCTCCAGGCTTTACATTCGTTATTTCTTTTATGGAATTTAGCCTATTGTCATCGAGGAATTTAGCAATTGGCCCTTTTGCAATGCCATCTTTATCAAACGTTATATATCCAAGACCTTTAGCACCGAATTCTTTTTGCGCATGTTCTATTTTTTTATCAAAAAAACTGCGTGGTTCCTCTGCTGTTTTAGGAGCAGGGATGGCTCTGACTACCATACCTCGCTCGATATTGCTTTTGAAAATATTGAACTCTGAATCACGGAAAATCTCTGTAACATCGCTGATTAATAATGGATTACGCAGATCTGGCTTATCAGAGCCATATTTGAGCATTGCATCTTTGTATGTAATGCGCGGAAAATCTTTATCCACTGATTTGCGGGAAAATTTAGCAAATACTTTATATAAAGTAGACTCAGTAACCTGAAATATATCCTCCTGAGTTACAAAAGACATTTCAAGATCCAGCTGGTAGAACTCTCCCGGAGAACGGTCAGCCCTTGCGTCTTCATCACGGAAACACGGTGCAATTTGAAAATATTTATCGAACCCTGAGACCATAAGCAACTGCTTAAAAATCTGCGGAGCTTGTGGCAATGCATAGAATTTACCAGGATTCAGCCTACTTGGCACTAAGTAGTCACGTGCTCCTTCAGGGGACGAAGCAGTGAGTATTGGAGTTTGAATTTCCAAAAATTCTTGCTCTATCATGAGCTTCCTGAGTTCTGCGATGATTTGTGAGCGCAAAATAATATTACTTCGGGCTTTTTCACGCCTTAAGTCAAGAAAACGATATTTAAATCTCATGTTTTCTGGGTATTCTTGCTCACCGGCAATGCTTGCTAATATACTCCTTTCTTCTTTTGCTATTTCCTCATCGCAGTGGAACTCAACTTCTGATTCAACTTGCAAACTGCCAACTATTACCTCAATTTCTCCTGTGGAAATAGAGCTATTTACCGTATCTTCAGTTCTAGCTTTGACTACCCCTGTAACAGTGATCACACTTTCGGATTTTAAATTTGAAATTTTATCAAAAAAGTCTTTATCATTATTGAATACCAGCTGAGTAATTCCATGAAAGTCTCTTAAATCAACAAAGATCAGATTACCATGGTCACGTTTGCGATACAGCCAACCAGAGAGAGTAACTTCCTTTTCTACATCGTTCTTCCTTAATTCATTACACGCGTGAGTTTTATAGCAGTTCATTTAATTGAAATTTCTAGAATACAGAAAGATTATAAAATAAATTAACCTTTGGGCAAGCTAATATCTAAAAATCCTTTACAAACAATTCTGATTTGGATATAATTTTTTTGATTGTGTGTGTTGAGGTATACTTATGAATTCTGAAGAATTAGAGGAAATGTTGGCTAAAAAAAAGAGGGTGGATGCTGTAATAAAAGATCTTGTTGATACTGTTACCAAAAATGATTCAGAAAAAGTAAAGTCAATTTTTGAGAAAAATAGTTCCATTATTCGAGATGTTGTTACTGACGTTAATTCCCAAAGCGGTACAAATTTATTAGGTGATGCTGTTGATGAAGAAATAGCTAAGTATTTAATAGAGCAAGGTGTAAGTTTCAGCGCTGCAGTCAAAAAGGCGATTATGAAAAGAAATTTAGGGTTAGTAAAATCAATCTGTGAGATAAATAAATCAATAGCTAAACATGAGTTACAGCAAAATCCTGAGCCACTACAATCTGCAACTTATGATCACAAATTTAATGATAAAATTGCAAGGTATTTGATTGAACAAGGTGCAAATCCTAATGCAACTGATCATCTTGGTCGTTACTTACTTCATCTGCAAATTGCAAAAAGCAATTTCAAAGGAGCTAAGGCTTTAATAGAAAACGGCGCGGATGTTAACTTAATAAATCAAGAGGTAAAAAGCTATCAGAACTTAATTATTGGTGGTAGTGCGTTAAAGGGTGAAACTGAGTTGAATTTTGCAATTAGAATATATTACAAATATAAAGACATAGACGATCAAAAATCTGATGAAACCTTAAAATTTATAAGTTATTTAATAGAACAAAAAGCAAACTTAAATATTAAAGATTGTAATGAGATGGTCCCTTTAGATATTGCTATATTTCATAATTCTCCAAAGATAGTAGAATTATTGATAAAAGCTGGTGCTGATCTTAATGTTGGAAGGGAAAAAGCAGAAGGTGTTTTAAAGTATGCAATTACTGAAGGGCATATAGATATAGGGAAAGCTACAATTCGATATATTTTGGAACATGACTCACACTGGTTAACAACTTCAAATAAACCAGATCTTCTCAATGGTCAAGAAGAGTTATCAAGCTACTGGGATGAATGTCGTGCTCAAGTTATAGAGCTATATGATATGGTAGGAGATAATATTGACTTGAATAGTGGTGATGTATCCATAAAACCTGTAATGAGAATATTGAGTGAATTTCTAGATCATGATAGTAGAGAAAATTTAGTAAAAGCATCATTAATATCTACTCCTAGTCCTAATACATCAGAAGATTTTTGCCCAAGAAAACTCGCTGTTATAAGCGTAGCTGCAATATTTTGTGCCTTAACGCTATATTTTCTTGCTCCATTAATCATTGGGTCTTCTGCTGGAATTGGTACTCAACTAGCATTAGGAGCTGTAGGTGCAGTTGTAGGTGGTGGAATTGGAATCTTGACCAATGTGGCAATAGATCAATGCTACGTTAATTCAGCTACTCAGAAAGCTGACTAAAATTAAAGCGCCATAGATTGCTAAAACTCCATAATTGTGGAGTAATATAATGTTACTTTCCTCAAGCCTTTAGCTCCTCAAATACTTCTCTTGCTCTGTTTAAAACAGAATCAGGAAAACCAGCAAGTTTTGCTACATGTATTCCATATGACTCATCTGCAATGCCTTCAATTACTTCATGTAAAAAGATGACTTCTCCTTTCCATTCTTTTATTTTCATACAAAAACATTTCACATTTTCTAAGTATTCACCTACTTTAGTCAATTCATGATAATGAGTTGCAAAAATGGCGCGGCACTTATTTACATTGTGAATATGTTCAATCACCGCCTGTGCAATAGATAATCCATCATACACTCCTGTGCCCCTACCAATTTCATCAAGTATCACCAAGGAACGGTCCGTTGCCTGATTTACTATCGTTGCTGTTTCGATCATCTCTACCATGAAGGTAGAATAACCAGCTGTTATATTATCCGTTGCGCCAACCCTGCTGAATATCTTGTCAATCACTCCAATATGCGCACTCTCTGCTGGCACAAATGACCCCATGTGAGCTAAAACTGCAATGAGAGCGTTTTGCCTCAAGAAAGTGCTTTTTCCAGCCATATTAGGACCAGTAATTAGATGTATACCAGCTAAATTGATGCTATTTGCAATGAATTTATCGTTAACTTCAACCACTGGATGTCTTCCGCTACAGATATTGAACTCTTTGCTGTCATCAATGATGGGTTTTACGTAATTATTTTGCACTGCAAGCTCTGCAAACGCGGTTCTAATATCAAGTTTTGCCAAAGCATTTGCAGCAAGAGCAATTTTTTCAGATTCTTTAGCGACTTCACTACACAGTTCACTAAAAATTTTCATTTCTAAGCCGATTGCAGCATCACGTGCCGTAAGAATTTTATTTTCTAGTTCTTTCAACTCATTAGTAGTGTAGCGCATGCTATTTGCTAAGCTTTGTCTATGAATAAATATATCCGAAGTTATTTTGTGATTTGCCGACACTTCAACGTAATAACCGAGTATGTTGTTATGTAATATTTTAAGTGCGGCAATACCAGTTAGGTCGCGATAAGATTCACGGAGTTTGGTTATTAGTTTATTACTATTATTTAATATGTAGGATAACTCAGATAATTCTGAGTTGTATTTTGAGTGAATAAATCCTCCTTCTTTCACGGAACTGAGGTTATTATCGAGTATAGCACTATTTAACAGTTCAAATAGGTCTTTATGATTGCCAAGGCTTTTATGTATTGTGCTTAGTTCACTTTCGTCACTACTTATCACCTGAGTAGTAGACACTGGTTCCTTTTCTCTGGTCAAGCACTGGAATGACATCTGAGAGTTAATTTCTGATTTTTCACTTAAACAATAATTATGCAAGGTAGACAGAAACTCAGACAACTCTAAAGTTTTTCCTAGGCCTATTTTTAATAGGTTCATATCCTTTGGTGAACCACGCCCTAGTATTAAGCGCGATAAAGACCTCTCAATATCTGGAATGTTAGATAATATCTCTCGTATTTTTCTGCGTGGCTCATGATTATTTACAAAAAATTGAGCGGTGCTGAGCCTCAAATTAATTGCCTTAGAGCAAGCAAGGGGTGAAGCGAGCATTTGTTTGAGCAGGCGTCCACCAGAGGCTGTTACTGTGTGATCAATAACTGAAATTAGTGAACCTTTCTTTTCACCAAATTGAGTTGAAAACAACTCAAGGTTTCTCCTTGCTGAAGCATCAATAAGCATGAAATTTTGTTGCTTATAGGTTTTTGGGAATTCAAGCCTTGGAATGGAGCCCCTTTGTGTTACTCTGACATATTCAAGCAGTGCACCACACGCCATGATTTCTACTTTGCTGAAATTTCCTATACTCCCAAGTTCCCTGATTTTATAAAACTCGCATAACGTTCTGTGAGATTTACTATACTCAAAAAAGCTCTGTGCGTGTTGCGTAATTGATATTTTATAATTTTTTAAAATCGATCTAATTTTTTCGTCCTCAGTGAATTTTTCAGAAATTAATAATTCTCTTGGTGATATACGCAATAAATCACTATCTAGAGCCTTCAAACTCGTTAAAGTGTGAAAAAATTTTCCCGTCGATAATTCAAGCCAACTAATAGCATATTCGTCATTTTGTTCAACTATGGACGCGAGATAATTATTGCTTTTATCCTCCAGTAGCGAATCTTCTATAATTGTACCTGGAGTTACAACTCGTACTACATCACGTTTTACTATGGATTTATAGCCCCTCTTTTTTGCTTCATCAGCAGTTTCTAATTGGTCACAGATTGCTACTTTGAATCCTAAATCTATTAACTTGTGTAGGTAAGATTCGCTACTGTGTGCTGGCACTCCACACATTGGTATTTCTTGCCCATTTGAATTGCCTTTCTTGGTTAGCACTATATTCAGCAATTTCGCAGCTTTAATAGCATCATCGAAAAATAATTCATAAAAATCGCCCAGTCTATAAAACAATAGATGATCCGTGTATTGAGCTTTCAAATTTAAATATTGCTCCATTACAGGGGTATTTTTTTCTCTTATTAAGTTCATAACATTTTTAAATATGTTAGCAGCAAACCACTTACTCTGGTGTTGGTTATTTTATTATGGATCAATAATTTTTTTTTAGCTATAGTACAAAAACAAATAGTTTGAGGTAGAATTATGGAATATGAACGGTTGTTAAAAATATTAAGGACAATAAGTGACTTAAATGAGAACAATATAATCGAAAGGGTAAAAGAGGAATTGGAAAAAGAAGATCCAGACACGTATAAAAAGTGGCAAGATAATGGATTTAACATAAATTATACATTCGATGATCAAAGTACATTGTTACATATAGCTGCTAGAAATGATCTTGTAAAGATAGCAGAGCTTTTAATAAAAAAAGGGGGTAATGTTAATACAGCAGATCAAGATGGATGGAATCCTTTACACTTTGCTGCTGCAAGTGGTAGTATAGGAGTGGTAGAGATTCTCATAGCAAACGGGGCTAATGTTAATGCAGCAGATCAAGATGGGTGTACTCCTTTGCATTGTGCTGCTCACAATGGACATAAAGAGATAGTAGAACTCCTATTAGACACGGGGGCTAATGTTGATGCAGTAGATAAAGTTAAGATAACTCCTTTACACGCTGCTGTTCGCTTTGGTTATACAGAGATAATAAAAGTTCTCATAGCAAACGGGGCTAATGTTAATACAGCAGATCAAAATGGGTGTACTCCTTTGCATTGTGCTGCTCACAATGCAAATAAAGAGATAGTAGAACTCCTATTAGACACGGGAGCTAATGTTGATGCAGTAAGTCAGGCTGAGAGTACTGCATTACATCATGCTGTTTCTGCTGAAAATTGCCAAGTGGAAATAGTAAAAGCTATCATAGAAAAGGAAGCTGCTGTTGACATAGCGGATAAATACGGGCGTACTCCGTTATGCTGGGCTATTAGAAATGGCTATTCAGAAATAGCAAGAATTCTACTTGAAAACAAAGCAGATCCTTTATTGGGACATAAAAGTTTTAACACATTAAAGCTCTTGATTGAATTAATAAAAAATGATTTTAAGCACTCTAAGAAAGCAGAAGAAACACAGCAACAAGAGGATGATGAATATGAATTGATTAAATACTCACTGGTACTTCGCAATGACTGTTCTTTAACTGATATTGCTGAAAGAGGTGCATTTGGTAAGTTGATATCTACGTGGCTTGTTGACATGTCCAACTTAACAGAGAGTCAGAAGGAGTTGAATAAAAATTCTTAAGTACTTTTAAAGACTTTCCACATGTTACTTATAAGGATTATAAGAACGATGTTGAAAAAATTAAAAAATTTTTACTGGATCATAAAAGTAATCAAGATCTAAAAACCATCCTCAACCTTAAAAGAGGAGAATCTAAACTGACAATACTGCATATTCTATCAAGTATGGAATGTAGCAATGCGGGAGAATTCATAGATTTACTGTTGAATTCAGGTGCTGATCCTAATGAAAAGGACGACACAGGAAGAACACCTTTACATTATGCTACTCGTTCTGGTCATTGTGATACAATTATCAAATTGCTTCTAAGGAAAGGAGCTAATCTTGATATAAAGGATAAAAAAGGTAAAACCCCAATAGAATTTGCAGTTAACAATCCCAACCTTAATATTAAAGAGTACTTTTTAACTGATGATGTTATTTATGAAACTTTTCGTAAAAAAACACAAGTTGACTATAATGGAAAAAAGCCTTTGTGCAAAAGTGTAAATCTATGGGGAGAGGATTTTCTACTAGATGAGCAAGATCCAGATAAATATTTTTGTAAATTAGATGAAGTTCAAGACATAAATCAGCTAGAACAGGTTGTAAATGAAGCTATAAAATTTAGGGTAAGGTTCAATCTTACTTGTGAGGGAAATATATATGAAAATACTTATGAGAGTAAGTATAATTTTACAGATTATGTAATAAGAAGAATTAGTGAATTAAAGATTTTTCAAGTTGAAAGGGACATAGAAGTTGCTAGTCGCATAGTATGTAATTTGGTAAAAAGAGGTGCAGTATTTGAAACTTTAAGTAGTATAATTGTAATTGATAAACTAGAGAAGTTTAAAGACCACAAAGCTAATCTTAAAGAAGCACGTAAAAGCTATATACATTACTCTCTAAGGTTTTTGGAAGCTGCAAAAAACGCAACTACTGGTAAGGTAAAAGAGGCAAAAATGGACAACTTCACTTTCTACTTGAAATACTCAAAGAATAGTATAGTCGAGGTTGCAAAAATCATAAATGGAACAGATGAAAGCACAGAATTTCGAAGAGACGTGATAGCAATCGGTGAAAGCGAGACAGAAATTTTAACGGAAGGTGGGGTAAGAAATTATACTGACCTTATAGGTAATATAGTACTGACTTTTCATACTGATTTGGGAAAAGTAGATGCTAGATTGTATTCTGATGTGCAAGATGAAGGAAAAATTATAGTAGAAGTGAGTAACAAGGAGGAAATATTGGAAAAGTTTAAAAATTATAAAGAAGAGTTAGGTGAGAACTGCTTGCTTGGTGGTTCTTCTGTCTACGACGCTATTAAGCAGGGATATTTTAAAAGGCCTGAGGAAGTAGATTCCATATATCATGTAAGTTCTTCATTAGAAAATATATCTTTATTTCCTATTGTACAACAGAACATAGAGAAAATTCGCTAGCAAGGTTAGTGTTGCTTAGCTTAAGTTTAAATTGCCAAAAAATGCAAACTTTATGATACTGAAGGAACTACTTTTTTGCTAGAAGGCAAAGCAGCAAGGAGCAAACCAAAAGCGATAAGAAAGGATCCTAGCCAGATTATAGACATTCCAGGTTTATAGTGCACTTTAGCTGCGATTTTGCTCTTACTCTTATCAATCTCTCCAATTACAACATAAATATCAGAAAATAAATTGTGGTAGATACTGCTTTCAACATTTTTCTGACCTTCCGCAAGGTAAAATCTATATTCAGGAGTTACTTCACCTAATATCTTATTATTCAGCAAATTCCTGATATCCATTGTACCCCTCACTGCATGGAAATTTTTTTCTTTTATTAGCTCAATATTTCGTAAAGTAACTTTAAATTTATTGACTGTTATGCTGTCTCCTATTCCCAAGTAGTTTTCTTTTTTCTCCTGCCAACCAACTGAATAAGATATACCAAGCACTAGAATTGCCACTCCAGCATGAGCAAGCATCATTGCATAGTAGGACTTAGAAACTCTTCTTGCTAATAAAATTGATTCACCAAATGCTACCTTAAATAAACAAATTCTTTTACTATATGCTTCTAAAACAAAGATTAATAATGCTATGGAGATGGTAATTGATAGCACAATCATTAGCTCCATGTGAAAGATAAACGGCAAAATAGCTGCAGCACTACAAAATGAAAATCTATATTCACGGAATATTGGCAATAGACTATTTCCCTGCCAACTGCAGTATTGCCCTATCATGGTGAGCACTAGAATAGCTAGTGCAATAGAGTTAAATAAAGAATTGTAATATGGTGCTCCAACTGAAATTAATTCACCGGTTAAATACTCAAGCACTGTAGGGTATAAAGTGCCAACGAACACGATGAAAAAGGCAGTGATGAATAATAAATTGTTCATCAGCATCATCGTAAGGCGTGAAAAGAATCTTCTACCTTCTGTCACTTGAGTAGCAGATTTCTTTTCAGATTCCAATATCGAATACTGGAAAGATGTGTGATTCTTTCTCGTAAACACTACAAATATTACTAAGCTACTGACTGTAATTACACCAAGTAGAGCTAATATATACAGTCCATATCTTGGGTCATCTGCAAACGTGTGCACTGAGGTAAGTATTCCTGAGCGGACTAGAAATGTTCCAGTCACACTCAATATAAAAGTTGTGAGCGTAAGTAAAATAGCAAAATTCCTTAAAGTATTGAAATTTCGTACAACGAGCAACAAATGTGTCAGCGCCACTGCAATTAGCCACGGCATCAAAGAAACGTTTTCCACTGGATCCCAAAACCAAAATCCACCCCAACCGAGTTCACGATATGCCCACCAGCTACCCAAGCTGATGCCCAAAGTGAGCAGCGACCAAGAAATAAGTACCCAAGGCCTGACAATTTTAGCCCAAACATTTCCTTCAGTATTTAAAATTAATCCAGCTATAGAGAGCGAAAAAGGAACGCTAAATCCAAGGTACCCCAAATATAATACCGGTGGATGAATAGCAAGGCCTATATCCTGCAATATCGGATTAAAACCCAGTCCATCTGTTTCAATGCCTGGCATTTTAGTGAAGGGGCTGGATTCAAGTAAAGTGAACAGTAAAAAACAAAAGCAAATCAAGCCTTGGGTGATAAGAGATATTTTTTTTAATTTACTACCATTAGTTCGTTCTGGTGTCATGCAAGTAGCTGACACTGGAATCCAGTTTTTATTACACTGCCATTTGATGTACTCATTTGCAATTAAATTCCAGTGTCTGGGCACTGGGATGACAGAAGGTATATAAATATCCATTAGTAATAAATACATGACAAGCACTAAGGTCCAAAGCAACATAGACCCTTCTTTATTTCCCCAAATACCACAAATCTTATAGATCAAAGGTTTTGTTGTGTGTGAGTGGTAATATACGTTTTCAAGTGAGAAATCATTTTTAATGTGGCAGTAGATCAAAATAGCCATTGATGCTGACACACAAAAAAATATGGCAGAGGAGACGAATCGGTAAGAACTAAACGGTAGAAACAAATACGTTAAAGATAACAAACAGGCTACCAATAACAATATATTCCCAAATTCAGGCATAAGATTCATATAATGATATTACTAATAATAAATTGGGAGTTAAAGTTTTAATATAGGAACAAAGTTAATCTTCAATTATATTAATAGTAAGTAAAAATTAATCATTAAGCTTTTATACTTTATATTATATAACATTAATATTGTGAGGTAATATTATGGGCACAACTAAGATTAGTGAATTTCTATTCAATATAAAAGGTAAAGTGGCAAAACAACATGCTGAACCAATAATTGAAAAAAATCTCTATACTATTTTAGGATTCAAAGATGTAGAAGATTTAGAACATAAGACAAGTAAGTCCGTTAACAAAAAAATTTGGCAGCTATTTATTGATTGCTTTACAAAGGAAATAGATTATGTAGCAACTAAGCAAGTTGTAAAAAACGTTGTTTGTAATATTGCCAAAAGTGCCCAAGGCAATGCTTTTACTGAAGCTGAAAGCTTAATCTTAAACGAAAAACAAGATAATAAAAAGAGAGAAAGAGCGATTAAAAAAGCTACTAGTATTTTAAAAAAAATCAATCCAGAAAAAGCCTTCAATGAACTTTCAGTAATAAAAAAACAAGCCGAAGATTTTTTACAAACCGATTTTTATAAGGCGCAGAGCAAACCACTGCCAGGATTTGCTACATCTGGTGCGCAGCTTTTTGCGGAAACTTTGAAATATATAGAAACACTAGAAAAATTATCAGAAGTTAAAAAGGAAGATTTAACTAAGAGTTTCCTATTAAATTATATTAGTTCACTGAACAAAAAGTATCCTAAATCACAAGGTAAAAGGGAAGATGCTATACGAATACTATCAAGCGATGAGTTGAAGAATTTTTATAATAAAGGTGTAGAGGAAGGAATACTACAACCGCTGGTATCATATAAAGAATGCAGAAATCTGTATGATAAAATGAGCCAAACAAAGAATGAATGTATAATCAAAAAAGAAGAGCATGAGAAAGCAAGTAAGTCAATAACCAGTATAATTAGTGACATAAAAAAATGTAGAGAAGCAGTCCTTAATTGCAAAAATTTTCAGAGCTCCTACATAAAGGAAAAAGCAGAACACCCATTTAGAGGCACCTCATGTCAAAAAATGATTGATATATATCAAGAGAGAATTGCTGGATATCAGGAAAAAATTCGTCAAAACCTAAACCAAATAAGAGCAATATTAAAAGATACGCCGCAAGATGTGAAGGAAATAATCAATTGTGTGCATGAAGCAGAGCAGTATGATGAAATTTTTGATTCGGCTTTAATTTGTTTATCGAACATACAGAATAAGCTAGATATTCAACCAGAAAATCCCCTAACAGAACTCAGAGCTTCACAAATTAACGTTGAAATTGAGCTAACTAGGCTCTGTGAACAAAATATTAGAGTAAGCATGTGAGTGCTTCAACAAAATTCAAAAAACCAATAAAGATCTCATAAGTCTTATCAAAACAGGAGATTTCTAATAGTGGCAAATACCATGTATTTCTTTCAATTTGCCACTATTACGCCACCTAAATCAAACATTGTCTTCCAGAAGGAAAATTTTTGTTCCACTGGCAACCACCTCATGTATAGCTTTACTTCCATAATAAGAAAAATGGCAAAAGCAATTTTAGATCTACTCTAATAAAAGCCTATTTTCCTTGAAACTAAAATAGCTACTAAATGTGATAATATATGATCTATTAATTCTATTCCTATGCTTTTGCAAGCTTCTGCAAGCTGTCTGGTGAGAAACATATCGCTACTTGAAGGCTGTATATCTCCACTTGGGTGATTGTGGGATATTACAATCGATGTTGAGCCAATCAAAAGAGCGCGTTTTATGATCTCTCTAACATAAAGAGGAGTTTGATCTATTGTACCAAAGTTTTGTAGATCTTCTGCTATTAGACGATATCTTTTATTCATATAGATAACGCGAAAATTTTCTTTATTAAGGCTTCCTATACTTGCTTTTAAATAATCAAGCAATTTTTCCCAATTATTGATTATAGGTAGGTCCTTTACTTCTTCTCGTGCAGAACGAACAAAAGCCTGTTTAACACAAAAGATAGCAGATATAGCTGCATTACTAACTCCTTTAATATTCTGCAGTGCTTCTAAATCGGCATTAAAAACCTTATTCAAACTGCCGAAAATTTCTATCAAATTCTTTGCTACTGGCTTTACATCAATTCTACTATATGCTGAATATAAAATGTGTTCTAAAATCTCATAATCAAGTAATGATTGTCCGTTATCTGAAATAATTCTCTCTCTTAGGCGCTTTCTATGACCTTTTTTGTAATCTTTCATTATTCATGAATTGCTTATCTCTTATAATAAGAAATTGAATTTTTAAGTAAAATATTTAATAAAATATATGAAGCATAATTGTAAATTTTTGAAGACAGCAAATGAAAGTAGCCCCTCTCTTGTCATCACTGCCATTAAGTTAAGGAAAAGTGATGAACTGTATTATAAAATCAGGTAAGATTCACAAATTAAAAGAAGTAATGACATGAGTAAAAAAAAGAATAATCATGTTTATAAAAAATAAATTGATGAGTTTAAACTTTATAAACGCACACAGAGCATCCTCAAAAGACTTCTCACGAAAAAGAAAGCTGCCCTTCGTTAATGTATTTCTCCTGATTTTTAGAAAGAGTGTAAAGTCATTACAAGTGATGCTTAATGAGTTTGTTCTGCATACAAGAAAAGATTATACAATTACGGCAAGTGCATTTACTCAAGCAAGAAAGAAGCTAAAACATACTGCGTTTTCAGAGTTAAATGATGATATAGTTTCCCTATACTACCAAGATCAGGAATTTAAAACCCACCATGGCTTCAGAGTACTTGCATTTGATGCTTCAATACTGATTCTGCCAAAGAGCGACAAAATAATAGGTGAGTTTAGCTCAAGAGCAGTATGGAATGGAATCCAGAGATTTGAAGACTATACAAGTGCAACCTTTGAAGTTTGCTACGATATGCTAAATAATATTGCAATAAAATCTGTGCTAAGTAGAGGTGACAGCTATGAGGTTGATTTAGCAATCGGTATGCTTGAATCCATAAAATCAGACGATTTGTTAATCTGTGATAGAGGATACGTATCTTATCGATTTCTTGCTGAGCTTACAGGAAGGAAAATCAATTATATAATTCGCTGTTCAAGTTCGTCTTTCAATGAAATAAACGCTATGTTTAAGCCGGAAAGCCCATCTAGTACGGTGGTAGTGTCTACCGCACCTATTAAAGTAGCAAGACAGCTACGAAAGCTAGGATTACCTGATGAGATGAAATTCAGGTTAGTCAAAATAATACTTTCTTCTGGCGAAGTTGAAGTGTTAGTAACATCTCTGTTAGATGAGAAACGTTTTACAGTTGAAGAGTTTGAGAGATTATATTACTTGCGCTGGGGAGTAGAAACATTTTTTTCTAGGCTGAAGGGAAGATTAAATTTAGAGAATTTCACAGGAAAAAGTATTGAAACTATCAAGCAGGATTTTTGGTCAACTATCTTCATCAGTAATCTAGAAAGTATCATGATAGAAGATGATGAAGAGACATTGAGCTCACAGAATAGTAAACTAAAAAAAAGCATCAATAAATCTGTCTCATTTAATGCGATTAAAAACTTAGCCTTTGATATTTTTTCTACAGAGTCAGACATAGACTGCATTATGGATCGACTATCACAGTTATTTTTGATGAACACTTTAGTGGTGAGAAAAGGGAGAAGAGTTGATCGTCATAAGATATCTGATATTCGTTCACTCAACTACCAGAAAAGAGCTAGAAAACATGTGTTTTAAATTCAAGATATCTTTTCAGTATCATTGCATTAGTACATTCTTTGCAAAATAACCTGCAATTATTACTTTTTTAAATAACTTGCACTTTTCAGACTCCCTTTTCTTAAAAATTCACCCTAGTATTTACCATAATTATCAATCACTTCAAATTTTTTGTCCAATCTTAACTTCTCTTTCCCTTAACTTAATGGCAGTGAGATCAGACCAGGGATATAGGAAACATTTAAGTAATATATTAAGCAATGATTTGCTAATATCTGATCTCGGTTATTTTGTGCCAAGTTCTTTTAAACAAATCAATGAAATAGGAGCTTATTTCATAAGTCGTTATAAATCCGATACCAACATATATGATGTAGAAACAAATCAAAAAATGGAGTTATTAGAATGTTTAGAGGATAAGTTATTTTTAGAAAACGAGGTATTGTTAGGAAAAGAAGCAAAAATTAGAGTAAGAATTATATGTCAGAAACTAACTGAAGAACAGTCTATGGCCAGAAGAAGGAAAGCTAATAGATTAGCAAGATCGCAGGGATATACATCCTCTAAAAGAAATCAAAAATTGTTGAACTGGTCAATATTTATAACTAATGTTCCAGAAAATAAAATTAGTGCTGAGCAAGTATTAACGATTTACAGAGTAAGGTGGCAAATTGAGTTATTATTTAAATTGTATAAAAGCCATATCAGGCTTGATAAGCTAAAAGGAAAGCCATGCAGAGTATTATGTGAACTATATGCTAAATTGTGCGCAATTCTTATATTTCACGGCATAGTTGGTTGCACAGAAGTGAAAAAGAATACAGAACTTAGCTTAAACAAAGGCATTTATTGAGCTAAAAAGGCGGGTTAGAGAGTTATTTTTAGTATTAACCAAAATTAATAGTTTAAAAGCATTTCTTAAAAAACTCACTATAACTTGGTCGCGATTTTCATTAAAAGACAAACGTAGAAGGGCTAGAGTATCCACTTTAACCTCTCTAAATTTGCTCACAATCTCTTAACTTGACGCGTATGGTTTATTTAACACTCCCTTGGAGTTTAGATCAAAGATTGTAAGGTTAAATCTTCCATCCAAATAACCACGCACTCTACCTGCTTATCTGGGTAGACTTCTTGCACTAAGGTTTTATAGATCAACATTTGCTTTTTTATTTCATTTGATGAGGAAATAGAAACGTTATGGTGTGATTTATAGTCAATTATGATTGCTTTGTCTTCTGTTATACACAGTCTGTCTAGCCGCACTAATACTGGTTTTCCGTCAATTGTTCCACTAAGTGGAATTTCTGATTTGCCCTCCAAGTCGAACAGGTAATCATATTTTTCATTAAAGGTTAATATTTTGCTGTAAATTTCATCCTTATCTTCACTAGTGTTTATGCTATCAAGATATTTCCTAACCCAATTTTTTCTCCTGTCTTTCTCTATCTTGGGCATATATTGCAATATACTGTGAATTATTAAGCCTCTTGCATAGCTGTCTGTCGTCCCAATGCTCCTTTTTGTCATTCCAGCATTCTCATCTGTCATCCCAGTGCTTGACACTGGCTTTTTTTCTCCAGGTTCCAGCGTTACGTGCTGCAATGACATTGATAGGTTTGATGGAGGTGAAATCACTGGAACATCAAAATAATCACGTTTTTTATAAATAGAAGGGTAGTTTGCATTCATGCATAGCACTTCAACTTTTTCTTTAAATATCGGCTGTAAGTATAGTTTTTTCCTCTCATATAATGCTCCATATTGAATAACTAGATCATACCAAGAGCCCTTTTGCACTGGCTCTTTGCCTAAAATGTATAACTCATCTTCAGCACGCGTAAGTGCCACGTACAGCAAACGCAAATATTCGTTATAATCCTCTAGTTTTTTCTCTCTTTTTACTTGATTACAATAAGCATTACTATTTTTGCCACACCAAAACGGTGCTTCCGTTGCATCAAACAAAATATTTTCGCTGTTTCTTGGTACTGTATTTGTGTCAACTAAAAACACTATTGGAGCTTGTAGACCTTTTGATTTATGAATTGTCATTATTCGTACAGCATTGAGTTCTGATTGCATATCGTTTTTAATCTCAGGATTATTTTCTTTGATCCACTGAACAAATGCTTGAAGAGATGGGTGCTCAAATTGCAATACGAGGTTCATAAATTCGTCTAGAATCTCGAAGCACTCAAGACCTAGCCTTGCAGCAAATTTCTTCTTGCCTGTGCGCAATATATGCGTGAATAGTGTAAGGGGAGATTCTGTCTGAGATAAATTAATTAGATAGTTTAATTCATGAGAGATAATCTCCTGATAATCTTGAAGTTTTTCCCACAACGACTGTTCTTTACGATCGTATGCAATATTGAATAAATCATCCTCAGTGAAGTTAAATAGCGGTGATTTTAAAACATTTGCAAGAGCAAGATCATTTGCCTGGAGGAGCAAAAATTCAGCTAAAGCTATTAAGTCCTGCACAGCTATGTAATCCATAATTCTAAAATAATCTCGGCCTATAACTGGTACATTTACTTTTTTTAGTTCACTTATTATGTAATCAACTAACACATTTCGCTGCCGTACCAAAATCATAATATCCCTTGGTTCTATATGACGATCTTTGGCGACTAAAATCCGCCCTTCGTTTAACCAATTGTGAATTCTTTGGGCTATTGCCTGAGCAAGTAATCGATCTGTTACTACATAATCTTTCCTCTGTATTAAATGAATTTGTAAGGCTTGCTGCTCTTCCTCTTTATACTTTGGCAGTAACGGCCAGATTTCAATGTACCCTTGATCGTTTTCTCTATATGGAATATGTTTTATCTTGTTATCATTGAAAGATATTTCTTCACGAAAATTGTTAAATATTCTGTCTACAAGCATCAAAACTTCTGGAGTTGAGCGAAATGACTTTTCAAGTTGACATGATACCCAATCTCTGCCACCGGTTTTCGTGTGAAAATATTGCTGCATGTAATTAAATAGATGGGGATTTGCTCCTTGAAATCTGTAAATTGATTGTTTTACATCGCCAACAACGAATAAAGTTCTCTTTTCGTCACCACCGGTAAAAAATTCATTGCAGAGATTTGTTATAATTTTCCATTGACTGATACTATTGTCTTGTGCCTCGTCAACAAGAATGTGGTCTATTTTTTGATCTAGATTAAACAATATCCAATCTTTATAGCCTGGATTGCTAAGGAGATTTGTTGCTAAATTGATGATATCATCATAATCAAGCAGTGCATTCTTTGATTTTTCACTATTATATAGATCAACATATACTTTAAATATACTAAGTAAACTACTGGTTCTTGCGAATATTTGATAAGAATTTATATCCTTTACATGGGTAAACAATGCATTTTGAATGCTTTCTATCATTTGCTCTACGTCTTCAAATTTTTCCAAAGCACCCTTTGTTATAATGGATGATATGCTCTTTTTTTCGTACGATTCTGATTTGAGAAATACTTTAGCTAAGTTCTCTATCTTGTTATCATCCCAGTGCTTGACACTGGGATCCATATTTCTTTTTTTCTGGATCCCAGTGTCAAGCACTGGGATGATAACATTTGGTACGGACGATTTTGTGCTATTACACCAATCATAAAGTATCGCACTGTAACTCTGATCTCTTTTGCTTCCCTTACTTAATATTTTAGCTAATCTTTTTATCTGCTCAATCGTTTCATTCTGTAAATTGTCAATCTTGTCTGGGACGCTTAGTTTATCTTTGATATATCCTAAATTATTTTCTAGAGCTGATCTCTTTATACATAAGGTATAGAGCAAATCACGCAGCTTATTTTCATCAATTTCAGCTGCAACGATATTGATATCGTCCTGCACAGTTTCGTTATGAAGCGTTTTTTCAAATACGATGGAATGCAATTCTTTACATTCGCTCAACGTACAATTTGGAGCGATACCAGCTTCTGTAGGAAAGCTGGAGATTAATTTGTAACAAAAGGCGTGTATAGTTTGAATATTAAGACCAAGATTTTCCAGTTCAGAAAAAAGCCTTCTTGCTCTTGTTAAATAATCTTTATTTTCTCTGGTCACACACTGGGCTAATTGTTCTAAATCTGTGACCAATATACCCTCTGGACATATTGCCCACTTACTAAGTGTACTGTAAATGCGATCCTCCATTTCATTTGCTGCAGCATTGGTAAATGTTAAGCAGAGAATATTTCTCTTATTCTCTAATAGAAGTCTTAATACTCTGTCTATTAAGATCTTTGTTTTACCTGTACCAGCTGATGCACTTACCCATACAGAGAAGTTAGGATTTATGGCATTTGATCTCATTAGGAGTGTATAAAGTTTGACTGAAGTGGCATTTCAAGTATAGTAAATAAGATAGTGTTAGTGAAGATATACAGATGGAAAGTTTTTGTGTAAAGGCTCCTGCAAAGATCAATCTTTTTTTACATATTATAAATAGAGAAGAAAGAGGGTATCATTTAATTGAAAGTTTGGTTGTCTTTGCTAAACTTTCTAATTTTTTAGAGATAAAAGTAGGAGAAAAAAACTTTAGATATGATAACTCTACAGTTCAATTTGTAAACTCTGAGTTTAAAATAAATTATCGATATAATACTATAACGAAAGCATTGAGTCTACTGCTTAGGTACGCTCCTATACGAACTAAAGTCACTGTAAAGGTTATAAAAAATGTACCAATTGCTGCAGGATTTGGTAGTGGTTCCTCAGATGCTGGAGCTGTGATACGCACGCTAGGAGAGCTGTGGGATATTGATAGGCAAATTTTAAGTGATATAGCTTTAAGCGTTGGTGCTGATGTGCCTGCAAGTGTAGATAGTAAGCCAGTTTTTGTTAGAGGTGTTGGTGAGGAATTATGTTCCATTAAACAATGCTCTTTACCCATAAGTCTGGTACTTGTGAAACCAAAAAAAAAGTTTTTGAATACATCAGAAGTATTTTCCAAGTATAAAGAGGATTTCTCTAATCCAATTAAGTGGAGTGATAACACTGAGGAGAATTTGTTAGAGCTTCTTAAAGAGACAAAAAATGACCTTCAAGAAGCAGCAATAGGTCTTGTACCTGAAATTCAGAATGTAATATCAACACTAGAGTCACAAGAAGGCTCTATACTTTCTCGTATGTCAGGTAGTGGTGTAGCGTGTTTTGGAATGTTTGATAGTAAAGAAAATGCAAAAGCTGCAGCAGCAAATATCAAAAAGGAATATCCAGAATGGTGGGTGTGCGACACGGAATTAATAGTTTGATTTATGCCCTTAATTTCCAAGAAGAAAAATCTTATAGATGGTTACAGGGAAGAAAGATTTTGGGTAAATAATCAAGAATATCATGGCTCAATTATAATTTTTCCTGAAAAGGTGATTGAATTGAAAGAAAGTGATATAAATAACAAGGAGTATTTTAAATCTTTTTTAACAGAGGAAATAGAGATTTTGATAATAGGTACTGGTAAGATACGCGATTGTTCAATGAAGTCTTATCTTATGGAGCAAAAGAATTTAAATTTTGAATTTATGACGACGGGTTCTGCATGCAGAACCCATAACGTTTTAATATCTGAAGATAGATTTGTTGTCAGTTATCTGATAGCATGTTAGAGATATTTACACAGAGTTTTTTTATAAACAGTCTAATTGCGGTAATTATGATTAGCCTAGTCACAGGAGCTCTAGGGTCATTTATGATATGGCAAAGGTTATCGTATTTGGGTGATAGTTTGTCCCATTCTTCATTGCTTGGTATTGCACTTGCTTTGATCTTTAATATCAGCCCATCGGTAAGTATAATGCTCATTGCAATTATGTTTGCTATACTACTTTCTCTTAATTTTAATAAATTATACTCTGCTGATACGATATTGAACATAGTTACCAATGTAGTTTTATCATCGAGTTTAATACTTATGTCTTTTCTTCCATCAGGTAATAATAGTATTATTAGCTCACTTTTTGGTGACATATTAATGATTGACCAAAGTAATATAATATCAATTTTTCTAACCTCCGTAATAGTTACTTTGATATTAATATTTAGATGGCGCTATTGGCTGATGATTTCGATTAATCAAGATTTGGCAACAGTTGAGAAAGTAAATGTTAATTTTGTTAGGCTAGAATTTTTGATTATACTCGCTATCTTTATTGCAATTTCTGCTCAATTAATAGGAATATTACTCATTGCTGCATTTTTGTTAATACCTGCTGCATCAGCAAGACTCATTTCAAAAACTCCAATGCAAATGATTATTGTTGCAACAGTTTTTTCTGTGATTTCTGGAGTATCAGGTTTGATATTATCTGCAAGTTTTGACTTATTAACTGGACCTGCAATTATACTTATCGCAGCTGTGTATTTAATCATTGCTTATTTTATAAGATTGGTGTTAAGTAGATCGACTTAATTTTGGTCTCGGAAGTTCATAATTCATTAACAAATGAGTGTAACTATCTGAGCGTAAAGTAGTTTTTGCTACGTTGTTTTTATGTGCTAATTGTTAATTTGTGGAGTGAAAGATATGGCCGAAGGATTTTTTTCTAGATATATAGGACAGCCTATAAAAAATTTTTATAATTATGTTACGGGAAAGAAAGAAGTGTCTGATGATATGCAGAATACAGCAAATCAAGAAAGCTCAGAATTGTTGGAAACTGATGTGCAATCAAATGATGTACCACCAAATAGTGATAATATAATATAGATGGCATGAGAATCACGCCATCTAAAGTTAAAAAATTCCTTGAGAAACCCGATACTTTAAGTGGTGTATTAATTCATGGGAGTGACAATAGTAAGGTCGATATTTTTGTACAGGAAATAATTGCCAACTTGAATGAGTATTCAGTTCAGGTGATGGATTTTGCAGTAGTGAATAAGTCGCCTGGCTTGTTATTTTCCGAGTTGGCAAACATTTCGATGTTTACTAAAAAAAGGTTAGTTAAGCTGATAAATGTCAGTGGAAGTATATCTAAAGAGTTAAGAAACATATTGGATCATAATATAGGCGATCATTATATAGTAATGATAGCAAATGATCTTCCATATAGTTCTACAACTAAAAGTTATATGGAAAGCTCAAAAATTTTCGGTGTCATTACCTGCTATAAGGACAGCGGTAGTAATCTTTGTGATATTATATCAAGTTACTTGAAACAAAATGATATAGAGTGCACAAGTGAGATAATCTACCACTTGCAGTCTTATTTTAATCATAGCAAACTGCCTATATATTCAGAGCTTGAAAAATTAGTTTTATATCTAGGAAAAAGAAAAGATCTTAAACTTGCTGATATAGATCTATGCTTTTCAACCTCCGGCAATGATTATGTTACACTTGATAATCTGTGCTCTGCAATAGTGAGTAAAGACATGGGGCAATTCATCAAAATTTCCGATGTATTGATATTACAAGAGAATTTTTCACCGATAGCATTAATCCGTATTATATCAAATTATTTTCTACGGCTAGAAAGCGTTTTGCTGTTAATACAAAATGGAATGAATGAACAAGCTGCAATTGACCAGCTGAGTCCTCCATTGTTCTTCAAACAATTGCAGAGTTTTAAATCTCATTTGAAAAGTTTGCAACTTTCAGAACTTAAGAAGATCTTAGAAAATTTGATGAGCTTGGAAGTGACCTGTAAAAGAACTGATCTGAATCATAAAATGATCTTTCAGCATGAGATTAACTATTGGTGTAATTCAAATACATTCGGTGCATTTAAACCTTTTGTATGATTTTCTTCTAACCTTGCAACAATGCTCTCTCTACCGATAAAAATTAATAATTTAGCAAGTTCTGGACCTGTTTCTGTTCCTGTTAAAGCGAGGCGCAACTGCATAAATAGATCTTTTGCCTTTATATCAACTGTCTGTCGAATATTTTTAACCCATTCTGATAACGTATTTTCATTACAATCACCTTGAGGTAATGTGCTTAGCGCTATTTTTATAAATTCTTTATTAATAACCACAGGCTCTATATTGGATTTACATACTTGCCACCATTTGGCCACCTCAGAAAACCTGTTTATGTTGTTTCTTATAAAATACCAAAACTCTGAACCAATTTGACTTAAACGATCTTGCACCATTTCAAATGGCATTTGTTGCAGCACTTTGCTATTTAGCTTATACATTTCACTCAAGCTGAATTGTAAAGATGCTGAGCTAAATTTTTTGATATCAAATGAGTCAATTAAAGGCTGCATATCAACATGAGCTTCTATTGGATCAGATGTGCCAAGTTTTGCTAAATAGCTAGTTAGCGCCATTGGCTCAATCTCATCTTCTCTTATGGACTTAATATCCAACCCACCTTTCCGTTTCGATATTTTGCTATCATCAAAGTGTAGTAGGGGAAGGTGGGCAAAGATAGGAATTTTCGCTTTTAATGCTTGAATCATTTGAATCTGAACTGCGGTATTAGTTACATGATCTTCCCCGCGTACAACATGGGTTACATTAAAGTCAATGTCATCAATAACAGAAGGTAGCATGTACGTATAAATTCCATCTTCTCTTTTTACTACAGGATCGCTGATATGAATTGTTGCAATATTTATTTCGCCTTTAACTTCATCATTCCATTTTACAGTTTTATTTCTATCCAATTTAAATCTGAAATGTGGTTTTCGTCCTTCTTGCTCATAACGAATTTTCTCTTGCTCAGTTAGAAGCAACGCACCTTTATTGTAAATAGGGGGAAGACCTTGTTTTAATTGCAATTTTCGTTTAGTGTCTAATTCTTCTCTTGTTTCATAACATGCATAAATATGACCTTCTTTCATTAACTGTAAGAACACCTCGTTATAGCGCTCAAAACGCTCTGATTGCTTAAAACTTGAATTCCAATTTATGCCAATCCATTTTAGGTCTTCTATGATATTATCTACATATTTGATATCTGAACGCTCAAGATCAGTATCATCAAAACGTAGTAAAAATTTTCCATTTTGATTACGTGTGTACATCCAACAAATGAGTGCAGTGCGTATGTTTCCTACATGTAGGTAGCCAGTTGGGCTTGGAGCGAATCTTGTTAGCATTTAAATGATTACTTTAGTTTATTTTAATTTTATATAAATGTACTGCTAAAGCAAGATTCTTCTTTGTCTTGGTGTTAGTTGCTACAAAGTACAGCGAATATGAAACCTTTTTGTTAGAGTTCCATGATCTGCCTAAAATACTCTGAAAGCACGGCTTTAGTTATTTACTCTAAATATATTATACGTATACTTGTTATTAAATTAAATTTGAAATTATAAGAAATGAGTGAATTTAAATCAATCCGCAATATTGCAATAATTGCACACGTTGACCACGGAAAAACTACTTTACTTGATAACATGTTAAAACAAAGTGGCACGTTTCGTGAGAATCAAGAAGTTCAAGAACGAGTGATGGATAGTGGTGATCAAGAACGTGAACGTGGGATTACAATACTTGCAAAATGTACGTCAATAATGTGGGGTGATGAGAAAATCAATATCATTGATACACCAGGACATGCGGATTTTGGTGGAGAAGTGGAAAGGGTGCTCTGCATGGCAGATGGTGTATTACTACTGGTTGATGCTGCAGAAGGTCCAATGCCACAGACTAAGTTTGTGTTGTCAAAAGCACTAAAGGCAAATTTAAAACCGATTGTGATAATCAATAAGGTTGATCGACCAGATAGCAGAATTGATGAAGTACTAAATGAAATATATGAGTTATTTTTTAACCTTGATGCAACCAACGAGCAACTAGATTTTCCAGTACTCTATGCTTCAGGTAGAAATGGTTGGTGTGCTAAGGAGCTATCTGATGAAAGAAAAGATTTAAGCCCATTATTTTCAACGGTGATAGATTACATAAAACCTTCCGTTTATGATCAAAATGCACCTTTTGCTATGCTAGTTACTTTACTTGAATCTGATAAATTTCTTGGCAGAATATTGACAGGAAAGATTTACCAAGGAATCGCGCAAGTTAACTCAGATCTTAAGGTAATTGATCTTGATGGTCAAGTGGTTGAGCGAGGGAGATTAACTAAGTTACTCTCATTTTCTGGCTTAAAACGCGTTCCAGTAGAGCAAGCTGTAGCTGGTGATATCATTGCCATTGCAGGACTTGAGAAAGCTTCAGTTTCAGACACTATAGCAGCACCAGAAGTTACAACTGCGATCAGCTCAACTCCAGTTGACCCACCAACAATGGCGATTACTATAAGCGTGAATGATTCACCTTTTGCTGGGCAAGAGGGAACAAAACTTACCTCAACTGTTATAAAAGATCGTTTATATGCAGAAGCAGAAACAAACGTTGCAATTACTGTAACTTTGGCTCCAAGTGGTGAAGCATTTGAAGTAGGTGGACGTGGTGAGTTGCAGCTTGGGGTACTGATTGAAAATATGAGAAGGGAAGGTTTTGAACTTTCAGTTTCACGGCCTCGAGTGCTGTTTAAAGAAGAAGATGGCAAAAAACTTGAACCTATAGAGGAAGTAGTAATTGATGTAGATGATGAGTATAGTGGAATCATCATGGAAAAACTTAGCTTTCGAAAAGGTGAAGTAACTGACATGAGACCTTCTGGTAGTGGCAGAACTAGGTTGACATTTTTAGTGCCATCAAGGGGACTGATTGGTTATCAAGGAGAATTTTTAACTGATTCTCGCGGCACTGGTATAATCAACCGTTTATTTCACAGTTATGCTCCACATAAAGGTTCAATTTCCGGAAGGCGTAATGGGGTTTTAATTTCAACAGACAAAGGCGAAGCAGTAGCGTATGCAATTTTCAATCTGCAAGATAGGGGAATTATGTTTGTTAAGCCACAAGATAAGGTATATTGTGGTATGATTGTCGGTCAGCATAGTCGTGACAATGATTTAGAAATAAATGTACTTAAAGGTAAGCAATTAACAAACGTAAGAGCTTCAGGTAGCGATGAAGCTATAAAGCTTACTCCACCAAAAATAATGACACTGGAGGATATGATAGCATATATAGACGATGATGAATTGGTAGAAGTAACTCCAAAATCTATACGTTTGCGTAAGAAGTTCCTCGATCCAAATGAACGTAAACGTGCAGGAAGGGCGAAGAATAAAGAGTAATCAACGTTCCTGATAAAAATCTGAATCCCAGTGTAACTACTTGCATGATAGGAGAAGAAGTACTGTCACGACATTATTGATACTGGGCTTTTTTGCCACTCTGTTGAACGGACACTGATTAAGTTCTTCTATTTTCTTGTAGTCTATGAGAATAGATACATTATCTAATGCAGTTCTAACATTAGTACCGTTCTGATGAATAACTACAGATAGCTCAAAAGCATTTAAAGTATATTCAACATATGGAGACAGTACAGTACTTACTGCAATAAAGACTTCTTGTAGTATACCACTATTTCGAGCTTGTATCAAAATAGAATTGATACATTCGTTATTACCTTTATATATAGCAAAGGCAAGTGGTTTGATGACATACGTCAGGCTTGGAAACTGCATAATATCTTTAGAAGTAAGGATATTGTGTAGTATACCACTATTTTGAGCTCTTATTAAAATAGAATTGATACATTCGTTATTGCCTTTATATATAGCAAAGTTAAGTGGTGTGATGATATACGTCAGACCTGGAAACTGTACAATATCTTTAGAAGCAAGGATATTGTGCAGTATACCACTATATTGAGCCTGCATTAAAATAGAATTGATACATTCGTTATTACTTCTATGTATAGCAAACGCAAGTGGTGTCAAAGTGTAAGTATAACCTCTTATTGTATAGTTCATAGTACTTGAAGTCTTAAGAATTTCTTGCAGTATACCTTTGTTGTTAGAGTGTGTTAAAATAAGATCAACAGATTCATTATTATCTTTATATATAGCAAGGTTCAGCAGTGTTAGAGTGCGTCCCCCACCTCTTGGAAATCGTGTAGTATATCCAACTGTAAGAACTTTTAGTAAATCATTCTCTGAGGCTGCTTCTAAAATATTATTAATGCTCTTTCTATTCCATATGGCCCTTTTTAACTGAAAATACAAATCTTTTTGTTTTCGTGTTAAATTTTGATGATTTAGCATATTTTTGTAACCTCGCTTTAAAGTCAATGTAGTTTAATTATTAAAATTAATGTGTCAATATACGCTAGAATAATATTAAAGGGTTTTTTAGAGAGCGTATATAGACAATGAAAGTACACTTGATCCGAATGAACGTAAGCGTGCAGGAAGGGCGAAGAATAAGGAGTAATCAACGTTCCTGATAAAAATCTGGATGAGCTACTCGGATAACACCATCATAAAGGGAACCAGTGTCAGTTACTTGAGCAGGTACTGGGATGACAAGAGAAGGCTACAAAGGTGTCATGCAAGTAGCTCATCCAGCTTTTTTATAATCATCGAAAACATTGTATTTTAACATTACTTTTATACTTATAAGTTTCTAGGCACTGGATTTGTTGTAGACTTACTCTATCACTTTACCCTCTTATTTTACCACTCTCCTGCCTATATATTTTTATATGAGGATTTTTGCAAAAGTTTCGCATTTTTTGTAACATGATTTTCAGTATGTGTAACCTAAATGCAAATTGATCACGAAACTAGTGTAATTATTGAGGCCATAGAGAAATTTGGTGGTGAGGCAAGACTTGTTGGTGGATGTGTGAGAGATTCAATTTTGCAGCGTGAAATTCACGACATTGATCTTGCTACTAATCTGCTGCCTAATCAAGCAGTTAAAGCGTTAAAACTCCGTAATATAAAAACTATTCCAACTGGCTTAAAACATGGAACTATTACTGCGATTTTAAATAAAAGATCCTTTGAGATTACAACGCTAAGGCATGATGTAAAGTGTGACGGTAGACATGCGAAGGTAGAATTTACTAATGATTGGCAAGCTGATGCTTCAAGGCGCGACTTTACGTTTAATGCTCTTTATGCAGACAAATATGGCCATATATACGACTACTTTGGTGGCATTCAGGACTTAAAAGCACGAAAGTTAAACTTTATAGGTAACGCTGAAGATAGGATTAAGGAAGACTATCTACGTATTTTAAGAGCGTTTCGTTTTCATGCTAAAATATGCATAGGAGATTTAAGTGATGAAATATTGGATGTGTGCAAAAAGCATTCGCACATGATTCAAAACCTCTCTGGAGAGAGAATAAGAGAAGAAATATTTAAACTCTTGGAATGCAATGATCCTGCTCCAACACTTAAGAGCATGCAAAAATCTGATGTTTTACAAAAAATTATTCCAAAAGAAGTAAAATGCGAAATTTTATCTTCACCACTTCTTATCAACACTAAACCTCCTACAAAACCCTCAGCGTATGTCTATACGCCTTTCCTAGATCCCACAATCGATGCACTAACAAAATTAGCGCTGCTTCTTAGGACTGCTGAAGATAGGCTTAATCTTGGAGAATATGTAAGCAAACTTCTACGTCTTTCAAATAAGCAAAAGAAAAAAATATTATTTTTATTATCAAACAATATCAAAACAGAGCTTTCAGAAAAAGAGCAAAAGAAATACATATCTTTATTTGGTAAGGAATTATATTGTGACTTAATGAAGATTTGTGGTATTGAGTCTGGAATAAATGTTGATGAGTATATTTCATTTGCTAAGATGTTTAACATTCCAAAATTTCCTTTATCTGGTGATGATTTTATAACTATAGGTCATCAACCAGGGAAAAGTTTAGGTAGAAACTTGGAATTGCTACGACAACATTGGGAAGACAGCTCCTACACTTTAACAAAGGAGGAGCTAATACTTTATGCTAAGAGCCTACTCTAGTTATCTAGCTAATCCCTGAATGTTTGATGTAGCAGTGTGACTCATGGAAGAATTAGGTGTTAATGGGAGTGTTAATTTGTATTCTTCTTTAGCTTTCTCTGTTAATTGGTATTCATTGTTTTCTTCTGAAGTTTGAACGCACATTTTCTCATCTGGGCATAAAAATTTATCTCTTATACTTGATGCTAGTTCTTGAACCTTACCTGAAAAACAATTCATTCTACCTTTTATTAACTCCTCCGAAACAATTTCTTGGAGATTGCTATTATCTTTGCTATGAAAGTTGTTCAAGACAGAATCTGTGATTGCTGTAGCAACTTTTTCATCCCACTCTAACTCTTTCATGCATTTTTTAATAGGAAGTAACAGCTTCTTCTCTTTTAACACGCCATCAAATAACTCCTTATCTACATTTCTAATATCAAAACATTTTTTTTTGACAACTCCTTTAACTTTAGCTTCTATGATCTTACTTGCTGATCTTGTCAAATTACTTTCTAATAATTCAAGTAACTTATTGCTTTCAAATTTACCATCACTTTGATTTGATAGAGATTGTATAGTTTTCTTAAGCACTATATGGCAAAAGTGTTTTCCTTCAAGTTCAGGAAAACTTTTTTTCAACTCTCTATTTTTATGAGATAAAAATTCCTTGAGCTTCTTATTACTGAAAAGATCATAAGAACCATTTGAAAAGCTTGACTTCATAGAATGAAAAAGTGTTTTTTTTTGTAGTAGATGCTATACTAATTGCATCTACCTCTTTAGTTTTTTTATCCATATCTTCTAGCCTTTTACTAGCGCCTTCCAGCTTATTTAACTTTTGTTGTCCACCTTCAGCTATTGAACTTTCAATCTGTTGATTTTTTAATGTCAAATTTTCATTAAATGTTTTTGTACTATCCGTAATAGATAATACTGCAACACTTTTCGCTTTTTCTTGTTCTGCACTCAGATGTTCAACTTGTTCTTGCAACTTTTTATTCTCCCCTTGTGAAAACTCTAATTTTTTCTCTAAATCGGCCTTTTGTTTTTCTATTTCAACACTATTTTTTTCTAATATCTGTAATTTTTCTTTCAATTCTTTAACTTCACCTTCTAATTCTTTTTTCTCTGTTTCAGTAGCATTTAGTTTACTACTTGAATCTTTTAATTCATCTTTTTCTTTCTCTAATTGTTGTTTAAGATTCTCTACTTCAGCATCTTTTCCCTTAGCTTGTTCTTTCAATTCATTAATTTCACTTTCTAAATCTTGTTTCTTTTTTTCAATGGTATTTAGATTAGTCTTTTCTTGCTCTAATTGTTGCTGAGTACTTTCCAATTCTCTTGTAAGGTCCTCTACTTCAGTATTTTTTTTCTTAGCTTGTTCTAATTCTGCCTGTTTCTCCTCAAGTTGACTTTCTAATTGCTTTATTTGAGTATCAGATTCTTTTTTTAACTTACTAACTTTACTCTCAAGTTCTGTGTTTTGCGCTCGTAGGCTTTCATTTTCTTTCTTCACAGTTTCATTTATTTTTTCCTCTTCTAATGATTTTACTTGTTCTGTAAGTTCGTTTTCTCTGTCAGAATTGAAAAGATTATCAGTATGCACTCCATTAACCACAATAACTTGATTGTGGTGTAGGATATTCTCTGCCCATTTATTCCATCTCCCTGGCAATATTCGTCCGATTGTTTTTAGATATAGCCAAGCAAGCACAGTGGATAAGCTATATTTTTTTTCCTTTTGTTTAATACTAGGTTCGTAATTAACCTTATTGTTAGCATTTAGCATAAAATTACCTAATTTTTAAAGTATTGAAGTTATATATATCAATATAATTATTAAATAAATAATAATATAAATGTTAAATTGTGTGAAAATTTTTATAGATTTTAAGTAGAAATACACATGTTCGTAAGCACAGAATTTGCTTTTTCTATTGCTCTTGCTAACATTTCTTGTTCATTGTGCTGATTTTTCACGTTGATTACCTGAGCTGACAAATTTGCAGGGAAAGTGACTAAACTAACTTCCCATAGCTCCACTTGTTTTAACACTCGAGCTCCGCTTTCATGATCAACATCATACTCTATCGGTATATAGCCAATCGAAAGCCCGTTAATAGTTCCAGTTTTTAGCATTAAATATGCTTCCTCTGCTTTTTGAATACCAAAAAGCAAATGTGCAGTTATATATAGGCCAACATCATTTTCGCAAATATCTGTAATATTACCTATAGGCTCACTTGGGTTGTGCTGCCAAAGAAGTTTTATCTGACTTTTATTTAAGTTGTTCTTAAATGCTCCGGGTAATATCAGATCATTTTGCTTATCAACTATATTAAAAACGCTCGCATAGCCAGAAAATACTCCGTTTTCTTCTATGCTTTTTATTGATAATGGTGAATAGAGAAATTTCTTATTCATAAGTCCTCCTTGTAAATTATGGTATTGGGTTTGCCAGCGCTCTGAGCCAGCTTAAAATGTTGTATAGATTGTTTTCCTATATCTCAGGATGAGTATAAGGCACTACAATATAATTCTATTGTATGCAGTGCTTTGAAAATGGGGAAGTACTTTTTTAGTTATAAAATTTGTCATTTTATATACATAAGGGTAGGGTTTGTTGCACATTGGGTTGTTCAACAGCAGCGTTTTCCAGATTTGTAGAAACAGCTTCATTTGTAGAATTTTTCCTAGAAGGAAGCCAAATCCCAAAGAAACAGCGGCTATAAAACCATTCATTAATGACTCTGTCCATGTTTCTCCCTCGTATTCTTGATAGATTTTAGAATATATCATTATTGGCTTCATTCGGGTTTAAATTTCTTTCCAACTCTTCTGATGTTTTCTCTTCAGCATCTTGGGATTTTGTTGATGAACTTTTCTGTAAGTTTTCTAATTCTTGTGCGTCCATCAACACCTCACTATTAAAGCTTAAGTGTGAATAATACAGCACTATAATTGTTTAGTCAAGGTAAATATTAGTATATTAAGTAAATATTTACTATATTAATATGATTGATTAAATTCACAACTAATTGTTTGGGGAAATAAAAAGATTGTGTTTTGTAGGTGATTTGCGTAGCGGAAGGTGTTACCCCAGTTCTACAACACCCGGGGTAACGATAAAGAAGGAAGTAGGGAAAGTTATATGTAATAGTTTGAAACTATTACAAGTTTATATGCTCTGTCCTTGAATATTTGGTTGTTCAGTAGTAGTACTTTCCAAATTTTGTAAAGATTTAAATTCTTCTTGCATATCAAGTATGTCTTCTATTACTTGCTGATCCTCATCTCTTTCTTCTAATTGAAATGCTGCTGCCTCTTGAGGTGCTTCTAGCAGTTTTTTTAATATTTCTGTGCGCAGTTTCTCTGTTATTGATTTCCACTGTAGCATTACTAGCATTTCATTTTGCAGCACTGACATTTTCTGTAATGTTTTCACTTCTTCTGACAGTCCTTTATTTTCTTTTTGCACTGATTATCTGAATTTGTCATTGGTAATCCATGCATAACCTACTCCGAGTTAAAATTTAGATATTATTAATTAAGTGATACAGTTTCTTTAGTCAATCAATATATTATAACATTAGGATTAACAACTAAAAGAATAGAATGAAATATTAGGCAATATTTCCTATAATTAAACTTTTAAGATGGAAAAATGACAATTCGTGTAGGAATTAATGGTCTTGGTAGAATAGGCAGAAGTGTATTGCGTGCTATTTTTGAAGTAGAAAACTATAGCGAGCAAATAGAAGTTGTGGCGGTAAATGGGTCGCTCAGTGCTGAGCAGCATGCACATTTGATTAAATATGACTCTGTTCATGGCAAATTTAACGGCGATATTGATTTTAACGAGTCTGAAAATTGGCTATCTATAAATGGCAGGAAATTTTCTTTATATAGAGAACGTAGCCCTGAAAATATTCCTTGGAATGTTGATGTAGTGCTTGAATGCACTGGTGCATTCAACAAGCGTGCGGAAGCAGCAAAGCATAATGCAGAGAGAGTAATTGTCTCTGCTCCAGTTTCAGATGCTGATGTAACTGTAGTTTACGGCGTAAATAACGATATGCTAAAAAAGGAGCATAAAGTGATCTCAGCAGGTTCTTGTACTACAAACTGCCTGGCTCCGATTGTACACGTTTTACACTCCAATTTAGGTATAAAAAGCGGTTTTATGACCACTATACATGCCTATACGAATGATCAAAATATTCTTGATGGCAACCATAGAGACTTACGTAGGGCAAGAGCTTGTGGCCTTTCTATGATGCCAACTACAACTGGAGCAGCAAAAACAATTGGTTCTGTCATTCCTCAGTTAAAGGGTAAGCTAGATGGTACTGCTATTAGAGTTCCGGTTAGCAACGTTTCTATGGTTGATTTTAAATTTACGACTGATAAGAAGGTAACAGCTGGAGAAATAAATGAAATGTTTAAGAATTCAGCAAATCATGTGCTTTCCGTATGTAACGAGCCTTTAGTTTCAATAGACTTTGTCCATAACCCTTATAGTGCAATTGTGGATTTAGCTGGTACATATGTCACAGGTGATATCTGTAGAGTTGCAGCGTGGTACGATAATGAATGGGCTTTTTCACTGAGAATGTTAGATATAGCTTTATTGTAAAGTATGAACGAAAACTCACAAAAATATGCTTCATTTTATGAGCACTTTGCGGAACTTAGAAAAAGGGTTATTTTTTGCTTTCTATTTTTTTGTGTTACCTTCGGGTTTTGTTACTACTTTAAAGAAAATATATACCGCTTTTTACTTGCACCTTTAATAGAAGTTACAAAAGATAGCAATGATTTTTCTCTAATCTATACAGACTTAACAGAAGCGTTTTTTGTATATCTCAGGGTTGCAATAATGAGTGCACTGTTGTTTTCTTTTCCTGTGTTTGCATGGCAATTCTATATGTTTCTAGCACCTGGCTTATATAAAAGAGAAAGGGCAGTGTTATTGCCATACTTAATTGCAACACCGGTTTTGTTTGTAACGGGAGCCGCTGTAGTTTACTACTACATATTTCCCCTAGCCTGGAAATTTTTTATTGCTTTTGAACATAGCGGTAAATCTTTCGGTATACCAATAGAGTTTATGCCATCAGTTAGTGAATATTTAGACCTTGTTCTTCAATTCATGTTTGCGTTTGGTACTGCATTTCAAATTCCAGTCATACTAACCTTAATGGTGAGAGTAGGGCTAATCACTGCACAAAGTTTGTCAAATAAACGCAGAATTGCGATAGTGGTAATTTTCATTATTGCTGCAATCTTAACTCCACCTGATGTACTAAGCCAAGTAGGGCTTGCAATTCCAATGCTAGTATTATATGAGCTGTCTATTCTGATATGTAGATACATTGAAAAGAAAGCAAAGTAGATGAATACTTGAGCTTCTCTTCTTTCTTGTTTAAGTGTTTGTGATACTTAGTTAAATTCTTGGTTTTATTATTTAAATATATCATAATTAAAGTAATTTTTAATAGGAGAGTTTGATATGCCAAGCTATGAAGAGTTAAACGAAACACAACAAGGATCATATGATAAGTTACAGACTTCGATAAAAGAAGGTGAGAATATTATCGAGAAGCTACTTGTATGAGACTGTGTTATATAGCGAAACTAGATTTCACTTTTACACACCTAGATAAGGGGTACCAGCGGACACTAGAATGACAAAATCGTTATTCTGCTACGCATTATCGCCGTATGACTATAGCTATATATGAATTAAAAAAGTAGTATTCACTAGATCTTAATATTTTAGATCTATATTTTAGTAAAATATTACAATTAGTATGAATGATCCATTTAAAAGTGAGGATTATAAAAAAAATCTTGATTCTCTGATCAAAGCTATAAATCTAGGAAATCCAGAGAAACAATGTTATAAAGCAGTAACAGATCTGTCTCATGCTTTAGAGGATTTTACAGATAAGGCAGAAGATGTAGCTAAGCTTGTTATACGTGATGACTTGAATAATTGTGTAAAGAAGGCAAATAAAAAGCCATTAATTTTTAGGATATTCAATAGAATATTAGGAAGAGATGTTTCGATTAGGAATATAAGTAATTTTATAAAAGATAAATTGCCTCCTTCAACTGCTAGAACAGCAATCGAATATACAGATGTTATTCAAAAAATTTCAGATTTAGAGCGAATAGAAAGAAGTCAAGATAAATATAGGTCATATGGAATAAATTTAGAAAATAGACAGCAAAAGAAAAATCTCTTATATGAGCGAGAAGATTCAGGTTATGGAGGTTCATTAAACGAAGATCCTGAGTATGAAGAAATATCAAATTATCAAGAGGAAAAAAGTAAATCTTTAACAAAAGATTTGCGTAATCTACAATCAATTAAAGAGGAGCCGATTTATGCAACAATCTCTAAAGAACATATAGAAGCAAAAAGAGAACATAGGAAGAAACAACAACTTCAATCTCTTGCACCACCAAAACCACCAAGAGTACCACCAGTACCAGAGAAAATGTTTACTGCCAATCAAAAAATTAGACAAGAACCGAAAAAAGATAAACCTGCAGTACCACCAAAGCCTAAAGATTTAGGCGAAAAAGTAAGCACAGAGCAAAAAATAGTAGTGGAAAAATCAGCTGAGAGTAACCCTATACTACCACTAAAATCTGAAAATCAAGATGGTAAAGAATCAGCAAAAAAAGCTGATGGACCAAAAGTACTAGTAGTTGCTATGAAAAAAGAAGTGACTCGCGAGAGTAGTAAAGTAAAGTCATTAAAAGAAAGATTTGAGCGAAATCAAGTAAAGAACGTGTTGCCTGCTGAAAACAAAACTACTTCAGTAACACAAACGGATATCAGTGTGAAGAGAAAACAATCTTGTTCATTTCCAGTAGGGAATAAAAAATCTTCGATCAACCATCTTGCCAGCAAAAATTTACCTTCCACGAATGTAAGTGTAAAAGAAATGGTTGCACGAATTGAAAAGAGAAAAGATGGAAGATAGTAATATTTTGGTATTTCCCTACTCATGAAAATTAGCTCTTATCATAACATTTTTACAGCCATAAGAGGAAGTTTTTCGGTTCTGTCGCATTTGTAGGGAAGTAGAAAGAAGAATGATATAATTGTCTAAAAAAAAAGCAAAGATGTTTCGTATCAATCAAAAATTGTTGCCATATTTCAAAGGATTTAGCTTTTCAGAGGATGTTATCTGTATACATGAAATGTCGATTCTCTTTGAGCTATCGAGATTTGGAAGAAATGATGAGTATAAGGGGAGCAAAATGCTACGTTACAAAGGTGGGTTATCACGACTGATAGATGAGGCAGTAAGGAAAAGAAAGAAGCAGGTTGGTAGTAGTTGGAGAGACTTACATTAAATTAAACGGTAAATGGGTTTATTTATATACTGTAGACTTGTGTGTTAGTAGAGACAAGTCTGCAGCACTTGCATTCTTTCGTAAAGCCTTCAGGAGTAACTATCTTCCTGAGAAAATTGTAATTGATAAAAGCGGCAGTAATACTGCTGCTCTTGATGATTTGAATGCAGAAATTTCTGAAGATTACAGTTCTTCAAATAAAATATCTAAATAATATTGTTGATAGATTTATCAAAAAACTAATAAAGCCAATGCTTGGGTTTAAAAGCTTCCATTCCGCAAAGATTACCATCATAGGCATAGAAAATATTCGTATGATTAAAAAAAAGACAAATTATTAAAATAATGTTTCTACTTTTGAGAATTTTGCTATGTTAATGGCTTCATAACTCCTATAATCCCAACTTTAATGATCTTCTTTCCTATGGTTTATAGATGCGACAGAACCTAAAATATACCCTGTATTCCAGGTTTGATTATGTCTGGAACAAGCCTAACGCCATTCTTTATTTCTTGTACTATAGAAATTGTTGTTAAGTTCTTTATGTTAAAATCATTGATATCCATTGCTCTTTTATAAAAAAAATCAAGCTATATGCTTTATATCTTAACATTAATTTAGTTTTAAAACAAATTAATATTTTAATATAAGTTTTCTCTTTTGTAGAGAATCTGCTTTTTCTTTTTTTGTATGAACTTAGAAAATTTTTATTGATAAATGACTTTAAGTTTAAAATTGAGAAAGTAGTTGTTATATATACCAGCAAGTATGAGTTAAATTTGTATTATGGACTTGAATAAATTTACCGAAAAAGCAAAAAGCCTAATCCAGAGCGCTCAAATGAAAGCATTGGGAGCTGGGCATCAGATTTTTATGCCTGAACATTTACTTAAAGTAATGCTTGAAGATGAGTCAGGTTTAGTTCAGGATTTGATAGGCGCTTGTGGTGGAAATGTTCAGAATATTTCTGATGCTGTGAGTAGTGCAATTAAAAAGTTTCCAGTGGTTGGAGGACCAGGTAGTGGTGGGCTTCAGCTTTCAAGAGAGGTAGCAAAAGTTTTTGATGATTCAATTGGTATTGCGAGGAGAAATAAAGACACATTTGTTACTGTTGAGCGGTTACTGCAGGGCCTTGCTGCACAAAAAGATGAGATTGTAGGTAAAATTTTAGCAGAAGGTGGTGTAACACCGCAAAAATTAAATTCAGTTATTGCAGAAATGAGAAAAGGTGGCAGTGCAGACTCTCCAAATAGCGAGGAAAAATTAAATGCGGCAAAGAGGTATACAAAAGATATTACAGAGCTTGCTATGCAAGGTAAGCTTGATCCTGTAATTGGTCGTGATGAGGAAATCAGAAGAACTATGCAGGTATCGTTGAGGCGAACAAAAAATAATCCAGTACTGATAGGTGAACCTGGTGTTGGAAAAACTGCAATAGTTGAAGGTTTAGCAAACAGAATTGTTGCAAATGATGTACCACTTGGTTTGCGTGATGCAAAAGTTTTAGCTTTGGATCTTGGTGCATTAATTGCTGGAACAAAATTTAGAGGGGAGTTTGAAGAGAGACTAAAAGCAGTGATTAATGAGATTTCAAAAGCAGAGGGAAAAGTTATTTTGTTTATAGATGAGCTTCATACTTTAGTGGGAGCAGGAGCGACAAGTGGTGCGATGGATGCTTCAAATTTGCTCAAGCCTGCTCTTGCGCGTGGAGAAATTCGCTGTATAGGGGCTACAACTTTGGATGAGTATCGTCAACATATAGAGAAAGACCCTGCGCTTGCAAGGCGTTTTCAGCCTGTGTTTATTTCTCAACCGACTGAGACTGATACTATTTCAATACTGAGGGGTTTGAAGGAGAGGTATGAGGTGCACCATGGTATTAGAATCACAGATGGTGCAATAATCGCTGCTGCAACGCTTTCTAATAGATATATAACAGATAGGTTTTTACCTGATAAAGCGATCGATTTAATTGATGAAGCAGCAAGTAGGGTTAGAATTGAAATGGACAGCAAGCCTGAGGTTGTTGATGAGCTTGAAAGAAAGATTATACAGCTGAAAATTGAGTCAGAGGCTTTGAAAAAAGAAAGTGATGAAAACTCTAAGCAACGTTTAAAAAAGATAAATGAGGAAATTGAGAGTCTAAACAGTAAATTTGCTGACTTAAGCAGTAAATGGCAGATGGAAAAGAATAAGATAGCTAAAATACAAGAAACAGCTGAAAAATTGGATAACTCGAGAAAAGAGTTGGAACTGGCTCAGCGTAATGGAAATTTAGGAAGGGCAGGGGAGTTGATGTATGGTGTGATTCCTCAACTTGAAAATGAGTTAAAAAATCAGGAAAAAGTTACTGATAGTTTCCTAAAGAAAGAAGTTACTGAGAGTGATATTGCAAATATTGTTTCAAAATGGACAGGCATTCCAGTTGATAACATGATGCATAGTGAAAAGGAAAAGCTCCTTAACATGGAAAATGAAATAGGAAAAAGAGTAATAGGGCAGAGAGATGCAATTAAAGCGATAAGTAATGCAGTAAGGCGCTCCCGTTCTGGTGTTCAGGATACTAATCGACCTTTTGGTTCATTTTTATTCTTAGGTCCAACCGGAGTTGGAAAAACAGAGTTAGCAAAATCTCTTGCCGAATTTTTGTTTGATGATCAATCAGCACTTCTACGCTTTGATATGTCAGAGTATATGGAAAAACACTCCGTTTCAAAGTTAATTGGTGCGCCTCCAGGATATGTTGGTTATGAACAAGGTGGCAGATTAACCGAAGCAGTAAGGAGAAGACCATATCAGGTAATTTTGTTTGATGAGATAGAAAAGGCAAATCCAGATATATTTAATATACTACTGCAGATTTTGGATGAAGGTAGACTAACCGATAGCCATGGCAAATTAATTGATTTTCGTAATACCATACTAATTTTAACTTCTAACCTTGGAGCTGAGATGATGCTAAGAGGAGCTACCGAATCTGTGAAAGATGAGGTGATGAAAATAGTTAAGTCAGCATTTCGTCCAGAATTTTTAAATAGACTGGATGAAATTATTATATTCCACAGCTTAACCAAAGATGACATTGATAAAATTATAGATGTTCAATTCTCTTATTTACAAAAGATGCTTGCTAAGCGTAAACTGAGTATTAGTTTATCGCAAGAAGCTAAAGAACTAATAGCACAAACTGGATATGACCCTGAATATGGAGCGCGGCCTCTGAAAAGGGTAATACAAGAATGCATTCAAAATAATCTAGCTAAGTTAGTTTTATCGGGGGAAATAGTAGAAGGAGATGAGCTAATAGTGTATACTTCTGGTAACGAAATCTTAGTTAAAAAGATCTAGATTCGCTGTGTATTTTTGTTTTGAAAAATGTGTATAAATCATAATGTTAATGTTGAGTCTTTATTTAAGCTAGTTGATCAAGGGAATAAAAAAGAGAAAGAAAAAATTAAAGAGTTTATACAGTACTTTTATAATTTTGTTTATAATAGTGACCTAAAAGTCAACGATAAATTTCTTTTATACATTGCAGAAGATGCATACAACTTCATTCTTAAAAAAGAAAAAGAAGAAAGTAAATTGGCAGTAAGTAATGTAAATGATATTTCAGGAATAGAAGGCAATTTCACTATAATTAAAATCACAAATTATGACATGCCCTTTTTAGTGGATTCTGTCATTTCCACTATTAAGTCAAACGGTTTAACTATATGCTATTATAGTAACAGCATAATTAATGTTCAAAGAAAAAATAGCCTAATAGATAAAATTCATCTTTTGGAAGAAAGTAATGGAATCAAAGAGTCAGTAATATATGTAATTATTAAAGGCATAAGCGGTAGCTTTGTTGATACACTAGAAGAATCTCTACGAAAGACGCTAAAAGCAGTTAACTGCGTTGTAAAGGACTGGCAATTGATGCTCAAGAAGCTTCTTGAGCATCCGGCATTGGATGCTGGAGGCAGAGATTTTCTAGCTTGGTTGAAAAATAACAATTTTGTATTTTTAGGTTATCAAGAATACATTACTAATAAAGAAGGGAAGCTTGCTCTAAGTGGTAAGGAGAGCCTCGGGTTAATGAGAGCAAGTGAAGAGTACCAAAATTCATCAATTTCTTCTGAAAGCTTGAATTCTTTATACATACTAAGATCAGACCTAATCTCAATAGTTCATCGGCGTACCTATATGAATTGTATAGGAGTGAAAGAATTTAATGATCAGGGTGATGTAATAAGGGAACAGCATTTTTTTGGGCTATTTACTTCTATAGCAGAAGTGCAAGATATTCGAACTATTCCGGTAATAAAGGATAAGGTTACAACAATAGAAAAAAAGGCAGGATTTGTTCCTGGTGGCCATAACAATAAAGCTTTAATTTCCATTTTACAGGCATTTTCTTGTGACGAATTATTCCAATCAAATGAAGACGAGTTATTTGAAATTTGCACCTCGATCATGTCTCTTGCAATTAGACCAAGAGTCAAATTATTTTTGAGAAAGGTAGGGAACTTTATTAGTTGCATAGTATTGATACCGATGCGTTATGCTAGTGCAAGACTAATGTTTAAGATACGCGATATATTGAAAGATGAAACGAATGCAGAAAGTTCAGATATTTACAACAACCACATCATCAATGAATATGATTTGATGAAATTACACGTGGTGCTAAGAACCAAAAGCTCTAGCGTTTTTGATGATGAAGTTTTGCGTATCGAAAACAAATTAGGAAACATTACAGAAAAGTGGGAAGATCGTTTTATAGACAATTTATATAATACTTTTAGCACTGTTGAGGATATATTTATCCGCTATTGCAAGGCATTTCCGATAAGTTATCAAGAGAATTTTGAACCTCATGATGCGTATTATGATATGAAAAAATTGGAGATAGTGAGAAAGAAAAAAGTCAGCGAAGTTGATTTGAGGCTTACTCGTGACAATCTCAACTATCAATTGAAGGTTTACACTCCAAGCAACGGAGGCCTTGAATTGTCAAAGATATTAAAGGTTACTAAGAATTTAGGAGCTAAGATTCTATCTCATAATGGTTATTATATAGAAATCAACGGTGGAATATGGATACATCATTTTGTGTTGTCAAGAGTCGATGAATTAATAGACAACATTACTTTAAAAGAGCAGTTTGAGATAACACTTGTCAAAGTGTTCAGCAAGGAAATAAAAAATGACTATTTTAACAGTTTGATCATTATTGCTGGGCTCGAGTGGAAGGAAGTGCTTCTGATTAGAGCGCTAAGCGCCTACCTAAAGCAGACATCATTTAACTATAACCCAGAATATATACAAAAAATAGTATCAGAATATCCAAAAGTAGTAAAGTATTTAATAGAATTGTTTCATGCAAGACTTGATCCTGAAATAGATATCGACAGGGTAGAAACTACTAGCATTTTGACAGAAAAAATCGAGGAGCTTCTAAAGGAAATCAGCAATGCTTCACATGATTATGTTTTACGTTCGATATTTAATTTGATGATGGCCATTTTGAGGACCAGTTATTATCAGGATGATAAACCTTACTTATCTATAAAATTTGATTCAAGTAAGATAAATGATTTACCTGATCCGCGTCCATATCGTGAATTGTATGTTTATTCAAACCTTTTTGAAGGAATACATCTAAGAGGAGGGAAATTGGCCCGTGGCGGCTTGAGATGGTCAGATAGGACGGAAGATTTTCGCACTGAAGTTTTGGGCCTCATGAAAGCCCAGATGACAAAAAATGCAGTTATTGTACCTGTTGGTGCAAAAGGTGGGTTTGTAATAAAGCCAGTTTATAAAGACAAAAACACTTTAAGGGAGAAAGGTGTTGAATGCTACAAGAATTTCATTAGAGGAATGCTTGATATTACTGATAATGTAGTTGATGGCAAAATAATTCCACCAGAGAATGTAATTAGGTATGACGAAGATGATCCATATTTGGTAGTTGCGGCAGATAAAGGCACTGCTTCATTTTCTGATTATGCTAACCAAATAGCTTATGAATGTAATTTTTGGCTTGGAGATGCATTTGCATCTGGTGGATCAGCAGGTTATGACCACAAAAAAATGGGTATTACAGCAAGAGGTGCATGGATTGCAGCAGAGCGGCATTTTTGGAGAATGAATAAGGATATTTACCAAGATGCAACTGTTATTGGAATTGGAGATATGGCTGGCGATCTGTTTGGAAACGGTATGCTGCTTTCAAAAAATATGCGCTTGATTGGTGCATTTAACCATATGCATATTTTTGTTGATCCAAACCCTGACGCAGAAAAAAGTTTCGCAGAGCGTAAACGCCTCTTTGAATTACCGTTTTCCACTTGGATGGATTACAATAAAGATTTGATTTCTTATGGTGGTGGGGTATTTGAGCGTAGCAGCAAGCAAGTAGACATTTCTCAAGAAATGAAAAAGTGCTTTGATATAGTGGAAGATATCTTATCTCCAAATGATTTGATTCGGTATCTGCTCAAGGCAAAAGTGGACTTCATATGGAATGGAGGAATTGGCACATTTGTTAAGGCAAAGAGTGAAAGCCATGGCATGGTTGGTGATAAAGCAAACGATGAGTTAAGAGTGAATGGTGAGGATATTAGAGCTTCTATGTTTATAGAGGGTGGCAATCTTGGTTGCACGCAGCTTGGAAGGGTAGAGTATGCTAAGAGAGGTGGGTACATCAATGCAGATTTTGTTGATAATTCAGCAGGAGTAATATGTTCCGATCTTGAAGTTAACATCAAGATTGCTTTTGTTGCAATTATGAAAGAAGGGGGAATTTCCTTGGAAAAAAGGAATGAAATACTGGCTAGCATGATAGATGAAGTTGCATCTAAGGTACTTGAAAACCATAACAGGATTGAAACAAAAGCATTGCTTCTTGAGTGCTTGCAAGCTAAAGAAAAGTTGGAGCAGCACCATAAATTATTACTCAGTTTAGAGAAATTTTGGCTGCTAAACCGAGATGTAGAATTTCTTCCAGCTGAAGAAGAGGTAGCAAGAATGTTAACTGATGGAGAAGGTTTCTGTTCTCCTCAGCTTTCTGTTCTGATATCTTATGCAAGAACAGCAATAAAAAATGAAGTTATACACTCTGAGCTACCTGAAAAAGATTTTTTGTGCCGTGATTACTTACTAAATTACTTTCCACAAAGGATGGTAACAGAGTTCAAGGATTCCATATTGAAACACCAACTTTGTAGGGAAATTATTTCTACTTGCATTACAAACGATGTAGTAAATAGGATGGGCTGTATATTTATTAATAATTTGGTTGAGAGTACTGGAATTAAAGTACATGAAGCAGTTAACATATATATCGTTGTTAATCACCTATATAATTTAAGTAGCCTTTGGCAGAAAATTGATGAATTGGATGGAAAAATTGATGTTGATTCATATTTGCAAGTAGTGAGAAGTGTGCAAAAATTTATTGGTAGGGTATCATTTTGGTTAGTAAAAAATCTTGGTAAGCTTAATCTTGTAGAACTAGATGGTGTTACAAAATTTAGGGGTGCAATTGAAACTTTAGGCCATGATATTTTAGATGAGCACCTATTAGAGGTCTATAATCATGGATTAGCTTCTTTGTTAGAGCTTAACATAAATAAAGATCTAGCAAAAAGGGTTGCTGATCTACGTATTCTTATTTATGCGCTGGACGTTATATCTGTTGCTGAGCAGACATCTTTGTCCATCCTTGAGGCTGGTAGAATATACTTTGAATTAAAGTCGCTGCTAAGATTTGATATGATTAGAACAGTTGCTGGCAAGATGAAAAGCCATTCTTCCTATTGGGATCGCAGCTTAATTAATGATTTATTAGATGATTTAAGCAATTATCAACATAAGCTAGCTGTTAAAGTTATAAAAGCTACTGATAATCATGTAGACAAGGTTCAAACTTGGGCTATTAATGATAAGGATTATATAGAGCGCTACAATAGCTTTTTAGATGAGATGGTCGCTTATAAACTTGATTTAAGTAAATTAATACTCATAATCAGAAGAGTTAAAATACTTGCTTCATAGGAAAAATGTTTAATATAGGTCTGTCAGAAGTTTTAGTTGTAGCTTTAGTGAGTATAATTGTTCTTGATAAAAGTAAAGTACCTGTATTTCTTAATCTTATTAAAAATATATATAGGTATTTCTGGGTTGTAAAATCAAGAGTTAGGAAATTGTTGAAGGATACCGGAATTAAAGAATTATATGAAGAGCATAACGTTGAAAAAGTCAATTACATAATTGGTGAAGATGGCAAGCTTTATCCTACTTACAATTTAGATAGTACAAAAAATGACAGCAAAAATCCTAGTAGTAGATGATATACCATCTAATGTTAAGCTTTTGGAGGCTCAGCTAAAAGCAGAGTACTATACAGTTATTGTAGCTTATGATGGCGAGGAGGCGATAGATTTAGTAGCGGAACAGCAGCCAGATATTATCTTACTTGATGTCATGATGCCAAAAATGAGTGGTTTTGAGGTTTGTAAGAAGCTAAAGAATGATCCCTTAACGACTTATATTCCAATAATTATGGTAACTGCGCTGCATGACACTCATGATAGGGTGGAAGGAATTAATGCTGGTGCGGATGACTTTCTAACTAAGCCGATAGATGAAACTGCTTTATCTGCAAGAATTAAGTCTCTTGTGCGCTTAAAGATGATAATAGATGAGTTGTGCTTGAGAGGAGAAACTAATGCTGAGATTGGTGGAGTAGCAGAAAGCAGTATTATGGATTATTCTAATCAGATTTTTGATGCTAACATACTTGTTGTAGATGAGGACACCTTTCAAGCAGAGCAGATACACAATGTTTTAAAGCAACGCTTCAGATCAATTAAAATACTGCACGATCCAAAAGAAGCATTAAAGATTGGTATTAAGGATAATTACGACCTGATTATTTCTGACATGCAGTTTTCAAAAACTGACGGCCTACGGTTGTGTTCTAAGTTTCGTAGTAAAGTAGAAACACGTTATACACCAATTCTGATCCTTTCTGAAGATTATGATAAAAGCAATTTAGTAAAGGCACTTGATGTAGGTGCTAATGATTATTTAACAGTACCTTTAGATGAGAGTGAATTAATAGCTAGGGTTAATTTGCAAGTGAAACGCAAAAGGTATCAAGATGCCTTGAGAATGAATTTATTTAATAATGTGGAAATGTCTATAAAGGATCCATTAACTAACTGTTATAATAGAAGATATTTTGATGCACACTTAAGAAATATTGTTAAGGATTCTGTGGAAAAAGATAGAAGTTTATCTCTTATGATACTTGATATAGATTATTTTAAGATGGTGAATGATAACTTTGGGCATAATGCTGGAGATGAATTTTTAAAGGAAATACAGAAAAGAATTTCTGAAAATATCAGAGTGACAGATTTATTAGCTAGGTTTGGTGGTGAGGAATTTGTTGTTGTAATGCCAGATACCAATGTATCAGATGCGTATACTATTGCAGAGAGAATAAGGAAAATTATTGCCAAAGAACCTTTTATACTTGTGGATAAAAATACAACCCATAATGTAACTGTGAGCATTGGAATTTCAGCAATGCAAAGATCTGACCTTGATGATGTTAAAAAATTTATAGTACGTGCTGACAAATATTTATATAAAGCAAAAAACAGTGGTAGAAATAGAGTGGTTACTGGTTGAAGTTCTTTTAAATAAGTAGTAACTAAGATTCAAATGATAGCATAAAATTTCTCAACTCCGGAAATTTCGCATTTAACTGCAGAAATAGATATTTATTTAAAAAATACCCTGTAATTTTTAACCCTAGTCTGAATTCTTGATATGAGTAGCTATTTTGTAGGTTGTTATTGTATACATCATGCAACATCTGTGGAAAAGGTAGTAATTTATCTGCATAACAGTCACCTACTTTTTTTGACACTGCTCTACCAGTTTTTGGAGAAATAAATTGTAGATTTTCTTTCACACCTGTTACAGAACATTTTGATAGGTCTAACTTAAATCCAAGTTGCGTAAGAAGCAGAAGCTCTAAGTTAAGGTAATGACTTTGCCAAAACTGGCTATTGTGTTTTATTACATCGATGAAGTGTCTAAAATTATCATACAACTTGATGCAGGATTCACTTTCTGGAAGCACTTTTTCTAATATAGACGAGAAAGAAACAATAGCAATGCTTTTTAACCTATCTTGAAAGAAATGATGAAATGGAGATTCAATCAATTCGCACTTTAAAAAACCTAGATTTTCAGGTAGCTTAGCACTCCATTCTGCATGTAATAGATTACTTATTTGAAACTTATAATTGCTATTGTTTGTTAACCTAGTTAATCCTCTGCACTTTCCATGATTTTTTGTAAATAGAGAAAGAATTAAATTTTTATCACCGTATTTTTTAACAGCTATAATAACACCTTCATCTTTCCATCTCATTTAGAGTATATTGATCATATGATATTATAGAGATAATAAAATTAGTGTAGCAAATTTTAGTTTAAGTCAACTGAAATATATTGACTTTATGTGCAATATTAGCTTTAAACCAGTAAAACAAGCTGCTTAACATATGCGCCCTCTCTATTTTAATTATATTCTTCTTTTGTCTCTATGTTGTTTTTTGCTTTTTTCAATGAAAGCCCAAACGAATGATTCATCAGTTATTCCTATACCACAAAGAAAAAAAGAATTAGTTGAGTTAGTACAACCGAGGCAAATTATTGAAATACAGGAAATTGATGAGGGTATTCCAATTCCCAAAAGAAAAAAGGGTGTAGAAAGAAAACTAAGAGAAGACATCAAAGAGGTGAAAAATGAAATAAGAGATAAGAAAAATATTGAGAACAAAGATGATGAATTGGCTGTAACAGAAATTATTAATTCTATAAGGGATAAACTGACAGAGTGTTGGAGCATTCCTGAGGGCATAGTTTATAAAGAAAATTTTAGTATAAAAATTAACTTATTATTATCCAGTAAAGGCGAGATCGTTGTAGCCAACGTAGCAGATAGTAGTTCTTATCAAAATAATCCTCTTTTTAGATCAGCAGCAGATAATGCAATGCGTGCAGTGTATAAATGTAGCCCGTTAATTGGCTTACCTGCTGAGCATCATCACATTTGGCGCGAAGTCACGTTAGATTTTATTCTAAATAGGTGAATTTACGTTACCTAAATTAGTTACTTGTGATGAAAAATAGATCAGCAAATTTTCAATCAACAACAGCTAAAGACCTTTCTGCAACGTTGATTTCTCTTATATCTGTAACTTCGTCATTCTGATTAAACGAAATTTGCAGAGACTTACTACTGTACTTCCTTTTTCCCAAGAAGTTAGCTTGTTTAATTTTATATGAGACATAGTACCAAACATTTTCGTCGAACTTTGATACTAATGTTGGCAATCCTAAAGTATGAACCACTTTTTCTCTACCATCACCTACTTTTATTTTGCTCCACAGTTCAACATTAATGCCAGGAACTCCGTGATTATAGATAGTGTGCATGCAGCCTACTGAAAACAGTAAAACAGTAAATATTAATACTCGCATTTTGTCAATTAGTTATTTGAAATCATAATACACTGATAAACTATCTGTCGTCAAATTTCAAAAAAGTTAAATTGACTGATTCTCAATATCATTTAATATAATATTTACTTCAAAATAATTAGGTACCTTATGTCATTGCTAGAAGCAGATCCAATATACAAGCCTTTTAATTATCCTTGGGCATATGATGCATGGTTGCAGCAACAAAGGATACACTGGATACCTGAAGAAGTTCCGCTTGCTGATGATGTGAAAGATTGGAAAACTAAACTTTCTAATGTAGAGAAAAATTTATTGACCCAGATTTTTAGGTTTTTTACTCAAGCAGATATTGAAGTAAATAATTGCTATATGAGGCATTATTCAAATATATTTAAGCCAACAGAAATATGTATGATGCTTGCAAGCTTTTCCAATATGGAGACTATACACATTGCAGCCTATTCATACCTTCTAGATACGATTGGCATGCCAGAAAGTGAATATCAAGCATTCTTAAAATATGATGCTATGAGAAAGAAGTATGAATACATGTTAGAATTTGAGGAAAGTAAAAAGCACGATAAAAAACATGTTGCTAAAACTTTAGCAGTATTTGGTGCCTTCACTGAAGGATTGCAGTTATTTGCATCATTTGCAATTTTGCTCAATTTTCAACGGTTTGGAAAAATGAAAGGTATGGGGCAAATAATTGCTTGGTCAGCACGTGACGAAACCTTGCACACCAATTCAATTATCAATTTGTTCAATACGTTTATTAAAGAGAATAATGAAATTTGGAATGACGAGTTCAAAGAAGAATTATATTCTGCATGTCGCACTATTGTTGAACTTGAAGATGAATTTATAAGTCTTGCTTTTGATTTAGGAGATGTTGAAGGGCTATCTGCAGAGGAAGTGCGCAATTATATACGTTACATAGCAAACAGAAGGTTAACGCAATTAGGTCTTAAATCTATATATAATGTTAAAGATAACCCTATTCCGTGGCTTGATGAAATACTAAATGGCGTGGAACATACAAATTTCTTTGAAAATAGAGTAACAGAGTATAGCCGTGCAGCAACTCAAGGCACTTGGGAGGAAGCTTTTGCTAAAAACGATACAAAAAGTGAATAGCAGTAACTTCACCCTTTTTTATCGTTTCAACGGAAGCTTGCGATACATATCAAAGGTGGAAGGAGGAAGAATTTGATATAAATCATCTATTTAGCTTAGAGAAAAGAGAGTATAGATATAAAGTTACATTATTGCATGTAATAGTTGGAGATTTTGATTGCTTAGAGGAGGAGAAGAAGAAGTTAATACGATATCTATTAGACAAAGGTGCTAATGTTAATGCACGAGATTCTTTTGGAAAAACTCCTTTGCACAATAGTCATGACAAAGAGGTAACACAAATTTTACTAGATGCAGGTGCTAATCTTTTTATAAAGGATCATTATGGAATGACTGCAAGAAAACATGCCCGTGATGAATCAAAGCAGCTTTTAAAAAAGGCAGAAGATAAATACAAGCAATAAAGCAATGAAATTTGGTGCTATTGTTGGTATTACGGCTGGAGTGGGAGTTGGTAATGGACTTTTTGCTGCTGCTGGTCTTTCATTACTAATATCGGCTTTTATTGGCGCAGCTGTTGCTATAGCAATAGGGTTTGTTGTTTTTGGTATTACATATGCAATGTCAAAGCAGGTTCCTAGTGAGAAGCTAGATAGCGTTGATGCAGAACAAAAAGCTAGTACAGCGGCAAGTATGGTAGTGTAGTTAAGTAAAAAAAGGAAGAAGAGACTTCTTCCTCTTTTCTCCAAATTTTTTATATATAATTGATAATAAAAAAACTGTGAATAACTCTGAAAAATTAGGTCAATTTAGACATTTTTGAAAGAAAAGAAACAACCATTAAGGTAGCACCTCCTTCCTGATCCATTCTTCACCTAAAACCGGAGGCTCCTCAAACTCAAGATCTTGTTTTCGTCGCCTCTCCCAATGAGTTATATTATATATAAATAATATAATATAATATAACTTATAGTGGGGGGTACCCAAAAAAATAGTTATTTTTGAGCTGAGCAAAGCCGCCTAAGGTGAAGAATGGATCAGGAAGAAGGGCTGTATAATAATATATTTATAATTTACTTACGTAACTTAACGAAACAGGAATTATTGAAAAACATAGTTCTTAAGTACCTTCAAAGCTTTCTCGTAAATGGTGTCTCTATGTCCTATTGTAACGATAGTTACTTCATGTTTTGTAGTGTCTGCACAATACATAATACGATAATCCCCAACTCTTAGTCTTCTAAAAGAGCCCCACAACTCTTCGTAATGTGTATCACAAAGATTCAAAAGGAAATGTCGTACCAGCACCAAATCCTCTGCAACTTGATGAAAATGGTGCATTGCCCCACAAACTCTACTATTTCGTTGACGTAGACGACCCCGAAGATCGTTATATCGCGGAGCTAAAGTGCTGTTACGGCAATGCTGCAGCTGCTGAAATTGTTTTTGACAACCTTCCATATTTTCAGGAGCCGCAGAAAGCTAATCCAATTAGTGCCGTCATATCTGATAATTTGTTCATCGATGGGCAGTTTAATATTGGTCTCCAAATTGATGATCGAGGGCATGGACCTGGGTATGTTTTACCCAAAAACGCCGTAAAGCCCCATCCTTTAGGGCGGGGATATAAGGCGAAAAGCCTAAAGGGCTTTATTCAGGCGTTGCCTGCTGTTCAATGTATTGTTTGATGACTGAAAGTGGGGCACCTCCACAACTTGAGGCGAAATAACTAGGACTCCACAGAACCACTGCCATTAAGTTAAGGAAAAGTGATGAACTGTATTATAAAATCAGGTAAGATTCACAAATTAAAAGAAGTAATGACATGAGTAAAAAAAAGAATAATCATGTTTATAAAAAATAAATTGATGAGTTTAAACTTTATAAACGCACACAGAGCATCCTCAAAAGACTTCTCACGAAAAAGAAAGCTGCCCTTCGTTAATGTATTTCTCCTGATTTTTAGAAAGAGTGTAAAGTCATTACAAGTGATGCTTAATGAGTTTGTTCTGCATACAAGAAAAGATTATACAATTACGGCAAGTGCATTTACTCAAGCAAGAAAGAAGCTAAAACATACTGCGTTTTCAGAGTTAAATGATGATATAGTTTCCTTACGTAACTTAACGAAACAGAAATTATTGAAAAACATAGTTCTTAAGTACTTTCAAAGCTTTCTCGTAAATGGTGTCTCTATGTCCTATTGTAATAATAGTTACTTCATGTTTTTTGGTGTCTGCACAATACATGATACGATAGTCACCAACCCTTAGTCTTCTGAACCCTTTAAAGCTATGGTATAAAGGCTCACCAAGATTCACTGGATCGACTGTAAGTCGCTCATTTATTGCATCTACAGCTCTTGACCGTACTTTTTTTTTGGAAGACTTGGAAGATCTTTTTCAAGAACACTGTCTAGGAAGATAATAGTGTATTCCAATCCACGTCCTCACTTTTAGTTTTTTTTTCATTTTCAATATCATATTGATCAGCAACCACAGATAATAAAAAATCTTCCATTTCACTATCTATTGCTTCTCTGAGTAGTTTTTCTGCTAATGCTTGAGCAGGTTGCTTAGTAAGTTCAGATAATTCAGCAAGATGCTGTAAAGTTTCTTTACTGAAAGCTAAATTAGCGTTTGCCATAAGTTTTACCAAGTTCTACTACTCTATAATTATACAACATTTTCATGAAATTTTCAATAAAGAATTGTTAAGGTGAAGAGGAAGGAGGGCTGTATAATTTGTTTTAACTTTCGTGAAAACTGTGTTGGAAAGCTAATATGCTATTAATAATATATTAATGCTTATATGTTATAATTATACAAATTTTTTTAAGGAGTATATTATAGCAAAATGTAATCAGAAGGTGGAGTGGTTAAGGTGTAGAAACTGCGAGGACAAATGTGAGAAAGATCTGTCTGAACGTGGCTTAAGAGTGGTGGAGGAATGCCAGGAAAAATGTAAGCAAGCTTGGAGAGATGCTTGTGATGAGAAAGTTAATCCACTTCACGATTGCCACAGATGGTGTGAAAGAGAGTACCCTAATTGGTCTAAATTAATCGAGAGATCAACATGCAAGGCAAAATGTAATAAGTGGTATGAATCTCCTTCACAAGAGTCAGCACCCATTGTCACAAGTGATGTATTAAGAGATATTGGAGATAACTTCTATACCCTCGCAGATTTAGTGTCTGTTCTGTAGCAGATACAGGTTAAAAAAGTGTGAGGCTTCTTTATTTTTTCCTAAAATTTTCAATAAAGAATTATATCGGGAGAATGGATCAGGAAGAAGGGCTGTATAATGTATATTAATTGTTTTGACTTTTGTGAAAATTGTATTGAAAAGTAATCATACTATTATTAGTATAGTATTAATGCTTATTTAGTTTTTTAATTAAGAAGAATATTATGTTAGGAAATTTACAGAGTGAAAAAATAGGAGTAGATTTACATCACTGCCATTAAGTTAAGGGAAAGAGAAGTTAAGATTGGACAAAAAATTTGAAGTGATTGATAATTATGGTAAATACTAGGGTGAATTTTTAAGAAAAGGGAGTCTGAAAAGTGCAAGTTATTTAAAAAAGTAATAATTGCAGGTTATTTTGCAAAGAATGTACTAATGCAATGATACTGAAAAGATATCTTGAATTTAAAACACATGTTTTCTAGCTCTTTTCTGGTAGTTGAGTGAACGAATATCAGATATCTTATGACGATCAACTCTTCTCCCTTTTCTCACCACTAAAGTGTTCATCAAAAATAACTGTGATAGTCGATCCATAATGCAGTCTATGTCTGACTCTGTAGAAAAAATATCAAAGGCTAAGTTTTTAATCGCATTAAATGAGACAGATTTATTGATGCTTTTTTTTAGTTTACTATTCTGTGAGCTCAATGTCTCTTCATCATCTTCTATCATGATACTTTCTAGATTACTGATGAAGATAGTTGACCAAAAATCCTGCTTGATCAACTATGTTTTTTTTAATTTTTTGAGTTTAGTTTTATTACAACTCTTGTTTATAATTTTGTATTTCTACTCAACTAAAAAATGTATTTTCGGCAATAAAAAATCTAATTTATTACAGAAAAAGAATTTTATATCAAACAGCTGTTACTGCTTAGATCTTATGATTAATGAATATGTGCTTTCAGTTTGTGTGGGCGCACATATTCATTAACCTATTTTCTATGCAGCTTTTTTATTTCATATTAATTGCTTCTTTAAGTCGTGCATTGGCAATTACTATGATCTTTCGCATTAGAGCTGTTATAGCCACCATCTTCTTTTTACCTCTACCAATAAGATCAGAGTAAAAAGTACCAAGTGCAGATTTAGATCTTGTAGCAGCCATCGCAGCTGTAAAAAGCTTTGTACGAACATTGCTTCTACCACCTGTTATTCTTCGATAGCCAATAGTTTTTCCACTTTCCTTTGGATGTGGCGCAACTCCAGCAAGACTTGCGACTTCTTTTTTGTTTAAGTAGCCAAGTTCTGGCATTAGACATACAAAGTCTTGAGACAATTTTGGACCTATTCCTGGCACTGTTCTAAGGATTTTTTGGCGCTTCTGTAACTCTGGATTTTCATCGATAATCTTTTGTATGGAATCGTTGAGCTCCTTTATCTGACTGTTAAAAAAGTCAATAGTTTTTTGGCAACTTTCTTTTACATAGCTGTTTTCAGGTGCTTCTAATCTGCATTTCTCTTGAGTTCTCATTTGCGTAAGATCATCACGACGTTGGCAAAGTGCAGCTAAAGTTGTTTGTTCCTTTGACATAGGTACAAATAGAGGTAGAGTACTATAGCGTTCAAATCCATATTGAGCAATAGCTTTTGCATCTGATTGATCAGACTTTGCTAAAGTTCCATGAGATAAGGTAAAGCTTTTTACTTTGCGAGTATTAGCTCGATGTACAGCAATATTCTTATCAACAAGAAAATGTGCTAAGCCAAGTTCGTACTTTCCTGTGTTCTCCAAAGTTACTAAAGAATCAGGTAAGATATTTGAAAACTCTTTAAACAATTGTTGCCAACCAGCAGTATTATTGTTAAATGTAACAGCGTTTTTCTGATTGTGAACTGCAACAACATTTTTAAATTTTCCGATATCAATGCCTATAAAATTTTGATAAGATGTAATCATGATAACCTCGATAGTTTAATTAATTTAAGATTGTAAACGGGTGCATACATATGTCCCACGCAACTATTCAAACGTATCGAGAGATAGGGCTAGTGTACCTTGATCAATACGGTTGTAATACCAATTGTTTCACCGGTCGCACACACCCGTGATAACTCTATTCCTATAGTGATTAGAGTTATCTTCCCTCTTGTTTCCTTTATATCACATTTTTAACTTACAATAGTTTCAATACTTTTTCCTGTGAAATTCTCTAAATTTAATCTTCCCTTCAGCCTAGAAAAAAATGTTTCTACTCCCCAGCGCAAGTAATATAATCTCTCAAACTCTTCAACTGTAAAACGTTTCTCATCTAACAGAGATGTTACTAACACTTCAACTTCGCCAGAAGAAAGTATTATTTTGACTAACCTGAATTTCATCTCATCAGGTAATCCTAGCTTTCGTAGCTGTCTTGCTACTTTAATAGGTGCGGTAGACACTACCACCGTACTAGATGGGCTTTCCGGCTTAAACATAGCGTTTATTTCATTGAAAGACGAACTTGAACAGCGAATTATATAATTGATTTTCCTTCCTGTAAGCTCAGCAAGAAATCGATAAGATACGTATCCTCTATCACAGATTAACAAATCGTCTGATTTTATGGATTCAAGCATACCGATTGCTAAATCAACCTCATAGCTGTCACCTCTACTTAGCACAGATTTTATTGCAATATTATTTAGCACATCGTAACAAACTTCAAAGGTTGCACTTGTATAGTCTTCAAATCTCTGGATTCCATTCCATACTGCTCTTGAGCTAAACTCACCTATTATTTTGTCGCTCTTTGGCAGAATCAGTATTGAAGCATCAAATGCAAGTACTCTGAAGCCATGGTGGGTTTTAAATTCCTGATCTTGGTAGTATAGGGAAACTATATCATCATTTAACTCTGAAAACGCAGTATGTTTTAGCTTCTTTCTTGCTTGAGTAAATGCACTTGCCGTAATTGTATAATCTTTTCTTGTATGCAGAACAAACTCATTAAGCATCACTTGTAATGACTTTACACTCTTTCTAAAAATCAGGAGAAATACATTAACGAAGGGCAGCTTTCTTTTTCGTGAGAAGTCTTTTGAGGATGCTCTGTGTGCGTTTATAAAGTTTAAACTCATCAATTTATTTTTTATAAACATGATTATTCTTTTTTTTACTCATGTCATTACTTCTTTTAATTTGTGAATCTTACCTGATTTTATAATACAGTTCATCACTTTTCCTTAACTTAATGGCAGTGAGTTTGATATGTTCTTAACAGAAGAACAAGGAAAGTTATTTGACCAGTTATATGAAGAATTCAGAAAGGTTGATGATATTGATGCATCTTTAAGAGAAATAAAAAACAAAGAAGATCTTCTCGCTGTTTTTAATGTATATTATTTCACCAATGGAGATACAATTCTTGGATCTTATGAATCATTAAAGGTAAAGCAAGTTCAAGCGGTTTTAAATCGTGCGAAAGAACTAGATATTCCTCTTGCAGACATTTTAAATATGCGAGTTTTTTTATTAAGTTTTGATAGTGAAAGTAAAAAAAGAGAAAGTATCTCACTAGATGGATGCATTAAAAATCCTGATTTTAAATTTCTGCCAGGCGTTTTACATGCAATTAATGAAAGTTACGGATTAAAATCACTTTGGGAAGTTATATCTGAAGATGATCGTGAAAGGATTAAAACTCGATTATAGAAAGATGCAGCTAAGAAAGGAATGAAATTTGGTGCTATTGGTGGTGCTATAACTGCATTGGCAGTTGGGTTAGGATTGTATTTTGGTACTAGCGCTGCATTAACGGTATTGCCGACTATAATTGGTATAGCCTTAGTCGCTGCATTAGTAGTTGGAGCTACGATTGGTGCTATTACGTACGATGTTTTAAAGCCTAAGAGTTGTGTAGATACCGTTTATACAAAAGGGTTTGACACTGTAAAACAAGAAGCTGATACAGTGGCAATGTAGTTAAGTAAAAAAAGGAAGAAGTTTCTTGTATCCGTTCAGAGGTGTGGCTTAAGAGACAATAGATAGAAGGTTTTGAAATGGATTTAACTTTTTTTGCCTCCAAGTGAGATACAACGAAATTATCCGCTCAAGGAATCTATTCCCTCGCTCTGACTGTGCAAAATATGAATTCTTACGATAGACAACATAATGCCGTATTTGTCGCTCAACATGATTATTCGTTAATGGAATATTCTCTGGATCATCCAAAAATGTCCACATCATTGGCTCGGATTTTATAATACCCTTTACCGTTCGTGAAGCTCCTTTTGCTTCAAGTATATAAGATATTTTTATCATGCAGTACTGCATAAATCTTCGTAACTCTTTAGCTTGCTTAGTGAACTTTGAAATACTAATTTCATTTTCTGACAAAGCGTTTTTTAATGTAAATAATCCATTAGCTGCATCTTTTAAACAATGGCCAAGTCTCATTACTTCACTATTCCAGCTATGAGATAACCTCTCGAAATTTCTCAATAAGTGAGCCCAACAAATTTGTCGTTTTTCATCACTGAAGTGGTTGTAAACTCCATATCTGTCGGTAATTACCCGATTTTTGTAATCACAAAATGCACTATTCTTTAAAAACTTCATTCCTCTTGTATCTGCTAACTTCATAAGACTTGCTTTATTGTTGGCAAACATCCAGCACCATTCCAATTTACCTTTGTTATAGTGACTGGTTTCATCAATATGCAAAATTTCGCTTGCTTTCATTTCTTCCTCTATTTGTTCATAGGCTTCTTTACATTTTGACGAGACCCTTGCTTCGCTATTGGACACACTACCAACACTTATACTCATGTTAAAGATGTCTTTCATGATATTCGCTATTTCTCGCTTTGAATTCTTATAAAACCCACTTAGTGATGCAACTACTGACTTAACTCTAGGACCAAAGGTATCAGGTGTAACTCCTTCTGGTAATTTGCTACTCCTTCTTTTTCCGCATTTACGACAGCGCCCATGTTCTAGTTGGTATTCCACTACGTAAGGCTTAATTTTTGGGAGATCAACATTCTGGTGAATATAGGGTTTGTTGCATACTGCAATTTCTCCACCACATTCACAAGTATCATGTAATCTTACTCTAATTACTTCATCTGCTTCCATTTTTATCCGATAATTTCCTTTATGACCAACTTGACCCCCTATCTTCCTGCCACCCTCTGACTTATCTTCTGGTGTGTCTTTTTTTATTTTGTACAGCTCTTTTGAACTTGGTAAAGATGAATTCCTTGAGTTCAAGCCAAGTCTCTCTCTTAGTTCAGCATTCTCTATTTCTAAGATTTTATTTTTTTCTTCAAGCTTTGCTACTTTTTGCTCTAAGTTTTTACATAACTCTACAATACTGATCAACAATTGAAGCATCTAGCCTTACCTTACTATCAACATTTTCTGTTATTATTACTTTGATATGTTATGTCAATTCTTTTTTATCCTTACCATACCTCTGAACGGATACAGTTTCTTCTTCCTTTTTCTCCAAATTTTTTACTTCGTTAGGTACCCTTAATCCTATTCAGGGTACCTAGATCTGATAATAGGTGTAACCATTGCTCGAACAGAAACAATGTTTTTAGCGTCGTTCTTTAAAGAATGACACTATTTTCCATTTGATTAGAAGCCCCTTTTTATTGTTTTAGTTATTCACAGAATTGTTAATAACTAAGTTGATAACCTAGTAGAGTATATAATTTTACATTTCTGAGTACTTTGGAGATTTATAATAAATATGATCTCCAAATACTAATATATATATAATTGAGAATAAAAAAACTGTGGATAACTCTAAAAAGTTATATTTATTTTAATATTTTTTAAAGAAAAGAAACAACCATTAAGGGAGCCAAGCTAATACAATCATATAAAAGATTACATATTTGGTTATAATTTTAATATTTTTCTAACAAAAGCCAATAAGGGGGTCGTATTGGAGCTAAAAGATAAAATTTTTAAGTGCTTTTGAAGTGATACTTTAGGTATTTTTAAAGTAATACTTTAAAGTATCAATTGAACATTTTTGAGCATTAATCTGGAGGTTCAACAGGCACTTTTTTATGCTGTTTGAGAAGAGCAAAAATTTCATTTTCTCTTTCTGAAAGCTTGTGTTTCTTATATTTTCCATAATATACATTATGTAATTTTCGATGCTAATAAAAATATCTGCCAATCTTTTAAACAACAACCTATCGAACCTCCGGATTAGTACTTAAAAGGAATTATTAAAGTACCTCTTTAAGTATTAAGAAGCACTTAAAATTTCAACCTTTAGCTCCAATACGACCCTCTATTTGTCTTTATCTTAAAAAGCGTTAAGATATTTATCAATTGAGTAAGTTTTTCTGTAAATATTTCAATCTAATCATACTCTTTTTGATGTCTTTTTTGATCTTTTTCAGAGTTATCCACAGTTTTTTTATTCTCAATTATATATATATTAGTATTTGGAGATCATATTTATTATAAATCTCCAAAGTACTCAGAAATGTAAAATTATATACTCTACTAGGTTATCAACTTAGTTATTCACAATTCTGTGGATAACTAAAGATCACAGATATTTAAACAAGAAAAAGGTGCTCTTGCTCGAACAGAAACAGTGTTTTTAGCGCCTTTCTTCAAAATCGCATTATATATACAGGTCATCAGGACAAGGTATTCCTAGACGGTTTCTTTCGGCGAACCACATGATGAATTCACTGAGGACATCGGCGATATCATCGGTGAACTCAGTTTCCGTATGAATCTTTTCAAACTCGTCAAATATCAAATAATGAAAATCTCTTTCCTCTTTCTCAAGAAAGATGTGACCTTGCTCAACAAACTGACTGCAAGACTGAAACACTTCCATCTTTGACCTCGTTCTTCTTGAGCCTAAAATGAGTGTGTTTGGCAGCAGTGTCCTAAGATCTGCGATCACTTTAAAGCCAATGCCGTGTTCTTCCACGACTACTGCGTGTAGCCTATGCTCGTATTTGCTGAGAAACTCATGAATATCATGTTCAACTGTGAAAACTGAGTTGACATCCTCCCCGCCCTAAAGGGCAAGGATTCCTACCACGTTCAGACCGAAGTCTGAATCATCTCGGCGGGTTCCTGCTTCATCGGTAGGCTAAATGCACTATCCCCTCCACAGGCAGACACGGCATGCCCTGCCGCTAAAATGTTACGAGCACCATTTACATCAGCGTTCGTTGTATATCCGCATACCTGACACATGAATTTGCTTTGTGATAGGCGGTTTTCTTTTGCAGTATGACCACAGCAGGAACATCTCTGGCTAGTATACGCCGGCGTTACAGCTAACACCTGACCTCCGCGCCAAAGCTGCTTGTACTCAAGCTGGCGACGCATTTCGTACCAGCCTTGATCCAGTATCGAGCGGTTTAACCCAGATTTTGCACGTACATTGCGTCCATGCTGTTCCACCGTACCTCTTGCTGACTTCGACATGTTGCTGACCTTCAAATCCTCAATGACTATGATCGCGTGGTTTTTGCTGATTTTCGTTGTGGTTTTATGAAGGTAGTCGCGGCGGATGTTGGCGATATTTAAGTGCAATCGCTGAATTTTCCGCTTCTGCTTCTGCCAGTTGGCACGGAATTTAACTTTACGACTTAACTGACGTTGTAGCTTTGCTAGTTTATGCTGGTTAGATTTGAAGCTATTCACAGGCTCGTATACCGAACCATCGGAAAGAGTGGCAAGTTTGGCTATCCCAGCGTCAAGTCCAACCATCGAAGTGGATTCATGATGTGGTTCAGGAACCTTATATTCCGTCTGAATGCTAACATACCATTTGCCACATGACTTGCTGATGGTGACGTTTTTTACTTTACGAGTGACTTGACGGCTGTTGCGATAGCGCATCCATTTGAGTTTAGGCAGGAAAATCCGATTGTTTTCCTGATCTAGTTTCACACCCTGTGGATAGCGGAAGCTATCATTCTGACCCCGTTTTTTAAAACGGGGGAATGCACTCCTTTTCTGAAAGAAGTTTTTATATCCGCGATCCAGATCTTTCAGAGATTGCTGTAGTGACTGCGCTGGGGCTTCTTTAAGCCATTGAGTTTCAGTATCATTTTTCCATTCAGTGATCCATGCAGACATTTTTGTGTAGGAACTGTACTTATTACCCGCTTCGTAATTCTCGTGTTGGAAAGCCAACGCTCTGTTGAATACAAAACGACAAGCTCCAGCAGAGCGCCGCATATCACGCTCTTGCTTACCATTTGGTATTAACTGGTATTTAAAGGCTTGTAGTCGTTTCATGTTTTCTATTATATTTTGGTATATGACAAAAGAAAACAATATTCGACATGGTAGGCACTGTGTTTTCCTAATGCACGTCCACTTGATATTTGTCACAAAATACCGGAGAAAAATATTTGATCAGGATGCAATAGAAAAACTCCGAAGCTACTTTACCAGTGTATGTGATGATTTTAATGTTGAATTGATTGAAATAGATGGTGAACGAGACCATGTTCATTTGCTGATCAATTATCCTCCAAAGCTCCCAGTATCAAGACTAGTTAACAGTCTGAAAGGAGTATCAAGTCGATTACTTCGTAGAGATCGACCTGATATCGCCAGTTTCTATTATTATAAGGGTGTTCTGTGGACACTGCCATTAAGTTAAGGGAAAGAGAAGTTAAGATTGGACAAAAAATTTGAAGTGATTGATAATTATGGTAAATACTAGGGTGAATTTTTAAGAAAAGGGAGTCTGAAAAGTGCAAGTTATTTAAAAAAGTAATAATTGCAGGTTATTTTGCAAAGAATGTACTAATGCAATGATACTGAAAAGATATCTTGAATTTAAAACACATGTTTTCTAGCTCTTTTCTGGTAGTTGAGTGAACGAATATCAGATATCTTATGACGATCAACTCTTCTCCCTTTTCTCACCACTAAAGTGTTCATCAAAAATAACTGTGATAGTCGATCCATAATGCAGTCTATGTCTGACTCTGTAGAAAAAATATCAAAGGCTAAGTTTTTAATCGCATTAAATGAGACAGATTTATTGATGCTTTTTTTTAGTTTACTATTCTGTGAGCTCAATGTCTCTTCATCATCTTCTATCATGATACTTTCTAGATTACTGATGAAGATAGTTGACCAAAAATCCTGCTTGATAGTTTCAATACTTTTTCCTGTGAAATTCTCTAAATTTAATCTTCCCTTCAGCCTAGAAAAAAATGTTTCTACTCCCCAGCGCAAGTAATATAATCTCTCAAACTCTTCAACTGTAAAACGTTTCTCATCTAACAGAGATGTTACTAACACTTCAACTTCGCCAGAAGAAAGTATTATTTTGACTAACCTGAATTTCATCTCATCAGGTAATCCTAGCTTTCGTAGCTGTCTTGCTACTTTAATAGGTGCGGTAGACACTACCACCGTACTAGATGGGCTTTCCGGCTTAAACATAGCGTTTATTTCATTGAAAGACGAACTTGAACAGCGAATTATATAATTGATTTTCCTTCCTGTAAGCTCAGCAAGAAATCGATAAGATACGTATCCTCTATCACAGATTAACAAATCGTCTGATTTTATGGATTCAAGCATACCGATTGCTAAATCAACCTCATAGCTGTCACCTCTACTTAGCACAGATTTTATTGCAATATTATTTAGCACATCGTAACAAACTTCAAAGGTTGCACTTGTATAGTCTTCAAATCTCTGGATTCCATTCCATACTGCTCTTGAGCTAAACTCACCTATTATTTTGTCGCTCTTTGGCAGAATCAGTATTGAAGCATCAAATGCAAGTACTCTGAAGCCATGGTGGGTTTTAAATTCCTGATCTTGGTAGTATAGGTAAATTATAAATATATTATTATACAGCCCTCCTTCCTCTTCACCTTAACAATTCTTTATTGAAAATTTCATGAAAATGTTGTATAATTATAGAGTAGTAGAACTCGGTAAAACTTATGACTGATTCAGGTCTTAATATTAGTGAAAAAGTTTTAAAAAACCTTGCTCGTCTAGCTAAAGTAAAAAATCAATCAGTTCAAGAACTAGCAGAGCAATTCATACAAGAAGCAATTGAAAATGAAGAAGATATGGCAATAGCCAAACTCGCTATTCAACGCGACACTCGAAATGCAAAATTCATCAGGCATGAAGATATCAACTGGTGATAAGTATTTAATCTGCTATGAAGAAAATGTAGTTCACAAACAAGCCTTCCAAAGACAATATGGTCAAGGATAAAAGAAATTGTAAAAGAGCGTCTTACGCTTTCTCCTGAAAAGGCAGGAGATCCTTTACTTGGTGAGTTTAAAGGGCATCGTAGAATACGATCTGGTGATTATCGTTTGGTTTATAGAATAAGTAAATTAGAACGTACAGTAATAATTACTGCAATAGAACATAGAGAATACATCTATAAAAGTTAGAACCTTCCTATAAGCATAGTATATTTAATTATACAGCCCTCCTTCCTGATCCATTCTTCACCTTAGGCGGCTTTGCTCAGCTCAAAAATAACCATTTTTTTGGGTACCCCCCACTATAAGTTATATTATATTATATTATTTATATATAATATAACTCATTGGGAGAGGCGACGAAAACAAGATCTTGAGTTTGAGGAGCCTCCGGTTTTAGGTGAAGAATGGATCAGGAAGGAGGGCTCAGGGTCGATGAGGACGTAAGGCCAATATTTGATTATCTCAAAGACTACAGAGAATACATCGATAAACGGCTAGCAAAACCCGACGAAATAGAGGGAATAACAACAGGAATAAAGGAGCTTACAGGTGGCTTCAAGGAAGGAGAGCTCTCTGTGCTTGCAGCACGCACTTCAATTGGTAAGACCTCAATAGCACTACACATGGCTCTAGAGGCCGCAAAACCTTTAAAGGATCATGAATATGTTTGCTTCTTCTCCCTCGAAATGTCAGCAAACCAGCTGATTAACAGAATCATCAGCATTGAAGTCAATGAGACAATCAACACCATCATCAAGAAGAAGAACATGGAGCTTCTGTACCAAGGATTAAATGAATTAGCCTTTTTAAATCTCCTTGTCGATAGTTCAGGAAGTATGGATTTAAATGTTCTAAGAAAAAAGATCGCATCAATTTGTAATAAATACAGCATAAAATGCATCTACATTGACTACTTGCAGCTACTCAGAGGATCAGGAAGAACAGAGAACAGAACGCTTGAAGTGACAGAAATCAGCAGAACTTTAAAGAACATCGCCAAGGATTTTGAAGTTCCTGTTGTCGCGCTATCACAAATTAGTCGCAGAGTAGAAGAAAGGCAAAACAAAAGACCGCAATTAGGAGACTTGCGAGAGTCAGGAACAAGATGCCGACATAGTTTTACTACTCTACAGAGACAGCTACTATAAAATAGGCTCTAATAACGAACTGGAGATAAATGTCGCAAAGAATAGAAGTGGCTCAACCGGTAAAGTCACCGTGCCTTATCAGGTTAATACGGGTAGAATATTAAATTGAAAAATCACAGAAAATAGTGTATAATATTAATAATTTTGAAGCGAATTCCTTATGGCTTTTTCTAAATTTCTCGATCCAAAAAATGATGTTGCGTTTCGGCGTATCTTTGGTACAGAAAAAAATAAAGATATCCTCATTCATTTTCTCAATGATATTCTGGGCTTTACTGGCAAAAATCAAATAAAAGACATAGAGTTTCTCAGCACTATCATGGATGCTGAAATTGCCTCTAAAAAACAAAGCATTGTTGATGTTCTCTGCAGGAATGAAAGTGGAGTGCAAGTTATAGTTGAAATGGTGCGACCTGAAAGTCTTCGGTCATATTGTTTAAAAGGAGAGGAATTCATTCAGAAAGAAACTGAAAGGATTCTAAAACTTATTAAACCAGATGTTTTGCCATCTGAGTCTACGCATCAGTGCGAATCGGGCAACCGGTTGGTGCCAAGCGATGCGGACAATGAACCTCCTCTTGAAAAAGAAGATGCTCAATCGTGAGAGGAGCATAAACTACAAGCATCATGTTGTTGGAGGGCTAGGCTAGTGGTATGGTGAACGTAAGTGAAGCTTCATAAGTATCGTAATGATTAAGGAGCTAAAGATGCTGATAAGCTCTGACCAAAAGGTAATGTGGATAAGTTACATTTTTCATTTCTAGATGTACGCAAATAATAACTCCACCGGTATAGAGAAGCCACCTAACCCACTGTTGTATGATAGAAGGAACAGGGTAAGCCTGTATTTTCGCCTACATGGCAAGCAAACCGCAAGGAATGCTGATGGAAGTGCAGGTAAAGGAGAATGGAGAAAGCGAATGCCATTTTGTAACGAAATGGATAGAATTTGTAACATTAATTCGCGTGAAAACGAGCAGACTTCCATTTGGTCCCTCGTGACAAGAAACTTTGTTAACCACTTAAGGGAGGAAAGCAGATGATTACAGATAAAACTGTAAGTGCACCTACCGACAACTCCGAAGCATGGAAGCAATTGCCATGGAAGAAGTGCCAAAAGTTGTTATAAGGCTACAAAGACGTATTGTTAAGGCTGTCCAAGAAGGAAGATGGGGTAAGGTAAAAGCTTTACAACATCTTCTCACACGCTCTTTTAGCGGAAAAGCTTTGGCTGTTAAGAGAGTAACTGAAAACCAAGGAAAAAACACAGCGGGTGTAGATCGTCAACTATGGTCAACTTGCAATGCTAAATTTCAAGGAATAAAGCAGTTAAAGCAAAGAGGATATAAACCTTCTCCGCTAAAACGGATTTATATCAGTAAATCTAATGGCAAAAGAAGACCTCTTGGAATACCAACGATAAAAGATAGAGCCATGCAAGCATTATATCTGTTTGCCCTGGAGCCAGTATCTGAAACGATCAGCGACCGTCACTCCTATGGCTTTAGACCTAAAAGATCCTGCGCGGATGCTATTGCTGCTTGTCACTTATTACTGGCAAGACGCAATCGACCACAATGGATACTAGAAGGTGATATCAAAGGGTGCTTTGACAACATTAACCATGAATGGCTTATGAAGCATATTCCTATGGAGAAGAAAATTCTGCATAGTTGGTTAAAGGCTGGTTTCCTAGAGTCAAAAACCTTGTATCCCACAACTGCTGGCACTCCGCAAGGAGGTATAATTTCTCCAATACTAGCTAACTTTACCTTAGATGGTCTTGAACAGTTATTAGAAAGTCGCTTTGATAAATTAGGTAGCAAAAGAAGAGGAAAAATCAGAAGTGGAGTGAATGTAATTAGGTACGCAGATGACAGTGCGCCGTAGAAACACGGAAAGTGTTGAAGCTGTGCAGTAGATGAGGGAGGGCCCCTCGGAGCCGGTTTGCAAGAGCAGGCTTCAAACAGCCATAAGCTGCTTTGGTAAAGAGCTAAGGTAGTGAGCGTTATGGAAAAGGCACAATTATGTGTCATGTATGAAATAGAGAGACGAACGCAAGTGAACCACTGATGAAGTGTCGAAAGCGTAGAGACGACGTCAAAACCAGGGGGTAGTCGTTAACCTGGGATGAATCTACTGGGAGCTTGTTTACTGGGTAGGTGGCGTCCGGCATAAAAGTGGCGTGAATCTATTTTAGGCTATTGCATGGAACTACGGGAACCTGTCGTTTCGATGAAAAGGGAGAAGTCCAAAGAGCTGATCTCTGAGGATGAGAGTACCGATGCGAAAAACAGGGGCGGATTAGCTCGTAGTAGCGAAGAAGTTTCTGTAATGGAAATGGAGTGAAGGGGCTAAGTTATTTAGTTTTAATTATTTATCAACCGAAAGGGAGGAGTTAATGAATAAAACAAAGTCTTTTGATATACCGAAGCAACTTATTTGGAGAGCTTATAAACAAGTATCGAAAAATAAAGGTGCAGCAGGTGTAGATGAGGTCTCGATAACAAAGTTTGAAGAAAATCTAAAGGATAATCTATACAAATTATGGAATCGGATGTCATCCGGAAGTTATTTTCCAGAGCCGGTAAAAGCTGTTGCGATACCAAAAGATACAGGAGGGCAAAGAATTTTATGTGTGCCTTCAGTATTCGACAGAATAGCGCAAACAGCAGCTACAATGTATCTTGAGCCGTTAGTAGAACCGAAATTTCACGAAGATTCATATGGTTATAGACCAAATAAGTCTGCGCTGGATGCGGTATACACAGCACGGAAGAGATGTTGGAAAAATGATTGGACGGTAGATCTTGATATATCTGGATTTTTCGACAATCTGGACCACGATTTAGCACTGCAGGCTATCAAGAAACACACAGACTGCAAATGGGTCATACTGTATGTTGAGAGGTGGATGAAAGCCCCACTGCCATTAAGTTAAGGGAAAGAGAAGTTAAGATTGGACAAAAAATTTGAAGTGATTGATAATTATGGTAAATACTAGGGTGAATTTTTAAGAAAAGGGAGTCTGAAAAGTGCAAGTTATTTAAAAAAGTAATAATTGCAGGTTATTTTGCAAAGAATGTACTAATGCAATGATACTGAAAAGATATCTTGAATTTAAAACACATGTTTTCTAGCTCTTTTCTGGTAGTTGAGTGAACGAATATCAGATATCTTATGACGATCAACTCTTCTCCCTTTTCTCACCACTAAAGTGTTCATCAAAAATAACTGTGATAGTCGATCCATAATGCAGTCTATGTCTGACTCTGTAGAAAAAATATCAAAGGCTAAGTTTTTAATCGCATTAAATGAGACAGATTTATTGATGCTTTTTTTTAGTTTACTATTCTGTGAGCTCAATGTCTCTTCATCATCTTCTATCATGATACTTTCTAGATTACTGATGAAGATAGTTGACCAAAAATCCTGCTTGATAGTTTCAATACTTTTTCCTGTGAAATTCTCTAAATTTAATCTTCCCTTCAGCCTAGAAAAAAATGTTTCTACTCCCCAGCGCAAGTAATATAATCTCTCAAACTCTTCAACTGTAAAACGTTTCTCATCTAACAGAGATGTTACTAACACTTCAACTTCGCCAGAAGAAAGTATTATTTTGACTAACCTGAATTTCATCTCATCAGGTAATCCTAGCTTTCGTAGCTGTCTTGCTACTTTAATAGGTGCGGTAGACACTACCACCGTACTAGATGGGCTTTCCGGCTTAAACATAGCGTTTATTTCATTGAAAGACGAACTTGAACAGCGAATTATATAATTGATTTTCCTTCCTGTAAGCTCAGCAAGAAATCGATAAGATACGTATCCTCTATCACAGATTAACAAATCGTCTGATTTTATGGATTCAAGCATACCGATTGCTAAATCAACCTCATAGCTGTCACCTCTACTTAGCACAGATTTTATTGCAATATTATTTAGCACATCGTAGCAAACTTCAAAGGTTGCACTTGTATAGTCTTCAAATCTCTGGATTCCATTCCATACTGCTCTTGAGCTAAACTCACCTATTATTTTGTCGCTCTTTGGCAGAATCAGTATTGAAGCATCAAATGCAAGTACTCTGAAGCCATGGTGGGTTTTAAATTCCTGATCTTGGTAGTATAGGGAAACTATATCATCATTTAACTCTGAAAACGCAGTATGTTTTAGCTTCTTTCTTGCTTGAGTAAATGCACTTGCCGTAATTGTATAATCTTTTCTTGTATGCAGAACAAACTCATTAAGCATCACTTGTAATGACTTTACACTCTTTCTAAAAATCAGGAGAAATACATTAACGAAGGGCAGCTTTCTTTTTCGTGAGAAGTCTTTTGAGGATGCTCTGTGTGCGTTTATAAAGTTTAAACTCATCAATTTATTTTTTATAAACATGATTATTCTTTTTTTTACTCATGTCATTACTTCTTTTAATTTGTGAATCTTACCTGATTTTATAATACAGTTCATCACTTTTCCTTAACTTAATGGCAGTGGGTCTGATCTTACCCCCTCCGTTAAATTAAGTTGGTCTATTATCTGATTCATGTAGTCGAAAACTAATTGTAACTTTATTCCATACTTAGTATTGCTTTCATAGCCACTGTAGCTAGTACCATAACCTTTATACATCTCTTCCATACTGTTAGGTAGAGTAATATAGCTACTGTCCAATAATTTAACACTATTAAATTGCTGTAAGATTTTGCAATCAACTTGCAAGATATTTTTAAAGAGAATCACAGATTCATTATACATCCTTTTCATAAATTCCACTGCTTCTTCAGTAAATCTAAAATCCAAACCTTGTTTTGTTATATCTATCGAGTCCTCGTTTAGTAATTGACACATTGTTTCTACGCTACAATTATCAACTCCTATATTACCCAAGACCATGGCTTTTACGAATGATGAACCTTTTAGCTTTCTCTTTCTTTTTATAAACCTTGTTGTAATTGAGATTTTCTCTGCTTTTTCATTAAAAAATTCTTTGAGCTTTTTTGATAAGCTAGTTATTTTATTCATTGGTTCTCTCACTAAAAGTATATCTGGGAGAACTTATACCTTATTATTCTATCTCTTTCATACCTTTATTTCCTTAACTTGACGCGTATGATCTCAGTTACAGTCTTAAGCTGACAAAACAGTTTCACCATTGGCACTACATATAGATTCAGTAATAGATTTGGTATATCTTTTTTTAGAGTGATGAGAACTGTAGGGTGGACTCTAAGTTTATCTATAGTTAAAAATATCGCATCAGTACAAAAATCAAGGATTATTAGATTTACAATACGACCTTGATTACAAATATAATAAACTCCTTGTTCCACTTTTTCCCACATAAGTCTTGAATCATTCAACTTTGTTTCAAACCAGTCTATGACCTTTTCTGTATTTAAGTATATGGATAAGAGATGAAATCTCTGTTTTTGATAAGTGTTAGGTAAAATATGACGAGAACAGTTTTCACAAATAGCGTCATCACATGCTTCATCAAAGTCTGAATCAATAAAAATCTCATTACTACAACTTGGATCAACTACATTTGGCCAATCAAGACGATCTTCCTCACGAGAACAAACAATATAATACCTTTCTTGAATTTTTATCCATCCAAGATCAAATAAGTATCTTGCTGCTTTAATATGATTTTGGCTTGGATTTACCCAAGAACTATTTGAACTTAAAAGATCAGCAATTTGCTCGTGAAAGAATTTTAAGACCATAAGATTGTTCCATATGTTTCTTCAGGTCCTCTCTTTCTTTTTTATTGAGTGGATGCTCTGAATAATAAACTTCCCCACTTATTTTGAAAGAAAATGTTACCTTTTTGTTTTGGAACATTACTTTAGCTGATTGAATAGATTGTAGTATGTTGCCAATAGCTGGCTTTAAAATATGTAACTCTGGTGCAATAGGATCATATGGCTTTACACTCAAAGTAAGATATGTATTACTATTTTTAAAATAATCTGACTTAAAATTTAACTCAAATATACAAATGTCAGAGTCAGAACCATCTATACATGCTTGAAGAAATTTGTGCACTTGTAATGGAAAGTTCTTATCTTGTATACTTACAAAAGTACATTCGCAGTCAAAATACCCACTTACAATGCTATTTGCTATTTCCACAGCCTTGTTAGTATTTTTAGCACAGAGATTAACCTGAGTGCCATCAAGAGAAAAGTCTAAAATCATCCACTCAGGTTTATGACCATGAACAACTTTGTTTGAATTAAGCAGTAAATCCATGTCACTTCCTCGACGTACAAACATATATATTCGATCTTGATGATGGAAAAAACCCTGCAACTGGTCATCATCCTTAAGTATCTGCTCTACGGCTTCTCGTGACATAAATTCCTTAAATGAAGTATGTATTTGTCTTGGTGATTTCTGTAAAGCAAATGATACGAAACCTTTCTTTTGTACTTTATCAAAGTGATAGACAGATTTTAGAAGTTCACAATTTATGTGAAATAGTAAAAACAATAAGGATCTTTTATCATACTTGGTATTGTTTTTTACCAGGTACGATCTCATTAACTTCTCAGTCAGAGCAAATCTTGCTACTTCACTAACTGTAGCCTCAAGTTTTGTACGATCAAAGTAGCTAATGAGATAATAGTCAAAAAGAGAGTCAGAGTAACTGGTAAGTATCTTACGTTTTTGTTGAGTGGATCTATCGTCATAATTTCCGTCCTGAAAAAGTTGCCCATTTAAATGATTTTTAAAGCAATGCTGAAAAATGATGCTAAGTTGTTTACCAGAAAGGGAATCTAACCAAGATTGACGTACATTAGAATCCTGAAAACGTTCTAGTAAGAGGTTAACAGGAACTTCTAAATCACTCTCCCAGAATTCATTACTTGGATAAACATTCATGATACTTTAAATAAGCTATATCATATATAATATGATAATTTAAGCAAAGATTTTTTGGACATAATTTTTTCAAATCTTGTATATTTATTAGGGAGAATTTGTGTGAACTAGACAGCTACCTTGAATAAGGTATCCATTGGTTTAGTCTAAAATGGTAAAAGTTTTCTTTTAGCTGTTGATAAGAATTCTCCCAACCTATTAGAAAATTCACAGGAAGAAAAACATGCAAAAAGGGGATTTAACTATTTATTGCCGTTATGAACCTCATAGGTTAGCGGGTACATATTTGGCAGATGCTTATGAACAATTATTGAAATATAGAACTAAGGAGGTGAAAGAAAATGACAACGGTAAGCTTGTATGCAAGAGTTTCATCAAGACAACAAGCACAAGAGAATACGATAGAGAGTCAGATTGTAGAATTGGAGCGTCGCATTAGTAGCGATGAACATGAGTTATTAGATGAGCATAGGTTCATCGATAATGGCTACAGTGGATCAAACTTAGAACGTCCTGGCTTAGAGAGTTTACGTGATAGAGTAGCAGAAGGTAAGATTGATAAGATATACATTCATTCACCTGATCGGCTATCACGGAAATTTTCATATCAAATGATCTTACTCGAAGAGTTTAAAAAGGCTGGATCTGAAATAGTATTTTTGAATCATAAGTTTGATGATAATCCTGATTCCCATTTATTTCTACAGATTCAGGGAGCAATAGCAGAGTATGAACGTGCAAAGATTATGGAACGAAACCGTAGAGGTAAACTTCATGCGGCCAAAGCTGGGTGTATAAGTGTGATGGGTAGGGCGCCTTACGGTTATCGCTACATAGCAAAACACGTAGGTGAAGGAAGTGCTAAATTTGAGGTTGATGAAGAAGAGGCAAATATAGTGCGTAAAATATTTAGTTGGGTTGGCCAAGAAAGAGCAAGTATAGGAGAAGTTGTACATGAACTGAATAAGATACCGGTAATAACACGAACAGGAAAAAGGTATTGGAAAAGGAGCACTATTTGGAACATGTTAAAAAATCCTGCTTATATAGGACAAGCAGCTTATGGTAAAACTAGGACATGCTCAAAACCACAAGTAAAAAAGTCAAAAAAAGGAACTTGTGGTAAACTTAAAAGTGGTCGCTTTAACAGTGATAAAGAGAACTGGACTTATATTCCAGTACCAAAAATAATCAATGAAAATTTATTTGATTCAGTGCAAACACAATTAGCTGAAAATAGACAAAGAGCAAGAGTACGACAAAGAAGAGAAACATATTTATTGCAAGGTTTAATGGTATGTCAACGTTGTCAATATACTTATTGTGGTACAAACCACGTTCATAAAAAGTCGACATATTATTACTATCGTTGCTCTGGTACAAACTCTAGCAAATTCAATGGCAATAAAATCTGCGATAATAAATCAATACGCACTGATGTATTAGATGGAGTGATATGGGAAGAAGTCAAGAGTATCTTGAAAAAGCCAGATAGGATTGCAAATGAATATCAACGTAGATTATCAGAGAACAAAAAACCTTTACATAATCAAACACGTGAAAAGCAAGAAAGTAAGCTAAGATTAAGTATCAAAAAATTTATTGATAGCTATGCCAAAGGGTTTATAAGCCAAGAAGAATTTGAACCAAGAATCACAACAATGAAACAGCATTTGAAAGAAATTGAAGAAGAGAAAGAAAGAACGATTGATCAAAAAAAACTACAACAAGAATTGAGCCTTGTTACAGATAGCTTGAAAAACTTTTCCTCAAGCGTTGAGTCAAAGCTTGATCAAGTGGATTGGCAGACTAAACAAAATATTATTAGAATGTTGATTCATCAAATTGAAATCAATCACAATCACTTGTATATAGTATTTCGCATAAAAAATCTTGCACATTTTGATCAAAATAGCCATAATAGAATTATGCAATGTTGTACTAGTAGTCAATATTGTTGGACTGCCGGATAAAACTGTTGCAGAATCCAGAGAGCGCATCAGAGCAGCGTTAAATTCAATCAATCTTCTGTTACCTCCAAAAAGGATTACGGTTAATCTTTCCCCTGCGGATTTGCTTAAAGAAGGTAGTCATTATGACTTAGCTATTGCTGTTGGATTACTTGTTGTAATGAATGTGATACCAGTTGAAAAAGTTCAGTCTTATATAATTATGGGCGAGCTTGCACTAGACAGCAGAGTCATACCAATCTCAGGAGTACTTCCAACAGCAATCAGTGCAAAACAGGTAAATAAAGGAGTAATTTGCCCAAGGGGAAATGGAGTACTTTATGGGTAAAGAATGTTTCTATTCTGGCTATAGAGAAATTAACCGATATTATCAGACATTTTAAGGGTGAGCAGTTAATTCAGCCGGTAACTTTTAACTATAGCGCTGCACCCAAAGAAAAAAATTCAGTTCCAGATATAAAGGATATTAAAGGTCAAGTTGTTGCAAAAAGAGCAGCTGAAATTGCAGCAGCAGGTGGACACAATATGCTTCTTGTTGGACCTCCTGGTACTGGAAAATCAATGCTTGCTAAGCGATTTATAGGGCTATTACCCGATTTGACTGAACAAGAGATGATTGATGTTAATATTATCTCTAGCATAACAAAAGCCGGTAACGAAACATTTAAAGTAACTCGTCCCTTTCGTGAACCTCATCACTCATGCTCGATGTCAGCGATGATAGGAGGAGGGAAAAATGCAAAGCCTGGGGAAATCACCATGGCTCACAATGGTGTGTTATTTCTTGATGAGCTACCTGAATTTCCAAGGCTTGTGCTTGATTCTCTACGTCAACCACTTGAAGATAGAAAAGTTACTATTGCACGTGCAAATGCTCACATTACTTATCCAGCTAATTTTCAACTTATAGCTGCAATGAATCCCTGCAGGTGCGGTTACTTAGGTGATGCAAGTAGATCGTGCAACAAAGCTCCAAAATGCGGCACAGATTATAGAAATAAAATATCAGGACCTTTGCTTGATAGAATAGACATATGCATTGAAATGCCAAACGTTAGCATACTTTCTCCTGAAATCTCTGTGGAGGGAGAAAGTACCGAGGTTATAAGAGGAAGGGTGATAGCAGCGAGAAAAATTCAAACTGAGCGTTATAGTAAATTTAATATTCGTTGCAATGCAGAAGTCAGTGGTGAAGCATTAAATAAATTCACTGAACCAGATCAGGAAGGGTTAGAATTGCTAAAATACGTACTGAAAGAAAATTACATTTCCAATCGAGGCTATACACGTGTATTAAGAGTCGCAAGAACCATTGCAGATCTTGCGAAAAGTGAAGAGGTAAAGAAAGCACACATTGCAGAAGCGCTGAATTACAGAATAAGAATGTATAAATAAATTAATTTACTTGACAGGTAACTCTTTTTTGCCACATACTATCCCCTTAGTGAAATTTTAATATTTTAGGAGTATAGTTATGCCGATAGTAGAAAAAATCAAAAGTAAAGCTCAAGACGTTTATGGTAAGGGTCGTGATTTTGTAAAAGAACATCCGTATAAAACAGCTGCTACTTTTGCAGCAATTGCAGCAGTAGCTTCGCTTACGGCTGCTTATTTCTTAAGTCCAGCTTATGCAACTTTTGTTGGTACAGTTGGAACAAAGGCTGCAACACTTGTTAGTCCTGCTATTACTGCAATGTCTGCATTTGCAGTTGCTCATCCACTTGTTGCTAGTTTGGTAGTTCTTGCTGCATTAGCAGCTTTAATAACTGCACCTGTGTATGCATATAAAAACAGTAATAAGGCAAGTCAAATTGAGGAAGTAAAGCAAAGTGTACTTAATGCTTGTGAAAAAAATAGTGATGGTAATCCTATAATGAGTAATGAGGGTAATCTAACACTTGTTAGTAATAAAGATCCATCAACAATATTGAACGAAGTTGCGAAAGCAGTTAGATTGGTAACAGCACCAGCAAGATAAGTAATTTCAACAAAGAAAAAGGGATAGGCTTCTATCACTGCCATTAAGTTAAGGAAAAGTGATGAACTGTATTATAAAATCAGGTAAGATTCACAAATTAAAAGAAGTAATGACATGAGTAAAAAAAAGAATAATCATGTTTATAAAAAATAAATTGATGAGTTTAAACTTTATAAACGCACACAGAGCATCCTCAAAAGACTTCTCACGAAAAAGAAAGCTGCCCTTCGTTAATGTATTTCTCCTGATTTTTAGAAAGAGTGTAAAGTCATTACAAGTGATGCTTAATGAGTTTGTTCTGCATACAAGAAAAGATTATACAATTACGGCAAGTGCATTTACTCAAGCAAGAAAGAAGCTAAAACATACTGCGTTTTCAGAGTTAAATGATGATATAGTTTCCCTATACTACCAAGATCAGGAATTTAAAACCCACCATGGCTTCAGAGTACTTGCATTTGATGCTTCAATACTGATTCTGCCAAAGAGCGACAAAATAATAGGTGAGTTTAGCTCAAGAGCAGTATGGAATGGAATCCAGAGATTTGAAGACTATACAAGTGCAACCTTTGAAGTTTGCTACGATATGCTAAATAATATTGCAATAAAATCTGTGCTAAGTAGAGGTGACAGCTATGAGGTTGATTTAGCAATCGGTATGCTTGAATCCATAAAATCAGACGATTTGTTAATCTGTGATAGAGGATACGTATCTTATCGATTTCTTGCTGAGCTTACAGGAAGGAAAATCAATTATATAATTCGCTGTTCAAGTTCGTCTTTCAATGAAATAAACGCTATGTTTAAGCCGGAAAGCCCATCTAGTACGGTGGTAGTGTCTACCGCACCTATTAAAGTAGCAAGACAGCTACGAAAGCTAGGATTACCTGATGAGATGAAATTCAGGTTAGTCAAAATAATACTTTCTTCTGGCGAAGTTGAAGTGTTAGTAACATCTCTGTTAGATGAGAAACGTTTTACAGTTGAAGAGTTTGAGAGATTATATTACTTGCGCTGGGGAGTAGAAACATTTTTTTCTAGGCTGAAGGGAAGATTAAATTTAGAGAATTTCACAGGAAAAAGTATTGAAACTATCAAGCAGGATTTTTGGTCAACTATCTTCATCAGTAATCTAGAAAGTATCATGATAGAAGATGATGAAGAGACATTGAGCTCACAGAATAGTAAACTAAAAAAAAGCATCAATAAATCTGTCTCATTTAATGCGATTAAAAACTTAGCCTTTGATATTTTTTCTACAGAGTCAGACATAGACTGCATTATGGATCGACTATCACAGTTATTTTTGATGAACACTTTAGTGGTGAGAAAAGGGAGAAGAGTTGATCGTCATAAGATATCTGATATTCGTTCACTCAACTACCAGAAAAGAGCTAGAAAACATGTGTTTTAAATTCAAGATATCTTTTCAGTATCATTGCATTAGTACATTCTTTGCAAAATAACCTGCAATTATTACTTTTTTAAATAACTTGCACTTTTCAGACTCCCTTTTCTTAAAAATTCACCCTAGTATTTACCATAATTATCAATCACTTCAAATTTTTTGTCCAATCTTAACTTCTCTTTCCCTTAACTTAATGGCAGTGATGAAAGCCCCACTGCCATTAAGTTAAGGAAAAGTGATGAACTGTATTATAAAATCAGGTAAGATTCACAAATTAAAAGAAGTAATGACATGAGTAAAAAAAAGAATAATCATGTTTATAAAAAATAAATTGATGAGTTTAAACTTTATAAACGCACACAGAGCATCCTCAAAAGACTTCTCACGAAAAAGAAAGCTGCCCTTCGTTAATGTATTTCTCCTGATTTTTAGAAAGAGTGTAAAGTCATTACAAGTGATGCTTAATGAGTTTGTTCTGCATACAAGAAAAGATTATACAATTACGGCAAGTGCATTTACTCAAGCAAGAAAGAAGCTAAAACATACTGCGTTTTCAGAGTTAAATGATGATATAGTTTCCCTATACTACCAAGATCAGGAATTTAAAACCCACCATGGCTTCAGAGTACTTGCATTTGATGCTTCAATACTGATTCTGCCAAAGAGCGACAAAATAATAGGTGAGTTTAGCTCAAGAGCAGTATGGAATGGAATCCAGAGATTTGAAGACTATACAAGTGCAACCTTTGAAGTTTGTTACGATGTGCTAAATAATATTGCAATAAAATCTGTGCTAAGTAGAGGTGACAGCTATGAGGTTGATTTAGCAATCGGTATGCTTGAATCCATAAAATCAGACGATTTGTTAATCTGTGATAGAGGATACGTATCTTATCGATTTCTTGCTGAGCTTACAGGAAGGAAAATCAATTATATAATTCGCTGTTCAAGTTCGTCTTTCAATGAAATAAACGCTATGTTTAAGCCGGAAAGCCCATCTAGTACGGTGGTAGTGTCTACCGCACCTATTAAAGTAGCAAGACAGCTACGAAAGCTAGGATTACCTGATGAGATGAAATTCAGGTTAGTCAAAATAATACTTTCTTCTGGCGAAGTTGAAGTGTTAGTAACATCTCTGTTAGATGAGAAACGTTTTACAGTTGAAGAGTTTGAGAGATTATATTACTTGCGCTGGGGAGTAGAAACATTTTTTTCTAGGCTGAAGGGAAGATTAAATTTAGAGAATTTCACAGGAAAAAGTATTGAAACTATCAAGCAGGATTTTTGGTCAACTATCTTCATCAGTAATCTAGAAAGTATCATGATAGAAGATGATGAAGAGACATTGAGCTCACAGAATAGTAAACTAAAAAAAAGCATCAATAAATCTGTCTCATTTAATGCGATTAAAAACTTAGCCTTTGATATTTTTTCTACAGAGTCAGACATAGACTGCATTATGGATCAACTATCACAGTTATTTTTGATGAACACTTTAGTGGTGAGAAAAGGGAGAAGAGTTGATCGTCATAAGATATCTGATATTCGTTCACTCAACTACCAGAAAAGAGCTAGAAAACATGTGTTTTAAATTCAAGATATCTTTTCAGTATCATTGCATTAGTACATTCTTTGCAAAATAACCTGCAATTATTACTTTTTTAAATAACTTGCACTTTTCAGACTCCCTTTTCTTAAAAATTCACCCTAGTATTTACCATAATTATCAATCACTTCAAATTTTTTGTCCAATCTTAACTTCTCTTTCCCTTAACTTAATGGCAGTGATGAAAGCCCCCATTCAGCAAGCAGATGGCAGTAGGGTAACAAGGGATAAAGGAGTTCCGCAAGGAGGTTCAATAAGCCCAATCATTTCAAGCATATTTATGCACCATGCGTTTGATATGTGGATGAAACAAAATTATCCAACAGTACCATTTGAAAGATATGTAGATGATGCGATAGTGCACTGCAGAACTAAAAGACAGGCAGGATTTATGAAAGTAATGATTGAAGAAAGATTGGCTAAGTGTAAATTGAAGTTACATCCTGAAAAGACACAGATTGTGTACAGTAAGGATGATGATAGAAAAGAACAATTTCCTAAACAAAGCTTTGATTTTCTAGGTTATACTTTTAGACCTAGAGTAGCAAAGAATAAGATGAGGAATTATTTCATCTCATTTCTACCTGCAATTAGTAACAAAGCCAAGAAGAAGATCAAGAAAACCATAAAGTCATGGAGAATACATCGGATTACATGGACCACACTAGAGGAAATATCGAAGAAAATAGATCCAATAGTCAGAGGCTGGTTTCAGTACTATGGCAGGTTTTATAAATCAGAGATGTATCCATCTCTCAGAAATATAGAGAGATACCTCATAAGATGGGTCAGGACAAAATATAAGAAACTTCGTGATCACGGAAGACTAGCAAAGCAATTTCTAGGAAAAGTGAGAAAGAGGTCTCCAAGTATTTTCTATCATTGGACACTTGGGTTAGGATCAAAAGGCTAAATAATGGGAGCTGTATAAGTCGAGAGGTTTCCGTGCAGTTCTGCGAGAGACTGGTGGGGAAGCTCCGCCGGTCTACTCTCCTTATTATTTCAGGTTTTACACATGAACTACTGGAAAATGAAGTTAAGCCATTAGTATCATCTTTCCTTCATGAGAGAGGTCTAGCTCTGTCAGAAGAGAAGACAAAGATTACATTTATTACAACAGGGTTTGACTTTCTTGGTTGTAATGTACGTAGATATAATAAGAAGTTAATTATTAAACCTTCGAAAGAAAGTATTAAAAAACTTCTTAATCAAGCACGTACATTGATAAAAGCAAATATAGCGAACACTCAGGCTATAGTAATTAAGTCACTCAACTCTCTACTGAGAGGATGGGGAAATTACTATCACCATGTGTGTGCTAAAAAAGCGTTTAGAAAAATCGACAATGAAATTTGGCATAGTTTATGGAAATGGGCAAAGAAAAGACATCCTCGTAAAGGATTACGTTGGATAAAGAATCGTTACTTCAAAGTAATGGGTCAACGACAATGGGTTTTTGCTGCACCCATATGCAAGAACAAACCAAAAGAGATACGGTATTTAAGACTGCTAAAGCTGATTGATATACCTATCAGACGACATGTTAAAATCAGAGCGGATGCAAATCCCCTTGACTTAAAATGGAAAAAGTATTTTGATGAGAGAGTAAAACGAACAAGAATGTTAGCAAGCTCCTTTTCAAGAGAAGGTTCTCTACTGTTAGTGTCACCACTAAAGTTGATGTATTCTGAGGATTTATGAAAGACAAGCCGGTTCGAGAAAAGAAGAACTTAGATAAGGGACTCAAGCGTAGTGTGGGGAAACCTGCATGCTGCGTTTCTAAGGGAGGGAGTAGTAGTAATATTGCTTCCTTACCTGACCAAGTTGCAAAAACTAAAGGATTTGAAAAACGCGCTCAATACTACGCTGCTAAAGCGTATTCAAGGCAAGCTGATAAAGGTGATCAATATCATGATCTCAAAGAAATTATCTTCATTGCTATAGCAGATTGTATTCTGTTTCCAAATAAGTCTGAGTATAAATCAAAGCATACTATTAGAGATGAACAGACTAATGAACACGATTTAAAAGATTTTTATTTTACATTTATTGAACTGCCAAAATTTCCAAAAAATAAGGAAGATCAACTTTCAAATATAGTCGAGAAATGGGTCTACTTCTTTAAATATGCAGATGAGACTAGTGAAGAAGAGCTAGAAAAAATAATAGGAAGTGATGTAATAATCAAAAAAGCATATGAAGAGCTAAACCAATTTAACTGGTCAGAGAAAGAATTTATAGCCTATGAGCAAGAAATAAAGCGTATTCGTGATGAAAAAGCCGTCCTCGCTCAAAAACTTGATGACGCTAAAGAAGAAGGTAGAGAGGAAGGTAAAAAGACAAGAGAGATTGAAATAGCAAAAAATCTACTTAAAGCTGGCGTAACTGTTAACCTAATCGCTGAATCCACTGGTCTTGCAGTTGACGATATTGAAAAGCTAATACTAAATTGAACTTTCAGAAAAATTCATGTAAACATAAAATTATGCTTTACATAGTATTAATCTATATTAAACTTACCATATAGAAATAGATTGGAATCGCTAATTTGGGAAAGAACTCTGTGTAAAGGATAACTTTTTATCCTTTACACAACTTAAATTTTATAGTAATCATTTCTTCCAAATCTCGATAGCTCAAAGAGAATCGACATTTCATGTATACAGATATAGTCCTTCTCATAATAGTAGAAACATGATAAAATAGAGACTTAGGGTAATAAGAAGGTAAAAGTGCCAGCAGCATACAGTTATGACTTAAGGAAAAAAGCCATGCAGGCGTTAGATGAAGGAGAGAGTAAAACAGCAGTAGCAAAGAGGTTCAAAATCGGTAGAGTAACATTATACAAATGGGAGAAAAGGCGGAAAGAAACAGGAATCGAAGAAACTGGGGAATAGAGGCTATAATCATAAAATCACTGATTGGAATTCATTTGCAGAATTTATAAAAAAATACGGCGGTAAAACACAATCAGAGGTGGCCAAACTCTGGGGAAATATAAGTCGTCAAACGATTCATAGAGCTCTAAAAAAAATTGGATTTACACGCAAAAAAAGACTTATGGATATAAAGAAAGAAACGAAGAAAAACGAGCTCAATTTTTGAAAATCATATCGGCAAAGTCCCATAAAAATTTGGTATATATTGATGAATCCGGTATAGACAATACAGAAGATTACCTATATGGATATTGCAGAAAAGGAGAATGCACTAAAATCAGGTAAGAAAACTCAGAGAGTTAGCATGATTGCAGCTTTAAATAAGGGAAAAATCGTTGCACCTATGACCTTCGAAGGCTATTGTGATACAGAGGTTTTTAATGGCTGGTTTGAGCAATTTCTTGTACCAATTTTACATCCTGGACAAACGGTGATTTTGGATAATGCAACTTTTCATAAGTCTAAAAAGACTGTTGAATTTGCCAAAAGTGTTGGTGTAGATATTCTGTATCTACCGCCATATTCTCCAGATTTCAATAAAATTGAGCACCATTGGTTTCCTATAAAAACAGAATCAGGAAAAACATTCCTCTTTTTAAATCTTTTCGCCAGGCTGTCGACTCTGCTTTCCTTCATTTGTTCCCACTATTATGAAAAGGGCTATAACATCCGCTGAAAAGCTAAATCCTTTGAAATATGGCAACAATTTTTGATTGATACGAAACATCTTTGCTTTTTCTTTAGACAATTATATCATTCTTCTTTCTACTTCCCTACAAATGCGACAGAACCCTAAAAAAGGTGGTAGTTTAACCTACCATCTCCTCTGGTTTCACTATCCTTTCAAACTCCTCCTCAGTGAGCAGTTGAAGTTTTGCTGCTGCTTCTTTTAGAGTGATATTTTCTTTATAAGCAAGCTTCGCTATTTTTGCTGCATTGTCATATCCTATATGCGTATTTAATATAGTAACTAGCATTAACGACTGATTTAGTAAATCCTTTATTCTTTCTTCGTTTGCTTTAATATCAACTACGCATTTCTCTGCAAAATTTAAACTTGCATCAGCTAAAAGTCTTATAGACTGCAAAACATTGTAAATTATCACCGGCTTAAACACGTTCAATTCAAAGTGACCATTTGAGCCACCAATTGTCACGGCAACATGATTTCCCATAACTTGAGCACATACCATAGTCACCGCTTCGCATTGAGTTGGATTCACCTTACCCGGCATGATTGAAGAGCCAGGCTCATTTTCTGGTAACATTATTTCTCCAATTCCGCATCTTGGACCAGAACCAAGTAGCCTTATATCATTTGCAATTTTCATCAAGCTTACTGCTACTGTATTGAGTGCTCCACTGAGCTCAACTAAAGCATCATTTGCTGCTAGTGCTTCAAACTTATTTTTTGCTGAAATAAATGGAAAATTAGTGATTTTTGCCACTTCTTTAGCAAAATCCTCAGCAAAACCCTTTTTAGTATTGATTCCCGTGCCAACCGCGGTGCCACCTTGTGCAAGTTCATATACATTGATCAGAGTTGACTTTACTCTCTCTATTCCCTTTTTAATCTGAACTGCATAGCCAGAAAATTCCTGCCCAAGTGTTAGAGGAGTTGCATCTTGCAGATGAGTACGCCCTACTTTTATTATATCTTTAAATTCATGAACCTTATTATTTAGCGCTTTATATAATTCTTCAAGATTGGGAATAAGCAAGCGGTTTATTTGCTCTGCTACTGCTATATGCATTGCTGTTGGAAAAGTGTCATTTGATGACTGACCACAGTTTACATGATCATTTGGATGCACTGGAGACTTACTACCTAAATCACCGCCCAAAATTTCTATTGCACGATTGCTGATCACTTCATTCATATTCATGTTAGTCTGAGTTCCAGACCCGGTTTGCCAAACAACAAGTGGAAATTGATTATTAAATTTACCGTCTATTATTTCCTTTGCAGCTGAGCAGATTGCATCCCCTACTCTATTATCTATGCTACCCTGCTTCATGTTAACACGTGCTGCTGCAAGTTTTACTATTGCTAGCGCTTTAATCAGAAACTCTGGCATTTTCTCTGTACCAATTTTGAAATTTTCCAAAGAACGCTGAGTCTGCGCTCCCCAGTAATGTTCACTTGGTACTTTTACTTCTCCTAAGCTATCTGATTCTATTCTAACTTTTTTATCCATATTTCCTCATTCTAGTGCTTGACACTACATATATGAATTAATTAAATCAAATTGTATTTCAGTGTCAAGTTGAGACATTTTTAGTGAAGACCTTAGAAAATTTTCAAGCCATATCTTTTGCTTCTATTATTTTTTTATTGTTATTAAGGCAATCATGCAACCTTAAGCAATAAACCTACTTTCACTCTCTATAAGGCTATTCTACTTAGAGCTTGAATAGTGAAAACATCTTTAAGCGCAGAAGCTATACCTTTGTTTGCTTTCTCTTTTTTTACTTCTACAATCATATAACCCAACATTGCACCTAACGCTAGACTAACGGTCGCTGATGCTGCACAAACTGTAATCACTGCTCCCGCAGAACATGATATTGTCATACCTGCAACATAACCTACTATACCACTAACACCAATGCAGACGTATTTCTTCCGTAGCTCTTTTTGTATATGACTTTTCAGATATTCTTTTACATCTAAATGCCCGTTTCTAGTAGCATAATTCAGAGCAGTGTTTTCATAGCCATCTTTCACATTAACATTTGCTTTTGCTGTTTCTATCAGGTACTTTACTACCTCTAAATAGCCACTTCCAGCAGCCCACATTAGAGCAGTTCTTCCATAGTGATCTGTTGAATTAATATCTTCTTTCTGTTTTTCTATCAGGTATCTTACTGTTTCTAATTGACCATTTTTGGCAGCTGAAAATAATCCTGCATGATTGTTAATCATTTGTGCAAATGATAATGTTTTTAGTTTAGGGGGTTGTAACTCTTGAGTATTAAAGTTTAATTGTGCTGGAACAATTTCTACTTCAAGCTCTACATGTTCTCTTGTGAAACGATCAAGTAGCCTTTTTACCTGATCAATTGTTTGAATTCTTACCTTATAATACCGCGATAAAGAATTGATTATTTCCCTGTTGTTAAGAAAAAATATCACTAATTCTATTTTACCTGTTAAATCTTTAGCATAGATTGAGTATTCTATATTTAATCTATCTTGTGAAATATTTCGTATTGTCTCACTCTCTGTCCAAATTCTTACCTGTTCATTAATTCTCTTACTTACAAGAAAATTATATAATTCACTATCTTCTTCCTTCATTTTATTGAGCTCATCCTTACAGTCATACCAATAAGATGATAACTCTGGTATACAAGTAGGAATAGGTAAGCGAGGTATTGACATATCAAGATTAGCTATTAAATGATATCTAGTTAGAAGCTTTGCTATCTCCGTATGGCCATTTACAATAGCATATGTTAGGGCAGAGAATTGACCTTTACGTTTCACATTTAAATCAGCTCCATTTGCTATTAGAAGTTGTACTACCTCAAGATGACCATGGGCAGCAGCATGAATTAGAGCAGTTATGTTTCCCGGAGATTCTGCATTAACATTTGCTCCCTCTTCTATCAAGTATTGTAATATCTCTAGTTGACCATTGTCAGCAGCCCATATTAAAGCAGTTCTCCCATAATCATCATCTATTGTATTAATAATTGCTCCACCCTGTATAGCTTGCTGAACAAAATCTAGCTGTCCTTTTTTAGCAGCATCAATTAGCTGCGCATTTAGCTGTTTTTGTGATGGCATATACCCCTCTAAAATAAATATACAATTTAAAGCTATTTTAGCCACTATTCAAGTTTTAATGGCTAAAATTGATTGAATCACTTTTTAGTGTTTTTTTATGGTTGTTTGAGTCTAGCAAAGATGAGTCTATATCACAATCTAGTAATTCTCCTACTGCACTTAGTAAACCAGCTGTACAACCAGCTATTTTGATCTGGATGAGAGGAGATATAATTTATAACCACTCCCCTATCCTTTCTAGTTGTTTGTAGATGTTAAATCTCAGGAATTTATCAAAATAAGGAGAGGCAATGAAGGGAGTAGTATCTCTTAAATAATTAGATAAGAAATCTGGTAGAATATTCTGAAATTCATGCATTTTTTGTCTATAATCTTTCAAAGCAATAACCTTTATTTTATCATAATCAAGTTTCCAATAAGCAAGCTCCGAGACTTCTTTTTTTGTTGTGTATTCCACTGCTAAAGCTTGTAAAATTAATTGCGGGAAAAATCCTGACATAACTTCCTCATTGGAAGGTGGTGAACCAAGTTTATAGTCTATAATTGCTACTTGCCCACCTGGTAGATACTCAACTCTATCACATCTTGCTGTCAATAAAATTTCTTCTGTCATTCGAGTATCTGACCAGCTCTTATTACACAATTGTCTGGTGTGTTCATTTGCAATCAAATTTTCTGGATCCAAGTAGTCAAGCACTGGGATGACACCCTTATTCTTAGTGGAAGTTGTACAGCATCCGCGCAGTTGTGTGTCACGCGCTGGAATATGAAATATCGGATAGGAAAAGCTCTTCTCCAACTCAACTTGATTGTTTCCAGTCCTATCAAACTCAACAAAAGATTGAATTATCCTCTGCAACCTTACCCACCACATATTTGAAAAGTGGAATCGATTAGACGAGAATATTTCTCGTGCAATATTCATCAGCGACTTTTCGTTGCGTAAATATCTTGCAAGAATATTGTGTACCATAGTGCCAAACTCCAATATCGATGGCTTAAAATTTAAGTCTTTCAACTGTCTAAGGTTCAGTATGTATTCAACATAAAATGAATAAGGGTTACGAATCAGTTTTTCTACCGCACTGCAAGACATCACTTGCATTTTTTCTTCTCTGACTTTGGCTTGAGGTTTTGGCATAGGCTGAGTACATGGAACAATGCACTTAGGTGTATTTAATATTCTTAGCCAATTGCGATAAGGATATTTTGGTTCTTGTAACAGAACTTCCAAACGGCGCAATAGAATTGATTTTCTATCACTCACTAGCCTCGTAATATAAACCTTGCCGGCACCAAATAAATTGCGCAAAGTATACAAAAAGTACCCTTGCTCTTCTTGCACAGAAGGAAGGTTAAATTTTTCTCTATTCAGTGCACTCAAAAACGGATTCTGAAAATTTGGTATATCATTAAATCCAGCAAGTATTACAACTTTATTTTGATATAAGCTAAATTTATCAAAGTTATTTTCTGGAGAAAAAAACTTCCTTTTTAAAAATAATATCAGGATTTGACTATATAACTCTAAGGAACACTCAATTGCTATACCGTCACATGCATTTAAGAAATCACGAGTAAAATTACCTATTTCACCATTTAGCTCTAGAAAATTCACATTAGAAAGCACATTAACACACTGTAAATGAGCTGCTGCTATATCAGAAATAGGATAATTTATAAGATTAAGTAAAAGATTAAATATAGTTTCTAATCTACTGATAATAATTAATATATCTTCTTTATATCTTAGCTTTTTACAAGTACTAATAGCGTTGATAATATCCTTAAGACCATTTATATCAAAGCTACGCAATACTTCTATCTCAAACTCAGATAAAATACGAGTGTACTCTTCTTGAGCGTAACCAAAAGTCACTAGCCTATGTTTAAGAAGAGAAAGCAATGCCACACCGTTCCATTTTGAGTTCAAAATCTCAATACTATAAAGCAGAAGCGTCACATAAGAATAGTTTTTCGATATGGGGCACACCATACGAACTGCAAGTAATTTATCAAAAACAAACAAAGAAACGTTTTCATAACCTTCATTCTCCATAATTAGTGACGTCACCTGTGCTTCTTCCTCTCTGGAATCACAAGTGATGACTTCAATATTGCCAATATATCCATTACTAACTTTACTTAGATCGGCAGTTGTATCAAAGACATAATCTAGTTCAGGACTGCCTGTCATCCCAGCCCTCTGATTTTTAGTGTACGAACATTGTAATTTGCAGGTAATTTGAGTAGTAGATGATGTCATTCCAGTGCTTGACACTGGAATCCAGTTTCTATTGTACAGCCACCTGGTGCACTCATTTAAAGTTAAGTTTTCTGGATCCGAGTGTCTGGACACTGGAATGAAATCAGAACACGCTTCTGGCAGAAAACTTACATCCTCTCTGCCTATACTTAAATAATCGAGCAGATCTTTCAGGCAATATTGATAATGTTTTTTATCAAGTGATTGCCAATCTTTCTCTTTAATTTTCAAATTCAGATTAGGTAAAATTATCTTTCCAAATGGCAGGTCGTATACAGCTTTAATCAACAACTTATAAATCTCCTCCTTTCCAATTCCAATAAAGATCAGCATATGATCTTTATTCAGGGAGGCTATCATATTGTTTATGTAGTCACTCTTATGCTTTAGTATATCTACTACTCCTAAATTTTTTAAAGTGTTACTCCAAGTTTTGATAAGTAAGTTTATGAAATTCTCCATTTTCTTTGAATGCTCATCAAGCTGATAACAATCCGCTATTTGGGTATATTGAAGTAATGACGGCAAACTGTAAACTAGATCGATTGGAAAACTATCATTGTGTTTTTTATTCCACTCCAATATAAATTGAATGAGTAGCAGCGTTCTCTTTGTCGGGTTAATAACTTTAACTCTATCAAGATTTAATATTAAATCTTCTTCATCAATGTTTTCTAGTGAAACTATCTCTGGCAAAATTATAGTTCTGTAATTCTTGAATGCACTCAGCAATGCTATCACATCCCTCTTGCAGGGAAGTATGATCTTTATCTCGGGAATTTTTTCTCTTTCATATTCAGAAAATATGTGCTGAACCAGAACATCAAAAAGGGACTCATTCACATTAACAGTAAAAACTCTTCCCACTAACAGTAACAATTAATACAACACTTTTATTGTATAGAAATTATTTAAAATATAAATGTGCTCGCAGTTTCTTATGCTATGATATATTAAAGTCTTTCACAATATTACATGGCAAACATCAGAATAGAAGTTTTTAATAAATGTGAACAAGTTGGCCGTAGAAGGGTAGTTAATGTTTACTTGATTTACATAAGCAAAGAATTACCATCAAAATTACATGAAGAAATTTGTGGGCTATTTTATAATAAAGTCATACAAGACTGCCGTTATTATTCCTACAATGAAAACCTTGAAAAAGTTCAATATAACTTCATAGAATCACAAGCAAAGTGGGGCTTGGAGATAAGCTTTTTACCTGGCATGACCGATAACGTAGGAAACACGGCAAAACAAATTGTTAGAGAATATCTAATGAGCAAAGGCCACATTGATGAAAGTGTTTCTATCAAGGCAAGAAGTTCAAAATTGATTCTAAGTCAAGGAGGTTTTCCAACCGAAGATGACATAAAACAGGAATTCAATCCTATTACTGAATATTGCACACTTGTCTATAAAGAAAACGGCAATTGCCATTGGAAGTATTACAGTAAACCAAATACCCCACCTGGCGTCATTACAGCGCGTGACCAGGAAAAAAAAGAATGGATTCCAGTGTCAAGCACTGGGATGACACCAGGTAATAATGGAGCAAAATCTGTCAAACTCAATGTAAGTGACCAAGAGCTTGAAAAAATCAGCAGAGATGGAATCGATGGTAATGGCACTTTAGGGCTCTCGCTGGCAGCAATGAAAGCTATAAAGGATTACTTTAAAAAACTCGGTAGAAATCCATATGATATTGAACTTGAGTCTCTGGCACAGACTTGGTCTGAACATTGTAAACACAATATTTTTTGCTCCCCTATTGATGAAATAAAAGATGGTCTATATGCTCATTATATTAAGCGTGCAACGCGTGAGATAAATTCTAACATATGCGTGTCAGTTTTCTCCGACAACGCAGGAGGAATAATTTTTGATGACGATTACTTGATTGTAGATAAAGTTGAAACTCACAATAGTCCTTCAGCTCTCGATCCGTTCGGTGGAGCAATGACTGGAGTGCTTGGAGTTAATCGAGATATAGTCGGTTTTGGCAAAGGTGCAGAACCTATCATGAATACTTATTACTTTTGCTTTGCCAAAGAATCAAAAGGCAAACTTTATAGAGATAAAGAGCGTACTGATAAAATCTTACCACCAAAATATATAATGAAAGAAGTGATTCACGGTGTTAATGTTGCTGGTAATTGCTCCGGTATTCCAACGCAACTTGGATCGGTATACTTTGACGATAGATTCTGTGGAAAGCCATTAGTTTTTGTTGGAAGCATCGGAATTATTCCACGGAATATAAATAATGCACCTTCACACATAAAAGAACCCAAAAACGGTGATAAAATCGTAATTATTGGTGGAAGAGTTGGAAGGGACGGAATTCACGGTGCAACTTTTTCTTCAGAGGCATTGTCGGGAAACAGCCCTTCAACAATTGTGCAAATTGGTGATCCTATAACACAAAAAAAATTATCCAACGCCGTCGTAAAAGCAAGAGATCTTGGTCTTTATAATGCAATAACGGATAATGGAGCAGGCGGTCTATCATCGTCCATTGGTGAAATGGGAAAAGACGGATTTGAAGTTGATTTGAGCAAGGTTCTCCTTAAAAACGATGGTATGGCTCCGTGGGAAATATGGATATCAGAATCACAAGAGAGAATGACCTTAGCAGTGCCAGAAGAAAATCTTCCTGCGTTTAAGCAAATCATGAAAACACATGATGTGGAGGTCTGTGTAATTGGAGAATTCAACAAAAGTGGCAAAGCCGTTGTTAAATGTCCCCCAGGGGCAGTAATAATGGACATCGAAACTGAATTTCTGCATGATGGTAATCCTAAAATGCATTTACAGACAAAGCCATGGTCTGGAAAATCTAACCCATACGCTGTCATTCCAGAATTCTCTCCTGTTATCCCAGTGCTTGACACTGGAATCCAGCAGGCTTTGTCTGCAAATAAATCTAAAACTTTATGTAAAAATACGTGCGATGGCAGAGTTGAGCTTGAGATAGATTCCAGTGTCAAGCACTGGAATGACACCTTTGCACTAAAAGAAATGCTAAGCAGACCAAACATACGCAGCAAAGAGTTTATAGTGGTGCAATATGACCATGAGGTTCAAGGATCGTCAATACTGAAACCACTGCAAGGCAAGGGAAGAGTGTGCAGTGAAGCTGTTGTCTCGAGGCCAGTCCTTTCTTCAAACAAAGGTGTTGTAAAATCGCAGGGATTTGGCTCAAGTTATGGAGAAATTGACACTTATCACATGGCAGCATGTGCGATTGACACTGCAATACGCAACTACGTAGCTGCAGGAGGAAATATAAATCATCTAGCGTTGCTCGACAATTTTTGCTGGTGTGATGCTTATAATCCAGAAAGGCTGTGGCAACTAAAGAGAGCTGCAGAGGCTTGTTACGACTTTGCAACTGCATTTAAAACACCATTTATATCCGGAAAAGATAGTATGTTTAACAACTTTAAGGGATATGATGAAAATGGCGAGAAAGTGATGATATCTGCACCACCTTCACTACTCATTTCAGCAATTGGAGTTATAGACAATATTGAAAATGCGGTATCGCTTGATGTGAAAATGCCAGGGGACTTGATATATGTGCTTGGTACAACCCACGATGAGCTTGGTAGATCTGAATATCAGTTATATAGTGGAATAGATAATAACAACGTGCCAAAAGTTAATGCAAAGAGCGCTAGGAAGTTGTATGAACGTTACAACCAGGCAATAAAAGATGGCATAATTGTCTCTGCAATTGCACCAAACTTAGGCGGCTTAATTATTGCTTTGGCAAAATCGCTAATTGCAGGAGACCTTGGTGCTGAAATTGATCTTTCACTAGTACCAATAGGAAAAACACAAAATACAGACATAATAAACAAGATAATAATGTTTTCTGAATCGCAAAGTAGAATATTAGTAACCATTGCCCCGCAAAATCAGCGGAAGTTTGAAGAATTGTTTAAAGGTATAGTTTTTTCATGTATTGGAAAAGTGACAGAGGAGAAAGCTCTCAATATAAAGGATATTATAAGAATAGATTTGAAAGACTTAGGTACTAGTTTAAATAACTTTTGATTACGCTAGACAAATTTTTCATTATGTGTAATGTCTGATTAAAATAAATGCATATTATTAAATTTGGGTAGGTGATTATGTCCATTTTATCAATACTCTTGCTTATCAGTCTTTCTTTACTTAACACTTCAAATAAATTAATGATATGTGCTGCCTTATTTGTGGGAGCTACTTTAGTTGTAAACTCAATGGTTGAGTTTTATGGTAGAAGCAAAGCTACTTACAGCTTAATAGTGTGTACAGTGATATGCTGTCTTTTTAAATTGCAAAATTTTAGTTTTATGATACTGGTTCTATATACTGCAATTTTAATCTCTCTTCTCTCAAGCATAGTTGTTTTTGAAGAATTAAAGTCGAAATTGAATTTTCATATGGCAAATTTCATCACTTTAATTATAGCATCAGTCATTGATAGTACGATTGTTTGTGTTGGACTACTATACAAAATTTCTGCAGGTAAATGCTTATCAAGATATATTAAAGATTTAATTTTCAAGTTTTCCTATGCATCGATATTGAGTATCTGCTTGTTTGTAGGAATGTATTTATTCTCCTTGGCAAGCAAGAAGTATTTTAAGGTTTCTGCATAACCCGTCTTCTGATATAGCCAAAATAGTTTAGATTTAACTATAACCGTCATTCCGCTATTTGTTAGCAGCTTGGCAGTATAATATGAAAAGCTTTTATTCGGATAGCGGTTCTAAAATCAAAGTAATTGGAAACTGTTAACTTAAGTTATCCTTTAAGAGAGCTAGTACAATTTCTTACAGTTTTCATACATGATAAGAGTTTTATTTTTAGCTAAACCAATTGAAATAAGCTATAAAATCTGTTAAAGTCAACTTTGTGCAAGCACCCTTAGCTCAGTTGGATTAGAGCATTTGACTACGGATCAAAAGGTCGGGCGTTCAAGTCGCTCAGGGTGCACCATATTTTATAGGAAATAGAGGTCATACTTGAAATTCATATGTGTAATACCTATCTTTAAAGGTAAAATACTGAGCTATTATATATGAACAAAAAAGACTATTATGATCTGCTAGAAGTGAGCAGAAATGCTAGTACTGACGAGATAAAAAAAGCATATAAAAAACTAGCATTAAAATATCATCCTGACAGAAATCCTGGTAATAAGGAAGCAGAGGAAAAATTTAAAGAAGTAACAGCTGCATATGAAGTTCTATCTGACTCTGAAAAAAGAGCAGGTTATGATCGTTATGGTCACGATGGTGCTTCCGGTGGATTTGATTTCAGCCAAGCTGGAGGGGATTTTAGCGATATATTTAACGATTTTTTTGGTGGAGGATTCGGCGGCAGTACAAGTAGGTCAAGAACAAAAAGAAGTACAACAGGAGTATCTGGAGCAGATCTGCGCTACGATCTTAAAATTACCTTAGAAGATGCATTTAAAGGAATACAAGCACCTATACATTATGTGACAAATATAAAATGTAATACATGCCAAGGCACAGGTAGCGAAGGAGCAATCAAACCAGTTCAGTGCAACACATGCCAGGGAAGCGGTAGAATTAGAACTCAACAGGGCTTTTTTACCATTGAAAGAACGTGTACTACATGCTATGGGGAAGGAGAAATAATACAAAATAAATGTAAGAAATGCGGTGGAAGTGGGCGTAAAAGAGATGAAGTAAATATCTCCGTTTCAATTCCAAAAGGCATAGAAGAAGGAGCTAAGGTAAGGGTCAGTGGTAAAGGAGAAGCTGGAGCAAGAGGTGGAAAAAGCGGAGATTTATACGTATGTGTGAAAATAGCTACTCATCAGATCTTCACTCGCAATAGAGCAGATTTACACTGTAAAGTGCCTATAAGAATGACACTAGCAGTACTTGGTGGTGAAATCGATATTCAATCAATTGATGGAGCTAAAATAAAAGTAAAGGTCCCTGAAGGCACTCAAACTGGTACCAAACTACGTTGTAGGGAAAAGGGTATGCCATATATGAACTCACATGCTCGTGGTGATTTATACGTACAGGTAATAGTTGAGACTTTAAATCCAAAGAATTTAACCCAAAAGCAGATTGAGCTATTAAAAGCGCTTGAGGAAGAGAAACATGAAAGTGTAGAGCAGAAATCTGAAGGATTCTTTGGAAAAGTAAAAAAAAAATGAGAAATTTGCTAAATGATATAAAGAGGTAGCTGTCTACACTTAATTCTTTTTACCAATTTGAAAGCCTTCTCTTTTAGTGAAAAGATTTTTTTAAGTTATGCAAAAGTGATAAATTCCTTTATTTAAGGTCGAAGTTTTGCTATCCTCGCATTTTAATAATTTAAAATTAATGAACATAAACAAAAATGAGTTTTTATTTCTTCCTCTTGGAGGAGTAGGAAGAATTGGGATGAACGTTAGCCTATATCATTATCAAGGCAAGTGGATTATGATCGACCTTGGTATCGGTTTTGCAGATGAAACTATGCCAGGTGTTGAGCTGCTCATCGCTGATGTAGATTTTATTGCTCAAAGAAAAAAAGATTTGCTTGGAATAATCATTACACATGCACATGAGGATCACTGTGGTGCAGTGCCTCATCTGTGGGAAGAGTTAGAATGTCCCATATATACAACAAAGTTTACGGTTAACTTTCTCAAAGAAAAATTGAAAGAATTTCGATTGGAAGGTATAGTGCCTTTGAAAGAGGTGGACATAAATGGCAGAATAAATTTGGGTCCTTTTACCGTTGAGTTTATAAATGTAACTCATTCAATTCCTGAGGCAAATTCAATATTAATTAGCACTGAAATGGGTAGTGCACTCCATACTGGAGACTGGAAATTTGACCCAAAACCTGTTGTTGGATTAACTTCTAATATGGAGCGTCTAAAAGAAATTGGCGATAAAGGTGATCTGCTTGCAGCAATTTGCGATTCAACCAATATATTAAGCAAGCATCACCCTGAGTCAGAAAGTGAAATTTATGATAATATTTACAATATAATAAAGCGGTCTAAAAAATTGGTTGCTGTCTCGCTATTTGCCTCGAATGTGGCGCGAATTGAGACTATCGCTAAAGCTGCACAAGCACTAAATAGGAAGGTGGTTTTACTTGGTAGATCCTTATGGAGAATAGTGAAAGTTGCTCAAGATAGTGGTTATTTAACTGATTCTCCTGAGTTTCTTGAAGCAAAGGAAGCAGTAAATTTTCCAAGGGAAGAACTGGTGCTACTTTGCACAGGTTGTCAAGGTGAGCCATTGGCAGCAACCTCAAGGCTTGCTAATAAGAGTCATCAAGCATTTAAAATGCAGCAAGGTGATACCATGATCTTTTCATCAAAAATCATTCCTGGCAATGAAACTCGTGCACATAACATGCTCAATGCCTTTATTGAGATGGGAGTGGAAGTTATTACTGAAAAAACAGAGAATGTTCATGCTTCCGGACATCCAGTAAAAGCAGAGCTAAGGGAAATGTATTCTTTGATAAAACCTAAGATAGCTATTCCAGTTCATGGTGAGTATATTCATACGGATGCACATGTAAAGTTTGCTAAAGAGTGCGGTGTGAAAAAAGCAATAATGATTGCACCAGGTGATATTGTTAATTTAGAAAATGGGGAAAAAGTTGATTCAATTGATGTTGATTACTTTGGTATTGATGGTAAATTTTTACGCTATCCAGAAAGCAGTGTAATAAAGGCGCGTAAGAAGATGAAGGATGCTGGGGTTATTGTAGTGACAGCAATTGTGAACAAGAAAAATAAATTACTCGCTAAGCCAAAAGTGTTTGCACCCGGTGTTTTTGAAGTGTTAGGTGATGGACCAATTGTACAAGGAATAATCAAGAAAGTTGAGTCAGCATTTGACTCACAACCGATAAAAAAAATAAGAAATAAGATTGAAAGTTCAATATTGAGTATCTTAAAGGAATATTTACTAAAAAAGCCTATAATTGAGATCCAGATAGAACAGGTATGAAATGAAAGAATGAAATTATTCGTTCAACTAATATTGCTTGTTTCGTTATTTATTCCTTATTCCACAAAAGCTGTTTTATATGTCGATATAAAAAAAAGCAATATTGGTAATATTGATCTTGTTGTATCTAAATGTGCATGCAAGACAGAAGTGGAAAGTGAGCTAAGCGAAAGCATCACAAAAGTAATTGAAACAAATCTATCTAATTGTGGCTTATTTAATGTGAAACGTAACACGAAAGTTGAGTCTTGGAAAAGCGATACTGTAGTCACAGTAAGTTTAAGTGAAGTATCAAACAGAAATTTAGAGCTATCTTTTCGTTTATCTGACAGCTTTACAAACAGAGAATTACTCACTCAGTCAGTTGTTTTTCCGGCAAAAGACTGGAGAAAAATTGCTCACCTCGTTTCGGATGTGATACATGATAGACTGATTGGTGAGAAAGGGCACTTCAACACAAAAATCACGTATATTGCTGAAGAAAAAGATAGCAATTATAAATCCGTACGTAAAATTGCTGTGATGAATCAAGATGGAAGTAATATAAAGTACTTAACAAATGGTGAGAAATTTGTGTCAACACCAAGATTTTCACCAAATGGAAAGGGTATTGTTTATATCTCATACACAAATGGTAAAAGTTATATAATATTAAAAAATTTAAAAGATAACACTGAATCAATAATCAGCGCATTTGAAGGAGTTATTTCTGCACCAAGATTTTCTCCTGATGGTAAATCTCTTTTTATTTCCCACTCATTGAGTGGTGAAACAAATATATTATCTCTAGACTTAAGCAGTAAACGAACAAAAAAAATTACTAAAGGTTCAGCTATAAGTACTTCTCCCTCTTTGTCTCCAGATCAAAAGTACATGGTTTTTAGTTCTGATATAAGTGGAAGTCAGCAACTATATATCATAGATTTCACTAAAAAAAGCAAAAAACCCAAGAGAATTAGTTTTGGAAATGGAAGATATGCTACACCTGTTTGGTCGCCAAAAGGAGATCTGATAGCTTTTACAAAAATTCAGTCAGGAAAATTTTACATAGGAGTTATGAAGCCAGATGGCAAAGAAGAGCGCTTGCTTTCAGAGGGACATAAAATTGAATCTCCGGCATGGCTACCAAATGGCAGAGAAATTATCTTTACTAACGCAGAATCACCAAGCAACTCTAAATTATATTTAGTAGATTTAGTAAAGAAAAATCAAAAAATGGTTTTTACTCCAACGAATGCTTCTTTACCAGATTGGTCTTATTTTTGAAAGTAGATCTATAAAATCGGTATAAATCTTGCTTTATCTTAATCGTTTATAACCTTCGGTACTACGAAATACCCATGCTCCGATTTTGTATTGGATAATATTTCTTCTTTAATGTTTTGAGAATTTATAATATCATCGCGTACATGGACATCCTTATCTATAGTTCCATAACGCATAGGAGAAACACCTTCAGTATTAACTTTCAACAAAGTATCATGTATCCAATCCAGCATTGTCAGTTCTTTTGAGTAGTATTGAATCTCATCATCGGATAACTTAATCCTCACAAGCTGTGCAGTTTTAAGCATTTCTTCCTTAGTAATTGTTATTTTTCTCTTATTTGCAAATTCTATTAACGAAGTGATAACATCTTCTGTTGATCTAGCTGGCACTTTTACCTCCTTGCATAAAGCAAATTAAAATATTTGCAATTGAAACAACCTCTATCTTATCATTTTTTTCAAATTTGTGAAATACGGTGTCCGTAATTACTAATTTATCCAGAGAAGAGGAAGAGATTTTCTCAACTGCATTTCCTGAAAGTATTCCATGTGTAATGCACGAAACTACAGACTTTGCTCCTCGGTTTTTTAAAGCAAGAGCTGCATTACATAATGTTCCGCCAGAGTCAACTATATCATCAACAATGACGCAATTTTTGTTTGCAACTTCTCCGATTACATTCATTACCTCAGATGTACCTGCTTTTTCTCTATATTTATCTACTACAACAATATCATTATCCAACTTGTGTTTTTCCTCTAAAATCTTTGCAAAAGCACGAGCTCTGCCAATTGCTCCAACATCAGGCGCAACTATTGCCAAGTTTTCCTTGTATATAGAGTTAACAAATACTTCAAAACAGCTTAGATTAGTAACTGGTATATCAAAAAAACCTTCAATTTGACTTGAATGCAAATCAATAGCAGCAACACTGTTTGCACCAGCTGTTTGAATAAGATTTGCAGTTAATTTAGCACTTAAAGCAGATTGCATATTATTGTTTTTAATAACCCTATCCTGCCTACTGTATCCGTAATAAGGAATAATAGCTGTTATTCTCTTGGCTCCAGATCTCTTTGCTGCATCAATTGTAAGCAGAAGCTCCATAAGGTTATCATTTACAGGGGAAGAAAGAGATTGTACTATATATACTTCTTGATTACGTAGATCATTTGCTACTTCTACATTTACCTCACCATCGGCAAATCTTGACACCTGATTGGGGAATAGCTGAGCATTTAGCCCACTTGCTATTGAATCTCCTAATCGTTTACTAGCGCTACCTATTATTACCTTCATATATACCAATTAAGTTTTGAAAATTATACAGAAACCATGGAACGATTAAAACTTTATTCTTGCCGCCAAGTGGATCATAGAAACGAAAAAGTTACTCGAAACATTTCACCAGCTTTCTTATCATGCAACTCGTTTTCACAAAGGTACGTACTATTTTTCTACTTAAAAATAAAGTAAATTTTTTGTGATACTAAGCATTTTCTATAATTTTTCATTAGATTTATTAAAAATTTGACAATTATTAAAATATAGGCTAAAATATCTATATATTTAATGGAGAAACGAAATGGATTTTAATCAATTTCTTCGAGACGACTTTCTTTATTTGTACTCGAAAACAATAAACATAAGTGAATTAGTAAGATTTTTACAGAGCAATTCTAATATTACAAAGCTTAGTTTAAAATACTGTTATATTGATGATGAAGGAGCAAAAGCTTTAGCTAATGGTAATCTTGCAAACCTTACTCAACTTGATTTAAGTTCGAACAGTATTGGTGATGAAGGAGCAAAAGCTTTAGCTAATGGTAATCTTGCAAACCTTACTCAACTTGATTTAAGTTTTAACGAGATTGGTGATGAAGGAGCAAAAGCTTTAGCTGATCTTAAAAAAGTTAATGTTAAAGGTATAGAAAATTTTGGAATAATAGATAGTTTTATAAATCAATTAAAACAAAGTAACTCTTCAATAGAAATTTTTGATCCAGATAAATCGGAAAATAAAACAACACTTGATGATATTATAATTCCAGAAAGCGTTAAAAAGGAGCTAAACAAGATTCTTGGTATTATTCCAGAAAGAAATAAAGCATTACTTCAAAAGACAGGTTACAAACCAGAAAAAGGCTATCTTTTTTATGGTCCACCCGGAAATGGTAAAACCAAAATTGCTCGTGCAATTGCACGTCAAGCTAAAGCAAAGTTTATTAGTGTTTCTGCATCTGAATTTCTGAAATCGTATATTGGTCAAGGTGAAAAGTACGTAAGAGAAATTTTTAAAAAGGCAAGAGCAAATGCTCCTTGTATAATTTTTATAGATGAAATTGATTGTATTGCTACAAAACGTGGTAGCGGTGGTAGTTCTAGTCATGCTCAATCATGCGACAGCCTTGTGAATCAGTTTTTAACCGAGCTCGATGGTTTCAACCCACTAGAAGGTGTAACAGTGATTGCTGCAACTAATCGTAAAGATGTTTTAGACAAAGCGTTTATTAGGCCAGGCCGTCTCTCTAATCATATTGAAATTCCTTTGCCAAGTAAGGCCCAGCGTAAGGATATATTGGACTTATATATAAAAAAATTCAAAGATAAAGAAGGGTTGGAAGTTACAGTAGATACTGAAAAACTTGCAGATAAAACTGATGGTTTTTCGGGAGCTGAGTTAGAATATTTAATAGATAAAACATCATGGGATATTATATATTATGCTACAAATGAAGGAAAAGTCACTATTGGTACTAGTAACTTCATTAAGGCAATTAAGAATCTTAATAAGGAGAAATCTCAAGAGCCTGCAAGTAAGCAAGTTAATAATGATCTAGAGTCACTCAATAGTCCTGTTGATAATGAAAATAATGTAGAAAGTCATAGCTCTGCAAATAGTAATTCATATGTTGTTGGTACTATATATCAATGGGCTAAAACAACAACTAAGACATTTGAGCATATACAAACTCAAATTAACAATCTAAAGGAAGATACGATGAAAGATTTGCAGAACTTGACTCTGAGAACAGCAACGTAAAACAAGATCTAGATTGTGTAAGGCAAGACTTAACTAAAATAACTCAATGCACTGAAGAATACACTAAATTAAAGGATAATCTAAAGACTATCACTGAAAAATATACTCAACTACAGAGTGAATTCGAGAATATGGTAACAACCAAACTCAAGAAACATGAAAGCACACTAGAGAATCGTGTTGAAGATCTGCAGAAACAAATGGTAACCAAACTTAAGGAATATGAAAGCACACTAGAGAATCGTGTTAAAGAGCTAAATAGTAAATATGAAAAACTCTTAGGAGCAAGCAACAATAGTAAAAGGCAAGGTAGTTACGCCTCTATTTCTTTTGTATTATCTGGAGCATCTGCTGTTGGTGCAAGTTTGACAATGTTTCATTTAGCAATGTGTCTTTCATTCCCTGTAGCTGCATTAATTTTTCTTGCAGCAGGATGTTACTGTTTGTATAAGGCAAATACAATACTTAGTAATGTTGAAATTGATCAAACTACTAATCTTGTAGTTGTTTAGATAGTTTTTAGGCTTTTAAATTTGTACCTGTTTGGCAAGTTAAAAAGTTCTTGCTGGTGCTGTAGCTTAAATTAGAGAAAATGGCAGAAGTGTAGAGTAAGGTAGTTTTTGATTAATAATTTAAGATTCTTTTAAAAAAACCACCTTTCTTGACGCGTATGAACACTCCCAAATTTTTTATAGGTTTGACTTCACCTGATTTACAAATAGAAATTGGTTGAGTGTTTGCCATTTATTCTTATAAACAGCATTTTGCTTTTTTTAGCACGTAGCAATTCTTGAATTCTATGATATTATTTTTGTAAAATTGTTATATATATCATAATAACGGCACTGGCTGAGTTCATTAAGTAATTTTATGGGCAGTGGAATGATAAAAAGCGTTTTCACAAACACATTTTACTACATAATCAGCGCTAATATTAAAATGCTTATAAAGAGCTTCATAAGGTGCTGATTCTCCAAAATTTTTCATGCCAATAAATATACCGTTTGAACCTATATATTTATGCCAACCCACTTCACTTCCAGCTTCAATTGCAACTTTGATGCTGTCATTATTTAATACTACCCCTTTATATTCATCACTTTGCTCGTCAAAAAGCCTCCAACACGGCATAGAAATGACCCTTGTACCTACACCTTTTTCCTGTAATTTTTCTCTTGCCTCAACTGCAATTTCAACTTCAGATCCGGTAGCAAATATCGTCACTTCTAGCTTCCCTGAATATTCGCATAGTATATATGCACCAAATTTTGATAGGTTGACCAATTGGTCAGTATAAGAGTGCATGTAATTAATATTTTGCCTTGAAAGCGCAAATAGTGCAGGTGACTCTTTTTTTTCAAGTGCAATGCTAATGCACTCCAAAGTTTCAATTGCATCTGCTGGCCTAAAAACATACAGATTTGGTATAGCTCTCAAAGAAGCTAAATGCTCTACTGGCTGGTGAGTTGGACCATCCTCTCCTACTCCAATTGAGTCATGAGTCATTACATATATAACCTGCTGTTTCATCAAAGCTGAAAGACGTATAGCAGGGCGGCAGTAATCGGAAAATACTAAAAAAGTTCCACCATAAGGAATAATTCCACCATGAAGAGCCATACCATTCATACAAGCTGCCATAGCGTGCTCTCTCACTCCATAGTGTACATAAGAGCCACTATAATTATTACTATCTATTGCCTGCATGTGCTTATATTTAGTACAATTTGAACCGGTAAGATCAGCAGAGCCACCAATTAGTTCTGGCATAGACTTAGTTAATAGTTCCATTACTCTGCCGAAAGAAGATCGAGTAGCTTCGTTTGGCATTAGCTCACATATTTGTTTCTTCAGGTTAGCCAAATCACTCTCGATATTATTCGGCAAACGTTTCTCAAGTCTTCTTTGTAGTTCTTTATTGATCAAGGATGTATAGTTTTGCTTTGCCCTCTTAACTGTTTCTATCCAAGCGTTTCTCACATCTTCTGGTACATGAAATGGTTCATAGTCCCAATTTAATTTTTCTCTCATCTGTTTTACATCTTCCTCTGTAAAGGCACCACTATGAGCAGAAGATGTGCCAGCACGGCTCGAAAATTTTCCGATAATAGTTTTGCAACAGATTAGTGTAGGTTTATCAGACTTTTGCGCCTGCTCTATTGCAAGGGATATAGCATCAAAGTCATGCCCATCGATTTTGTCAACATTCCATCCATACGCTGAAAAACGCTTTTCTACATCATCAGAGCAAGAGAGGCTAGTAGAGCCGTCTATAGAGATGTCATTGTCGTCAAAAAGTGCTATCAGCTTATTTAATTTAAGATGCCCAGCAAGGGACGCTGCTTCATGGCTTATACCTTCCATAAGACAACCATCTCCTAGCATTACATAAGTGTAGTGACTGATTTCAAACTGCTTTTCAAGAATCGATTCAGCAAGTGCCATGCCAACAGCAGTGGCAAATCCCTGACCAAGCGGGCCTGTTGTTGCTTCTATACCAGAAGTTAAGCCAAATTCTGGGTGACCTGGAGTTTTTGATGTAAGTTGCCTGAAGTTTTTTAGTTCATCTATACTAATGTAGCCTGTCAGATATAATATAGAGTATTGCAACATTGAACCGTGACCATTTGATAGGACGAAACGATCTCTACTGATCCATTGAGAATCATCAGGGTTATGGTTTAGATATTTAGCAAATAATACAGTGGCAACATCTGCCATGCCAAGTGGCATACCTGGATGTCCAGAATTTGCTTTTTGTACTGCATCAATTGATAAAAAGCGGACAGCATTTGCCATGGATTTTAGTAGTAGATGATTCATGTATTAATAGGAAAACTTAAAAGTGAAGTATACTATATCATAGTGGCAAAAACAAGTTGACACTTAATGTTAAAATCATTAATAATTTATAGTTAGATTGTGAGAATTTTTGTATGACAACTGTTATCAATAGAAAGTATAGAATCAGTCGCAGGCTTGGTGTAAACTTATGGGGTAGAGCAAAAGATTCGGTCAATAAAAGAAAATACCCTCCAGGTCAGCATGGTATTCTTGGATTTAAGAAGTTATCTGATTTTGGTAAGCAGTTTGCTGCACATAAAAAATTTAAGTTCTACTATGCAATTTCAAGTAAGCAGCTTAGACGTACATTTTTAGATGCCTACAAAAGAAAGGGTTATACGGCTGATAATTTTATTGGTGCCTTGGAATCAAGGTTAAGTTCTGTTTTATATCACTCTGGTTTTGTGCCAACAATTTACTCGGCAAAACAGCTTATATCTCATAAACATGTTACAGTTAATGATAAGGTGGTTAACATATCAAGTTATAGAGTGAAGCCTGGTGATATAGTAAAAATAAGGGAAAGAGCAGCAAAAATTCCTATATTAATAGAGGCTGAACAAAAACAAGAACGTAAGGCTCCAGATTATTTAGAGGCAGATAGCAAAGCACTTTCAGTGAAGTATTTGAGAGCGCCTCAATATTCCGAAGTCCCCTATTCAGCAGACATGGAAGTCAATTTAGTAGTAGAATTTTACTCTAGATAAACAACATAAGGCCCGTGTGGCGGAATCGGTAGACGCAGCGGACTTAAAATCCGTGGGTTTTGCGACCTTGGGAGTTCAAGTCTCCCCATGGGCACCAGTTTAATTTATTAAAAAAGTATGAAATGGCTTGATATAGAAGATATTGCAGAAGCTCTAGAAGAGAAATTTCCAAATGAAGATATAATTAGTATTAGATTCACTGAACTTAAAAGAAAAGTCTTGGATTTAGAAGAGTTTGATGATGATGAAAAGTATTGTAATGAAAAAATATTAGAGGCCATTCAAGCAGCTTGGATTGCAGAAAGATCTTAAAAAACAGATAGCTATAAGAAAATTACTGCATACAGTAAAAAGATAATCTTCTTGGAAATACTATACTTTACTCGAATTTTAATTAGCTTCATAATAATTTAACAAATTAAAATTAAAAATGATTACAAGGTAGGAAACACAAAATTCTGGCAAATGCTAGATATACAAATACTGCTTTTTATGTGTGAGGCCGAGGATCATGAAAACAATAAGTTAGTTTTTTGTATCAGAAAGTTGTAATATAATTTAATTTTAAGCACTGGAAAGATGTTTAAATATAGCGGGCCAAAGAAATTAAAATCTATAATAGAAAACTATGCATTAAAATGCATGAAAAATAAGATCAGCAAAAATGAAATACGTCTTATTTTAAACTGGAAAAGTATAGTTGGAGAGGAATTAGCAGAATGTACAAAACCACAAAAGATCTCATACGCACAAAACGTAAATTCTGGTGTTCTGCATCTGTTAGTAACAAATGGCAGTAAAGCATTAGAAATGCAGCATATGGTTTCTCTTGTAATAGAAAAAATTACAGTGTTTTTTGGCTATAAAGCAGTATACGGTATAAAAATCAAGCAAGGGAGTTGACTATTTAACTATATAAGGTTAACCTAGTTACATAGGATAAATTGGTATATTGAAGTGAGTAGAATTTGTGAATTAACAAATAGAAAAAAGTCTTTTGGTAATAAGGTATCGCACTCAAATCGTAAAACAAAGCGTACCTTTCTCTTAAATTTACATAAGGTTACATTAACGAGTAATATATTAGAAAAAAAGTTTAGCTTTCGTATAGCGACAAGAACTTTAAGAACTATAGATTACAAAGGTGATCTTGATGCTTTCTTGCTCAACACAAAAACAATTAAACTAAGTAAAGAAGCGCAAAAGATAAAAAGAAGATTAAAGAAAGTTTTAGCAAAACAAGAGGTAGAGCTAGCTGTTTCAGATGCATAGTAAGCCTACATGGCTCAGAGCAAAAGCTCCAGCTGGTAAAGTATTCAATGAAACCTTAAACACTGTTAAGCTACATAACTTACATACAGTATGCGAAGAAGCTGCGTGTCCAAATATTGGTGAATGTTGGAATAAACGTCATGCTACTGTGATGATTCTCGGTTCTGTTTGTACTCGTGCTTGTGCGTTTTGCAACGTTGCAACTGGCATTCCTGATAAGCTCGATCCTCATGAACCAGAAAATTTAGCAAAAGCAATAAAAAAGTTAAATTTAAAGCACGTTGTCATTACCTCTGTTGACCGTGACGATTTACCAGATGGTGGTGCAAATCAGTTTATAAGGTGTATAGAAGAAATTAGAAAGATAACTTCGGAAACAACAATAGAGATTCTCACTCCTGATTTTTTAAATAAGAAAGGAGCATTTGAAGCAATAGCTATTGCATCACCTGATGTTTATAACCACAACATCGAAACAGTACCAAGGCTGTATGCAAAAATAAGACCAAGAGCTCGTTATTTTCATTCACTATATTTGCTAAAGATGGTGAAACAGATTAATCCTAAACTTTTCACGAAGTCAGGGCTTATGGTTGGTCTTGGAGAAACAAAAGAAGAAATCTTTCAGGTTATGGATGATTTACGTAGCGCCGAAGTTGATTTCATTACAATTGGTCAATATCTGCAACCAACTCCAAAGCATGCAAAAATTGATAGATATGTTACTCCAGAAGAGTTTGAGCATTATAAATATATTGCTTATTCTAAAGGCTTCTTGGTAGTTGCATCAAGTCCATTAACCCGTTCATCATATCACGCTGAAGAAGATTTTAACAGGCTCAAGTCCTGTAATTGACATCTCGATTTTATTGTCCCAAATTTGGGACAATAAGTCAGGAAAGCTTAGTGTGTTGCCCTGGGCTTAACTTTTTACTTAGCTGATCACAAAAAGTATGAATTTTACAGCACCTAAACCAGCTGTTTAAGATCTTATATAAGCAATTGACAGCTACTGAGATGCCAGCTAAAATATTTACATAGTATATTAACAGAGGGTAAGGTGAACTTTAGTGACTATGTACATGACAAAATTTTAACAATATCAGATATAAGTGCTAAGATTGATGTAAGAGATCTAGTAAACTTTCTAAAGAATAAAAAAGGTATCCGTTCAGAGGTATGGTAAGGATAAAAAAGAATTGACATAACATATCAAAGTAATAATAACAGAAAATGTTGATAGTAAGGTAAGGCTAGATGCTTCAATTGTTGATCAGTATTGTAGAGTTATGTAAAAACTTAGAGCAAAAAGTAGCAAAGCTTGAAGAAAAAAATAAAATCTTAGAAATAGAGAATGCTGAACTAAGAGAGAGACTTGGCTTGAACTCAAGGAATTCATCTTTACCAAGTTCAAAAGAGCTGTACAAAATAAAAAAAGACACACCAGAAGATAAGTCAGAGGGTGGCAGGAAGATAGGGGGTCAAGTTGGTCATAAAGGAAATTATCGGATAAAAATGGAAGCAGATGAAGTAATTAGAGTAAGATTACATGATACTTGTGAATGTGGTGGAGAAATTGCAGTATGCAACAAACCCTATATTCACCAGAATGTTGATCTCCCAAAAATTAAGCCTTACGTAGTGGAATACCAACTAGAACATGGGCGCTGTCGTAAATGCGGAAAAAGAAGGAGTAGCAAATTACCAGAAGGAGTTACACCTGATACCTTTGGTCCTAGAGTTAAGTCAGTAGTTGCATCACTAAGTGGGTTTTATAAGAATTCAAAGCGAGAAATAGCGAATATCATGAAAGACATCTTTAACATGAGTATAAGTGTTGGTAGTGTGTCCAATAGCGAAGCAAGGGTCTCGTCAAAATGTAAAGAAGCCTATGAACAAATAGAGGAAGAAATGAAAGCAAGCGAAATTTTGCATATTGATGAAACCAGTCACTATAACAAAGGTAAATTGGAATGGTGCTGGATGTTTGCCAACAATAAAGCAAGTCTTATGAAGTTAGCAGATACAAGAGGAATGAAGTTTTTAAAGAATAGTGCATTTTGTGATTACAAAAATCGGGTAATTACCGACAGATATGGAGTTTACAACCACTTCAGTGATGAAAAACGACAAATTTGTTGGGCTCACTTATTGAGAAATTTCGAGAGGTTATCTCATAGCTGGAATAGTGAAGTAATGAGACTTGGCCATTGTTTAAAAGATGCAGCTAATGGATTATTTACATTAAAAACGCTTTGTCAGAAAATGAAATTAGTATTTCAAAGTTCACTAAGCAAGCTAAAGAGTTACGAAGATTTATGCAGTACTGCATGATAAAAATATCTTATATACTTGAAGCAAAAGGAGCTTCACGAACGGTAAAGGGTATTATAAAATCCGAGCCAATGATGTGGACATTTTTGGATGATCCAGAGAATATTCCATTAACGAATAATCATGTTGAGCGACAAATACGGCATTATGTTGTCTATCGTAAGAATTCATATTTTGCACAGTCAGAGCGAGGGAATAGATTCCTTGAGCGGATAATTTCGTTGTATCTCACTTGGAGGCAAAAAAAGTTAAATCCATTTCAAAACCTTCTATCTATTGTCTCTTAAGCCACACCTCTGAACGGATACGTTATTTCCAAATGATGATATTCTATTGTTATCGATAGGTACTGGCAGAACAGATAGAAGCATAGAGTATGCCAATTCAAAGAGATTTGGAAAAATAGGATGGATCAAGCCACTACTGAATGTGATGTTTACTTCAAGTTTAGATGCAGTAAATTATCAGTTGGATCAAGTTATAGCTGATAAATATATACGTATACAATCGCAATTAAAAATAGCATCACCTGACATGGATAATATTACATCAAAAAATATCAAATCTCTTCAGCAAGAGGCAAATGCAATGATAGAGGACAACCAGAAATTAATAGATAAACTTTGTGATTTCATATCTTAATTTATACCAAGCAAAATTCAACTGAGCCAAAAAAGTTGGTTAGCAAATTCTGCTGGTTAAATCATTAACTAACTTTACTTATATCTTAAACACATTCAATTTTCACACTCACCCAACTCATCAGCAGTTAGGCCACTTGCTCGCACAATAATATCAATAGCAACACCTTCCTTAACTAGATCTTTTGCAATCTTGATTTTCTCTGCTTTTTTAACCTTTTCTTTACCAGTTTGCATTCCTTCAGATAAAGATCTGGCTACCGTATCCAGTAATTCTTGATCCTCAATTTTTTCGCATTTACCTATAAACCCAAAAACTGGCTCATTTTCATATTCTGTTAGTCCAAGAGCTTTAATGTTAACTGATAATGTCTTTGCTATCTTATATAATATTTCAATTGGAATATCTGTATATCCTCGTTCATAGTCGTGTATTTCTTTAGGTGTTGAACCGATTTTATTTGCCAAGTCCTCCTGAGTGTATTCCCGTATTAATCTCTGCTCTTTTATCCTTTTCCCCACTTTGTAGAGTATAGAATCAGTACAAATTTCTTTCTCTATATCATCATATTCGTAAGTAGATAAGCGAGTCACTTGGGAAATAATATCAACTGAAACTCCTTCTTTCACTAGATTCTTTGCTACTTCTATTTTCGCTTCTTCTTGGCTAATTTTCTCGCTAATATATACAAACCATTACTAATGGATACAGCTTCTTGCGTAATTCCTGATCCTTAATTTCTCTATGTATTTTTGTTAGATAGACTATTTCTTTATCCTCATCTTCATACCAACTGTTTTCTCTTAGTACTGTTGGTCCTGGAAGTAGATCTATAACATTAACTGACAATGCTCCTGCTATTATATACGATTCTTTGATTGTAATAGCCTTGCACCCTAGTTCAAAGTTATGTATTTCCTTATGTGTTAAACCAATTTTGCTTGCTAATTTTGCCTGAGTATACCCTTGTACTATCCTACAACCTTCTATTTTTTTCCCTAGCTCGTAGCTTACTGAGCCAATATGCTCTGAATTATCATAGATAAATCCTCTAAAAGCTGTTTTTCCTACAGAAGCAAACATATATTCTATCACAAAAAAATCCACTATTGGCTAAGTTTTTATGAAATCACAAAAATTTCTCAATCATATAATTTGATAAGCCTGTCGTTTGCAAGATAATATCAACAGAAATTCCTTCTTTCACTAAATTCCTTGCAACTTCAATCTTCTTTTCCTCTCTGACCTTTTCTCTACAAACATGTATACCTTTAAATAAAGACTTGATTAGCATATCGCGTAATTCCCGACTCTCAATCTTTTTGTATTCTTCTATCAAGTTTGATAGCTTTTCTTCCACTTCTTCATCTGATTCGGGAAGTAGATCTATGATACTGATTGATAATACCTTTGCTATTTCATCTAACATTTCAAGTGAAACAGAAGCTCTCCCTTGTTCATATTCGTATATTCCTTGATTTGTTATGCCAACTTTATTCGCTAAATCTTTTTGTGTATATCCTCGTATCAATCTCCACTCTTTTATCCTTTGCCCTACTTTGTATGGAACCGAAATTTTGTTCTCCTCATACTCACCAATAGATAGGTTAGTTGTTCGAGAGATAACATGAGCAGAAACTCCTACTTTCATCAAACCCCTTGCTACTTCTATTTTTACCGCTTTTCTGCTTCTTTCCTCGCTCAAACGAATAAATTTGTTTAATAAATAAAATACCTCGCTTAATTCTTCATCCTTATACCCCTTTACTAAATTTAATATTTCTTCATCTTCAAAATATCTTTTTTCATTTGGTAGTGTCTCTCCACAAACTAGACCTTTAACATTCACTGATAATGCTTCTGCTATGGCATATAACTTCTTAATTGGAATTTTACGACTCCCTTTTTCATATTGCAGTATTGCCCAGTACTTTACACCAATTTTCTCAGCTAAATCCTTCTGAGTATACCCTCTCTCTAACCTCCAACTTTTCACTTTTTGCCCTACTTCACAGTCTAGACTTTTTTCCATACAAAGAACCATACATATAATATTTTCTACTATAGCTCAAAGGCTCCAGATATAACGGTAAGAAAAAACCTCTGGAACCTTAAAGTTGGCTGTAGACGCATTAAAGTTCTCTAAAGGTTTCTTTACTACCTTCACGTATTCTATTTACCCACGGAGACAATACTTCATTATTGCTAACCTCTTTTATAGCATACTTTTCACTCCATATGCCACATCTAGTGAAATTACCTTTCTCTACTGCTTCTTGAAGTTTCACTCCTCCAAAAAGGCAGTTTTTTCCTATTTCTTCGCCTCTTTTTTGTAACTCAGCCCACATTTCCTTGTTTTCTACTCTGACTTGTACTTGATCATATTTTTTTACATCGTGGTACAATATAATATTTAGCTTACCAATGCTTGTAGGAAACTCTAATATAATAGAGCTTTCATCTGACATATCGATATAGTTTCTTATACCTCCCTTCTCACTTTTAACCTCAACTGCATCATTGCCAATTTTTAAAATATTACTTCCTAACTCTCTCAGTATTTTGGCTACCTCTACCTTGCTATCCCCAGAAAATTCTATATACGATGTTGTATTATCTATCTCAACATCTATTAATTCTCCTTCTTGCATAGCATTTTCGCCAGCTTTCTCTAGTTCTTCTAGTCTCTCATCTATCTGTGGCTGAACTTCTGGTTGTAGCTCATTATAGATTTCACCTATCAATTTATTCTCCAATAAAGTATCATGAAACTCTGCACCGCTTAGCATTAATTTACGTATTAGCTTTTTACGATCAACCTTATCAAATTTATGAAAATGTGTACCTAATACTACATACTCTGCAAAACTCCATTCCCCGTCATCACATGCATTTATTCTTGCTCCTGAGGCTAGTACTTTGTCTATAACTTTGTGCAATTCATTTACATTCTTTGCCTCTACCACTTCACTTTTTAACCAGCTCAAAGTTTCTGCACTCGGCTTTATTTTTTTCAAAGCTGAAGCAAATGGATTTTTATCTTCTTGATCACTTACAGGTTTTGTGCCATAAACATAGTCAAATCCTTTCCCATAGTTGATTTTGTTTTCGCGAACTTCTCTACCAGGGAAAGGTGCTATTTCTTCAGGCTTTTTAGCCTTATTAATTTTGCTTACAAAGGTGGATTGCTCCTTAGTACGACCTATTCCTACAATAGCATTTAACACCTCACCTTTTGATAATCTATCAAGATCAATGTTTAACTCGTAAGTACCTCCTTCTTGATCATCAAAAGGTACAATTATTTTATTACTCATATTAGCCTCCGCTATTAAATATATTTAACTAAGTCTATAACCGACTTTATTACTTTATTATTAATTTAATATATACTTTCTCATTAATTGTAAGCAATAATTAATGCACTTGCAAATACTTTCTTCATTCAAGTAGTTAAACAACTCATGAAAATCTTCAAATATCTGCTTTATAACAGTCCTTGCTCTTTAAAGCTAAAATACCCAACACTTGTGATGATAATGTGATCCAGTAACCTAATCCCTATAGTCTGACAAGCTTTAGCCAAGTCTTTAGTTACAGCTTCATCCTCATCAGATGGCTTTAACCTTCCTTCTGGGTGGTTATGCGATATTATTATTGACGTCGCTTTTCTTATTAATGCCTTTCTTGTTACTTCTCTTATGTAAAAAGGTACCTTATCCACTGTACCAGTGAACACTTCTTCCCCCTTTAAACGGCACTTTTGATCAAAATATATTATTTTCATCTTTTCCTCCTCTGAATAGCCAATACTAACCCTTAAATATTTTACGATGGTTTCCAAGTTATCCATTACAGGTCCTTTCTTTAACTCTTCTCTTGGTACTCTCTTTGCAGCTTCCTTTAGACATAAAATTACTGCTACTGTAGAGTCAGTTATCCCTTCTATAGTTTTCAAGTCATCTATTTCCTGACCTAAAATTCCTCCTATTCCAAAACTATCTATTAGCTTTCTAGCAATAACTCGAGCTTCTTCCCTGTCATGCACTGCACTTAGAAACGTTTCTATTACTTCACGATCAAGTAGAGCTTTACCGTTGCTTTCTAATGCTCTGAACTCTATTTCTTCTCTACGATCTTTCTTATTATTCATAAAAATTACCCTTCACTAATAACAAAATGTTTTTATATATTTACTGCTGTTTTTTTGTCAGCATTGGCATAAAGCCATAGCTTTTGAGTGAAGTTAAATCAATTTCTCAATCTTTTTTACTTATTTTTTCATGAATAGGTAAAGATATTAATATATACTGATTTTTTATTTTAAATTTGTTGAATTTCGTCTAAAGAGATGCCCACTGTTTTTAAAATAATATTGATAGAAATTCCTTCCTTAACTAAATTCTTTGCAATTCTCATCTTTTCTACTCTCTTCACTTTCTCTTTGCAAACTTGTATGCTTTCAAACAGAGATTTTATTAGTACATGACGTAGTTCTTGGCTTTTAATCTTTTTATATTCTTCTATTAACCTTGATAGTTCCACTTCACTATTCTCATTTTCTCTTGTTTCTGGAAGCAGATCTGTAATATTAATTAATAGCATCTTTGCTATTTCATCTAACATTTCAAGTGAAACAGCAGCTCGTCCTTGTTCATATTCATATATTCTTTGATTTATTATGCCCACTTTACTTGCTAAATCTTCTTGAGTGTATCCTCTTCTCAATCTCCATTCTTTTATTCTTTGACCTACTTTATACGGAATGGAAATTTTTTTCTCATCATTATCATATTCATCAATAGATAAACTGGTCGTTTGAGAGATAACATGAGCAGAAACTCCTTCCTTAACTAAACCCTTTGCCACCTCTACTTTTACTGCCTTTCCACTCTCTTCCTCACTAATACGGATGAATTTAGTTAATAAATAAAACGTTTCGCGTAATTCTTGATCCTTAATCTCTTTATGTCTTCTTACTAGATTTAATATCTCTTCTTCCTCATACCTTTCCTCATTTGATACTTCTTGTCCGCAAGCTAGATCTCTAGCAGTTGTTGATAATGCTTCTGCTAATTCATATAATTTCTTAATTGAAATTCTGCGTGTTCCTTTTTCATATTGCAGTATTACCTGATATGTTGTATCGATTTTTTTTGCTAAATCTTTTTGAGTATATCCCTTTGCTAGTCTATGATTTCTTACTTCCTGTCCTATTACTTTGTAATCTAAAAAATTAGAGCATTTATTCTCTTTTTTCACATTTTATACTCCATAACCAGAAGAGCTGTTACGTATACTTAATTGGGAACCTTTTTGACAAACTGAACTCATCTCCTTTCAAACAATTTTTCTATATCACTTAGTTTCATTTCTATATACGTTGGTCTTTCATGACCAGAATATGGAGTTTTCTCAATTCGTCTTAGTATCTCATTCATCTCTTCCAATTTCATTTTTCTTCCTGCTCCATGGCAAGCGATTGTGGCTGATATTTTATTCACCTTATCCTCTATTGACAACGTATCTTCCATTTCCGTTAACTTATCTACTATATCAACTAGCATCTCTTTTATACCTATTGTTCCCAAGATTGAAGGTATTTCTTTCACCATTATTTTATCTTCTGATTCTATTTCAATACCAAAACCCATTTCAAAAAGCTTATCTTTATAAGTTTCAACCATCTCCGTCCCTGCTTGGTTTTTAATCTCAACTATTTCAGGAAGGAGAAGTTTTTGTCTTTTTATGCTTGATTTTTGCTTTAAGCACTCGTAGATCAACCTCTCATAGGCTGCATGTTGATCTACTATAATCAGCCTATCTCCAGCCTCAGCAATAATGTAAGTATTGTGGACCTGACAACGTGCATATCCTAGGGGATGATCCTCTACCAAATCAATTTGCTTCCTTTCTAAAACCATCGTTCCCTTTTGGGGTAGGGATTCTCCATACTTAAAAGTTTCTGGTAAGCTTTGTCTTCTTTCATCTGGTGCATTGAATTCTTTCATTAGACGATTTTCTAAAAGACTTGGTCTCTTTTCATAAAACTCTTTTTGATCTTTTTTCTCTTGACTATCAACCTGCTCTTGGCTTTTACTATCATTAAAAATTAGCTCCTCTCCAATACCTTGATCACCCGCTGCAAATCTCGTTGATAGTGTTTTTATTATCCCTCTTCTCACTATTTCATATATTAGCCTTTTATTCTGAAATCTTACTTCCGATTTATTTGGATGCACATTTACATCTACTTGGTCATATGGTACTTCTAAATGCAACACTGCAAAAGGATACCTATTGTTTGGAATAAAATCGTGATACGCATATCTAATTGCACCAACAAGTAGATTGTCTTTTATTGGCCTTCCATTAACAAACGTATAAATCTGAGTTGAGTTGCCACGATTGACATTAGGTTTACAGATGTGTCCCTTAAGTTTGATGCCTTCTTCTTCCTCTTTAACTTCCAGTGAATTGCTTTGAAATTCTTCTTCTATTTCACATAATCTGTTGAACAGCGAAGTTTGCTTAACATATTTTAAGAGCTTTTTATTACCAGAAGTGAGAGTAAACCCAATACTATAATTAATCATCGCTAAGTTATTCACAATATCAACAATACTTTGTGTTTCTGCCCTTTCAGTTTTTAGAAACTTTAGTCTATTTGGTGTAGCAAAAAATAAGTCACGAACTTCAATATATGTACCTTGCAACAAAGAACAAGGGGTAATCTCTCTTATTTTTTCTCCTCCCTCATACCTTATAGACCATGCTTCCTTTGCTCCACTTGCCTTAGACGATAATTTCATTCTGCTTACTGCTGCAATTGAAGGTAAAGCTTCTCCCCTAAACCCAAGGTGCTTGATTTCTATTAACTCACTATCGCTTAATTTTGAAGTGGCATGCCTCATAAATGCTAGTTCTAAGTCGTCCTTTTCTATTCCATTTCCATCATCTGTCACAGTTATAAGGTTACGTCCACCACTTTCTATTTTGATCTCTATCTCTGAACTTCCAGCATCTATTGCATTTTCTACTAATTCCTTTTGCTGGCCTCTCTATTACCTCACTGCCATTAAGTTAAGGAAAAGTGATGAACTGTATTATAAAATCAGGTAAGATTCACAAATTAAAAGAAGTAATGACATGAGTAAAAAAAAGAATAATCATGTTTATAAAAAATAAATTGATGAGTTTAAACTTTATAAACGCACACAGAGCATCCTCAAAAGACTTCTCACGAAAAAGAAAGCTGCCCTTCGTTAATGTATTTCTCCTGATTTTTAGAAAGAGTGTAAAGTCATTACAAGTGATGCTTAATGAGTTTGTTCTGCATACAAGAAAAGATTATACAATTACGGCAAGTGCATTTACTCAAGCAAGAAAGAAGCTAAAACATACTGCGTTTTCAGAGTTAAATGATGATATAGTTTCCCTATACTACCAAGATCAGGAATTTAAAACCCACCATGGCTTCAGAGTACTTGCATTTGATGCTTCAATACTGATTCTGCCAAAGAGCGACAAAATAATAGGTGAGTTTAGCTCAAGAGCAGTATGGAATGGAATCCAGAGATTTGAAGACTATACAAGTGCAACCTTTGAAGTTTGTTACGATGTGCTAAATAATATTGCAATAAAATCTGTGCTAAGTAGAGGTGACAGCTATGAGGTTGATTTAGCAATCGGTATGCTTGAATCCATAAAATCAGACGATTTGTTAATCTGTGATAGAGGATACGTATCTTATCGATTTCTTGCTGAGCTTACAGGAAGGAAAATCAATTATATAATTCGCTGTTCAAGTTCGTCTTTCAATGAAATAAACGCTATGTTTAAGCCGGAAAGCCCATCTAGTACGGTGGTAGTGTCTACCGCACCTATTAAAGTAGCAAGACAGCTACGAAAGCTAGGATTACCTGATGAGATGAAATTCAGGTTAGTCAAAATAATACTTTCTTCTGGCGAAGTTGAAGTGTTAGTAACATCTCTGTTAGATGAGAAACGTTTTACAGTTGAAGAGTTTGAGAGATTATATTACTTGCGCTGGGGAGTAGAAACATTTTTTTCTAGGCTGAAGGGAAGATTAAATTTAGAGAATTTCACAGGAAAAAGTATTGAAACTATCAAGCAGGATTTTTGGTCAACTATCTTCATCAGTAATCTAGAAAGTATCATGATAGAAGATGATGAAGAGACATTGAGCTCACAGAATAGTAAACTAAAAAAAAGCATCAATAAATCTGTCTCATTTAATGCGATTAAAAACTTAGCCTTTGATATTTTTTCTACAGAGTCAGACATAGACTGCATTATGGATCGACTATCACAGTTATTTTTGATGAACACTTTAGTGGTGAGAAAAGGGAGAAGAGTTGATCGTCATAAGATATCTGATATTCGTTCACTCAACTACCAGAAAAGAGCTAGAAAACATGTGTTTTAAATTCAAGATATCTTTTCAGTATCATTGCATTAGTACATTCTTTGCAAAATAACCTGCAATTATTACTTTTTTAAATAACTTGCACTTTTCAGACTCCCTTTTCTTAAAAATTCACCCTAGTATTTACCATAATTATCAATCACTTCAAATTTTTTGTCCAATCTTAACTTCTCTTTCCCTTAACTTAATGGCAGTGCTCTATTACCTCTCCCGCTGCTATACGATTTATAGTTTTTGTGTCTAAAAGAATTATTGCCATAACACTCCCTCCAATCTATGAAACTTAGAGCTCCCTCTATTTTTTTGTGATTTCTTGATCTCACAATCTCTATATTTTAGCTTTTTAGATTCCTTTCTAGCAAGTCTATCTGCCTCCTCATTGTACATATTACCGTTGTGAGCTCTAACCCACTTCCAGTTAATATCATGCTGCAAGACAATTTCATCCAATTCCTTCCATAACTCAATGTTTTTTACTGATTTTTTATTGGCTGTCTTCCAACCATTTGTTCTCCACTTATTGATCCACTCTGTTATACCTTGTTTAATATACTGACTATCAGTGTGTAAAACAACTTTGCAAGAAACTTTCAACATCTTTAGCCCGTTAATCACAGCCTTTAACTCCATTTTGTTATTTGTTTTCACCTCCAGAGATGCGTTTTTTGATAAAGATACTTTTATTTTCATACATCACCACGGCTGCCCATCCACCAGGCCCCGGATTTCCAGAACATGCTCCATCTGTATATATTATAACCTTCTTTTTTTCGCCCATACTTACAGGATATAGATTCAACGTAAATTTGCTACCGAAACATGTTGATATTATTTTTTTAATATTTTAAAATGTAAGGTGTGAGAGATTGACAAACCTGTCCTCACGATGTTAGGTAAATCGTAATTGAGCTTTTAGGCTCGTATTTTTATTAGGAGGTTAGTCTCTCACACTGAAAATAAATATTTTTAAGCTCTTAATAGCTCATGAATTCATTTGCTGGGGTTTATAGAGGGAGTTGTAAAAGATGATAAAATATAACATCTAAGGTGCGCAATGGCATTTTAGGGTTATCTATGAAGGTAGTTTTTTGTCAACTCTTGAAGTTTAGCTAACTTTAATAGACTTTAGCATAAAAACGTTGAATATTTCTTCACAATTGTGTATAATTATTAATGCTTTCTAGGTTAATTTATCATGGCTTTTTCTAAATTTCTTGATGCACGCAACGATTATGCCTTCAAAAGAATATTTGGCACTGAGAAAAACAAAGATATTCTCATTCATTTCTTGAACGATATTTTAGGCTTTACTGGCTTAGCTGCTATTCACGATGTTGAATTCTTAGCTACCATTTTGGATCCTGAGATTGCCGCTAAAAAGCAAAGTATTGTCGATGTTCTTTGTAAAGACTCTCAAGGTTCAAGATACATTATAGAGATGCAGTTCACTAAGACCAAGGGCTTCGAAAAACGTGCTCAATATTATGCTGCCAAAGCCTACTCAAGTCAAGCTGATCAAGGTGATGATTATCATAACCTTAAAGAAATTATCTTTATTGCTGTTGCTGATTGTATTATTTTTCCAGATAAGGCTGAATACAAATCTAATCATGTCATTTTAGATCAAAATAGCTTTGAACATGACTTAAAGGATTTTTACTTCGTATTCATAGAACTACCAAAATTTACAAAGACAAAAGAAGACCAACTAGAAAATATAGTAGAAAAATGGTGTTACTTTTTTCGCTATGCAGGAGAAACAAGGGAAGAGGATCTAGATAAGATAGTTGGTAGTGACGTAATAATAAAACGAGCTTATGAAGAGATGAATAAGTTTAATTGGTCAGAAGAAGAGTTACTAGCATATGAACAAATGAAAAAACGCATAATGGATGAGATTGCTGCTTTTGCTCAAAAATTTGATGAGGGCCTTAGAGTTGGTCAAGAAAAAGGTAGACAAGAAGGTAGGCAAGAAGAAAAAATCGAAGTTGCAAAAAACTCACTCAAGGCAGGTGTCTCTATTGATGTTATAGCTCAAATTACCGGTCTCTCTCATTCTGAAATTTCACAACTCAAAGAAAAAACATAATATTCCTACTTATTCACTTTAACACTTATAAAAACCTTTTCTAAGTTAGAAATATCCCCTAATTAAGAGTCTAATGAACTGTCTAAAATAGCTATAAAAATAGCACAAAGAATTATATAAATTACTATCATAACGTTACTCAAACTTCTATATCAAAGCTACGTACTGTAAGTTCAATACATAATTTTTTAGTTGATATAAGCTGCTAACAATACTATCATTAGCATTGTTAATATATGAGGTTAAAAATGAGCACTTCTAAAGCTTCGTCTCCATTAAAGTATTCTATTGCCACTTTCTTGCTATGTACATCTGCACTTACAACTGGAATATTTATTTACCCTGTAAGTTTAGCAATTTTGAATGCTACTACGATACCACTGCTTTTTGTGGCAATTGCTTCTGTATCTGCAATAATTGCATTAAGTTCAACAGTATACCTTGTCAAATCAGCTGCAATAAATAATAAAAATACGTGTAATATTCTTGAAGAGAAACCACATGGTAATGATACTAGCACACCATCTTTGCCTACTTTGAACTCTATTACTAATAATGACATTAGCACAAAAACACCGGAAAAGATGTCTGCTCTTCAAGTACCACAAGTTAGTGTACCATCTCCTCCGCCTCTTCCAAATCAAGATGTGAGTGTACCACCACCGCCTCCTTTCCCAACTGAAGGTTTGAATAATTGGAAGCTACAAAAAGATAGCGCTGTTAGTAAAGAATTTCTTGATAGTGGTTCATTAAAAAATTCCTCTTTTACTAAACCTAAGGACCATAGTGAAGGGTTACAGGAGGAATTGAAAAAATGCCTAGAGAATAGGAGAAAAAAAAGTGAGCATCTATCGAATGTGGAAATAAAAGATAATACTGAGCTCAAAACACAAAAAGAATATGCTATAAGAGTTGGTAGCAAATTAGAGGAAAGAAAGAAGCAGAATAGGGATGAAGGTATTCTTGCATCTCTTTATGAAAAAATAAATGGTATAAGGAAATGTGCTTCATTCTCAAGTAGTGCAAGCGAACATTCTGGAAATGAATCTGGTTGAAGTGATGATTATGAAGGTATTCAATCAAGCGAAAAAAAAGAAAGAAAAAAACTCATAGAGGCACAAAAATCTATGCCATCAACCACTACTTCCTCTAAAATAGAACCCAATAGTGCACCATTTATACCATCTCCTCCGCCTCTTCCAAATCAAGATGTGAGTGTACCACCACCGCCTCCTTTCCCAACTGAAGGTTTGAATAATTGGAAGCTACAAAAAGATAGCGCTGTTAGTAAAGAATTTCTTGATAGTGGTTCATTAAAAAATTCCTCTTTTACTAAACCTAAGGACCACAGTGAAGGGTTACAGGAGGAATTGAAAAAATGTCTAGAGAATAGGAGAAAAAAAAGTGAGCATCTATCGAATGTGGAAATAAAAGATAATACTGAGCTCAAAACACAAGAAGAGTATATCGAAAGGGTAGAGAAACAACAAGAAGAGAAAAATCAGGTGGAAAGTCAGAATGATCATGACTTCATTCGTGGTATAATTTTAGAGCATATTTTTTCATCTATAAAGTTTACTGATACAAAAAAAGGGGACAATAGTGGACAGTCCTCTGGTTATTCCTCTGATTTAGAAGAAGCTCAACCTCCAAAATCAAAAAATGTACAACTATTGCCAACAACTGTGATGAAAATTGATAATGTAGATCCAATAAATAGTGAAGCAAAAAAAACATCTTTATGGAAAAAACTTTTTAAGAAACCCAAAAAGAAAGCAGAGCAGAAAACACCGGAGTGCATTAGTAAAGTATAAGGTAAGGGGAGATTTTCCTCTTTTTGACCATAAAAGTTAAATTAAGGAAACTCTTCCAATATAACAACATTTAAGAAAATGTACATGATATCAAAGAAGGAATAAAGTAGGAGATAATTTATATAAGTTAGATATATGAGAAGTGTATACCCAAGTGACATAAGTCGTGAAAAATTCAAGATAATTTTACCAGATCTAGAATCTTGTAGAAAAAAACAAAGCCAAGAAGACTTGATTTGTATGATGTATTTTGTGGAGTGCTGTACGTCCTAAAAAGCTGTTGCCAGTGGAGCACAAGAGTTTCCAAAATGGAGAAGTTGTTACGACTACTTTAAAAAATGGAAAGATAAAGAAAGTATTTCGGAGAGTGTTTTAAAAAAATTAGTTAGAAAGAACAATTGTAGGAAAGAGAAAACCAGTTTCTGTATAATTGATGCTCAAAGTGTTAAAAATACAGATACCGCTGAAAGTAAAGGCTATGATGCAGGTAAAAAGATTTCAGGTATAAAGCGTTCATATCGCAGTTGATACACAAGGTCTCCCACACGCAATTCATATAACAACGGCAGAAGCAGCTGATCGTAGTAGTGCTGTAAAAATGGTTAAAAATGCTAAAGAAAACCTCTCTGAAGTTAAAAAATATACTAGTTGATGCTGGCTACACTGGAGAAAATTTTGCAACTCAAATAAAAGATACTATTGGTGCAACTGTTGAGGTGAAGCAAATTTCACAGGTTTGTCGTATTGCGCAAAAGATGGGTTGTGGAACGCTCTTTTGCTTGGTTGGAAAAATGTAGAAGGTTATGGAAAAATTACAAGCGTAAACTCAACACCAGCTTACAAATGGTCGTTCTGGCTCTTATTGCTTTACTCCTCAAAAGATTACGAACAGATTCTAAAATTTGTCAATTAATATTGTAGGATTTTTTCTAACCAAAAGTAATATTTTGATAAAAGGGTTTTAACAGGCTTAATATAAGGTTTTTTATTAGCTATACACATTTTTGGAATTTGGTTTAACTTTTTTTACACTATAAGTCCAACGTATATCAATAAATAGAGTAGAAGAGAATTAAAGTAACCTGTATGATTAGGAAGAGATTTTTCTTATTTCATCATAATTTTGCAGATGTATAGTGTTTCTTTATTTAGAATTTTTATTTTCGCTCTTTTTTTTCATTTGCCACTTCTTGCAAAAGAAAAGCTAGATGTGTTTTACGATCAAGAAAGTGATTTGCAGCTACCACTACCTAGTAATATGATTATAGATGATGACAATACTGCCCTGATAGCTCATTACAAAAATGATTCTCTCATAAAAGACTCAAGAAAAGTTGTCTCATTCGAAATTGATAAGTCTGATATCTACCACTATTGCATAAGAGGGGATGTGCTAATTAGCAAGGGTGATGTTTTAGAAGAAACATGTTATAGTAGTTACCCAACATTCATGAGTTTTAACAGCAAGGAAAAAGTGTTACCAGATAAAATATTGATAGATGGGTATCACTTTATATATCTTTATACAGGTGAAGGTGAAGCAGGTACTGCTTATGATACATATATATACAGAGGTATGATTGATGGCAAGTGCGTTTTCTTTGACATTCATTCACGTATGACAAATCCTTATAACTACTTCGTTGATGATAAAACTTCAGTAGAAAATGCATATCGCTCTTTTAATGATGATATTGAAACTGTGAATAATATTATAAGAAATGCAAAATTTAATATTAATAAATAAGTCCACTAAAAGGTAAAAATGGATTAATATCTATAAAAGATTTTACTACTTGTTGGTTAAATTAAAGGGCCAGTAATATTATAGAAAATTTCAGACTTGCAATAATTTTCAATAAGAGCCTCTTGATAAGGTCAATCTGATCTTTCATTTTTTTAAATTCTGTTTTTATCATACGCTTATTAATTCTTCCGCAAGTAAAATACTATTAATTTAGCAAGATATATTATTAAGATCTCAAGCAAATTAACCATTTCCAGTGCTCAAAATCAAGAGACGTGAGAACTGTTTTTCTTGGGATGGCATGGTCTACCACGCAACCTATGCTAACTTTCCTTTATAGTAATTTTAATACAACACGAAACTAGCTATTTTAGCCTACTTTCACCAAATTTATATACGAACTAATTTGCCTAAGCTTATGAAAATAATTTAAATCTTCTATTTTTATAACCTTATTTTTACGCTGCTTGTTCTCAAAAATATACGATCTTTTTTGCAATTTCAGAAGAGTCAATAATTCAATTCCTTATAACACTAATTAGTATGGTCTTTTCATTAAATTTATCCTCTCAAAAAGACTGTGCTTTATTCACCTGCTTTAATGGTATTATAATATTTTACACCTAAACCTACTCTATAAAAATTCATAATACGAATTAGTAAATAGATTATATTCAAATTGATTGTATTTATGATATATAGCGCATACAATATATTACTTGTTTATTTTAGTAGGGGGTATAGGTATGTTTAGTTTAAAGCAGGTAGTACAATACAATTTATTTGGTAGTAACGACCTTGAAGTCAATTCATCTTGTGAATTTGAAGATTTTCCTGAAGAGGTATTTGAGATTAGCAATGAAGAAAATCAAGCAATAGATAGTTTGAAAAGTAAAATAGAAAATCTACAACAAGAAAATTTTGATCTTAAAAAAAATGTAGAGTTACAAAAACACTATAAGAAAAGAGTAGAAGAGTATTACGAAGAAGTAAGTGAACTTACCAGAGAAATGCAAACCCTAGAAGGGAAAATTAAAAGGCTTGAAGTTGAATTACAAAGAAGGACGAGAAATTTAACTGAAAATGATCAAGACATCGAACAGCTAAAACAGAAAATAGAAATATTATTATTAGAAACTCAGAACAAAAGTGATATAATTAAGAACTTAAATAATCAATTAAAAGAGGCAAAGAATGAAATTCAGTTAACAGACAAAATAAATGAAGAGTTACAGCAAAAACTGGTTTTGACTGAAGATGAGTTAAATAGAGTAAGAAAAGAAAGTACAGTGCTGATAAACAGTATAGAGGATTTGAAAGGTGATTATGAAAATCAGATATTAGAAAAAGAGAAGGAGCTTAATGATGTAAGAGATCAATTTTGTATTTATTTATCAGAGTATAAAGAACTATTTGCAGAATTCAATAGACTGCAGAAGGAAAACGAAAGTTTAAAACAGAAAAATTTCTATATTAGTAATGAAGTGTCTCTTGCAGATGAAATAAACAAAGAAAACGTAAGAGAAGAAATAGCAAAGCTTCAGTTTGTACCTGAAGTGAAAATTAAACATATTATTGATAATAATGACCAAGAATCAACCTTACCAGATAGAGAAGCAGAAAATTATCGAACAAGTGAAGATAAAAACCTTGAAAATAATGATTTCGAGATTGGAGTATGGAATGAAGATGACGATGAAAGTAGCGATGACCAGAAATCAACCTGGCTATATGGAAAAACAGAAAATTGTCGAACAAGTGAAGATGAAAACCTTGAAAATAATGATTTCCCAATTGAAGTATGGAACGAAACGGATAGTGAAAGTGACGATGACAACAATGTTAGCCCTTGCCCTGATTATGATGAAAGTTTTGGTAGGCGTTACAGTCAACTATTCTATGATGAAGCCATAATTCATAAAGAAAAAGATACTTTTGTTTTAATTCGTCAAAAAGATTCTTTTTCTTTAGCGAAAGTAAAACCGAATACAAGAGAAGAAGAAAAGTATGAAAGTATTTGGCAAAAAATAAATAAGATCCATGATTATCTGGACATTTTAGGTTACTCTGGTAGCGAAGAAGATTATGAGGAGTGCGAAAAAGAACTTGATAAAGTTATAAACGAAGCACTAAAACAAGGAATAATGTTCACTTTTCCATATAAATCTGATATGTCCTTGATAGATCGTATAGCTGACACATTCCCAAAGCTATATTTATCTGCTGACACTACTCGAATTTATGAGTTTTTACACAAGAAAAAAATATTTCAGATAATATCAGAAGGTGCATCTTTAAACAGATTTAGCGATGAAGAGCATGGAGATGTAGTAAACGTAATTTGTTCAGATAAAGATACCTTAGGTCAGCGAAAAGCAAACCTTTCAAAGCTGAAGGAGTTAGCACTTGAAAGTATTATAAGTAAAAGTGAGCAAATTGATGAACATGACTTTGAACTAGAAATAGATAATGGATATTTTTGTATAGATTACCCACAAAGTAGTACTATTGAAGTTGCAAAGATATTCAATAATCAAAAAGCTAAAGATTTAAATCTAAATATTGGTATAGTTCAAGTTGGAAAAAGTATAATTAGAGTTGAAAACATAGAAGGAAGGAGAAATTATACAGACATCTCAGGAGATATCATTGAAATGTCTTTTACCACTGAAGTAGGAGAGATCAGTATTCATCTATGTCCTAATGAGAAAGATAGTAATAAAATAGAGGTGAGGCTTGTCGATGAAGTAAGATTTAACAAATTAGAGAATAAATCAAGTTTAGGGCTAAATTGTCTATTAGGGGGGAAAAGTGTTTTAACAGCTATAGAATATGGGTATTTTAAAAGAAATAGCAGCGTATTTGAAGAGTTAGATAAGGCTATTAAACAGTCAGATTATACAATAGAAAATCCATCTAGCTTTCTAGAGGGGGTTAATAAAAATCAACTACTCAAAGTAAATGCAAGGAGATATGGTCCAGGATTATGATAATACAAATTATCTGCATTATACTAAAATGTAAAAACAAGAGGAGCGAAGATGCTTTTTAATTTAGAGCCAGGCAGTGTTGGTTATAGTGATAAACATAGGATAGGATTGGAACTATCAAAATAAATGATAAAGAAAGAAGGAACTATAGCCCTTCTCATAATAGTCCAAAAAGAGTAAGATATGGATTTATAGTAGTGAAGGTAAGGATGCCAGTAGCATATAGTTATGACTTAAGGAAAAGGGTAATGGAAACGTTGGAGGTGGTGTAACAAGCTTTTTGCCTACCATTTGTCTATTAAGCTTGGGAGTGTTAAATAAACCATACGCGTCAAGTTAAGGAAATAAAGGTATGAAAGAGATAGAATAATAAGGTATAAGTTCTCCCAGAAATACTTTTAGTGAGAGAACCAATGAATAAAATAACTAGCTTATCAAAAAAGCTCAAAGAATTTTTTAATGAAAAAGCAGAGAAAATCTCAATTACAACAAGGTTTATAAAAAGAAAGAGAAAGCTAAAAGGTTCATCATTCGTAAAAGCCATGGTCTTGGGTAATATAGGAGTTGATAATTGTAGCGTAGAAACAATGTGTCAATTACTAAACGAGGACTCGATAGATATAACAAAACAAGGTTTGGATTTTAGATTTACTGAAGAAGCAGTGGAATTTATGAAAAGGATGTATAATGAATCTGTGATTCTCTTTAAAAATATCTTGCAAGTTGATTGCAAAATCTTACAGCAATTTAATAGTGTTAAATTATTGGACAGTAGCTATATTACTCTACCTAACAGTATGGAAGAGATGTATAAAGGTTATGGTACTAGCTACAGTGGCTATGAAAGCAATACTAAGTATGGAATAAAGTTACAATTAGTTTTCGACTACATGAATCAGATAATAGACCAACTTAATTTAACGGAGGGGGTAAGATCAGACCCACTGCCATTAAGTTAAGGAAAAGTGATGAACTGTATTATAAAATCAGGTAAGATTCACAAATTAAAAGAAGTAATGACATGAGTAAAAAAAAGAATAATCATGTTTATAAAAAATAAATTGATGAGTTTAAACTTTATAAACGCACACAGAGCATCCTCAAAAGACTTCTCACGAAAAAGAAAGCTGCCCTTCGTTAATGTATTTCTCCTGATTTTTAGAAAGAGTGTAAAGTCATTACAAGTGATGCTTAATGAGTTTGTTCTGCATACAAGAAAAGATTATACAATTACGGCAAGTGCATTTACTCAAGCAAGAAAGAAGCTAAAACATACTGCGTTTTCAGAGTTAAATGATGATATAGTTTCCCTATACTACCAAGATCAGGAATTTAAAACCCACCATGGCTTCAGAGTACTTGCATTTGATGCTTCAATACTGATTCTGCCAAAGAGCGACAAAATAATAGGTGAGTTTAGCTCAAGAGCAGTATGGAATGGAATCCAGAGATTTGAAGACTATACAAGTGCAACCTTTGAAGTTTGCTACGATATGCTAAATAATATTGCAATAAAATCTGTGCTAAGTAGAGGTGACAGCTATGAGGTTGATTTAGCAATCGGTATGCTTGAATCCATAAAATCAGACGATTTGTTAATCTGTGATAGAGGATACGTATCTTATCGATTTCTTGCTGAGCTTACAGGAAGGAAAATCAATTATATAATTCGCTGTTCAAGTTCGTCTTTCAATGAAATAAACGCTATGTTTAAGCCGGAAAGCCCATCTAGTACGGTGGTAGTGTCTACCGCACCTATTAAAGTAGCAAGACAGCTACGAAAGCTAGGATTACCTGATGAGATGAAATTCAGGTTAGTCAAAATAATACTTTCTTCTGGCGAAGTTGAAGTGTTAGTAACATCTCTGTTAGATGAGAAACGTTTTACAGTTGAAGAGTTTGAGAGATTATATTACTTGCGCTGGGGAGTAGAAACATTTTTTTCTAGGCTGAAGGGAAGATTAAATTTAGAGAATTTCACAGGAAAAAGTATTGAAACTATCAAGCAGGATTTTTGGTCAACTATCTTCATCAGTAATCTAGAAAGTATCATGATAGAAGATGATGAAGAGACATTGAGCTCACAGAATAGTAAACTAAAAAAAAGCATCAATAAATCTGTCTCATTTAATGCGATTAAAAACTTAGCCTTTGATATTTTTTCTACAGAGTCAGACATAGACTGCATTATGGATCGACTATCACAGTTATTTTTGATGAACACTTTAGTGGTGAGAAAAGGGAGAAGAGTTGATCGTCATAAGATATCTGATATTCGTTCACTCAACTACCAGAAAAGAGCTAGAAAACATGTGTTTTAAATTCAAGATATCTTTTCAGTATCATTGCATTAGTACATTCTTTGCAAAATAACCTGCAATTATTACTTTTTTAAATAACTTGCACTTTTCAGACTCCCTTTTCTTAAAAATTCACCCTAGTATTTACCATAATTATCAATCACTTCAAATTTTTTGTCCAATCTTAACTTCTCTTTCCCTTAACTTAATGGCAGTGGGTCTGATCTTACCCCCTCCGTTAAATTAAGTTGGTCTATTATCTGATTCATGTAGTCGAAAACTAATTGTAACTTTATTCCATACTTAGTATTGCTTTCATAGCCACTGTAGCTAGTACCATAACCTTTATACATCTCTTCCATACTGTTAGGTAGAGTAATATAGCTACTGTCCAATAATTTAACACTATTAAATTGCTGTAAGATTTTGCAATCAACTTGCAAGATATTTTTAAAGAGAATCACAGATTCATTATACATCCTTTTCATAAATTCCACTGCTTCTTCAGTAAATCTAAAATCCAAACCTTGTTTTGTTATATCTATCGAGTCCTCGTTTAGTAATTGACACATTGTTTCTACGCTACAATTATCAACTCCTATATTACCCAAGACCATGGCTTTTACGAATGATGAACCTTTTAGCTTTCTCTTTCTTTTTATAAACCTTGTTGTAATTGAGATTTTCTCTGCTTTTTCATTAAAAAATTCTTTGAGCTTTTTTGATAAGCTAGTTATTTTATTCATTGGTTCTCTCACTAAAAGTATATCTGGGAGAACTTATACCTTATTATTCTATCTCTTTCATACCTTTATTTCCTTAACTTGACGCGTATGGTTTATTTAACACTCCCGTTTTCTGGGCTTTTCAGCTCAGAGAACACTTTTTTAGAAAAATAGAATTGGTGACCTTACTCAAAAAAAAGTAGAGAAGAAGTTTTTGTTGTGAGAATAAATTTAGCAGAGTTTATAATATAATATTTAAGTTATTTATGATAAAAAATAGATTTCTTGCATAACTAAGCGTCATCCCAGCTGGGATTTAGCAAGAAAATCTAGATTCCAGCGTTACGCGCTGGAACTCTTTAAATTCTAGTAGTGCAAGAAATCTAATTTCTACGTGTTTAAATATGGAAGTTCTAGTTTGTTGAACAGAACGTTGAGAAGTATCAATAAGAAGCTCCCTTTTGAGTAAACTTTTCTGCAACGGAGTTATCGTAATAACACCCCTTATGTACGTTGCATGAGAAAATTGGTCAAATATACGAAAGAGTTATAATACAGATTTTACTCAAAAAATATTGAAACAATCTCACACATCTTAAACTAAGTTCTCAATTTCTCAAAGAAATCTTTTAACAAAAGAGAACATTTTGTTTCTAATATTCCACCATAAACTTCAGGTATGTGGTTACAGAATTGAAATATTCTAGTGCCGTTTTCAACTCCTCCACCTTTGGGATTGTAAGCCCCGAAGTACAGACGTTTAATTTTTGCAAAAGAGATAGCTTGAGCGCACATCGGGCACGGCTCTAACGTTACGTACATTTTAGCTTCATAAAGCGTGGAAGTTGAAAATGCTTGTCTAATTGTTAACATTTCTGCATGTGCAGTTGGATCATTAGATATATTGTGTGCAGAGGAGATGATATTGTTTCCATTAACTATTACAGCACCTATTGGCACTTCGCCATCTTTCTGAGCAAGTTTTGCTTGCTCTATGGCAAGTTCCATGTATTGGTACTTAAACATTAGGTGCTTGGGTAAATATAATTTTCTTTTCTTGGCTTTTCTATTTTTTCTAGGTTATAGAATTCACTAAGGACTATTGTCCTTTTTACAAGGCTATCTATTTCTCGCTTTAAATATTTTTTTATTTCTTCTACCGATTTTAGTTCGTTTATAGCTACAACTACTTCTTCCATTATATCCTCTATAATTTGATCCTCCTCTAATTTATATATTATTTGTTCTACATGCCTATTCAATTCCTCGAAGGTCGCAGATCCATATGTAATGCTATCTTTACTATTTCTTAGTAACATTTTTTACCTCTCTATTAGAATATAGTTTATTAAGTTCTATTAAACTCTATTGTCAATAGCTGCCTTAATAAATGATGTAAAGAGAGGATGAGGAGAAAATGGTCTTGATTGAAATTCTGGATGAAATTGCACACCAATAAACCATGAGTGATTTTTTAGCTCCACTGCCTCTATGCATGTTTTATCTTCTGATATACCACTGCATATCATTCCATTCTCTTCTAAGTTATTTTTATAATCTAAATTAACTATATATCTGTGTCTGTGTCTTTCTGAAATAGTGACACTACTATACACATTTGCCATTTTTGAATTTGGACTTACATTACACTTGTATGTTCCAAGTCTCATGGTTCCACCAAGATCAACGTTCTTACCATCAGCGAGCTTGATGATTGGGTGTTTGCAAGTATAAAATTCTTCAGAGTGTACATCTTCAAGCTTAATAACGTTACGAGCAAATTCAATCACTGCAAGCTGCATACCAAGACATATTCCTAAAAAAGGAATGTTATTTACACGGGCATAGTTTATTGCTAATATTTTACCTTCTATTCCATTATCACCAAATCCTCCTGGAACAAGGACTGAATTAGAGCTTTGTAATTTTTCTCTGATAAACTTTGCATCTATAGATTTTCCATTCTCTTCTCTTGAGTTGACCCAATTTATCTTCACTCTAGCTTTATTACTAATTGCACCATGGTTTAATGCTTCAATCAGTGATTTATATGCGTCAGGAAATTCAGTATATTTTCCTACTATGGAAACGATAACTTCTTGTGTTGGATGTTTCATAGAGTGTACTATTTGGTCCCATTCAGGTAAGCTTGGTTTTGGCTTACTTAAGTGAAAGTGATCCAAAATTTGTGTCCCGAGCCCACATTGATTATACAAGGACGGTAACTCGTATATATGGTTTACATCAGGAGCAGGTATTACATTAGATAAAGAAACATTGCAAAGATTGGCTATCTTTTCTTTTTGATTATCGGAAATTTCTTTTTCACTGCGACATAATATAATATCTGGTTGTAACCCCGCAGAATTTAACTCTCGAACTGAATGCTGTGTCGGTTTTGTCTTTAATTCTTGTGCTGCAGTGAGATATGGTATTAAAGTTAAGTGAATAAGGATAACTTTTTGCTTTCCTAGTTTATAATTAACTTGGCGTATAGCTTCCAAAAACGGTTGGCTTTCAATATCACCTACGGTTCCGCCTATTTCGCATATTACAAAATCTAAATCTTCTGTACCATTAAAAATGAAAGATTTGATTAAATCTGTCACATGAGGAATGATTTGCACAGTTTTGCCTAGATAATCACCACACCTTTCCTTCTTTAATAATTTATTATATACTTTACCAGTTGTTATATTGTCGTCCTTGGTTGCTTTAATTTTAGTAAAACGCTCGTAATGTCCAAGGTCTAAATCAGTTTCAGCACCATCCTCAGTAACAAATACTTCCCCGTGCTGAGCTGGGCTCATTGTTCCAGGATCAATGTTGAGATATGGGTCAAGCTTTCTGATGCGAACATTGAATCCATGAGCTTGAAGAAGTGCTCCCACACTTGAAGCAACTAAACCCTTACCAAGTGATGAAACAACTCCACCTGTAACAAAGATAAACTTGGTTTCTTTCATTAATTTTCAAATGGAACAGAAGTTGATTGGCCTTCTTGCTTCTTTTCTGATATAATCTTCTCTGCAATTGATTTTTTATGTACATCTTTTGAACATAATCCTGATAGTAACAGTGTATTTATAATGAACAGTCCAGCAACTATAGAAGTTATTCTACTGAGTGGATTTTCAGAAGACTTTACCGGAATTATTGAATTCATTCCCTGTTGTGAATTACTAAAGCCACTTAATGAACTACTTCCAGGTGGCTGCAGGAGCACTAAAATTACCAATACAACAACTAATATTATTTGAAGTACACTAAGTACTGTTACTGACATTATGAATAGAGCTAAAAATAAAGATTTTAGGAGCATAAGGATCATAAGTCAAGAATATCTTTACTCGAGTAACTTGACTACTGGAATCCAAGTATGTATTAAACCTTATTTAAATTATGAGCTATCACATTTTAAAATACAAAGATTATGAACCAAAAATGGATGAAAGTTCTTTTATCGCAGATGGTGTGCGTATCATAGGTAACGTTGAAATAGGAAGGAATGCGAGTATCTGGTTTAATTGTGTGATCAGAGGAGATGTTGGATCAATCAAAATAGGCGATGGAACGAATATTCAAGATGGCACTGTAATTCATGTAGATAGAAACCCAGGTGGTGATACGATTATTGGTAGTATGGTGACGGTAGGACATTTTTGCGTATTACACGCATGCACGGTGCATGATAAAGCATTTATTGGTATGGGCTCTATCATAATGGATCATGCGATTGTGGAGTCTGGAGCTATGGTAGCTGCTGGCTCACTGGTGACACATGGAAAAGTGATAAAAAGTGGTGAAATATGGGCTGGCAGGCCAGCAAAAATCTTCAAAAAGATGTCAAGTGAAGAGATAAAATATATTACACAATCTGCACAAAATTATATTACGCTAATGAAAGAATATAAGCCTATATGCTAGATTAAGAAATCTTCAGCCCTGATGCACACTCTACGTCAACTACTTCAAAAGCTTCTTCAACTATAGAATGCTTATCAATATAAGGCTCAATCACTTCTTCAACTCTTGATTGCTTATCAATATGTTGATTAATAAAACTACCTCTGACTAAAACATCCTTTATTGGCCAGTTTGTTTCTATTGGAGTACCTGATAATTTAGCTGCAAATTTTATCGGTGCTGACGTTAGAAAAAGAGATATAGTATTATTTGAATTAAGATAAAAGTTTACATGATCTTTACAATCTTTTAGATTTATATCTCCCGGAAAATCTGATATTTGAGATTGTATATTTGCTTTTATGAAGTTCATCCGGCTGAATTTTTCAGTAAGTATCCCTACCTCTTTTGGAACTTCTAATGGGATGATAATATCATTGCTAATTCCATTTTCTTCTTGAGAAAAAAGTTCAGTGTATGCTCCTTTTTTACTGTGTTTCTCAAAATACTTAGGAAAATACATATTAAGGTATTCAGAGTGTAGCTCTATACGATTTTTCTGGTCATCCTCTAGAGTAAATGTATATTTACCACCATTTTGCTTAAGCTCGCACAATTTAAATTTACTAAGGTCAGAGTCTGGAAATGGCTTTTCAATTTCAAAAGCAAGTGTAAGAGTGTGCGTTGTGTGATCAAATTCATTTTTTTCTTGTAGACCATCTTGTAGACTATAGTACTTATTTTTTTCATATTCCTTTTTTTCTCTATTAGCATTAACTTCCTGTTCATTAAAACTTTCAACAGCATAAAAAAATTCTTCTTCATCTAGCTCTTCTCCTGTTAGAGCATCCTCAAACACATCCTGTTCATCCTCTAAATCAATCTCATTACCTTTCGTTTCTATTTTATTCTCTATACTTATTTTTTTGTATGGTCATTTCCATTGCTAGCAGTTGTTTGATGATGTGTATCGTTAGTTTGAAAAAAGCTCTTTACTTTTGATATTAAGCTAATCCATGAAAGTCTGACTTGATTAAGTAGCCATTTAAAACTCTTCATTGTTTTACCTCAACCTAATTAATAAAAATTGTAACAGAATGAATTAAATATGTCAATAATATACACAAATTGTACTAACTGGGAATTAGTGGCAGCACTTAACATCTGTGTAAATTTTGACATAGGCATTTTCTGCATTTTAACCAAATCAGTAAGGAGAACACCATTAATATTCTCCTTTTAGAAGCAACTTGAATAAAACTGATAAAGTTTGAATTAAAGTGTGATTAGGAAAGTGAGTGATGAGAACTCTTTATTTGGACTTCTTTTGATTCATCTATTTTAGTATTAGGTCTTAGTGCTTCATATGTAGCACCAACAGCTACGAGTGCAGATGCTGTAGCTATGCCAATTATTGCTAATATACTTAGTCTAGTTGTATGTTCAAGTATAGTACTTGCTACCAGCCCAACAGCAAGACCAACACCAATAACAGCAGTGTACAACATTCTAGGATTATTTGAATTAGGCATATAGCTCACTAACTCTCTGCAACACTTTTCTGATTCTTTCTTTATGTCCTCGAGCTTATTTAGATCTTCTTCTTCTATTTTAGCATTTAATTCTAGTTTCTTACATAATTCTTGCATTTCTTTTACTTGTTTTTCTAATTTTTTTAAAAAATTTATTATTTTTGTTCCTTGTAATTTTATTATTGTTTCCTTAAGTAGTAACGTTGATATTGGCATTGCTATTTCTTCTATCTCTTTTTCTATTTTCCTTTCCAATTCCACTACTTTTTCTATTCCTTCTTCTGATATTTTAGTGTCTTTTTTTAGTTCTATTTCAAACTTTCTTTTTTTCAACTCTGATTTTGCTTCTTCTAATGATTCTAATACATTCCATAGCTTTTCACCAGAATTCTGACTCCGTTTTGGTGACATAGACTGACTGCCTTTGAACTTTTTTGGTGATATGGGCTGATTTTTACCATCTTTAAGCTTTTTTGAGTTTTCACCAGCACTTACTTTAGCCATAATAAACCTCACATATTAAATAATGCTATTACATAATATCTTTAAAGCTCAATGTCAAATAGTATCTTTACATAATATAACTCATAAACAGAAAATTTTAGTATAAAATGCCATATTTACTTTGTGCTATGGTTTGAGGTAGAATAACAACTTGCTTCAAATATGGAAAGGCAGTACAACTCTATGATCAAGTTACTGAACTCTCATTTACTCCTCTTTTTTTGTAAAACAATCTACAATTCATTAGAAGATCTTCAGATAGACGTTGATCATTGGTTGTGTTTTTACAATGAGACAAGACCTCATTCTAGTAAATATTGTTATGGCGATGTAGACTTTCCTGAATAGAAAACATATTGCTTTTAGAAAAATATTAGTAGCATTACATAAGAGACTGATATTAGTTTTCAATTTTTCTGTTAGTTAATTCTTGCTTGCTAGGTTAAGTTGTGTCTGGTAACCATAATGGCAAATCTTGTTAATTTGAGGCGTGGATTTTAGCCTCTCTCATCCTTACATTAGTTACATATTCTTTCGCAGAGGGCTAATGAATTTATTAGTAAAATTCAGTAATTTATAACTGACAATTAGAGCTGTTAATTAGCAACTCACTTTAAATAAGTTACTCAACTGTGACAGATTTAGCTAAATTTCTCGGACAATCTACATCTAACCCTTTTTTTTCTGCAATAGAATAAGCAAGAAATTGCATAGCAACACTGTAGATAATTGGAGAAACAAAATTGTCAACTTCTGGAAGTTGCACCACATCTATGCAAATTCCCTTTAAGAGCGGTGCTCCTTGCTTATCACTAAAGGCAATTACTTTACCTTTTCTTGCAATAATCTCTTGTATATTGGATAGCGTTTTAAAGAATAAATTATCGTAAGGAATAATTGCGATAACAAGTACAGTAGAGTCTATCAAGGCGATAGAACCGTGCTTCATTTCTCCCGCTGCAATACCAATTGTGTTGATATATGAAAGCTCTTTTATCTTCAATGCACCTTCCATTGCAACTCCATATGAGCTTCCTCTCCCAATTATAATTATATTATTGTGCTCTAATATACTGCCTGATATATGTTGTATTTCCATCACATTCAAAACATGCTCTACATGTTCGGGAATGGAATTAATAGCACCGCTTAGTTCCTTTATCCTCTCTCTACCCAGTATACCTTTTATTTTTCCAAGCTCTACAGCAAAGCATGCTAAAATTGCAAGCTGCGTAGAAAAGGTTTTTGTCGAAGCAACACCAATCTCAGGTCCAGCAAGAGTATGCAATACAATATCTGAGGCTTTTTCTATGCTGCTATTAAATGTATTAATTATGCTAATGATCATTTGTTTCTGCAATCTCGCATAACGTAGTGCTTCCATAGTATCTGCAGTTTCACCAGATTGAGAAATGAATAAGCCAATACTACCTTCTTCGAGCTTGACGCTGCTATACCTAAATTCTGACGAGATTTCTAGATATACCCGAATTTGAGCAATACTTTCCAGCCAACACTTTGCTATTAGTCCAGCAAAATAGGATGAACCGCATCCAACTATAGTAATGTAACCTAGTTCAGAAAATAATTCTTTGTTGATTTCTTTATATTGTTTATAAAATTGATTTATTGTTTTGTTTAATGCATACGGTTGCTCAAAAATTTCTTTTAGCATAAAGCTAGGGTAACCATTTTTACTAATTAGAAAATTTCTTGGACTGCTATTTTCTGTTCTGCGTTTAACTTGTATACCATTATTATATATACTGAATTCGTTAGATTTTATTACTGCAATATCATTATCTTCTAAATGCAATATTTTTTCTACAAATGAATTCAAAGTATTAGTATCAGAAGCAGCAAACACTTTATTACAGTTATATCCTATTGCTAAAGGCAAATTTCTTTTTGCAACAAATAAAGTATCTGGATATTCTGCAAATAATAAAGCCAAAGCAAGTGAACCTTGTAAATTGTTTAGACACTGTAATATAGAATCAACTGGTGACAATCCTTCATTAAGATATGCAGTTAATATGTTTGGTATTACTTCTGTATCAGTGTCGGTATGAAAAGATACTCCCTTTTCCTCCAGATCCTTTTTTAATATATTGTAATTTTCAATTATGCCATTATGAGCAACAACAACATTATTTATATAAATGGGATGAGCATTTTTAAGATTTGGAGCTCCATGTGTAGCCCAACGAGTATGTGCTATACCAACTTTGCTACTAGATATCTTGCTCTCATGAACAACTTCACACAATCTTTCAACTTTACCTTCTGATTTTTTGACTTCTATCTTACCTCTATTATTTATAATTGCTATACCTGAAGAGTCATACCCTCTGTATTCCAATTTTTGCAACGCGGTTAGTAAAGTTGGTATTACTGAATCACCGCTACTTACTATACCTAATATTCCACACACTTCTTAAATTATGAAGCATTTTTGTCTTTTTTACTTTCCTCTAGTTTATTTTTCTTGCCATTCTTTTCAACTTTGCTTTTTTCAATAGATTTAGCTACTGGCTTTTGAATTTCTTTATTTAAGATTTCAGATATAGCAGACTTTAGGATTTTTATTTCAATTTTTGGTGCTACTTCTAGTATTAGTTGTGCATTTACTTCGTCAACTTTGTTTACTTCACCTATTATTCCACTAGAAGTAATAACCGTATCACCACGTTTTATTTGATCTATCATCCTTCTATGTTCTTTTAGTTTTTTGTGATTGGGGCGAATAATGAGAAAATAAAATACTACAAATATTAAAATGAGTGGAATAAAGCTAGCAACAGATGCTGATACATTGTTAGTCGCATCTGCCGCAAAAACCTCAGAAATGAACATATTTAATCCCAATTATTAACGATAAAGTTAAATAGATTAAGCAGCAATTACAATATCATGTCAAGTCTCTGAAAGAAATTAATTCAAATTAATAAGAAACTTAAAGAATTTTAAGGTGTTTCTGCTGTAATGGCGGGAGTGATGAGATTTGAACTCACGACCTCATGCGTGACAGGCATGCGCTCTAACCAACTGAGCTACACCCCCCATTGCTTTTTAACGTTTGCAACTTTAAAGCTAATCAACGTGTTGCCACTTGTCAATATTTTTTGTTTGCGCTTTTTTGTCTTTTTTATTACTATGTAAATAACTTAATTTCACACATGGCTTATGCAAGTAGTCCCGTTAGGGTTATGCCATGGAGGATAAACTATTTGGAGGAGTAAATATGACAAATTTGCCTAAAGTCACTATACGTGATTTAGCTGAATCTGGTGTGCATTTTGGCCATAAAGTTAGTCGCTGGAATGCGAAAATGGCACCATATATATATGGTATACATCAACAGAATCGTATACACATAATAGACTTACGAAAAACATTACCATTGTTAGAGGCGGCGATGAAAGCTTTATACGATGTTGCATCTCAAGATGGTCGCATTTTATTTGTTGGTACGAAATTTCAAGCTTTAGATATTGTTGCAAGTGAAGCAGTTCGTTGTGGTCAGTATTATGTAAATGATCGATGGCTTGGTGGTATGCTTACTAATTGGAACACTGTTTCTTCTTCGATAAAAACTTTGATACAATATGAGAAAATATCCAATGATGAAGATAGCATCTTAACAAAAAAAGAATTAGGAAACATTGAAAAGAAAAGAAAAAAGCTTGATAAAGAATTGGGTGGAATTAGAGAAATGGGAGCAGTTCCTGATATTTTATTTATTATTGATACTAACAAAGAGCATATAGCGGTTAAAGAGGCTAAAAAACTGGGTATTCCTGTAGTTGGAGTACTTGATACCAATTCTGACCCAGATGGTATTGCCTATCCTATACCAGGAAATGATGATTCAAGAAAATCAATAGAGCTCTATTGTAAATTAGTTGCTGATTCTATATTAGCTGGAATAGAGTCTAGTTTGACAAGGTCTAGAGTTAAGGATGATGAGCTTATTCAAGAAAAAGAAGAGGATATTGTGCAAACTAAAAAGAAGCGTATTAAGGTTGAAACAGAAAGGGAGGTAATAGTAAGTAAATGAAGATGGATTCAAGTAGTATAAGGGAATTACGCGATAGAACAGGGCTTGGCTTAAGCGATTGTAAGAAAGCGTTAGAAGAGTGTGATGGTGATATTAAGAAAGCCGTTGATAGGTTACGTACAATAGGATTTGCTAAAGCTGACAAAAAGTCTGATAAAGTAGCTTCGGATGGGCTTATTGCTATGTGCTTGGCTAAAAATTATGGTGTATTGGTTAAAGTCAATTGTGAAACTGATTTTGTTGCTAGAAATGAGAAGTTCATAGCATTAGTTTCAAATTTAGCATCAATTGCTTGTCAAGAACGTTGTACTAGTCTTGATGAGTTAAAAAATGCCAAATATGAAGATGTTGGTACAGTGCAGGAAGCTATTATGAGTGGTACATCGGTTCTTGGTGAGAAGTTAGAGTTAAGCAATCTTTGCTACCTAGAGACTAAAGATGGGATTATTTCTGGATACGTACATGGTGATATGCCTGGCTTAGGTAAGATTGGTGCTTTAGTAGCATTGCAGTCATCTGGTGATAAAAAAGAGATTGGAAAGCAAATAGCTATGCATGTAGTTGCTATGAAACCTGAAGCTTTATCTATAAATGATTTAGATCAAGAAAAATTAAAAAATGAGCGTTCTATAATCGAGGAGCAAGTAAAGAGCTTAAATAAACCTGAAGAGGTAGCGAAAAAAATAGTAGATGGACGAATGGCTAAATACTATGAAGAAGTTGTTCTGCTAGAGCAGAAGTTTATAAAAGATGATAAAATGAAGATTGCTGATTTTATAGAATCAAGTGCTGTTAAATTAGCTAATTATAAGTTACTTACTTTGGATGGTGCAAATAAGTAACAAAACTTCAGAAGTAAAGTACCCCAGAGTGTTATTCAAAATCTCTGGGGAGGCTTTGATGGGATCAAAGCTATTTGGCCATGATATGGAAGTTATAGATAAACTATCCAAAGACATAGTTGAAGTTTGTAATCTCGGAGTTCAAGTTTGTATTGTTGTTGGTGGTGGGAATATTTTTCGTGGTGCATCAGCATCTTTAAGTGGCTGTGAAAGAGCAAGCAGTGATTATATTGGAATGCTTGGTACTGTCATTAATGCTTTAATTTTGCAAAATTTTTTAGAAAAAAGCTCTATAGTCTCTAGGGTGTTGTCTGCTATACCCATGACTACTATATGTGAGCCTTATATAAGAAGGAAGGCTATTCATCATTTAGAGAAAGGTAGAGTGGTCATTTTTGCAGCAGGCACAGGTAACCCATTTTTTACTACAGATACAGCTGCAGCTTTACGTGCTGTTGAAATGAATTGTGATGTTATTTTAAAAGGTACTCAAGTAAGTGGTGTATATTCTGCCGATCCAAAAAAAAATGAGAATGCTGTGATGTATGATAGGCTTTCTTATACAGATCTGCTAACTCGTGATTTAAAAGTTATGGATGCATCAGCAATTTCACTTGCTCGTGAGAATTCTATCCCAATTGTAGTTTTTTCTTTAAAAAGAGAAAAAATGGTTGATATTATTAAGGGTCAAGGCACTTATACTATAGTTTCAGATTGTAAACATTAGGTAATTTATGTTAAACGAAATAAAAGCTAAAACAAAAGAAAGAATGCTAAAAACTATTCAGTCTTTTCACGATGATATGAAAGGCGTACGTACTGGTAGAGCTAACGCATCATTACTTGATGGTATAGTTGTAAATATCTATGGTGGACATCAAAAACTGAACCAAGTTGCAGGCGTTTCAGCTATAGATAACAAAACTCTATCAGTTAAAGTTTGGGATGCTACTGTTATCGGTGAAGTAAAAAATGCGATAATCAATGCTAACCTGAATTTAAATCCTGTTGTTGAAGGAAATACTATACGTATAGTTCTTCCAGACTTAACACAAGAAACTCGTGAAAAATTAGTGAAATTATTGCATCAATTTTCTGAAAATGCACGAGTTGCAATTAGAAATATACGCAGAGATGTTATGGAAGAAATAGAGGAAATGAAGAAAAATAAGGAAATCTCAGAAGATGATTTTCATGTTGCCAAAAAGGAAATACAAAACATTACTGATGATAATGTAAAAAAAGTCGATGATGACTTATCTATTAAAGAAAAGGATATATTGCATCATTAAGTTAATATGAAAGAATTTTTCAGTATTGAAAAACATAAGAGGATTCGATATAGATACAGTTGTATGAATGCTGTGATTCAGATCTCATCATTACGCACACATTTGATCGTTATACCTTTTGAAATCTAGAAAAAAAGCTTTTCAGTTTGATTTTTTATTACAATAATTAAGTTTATACTCTTGAGTAAAAACGATGCTGAAACGCCTTTTCCTTATTTTTGCATTTGTATTACTCATCCCACTGTCAAATGTTGATGCCAGAAGATATATCAGAATTGTTGGATCTTCAACTGTTTTTCCTTTTATCTCATTTATATCTGAAGAATTCAGCCGTATATTTTCCTTTAAAACTCCAGTTGTAGAATCGATAGGAAGTGGATCAGGGTTCAAAATGTTTTGTTCAGGAATAGGGGAAGGCACACCAGATATCACTACTTCATCTCGCCCTATGAAGGAAGTAGAGAGAGAATTATGTAAAAGAAATAAAGTGAATGAAGTAATAGAGATCATAATTGGCTATGATGGAATTGTTATTGCAAATTCAAATCAAAGCCATAGATTTGATTTTACAAAAAATGACCTGTTTGAAACTTTATCTTCATATTCTGAAGACAATGATAGATTAGTAAAGAATAACAAGAAATTTTGGTCTGATGTAAATCAAGCTCTACCAAAAACAGAAATTAAAATCTATGGCCCACATCAAAATACAGGTACACATGAAACTTTGATTAATTTTATTATGCTTGATCAATATTCATGTATGAACTCAAGGATTTTCAAAGAGAATTATCAAGACCAAGAAAAAAGAAAGAAAGCATGTAGTAATATCAGAGATGATGGAAGATATATAGAAGTTGGAATTAATGAAAACATAATAATACAAAAATTGAAGAGCAATAAAAATGCTTTAGGAATATTTAGCTTCAGCTTTTTAGCGAAAAACCAAGATGAGATTCAAGGAAGCACAATCGCAGGAATTGAGCCAACTTATAAAAATATATCATCGGGGGAGTATATGTTAGCAAGGCCTTTATATCTTTATATAAAGAAAGAACACTTAGATACTGTTGATGGATTAAGGGAATTCATTAGAGAAGTTGTAGACTCTATTAGTACTGAAGGTGGATATTTATCTAGGCTTGGCTTAATTCCACTTTCAAGCGAAAATATGAAAAAAGTCTTGGAAAAGGTTCGTGATATAATATGATGACTTTGATATTTTTTTATTCTGGATACTAGGTTAAAAATAGAACGTTTAAATTTCTTGTTTTTATTGTTATCATACTTATATTTCCTAAGAACTTATTTACTACAAAATACAACAAGTTCTATTTATTTGAGAAAGTTGTGCGTCTTGTAGAACAGATTTTGTTGTAGGTTTCTCTGTAGCTATTTCAAGGTTTTCTTCTATGCTTTTTTGTTCTGTGTAATCTTTAACTTCTTGAATGAAATCTTCAAGCCACTTCTCACTACCTATCTTGGCATGTCGTTGTTGCTCACCTTTAAGAAGTTTTATTACAGCTGCATCTTGATTTTCAGGCACTCTTTGATATTTAAGCCACAAGTCACGAATATCAGGAGGAGCTTTTTTCAAATGAGCTTCAAAGGTTGCTTTTGTGTCTTTTGTACTTTCTTCTTGTTGATCTTGATGGAATTTAAACCAGAAATTGCGAATATCAGGAGAAGCTTTATCCCAAAGAAGTTTAGTAATTTCTTTTATATTTCTCAGATCTTCTTGTTTCAATCTTTTACCATCACCTATATATCGTTTATTAAGACCAACTTGCAGAGGATAAAGTAAAAGGGTAGTTTTGCTCTGTGAATGTATAGGTCTATTTAAAATCATTGCTAAATTTGTATCACAATCTTCTAATACTGCTTTAACTTTTTTAACATCTAAATAATCTATTGCTTGACGTAATTTGTGGTGAAGATCACTTGTTCTCTTTAAGTTTTTCACTTTTTGCATATGCGAATCATAACTTCCTTCCTCTTCTTGCATAGCTATATCACACGAAATACTCTCAATTTTTTGCTCCATTTTCTGTATACATTGATTAATTTCCTTTTGATTTTTTTTGAATATAATCAACTGTGAAATGGTACAAGGATTAGGTAGATCGTCTTTAAACTCTTTTTTTATATTACTAGGTAATTCGCTTTTCAAAACTTCTTGTATATCGCTATCGTAATTATTTTTTATATTCTCAAAGTTGCCTTGTATAGCTTCACTAATTAATGAATCTCGAATGTTTTTTTGTCTTTCAGTTAATAACATACCTTACCTCTACCTCTTATGGCAAATTTAGCGCTATAATTATACGTATTTATAATCAAGTCAAGAGAAAAAATTAGCAAAGCGGTTGAAGTTTTAATAATATATAGCTTTTAAAGTACTGTCTATGGAAAGTCTGCAAGTTTTACGTTCAATTGCGTTTATTGTGGGAATTTTTCTATTGTTGTTTGGCGTAGCAATGCTTATTCCTGCTATTACTAATAATTATCTAGGTTACGAATGGAAAAATTTTCTGGTTGGATTTATAGTTACCTGCATATTTAGTGCGATTTTTATTCTACTGGGTAAACTAAGTAGGTTACATGGAATGCCGGCAATTTTTGCGATTACCAGTTGTACCTGGATTGCATTATCTCTATTTGCAGCTATTCCATTTTATCTTGATAGTTTAAGCTACATTGATGCACTGTTTGAAGCAGTATCTGGGATTACAACCACAGGAGCAACTGTTCTAAGTTACATCGAGCAACAATCTCCGGGGATACTACTGTGGAGAGCAATGCTGCACGGTATAGGTGGTTTTGGAGTAATTACAGTAGGAATTGCAATTTTTCCCATATTTAAGGTTTTGAGCTTAAATAATTTACTCTATTCTGAGTACTCAGATGCTCTTAAAAGAAAGTTACCACATACGCGAAGCGTAGTAATACATATTGCAGAAATATATTACTGCCTAATTTTATTGTGCATATTTTCCTACTATCTAGCTGGCATGCCATTATTTGACGCAGTATGTCACGGAATGTCCGCTGTATCAACTGGTGGATTTGCTAACTATAACGATTCTATAGGCTACTACAATAACCCTATATTGGAGGTCATAACAATTATCTTTATGATTTTAGGCTCTTTACCTTTTCTGAGCTATTTAAAAATTATAAGACGATTAGACGTTTGTTATGATGAACAGGTCTCTTACTTTATTAAGATAGTTGTTATCTCATCTTTGCTTGCTTGTTTTTGGTTATATAAAAATTTTGACTTAGGAGTATTTTTATCATTTAGGTACAGCACATTCACCATTACCTCCTTTATCACATCAACTGGCTATGTAATGTGCAACTACTTGAATTGGAGCTTTATTTCAGTCTTAGCTTTCTTTTTAGCCTTTATTGGTGGATGTGGTGGTTCTGCTAGTGGTGGAATCAAAATCTTCCGTTTAGTCATTTTTCTAAAATCTATAAGGAATTACTTTAGCTCTTTATTAAATCCAAGTGAAAGCGATAGAGTAAAACTCAATGGTAAAATACTGGAGAATGATGAAGTTCAATCTGTCTTTACGTTTTTTGCGATTTACATGTTAACGTTCGCTATATCATCAATAGTGATGTCTTACTTGAGCAATGCGGACTTTATAACTAGCATCAGCTCTGTTTCTGCAATGCTTACAAATTCTGGCCCAGGATTTAGTAACCTAATAGGTCCTTCAGGTAATTATTCCTCCTTTAGTGGTGGAGTAAAGCTATTTCTATCGTTTTTGATGCTGCTTGGCAGGCTTGAAATATTGCCAATTTATTTTTGTATAGGTAGTTTATACTGGAAACTTTGCCATTCCAGAGTGTAACGCTAATTCAGGTTTACATTTAAATTCTATTACATATTATTATAAGTATTACAAAACTTTAAAGGACAATTATGGCAGTTATGCCAGATAAATGGATAAGGGAAAAGGCTGAAAACTCTAGAATGATAGAGCCTTTTGTGAATCATAAAAGCAGTAAGGGTGTTGTATCTTTCGGATTATCATCTTATGGCTATGATGCAAGAGTTAGTAATAAGTTTAAGATTTTTACTAATGTTAATTCAGCTATTGTAGACCCCAAGAATTTTTCTGAGAATAGTTTCATAGATAAGGAAACAGATGTATGTATAATCCCACCAAATAGTTTTGTACTTGCCAGCACAGTGGAGTATTTTCGTATACCAAGGAATGTACTGGTAATTTGTGTTGGTAAATCAACTTATGCAAGATGTGGTATTATAGTAAACGTCACACCTTTAGAGCCTGGATGGGAAGGTCACGTCACACTTGAATTCTCAAACACTACTCCACTTCCTGCAAAAATTTATGCTAATGAAGGCGCATGCCAATTTGTGTTTTTAAGCGGCGAAAGTGAGTGTGAGAAATCATATGATGATATGAAGGGAAAATATATGAATCAGTATGGTATCACTTTGCCGTTAGTTAAGTGATTACTTTAGATGCATTTCTTTATTAATTGATATCCTTTCAAGCCGCTAACACTGATTGCATTTGCCTAGTTACAAAAATAATGTCTGTGCTAAAACATGCTCATATATAGCTCTTTTTCTAATAGTTCGAATAGCTGGATATTCTTTCTGGCTCAATTTTTTATAACAAACCAATGATTTGATTAAAATCAGGAGAATATGGAGGCAGATATATAACTTCAGCACTGACACTTTTAATAAATTCACTTATTTTCTATGAAAAGTTGCATTATCCAAAATCACCCAGCAAAAAGTTTGAACTAGCTATTAAAAACGTCTGTATCGCAGTAGCCTTCAAAAATCATAGGCGCCATAATTTTTCCCTTATTCAAAGCTGCAATCATACTAATACGCTGACTTTTGTGTTATCAATTCCAGATTAGTCGATATATACAAGAATTTCAGTGTTTTTTGTTGCTATGAGTTTTTTAAGCTCAGCACGTTTTTTCTGCGTCCTTAAATAGTCCTAATTTTAATTTGTTTTAAGTTTAAAGTCTTTCGTTAGGTTTGCAGAATACATTTCCTTATTATCTTGGTTATAGAAAGTAAATTTGTGATCGTCTAAACCTAATATTGCAAAGCCAAAGCCGAAAAAGTTTCTAACTTCGTGTGCTAAGTAATTTCTACTATTTGGATAGTTAAATTCTACGTTTTGATAAACAGGTTCTTGATCTTGAGCGTGTAATAATGCACCGCCGTTTCCAACTATAATCTGATCTGGAACATTATCCATTAATAAAATCTGGGCTATATGAATGTGGCCAGAAACTATGGTAGTAACATTGCTTGGAAATTTATCTCCAAAAGCTTCAATTTGTGTAAGATTACCATGGCTTTTTAATGTCAAAAATTCTTTTTTTGGAGATCTCCAAAGTGGTTTATGAGTCAAAAACCACGTGGGCTTATCTTGTATCAATTTATCAAACTGCCTCTCAAAAGCATCAACTGTGCTTTGGGTTGTAAAAATTTCCTCACCGGATGAAGAGTCGAAGATAAAAAACTTCATTGGCCCAGCATCTAAGAACCAACTGGAAATAAGATCTTCACATTTTTGAGGGAAAAAGGGGTATGAATCTAAATATCTGAACCATCCTTCATAAGCTCTATTACAACTCTCATGATTTCCACGAACAAAAAGAAAAGGAGATTGTGTTAAAATATCTTTTGCAGGCTCAAACCAATCAGCGTACCAAGCTTCTTTGCTATATCCATAAATATCGCTGCACTTTTTTGTGTTTCTACATTTTGTTTGTCTATAATGATAATCACCAACATGGATAATTAAATCTGGTTTATGAAAAGCGATTGAATCTAAATTTTTTTTCAAAGGCCAGTTATCTACAGAATTACATTCTTGCTGAAATAACATATTTATTCTACATCCTGTATCGCCAATGAAGGCAATTTTGCTGATCTTTTCCGCTAATACGGGAACTTTTATATTGTCAATACTAATGTTTTGAGCATTTGTTTCTACTATCAGTTCACAAACTGTTTCGGTATTGTTAATTGAGCTGCGACTTAGCATTTCTACTGCCTTATTATCGACGTAAGCAATGGGACACATGTTATTGTCTATAATCGCACGTATGCTTAATTTATTTTCTGGAATGATTTGAGACCATGTGTACAATATTTGTGCATGAGTGGGGTAAAAGCTAATTGTAAGAGATAGAATTAAAAAAATGAAGATATTAGCTATTTTCATTTGTATAAAGACCTAAATTAAGAATTAGTAGTAAGATTATCTTAAATGATTAAAGTTTGTAACCATAAAATTCATAGTTAAATTATACAGGCATTTCCTAAATTATCCTAGTATCAGATTGACACTTTAGATGAAAAATCCTAAAATGATTAAGTAATTTAAAGTAATTATATAGAAACTAGAATAAAGTGCGGTCGTGGTGGAATTGGTAGACACGCAGCGTTGAGGTCGCTGTGGCTCACAAAGCCTTGGAAGTTCAAGTCTTCTCGACCGCACCAAGTTGTTTGGTGTAGGTGAAATGTTTATAGGAAATCAAAGTAGAAATAAAGTAGAAAGGGCCATCAGTGAAGTCAGGCGTGGTCTTCCAATTTTAATATATGATGATGAAAATAACTATCTATTTCTTGCTGCTGCTGAAACTTTAGAAAAAAATTTATTTAGTCAATATAAGCTTATATCAGGTAATGTGTATGTTACTTTGACTGCAAGTAAGGTAAAATACATATGTCAGAGTAAAGAACATAGTAGCAAACGTCTGTTGATAAGCAATTTTGATGAACTGCTCCATTTAATAAACTGTTCAAAGGAAGATTGGATAAAAGAGTTGCAATGCTCAAAGACAATAGATGCGTATGCTGTTGCCTTGCTTAAGTTCTCAGAATTATTGCCATACGCGTTAGTGGCTGATATGACTTTTGAGAATAAACATGAAATGCGAAATTGGTGTGAAGAAAATGACATTATTGCACTAAATACGTTACTTGTGAATGATTTTCAACAAAATCATAGTGTGTATGAAGTGTGCAAAACATCATTATTTTTAAAACAGACTCAAGAAGTAGATATCATATCTTATAGAACCAAAAGTGGCGGAAGAGAACATTATGCAATTATAATTGGCAATCCAGATAAAGATAATGAGCCATTAGTGAGAATCCATTCTTCATGCTATACAGGAGACTTATTAGACAGCTTATCATGTGATTGCAGAAGCCAGTTACATCAAGCGATTCAAATAATGACCGACTTTGGGAATGGCATTATATTATACTTGATGCAAGATGGGAGAGGCATTGGTTTAACTAATAAGTTAAGAGCATACAGTATGCAAAGAAAATATAATCTTGATACTGTTGATGCAAATAGAGTATTGGGTTTTGAAGATGATGAAAGGAGCTTTGCTGTTGCAGCTAAAATACTTAAGAAATTGAACATTAACAAAATACAATTACTTACAAACAATGGTAGAAAGTTATCAGAGTTAAAAAATAACGGTATAGAAGTTACAAAGTGTATACCACTTATTATGGAACGCAATGAATATAATGATTCATATATGGAAACAAAATTTGGCAAGTTAGGCCATGGATTAAGGGTTTATTAGCTTTTTTGTTATAACTACTTTGTTAGCTTGCTATGTTAATTAATATAAGTTAAGATTTTTAAGAATATTGAGATGCTGAAATTTTTAAAACAAGAAAAAAGTAATGAGTCATTGGATAAGGATATAAATTGGAATTCAAGTCGCTATAGCACAGTTGTTGCTCAGAGAAATACTTTACTTTTATTTACATTAATATTACTAGTTGCAATTTCTATAAGCATATTAGCTATATTTAAAATTAGCACAAGTAGCACTATTGAGCCATTCGTTATAGAAATTGACAAAAAGTCAGGAATAGTGCAATTGGTTGATCCTGTTACAGTAAAACAATATTCTGCAAATGAAACGCTGAACGATTATTTTATTTCAGAGTATATAAAAGCAAGGGAGGTTTTTGACCCATATAATTATAATTATAATTATTATACAAAAGTAAGGTTGTTTTCTTCGCCTAGTGTATATAGTGAATTTAGCAATTATATAAAATCGCAGAATATGAATGACCTTTTTAATTTATATTCAGATGCTAAAGGTGAGTTGAAAATTCGTTCAATTCAAAAATTAGGTAATGATGCTCTTCAAGTGAGATTTTCTATAGAATTTACACAAAAAGATGGAAATTCCTCAAGGAAAAATAAGATAGTTGTGATGTCGTATAAATATGCATCGCTTGAAATGAATGATCAGCAAAGATATATTAACCCGTTAGGGTTTCAAGTTATTTCATATAGAGTAGATGATGAATATGTGTAGGATATTGTTAGTTTTAGCTTTACTAATAAGTGGCAACTTAAATGCATCTATTAATAATAAACCTATTTCTGTAGATAGTAGAATAAAGACTTTTGTATATAGCCCTAATGAGGTGTTTACAGTAATTTTTAGTCAAGGTTACTATTCTTATATTGAGTTTGCAGAAGGGGAAAAAGTCAAAAATATTGCTGTTGGTGATGCATCAAGTTGGAAAATTAATCCTTATGATAATAAACTGCTTGTCATGCCATTTGAAGTCAGTAGTCGCACTAACATGATTATTACGACAACTAAAAAGAGAAATTACATTTTTGATCTAATTTCAAGACCAAATTACGATAAATACCCAGATGCTGATGCTAAAAAAGTGGATCATGATTATTCCGTTGAAAAGGATATATCTTACGTAATACGTTTTTATTATCCTCAAGAAGAAGATGAATTTGATGTTGATTTAGATGAGGTTTCTTTACCTACTCAAATGCAATACATTACAGAAAAGCCAGAAAAAATAATACAAGAAAATAATACGAGGTACAACTATACATATATTGATGAAGGTGGTAACGTAGATATAGTTCCAATTGAGTTATTCGATGATGGTTATTTAACCTATTTAAAGTTTAGAAATAGTAATAAAATTCCTCAGATTTTTATAGAAGGCGAATCCTGTAAAAGGCTGTTATTTGATGATTATGTTGTAATAAAAGGAGTACATAAAAAGCTATTAATGCGTTATGAAGGTAGTGAAGTTGAAGTTATAAATAGGTCACTTTAGTTGTGGTACATATAATATGAGTAAAGAAAGGCATAATAGTGTAGAAGATGAATCAGAGATAGAAAGCAAGGTAGTAACAGTTGGCTCTAATCAAGGTTATAAGGCATTGATGATAGTTATGGTAGCGCTCTTAGTTGGTGGAGTGTACTATCTTTATTTTAGTCCTTCTAATAAAGAGGGTCCAGAGATTGTTAAAAAAGAGGAAACAAAGCAAAACATTCAAGAATTGAAAGGAAAGTTAGAACAAGTTCCAGATAATGCAATAGTTTCCGAAAGAGTAGTAACTGATCTCTTGCCACCCTTACCTCCTCTTCCTATTCCACAAGTCATACCAGAAGTAAAACAAATCAAAAAAGAGGAAGTGACAAAAAAAGAAGAGCAACTAAAAGAAATTCCCTTGTCAAATATACCTGTTTTACCAAAGCAAAATTTTCCTTCTGGTAATGTTATTAGCAATTTGCCTACTTCATTTCCTACAATAGGGGGTGGCGGTTATCCTAGAGACAGACGTAGTGCACAAATGTTAGCAATTTCAGGTAGTAGTGGGGAAGGTAAAGCTACAGATGCTGTTTTATCCAATACCTCAGCACAATCGAGCAAAGCTACCAAAGCTGGAAAGCTTGGTTTAATGATTATTCAAGGTAAAGTTATTGACGCTATTCTTGAAACTGCAATAAGTTCTGACTTACAAGGAATGCTCCGTGCTGTTGTTAGTAGAGACGTTTATGCAGAAACTGGTGATACAATTTTAATACCAAAAGGTTCAAGGTTAATAGGTGGTTATTCATTCGACTCAAATGTTGCAAAAGCCCGCGTGAACATAAATTGGAATAGGATCATTCTTCCTCATGGTATAGATGTTGCTATTTCATCATCTGGTACCGATGAGCTTGGAAGGGCAGGGATAGCTGGAATAGTTGATAATAAAATAGCAAGTGCATTATTCTCTTCAGTGGCACTTGCTGGTGTTTCGATTGGCTCAGCCGTTATAGGACAAAAAGCCTCTAATCTTATCGATGCGCTAACTGCCATGGATGCAGTGAAGTCTATTACTGCAACTGAAATAGATATTTCTTCTCTCAAAGGGGCTATTGTTGAGAGATTGGAGAATTCTATAAAAACTGAAGTTGGGAGGGTAGGAGACGAAAAATGGAAATTGGGTATTAGGGCTATTGAAAAAATTCGAAATGCTAAAAGTGATCAGGATTTGCTGAGAATAATAAAGGAAGAAATAGTAAGTGTGATAAAAAGTTCTGGAGCTAGTGGAGTTGATACAATTACTAGTGACAATATCGGTATAACTTTAGACGATGTACGTCAACTGTTGAGGCAAACTCAGAAAAGAAGCAAATCTGTTTATGATGAAGCAATTGGGAAGTCAATCAATGATTTTTCCAAAGACATGCGAGATATAGTTGATAGGAGTGTAGATAAAAAACCAACTATTTATGTTAATCAAGGAACTGCATTGAAAGTATTTGTTAACCAAGATATAGTATTTCCTCCACAGTCAATATTAAATAACTGAAATGAACTATGCTGCACTTGATACATACTTGGAGCCATTACAAGGGATATTTCAAGAGGAAGGTGTAAATGAAATATCAATAAATAAACCGAAGGAAGTATGGATTGAAAATCGCGGTGAAATAAGATGCGAAAAGTTAGAAATATTTGATCTTAATCATTTAAAATCTCTTAGCAGGTTGATTGCTCAAGCTACAGAACAAAAACTGAGCGAAGAGACACCGCTGCTTTCAGCTACATTACCAAATGGTTATCGTATACAGATAGTGTTTCCTCCAGCATGTGAGCCTGATAAAGTAGTCATTTCAATTCGTAAACCTTCTTCTATGCAATTGGCATTGGATGATTATGAAAAAATGGGGGCTTTTTCTGAAACTGTTATAGGAGTGACCGATAATCCAGTAGATCGTCACCTAGATTTGCTACTGAAACAAAAAAAAATAAAAGAGTTTTTAGAATATGCTGTAATAAGTAAGAAAAATATCATAATTAGTGGTGGAACTTCCACTGGTAAAACCACTTTTACTAATGCTACTTTGCGTGCTATTCCATCTGAAGAAAGAATTATTACTGTTGAAGATGCGAGGGAGATAGTTTTGAATGATCATCCCAATAAAGTCCATTTAATTGCCTCTAAAGGAGGGCAAGGCAGGGCAAAAGTGACCACTCAAGATTTGATAGAGGCATGTTTACGTTTAAGACCAGATAGGATAATAGTTGGTGAATTACGTGGAGCAGAAGCTTTTAGTTTTCTTAGAGCAATAAACACTGGCCACCCAGGGTCAATATCAACTCTTCATGCGGATAGTCCGGTAATGGCTCTTGAGCAAATAAAACTTATGGTTATGCAAGCAAATCTTGGCATTCCTCCAGATCAGATCATACCATACATTAGAAATGTAATTGATATTGTTATTCAGCTAAAAAGAACCAGTGGAGGCAAAAGAAGCATTTCTGAAATATTATTTACTAGATCTTCAAATGAAAATGCTTAAATTTATACGTAAGTTAAGAAAAAGTAGTTTATGAGTAATGGAAATCACCTACGCAATATTCTCATAGGAGGTGTAGTATCTTTTAGCATACTTGAATTTTGCTTTTATTTGTCTGGTATATTATTCTACCTGTTTGTTGACGGTCCAGATGGTGTAGATTTTAGAGCAATTAATCCTAGCTTGACACCTTTTCCTCAAGCTCTCTGGCCGACAATTTTTGATCATATACAATATTGTTGGCATCATCCAGAGCTATATAGCTTTGAGCTCAAAATTAAATTAGTTGTATCTTCTCTACTGCCTCAAATTGTTTTGATGATTATTTTGTGGAATGTGAGAGAAAGACTAATTGAGTGGCGGCCATTTAAAAAGAAAGAATCACTTCATGGAGATTCACAGTGGGCATCAGAGAAAGACATACGAAAAGCGGGATTAAGAAGCAAAAAAGGTCTATTGCTTGGTAAAGATAAGAGAGGATATTTTATTGCTGATGGGTTTCAGCATGCATTGCTCTTTGCACCTACAGGCTCTGGTAAAGGTGTTGGTTTTGTAATTCCTAATTTGTTATTTTGGAATGATTCGGTAATTGTTCATGATATAAAATTAGAAAACTATGAAATAACAAGTGGTTGGCGAGAGCGACAAGGACAAAAAGTATATGTATGGAACCCAGCGCAGCCAGATGGGGTAAGCCATTGTTATAATCCACTGGAATGGATTAGTGAAAAACCTGGACAGATGGTTGACGATGTGCAAAAAATAGCTAACCTAATCATGCCTGAACAAGATTTTTGGCAAAACGAAGCAAGAAGCTTATTTGTTGGGGTGGTACTATATTTACTTGCTGCACCAGAGAAAGTTAAATCTTTTGGTGAGGTTGTGCGTACGATGCGTAGCGATGACGTAGTTTACAATCTTGCTGTAGTTTTGGACACAATGGGTAAAATAATACATCCGGTAGCGTATATGAACATTGCAGCTTTTTTGCAAAAGGCTGACAAAGAAAGATCAGGTGTTGTGTCAACTATGAACTCGTCGCTTGAATTGTGGGCAAACCCATTGATCGATACTGCAACTGCATCAAGTGATTTTAATATTTTGGATTTTAAAAGGAAGAAAACTACAGTTTATGTTGGTTTAACTCCTGATAACTTAACTAGGCTCAGGCCTTTAATGCAGGTTTTTTACCAACAGGCAACTGAGTTTTTATGTAGAAAATTGCCATCGGATGACGAGCCTTACGGCGTATTATTTTTAATGGATGAGTTTCCAACACTTGGAAAAATGGAGCAATTTCAAACGGGCATCGCATACTTTCGTGGCTATCGAGTAAGGTTATTTTTAATTGTTCAAGATACTGAACAGCTTAAAGGAATATATGAAGAAGCAGGAATGAACTCCTTTTTATCAAACTCAACCTATAGAATAACTTTTGCAGCCAATAATATTGAAACGGCTAATTTGATATCTCAGCTTATAGGAAACAAAACTGTACAACAAGAATCATTAAACAAACCTAAATTTTTAGACTTGAATCCTGCATCAAGATCATTGCATATCTCTGAAACACAGAGAGCATTGCTCTTACCTCAAGAAATTATTATGCTGCCACGTGATGATCAGATAATTTTGATAGAATCGACTTATCCAATTAAGTCAAAGAAAATTTTGTACTATAGTGATAGCACATTCACAAGAAGGCTGATTAAACCAACACGTGTGCCTACACAAGAGCCATATGATCCAAACAAGGTCTTTTTTGCTGCTAACAAAGATAAGATTAGTAATGAAGAAGAGAGTAATGCTATTGAAGCTGCTGATTATCCTGTTGAAGCTAAAACTGAAGATGCAATATACGATGAGCCAGAGATTGAAGATGGATTTGAAGACGAGGATATTGATGATAAGTTTGAAGGTGGTGATGGGTTTGATGATGAGGAAGACGATGATGGGTTTGATGATGAAGACAGTAAGGATGAATTTGACGATGATGATGAATTTGAAGATGAGGACAAACTAGACGGCAATAAAATCGAGGATAGAGGTTAATTTTACCTATTTTTTAGCTTAGAAAATAATTAGTTTTTTCATATTAAATCATTTTTAATTAATTAGTACTAGAGTGGCTATTTTAACTAGAGGAATAGTCATGATGAGTAAAAAAACATTAGCAGTTACAGCACTTGCTTTATTGTTGTCACAACAATCTTTTGCAAGTGAAACGGAAGGATTTTACTTTGGTACTAGATATTACGGTCAATATTTGAACTTTGGTAAGTTGAAAGCAAAAATTGGAAGTAAAGATGCTACAGATGCCAATAAGGTATCTGTAAATGACAGGGGTGCTCAGAGTACAGAAGGTCAGCTACTAAACAAGTATGAAGGAGATTATAATCCACCTTTTGCTGCAAATGTAGCACTTGGTTATACAGGGGAATTAGGTAATAATAGCTATAGAGCTGAATTAGAAGGAATGTATTCTTCCGTGAAAGTGGATAATGTTCGTTTAACAAGCGGCCAGATGACAATATCGTACACAGAAGGCGGCAATCAATATGGATCAATTATTAACCATGACAAAATTGAGAACATATCTGTAATGGCAAATGTTTATCATCATTGGAAAAGTGAGAGTTTCTCTTTTTCTCCTTATGTTGGTATTGGAGTTGGTGCAACAAGAATGACAATGTTTGAAAAATCGTCAATAAGACCTGCAGGTCAATTAAAGGCTGGCTTTGATTATCATATAAATGAAGATGTAAATATGCATATCGGATATAGAGGTTTTGGTGTTATTGGTAGCAGTGAATACAAACCGGAAACTTTAAAGTTGGATACTAAAACAAACAAAATGGCTCAACAAACAGGTGATAATAAAATGACTACTACCATACAGAATGGCTTTTTTCACACACACGGTATAGAAGCTGGTCTTACTTTTCATTTTGCAAGCAAAGCTTAACTCTGATAGAGACTATTTTCCTGGTAGCATGTCTGCGTTACACTACTGCAGCTGCTGACTTAGTAGCGGCCGCAGTAACTTCTTTCCTGTCATTCAGTCTCTTTTTTTCTCAGTTCCAGCGTGTAGCGCTGGAACAACAATAAAGAACATATAAAGAATGGTTATGCAAGAAGTCTACTTTTTATTCTTAATTAACTCTAAAGCCTTCTTCAGATCTATACTTTCAATATCTGCATTCTTGCCCAAAGCAACGTTTGTTTTACCGCATTTTATATAGAATCCGTACCTACCGTTGCAGATAAAAACTTCTTTTCCCTTTTCATTAAAACCAAGAGATTTTAGCTCTTTGCGTGGGCTGCTCTCAATAATTTGTATAGCTTCATTTAATTGTGTGTCTAATACCTCCTTAGAGCTTTTTTTAAGAGAAAAGTATCGATCATCATAGAGAATATAGTACCCAAATCGTCCAAGACCTATTTTTACTTCCTTTCCAGTTTCTGGGTGTTCTCCGATTATTTTCGGCAGGGAAAGTAATCGAGTGGCGGTATTTAGATCAATATCATTAACATTTATATCTTTTGGTACAGAAATCTTTTTTTTCTTTTCTGACTCACTATTAAACTCCAGATAAAGTCCAAAAGGACCTTTTTTGATCATTACCTCTTGGCCTGTCACATCATCTATACCCAAACTTTTTGGATATTCTGAATTGTCATTACTGCCCGTAATTTCTTTTGTATGATTGCATGCAGGATAGTTAGAACATCCAAGAAACACACCGGCTTTTCCAAAATTTAATTTCAATATACCACCAGAGCAATTAGGACATTTTTTACCTATTTCTTCCTTTCCTTCCTCTGAGCAAAACCAATTGACTACCAAATCATGAATACCACTAAAAATCTCATCATGTGTCATTTGCTTAACAGAATTTACATGATTAAAAAATGGCACCCAAAAATAGCCTAGTTCTTTTTTCCAATCTGCATGTCCATTTGAGATTGAATCAAGCCTTTCTTCCATTTGTGCTGTAAAGTCATACTCTACACAACGCTGAAAAAAAGTTTCCAAAAATATAGTCACGATCTTACCGCGGCTGCTTGGAATAAATCTTTTGTTATCCAATGAAACATATTCACGATCTTGTAATACCGAAATAATTGTTGCATAAGTTGATGGGCGACCTATACCGACTTCTTCCATTTTTTTTACTATACTCGCTTCACTATAACGAGGTGGCGGTTGAGTAAAGTGCTGTTTCGGATCAACAGAAATCAACTTGCACGCTTCCTCTTCCTTCATGGCAGGTAGCAGGCCTTCATTTTCGGCTTCCATGTTATCTTGATAGACTTTATAAAAACCATCAAAGAATATACTTGATCCACTTGCTCGCAGAATCACTTTCTGGTCAATAGAACTAATTCCAATTACCACTTGATCAAGAATCGCCGATTCCATTTGACTTGCGATGGTTCTTTTCCAGATTAAATCGTACAATTTAAATTGCTCTGGCGTTAAGTAATCCTTAATACTACCCGGTGTTCTATTAATATCAGTTGGCCGGATTGCTTCATGTGCTTCTTGAGCATTTTTGACCTTTTTTACATATTTACGAGGAGACTGCGGTAAATATTTATCACCATATAATGACTTAATTGATCCCCTGATTGAGTTTATAGCCTCATCTGCAATATGAAACCCATCTGTACGCATATAAGTTATCAACCCTACGGTTTCACCACCAATATTGATACCTTCATATAAATTTTGCGCTACTCGCATAACATTTTTCACATTAAAATACAGTTTATTCACTGCATCTTGCTGAAGACTTGAGGTGATAAATGGAGGAAGCGGGTTTCTCTTAACTTGCTTGCGTTCTACTGTGCTTACAGCATACTGCCTTGACTCGATCTCCCTGACTAAGTTCTTTGCCTCTTCTTCATTTTTAATATCAAATTTTTCTAGCTTTTTATTGTCATAGTGGCTTAGCATAGCAAAAAAAGCCTCATCTTTGCTATTTTGCATTTCTGCCTTTATGCTCCAATACTCCTGTGTTATAAACTTACTGATTTCATCCTCTCGTTCGCATATAAGCTTTAATGCAACAGACTGCACTCGCCCTGCAGATTTGCTTCCCGACAATTTTGTCCACAGCAGCGGTGACAAGCTAAATCCAACTAGATAATCCAAAGCTCTGCGTGCTTGCTGTGCACGCACTAAGTCCATATTAATTTCACGTGGATTTTTTATAGCTTCTTGCACTGCTCTTTTTGTTATTTCGTTAAAGACTACTCTATGAATGTTGCTTTCATCATTGATTGCTTTTCTTTCCTTTAGTGCCTCTATCACATTCCAAGCTATTGCTTCTCCTTCTCTGTCTGGATCTGTTGCAAGGTATATATCTGATGTTTTACTAGCTTCCTTGACTAACTCTTTTACATACTTTTCTGCTTTTTCAATAATCTCATACTTCATGGCAAAGTCATTATCAGGATCAACAGAACCATTCTTCGCTGGCAGATCTCTGACGTGGCCAAAGGATGCAGCAACTTTAAATTCTTTACTCAAATATTTACCTATCGTCTTTGCCTTTGCCGGCGACTCAACTATCAATAATGCCATAATTATTAGTACTTAAAGGTAATATGTTGAAATATATAGAATAAAAAGTAAAAAAATATTTTAATGGTCTTCTCAGTTTTTTAAGTGAATTGTTTTAATGTTAGCAAAAAACCTAATGAAAGAGCCTACTTTACAAATTTTCCCAACTCCCTTACCATAAGGATAACGCTATACTATTTATCTTCGTCTGTGCAGATTAAACGACAAAAGCATAACGCAGTTGTCGTCTTATTTTTAATTTTTTGCACTATGTGCATCTTATTTCTTTACAAAACTTCCAGTTTTTTAACCATATAAGCTGAAACGGGCTGTTTAAGACAGGCCAATTTTCAGGAGTCACAACTAGCTAATAGGGGGTTTCTTTTGTCTTTTTTCTACTTGGTAAATTTCTTGATATTTGTAGCTAAAGTAATTTAAGAGAGGTGTCATTCCACCATGTCATTCCAGCGGATGACCAGATTTTTTTATTTGATCCCAGACTGGCTGGTTATGCAAGTTCCAATTTTAATAATATTTACATATAAGCCATACGCTTGAGTTGCAAAGTTCTAAAAAGCAGCCAAAATAAAAATAAGTAGACATTTACAAATTAAACTAAGTGTACAATCAACAAACAAGAGTATTGATTGCAACAATACTCTGTAGAATCGCAATATGGTATGACCATATGCTCTTTATTGATCTGGTTAATATAATTAGTAGAGAATTTTGTTATGCAAAAGATATCTACTACAGCATATTGCAATTGTTTGGAATTGCAGGACTGGGTGCAATGGTAAGACCACTTGGTGCATTCGTATTTGGTCACATTGGTGATAGGTATGGAAGGAGAATGGCGTTAACGATTGCTATCTTGCTAATATCGATTCCTTCTAGTCTCGTTGCGTTTATTCCAAGTTATAGTAAAATAGGAATAACCTCTACTATGTTGCTTCTTACAATCCATCTGATACAAGGGGTTGCACTTGGCGCTGAGCAAGGAGGTAGCTCTGTTTATCTCATAGAGCATTTACCTAATAAGAAAAAACTAGGAATGTTTTTTGGAATAATAAGTTTTGGTCGCTCTATTGGCATATTGCTCTCTGTGGTTGCAGTGATCATCTGTAAAAAAACCACTGATTTTAACGCTTGGGGTTGGAGGCTGCCGTTTATTTTTTCAGCCATTTTAGGATTAATAAGCGCATATAGTATATATACACTAGGAGAAACTCCAGTGTATGAAAAAAATCGAGAACAAAGAAATTTACCTAATTTACCAATAATAGAGCTTACAAAACGCTATAAAAGAGCCCTGATACTTGCCATTTTAATATCTGTACCTGTTAATGTTGCTGTTGGATTTACCATATTTCTTAGAACAATTGCAAAAGAAATAGTGTCTGTTGAAACTTATGTAACAACGTATGTCAACGAAGTTGTACTCATTATAACCAGTATATTAATGCCGATATCTTCAATAGTGCTTGGAATTTTAGCTGATAAAACAGGAAGAGAACGCACTGCAATCTTATTTATAGTGATAACAATGGTATTATGTTGTCCTATGTTATCTATTGCATATTACTATAAAAGCTATCTTATAATCATGTTGAGTGTTATGGCTCTTTCTATAATCGAGAGGGGTATTAATCCTATAGGGATAGTTACTGCTGAGCTTTTTCCTACTAATGTTAGATTTAGTGGTGTGAGTTTATCACGTAACATTTCTTATGCCCTGCATGGTGGATTTACTCCTATGATATGCACTGGGTTTACTATAATGTTTCCTAAAATAGACTTTGCTGCTGGGCTTTATGTAATTTTTTGCTTATTAGTCAGCTTAGTAGCAATATTGCAAATAAAACCACAAGATAAAAAGTGTGATTGGTAATTTTCTCTATTTAAATTTATTTCACTTATTTAGCTAATTTTTATTACAATTATAATTTTGGCTTTTATGAAAACTGCATACGTATGTCAATTCTGCGGTCATAGCACTGGAAGGTGGGTAGGAAGGTGTATTGCATGTGACAGTTGGGATACGGTTGTCGAAGAAATAGTACTAAAAACAGAAACGAGAAGTACATCTGCACCAATTTCAATAAAAGCGTTATCAGATAGTGAAATTATTACCCCCGATCGTTTTTTAACAGGAATAGAAGAGTTAGATAGAGTTTTTGGTGGAGGTATCGTTCAAGGTGCTAGCATTTTAATTGGTGGTGAACCTGGAATTGGAAAATCTACTCTTTTGCTTAGGATTGCAGCTAATGTTGTACAACTTTCCTCTTTTGAATGTCTTTATGTATCTGGCGAGGAATCTTTAGAGCAAGTGAGCCTCAGAGCAAAGCGTCTTAAGATAAATGAACCTAAAATTAAGCTTTTATCTACAGTATCTTTAACTGATGTAGTAGCAACAATAAGGAAAAATAAAAGTATTAAGTTCTTGATAATTGATTCTATACAAACTATGTATGATAGCAAAGTCACATCAGCACCAGGAACTGTAACTCAAGTCCGTACCTGCGCTCATGAATTGACTGTTCTTGCAAAGCAATATGGTGTTTCTCTCTTAATAGTTGGCCATATAACGAAAGATGGACAAATAGCAGGACCTAAAACCCTGGAGCATATGGTAGATACAGTACTATATTTTGAGGGTGAAAATAGTAATCAATATCGCATTTTACGCACTATTAAAAATAGATTTGGCCCTGCAAATGAAATTGGTGTTTTTGAGATGTCTGAAGCAGGACTCATGCCTGTTGATAATCCATCATCATTATTCTTAACTGCACACGATAAAGAAGTAGTGGGTAGCGCCGTATTTGCAGGAGTTGAAGGTTCAAGACCAATCTTAATGGAAGTGCAAGCATTAATAGCAAGGACTAATATGGCAACTCCAAGAAGGGCAGTAGTTGGTTGGGATATTAATAGATTAGCTATGATCATCGCGGTGCTAAATGCTCGTTGTAAAATGTTTTTGCATGATAAAGAAGTATATCTAAACATTGCGGGAGGACTCAAAATACAGGAACCATCAGCTGACCTTGCTGTTGCTGCTTCCCTTATTTCAAGTTTAGTAAATTTACCGCTACCAACTTCTTCAATAATCTGCGGTGAAGTTGCACTTTCAGGAGAAATTAGAAATGTTTCGCATGCTGATCTCAGACTAAGGGAAGCACAAAAGTTAGGATTTAAAAAAGCGATTATGCCTAAAAATGGCAATTATTCTTCTCATGATATTGAGATAATTAAGCTTGGTCATATAAAAGAGTTAAAAGAGATCTTCAATCACAGTTAAATACTATCTGCATGAACATTTTGCTTGTGAGAAGGATGTTATCCCAGCTCCCATAATGTCATTCAAGTAGCTGACACTGGCTTCTTTTTTTACTGTTTTTACTGTAATTAAAAATTCATTGGATCTTGATTATATATTTCCTCTGCTATAAGCAATAATTTTTCGCTCTCATCATAGAGACTTTTTGCGCTAGCTGCTAATTTCTCACTAACTTGTGAATGAGGTTTAAAAACTTCAGAACTGTGCCTCTGAATGCATTCGTCGACGCATCGATAGTATTGATCTGTATAGCCGTCTCTGTAGTTATAACATTGTATGTAACATTGAGTCTTTGCATATTCTGTTGGTGCTTTTTGTTTCATAATATACTCCTTAATTAAAAGCTAATACTTATATTAGCATACAAGTATAAATATTGTATTTATATTATTATAATTACTTTTCAAGTATACATGGCAAGTTGAAGTGGTTTTTGGTTGCCCACAAAACATATTAGATCCTTATTTCATATTCTTTAAAATATTTTTTTTCTTATACTTTCTTTATAAAAACCATGGGCGCCCATTGATTTTTATTGGCTAAAGTAAAGATCAAGTATCTGGAATTCTGGACATAAAATCCTCCTGTATAAAAAAGAGTTAGAAAAAAAATGCAGTGCACATACGACAGATATACACTGAAGAATACATTTTTTAATAAGTTTGATTAAAAAGTCTGCAGACTAAAGATAGATTTTGAGCTCTTAAAATATCTCTATTTGTAATTATAATGAGATTGAAAATATGCGGAAGTAATTTTTATACGTTAACGGCTCACCCAACCCACTTGCAATCTGGATCCCAGACTGGGATGACAAGAAAAGGCTACTCGGATAGGAAGTACTGGAATGATACCATCTAAAAACGGCTTCTCATGATAATTAAGCTTGGTCATATAAAAGAGATCTTCAATCACATTTAAACAGCGCTTCAGCAAACTGTTTGCCAGTAAATTCCCTCAGGTCTTCTATACTTTCACCAATTCCTATAGCGTGTAATTTCACCTTATAAGCTTCTGCAAGCCCAATCACTACTCCACCTTTGGCAGTACCATCTAGCTTTGTTACAATTAACCCGGTAACACCAACCATTTTACTAAACGCCTCTAATTGGCTATAAGCATTTTGGCCAGTAGTTGCATCAAGAACTAAAATAACATCATGAGGAGCAGTATCATCCAATTTCTTTATCGTTCTATGTATTTTTGACAGCTCTTGCATGAGATTTACATTGTTTTGTAGCCTTCCTGCTGTGTCAATCAAAACAACATCAACGCTATCTTTTATCGCTTGATTTACAGCTCTATATGCCACACTTGCAGAATCGCTACCGTGCTCTCCAGTAACAATAGAGCAATCAGAACGTTCTGCCCAAATATTTAATTGCTCACTCGCAGCAGCTCTGAATGTGTCGCACGCAACAAGCATAACGGATTTTCCTTTTTCCTTATATTTATGGGCAAGTTTACCTATAGTTGTAGTTTTTCCATTACCATTCACTCCGCATACCATTATTATGTGTGGTTTTTTATTCAAAATGAGCGGCTGCACAACAGGGTTTAATATTGTTTCTATTTCGCTCATTAACTGCTGTGTGATAATGTTATGTTCAACTTCTGATTCAAATTTGATACTTGCGAGCTTATCAATAAGCAATCTAGAAGTTTTATGACCTATATCCATGCTAATCAGCAGCTCTTCCAGATCATCTAAAAGCGACTGATCTAATTTTTTTTTGCCAGAAAAAATATTTTTTACTCCATCACTAAAACGGGAGGAGGTTTTTAATAGTCCTTGATAAAGATTACTGAATAAACTCAAGAAATACTCCTTCTAAAATTACCATATAAAGAATGACATGCACTATATGTATTTGTAAAGTAAATACACTCGTAACCTATATATTTTGTGAGTAAAATGTACCGCTTGCTAGTGTATTTTACTTTAGTTTTTAACCTAAATATGTTATAATGTAAGTAATGGTTTACGGGTAATCTATGAGTTATAATGAGAAAATTTTAGATCATTACGAAAATCCAAGGAATGTTGGTTCTCTGGATAAAAATGATCCAAATGTTGGTACTGGTTTAGTTGGTGCACCATCATGCGGAGATGTAATGAAACTGCAAATAAAGGTCAACGATAAAGGTGTTATTGAAGACGCAAAATTTAAAACTTTTGGTTGTGGTTCTGCTATAGCTTCAAGTTCTTTGCTTACAGAAATGATCAAAGGAAAAACTATTGAGGATGTAACAAAGATAAAGAATACTCAAATAGTGGAAGAATTGTCTTTGCCGCCAGTAAAGATACACTGTTCAGTACTTGCTGAGGATGCTATAAAAGCTGCTATTCATGATTATCAAAATAAACAAAAACATTGAGGAATATGAGTGAATTTCAAGGAGTAAATTCTGTTAAAAAACCTATCACTCTAACTGCAAATGCAGTAGAGAGGGTAAGGTTTTTATTGGACAAAAAGAAGCATGCTAACCTTGAAGAAGCAATAGGAATAAGAGTTCTAATTAAGCAAAAAGGATGCTCTGGTTTAAAATATGATATTGAATATGCATATGATGTTCGTCCTTTGGAGTCGGTAATTGAAGAAAGCTGCAGTGATGATCAAAAAGTCAAGGTGCTGATCGATCCAAAATCTATCATGTTTATCCTTGGCTCTGAAATGGATTATGTAGAGGAAAAATTCTCATCAGGTTTTATTTTCAAAAATCCTAATGAGAAAGGAAAATGTGGTTGTGGAGAGAGTTTTCATGTCTAGCAACCATTTCACATTATTTGGAATTGAACCGGCTTTTAACATCAGCTTTGATGAGCTGGAGAAAAAATATATTGAGCTAAGCAAAACTGATATAAATGAAAGAGAGTCCAAAAATATGGAAAATATCAACAAAGCTTATCAGGTACTGAAGTCACCGCTAAAGCGTGCCGAACATTTGTTGGATCTTTTTGACGTACAAAGCAAAAAAGAGCATCTTGATCCTGAAATATTAAATGAATCAATGGAAATAAGAGAATACTTTCTAGACTGCGATGATTTACAATTTGCAAGTAGGATGATTGATGAAAAGGTAAAAGATTGTACTAAAAACCTAATTAATGCTTTTGCTACAAAAAATTTTGATGAAGCTGCTACGCAAGTTTTTAGATTGAGATATTTATATAAGTCATTTGAGGAGATAAAGGAAAATGCGGCCAGTTCAAATTTCTGAACCAAGTTCAAATGAGGTGGTTTTTGGTATAGATCTTGGAACTACTAACTCTTTAATTGCCATGGTAAATAAAGCTGGCAATGTAGAAATATTTAAAGATGAGCAAGGTCGTGAACTATTACCTTCTGTCATTTCATATGAAAAGGATGTACTAAAAGTAGGCTACGATGTTAGCAAGAATGCTATCTGCTCTATAAAACGCTTAATGGGTAAAAGTGTTAAAGACTTGCATAAAGAAGGTATCAATTGTGAAATAGATAACGAAAGTGAAAAAGTTATTAGGGTAAAATGCTCAGAAGAAAAGTATCTCACTCCTATTGAGATCTCTGCTGAGATACTAAAAACTCTATGCAAGAGGGTAAAAAAATTCACAGGGATGAAAGTTAACAAAGCAGTGATTACTGTACCAGCTTATTTTGATGATTCAGCACGTAACGCAACCAAATATGCAGCAAAATTAGCTGGCATAGATGTTCTTCGCCTCATTAATGAACCAACCGCTGCAGCACTTTCTTACTCCATTGAAAAGAACAATAACAGTGGCATATATGCAGTTTATGACCTCGGTGGTGGAACATTTGACATTTCAATATTAAAATTACATCAAGGAGTGTTTCAAGTTCTTGCAGTTGGTGGTGATACTAAACTTGGTGGTGATGATTTTGATCATCTACTTAGTTTAATCGTGCTTGAAAAGTATAGAGAACAGGTAGGTTTAAATAAAAAATGCTCTAGTGTCATCCCGGTGCTCCGACACTGGGATCCAGAAAGTTTGATTGCAAGTGAACACACCAGAAAGTTATATAATAAGAACTGGATTCCAGTGTCAAGCACTGGAATGACACCATCTGATACAACTACCTACAAATTACAACATTCATACACTAAAACTGGTATCTGCAATATACGTGCTATAAAAGAGTACCTAAGTGAAAATGCATCTGGCACTTTTGAATTCAGCATCAATGGTGAATTATTTAAGTGCAAAATTACCAAAGAAGAATTCGAGCAAGCAATCAGTCCTTTGGTTAATAAGACTATAAATATAGTTACTCGTACTATAAGCAACATAGATCTTAAAATCGATGATATAAAAGGGGTAATTTTAGTTGGTGGTGCAACTAGAGTGCCATTAGTGCAAAATTCACTAATCAAACTCTTTGGCAATAAAGTGCTGAATGATGTGGATCCGGACAAAGCAGTTGCCAATGGGGCAGCTTTGCAGGCTCATTATTTAACTTCAAACTCAAAAGATAGGAATATTCTCCTTGATGTGCTGCCTTTATCACTTGGCATAGAAACTATGGGGGGAATAGTTGAAAAAATTATACCAAGAAATACACCACTACCAGTTTCAGAAATAAAAGAGTTTACAACTTACGCTAACGGGCAAACAGCAATGAAAATTCACGTTTGTCAAGGAGAACGTGAAATGATAAAAGATAATAAATCTCTAGCACGATTTGAACTCAAAGGTATACCACAATTGCCTGCAGGTTCTGCAAAAGTTGAAATAGAATTTACAGTTAGCATTGATGGAATATTGACTGTCACTGCAAGAGAAAAAACTACTGGAGTCGAACAGACAGTTGAAATAAATTCAAGCTCTGGCTTAAGTGAAGAAGATATTCAAGATATGGTCAATCAGTCAGTAAGTAACTTTGATGAAGATATGAAGGCTCGTTCCCTTGCAGAGGCTAAAATTAACGGTAACAAGCTCATACATCTAGTTGAAAATGTTTCCACTGAGCAAAAGTTAAAAATTTTACTACAGAACGCAAAAGACGCTTTACAGGAAAATGACTTAGACAACATTAATAATGCTATCTCTGAGTTAGAAAACTCTGCTTTAGAATTATGCGAATCAGCAGACAGATAGAGTTCATACAACTTTGTGAAGTACCCTGTCAAATCTCAGAGCAATAGGTAACCTAAAATCAAACGGCAACCAATCAACTTTGCCTAATTTAAACGATAAACCAACCATGCTTACGCGTCCAACTATATTTTCAGTTGGTATTAACCCAATTTCAGAAAACCTGCTATCAAAAGAATTATTTCTATTGTCTCCCATAACAAAAAATTGATCATCAGGCACATAATAAACTGGAGTATTGTATGATAACTTATTAGAAAGATTATCTATTAGAATTTCATGCTCCTTGCCGCTCGGGAGTGTTTCGATGTATCTTGCTATATTACGCTTTGACTCATAATCAAAAAAATTTTCAATTTGTCTTCGCTTTACTTTCTGATCATTTAAATATAACTCCCCCTCTATCATTTGCACTTTATCGCCCGGTATTCCTATTACCCGCTTAACAAATCTAATGCTGTCATTTCTTGTAGGCTTGAAAACTATTATATCACCACGCTCCGGAGGGGTATAAAAGATTCTACCGCTAAAGATGTTTGGAGAAAATGGAAAAGAGTGTTTACTATAACCATATGAATATTTACTAGTAAAAATATAATCTCCCTCAAGTAGAGTGCTTTTCATTGAACCAGAAGGAATATGAAATGGCTCAAATAAAAAACTACGTATTGATAGCGCAATTAGTAGCAAAAAAAACAGTGAAGATAAAAACTTTCTCGTTCTTGCTATCCGGTTCTCTCTCAATTCTTTCAATTTTATTTTCTTTATAAATTTAAGCTTATCATAACACATAAAAGTGGTAATGTGAAATTTTACTCATGGGTGTTATTGCTCTTTTTCGAAAGTCGAAATAAGCTCTCAAGTAATTGACAGTGATTGATAACCAATAGACATCATTTGCTATGCAATATTGTATAAATCACAATGCTAGTTTTACTGAAAATTATACTATTTTAGATATAATTATAATATTTAAACTTAAGGTATAGGGATGAACCCTACAATTAGAAAGGTTTTTTGTATTCTACTTATAGTATTATTTATTTCTTTTTCTCATGTTGGAAGTGCTGCTAACTCTAATGACGATACAACTGCTCAAGTAATATGTAATATTATTGGCTACGTTTGGGGAATAGGGGGACCGCTTATGACCGTAGTGATAATAGGAGCAGCTTTACTTGCAATATTTGGTAGAATGCCGTGGCCTGCTCTTTTCGCCCTCGGTGTATTTTGCGCTGTGTTTTTTGGCGCTAAAACTATTGTCATAAAAGTAATGGGTGGTATAAACTCTACAAATGCCTCTTTTATGGAAGAATGTGGAACGGGAGATAAAAAAAAGAGTCAATAGGACTATTTCTTTCTAAAGCAGACTTGGTGCACAGCTTCAACTATATCTTCCACTTGTGGTAATGCTTTCTTTTCTAGGTTTGCAGCATAAGGTAAGGGGACATCCTTGCCGGTTACCCGTACAACCGGAGCGTCAAGGTAGTCAAATCCTTGTTCCATAATCATGGCTGAGAGTTCTGCTCCTATTCCTGCAAATGGCCAACCCTCTTCTATGCTTACTAATCTATTGGTCTTCTTAATAGAGTTAATAACTGTTTCAGTATCAAGTGGTCTTAAGGTTCTGAGGTCGATAACTTCAGCTTCTATTCCTTCACTAGAGAGTAAATCTGCCGCATTTAACGCATCCATTAGTTTCAATGAAAAAGCAGTGATAGTTACATCCTTTCCTTCCCGTATAACAGCAGCTTTGCCTATCTCAAGTAGATAATCTTTATTTGATAGCTCAGAATCAGGAATCTCATGTTCATGTCCATAAGCGATCTCGTTTTCTAGAAATATTACCGGATTAGGGTCACGAATTGCAGCTTTAAGCAGACCTCTGCAATCGGAGGCAAAGTAAGGTGCTATTACTTTCAACCCTGGAACATGCGAATACCAAGATGCAAAGCACTGAGAATGTTGTGCAGCAACTCTTGCTGCAGCTCCATTTGGTCCACGAAACACTATAGGGCATCCAAGTTGTCCACCCGACATATAATTTGTTTTTGCTGCAGAATTTACGATTTGGTCGATAGCCTGCATAGAAAAATTAACAGTCATAAACTCCACTATTGGCCTAAGTCCAGCAAATGCTGCTCCAACAGCAAGACCAGCAAATCCATGTTCAGTAATGGGTGTATCAACTACCCTATTTTCTCCAAACTCTTTCAGTAATCCTTTCGTTACTTTATAAGCACCATCATACTCTGCAACTTCTTCACCCATGATAAATATATCAGGGTCATTTTGCATTTCTTCTCTGATCGCTGTGCATAAAGCTTCTCTTACACTTAAGATTGCCATTTGTAAACCTGTAGATTTCAACTGAAATAACTATATCAAAATTACCAGGAAGCGCACAAGTTAAGTTTTATAAACATCATGTTGCATCAAGCCTTGAATACTTACTTCTTTTAATTCAGTAGGTTGCGGTGATAGTGCGTATGTAACTCCACCGACTATCAATGAAGACATCACAGAAGTTGCAATCATCAATAGAATTGGTAATTGGAAGGCTATACTAAAGGCAACACCTACTGTCAACATGATTGCAAAGTTTACAGAAGCAATTTTTAAGAAAGACAGTTGTCCTTTTTCTGTTTTTTCTAGTAATACTTTATTTGCTTTGGTTTTGCTTAATTCACTATTAAGTGTTGTATTCTCGTTTTCCATATCTTTTATTTTTTGTTTTAGTGATTGGTTCTCTTTATTGAATTCTTTCAACTTAGTCTCATGTCCAGCTATGCAACTTTTTGATTCTGTTAGTTCCTTTTGCGCTTTTTTTAACAACACTTTTATTTTAGAATGCTTATTTTCGTTTTCTTCTAATTCACTATTAAGCGTTGCTTTTTCGCTTTCTAGATCTTGTATTTTTTGTTTTAGTGATTGGTTCTCTTCCTTTAGCTGAGCACATAATTTTTTTAATTTAACTTTACGTTTTTTAACCTTTTCTGTTTCTTCTGTAGTTTTCGTTGCGTTGTGTGTTTTGGAATGAGAAAAGGTACTAGGTACAACCTCAGATGGCTGATCACACATACTGTTTAGTTTATCTATTAGGTCTTCATCATTTATCAATGAGCGATCTGCTCCATGTTTTATCAAAAGGTTGGCTAATTCTTTATTGTCATATTTAACAGCAAAGTGTAAAGGGATATGTCCATCTTCATCTTGTGCATTAACATTTGCTCTATTATCTATTAGATACTTTACAATCTCTACATAACCATGCACAGCAGCATAATGTAAAGGGGTATGTTTATCTCTATTTCGTGCATCAACATCTGCTCCATTATCTATTAGAGACTTTGCATTCTTTACATCACCATTTGCAGCAGCATGGTGTAAAGGGGTCACGCCATCTTTATCTTGTGCATTAACACCTGCTCCATTATCTATTAGAGACTTTGCATTCTTTACATCACCATTTGCAGCAGCATGGTGTAAAGGAGTATATCCATTTTCATCTTGTGCATAAATGTCTTTTCCATCTTCTAATATAGATTGGCTTAAAGCTTCAGATTTATCTGCATAAAAACATATTCCGCTGTCTTCACTACTACTTTTATTTAAAAAGGTCCGTTCCTCATTATATGTAGTATACTGCTCTGGATGTTGATTGTGCAAATAAGTTTGTTCTATTTCTCTTATAGCCTGTTCTCCTTCTAATGCATCATCTACTTTGTTTATATTGTTTTCATTATTGTTCTCTTTCTGACGTTTTTCCAATACTCGCACTCTTTCCACTACTGATGCTTTCGTATTCTCATTATCTCTTGTCAAAGAACTTGCTGCCTCTAACATTCCTATTATAGCCTTTTTACCTTCTACATCGCCGACAATATCCCTTGGAGTTCGGCCTCGACTATCTTTTAGTGAAGGATCTGCGTTATTGTTCAATAAAAGCTGAACTATCTCTTTATGACCACGCAAAGCAGCAATGTGCAAAGCAGTGAATTTAGAATTAACATCACCCGACATTTGTTCATCAACTTTTACTTTCTTTTTTAGTAGGAGTTTTACTATTGGTACGCTGTTACATTCCACAGCAAGATGTAACAATGTGTAACCTGCAATTTTATCTAAATCTTGTATCATGAATGTCTTATTAGGCAGCACATTGTCCTTTAAGCCACTACACGCGTTATATACTTTTAAGTCTATCTCTTTTGATTCACTTACTATTTTTTTAAGTAAATTATCCTTATTCAAATCTTCACTCTTGCTTACTTTATTTATTATTTCAAAAAACTTTTCCTTTTCTATTGCCATAACTTTTACACCTAATTTATTTATCATTACCGCACAGTTACATAAAAAAGTTAAATTTATCGAAATTCTATGTTTTATATAAAATAAAATTTCCTGTTTCCAAAAATTGGTAAGCATGTTTTTGATGAGATTGTAGAAAACATACTTTTATGACACCATTTGTTGTACGAACTAACTTGGCGAAAACAGATGTTCATATAGTTGTGTGGCAAAATGTTTTGCACTAGTTATGCTACTTCGCTTTCCATAACAGTTGAAAAAATTAGTAGCAAGTTGTTGTGAGTTTATGTATTTTGAGGCTGTAATGGTCAAAGGTACATGAAGTATGATCAGAGTTAAAGGTGCAAGAGAGCATAATTTGCAGGGTATTGATGTCAATATACCAAAAAATAAGTTAGTTGTTATAACTGGACTAAGTGGTTCTGGTAAGTCTAGCCTTGCATTCGATACGATTTATGCAGAAGGCCAACGCCGATACGTCGAAAGTCTATCGGCTTATGCACGTCAATTTCTTAATATTCAAGATAAACCAGATGTTGAGTCAATCACAGGCCTCTCTCCTGCAATATCAATTAATCAAAAGTCGATCTCAAAAAATCCAAGATCAACTGTTGGAACCGTTACTGAAATTTACGATTATGTACGTTTGATATATGCACGAGTGGGAATACCTTATTCGCCTGTAACTGGGTTGCCAATAACGAAACAGGCTGTATCTCAAATTGTAGATACTATTATAGCATTACCTTTAGAAACTAAAATATATATACTTGCTCCTATTGTGCGTGGCAGAAAAGGAGAGCACTTCAAAGAGATATTGGAAATTAAAAAGCAGGGTTACGTGAGACTAAAAATAGATGGTGAAACATACAATATAGATGACTTGCCTAAACTCGACAAAAACAAGAAACATGATATTTTTGTTATTGCAGATAGAATCTCCATGTCAGATGATATAGGAAATCGACTACCAGGCAGTATAGAATCAGCATTGAGGCTGGGCCATGGCTTAATGTATGCAGAAATAGTGAACTTACCTGATAACCACAATTCCGAGTATAAAAATGGTCAAACTTTAACTTTCTCAGAGAATTTTGCATGTCCTGAGTCTGGCTTTACTCTTGAAGAAATAGAGCCAAGATTGTTTTCTTTTAACAGCCCCTACGGTGCATGCAGTTCATGCAGTGGGCTCGGTAAAAAACTAAGTGTTGATGCAAAGCTAATAGTGCCAGACGAAACGCTCTCGATATCTGAAGGTGCTTTAAAGCCAATTGGATCAATGTTCCGTCAAGTGCATACAAACTATGGATTGCTAAAAAATGCAATTCTATCACTGGCTGAAAATTGCAAATTTAGCCTTGATGTTCCGTGGAAGAATATAGACCAAAAAGTGAAGGATTTAATACTTTTTGGCTCTAGAGAAATGAAATTTCAAGGTTTGGTCAGTATCCTAGAACGCCAGATGGATTACGATGCATCACTTATTGATAGGTATTGTTCTGTTACTGACTGCAAAGAATGTGCTGGCTATAGATTGAGAAAAGAAGCACTTACAGTGAAAATTGACGAAAAACATATAGGTGAAATATCAAGGCTCAGCATCGATGAATCCCTTAAGTGGTTTGGAAATTTATCAGACAACCTTACAGAACAACAAAGGCAAATTTCAAATAAAATATTAAACGAAATAATCAAAAGGCTGACATTTTTAAAGAATGTAGGGCTAAATTACCTTACACTTGACCGTGAATCTAGCACTCTCTCTGGTGGTGAAAGCCAGAGGATCAGGCTTGCTTCGCAAATTGGCTCTGGTTTAACAGGAGTGCTATACGTGCTTGATGAGCCCTCAATTGGCCTTCATCAATGTGATAATGATCGATTAATTACCACACTTAAAAATCTGAGAGACATGGGTAATACTGTGATTGTTGTTGAACATGATGAAGACACAATAATGGCTGCTGATTATGTGATTGATATTGGTCCTGGAGCTGGCGTGAATGGAGGAAAAATCGTTGCAGAAGGAACACCAGATCAGGTACAAAAAAATTCAGAAAGCATAACAGGACAGTATTTAAGTGGAAAGAAGGAAATTTCAATTTCAAAAAGAAGAAAGCAAACAACTCAGTTCATAAAGGTAGTTAATGCTTGTGAGAACAACTTAAAAAATATAAATGTTGAATTTCCTATAGGGAATTTTATTTGTGTTACTGGAATATCAGGAGGAGGGAAATCAAGTTTAGTGATAGAAACATTATATAAATACTCAGCACACAAGATAAATCATTCATCTGCAAGGCATGGTCAATGCGACAAAATAGAAGGCCTTGAGTATATAGATAAAATTATAGAAGTTGATCAATCGCCAATTGGTAGGACCCCAGCATCAAATCCAGCAACATATGTTGGTATGTTTACTCACATCAGAAATTGGTTTGCAGGTCTCCCAGAGTCGAAGGCACGAGGTTACAATATAGGCCGATTTTCATTTAATACCAAGGGAGGAAGATGTGAAGCTTGTAAAGGTGATGGGCATTTAAAGATCGAGATGCATTTCCTACCGGACGTTTATGTGAAATGTGAGCAATGTAGAGGACAGAGGTATAACCGAGAAACATTGGAAGTTACTTACAAGGGAAAATCAATTTCTGATGTGCTTGATATGACAATAGATCAAGCATGTGACTTTTTTGAAAATCTTCCAATGATAAAGGAAAAGTTGATTTCTTTACAGGAAGTAGGGCTTGGCTATATAACGCTTGGACAGTCGTCAACAACGTTGTCCGGGGGTGAAGCACAACGAATAAAGCTGTCTAAGGAACTATCAAAGCGATTTACCGGGAAAACATTGTATATTCTCGATGAGCCAACAACTGGGTTACATTTTGAAGATGTAAATAATTTACTGAAAATACTCTATAGGCTAGTTGATTTAGGAAATACTGTTATAGTTATTGAGCACAATTTACATGTTATAAAAACTGCTGATTACATAATAGATATTGGTCCAGAGGGTGGAGTAAAAGGTGGCGAAGTGGTTGCTGTAGGAACTCCAGAAAAAGTTGCACAGACTCCAAAAAGCGTTACAGGCAAGTATCTTAAAACATATTTATTGGATCAAGTATCGACTATTTCTTAATAATTAGGTTATGAGGAGCATTTTAAAAGGTATACCTAACATATTTAATTCATGAATCTTCTCTTATTAAAAAAAGCTACAGATCTCATATTTCCAAACGTATGCGTAAGTTGTGAACGTATAATTGATAAAAGTTATGATTTATGCAGTGAATGCAACAAAAAAGTTAGTTTCTTAACTAAGCATTACTGCAATGTTTGTGGTGTAGTAATTCCAGATAACATTTATACATGTGGTAAGTGCATCAGCAACCCTCTACCATTTAAAGTATTAAGATCAGTTTTTGCTTATGATGAACATAGCAAAAATATGATTATAAATTTTAAATTTTTTGATAATTTAAATTATGTGAAAGTCTATGCAAAGTGGATGTACAAAGCTAACAAAGACATGTTTCAAAATGCAGAGGTCATAGTTCCCATACCGCTACATAAAATACGCTTATTTAAACGTAAATATAATCAAGCAGCATTGCTCGCGAAGGAATTAAGTAAGTTATCTAATTTATCTTATACACCATTTGCAATAAAACGTATTCGTCACACCAAACCTCAAGCTGGTCTTTCACTTAAACAGCGTGAAAAAAATTTGAAAAATACTTTTAAAGTAAGCAACAGCGAAATTATCAAAAACAAAATCGTGATATTGGTTGATGATGTAGTAACAACTGGCGCAACCGCAAGGTCTTGCTCTCAGGAAATTTTAAACTCTGGTGCAAGAGAAGTAAGAGTGTTATCGCTTGCAAGAACTATATGAAAATCAGCTTTTTTTATAACAAACCAATGGTTTGATTAAAATCAGGAGAATATGGAGGCAGATATATAACTTCAGCACCGACACTTTTAACAAATTCACTTATTTTCTATGAAAAGTTGCATTATCCAAAATCACCCAGCAAAAAGCTTGAACTAGCTATTAAAAACGTCTGTATCGCAATGGCCTTCAAAAATCATAGGCGCCATAATTTTTCCCTTATTCAAAGCTGCAATCATATTTTTGAATACTCACTGCATTCAGAAAAAATAGGTACATGCTAGTGTAATAGCACTGGATATAATAATTGGAACAAGTAAAAAAGCCTCTATTAGTTTTCTTATAGAGCTGGCTGGTTTAATGCTGTTATTATTCAATGATGCAAAATAATTTTCACTAAGGTTGGCCATCCATTTTGCGCCAGATAAGACCCTCTCACTATTTTTTTAGATAAGTTGACTTGTATTTGCTTTCCCATGTTTATAATTATGCTAATGATGGTAATAATAAATATGATTAGATCAACATAAATTTTTTACTTCCGTGTTTTTTCTGTTGTTGTTTATAATGGCTATAGTTACATCACATATTTCTTCCAATTAAATGTATCAGTTATTTATTGTAAATTACTGACTTTTTCAATGGTTTCTTTTTTTAAATAATTCCTAAAAATGTGTTTACTTTTGTTTGTAATTGTGTAGTAACTGCAACGTAAAGTTATAGGAGGTAAAGATGAATTTTAAAAATCTGAAAAAAATATTAAGTGTAATTGATAAAGATGCAAGTGTAAATAAAGATAACGTAATTAATAAAATAAAAGAGGTATTGCGAAGGGAAGATACAATAGCGTATCAAGAGTGGAAAAATAAAAATTTTAGTATAAATCATACATTCATCCAAAGTGATCCTGATGCCGAATTTACATTATTAATTGCAGCTGCAGCAGCTGGCTGTAAGGATTTAGTGAATGTTTTATTAGATAGGCATGCGGATGTTCATGTAGAAGGTGAAAATAGAGAGACTGCCTTGCATCATGCCGTTTATAGTGGATGTGTAGATGTAGTAAATGCTCTACTAAAAAAAGGTGCGGGTGTTAATGTAAAAGATAGAAATGATCGGACTCCTTTACATTATGCTACTATATATAACTTCATAGATGTAGTAAATGTTCTACTAAAGAGAGGTGCAGGTGTTAATATAAAAGATGGGAATGGTCGTACTCCTTTAAATTATGCTACTATATATAACTTCATAGATGTAGTAGATGCTCTACTATACGGAGGTGCAAATACTAATATAAAAGATGGAAATGGTTGTACTCCTTTGCATTATGCTGCTAAAAATGGCTATTTAGAGATAGTAGATGCTCTACTAGACAGAGGTGCAGATGTTTATGAAAAAGATAGTTTGCAGAAAACTCCTTTGTATTATGCCATTATAAATCACCAAGAAGATATGGTAGAGAGTATAAAAGGGTTTTTAAAAAATAAAGTAGTTCAAGGTAGTGTAGTTGTTGGTGGCTTAGTTGCCATGTTCGGGAATTTTTTAGCATCGACACTTTTTATAACCGAGACAATGGAAGGTACATTAACATCTGTTATGGCAGCAATAGCTGTATCTGCATCAACAGCATTAACATCTGGTTACGCTAAATATCTAATATCAACATTCGATAACGAAATAAAAGAAATAAAAGAGCGACAAAACGTAATGGAAGGGAGGCAAAGCTTAACAGAAGGGTGGCAAAGTGTAGAACTACAAAGCATATGTATACATAATGCTCTTTCGTAAATTTTTACTTCCGCACTTCTTTAGTGTTGCTTATAATAACTATAGATTTAGATCTTAATTAGAGGCTTTAATTACCTACTTTAAGTTATTGAATTTCTTATCATAGCATCTATCATTCCAGTACCCTGGAATGATAGAAAAAGAACACTGAATTAAAAATACAACATACCATCTTATATCTCTTAATACTTCATAATACCTCAATTATAGATTGATTAAGGATGCCTTAAGTTAGTCTTGCTTTACTATAAAAAGCTTGTATTATTTAAAAATCAACTATTAATCTATAAACTAAAATATGTTTAGTAGAACTAATATACCTTTTCTTATAGCTGGTGCTATTGCTTCTCTTACATTAATTACATCTGGAGTTTTTGCTGTAGCTCCTTACGTTGCATTTTTATCTTCAGTTGCAGCTTTAAATATAGCTCCCCCTGTTATTTTTATTTTATTTGCGCTTTCTGCAGTAGTAATTGTGTTTTCATATAAAATGATTAAACAAAATAAAAAATCTCAAGAAAACTCGAAAGCTGAAGTTGAAGAGCTAAATAAAGAGTCAAGGAAAGAAGAAAATACGCTAGCTCCAATTAAAGAAGAATTAGAGAATGAAGAGGCTAAAGAAAATAAAAAGAAGCTTAGTGATCTAGAAAAAAAAGTCGAGAGAATTTCAGATAGTTTTGTAACGAAAGATAAAGTGGAGGGGTTAGAAAAAGTGGTTGGTGACCTTTCTGCACAGTTAATTAATAGTACTGCAATAGATGAAGTAGAAGAAAAGTTGAGTATGGAATTTTATGCAAAAGGTGAAGAAAGAGGGTGGAATACAACATTTAGTGATATTATATTACCAAATGACATAAAAGAAAAATTGAAAGGGATTTGTGAGTTACAAGGCAGAGGATATCTCTTGTACGGTCCACCAGGAACTGGTAAGACTAGTATTAGTAAGGCAATTGCAAATCAAACTAAATCTCTGTTTGCGTTTATATCTGTTCCTGCATCTTGCTTATCTAATCAAAAGAATATAGATCAAGTTTTTGAGCAAGCAGAGACAAATAGTCCTTGTGTAATTTTTATAGATGAGGTTGACGGCATTGGCAAAAAGCGAACTGGTAATGAGAATGCAGGACCTTTAACTCATTTACTCACTAAATTGGATCGAGAGTTTTTATCCTTAAAAAATATAACGGTAGTTGCTGCAACTAATCATAAGAATCATTTAGATCCTGCGCTTATTAGGGGTGGTCGTTTGGAGTGTATTGAGGTTCCTGGGCTGGATAAAGACGATACACGTCAAGAAATATTACAAGAACGGCTCGAAAAATTAAAAGATAGCGATATGAAAATTCTTGTACAGGCTAGTAAGGGATTCTCAATAGCAAATCTGATTTGCTTAATCGATAAAATAAACGAAACTACAGAAAAGGAAGGCGAAATAAAATATCTTCGCACTTTCTGTAAAAAGTTTAAGGAGGAACGCAACATTGAAGATAAGCAGAATAAGAAACATAGTAACGAAAAAGCTCGAAACAGGGATACAAGGCTGTCATCTGGCTCATCTAGAAGCTTATCTAGTAGAAGCTTGTCTAGAAGTTCATCAGTGAGCTCTTCATTAAGTGATGTTTTTTCTCAAGGAAATGCGCAGAAAATCAATTAATAAGGAGCATTACTACACAGTCTGGAATAGACATCATACGAATACACACAAGGTGTCATTCCAGCACTTGACAATAGTTTTTACCCAGAAGGAACTTCTAAAAGGGTGTCATTCCAGTACTGGAATCCAGGAATTTTTTGAGCACGCAAGTTATGCCAAGTTTTTTGTTGGTAAGAAAGGCTGGATCCCAGTACTGGGATGACAGGAAGAGGGCTACTCGGGTGACATCGAAGGGGCTGCTTGCATAACTCAAATTCAAAGAAAAATCATTTAATGTCATTCCAGCGCGTGACGCTGAAATCCAGAAAGAAAGAACAATCGATCCCAGTGTCAGCTACTCGGATGACAGTGCGCCGTAGAAACACGGAAAGTGTTGAAGCTGTGCAGTAGATGAGGGAGGGCCCCTCGGAGCCGGTTTGCAAGAGCAGGCTTCAAACAGCCATAAGCTGCTTTGGTAAAGAGCTAAGGTAGTGAGCGTTATGGAAAAGGCACAATTATGTGTCATGTATGAAATAGAGAGACGAACGCAAGTGAACCACTGATGAAGTGTCGAAAGCGTAGAGACGACGTCAAAACCAGGGGGTAGTCGTTAACCTGGGATGAATCTACTGGGAGCTTGTTTACTGGGTAGGTGGCGTCCGGCATAAAAGTGGCGTGAATCTATTTTAGGCTATTGCATGGAACTACGGGAACCTGTCGTTTCGATGAAAAGGGAGAAGTCCAAAGAGCTGATCTCTGAGGATGAGAGTACCGATGCGAAAAACAGGGGCGGATTAGCTCGTAGTAGCGAAGAAGTTTCTGTAATGGAAATGGAGTGAAGGGGCTAAGTTATTTAGTTTTAATTATTTATCAACCGAAAGGGAGGAGTTAATGAATAAAACAAAGTCTTTTGATATACCGAAGCAACTTATTTGGAGAGCTTATAAACAAGTATCGAAAAATAAAGGTGCAGCAGGTGTAGATGAGGTCTCGATAACAAAGTTTGAAGAAAATCTAAAGGATAATCTATACAAATTATGGAATCGGATGTCATCCGGAAGTTATTTTCCAGAGCCGGTAAAAGCTGTTGCGATACCAAAAGATACAGGAGGGCAAAGAATTTTATGTGTGCCTTCAGTATTCGACAGAATAGCGCAAACAGCAGCTACAATGTATCTTGAGCCGTTAGTAGAACCGAAATTTCACGAAGATTCATATGGTTATAGACCAAATAAGTCTGCGCTGGATGCGGTATACACAGCACGGAAGAGATGTTGGAAAAATGATTGGACGGTAGATCTTGATATATCTGGATTTTTCGACAATCTGGACCACGATTTAGCACTGCAGGCTATCAAGAAACACACAGACTGCAAATGGGTCATACTGTATGTTGAGAGGTGGATGAAAGCCCCCATTCAGCAAGCAGATGGCAGTAGGGTAACAAGGGATAAAGGAGTTCCGCAAGGAGGTTCAATAAGCCCAATCATTTCAAGCATATTTATGCACCATGCGTTTGATATGTGGATGAAACAAAATTATCCAACAGTACCATTTGAAAGATATGTAGATGATGCGATAGTGCACTGCAGAACTAAAAGACAGGCAGGATTTATGAAAGTAATGATTGAAGAAAGATTGGCTAAGTGTAAATTGAAGTTACATCCTGAAAAGACACAGATTGTGTACAGTAAGGATGATGATAGAAAAGAACAATTTCCTAAACAAAGCTTTGATTTTCTAGGTTATACTTTTAGACCTAGAGTAGCAAAGAATAAGATGAGGAATTATTTCATCTCATTTCTACCTGCAATTAGTAACAAAGCCAAGAAGAAGATCAAGAAAACCATAAAGTCATGGAGAATACATCGGATTACATGGACCACACTAGAGGAAATATCGAAGAAAATAGATCCAATAGTCAGAGGCTGGTTTCAGTACTATGGCAGGTTTTATAAATCAGAGATGTATCCATCTCTCAGAAATATAGAGAGATACCTCATAAGATGGGTCAGGACAAAATATAAGAAACTTCGTGATCACGGAAGACTAGCAAAGCAATTTCTAGGAAAAGTGAGAAAGAGGTCTCCAAGTATTTTCTATCATTGGACACTTGGGTTAGGATCAAAAGGCTAAATAATGGGAGCTGTATAAGTCGAGAGGTTTCCGTGCAGTTCTGCGAGAGACTGGTGGGGAAGCTCCGCCGGTCTACTCTCCTACCAGGTTTTGGAATCCAAACTCGTCTCGATGGTTTTGCTTTTTCTCTTATATCCAAAGAATATACTAATTGTAACCTTTCTTTTTGATTAAGATTCGCTTTTCCATCTATACCTGCAGTCTTTTTTCCTCTGTTATCCTGAGTTACCTTTCTAACAGCGAGCGTTCTTGCACTTGTTGATCTGAGTAACAATCTCTGAAGATTATGCATCTTTTTGATATCATTACATTGTGAAGCTCGGTAAATTCGTTTTTGTAGCTTAAATGAAGATTTCTCCAGCTTGCGCCAAGGAATTTCATTCCATTCATACCTAACATTTTGTTGGCTCATAACATATTCACTACTATTCACAACTTTACCTTCCAAACTACAGTGTCTACGTTTGCATATCCTAAACATTACCTTAGGCATTAGCTTCTTAGACAATCCCTCTACATAGGAGCATTCGGCTGGCTACCTTCTTAGTTATCCTTTTGAAAATAAAGAATAATAAGAGCTTCTATGTAGTTACTCCGTTCCATAAAATCGTTTCTCGTTAAACTTAGGCTCTTACTATCTGCCGGAAGATTGGAAGCATCTTAATCAGGAAAAGCCGATCCTAATTACCCGTTTCTTCATACCTTTTGGTATATGCGTATTCAACCTTATTTCGCATATTCGAATTAACGACAGTTCAAACATAAGTTTCTTTTCGTAGCCATATCTAACTCTTCTCGAGAGGATTTATCATAAGGTTTGATATTACTCCCTTTTGATCCATGCTTACACCATGAGAATTTGCCACTTTCTTAAGGTGTGGATCATGATTTTACCCAGATGCTATGGGAGATGGAATTTAACCATCACGACATTTATGACCTTCGGGCCGCACCAGCTTTAATTCGTTGTCTTAAGTTTAGTAAATCATTTATATCTACTTCTGCATATCTTACCACATGATCACCATATGCAATTGATACTACTCGCTCTCCGTTTTGCAGCTTCTTTATCGCTTCTTCGACTTGAATTAAATAATCTTCGTTATACATTTATTACTTGCTGATCCATTTGCTTTTGACTATTTTCTTTGATTTTTTACTTTCCGGTTTTCCACTCAAACTATTCCATTTACTCTCTGGCCATCTGTCTATTCCCAGTGCTATCGATGCTGCTCTCGCATAAATTCGGCAATCTAGTACTTCATTTCTTTCTCTTACCTTTTGCCACTCTTGTTTGGTATATCCTTTTACTACCTTGCTGACTAATTGCTCTGCCGTTAGCTGCTTAAAATATTCAGGTGCGTACTCAGGAAAATGACAGTATCCAGGTAGAGCTTTTCCCTCTTCTTCTTTTAAAATATTAAGTAATTGAAAAAGCTCTGATTTTAATATCGATACTCCTACTGGCCACAGCTTTATTCCTCTTTTCAGCTTTTGACCACCAACTGTTATATCTACTCTACTTGGGCTGCTCAGCGGCACTAGCGCTTTATTGACACCTTTGACTGCCATTGCTCTTCCAGATCCTTGATGACCTCTTACCCAATTGTATACTTCTTGTGTTGCATATCCTGCATCAACTGCCATCATACTTATCATATACTCAAGCCCATTTTCACCGATAAAATGATGATTGAGGAGCTCCGAAAGCTTTCCCCATACTTCTCCTCTTCCAGTATCACCTTCAAATACTCGGTAATCTATTGACCAATTTTCTCTGCCTTTTCCCCATGCTACAACTTCTACTTCTAAGCGATCTTTTTGTACATCTACTCCTGCTGTAAGCACCACTTCTCTCCTAGGTACTGTGCCTACGGGAAAAAATTCTCTCCTGTTAAATAATTGCTTCCAATCTGGCACTTCTCCTTTATCTACCCAGGTTTCTCCTAAAGTGGTATTTATCCATACTTTTAGTAATTGTTCACTTTCTTTTGCATGTAAAAAATCTTCTACTGCTTGTTGCCAACTATACCAGCCAACTGGGCTATAAAGACTTGAAAGATGAAATCCTTTTTTCTCACCTTTTACTCTATTAGTAGCTCTCCATTCTCCACGTTCCAGCATCTCTGTCTTTTGATGATTTTCTATCTTTTTACCACATTCTATACATATATAGTGTGCTGTATTTGGATTTTTATCTTCCCATTTAATTTGTGACCATTTCAGAACTTGATAGTAATTACAATGCGGACATGGAACAAAAAAGTATCTCTTATCTGTTGCTTCAAATTCCTTCTCAATTCTGCTGATTCCATGAATCGTTGGTGTTGAAACTAAAAAAATCTTTCGCCTTGCAAATGTATTAGTTCGTGCAATACTAAGCAGTACTGGATCTCCTTCTCCTCCTGAGTCTCCTGGATATGCATCTATTTCATCAAGAAAGAGGTATTTTACTGGCATAGATCGGAGGCCTACACTGCTATTTGCTCCAGTTATTACTACTATTTCACCTGGAAATTCCTTACTTTGTACAGTATTCCCTGAATCTCTTGACCTTGGGTCTTTTACTTTACTCTTTAGACATGGTGTACTCTCTATTAACGGTGCAAATCTTCCCTTTGACCAACGCTTTCCCATTTCAACTGTTGGCTGTACTACCAGCATTGGACCTGGTGTTTGATCGATGATATAGCCAATCCAATTGTTGCCAGCTTCTGTTCCCCCAATCTGCGCTCCTTTCATGAATACTACTTTTTCTGCTGGTGAGGACGGAGAAAGTGAATCCATGATTTCTTTTAAATAAGGAGTTCTTTCCGTTCTCCATTTCCCTGGCTCTGATGCTGCAGTTGGCGCTAAAACTCGATACTCATTCGCCCACTCTGATACTTTAAGGTGCGGATCTGGCCTTAAACCTTCAGAAAAAGATGTAGCGTATATCATATTGCTAGCTCTTCACCATCATTAGATGATACTTCAACATCACTTAAAATAGAACTGCACTCACTTGTTTTCTCACTTTCGAGTTCAATAAACATTTTCTTTTCAAGTGCTTCTTCTATATACTTCTGAATTAAATTACTCATTATTATTGCAGCTATGAGCGCAACTATTCCCACCATTACCGCAGCTATAATGTTAGGGTAAATTCCTACTATCGCTATTGCGCATATTGTTATAGTGACACAGATGATATTGGTATATTTCTTTATTTTTTTGTCTGCTATTTTCCTTTCTTCAAAATATTTATTGCTCAATAAATGAAATGTTGGAAAGTTCTTCTGTCTTCCAAATAACACTATTTCTTTCTCTTTACTCAGTAGTTCTATTAATTTTGCATTGTTCGTTATTATTGCATACTGAAAAACATCCGTGGCATCTGCTCCTCTCTTTAGCAACAACTTTACTACGTTAAAGTGACCATGCTTTGCAGCAACATAAATTCCCGTTTTTCCACTCTCATCTACAGCATCTATTTCAACTCCTTCACCAAGAATACCGTCTATTAGGTCTTCATATCCTTTTCTGGCAGCTAAATGAAGCAAACTGTTTTTATCAGCTCCGTATCTATTACTTGCTAAAATCTTTACTATATCTAATCTATTTGCTTCTTTTGCATAACAAAATGGTGTCTTGCCATTATCATCCTTAATTAAAGGATCTATATCTTCTCGCGTTAGTAAAACTTCTATTGTTTTCAGCCTTTCAGCATAATGTAGTGGCGTTTTATTTTCATAATCTTGTAAATTGACCTTGGAATTCGGAGCATTTATTAAACACCTTACAATATCCAAACATAAATCTCTCTCATCATAATTACTACTACTTACAGCTACGTGCAAAGAAGATAATTTCATTGCATTTCTGCCGCTACCAGCTATATTGACATTCGCACCAAGATTTGAAAGTAATTTTACTACTTCTAGCTTCTTGTTGTTTACTGCATAATGCATTGCTGCATGATTTCTCACGTCAAGAACATCCTTATCCGCGTTTCCTTCTCTAATTAAAATTTCTACTATTTCTTCATGTCCAGCTCCTGCCGCTAAGTGTAATGGTGTATGTAGTAAAGCATTCTGCTCATTAACATTAACTCCTTTGTTGAGTAAAAACCTTACAGCATTTGCTTCATTCAACATCGCAGCTAAGTGAAGTAAGCTATCTCCCTCTGATCCATATTTATGATTGATTAGTGCTTGTAATATTTCTTCTCTTGCACAAGAAAGCGCACTTTTACCATCATCATCAGTAATTAGTGGATTAATATTTTTCCTATTTAGTAAGAGCGCAACCATACTAAGCTCGTTAATTTCTACTGCATAATGCAGTGGTGTCTTTCCGTTTGATCCTCTGACATTAACATCTAATCCAGGTTGATTAATGAGGCACTTTATTAATTCTAAACTTAACTTAGCAGACATTATTAAAATTTAGCGTTAGATAATTCTTGTAATGAGTTTGTAATCTCTTCGGTTAGCGCCATATGAATCTTTTCAGTGTCACTCAGTGATGCAAGCAGTGCTGAAACTCTATTTGGAATATTAAGCAAATTATTACGGACAACTCTTGCTACATTAAATGCTTCGCACTTTACTTCCTCTACTGCTACAAGTTCACCAATCTCAGCTTTTGCCTTTGCCTCAAGCAGTTTACCTCGTTCCATTTCATTTTTTATTCTAGTTTTTAGCAACATCGTGGAAAGGTTACTTGTATTTTCGTTTTCTGGATTTTTCCTCTTCAGTGGCTGACTTGGATCTCTTATTGCTGCTACCGCTTCATTTGCTTGTTCTCGGTCGATCAAACCATCCTCCAACTTAACTATTCCTTTTTTTACTAAATAACAGACATATTGCTTTGATACTCCTATCTCTCTTGCCCATTCCGTCTGCGTGATTTTTTCCACTCTTTTCCTCCTCTCTTTTTGCTCCTTTTTACGAATTTTCTTCTTGAATTTCCGCAAAAGTTTTACCAGTACCAGAAAGAATTGCCTCCCTACCTGTGTATATTTGCCAACGTTTTATGGTTACATCTACAAATTTTGAATCTAGCTCTATTGTTCTGCAAATTCTTCCTGTTCTCTCACATGCAATCATCGTGCTGCCAGAACCGCTAAATGGATCAAGTACTATGTCTCCTGATCTGCTGCTGTTTACTATTGCTCTCTCCATTAGCTCTACTGGCTTCATTGTTGGGTGCAGTGAGTTATGTATTGGCTTATCATAAAACCACAGATCACTTTGATTTCTACCTCCATGCCACTCACGTTTATTGCCGCTTTTCCATCCATAGAGCATTGCTTCGTATTGTCTTTGATAATCTGATCTTCCTAGCGTAAAGTGATTCTTTGCCCAAATGATAAATGTTGACCATTTTCCTCCCGCTTCCTCAAATGCTTTTTGCAACGTTGAAAACTCTGATGATGATATACAGATATAAATAGCACCTTTCGTATATGCTAAAATATGGGAACAGATATCGTAGAGAAAAAGCTCATACTTTTCACCTTGATTATCGTTTAGTATCTTTTTATCCTCTCTTTCTTGACTGCTACCATAATCAACGTTATATGGAGGATCACAAACAGTAATGTCTGCCATTTTATCATCTAACAGCGCTTTATATGATTCAACTACAGAGCTATCACCACAATAGATTCGATGATCACCTAAAATCCATAAATCCCCTGGTTTTGTTACTTCCACTTTTTTGTCATCAACAATTAACTCAGAAAGATCTTCTTTTTCACCATCAAAATCATCAAGAAATCGTTGAACTTTTTCCAATTCAAATCCAGTCATTTTAAGATCAAACTGCAAATCTTCTAGCTCTTGAATTTCCACCTTCAAAAGCTCATCATCCCACTTTGCCCAATTAGCTGATTGATTTGCCAGTAACCGAAAAGCTTTAGTTTGTGGTTCATTTAAATTATCACTTAAGACCACTGGAATACTCTCCATACCAAGTTTTCTTGCTGCTTTAAGTCTTAAATGACCATCAACCACAGTACCATCGCTTTTTGCAACTATTGGAATACGAAAGCCAAATTCCCTGATTGAAGCACACATTCTGTTTACTACGTCATCATTTTTACGAGGATTACGCTTATATTCGACGAGGTTTTCAACAGGATAGTAGTGGATTGCTAAATTCATATCTTAATAATTAAAAAGTTAATATTCAAAATATCTCTGACGCTAAAGAAGGCCTGGGGTCAGCACCACCAAACCCGCCAGTATGGCCGAAAGGACCCACTTTTTATGAGCATACGCGTCAAGTTAAGGAAATAAAGGTATGAAAGAGATAGAATAATAAGGTATAAGTTCTCCCAGATATACTTTTAGTGAGAGAACCAATGAATAAAATAACTAGCTTATCAAAAAAGCTCAAAGAATTTTTTAATGAAAAAGCAGAGAAAATCTCAATTACAACAAGGTTTATAAAAAGAAAGAGAAAGCTAAAAGGTTCATCATTCGTAAAAGCCATGGTCTTGGGTAATATAGGAGTTGATAATTGTAGCGTAGAAACAATGTGTCAATTACTAAACGAGGACTCGATAGATATAACAAAACAAGGTTTGGATTTTAGATTTACTGAAGAAGCAGTGGAATTTATGAAAAGGATGTATAATGAATCTGTGATTCTCTTTAAAAATATCTTGCAAGTTGATTGCAAAATCTTACAGCAATTTAATAGTGTTAAATTATTGGACAGTAGCTATATTACTCTACCTAACAGTATGGAAGAGATGTATAAAGGTTATGGTACTAGCTACAGTGGCTATGAAAGCAATACTAAGTATGGAATAAAGTTACAATTAGTTTTCGACTACATGAATCAGATAATAGACCAACTTAATTTAACGGAGGGGGTAAGATCAGACCCACTGCCATTAAGTTAAGGGAAAGAGAAGTTAAGATTGGACAAAAAATTTGAAGTGATTGATAATTATGGTAAATACTAGGGTGAATTTTTAAGAAAAGGGAGTCTGAAAAGTGCAAGTTATTTAAAAAAGTAATAATTGCAGGTTATTTTGCAAAGAATGTACTAATGCAATGATACTGAAAAGATATCTTGAATTTAAAACACATGTTTTCTAGCTCTTTTCTGGTAGTTGAGTGAACGAATATCAGATATCTTATGACGATCAACTCTTCTCCCTTTTCTCACCACTAAAGTGTTCATCAAAAATAACTGTGATAGTCGATCCATAATGCAGTCTATGTCTGACTCTGTAGAAAAAATATCAAAGGCTAAGTTTTTAATCGCATTAAATGAGACAGATTTATTGATGCTTTTTTTTAGTTTACTATTCTGTGAGCTCAATGTCTCTTCATCATCTTCTATCATGATACTTTCTAGATTACTGATGAAGATAGTTGACCAAAAATCCTGCTTGATAGTTTCAATACTTTTTCCTGTGAAATTCTCTAAATTTAATCTTCCCTTCAGCCTAGAAAAAAATGTTTCTACTCCCCAGCGCAAGTAATATAATCTCTCAAACTCTTCAACTGTAAAACGTTTCTCATCTAACAGAGATGTTACTAACACTTCAACTTCGCCAGAAGAAAGTATTATTTTGACTAACCTGAATTTCATCTCATCAGGTAATCCTAGCTTTCGTAGCTGTCTTGCTACTTTAATAGGTGCGGTAGACACTACCACCGTACTAGATGGGCTTTCCGGCTTAAACATAGCGTTTATTTCATTGAAAGACGAACTTGAACAGCGAATTATATAATTGATTTTCCTTCCTGTAAGCTCAGCAAGAAATCGATAAGATACGTATCCTCTATCACAGATTAACAAATCGTCTGATTTTATGGATTCAAGCATACCGATTGCTAAATCAACCTCATAGCTGTCACCTCTACTTAGCACAGATTTTATTGCAATATTATTTAGCATATCGTAGCAAACTTCAAAGGTTGCACTTGTATAGTCTTCAAATCTCTGGATTCCATTCCATACTGCTCTTGAGCTAAACTCACCTATTATTTTGTCGCTCTTTGGCAGAATCAGTATTGAAGCATCAAATGCAAGTACTCTGAAGCCATGGTGGGTTTTAAATTCCTGATCTTGGTAGTATAGGGAAACTATATCATCATTTAACTCTGAAAACGCAGTATGTTTTAGCTTCTTTCTTGCTTGAGTAAATGCACTTGCCGTAATTGTATAATCTTTTCTTGTATGCAGAACAAACTCATTAAGCATCACTTGTAATGACTTTACACTCTTTCTAAAAATCAGGAGAAATACATTAACGAAGGGCAGCTTTCTTTTTCGTGAGAAGTCTTTTGAGGATGCTCTGTGTGCGTTTATAAAGTTTAAACTCATCAATTTATTTTTTATAAACATGATTATTCTTTTTTTTACTCATGTCATTACTTCTTTTAATTTGTGAATCTTACCTGATTTTATAATACAGTTCATCACTTTTCCTTAACTTAATGGCAGTGAGATCAGACCAGGGATATAGGAAACATTTAAGTAATATATTAAGCAATGATTTGCTAATATCTGATCTCGGTTATTTTGTGCCAAGTTCTTTTAAACAAATCAATGAAATAGGAGCTTATTTCATAAGTCGTTATAAATCCGATACCAACATATATGATGTAGAAACAAATCAAAAAATGGAGTTATTAGAATGTTTAGAGGATAAGTTATTTTTAGAAAACGAGGTATTGTTAGGAAAAGAAGCAAAAATTAGAGTAAGAATTATATGTCAGAAACTAACTGAAGAACAAGTCTATGGCCAGAAGAAGGAAAGCTAATAGATTAGCAAGATCGCAGGGATATACATCCTCTAAAAGAAATCAAAAATTGTTGAACTGGTCAATATTTATAACTAATGTTCCAGAAAATAAAATTAGTGCTGAGCAAGTATTAACGATTTACAGAGTAAGGTGGCAAATTGAGTTATTATTTAAATTGTATAAAAGCCATATCAGACTTGATAAGCTAAAAGGAAAGCCATGCAGAGTATTATGTGAACTATATGCTAAATTGTGCGCAATTCTTATATTTCACGGCATAGTTGGTTGCACAGAAGTGAAAAAGAATACAGAACTTAGCTTAACAAAGGCATTTATTGAGCTAAAAAGGCGGGTTAGAGAGTTATTTTTAGTATTAACCAAAATTAATAGTTTAAAAGCATTTCTTAAAAAACTCACTATAACTTGGTCGCGATTTTCATTAAAAGACAAACGTAGAAGGACTAGAGTATCCACTTTAACCTCTCTAAATTTGCTCACAATCTCTTAACTTGACGCGTATGGTATGCATAACAGTAAAGAAATCAGCAACATCTATCGATAGTGCTTTTGCTAAATCATATAATCTACTGGCCAAAACACAATTTGAACCATTTTCGTACCTTTGTATCTGTCTATATGAAACACCTATTCTTTTTCCTAACTCAGTTTGCGTTAAACCACAGTATAACCTAAGTTCCTTTATTTTTTTGCCTAATTGCACCTTTAATTTCAGTTATTCAATTTACAACAAATTTTATGAAGTGGAAAAACAGTCAACAAAAAAATTGCTTCAATAATTTCTGTCTTTCGCTAATTAAATTATGTAGCGTTATATACCTTTTCTCAATTTCCCTCATCTCTTTTTCTCGTTCTGCAATGCTATTTCGTATTACTTCAGCCGAATATCTGCTTTTACCACTTGCAAACTCTGATCTTAATCTTCTAACCTTATATTCAAGCTCAGAAAATCTTTCATGCTGCTCGAGAAGTTCTATCATGTGACTGATTTCAGAATTTAGCTTTTTTTCCTCAATATCTCTCACAATAAAAGAAAGGAGAAGCTTATCTATTTGGTAATCAATATTTGGTTGATCAGCAAATAGATTAATTAGGGCTTTTACATCAGTAGGATTTGCAACTAATAAGCTAAAATTACTATATAAAAAACTATAGAACTTTATCATCTTCTCAAGATAATTTTTCATATCCTGTGATAATGGTAATTCTTTGCTGATTCCTGACAGCGATATTTTCAATTCTTCCAAGTATTTCGTATCAAAATTACTTACTTCTGTAGGTGAAAGAATCATCAGCAGCTTTTTTACAAGCTCAACATCATTTGACTTAACTACATTATAAAGAGCTTTTTCCTTATCTTCTTTTAAATCATAAAGTTCTGATGAGTTATCTGTGCTGAACAGATATTCAGTATTTCCCTGAGGAGAGTAGATTAAAATGTCCACTTCTCTTAGCGGGTGGTCATCATTAAACTTTTCTAGTAACTGCTTATCGGTAATTTCCTCTATCGCTACAGCTGCTTTACTGATCCTTTTCAGCTCAGAAACATTATCTCTTGAATTTTCAAGTATATCTTTAGCCTTGTCTAGCAGCTGCTCATATAGAACTATTTTTTCTTTATTATCAAGTAGCTGACAATGCTTTTTCAGCTTTTCAGTAGAGTAAGATAGGAGATCTATTTCTTTCAATTTTATAATCACAATACCCCATTTTTGTTGAAACTGAAATAATTTTTATAGGATGTGTTTTTCTAGTGTAAATGCCCGTAAAGTTTGTTATTATAATATATAATAAATCAATAAGTCGTATAGCGTTAACAATTAAATAACATTTATCACGTTATGATCGAATAGTAATAAGATTAAGTGAGGGTTACAATGAAAAAAATAAAAAGTAAAAAATTGTCTAGTAAAATGTTAAAAGCGGTAGAGCGAATAGCAAAAGAAGGGTTGTTACCTAATTTTATAAAAGCTGCTCCAACAGCAAATAAAAAGATCAGTAAACTACCTGTCTTGTCATATCCTGAGGAGCTCAATCCATTTCGATCAGCTTTATCCAAGATAAGGCTAAGTGAATATGAAAATATGAAACTAAATGAATTCTTGGAAAAAGCTATTGCAGCTAAAAATATAAACGAGTTAAGTAAAGTTGTTGATGAAGCTTTGGATTTAGGAATAAGAATAAATGCTGCCAATAAAAATGGCTTTAGCTTCGCTAACGTTACAATGTTTAAGATGTATCGTGATGGATTCAAAGGAAATAAACAAGAGGATATAATCAGGAAGTTAGCTTTAAATGGGGCAGATTTTAATGTACAAGTTGATAATAAAATAACTGAAATTTATCAAAAGGTGCAAAAAGAAATTGAGCCACAAATATATGATCTACTCAAAAAGCTCAGGGAAGTTGGAGAGAACGCTACTATAGAAGGAACTGTTGAAAATATAGAAATTGATAATAAGACCTTCTATATAGAATTTTCACATAGCTGCATAGTTGATGTTGCAAAAGTTGTAGAAGGTGCAAAAAATTTAGGCTTAAGTAAAGGAGACTTAAACCTTGGTGGCAATATCCTAAAAATAGGTGATGGTGAAGTTGAAGTCAAAACTGGGAAAGACGGCAAAAGAAACTACGTGGATATATCAGATAGCAGTGCTTTTACAGTAACACTTTGCACTAGCCTAGGAGAGCTAAATTTAATGGTATATCATGACACAGAAGACTATCATCAAGTACAAGTTGAGGTAGAAGATGAAGAAATGTGGAATGAGTTGCAAAAAATAGGAGAAATCGTAGGACAAGGTTGTTTATTTGGTGGCATGTCTGTTAAAGAAGCAGTAGAAAAAGGCAGTTTTACTAGGTGTGGAAGATGGGGCGATCCAAATTCTAAGAGTAGTGAGACTTTTTCTTGGGTAGATAAATTAAAAAATGATAAAACGACATCTGTAGGACGTTTTTGATTGATGGCTATGTTTTACATAGCCATAATTATTGCAAAGTAAAGTAGTTCTTGGAATTTAATCAAGATTACCATAAAAAATTTACCTTAACTAGCATTGCTTGTAGAAGTGGATTGAAGATATATTCAGGCAATATTATTTATTGGCAAGCGCTTTTATCACTGAATGCACAATATTACGCAACGTTTCATCCTTAATTTTCCTGTATTCCCTCACTAGCCTTGATATTTCTTCACTACCCACATCGCTACAAAAGGCCTTATCGTGTAAGTCTTCAGAAGCTTTGGTAAAAAAATATGACATATCAACGGACAAAGCTTCTGCCAAATTGTACAATCTATCAATTACAAGCCTTACCTCTCCAGTTTCATATCCTTGTATATGCTGAAATGAAATTCCAAGCTTTTTTCCTAAGTCCCTTTGGCTAAAACCACACATTAGCCTTCTTTTCCTTATTCTTTCACCTATTTGCTTATCGATAGGATGTTGTATGGTCATTTTACGTATCAGATAATATTAACTATGTATTATCACTTTGAGAAAAAGATTTTACCAATATATAAACTACACTACGTAACCTTTTGCTCTTAATTTCATTATATCCTTTGACTAATTTTAGTATTTCTTCATCGTAACTTTCATGTGAGTCAGCATGCATACCAGTAAAGAAATCAGCAACATCAATTGATAGGGCTTTTGCTAAGTCATATAGTCTACTGGCTAAAATGCAATTTGAACCATTTTCGTACCTTTGTATCTGTCTATATGAAACACCTATTCTTTTTCCTAATTCAGTTTGTGTCAAACCACAGTATAACCTAAGTTCCTTTATTTTTTTGCCTAATTCCACCTTTCATTGCTAATTTTATTTGTTCAAGCTTACAGCGAATTTCTTAATTCATAAAGTGGAAAAAAAAGAAGGAAAGCTAGAGAACTTTCCTTCCAGGTTACAGATTACAATAAGCCACTGTCATAAAAACTAAAGTGGCTCTTCTGTGTTACGATTATATGATCTATCAATTTCATTCCTACATTTTCGCAGGTTGCAGCTAATGTGAGTGTGTTATCCTCATCCTCCTTTGATGGTTCTATATCTCCGCTTGGATGATTATGTGAAATTGCAACAGATGCTGCATCAATCAGTAATCCCTGTTTTATTATTTCCCTCACATACAGAGGTACTCTGTCTATAGTTCCACAATCTTGAATATACTCATATATTAAATGATCACTTCGGTCTAAGTATAATCACTCGTAAGCTTTCCTTTCTTGACTGTCCTATTGCTGCTTTAAAGTATTTTAATAGCTCTTCTCTGTTATCAAGAATCGACAACTTTTTTAGCTTACCTTTCAGTATCCTATCAAAAATCTCTTTCAGACAAAAGATACTTGCTATTGCTCCATCGTTCATTCCTGTAACATTTTTTAGTTCATGAAAGTCAGCGTTAATTACCCTTCCTAGACTACTAAAGAGCTCCATTAGCCTTTTAGCAACTTCTCTTCCTTCTGCATATCCAGACAGAGTACGTTCTAGTAGCTCGTGATCCAATAAAGACCTGCCTCTGCTTGATAGAATACGAGTTTCCAATTTTTCTTTTCTCTCACTATTATTCATAAAAACCTCCAAGGTCAACATTATATACAAATTCAGCGCCAGCTTTCTGACGCAATAGTTCTCGAGGAATAACCCTTTTGAACTCTAAATTCGCAATGTTGTCCTTGTTGCTTTTACAACAGATTTACTACAATCCGAACTCCTCATTGATTTTATCGACTATCGTCTGTGGTGGATCATCTCCCCATCCTGAATATAAAATCTCTCCATAATCTGCAACATCTATAGAGCCAGTTCTACTTTTTGCCAGAAACATTTCTCTTTTATCTTTATCAACTAATACATAGTGCCAAGCTGATCTTCCTCGATCTTTACCACGAACTAGATATATGAGATCTGATCTACTTCTTCTTGTTGCATCAGCAAAGGATCTTTCGTTGATAGTTCTGCTTTTACTCTTTATGCCGCCACTTTCAGAAAAAGCTTCCTTGGCTTCAGCTTTTTTGTTTGCCAATTCAGAAATTTTTCCTTTTGCTCCTAGTGCATGTTCTTTGGTATTTTGAGATGAATACTTACTGGAAAAACCTCCTCTTGTCTCATTAGAGGTCCTATTTGTAAAACGCTTAGTAAACGAGTTATCGTTATCATTTTCTGCCATAAAAGTCTCCAAATTTTAGATTGTAGAATCCAAATTTTTACTACACCCTATCATAGGTTAGTTAAATTAATATAAATGAAGGATAATATAGTAATTATTACAGGAATTACAGCCTCAGGTAAATCAGAATTATGCGATAACTTGATAAAAAAGTATAAAAACATTAGCATAATAAACTGTGACTCAAAGCAGGTATACAAAGAGATTCCCGTAATTACTGCTCAACCACCAAAGCAGAAAGAATTTTATAGGCTATACGGTTATGTTTCAGCAAAAGAAAATTATTCCGTGGGTCTATGGTTAGAGGATTTAGAAAAAGAAGTTAATCACGCATTAGAAAATGCGCAAATACCTATCATTACTGGAGGAAGTGGGCTTTACATCAGCAGTTTAATCAAAGGCTTATCATCAATGCCACAAATAAGTCAGGAAGTTAGGAAAAATGTAAGCGAATTAAGGAAAAATTTAAGTAAAGAGGAGTTCTATAAGTTAGTGCTAAGCAAAGACTTAAAAATTCAGGGAAAAATACTTATGAATGATTCGCATCGCCTTTCAAGGGCACTTGAAGTTATCACTGAAACTGGCAAGTCGATTTTTGTATGGCAAGAAAATAGGCAGCCTCCTTTATTCAATAATTTTAAGGTATATACAATTCTACCTAAACGTGAGGATATATACCGAAAAATAAATTCTCGTTTTATTGAAATGATTGAAAATGGAGTAATTGATGAAGTAAAAAATTTACTTAGCATGAACCTATCTCCAAACTTGCCAGCTATGAAAGCACATGGAGTACCAGAAATTATAAGATACTTAAAAGGGGAGATTACTTTAGACGAAGCAATACAGATTGCTCAAACAAACACAAGGCATTATGCAAAACGCCAGTACACTTGGTTTAAAAATCAATTTCCGAATTCTCAAGTGATTGACTGTGCAAATAAATTGACAGAATTTTAGATATTTTGATTATTATGTATTATATTGCTATGCCTATGCAAACTTTTCTTGATAGTATTAAACTTTTTTCTTAAAGAACTTTCATCATTGCCTAAATTGTGATTATTAAATTCTTTGTAAAAATATTCTTACTTATGAAGCGCTACTATACCTGTAAGAGCCTTTATCACTAAATGAACTATATCACGCAATATTTCATCCTCAATTTTTCTATATTCTCTCACTAATCTTGTAACCACAATCTCCACTTTCATATCCTTGTATAGCTCTTCTCATAATAGTAGGAACAAGATAAGATAGTGATTTAGTATAACAAGAAGGTAAAAATGCCAGCAGCATACAGTTATGACTTAAGGAAAAAAGCCATTCAGGCGTTGGATGAAGGAGAGAGCAAAACAGCAGTAGCAAATTTTTGGCCCTCTCTAATAACTTCAACATCACTAAATTCAAGGGATTGGCCTTCTATTATTTGGAATCTTTCATGTCCTTTTCCTGCAACTAGCAGAATCATATTTTCATCATGTGCTATATTTATACCTTTCTCTATAGCTTTTTTTCTATCTCCTATCTCCAGTGCATCAGGGCAATGTAACAAAATATCGTGACGAATTTTCCCCGGATCTTCATCACGCGGATTGTCATCTGTGACTATAACTTTACCTGCAAGCATTTGTGCTATTTTACCCATCTCTGCACGTTTTGTTTGATCACGATTCCCGCCACAACCGAACACTAGAACTATCTTTTTATTGAAGTGCCATTTTAAAGACAACAGAGCTTGTTTGAGTGCACTTGGAGTATGAGCGTAATCGACAAATGCAAAAGTGTTCACTTTTTCCATTCTTCCAGATGGAGAAGCGAGTTTATCTATACACATTCTTTGATAGTCCATACCAGATGAAATAACTATACCGATTGCACACAACAAATTATATGCTTGAAATTGCCCAAAAATCGGAAAAAATGCGTTATAAATTTCATCACCGATTTGAATTGTCAGGTATTGACCATTGGCAGTGGGTATCTGCTTTAATAAAGTAATGTCAGAGTTTTTTTTTCCATAGGTTATAACTTTGTTGCCACGCTTTTCAGCTATGTTGAGCAACTCTCCATATTCGCCTATATCTGCATTTAAAATCGCTGTTTTTTCTTTTGGCAATACCTCATCAAACAACCTTTTCTTGGCCTCAAAATACTCATCGATACTTTTGTGATAGTCCAAATGATCTTGAGAGAAATTAGTAAAAGCTGCAGCATTGAGCCTGAGTCCATGGATTCTGTATTGATCGATTCCATGGCTTGAAGCTTCTAATGCTAAGTGTTCTACGTTCTTATTATTTATGTCACGCAATGTGGAATAAAGATCATCTGCACTTGGCGTTGTAAGGCTATTATCTTTTCTATTATTATTGACACATGTTCCCAGTGTTCCTATAGACGCTGCATTATCTTGCCAAATCTGGCGACAAAACTCCACTACTGAAGTTTTACCATTCGTACCAGTTACAGCAGCAATATATTTAGGTTGTTTGAATTGATAAAACCTGCTGACTATTTCACTGTATATTCCTTGAGGGTCCGAGTGGTAAAGCACTGCAAAACTTGGAGTACTTGTCATTCGAGTAGCGGACACTGGAATCCAGTTTTCATTATACAATTGTCTAGTATGCTTGTTTACAATTAAATTTTCTGGATCCCAGTGTCTGAGCACTGGGATGACATCTTTCTTGGCCCCTTGTATTACAACGTCTACACAGTTGTGTACACATCCATTAGGAAGACATGTTACGTGTTCTTTACTCCTTTCTGACACACAAACAAAAAGGTAACCTTCTTTAACTCTCTTAGGATTACATGTGACGCCTTTGATTTCAATATCAAAGTCAGCATTTACAATGTTATGCAGTAGCTCTTTCAGTCTCACAATCATCTTTAACACTTGAACATGGCAGTCTTATTAATGCAGTATTCAAGTCAAAAATCAAATCTTCAGGATCTTCTAGTCCGCAAAATATTCGCACAAAACTTCCACCATAATCTGAATTCATTACAGATCTTGACATAGATCTATGGTCTACTGGTAATATCAAACTGTCACATCCTCCCCAAGAAGCACCAATGCCAAAAACTTTCATGTGATCAACCATGCAGCCTAGTTCTTCACATGAATATTCTCTATCGAGTACTATACTAAATACGCTACTTGCCCCTTTGAAATAACTTTTCCATAAATCATGCTGAGAATAGGAAAAAAGTGCGGGGTATAAGACTTTTTTGATTTTTGGATGTTTTTCCAGCCACTTTGCTACTTGCATTGCTGTACTTTGATGCTTCCTCATGCGTGTTTGCAGTGTTCTAAGTCCCCTGTGTGCAAGGTAACAGTCATGCGATTGAATGGTGACTCCATAATTTTTATAGCTCTCATAAAGCAATTTAAAAATTTTACTTTCAGCAACCATAGCTCCCATCACTAGATCTGAGTGACCGGCTAGATACTTTGTCACCGCGTATAGTGCAACATCAATTCCATAATCAAGCGGCTTAAACAACAAAGGAGTGGCCCATGAATTGTCACAAACGGTTACGATTCCACGTGCTTTAGCAACTTTTACTATATGCTCTATATTTGAAATCTCAAACGTTATAGAACCAGGAGTCTCAATCATGATGAGTGAAGTATTACTCTGAACTAAATCAGTTATATCCTGTGTCGGATTATAAAAAGTTACTTCTACTCCTCTTTTTGGTAGCTCATTTTCGGCAAATCTCTTTAGCCTATAATAACTATTATCTTGTATCAGGACATGTGAACCTGCTTTAGTGAAAGTCAAAATAGCAAAAGTAAGTGCAAATAATCCAGAAGGGTAGATGAGTGCTTGTCCCCTACCCTCAATTTCAGCCAGTGCATTTGAAAAATAATGAACAGTAGGCGTACCAACATTACTGTAACTGTAATCCCTTGCAACACCATCATTGATTACATCGTATATACTTTCTCCATTTGCTGCATTTAAGTAGTCCTTGTAAGTAGGAAATAATATAGTAGAAGAATGATAAACTGGTGGGTTCATCGACCCTTTATAATCATTAAATTTTCTTCCTGCTTTAACTAATAAAGACTCTTCGTTCACATTTTTATTATTTATTTTTTAGATTGTATTCGCTTTGCGTATACAAGTGAAGAGAAATCGCATGTACTCGTTCTATTTCACTCTTTAATAATTCATAGATCAATTTATGCCTCTTTAAAGAGCTCATTCCAGAAAAGTCGTTAGATATTAATACTAATTTGATATGTGAAGGTAGTGTCGAAGAAGAAGCAAAATAATGATCTACATGCTTTGCTGATTCATCGATAATATTAATATCAATTACACCTATTGAATCGCGTAATTTTTCTTCTATTGTCTTAATAATATCCACAATAGTTCCTTTAAGCAACAATACGCTCCTCTTGTCATCCCACAGTATCTGGGCACTGGGATGACAATCGAATTACTTATTCTCTTCTTTATTATCCATGTCTTGATAATCAGAATCTACTACTTTTTCTTCCTTATCATTTGGATTTCCTTCTGATGAAAAGCCATTTTCAGCACTGTTTTGCTGAGATGCTTGATACATAGCTTCTCCAAGTTTCATAGATAACTGAGAGAGGTTAGTAACTTTCTGTTGTATTGAATCAGCATCATCAATGTTGTCAGATTTACTCACTTCCTTTAACTCATTAACTGCATTTTCAATAGCAGATTTATCTTCTGGAGAAATTTTATCACCATATTCTGTCAGAGATTTTTCTGTAGAATGAACTAAACTATCCGCTTGATTCTTCACTTCAATAAATTTCTTACGCTTTTCATCTTCTTGTGCTTTTTCCTCAGCTTCTCTCACCATCCGATTTATTTCATCCTCCGATAAACCACCTGAAGACTGAATACGTATTTTTTGCTCTTTTCCAGTAGCTTTATCCTTTGCAGAAACATGCGCTATTCCATTTGCATCTATATCAAATGTCACCTCAATTTGAGGAACCCCGCGAGGAGCAGGTGGTATTCCTTCTAAACTAAACTGACCAAGCAGTTTATTATCAACCGCCAATTTTCTTTCACCTTGATGTACCTTAATTGTAACGGCTGTTTGGTTATCTTCTGCAGTTGAAAACACCTGAGATTTTTTTGTGGGAATAGTAGTATTACGTTCAATAAGTGGAGTGAATACTCCACCTAGAGTTTCAATACCAAGAGAAAGTGGAGTTACGTCAAGTAGTAATACATCTCTTACATCACCTTGAATGATTCCCGCCTGTATTGCAGCTCCAATTGCTACAACTTCATCAGGGTTAACCCCTCTGTGTGGATCTTTGCCAAAGAATTCTTTAACTTTCTCTATGACTTTTGGCATACGAGTCATGCCACCAACAAGAACTACTTCACCAATTTGACTAGCAGACAAACCAGCATCTTCAAGAGCTTTTTTGCAAGGAATTATAGTCCTTTCAATCAAATCATTCACTAAGCTTTCAAGCTTTGCTCTTGTTAGCTTCATATTTAAGTGTTTTGGGCCACTTGAATCAGCTGTAACAAACGGTAGATTTACTTCTGTTTCCATTGCACTTGACAATTCTACCTTTGCTTTTTCTGCAGCTTCTTTGATTCTTTGCATAGCCATTGGATCGTTTTTCAAATCAATGCCATTACTTTTCTTGAATTCACCCAGTAAATAATTCACTACTGCATTATCGAAGTCTTCCCCTCCAAGGTGAGTATCACCATTTGTAGCCTTTACTTCAAAAACTCCATCACCTATTTCAAGAACTGAAACATCAAATGTACCACCACCAAGATCATACACTACTATTGTGTGTCCGTGCTTTTTATCAAGACCATAAGCAAGTGCTGCAGCAGTTGGTTCGTTAATTATTCTGAGGACATTTAATCCAGCAATTTTTCCTGCATCTTTTGTTGCTTGACGTTGAGAATCATTGAAGTACGCCGGCACTGTTATCACAGCATCCTTTACTTCTTCCCCAAGATAAGCTTCCGCTGCTTCTTTCAGGTTTTGCAATATAAATGCACCAATTTGACTAGGAGAGTATTCTTTACTATCAGTTGTTTTAACCCATGCATCACCATTTTTTGCTGCAAATACCTTATACGGTACACCTAGATTCTTCATTTCAGGATCGCTATATTGGCGACCTATCAATCTCTTAGTTGCAAAAAAAGTATTACTTGCATTGGTAGTTGCTTGCCTTTTTGCTGGAGCACCAATCAACCTTTCTCCAGATGAAGTAAATGCAACTATAGATGGAGTAGTTCTTGCTCCTTCTTTATTCTCAATTACTTTTGTATCCTTACCTTGCATTATTGCAACACAAGAATTTGTCGTTCCAAGATCTATACCTATTGCTCTTCCCATAATGAATACTCCCTTTTAAATATTATCTGATGTAAAATATATAAGTATAAAACTCGTTAATTACAAGTCCCGTTTAGTTGTTAGAGCCCAAAAGGCGCGAAAGCCATTTAGTTAACCAAAAGTTGCCCGGTAGTTTATCTGAACTACCAGCTTCTTTATCCCTGCTATTCACAATTTGACATCCAGAATTCTGCAATGGCTTATAATCATTAAAATTAATATGGTCTCCTTGCTTTAAAATAAATGTATCTGCATCTAAACTATTATCAATACTAACATTTAATGTAATATTGAACTCTTTTTCGATTGTAGAAACCATATCACGCTTATTATTAAAAATGTGCGCTATAACTGCACTGCGTGCTATTAAATCAAAGGACTTATTTTGATTTTTATTAGCAATATGTTGCAAATCCCTTAGTATCGATGCAACAACCACTTCGTTTGATTTTACTCTTCCAATACCTTTACAGCGTAAGCACTCTGTAGTATTAATTTCCTGTATATTTGGTTTAATTCTTTGTCTTGAAAAGACCATTAAACCAAAGTCATTGATAAAGCTAAATTGAACTTTAGCTCTATCATCTTTAAACGCCTGCTTGATAGCAAATTCAACATTTTTGCAATACTCAAGTTTCAACATGTCAATAAAATCAACAACTATTAACCCTGATAAGCCCCTGAGATTCGCTTGCCTTGATATTTCAGATAATGCCTCCATATTAGTTCTATAAGCTGTTTCTTCTATGTTATCTTCTCTTGTCATTTTCCCTGAATTTACGTCTATTGAAACAAATGCCTCAGTTAAGGTTATCACCAAAGACCCACCAGATGGTAATTCTACTCTATTGCTATATAATTCAGAAATTTGATCTTCGACTCGATAGTAAGTAAAGATTGGAACAGAGCCTCTATATAACCTAGGACGTAATTTTCCTTGTAACACATTTTTAGTGTATTTTCTTACCGCTTCACAAACTTCTCTATCAGATACTATAATTTCTGTATCATTACTACAAAAGTCACGTACAGATCTCATAACTACATCTGCTTCGTTGTAAATTAATGATGGAACATTTAAAGAAGAGAAGTTTTGCTGGATATTTTGCCATAATAAGGTCAAATTATCGTAATCTTGCTCAATTTCTTTCTTACTTTTTCCTGCACCAACAGTTCTTACTATTAAACCTGAGCCTTTTGGTAAATTTATTGAATTTAATATATCCTTTAACTGTTTTCTAACGTTGGTATCTTCAATTCTGCGAGATACTCCACCCCTACTTATGGAATTGGGCATGAAAACACAGTATCTACCGACCAAAGTTACGTATGTTGTAAATGAAGCTCCTTTATTTCCTCGTTCTTCTTTAGTTAATTGAACCAATAACTTTTGATTTACTGAAATCACATCTTGTAACTTATATTTTCTATGTAAAGGTACCTCCCTCACAAAACCACTGCTGGATTCATTACTAGCTGTAGAATCTAGGCCTTCTTCTGTGCAATTATCATTTGAACAGTCCACACCGCTCGAATAGCCTTCGTCAGGGAAAATTTCCTTCTCTTTTTCTGGAATATTAAAGTAATTGAGAGATATCTCAGAAAAAGACAAAAAACCTTGCTTATTTTTTCCATACTCAATGAACACGGCCTGCAAAGCAGGCTCTATACGCTTTACATAAGCAACGTATATATTACCTCTTAATTGTCTTTTTTCCTTGAATTCTTGTTCAAACTCTACAACCCTACCATTAACTAGTAGGGCAACCCTTACCTCGTTAGAACAGGTAGTACTTTCTATCAATAATAACCTTTTGCCATCACTCGCCACTTATTTACCGTCTGCTTTTCATTCTGAAATCTTTTTATACTACTTAATATATTATTGATTGTCAAGAATTTTGCGACCTGCATTATTGGGTTGACTTTCAGTGTTTTGCGTTCTAAACTTGCATAGAGTTTATTATATCATTAACAATTATGGCGAAAAAAAATGCTTCTTTGCTTGTCAAGCTAGTTAGCACTGCAACTAAAACAACAAAAACTGGAGAAGAGAAACTAACAGGCTATTTTTGTGTAAAAAAACGTAATCCTAAGAACCTTCCCAAAAAGCTCGAGTTTAGGAAGTATGACCCAGTGGTCAGAAGACACGTATTATTTAAAGAAGAAAAATTAAAGTAAGTTTATTGTTATATATAGTTTATAATCAAGTTATACTCTAATAATAGAGCTCAGAGATATAATGGAAGGGAAGGTGAAACTCATAGTGTTGATCATTACACAATTAATAAACATAAAGTATAAAACACAGAAAACGCTCTAAAACCTAAAGTGTCACACGTTAGTAGGTCAAAAATCTAAGGGTTTTCCTTAGAGGGTTTATTGGACTAGATCGGATCAATATATAAACGTAAAAATAACCTGAGCTTGCCTAATATAAAAAGGTTCATGTAATTTGAATACAGAGTAAGCAGTAAAATGGCAAAATAAAATAGATAAAAAAATAGAAGTAAATGCAGACACTGATTTTTCATAAATCAAAAGGTGTGCTAAGAATTCCAGCATCACGTGTATAGCCATGCGGACATTGTGGTAATTTGCGTAGTAGAAGGTGTCATCCCAGTATTTGATACTGGGATGATATACTTCTGGTAGATAATGTCGGTATAGTTGTGATTGGAATAGAAAGCACTAAGTTTGCAATGCTATCTGAATAGATAAAAGAACTCATTACTCAGTGAAACAAGACTTGAAATTTTGTGCAATGCTGCTGATTATATCTAGATATGCATCCTTTCCAGGCTCTACATCTGATCCAATAGGATCAAGAATCACCATTTTTACGTCACTAGAAAAGACATTAGGCTTTATGCTATCCTCTCGTGAATGAGAAACAATACATTTAACGTTTTCCTCTTTCATTACCTTTTTTAATTTCATTAAACTCTTCATACCTATGTAAGAATCCTCTTCTATAGAAAGAATGGCGCTTGGGTAACTTAAATCAAAATATTTTTCGAAATATTGATAAGCATCGTGAGTAACTATGTATTTTTGATTTTTTAACTCATCCAATTCTTTCGTAATTTTTTCTACTTCTTGGTCTATCTTTCTTATAGCCTCCTCTGCGTTAGTATTGTATCGATAGGCATTTTCTTTATCTATATTAGATAATGTTGCACTGATAGAAAGTATCATACTTTTTGCATTTTCAGGACTCAGCCAAATATGCAAATCTTTTTCATCTTGAATGTGACTAGAAAATGAATGTGGTCGAGCAGGAAGTAGATCGATTGCACTTGATAGCGGTATTAACTTCTTATTTTCTTTAGCGAAAGTTTTAATGAATGTTTCCAAAGAATCATCGATATAAAATATAATATTACTAGATTCTAATTTACTTGCGTCTGAAGGCCTGAGCATGTAGTTATGTTCAGACACTACTTCGTACATTAGTAGTTCTGGCTTTGAAATTCCATCTGTAACAGAAGCTACAAGTGAGTGTATAGGTTTGATTGTAGCTACAATTTTTAAATTGGATGAAAAGGCACTATTGTAGTATAGTGTAAGTGAAAGTAATAGAAAAAAAATCAGTAAATGTCTCATATAAATATTGAGAAGAAGTCAATTTTCGCCAAAAAGTTAAGTAATGTCAATAACTGCATTCTAAAAATAGAAAACCTTACTCTTTCATACGGTAATAAAAAAGTTCTTGATAATATCAACATATCAGTACAAAGAGGAGATATAGTTACAATACTTGGTCCAAATGGCGGAGGTAAAACCTCTTTAGTGAAAGCAGTTGCTGGTATAAATAAAGGCTATATTGGCAGTATTTTATTTGCCGATAATGTAAAAATTAGCTATATGCCACAAAATTTTAGTATTGGTAATTTGATGCCAATAACAGTTGAGTCTTTCCTTTTCAATAGCTACTCGAAGAAATTGAAGAAAAATCAACCCATTGTTACAGAAGCAATAGAATCGGTTGGTATCGGTAACATCCTAAAAAATCAAGTATTAGAAATCTCTGCAGGACAAACACAATTACTGCTGCTTGCACGCTGTTTAATTTCAGAATCTGATTTGATCATTTTAGATGAACCAGTCAGTGCAATGGATATTAACGCACGAGCTAAATTTTATGATATTATAAATAAAATCGCAAAAGAACGATCAGTGTCGATTCTCATGACTTCTCATGACCTTAACTCTGCTCTACCATCCTCAGATTACATAATTTGCATAAATAATACTATCTATTATCAAGGTAAACCTGATGAAATTATGGAGATAAATGAAATATTTGGCAGTTACGCAGCGAAATGATTCAAAATATTCTACGTCTTCTGCAAATAACTACAGTGCTAACACGCTACAATGTGTTACCTTATTTACTTCCACCATCAAAAAAATCAATAAATAAAATACAAGGTCATAAACTAAAGCGTGCTCTTGAAAGATTAGGTCCGGTGTTCATTAAGTTTGGGCAATCCATTTCATCACGCACTGATATTTTAAATGAGGACATAACAAATAACTTGCTATTGATATGTGATAGATTGCCATCATTTTCGTATAAAATAGCAGTTAAAACTATAGAAAGTGAGTTTAATTGTAAATTAAGCGATATTTTTTCAAGCTTTTCTGAAAAGCCAATTGCAGCAGCATCAATTTCTCAAGTGCATAGAGCAGTTACAACTGCGGGTAAGGAAGTTGCTGTAAAGGTTTTAAGGCCAAATATTGAGAAAACATTCTCAAGGGATATAAAAATGCTTTCTTGGCTTGCAGAAATTGCAGAAAAATTTAGTGAACAATCAAAAAGGCTGAAGCCAGTTGAATTAGTCAAAACTTTTGCTGAAATTTGCCGATTAGAGTTAGATCTACGTTTTGAGGCTGCCCACTCTTCGGAACTGAAGGAAAATACTAAACATGACAGAGGTTTCTACGTACCTGAAATAGATTGGAGTAGAACTTCAAAAAAGGTTTTAACATTAGAATGGATGGAAGCTATACCAATATACGAAGTTGAAAAGCTGAATAACCGAAAGCAAATAGCTATCAAGCTTATAGAATCTTTTTGTAATCAGGTATATAGGGATTGTTTTTTTCATGCTGATATGCATCCTGGAAATTTAATGATCGATAGTAATAACAATATTATTGCCCTGGATTGTGGAATCATGGGTAGAATAGATCGTGAGACATGCTATTACGTTATAGAGATACTCAAAGGCTTTTTAAATAGGGATTATGATCACGTTGCAAAAATGCACTTTAGAGCCGGTTATGTTCCATCACAGCATAGAAATTTTGTTACAGCTTGCAGAGCAATAGGTGAGCCCATTGTTGGACAGCCTATACAGAAGATTTCATTTGCTCGATTACTTACTCAGCTACTAAAAATAACTGGTGATTTTGATATGAAAGTTCAAACACAATTGTTATTGCTGCAGAAAACTATGATTTTATTAGAAGGAACATGTAGGAAAGTCTATCCAGAAATCAATATGTGGAAAGTAGTTGAAACATGGATAAACAGTCAACATGAAAGTAAAATAGGGTATAGGGAAAAAATTAAAAGCTCTTATCCCATCAAAACAATCCAAGGAATATTTAGCCTTATAGAAAAATTAAACCTAATAGCTGACAAAAAATTACAGGTGAAAAATAAATCAAATGGAAAAGCCTACTTTTTACTTTGGTCTGTAATTATAATTCTCATCGTTAAACTTTTAATTTCTTGAACTAAAAGATAATAAAAGCAAGTTTACAACAACTATTTAAGTCTTGAAACCACTCAGGTTCACATTCACTCGAATTATCAAGGTATTTTCAGGATGTATAAAACTTTCAGTAGAGTTTAGAGAAGAACTTAACTCTATCTTAAACTGATAACATTACCAAATTCAGTGCTTGTCACATCACTCAGTACTGTACTTGCTTTATATGAACAGTAGCACCCAATTGCAATGAAAACAGATGCAGCTACAGCAAGTGAAATTCATATTTCTAAATTCGATATTGTTAAACATGTACCAACAGCAAACGCTCCAGATAACACAAAAGAAGCAGAGGCATAGTTACTTTGCCTTCTATTATAAATGTTTGCTTCTGAAAGTTTTCTGTTTTTGTTCTTTGAGTCTTGATTTTGAGCTTGAAGTTCTAATCTCTCTTGCCTAAAATCCCTTTCTAACTGTGAAATTTTGTCAGTGTCTCTTGTTCTTTCATCTACGGTCCTATTCAGCTCTTGCTCTTTTTCTGTAAGTTGAGCCTTTGTTCTTTCAAGCTCATTTCTAAGGTTTTCGAGCTGCTGCAATTCTTGAGCAATCAAATCGTCGTTTATTTCCGGAGCAACATTATGTGCATTTGCTACAGGTTGCTCTGCACTTGTAGGGAATTTTTCATTTAGATATTCTCTGACAGGATTAAAACTTTTAAGCACCTCAATAACAATTTGATCATTCATAAAGCAATTATCTTCTACTAATTTTTTTATATCATCCAAATCTTTTCTATTAATAGCATCAGTTAATCGCTCTTTCATAACTTGCTCAATTATTTGCTTCACCCATGGATTTTGCTCTATAGCTGGTATCGGTTTTATTTGATTAAAATCTAGGTCTTTATGTTCTAAAAGTTTAGTCAATACTTCCTCGTTATCTTGTGTTATTCCTTGTAAACATGATTTGATAATCAGGCTAAGCAGCGTTTCTATTTCTCAATTGAAATTTCTTTTCCAGCAATTAGGGTTGAATTCTTCATTTAATAGTCTTTTTGCTTCATGGAAATTTCCATGAGAAAGAGCATTCAATAATTGTTTTCCTGTTTGTGCTTTTTGTATTTCTATGATCAAATGCTCAGCACGATGTTTTTTAGCAAATTCCCCAGGATTTTGAAATCTTTTATTTTGTAGATACATACTTATTCTCGGATGACTTAGTAAGAGTTGTAACACTTTCCTTTGTTGAAAGGACATTGCTAGATGCAAAGCTGTATTGCCATCACCTTTTTCTTGAATATTAACATCTATGCTTCGGTGAAGTAGAAGTAACCTAATCATACTCTGATATTCTTTTTCTTCTTCTGTTTCAGAGCCTGCAGATAAATCATCAATTATAGATATCAAAGGTGTCATGCCTTCTTCATTAAACGCATTAACATCCGCACCTTCTGCCAGAGCTCGCTCAAAATCTCCTAGCTTTTTTTCATCAATAGCTTCAAATAATTTTGTTGCTGATTGTCCTGAAGTTGTTTGATTTTGAGCTCGTAATCCTGTATCATTAACAACACTTCTTCTAAAACCTACATTACTTCTCGAAAGCATACTAAATTCTCCCTAACCTATAATTTATTGACATAATTATAAAAAAAACAAAGAAAATTGCAAGTAATTTAGTTAAAAATTTTAGAACTAATTATGATTCCAAAAATTTTTCTGCATCAAGTGCAGCCATGCACCCTGTACCTGCTGCAACTACTGCCTGGCGATATACCTTATCTTGAACATCACCAGCAGCAAACACCCCTGCCCTACTGGTTAGAGTTGTTCCAGGTTTCGTAATTATATAACCTTGCTGATCCATTTCAACAAAGCCCTTAAAAATACCTGTATTTGGTGCATGCCCAATTGCAATGAACACTCCATCTACTTTCAATTCCTGGGTTTTATTGATGTCTGTCGATTTAATTGTAATGCCAGTAACTTTTTTAGGATTTTCTTCTCCAAGAATCTGCTCTACGGTATGATTCCATATTACCTTTATCTTATCATTTTTAAAGAGCCTGTCTTGCATTACTTTCTCTGCTCTTAACTTATCACGCCTGTGTATCAGTATAACTTCCTTAGCAAATCGAGTTAAAAATATTGCCTCTTCAACGGCAGTATTTCCACCACCAATCACAGCTACAACTTTATTCTTAAAAAATGCACCATCACAAGTTGCGCATGCCGAAACTCCGTAACCTTGAAATTTCTTTTCACTCTCCAGGCCAAGCCACTTCGCTTGCGCACCAGCTGCGATTATAATTGCATTCGAATAGTAGTCACTAGCATTACCACAAGATCTAAATCTATACTCATTAGAATCCTCAAGTTGTTCAACGCTTTTTATTTCGTCATCTATTATCCTTGCCCCCACCTTCTCTGCATGCAACCTCTTTTGTTCCATGAGTTCTGGACCTTGTATAGAAATAAAACCTGGATAGTTTTCAACATCCGTAGTAATTGTAAGCTGACCACCAGGTTGCATTCCTGTTACTACAATTGGCTCTAAATTTGCACGTGCTGCATATATAGCAGCAGCATAACCCGCTGCTCCAGATCCAATAATAAGAACTTTTGTACTCAATTTATAATTCTGCACTGTGTGAGTTTAGATAATCAGCCACTCCTTCATCGCTTGCCTGCATTGCTGGCTTACCTTTTTTCCACCCTGCTGGACATACTTCACCATGCTCTTCATTATGTTTTATTGCATCAATAATTCTAATAAACTCATCGATATTACGCCCTAAAGGAAAATCATTTATCGATTGATGACGTACAACAAACTTATCATCAATAACAAAAGTTGCTCTTAGTGCAATTGAGTCATCATATAAGACCCCATAGTCTCTTGATATAGACTTTTTGATATCAGACACTAAATTGTAGCTAACCTCTCCAATACCACCATCATTAACTGGAGTGTTTCGCCATTTATAGTGTGAAAATTTTGAATCTATACTTATTCCTATCACTTCAACATTACGTTTTGAAAAATCTTCTATTTTGTTGCTAAATGATATCAACTCAGTTGGACAGACAAAAGTAAAATCAAGTGGATAGAAAAAAAGGACAGCATACTTATCCTTTATATGTTTACTTAAACAGAAATCATCAACTATTTTTCCACTAGCAAGAACAGCCGAAGCAGTAAAATCGATAGCGGATTTTGTTACAAGATTCATAACTAACCTATTCATTCTTAATATTTATAATTTTATACCTTGATACATTTACATGCAAGTTTTCTCTAGCCCCAATCCTATAAAAACGGTTCTGTCGCATCTATAAACCATAGGAAAAAAGCTGAGATTATAGGAGTTATGAAGCCATTAACATAGCAAAATTCTCAAAAGTAGAAACATTATTTTAATAATTTGTCTTTTTTGAATCATACGAATATTTTCTATGCCTGTGATGGTAATCTTTGCGAAATGGAAGCTTTTAAACCCAAGCATTGGCTTTATTAGTTTTTTGATAAATCTATCAACAATATTATTTAGATATTTTATTTGAAGAACTGTAATCTTCAGAAATTTCTGCATTCAAATCATCAAGAGCAGCAGTATTACTGCCGCTTTTATCAATTACAATTTTCTCAGGAAGATAGTTACTCCTGAAGGCTTTACGAAAGAATGCAAGTGCTGCAGACTTGTCTCTACTAACACACAAGTCTACAGTATATAAATAAACCCATTTACCGTTTAATTCAATGTAAGTCTCTCCAACTACTACCAACCTGCTTCTTTCTTTTCCTTACTGCCTCATCTATCAGTGGTGATAACCCACCTTTGTAACGTAGCATTTTGCTCCCCTTATACTCATCATTTCTTCCAAATCTCGATAGCTCAAAGAGAATCGACATTTCATGTATACAGATAACATCCTCTGAAAAGCTAAATCCTTTGAAATATGGCAACAATTTTTGATTGATACGAAACATCTTTGCTTTTTTTTTAGACAATTATATCATTCTTCTTTCTACTTCCCTACAAATGCGACAGAACCGAGCTGAAGTCAATGGCAGAGTTGTCAAGGGAGTTAAACAGAGAAGCAGTTGTGTTAAAAGTCAATAGAAAAAATGAAAATACTGAAAATACTTTTTAAAGACATAAAAAGATGTTGCCAAAAATCTTAAAGAATTTTAATGTGTTAGTTGATGGTCGTGGTTATGCTGGCCGCATCGATGAGATCACTCTGCCAAAACTCACCATTAAAACAGAGGAATATATAGCTGGTGGTATGGATATTCCAATAAGTATAGACATGGGAATGGAAAAACTGGAAGCAGACTTTATTTTTGCTGAGTATGACTCTGAGCTCTTTAGACTCTTTGGTTTAATAGATGGAAATTCAGTAGCTTTGACTCTTCGTGGTGGAATGCAAGGTAGTAGTAGCAATGATATTGAAGCAGTAATAATCAATTTAAGAGGCATTTTTAAAGAGTTTGACTTTGGTAGCTGGAAGCCTGCTGAGAAAGGAACTCTCAAATGTACAGTAGCCGCTCATTATTATAAGCTCACCATATCTGGTAAGGAACTCATTGAAATTGATGCTAAAAACATGATTCGGAGAATTAACGGTGTTGACCAAATGGCCTTACTGCAAACAATTTTAGGCATTTAAGTTGTAATTCTTAGCTTAAATTCTTTCAATAAGCGTGGATGTGTATAAGTGCTTTAAATCTGTGTAAGCGCACTTATCCACAACCACACTAATTTGCTAATTAAGCAGATTTAGGGCTGTATTCCTTAGTAAAAATCCTGCCATCTCTTACTAAAGAGTTAGCAAGAATAAGCAATTTTCTCATTGCAGCAGTGGAAGCAACTTTATATGGTTTTTTATATTGATCGTACAACCTATCAAAAAAAGTTTTTATGTAAGAATTCCACTCACGAGCAGTAAGGATGCACATATGTAAAACTTTTCTAATTTGTGCTCTACCACCCTGAATACACCTTTTCCCTTTACTAAAACCACTATCTCGATTAAAAGGTGCTACTCCGGAAAGGCTAGATATTTCTTTATGTTTGATAGTTCCTAGTTCTGGTAGATAACAAATCATAGTGATAGCTAAGATTGGACCTGCACCTGGAATACTAGTTATTGATATGTATTTTTTTTTAAGCTCTTGACTTTGATCAACCAATTCTATCATCTGATCTTCTAAAGATTGGATTTGATTTTGCAAAACAACAAGTAGCTCTTCCATTTGTTTGATTATGGATATATCAGTTACCTGATGAGCTTGGATTTTTTGTATTTTTGCTATTTCTACTAGTTGATTTCTGCGAGATAATTTTTGCCTCAAACAGTCAACATTACTATTACTAACTTTTAAAGGAGTAACACGCATATCTGTATTACTAATGTAACGTGAGATGATGCTACAGTCTATCTTGTCAGTTTTAGTGGCAATGCCAAGGCTTTTTGCATAATCTCTAACCCATCTAGGTTGAATGACGTATACTTCGAAACCATGGCTTAGTAAAGTATAAGCACATAATTTTTCGTACCCACCAGTTGCTTCAAGTCCAACTTTGATTACGTTATGTAACCGCAAAAAGTCGAGTATTTGATCAATAGCTTGAATGTTATTTTCAAATACTTTATGATGTCCAAGTGGATGAATGTGGATATCTAGTTTGTTTTTGCTAACATCAATGCCAGAAGTAATATTTGATGAATTCATAATTCCTCCATAGAATAATATGTAGTACTGCATTTTCCACCCTTATATACGAGCCTCAACGCTCAATCAGTTGTTCGGAACTATTCAGTATATAAACAGAAAAGAGAACCTTGCTTCAGTGCGGTCCTTATGACCAAGAATACCGACGGTTCCTCTTCTCTGCATGTTCTTAGTATTACCACTTTGTAATATTTATGAACTTGTTTTTAACATATAAGGATACCGGACGAAATCAGATATCTTTAAAAAGGCCACGGTAAGGAGAATAATAACAAATCCAATATATATGGGAAAAATTAGGCATTATGAAAAAGAGTATGAGGGAAAACATGAAGCAATAATAGAAGAGGAAAAGTGGAAAAAAGCACAAGAATTAATAAGGAATCAACCATATAGAAAAGCAAAATATGAGGAAGCGCTACTTAGGGGAATAATTAAGTGCAAGAGCTGTGGTGTAAATATGACGCTGACGTATGCAAAAAAAGAAAATAAAAGGTATCGATACTATGTATGCAACAATCATTTAAGAGGAAAAGGTTGTGAATCGATAAACCGAACTGTAGTAGCTGGAAAAATAGAAAAAGAAGTAATAAAAAGAGCTGAACTCCTATATGAAAATTTGGAAGAAAAAGCGGAAGAGTGGAAAAATTTAAGTTTTGGAAAGCAGAAAGAAGTGGTGAAAAAGTTAATAAAGGGAGTAATGATAAAAGAAGATGGAATAGGAGTGCATTCTGAGTCAGAGGAAAATTTTATACCAATAAAGAAGAAAGGAAAGAAATGCACAGTAATCGAGCCAGAAGGAAAAACAAATAATGCGTTACTCAAAGCAGTGGTAAGAGCCCATCTGTGGAAACGGCAACTAGAAGAAGGAAAATACAGAAGTGTGAAAGAGCTGAGTGCCAAAATTAATATAGGTACAAGACGTATACACCAAATTTTAAGATTAAATTATTTAGCACCAAAAATTAAAGAAGATATAGTAAATGGAAGGCAGCCAAGAGATTTGAAGCTAGCTGATTTAAGAGAAATACCAATGTTATGGAGTGAGCAAATGAAGAGATTTTATGGGTTTAAGCAAGCTATCGGGAGTGTTAAATAAACCATACGCGTCAAGTTAAGGAAATAAAGGTATGAAAGAGATAGAATAATAAGGTATAAGTTCTCCCAGATATACTTTTAGTGAGAGAACCAATGAATAAAATAACTAGCTTATCAAAAAAGCTCAAAGAATTTTTTAATGAAAAAGCAGAGAAAATCTCAATTACAACAAGGTTTATAAAAAGAAAGAGAAAGCTAAAAGGTTCATCATTCGTAAAAGCCATGGTCTTGGGTAATATAGGAGTTGATAATTGTAGCGTAGAAACAATGTGTCAATTACTAAACGAGGACTCGATAGATATAACAAAACAAGGTTTGGATTTTAGATTTACTGAAGAAGCAGTGGAATTTATGAAAAGGATGTATAATGAATCTGTGATTCTCTTTAAAAATATCTTGCAAGTTGATTGCAAAATCTTACAGCAATTTAATAGTGTTAAATTATTGGACAGTAGCTATATTACTCTACCTAACAGTATGGAAGAGATGTATAAAGGTTATGGTACTAGCTACAGTGGCTATGAAAGCAATACTAAGTATGGAATAAAGTTACAATTAGTTTTCGACTACATGAATCAGATAATAGACCAACTTAATTTAACGGAGGGGGTAAGATCAGACCCACTGCCATTAAGTTAAGGGAAAGAGAAGTTAAGATTGGACAAAAAATTTGAAGTGATTGATAATTATGGTAAATACTAGGGTGAATTTTTAAGAAAAGGGAGTCTGAAAAGTGCAAGTTATTTAAAAAAGTAATAATTGCAGGTTATTTTGCAAAGAATGTACTAATGCAATGATACTGAAAAGATATCTTGAATTTAAAACACATGTTTTCTAGCTCTTTTCTGGTAGTTGAGTGAACGAATATCAGATATCTTATGACGATCAACTCTTCCCCCTTTTCTCACCACTAAAGTGTTCATCAAAAATAACTGTGATAGTTGATCCATAATGCAGTCTATGTCTGACTCTGTAGAAAAAATATCAAAGGCTAAGTTTTTAATCGCATTAAATGAGACAGATTTATTGATGCTTTTTTTTAGTTTACTATTCTGTGAGCTCAATGTCTCTTCATCATCTTCTATCATGATACTTTCTAGATTACTGATGAAGATAGTTGACCAAAAATCCTGCTTGATAGTTTCAATACTTTTTCCTGTGAAATTCTCTAAATTTAATCTTCCCTTCAGCCTAGAAAAAAATGTTTCTACTCCCCAGCGCAAGTAATATAATCTCTCAAACTCTTCAACTGTAAAACGTTTCTCATCTAACAGAGATGTTACTAACACTTCAACTTCGCCAGAAGAAAGTATTATTTTGACTAACCTGAATTTCATCTCATCAGGTAATCCTAGCTTTCGTAGCTGTCTTGCTACTTTAATAGGTGCGGTAGACACTACCACCGTACTAGATGGGCTTTCCGGCTTAAACATAGCGTTTATTTCATTGAAAGACGAACTTGAACAGCGAATTATATAATTGATTTTCCTTCCTGTAAGCTCAGCAAGAAATCGATAAGATACGTATCCTCTATCACAGATTAACAAATCGTCTGATTTTATGGATTCAAGCATACCGATTGCTAAATCAACCTCATAGCTGTCACCTCTACTTAGCACAGATTTTATTGCAATATTATTTAGCACATCGTAACAAACTTCAAAGGTTGCACTTGTATAGTCTTCAAATCTCTGGATTCCATTCCATACTGCTCTTGAGCTAAACTCACCTATTATTTTGTCGCTCTTTGGCAGAATCAGTATTGAAGCATCAAATGCAAGTACTCTGAAGCCATGGTGGGTTTTAAATTCCTGATCTTGGTAGTATAGGGAAACTATATCATCATTTAACTCTGAAAACGCAGTATGTTTTAGCTTCTTTCTTGCTTGAGTAAATGCACTTGCCGTAATTGTATAATCTTTTCTTGTATGCAGAACAAACTCATTAAGCATCACTTGTAATGACTTTACACTCTTTCTAAAAATCAGGAGAAATACATTAACGAAGGGCAGCTTTCTTTTTCGTGAGAAGTCTTTTGAGGATGCTCTGTGTGCGTTTATAAAGTTTAAACTCATCAATTTATTTTTTATAAACATGATTATTCTTTTTTTTACTCATGTCATTACTTCTTTTAATTTGTGAATCTTACCTGATTTTATAATACAGTTCATCACTTTTCCTTAACTTAATGGCAGTGAGATCAGACCAGGGATATAGGAAACATTTAAGTAATATATTAAGCAATGATTTGCTAATATCTGATCTCGGTTATTTTGTGCCAAGTTCTTTTAAACAAATCAATGAAATAGGAGCTTATTTCATAAGTCGTTATAAATCCGATACCAACATATATGATGTAGAAACAAATCAAAAAATGGAGTTATTAGAATGTTTAGAGGATAAGTTATTTTTAGAAAACGAGGTATTGTTAGGAAAAGAAGCAAAAATTAGAGTAAGAATTATATGTCAGAAACTAACTGAAGAACAGTCTATGGCCAGAAGAAGGAAAGCTAATAGATTAGCAAGATCGCAGGGATATACATCCTCTAAAAGAAATCAAAAATTGTTGAACTGGTCAATATTTATAACTAATGTTCCAGAAAATAAAATTAGTGCTGAGCAAGTATTAACGATTTACAGAGTAAGGTGGCAAATTGAGTTATTATTTAAATTGTATAAAAGCCATATCAGACTTGATAAGCTAAAAGGAAAGCCATGCAGAGTATTATGTGAACTATATGCTAAATTGTGCGCAATTCTTATATTTCACGGCATAGTTGGTTGCACAGAAGTGAAAAAGAATACAGAACTTAGCTTAACAAAGGCATTTATTGAGCTAAAAAGGCGGGTTAGAGAGTTATTTTTAGTATTAACCAAAATTAATAGTTTAAAAGCATTTCTTAAAAAACTCACTATAACTTGGTCGCGATTTTCATTAAAAGACAAACGTAGAAGGGCTAGAGTATCCACTTTAACCTCTCTAAATTTGCTCACAATCTCTTAACTTGACGCGTATGGTTTATTTAACACTCCCAACTCATGTTCGTATAGTAGCTACTTGCATTTGTTGTAAACTCACTTTTACTCTATAGTTATCTTTTTACTACTTTATCTATTTTCTGAACTGATTTTCGTATTAGAAAACATCCAATAAGAAGAATTATAAAAGGAATAAACCATAAAATGTAGGTACTAGATTTTACAGGTGGTACAATGATAATTGAATCTCCATAAGAATTTTTTAACTCTGAAACTATTTGCTCGTTAGTATATCCATCACTGATCTTCTTGCGAATTGTCTTACGCATACCATATGCAACTTGAGACTCAGATTCGGATAATAATTCACCAGAGCATACTGGACACTTTATTACTGCAAATAAGCTACTTGCTCGCTCTTCCATGCTTTCGTCTCTTAGTTTATCATCCAAAGTAAAAGCATTTATGCTTAAATGGAATATCAATGTAAAAAGTAAGCTAATTACTATTCTCATTCTTGGTGAATTGAGTGATAAAATCAGTAGTGGATAATTTTCCAATAAAGCCTGAACCTACATTATTGTCGTATTTTATTGAAAATTGAATGTCGTTATCAGTGATTTTTTCTGATAAGGAAGATATTGATTTTTCCAATTTATCTGCAGTCTTTGAATCATTAGTCACAAACGAAATTAATTCTTTATAATTTGATATGGCTACATTGATTTTATCTTCAAATGAAGATGTAACTAAATTGTAATTATTTACTCCACCATTCGCAGCAATAGAAAAGTTATTACTCTCAATCAAAAATTTTTCTATGTTGAAATTAATCTTAGAAGCTGAAATATGGTTTACAAATTCATAATCTAATTTAGCGTCGACACTAAGGTAATTTTCAGGACTTGCAGTATGTTTATAACGGTAAGTATAAAAATCAAATTCTAGTTTAGTATTTTCATTCAGTTCTTTATCAAAGTGAAATTGAATGTAATTACTTTTATCATTCACTTCAGTTATAACACTTTGCTGATTTTCTAAAACATCACATTTTAATCCATAATCTTCGTAACGAAATGTATCTATATATTCTATTACAGTGCTATTTCTGTTGAATTTTAATGAAGATAGTAAATCATTTAGTTTAACAACAAAGTGGCTACTCACGTGTGTGTGACACTTTATATTCTTTTTCTCATCACTACGGACAGCAATGTTTACTTTATTGCTTGGTATATAGATATATACTGACTTATCAAATAATCTGTTTTTTATCATTAAAGCTTCAGATGAAACAGTTAATTGCTCATTAGAAAATTTTGGATTCGTTACACGAAAAACTAGGTTAAAAGGAAATCCCTTAAAATCATGTGAAATATCAACTTTTTCGTCATTAATGTAATCAGTTAAAAGACTTTTTACCTTAAATGCAGAAAAATACCAAAAACCACTATACGCTAGAGGAATAAACAAAGGTAAGGAGATGAGAATATAGATAAAAATTTTACGCATTATCCTCTTATTTATCTAATGATATATTTCTTGTACCTCTGGGCACGGTTACGCACAAACCGTCAATATCTTTTGTGATTTTTATTTGGCATCCAAGCCTCGATGTCTCTGTTAAACCGAAAGCTAGATCCAGCATGTCATTTTCCTCATCAGATATAGGATTATGTGTTTCTACAACATCATAAAATTTTGGATCAACAATCACATGGCATGTAGAGCAAGCAAGAGAACCTTCACATGCACCTTCAAGCAGATCTGGATCACTTCTATGGGCTAAATTAAGAAGAGTTTCTCCCTCTGCAGCTTCATAACTTTTCTTACTTCCATCAGGTAAAATAAAAGTAACGGATGGCATACTATTAAAATCTCTACTAATTTCTCTATATTCTACAAATAATAACTAATATTTGCAAACTCTTTGTAATTCCATTGCCTATCTTTTGTAATCTGTATTCCTATTAGGACCTATATTTACTATCATATCTCATATAGTATTTCCTATTGCATTTATAATAAATAACAAGTTCGTAAAGATCATTTGGTAGAGCAAAAAAACTCAAAACCCTTTATGAATTTATATGTTCCCAGTATTCCTGAATTATTAATACCAAATCCCTATAATGATACTCTAAAACCATATGTCTGTTAGTACTATGCAAGAAAGCCATCCATGGTTAGCATAATTTCCACAAAGCTACAGAAGAGTTGTTTATGGTAATTGAGGAGCTACAACCACATGACGTCTGTCATTAATCACTATTTCACCTATCGCAACTGCTGCAAAAACAAAACAATAATATACTTTTGTTAGTACGATGATAGGTGACAGAGAGGCAATGCTGCTTGCTAGTAATACATGAGAACCATAAGGTAAGATACTTTTTGTGATAGAAGTAAATATCTCTAATAAGTACGCACTACGGTGTGGTGCAATGTTATATCTTTGCGCAAGCCTTTTAGCAATATTACTAGTTAATAAAATAGCAACAACATTGCTGGAAACTAAAATAGTAAACAGAGATGATATTCCCGCAATCATAAATTCAGCTTGAGTTTTTGTCATATTCACCTTATCGGTGAATATATCTATCTTTTACTGAAGAGAATAAATATCATTACTTCATTCATCTTATAAAAACCCCTATATATGTCACGAGAATATTCAATAAGAGAATAATCAAAAAAAGCTATTCCTAATATCCCAGCAATAACCATATTAATAGCTAATGTTACCAGAGTGTTTATTTCAAATAAACCCATAATTATTAAAGATATATAAGGGATAATTTTGACTATGGATAAATAATTCAGACTTGAGATAGAAACAATTTCTGTACTATTTGAAATTATTACTAGATAAATAAGTATTATAAGACCTGTAACAGATCCTGTCTTGAAAGTGAGTTTTATTTTATCCTTTACTGAAGCTCCTTGTGAAGAAGTAGCAGCAATAGTAGTGTCAGATATCATTGAAAGGTTGCTGCCAAACATAGCTCCACCTATCACAGCTCCAACACCTACTGCACAATCAAAAGCTCCATTTTGTGCTAAATTAACAGCTATTGGTGTTATAAGTGCAATAACTCCGATTGATGTGCCGATTGCACTTGAAATAAAAGTAGAAAGTAAAAACATTCCAGGAAGTAATAATCGTGCTGGAAGAAAGCGAATAGTTAAGTTAGTAATAACATTTATACTACCAAGCGATTCAGTAATAGTAGAAAATGCTCCAGCAAATAGAAAAATCAAACACACGGTAAGAGTAGTTTTATTACCCATACCTTTTATAAGTGTATCAATACTATGCTGAATTTTGTTTTTATTGAATAGAACAGCAAAAAATAATGCTGGTAATAAGCAAACTAACGGTGAAATTTGATGAAGAGGATTGCCAAGTCCGATAAAAGAAAAATAAATACCACTTCCAAGGTATAAAGCTAGAAAGATAATGAGAGGAAGAAATGCAAACACTTATCGTAGTTGAACAAATCGGAAGTATACTAGAACAAGCTATTTTAAGCAATCATCAATATATTGTTTTTCTACCAATTTTGAACATCTTAAGCCATCTACTTTTGAATAAATTCCATTTGCATTTCTTGTATACTATCCTCTATTTGCTTTATTTGTTCTATTAGCCTTTCCTCTAAGTCAAAATTACCGCCCAGCCTTGCTTTAATTTTTTCTTCTTGTAATACATTTAATTCTTTCCGTAATACTATGTTATTCCAGACAGTTTCTGCCGATCTCTTCTCACTTAATTGACTATTTAGTACGCTAGTTTTTTCAAATATAAACTTTATAACACTAGACTCCTGTAGCAGAATTTCTTTATTAAAGTTGCTCTCATTAGTTACCATATTAATTACGCACTGTTGTAATTTTTTCATCTCATTAGTAAATTCGAAATGAGAAAATTGCTCAAAAAATATAGGACGGTTCAAGATTTCAGGAAATTCTACGGCTATACGCAAAATTATGGCCTGATTTTGCTCTGCTTCAATTAGCTCTGGAGATTTATTGTAAAGATACTCACCTTTTGTTGCTTTGCTATTAAAAATCAGCTTTTTAAAGTTTCTTCTTAATTCACTGACCTTATTGTAAAAATAATCTCTATAATACCTTCTAATACTGCTGTTACCGATAGCATTGACATATTTCATGAACTTGTGCTCAAGAATTGAATATTTTTCCGGAGCAAATTTTTCATAATTTTGCAAATTGCTACCAATTATGTGATGCCATAAATATTCAGAGTGCAGTTCTGTTGAGCGGTTAAAAGCGGATAGTACATCTTCCGTCTTATATTCTAGTTCATTGCATATATCGTATGGGTCCTTGTTGCTTGGCAAAGTCACGAACTTCAATGTGTATCCAGGCTCCAGTATCGGCAGAACAAGTTCTGCAATTCGAATAGCAGCATGACATCCAGGACTATCGCCATCCATACAGATAGAAATTTCTTTAGCAAGTTTCCAAAGATTTTTTATCTGCTCTGCAGAAATTGCGGTACCAAGCGGAGCAACTGTATTGCTAATTCCCGCTTGATGTAGTGCTATTACATCCATATATCCTTCAACAACAAATAGATGCTGTTTTTTGCGTATTTCACTCAAAGCAAAGTTTAATCCATATAAATTTTCTCTTTTCTTAAAGAGCTGACTCTCTGGGCTGTTTAAATACTTCGGCTGTTGCTCAGAGTTCAGCGCACGTCCGCCAAAACCAATAACTTTGCCCGTGATGTTGTGTATAGGAAATATCAGCCGATCATAGAAATAATCACGAAAATTCTTATTTATTAACCCAACATCGATCAAAATCTCGTCTTTAATACCAGAGGAGTTCAAATATTCCTTCAAGCCAGAACTTGGTGCATAACCTATCTTAAATTTATCTATGATTTTGAGTGAGATCTTGCGCTGCCTTAAATAAGCCATAACACCTCGATTTTTCTGCGCGAACCAACTTGCAGCTAAATTCAGTGCTGAAAACAGTTTGTCATTTTCTTTAGCAAAGCTGAGGTTTTTGGGTAACTCAACACCTGCAACAGATGCCAATTTTTCCAACGCTTCCTTAAAACTTAAGCCCTCAGTTTGTGAAATAAATTCAAACGCATCACCATGAGCTGAGCAACCGAAACAGTAATATAAGCCCTTAACATTGCTGACCGAAAAAGATGGAGTTTTTTCGTTATGAAATGGGCAGAGTCCAACAAAACTATCTCCTCTTTTTATTAACCTAACTTTTTTTCCTACTATGTCGGACAACAATAATTTTGACTTTATAATATCTATATGATCCATTTTACCGAATGAGTAGTGGTAGGATAAAAATTATATAGAATTTATGCATATCTGACTCGAAATTTATTCAGAAAGATCAGGAGAGCTTGACAAAAAGCTCAAAATAAATTACCCATATAAATACCCTTAAGTTGCAATTTCTTATATGTCAGATGTGATATCAGTTGCTTCAGACCACGCAGGTTATGAACTAAAATCAGAAATAAAGGCTTACTTGGAAACTTTAGATTATACAGTGATAGACCGTGGCTGCACTGCTGAACAAAAGAGTGTAGACTACCCTGACTATGCTGCTGAAGTTGTAGAAGATATAACAAACAAAAAAGCAAATTATGGAATATTAATTTGCGGTACAGGTTTGGGCATGAGTACTGTGGCAAATCGTTTTGAAGGAATCTACGCTGCTTTATGTAATAGTGTTGAGATCGCAAAATTAGCTCGCGAGCATGGCAACGCGAATATACTTTGTCTTGGTGCAGGGTTTACTGCGAGTGGATTAGCAAAAGACATAGTCAAACAATTCCTCGAAACAGAATTTTCAAAAGAAAGTAGACATAAAGAACGCCTTGATAAACTTAGCAATATTAGCAAGAAAAAAACTACAAAAACTTATAACGAAGATGAAATATCAAAATTCGCTAAAATAGCAGGTGAATGGTGGAATGAGAATGGCAAATTCAAGCCATTGCACATGATGAATCCTGTGAGAGTATCATACATCGTTGAGAAAATAAAAGAATTAAAAAAATGCGATTTAAAAGAACTATCATTGCTCGATGTTGGTTGTGGTGGTGGCATTTTGTCAGAGTCAATGGCGCGTATTGGTATTAGCGTTGCGGGAATAGATGTATGTGAGGAAAACATAAAAGTGGCACAGTCGCATGCGAAGAAAGTAGGGTTAAATATAGAATACACACACACTAGCATTGAAGAGCTAAGCAATGACAAGAAGTATGACGTGGTTTTGTTGATGGAAGTGGTTGAACATGTCGATAATTTAGAGTTTTTCATGAAAAAAGCAATAGAGCTGTTGAAGCCAGAAGGGCTAATTTTTATATCGACGATAAATAGAACTATTAAATCCTTCTGTCTTGCAATAGTCGGCGCAGAGTACATATTAAACTGGCTGCCAAAAGGCACACATAATTGGAATAAATTTCTCAAGCCATCAGAAATTGCAAATCATCTAAGGGAAAACAATGTAACACTACAAGATATGACTGGTATGGAATATAATGTAATAAAGCGTGAATGGAACTTGACCAAAGGTGTGGATGTTAATTATATACTTTGTGGAAACGTTGTAATTTGAAATCTCATTCAAGTACTAGAAGGTAATGCAAATATTTTAGGCAGTTTTACTTTACTTAGCAGCTAATTTATCATATGTATTTCCATAGGATATCGCTATATTAGAATATGTTACAATTACTAACCTTACTTGCTGTTATCACTTCGGTTGTATTTTTTGGTCATCTAGTTCCAATGGAAGTGAAAACCTTCTTGTATTCAATAAGCCTTAGTATAAAAGAGATCTTACTATTTATAATGCCTTTTATTGTTTTTGCATTAATCTTTAGTAGTGTTAACAATCTTAAGCAGTCGGCTATAAAGTTTATATTATTACTTATTATAACGATTTTCTTGTCGAATCTAGCTTCAAGTTTAATAGCTTATTCTGTTGGGCATTTCATCACACAAAACACTTATTCAATACAAGATATAACATATGAAGAAACAATTGTTCCTTTATGGTCATTTAGGATACCTGCATTGCTTTCTAATTTTTATGCCCTTGCTTGTGGATTTGTGTTAAGCATATTAGTGTCCACAATATTACCAAAAAAAAGCAAAGAGCTCTCGAACAAAATGTTAGATTTAACTCTCTTTATTTTGAAGACATTTTTGACGCCAATTATTCCAATGTTTGTACTTGGTCTTGCTTTAAAAATGGAACATGATCAGGTTTTACCCATAATATTTAAGGATTACTCAATAATTTTTATTATTATATCATCTGCAACCTACCTTTATGTTTTTCTCTTATATGGAGCAGCAAATTCGTTCAAGATCACAAGCTGGATAGCTAGTATAGGTAATATGATACCAGCATTTATTACTGCAATGAGCACAATGTCTAGTAATATAGCTATGCCGCTTACTCTTGAAGGAAGCAAAAAAAATGTAAAGCAGCATGATATAGCATCGTCTGTTGTGCCAATAACTGCTAGCTTTCATTTAGTAGGTGATTGCTTTTTTATTATAATACTATCAATGATAATGACTTTTGGTGGTGCATTGTCTGCAACAGACTATGTGACTTTCCTTCTCTACTTTCTGTTATTTAAATTTGCTATTGTTGCAGTTCCAGCGGGAGGGATTATGGTAATGTTGCCCGTTCTTGAGAAGTATCTTAAATTCTCCCCAGAGATGCTTTCATTAATTACAGCATTGTATATAGTGTTTGACCCAATAATAACTTCAGCAAATGTTATGGGTAACGGTGCGTTCACTATGATGTTTACAAAGCTCTATGATAAGCTTAAGTGATGTCCATTCTAGCAATTAATACTGTAGGTGCTGGTAGTTCAATAGCAGTAATTGATTACGATGGTAATTGTTTTGTAGAACGCAATTCTGCAAACAATAGTCATGCAGAATCATTTTTTCAAATACTGAATACTTTGTTTGATAAGCATAATTACAGCTACGATAAAATAGACCATTTAGCAGTGATAGTTGGACCAGGAAGTTTTACTGGAATCAGAGTTGGTATATCAACTGCACAAGGTATAAATCTTGCTACAAATAAGCCGTTATATGGGGTTAGTGAGCTGGAAGCTCAAGCATATGCAATATCGCTACTTTGTGCAAATAGCAAAAAAAATATTAAAGCTATAATCGAAGACGATCAAAAGTTTTATACACAGTTATTTGATTTCAATTTGTTACCGCTATCAAATCCTGCTGTAGTAAGTGAACTTCAGCCTGAAACGGACTGCATTACATATATGGATTGCAGTTTACCAGAGTTAAATGCTAGCCATGCAGGGCTATTAGTCCGTTATAGACTAAAAAATAAACAAAAATTAAATGGTGTTGAGGCTCTATATTTAAATGAGCCTCAGTATATGAAATCGTTGCCTATTGCGTAAACACTATTAATTTGGCCAAGTTTGTACATCTGACTTACTATTTCTTCTGCTACTTCTTTTATACTCATATTTGAATTTTCTATCTCTATAGCATTTGGTGGCACAAATAAATTTTCCGCTCTAAATTTAATACTATTTATATTGGTAACCTTCCTATTTTTTCTTTGCTTTTTTAATATAGTACGCTCTTGTAATATCAATGGATTGCACCTAAGTACTATGGGAAGGATTTTTGTGCTCATTTTTTTACTAAGTTCTACTATTGAGTTATATATTGTTATGTTGTCATTATTATTTTTCATTAAGTCATCAAGAAATATATAATTTTTTGAATCAATTGGATAGGCTTCTACTGCCTGAAGCATAACCTGCACAATGTTATATATTCTATTTTGAACTTCTTTGGAAGTTTGATTATATTCAAATCCACTTACAATTAGTGCATTTATCATACTAGATAATACTATTGCTGTAGAAAGTTTACCACTTCCTGGAAGACCGGTGATATATATGAAAAATTTTGTTAGCTGTTTTTTTATGTCAATATTTACCATATTACTTTTAATATTAAAATCTACACTTATAATAACATAAAAACAAGGCTTTAAAACATATGAAATATTACATAAAAAGCCGTTTTTATAGTTAAAATATTATTTAATCTAGAAATGTAAACTCTAATCACCTAAGGCAAGTAAAAGTGCTTAGTATTTTAACGTAGGTTCACCTTTTAGTTTGTAATAAACTTTTTTTTACGTATAAATCTTTAGAAAATTTTAGTCAAGAGCTATGTTATTAACAAATAGTGAGTTGAAAAGAGACCTAGTTAACGCCTATCAAATTTTATCTTATCTTAAATTAGATGATCATACGTATACTCATCTCTCTGTACGTTCTGAAGATAAAAAGTCATTTTATGTTTATCCGTTTGGTATACGTTTTTATGAAGTAGATGAAAGTTCATTGATGAAAGTATCGTTTGATGGGAATATAATTGAAGGCAAAGAATATCAATATAATAAAACTGGCTATGTAATCCATGGCTTCATTTATCAAGCAAGGAAAGATATTCAAGCAATTTTTCATCTACATACACCTTCTATTGTAGCAGTTTCTTCTCTCAAGGATGGATTACTCCCAATAAGTCAGTGGGCGCTGCACTTTTATAATAAGGTATCTTACCATGATTATAATTCCCTGGCACTTGATGATACAGAAGGAAAAAGATTAATAGCTGATTTGAAAGAAAATTTTGTGATGTTAATGCGCAATCATGGATCTATAACATGTGGTCAGACTATACAAGAAGCAATGTTTTATACGTATCACTTAGAACAAGCTTGTAAAACTCAATGCCTGATGCTAGCAATGAATAGGGAGTTGTCAATTCCAAGTGAAGAAATTTGCTCAAAAGCCGTAAAGGATCTTCTGTCTTTCGAAAGCAATCTTGGTGAGAGAGATTGGCACGCATGGGTTAGGTTGATTAAAGGTAAGTTATAAAAGTTTCTGACTCTTCGATAGATATTAGATTTCTTGCATAACCAGCCAGTCTGAAATCCAATAATGGTTTCACACGCTGTAACTCTTCAATTCATGTAAGAAGTCTAATGTCTCCATCTCTACTTAAGTTAACACCCTTAACTAAGCAGATACAAGTAAATAACTAGTAAGTTTTTTCAATCCTGCTCCACAGCAAATTTTAATGCTATGTGAGTAGTTATAGTGCTGTTAACAATTAAAATGACAAAAACTAAGATGGTGATTAGTAGTGTATAAATATTCAAGGATAAATTTTCAAATTGAGTTAGCAATTTGAAATATACAAAAGTTGGCATTATCATTGGCAAAACAAGAATTTGCGACACTCCTGATGCTAAGTTATTTCGACCAATCATCAATGCATTTCCAGTAGCTGAAATATTAATGATTATCAGCGTATTAAATAATAAAGACACTCCAACTGCTATTGAATGTTCAATATTATTGCCTAGAATTGCAAAGCTGAACATGAAAGAAATCACTGAAATCGGTAACCCAAATAACAACCAGTGAGCGAAGATTTTATAAGCAACTATCAGCCTAGAAGAGAGTGGCTGCACAAAGATTTGCTCTAATATTCCATCATGATAATCAGATGTAAATAAATTATTTGTAGAGATCTGCAAAACAAATGTAGCACATATCCATGTTAATGTTAATATGACTTCTTGTTTACTGTTGTTTTCAAGTGTATATGAAGATAAACTTAACATTATAATAAAAATACATACTATATAAGTAAGATTATTATCATTTATTACTAATTTTTTTACCGAACTAATCATACCAGGATTTTAAATGTTTATTATAAATTATAGTGTTTACTTTGAGGGTAGTATAATTTTTTTTGTTTATAAGTTATATAAGTTTTAATATATTTTATTGATAATGCTATGGAAAAATTAATAAAAATAAAGTTACCGGAAGATTACGTTCCTTCAGAAAATGAAGAATATATGAACGTAAAACAACTGGAATACTTTAGCTTAAAGTTAAAATCAATACTCTATGAACTGGAGAAACAAGATCTAGAAGATAGTAGTATTTATTCTGATAGTGAAAATGGAGAATTAATTAAGCGCCGAAAAGATAGAAAAGAAAAAATTAAGGAGGCGTTGGAAAAAATAAAATTAGGCATTTATGGTTACTGCGATGGAACGGGAGAAGAAATAGGAGTCGAAAGACTTAAAGCTAACCCGCTTGCTATGTATTGTATTGAAGAACAAGAGAGAATAGAAAAAGAAAAGAACGTGTATAACATTAATGATTAGAACTTGTTGGGAGTGTTAAATAAACCATACGCGTCAAGTTAAGGAAATAAAGGTATGAAAGAGATAGAATAATAAGGTATAAGTTCTCCCAGATATACTTTTAGTGAGAGAACCAATGAATAAAATAACTAGCTTATCAAAAAAGCTCAAAGAATTTTTTAATGAAAAAGCAGAGAAAATCTCAATTACAACAAGGTTTATAAAAAGAAAGAGAAAGCTAAAAGGTTCATCATTCGTAAAAGCCATGGTCTTGGGTAATATAGGAGTTGATAATTGTAGCGTAGAAACAATGTGTCAATTACTAAACGAGGACTCGATAGATATAACAAAACAAGGTTTGGATTTTAGATTTACTGAAGAAGCAGTGGAATTTATGAAAAGGATGTATAATGAATCTGTGATTCTCTTTAAAAATATCTTGCAAGTTGATTGCAAAATCTTACAGCAATTTAATAGTGTTAAATTATTGGACAGTAGCTATATTACTCTACCTAACAGTATGGAAGAGATGTATAAAGGTTATGGTACTAGCTACAGTGGTATCCGTTCAGAGGTATGGTAAGGATAAAAAAGAATTGACATAACATATCAAAGTAATAATAACAGAAAATGTTGATAGTAAGGTAAGGCTAGATGCTTCAATTGTTGATCAGTATTGTAGAGTTATGTAAAAACTTAGAGCAAAAAGTAGCAAAGCTTGAAGAAAAAAATAAAATCTTAGAAATAGAGAATGCTGAACTAAGAGAGAGACTTGGCTTGAACTCAAGGAATTCATCTTTACCAAGTTCAAAAGAGCTGTACAAAATAAAAAAAGACACACCAGAAGATAAGTCAGAGGGTGGCAGGAAGATAGGGGGTCAAGTTGGTCATAAAGGAAATTATCGGATAAAAATGGAAGCAGATGAAGTAATTAGAGTAAGATTACATGATACTTGTGAATGTGGTGGAGAAATTGCAGTATGCAACAAACCCTATATTCACCAGAATGTTGATCTCCCAAAAATTAAGCCTTACGTAGTGGAATACCAACTAGAACATGGGCGCTGTCGTAAATGCGGAAAAAGAAGGAGTAGCAAATTACCAGAAGGAGTTACACCTGATACCTTTGGTCCTAGAGTTAAGTCAGTAGTTGCATCACTAAGTGGGTTTTATAAGAATTCAAAGCGAGAAATAGCGAATATCATGAAAGACATCTTTAACATGAGTATAAGTGTTGGTAGTGTGTCCAATAGCGAAGCAAGGGTCTCGTCAAAATGTAAAGAAGCCTATGAACAAATAGAGGAAGAAATGAAAGCAAGCGAAATTTTGCATATTGATGAAACCAGTCACTATAACAAAGGTAAATTGGAATGGTGCTGGATGTTTGCCAACAATAAAGCAAGTCTTATGAAGTTAGCAGATACAAGAGGAATGAAGTTTTTAAAGAATAGTGCATTTTGTGATTACAAAAATCGGGTAATTACCGACAGATATGGAGTTTACAACCACTTCAGTGATGAAAAACGACAAATTTGTTGGGCTCACTTATTGAGAAATTTCGAGAGGTTATCTCATAGCTGGAATAGTGAAGTAATGAGACTTGGCCATTGTTTAAAAGATGCAGCTAATGGATTATTTACATTAAAAAACGCTTTGTCAGAAAATGAAATTAGTATTTCAAAGTTCACTAAGCAAGCTAAAGAGTTACGAAGATTTATGCAGTACTGCATGATAAAAATATCTTATATACTTGAAGCAAAAGGAGCTTCACGAACGGTAAAGGGTATTATAAAATCCGAGCCAATGATGTGGACATTTTTGGATGATCCAGAGAATATTCCATTAACGAATAATCATGTTGAGCGACAAATACGGCATTATGTTGTCTATCGTAAGAATTCATATTTTGCACAGTCAGAGCGAGGGAATAGATTCCTTGAGCGGATAATTTCGTTGTATCTCACTTGGAGGCAAAAAAAGTTAAATCCATTTCAAAACCTTCTATCTATTGTCTCTTAAGCCACACCTCTGAACGGATACGTTTACCTTGTTTTAGAGCTTCTTTGAGAGTATAAAGGCAAAATCCAGCATCGAGATATGGTGATAATGAATGAGCAATAATATAGCGACTATACAAGTCCATTATTGCCACAAAATAGACAAACTTACCTTCTACCATAATATATGTTATATCAGTAGCCCATACCTGATTAACTCTACAAATAATCAAATCTTTGAGTAAATAAGGATATATTTTATGCTTTTTTTCTTTAATACTTGTATTACATCTTTTTCTACAATACAGCCCACTAATCTTCATTTTTTTCATAATTCTTAAGATTTTTTTGTGATTGACTACTACTCCACTCGCTATGATCTCAGCAGTAATTTTATGATATCCATAACGGCAATCAGAAGCCAAATATACTTCTTGAATCAAATTTCACTTTCGTTATTAATTATAGGCCTATAATATAGGCTAGATCTGCAAATCCCCAGTAAATCAGCCTGTTTCCTAATTGACAGATCAGAATCTTTTTCTATAAATCTTACTCTATCTTTTTTGCTTATTTCAGTAATTTTTTTTTCAAATAACTATTTTCCACTGTCAATTCTCCTATTACTTTATGTAAACTTTCTATTTCTTGCGCTAAGATTCTTTGTTTTCTCGCACTTTCACTTTCTTCAACAAATAGGTCTTTTAACCCTGCCAATACTCTATCACGCCAATCATATAGATTTGTTGATGGTATTTTATATTCACTACATATCTCAGCTGTGCTTCTTTGATTTTTTATTGCTTCCAAAGCTATCTTTGCTTTTAACTCTGGTTCATATTTTTTTGTTGCCATACTTTTACCCCTTTACTTTCCTACTCGGATCAACCATTTTTTTTTGGTCTAGTTTATGGGGTGCATTATATTCTATGAGAAATTCTACAGATGGTAAATGGCCTTCCTTGGCAGCATAGTAGACTGATCTGTAGTTTTAGAATTATTAATATTAGAATTATTAATAAATGATTCTTGTTGTTGCTTTTCTATTAGAAGCTTTACAATTCCTAGATATCCTTTATTGGTAGCATAATGCAAAGGAGTCCAATTGTTTTTACCTTTTGTACCAACTTCTACTCCCTTATTAAGAGAAAATTTTACAATATCGATATTTCAAAAATCAGCTGCAATATGAATAGGCTTGTTTTCGTCATTAGTTTTAGCGTTAAAACTTACACCTTTATTATTTACTAAAAATTTTGTTACTTCTAAGCTATCAAACTTAGCTGGATGGTGCACAGCCACCTTGACCAAAAAATCATCCCCCTATCGCGTTCTTATCATTATGCCTTATACGCTGTATTACACCTTCAGATATAGTCATTGCTAACCTCCAACATCCTTGCTAATAAACCCTCGCTAAAACTGCCGAAAAGACTTTATAAGTTAATATTCTAAATCTCAATATTTTATGGTGCAGGTTTTTATTTTTAAAACATTATACTTTGTGTAGGGTATAACTACACGCATCAAAGTGAAAGAAAAGCAAAATGATGAAGAAAATGAAAGTTTAAGTTTTCTTCAACGACTCAAGGAGAGAATTTATGCTTTAAAGCCTGTATTAGCAAGAGCCTGAATCACTAAATGAACAATGTCACGCAGAGTTTCATCCTCAATTTTTCTATATTCCCTCACTAGCCTTGATATTTCTTCGCTGCCTACATCGCTATGGAAGGCCTTATCATGTAAGTCTTCAGAGGCTTTGGTAAAAAAATACGACATATCAACCGATAGTACTTCTGCTAATTTATATAACCTATCAACTACAAGCCTAATCTCTCCGCTTTCATATCCTTGTACATGCTGAAATGAAATTTCAAGCTTTTTTCCTAAGTCTCTTTGACTAAAACCACACATTAGCCTTCTTTTCCTTATTCTTTCACCTATTTGTTTATCGATAGGATGTTGTATAGTCATTTTACGTATCAGGTAATATTAACTATGTATTATCACTTTGAGAAAAAGATTTTACCAATATATAAACTGCACTACGTAACCTTTTGCTCTTAATTTCGTTATATCCTTTGACTAACTTTAGTATTTCTTCATCATAAGCTTCATGTGAGTCAGTGTGCATATCAGTAAAAAAGTTAGCAACATCTATCGATAGTGCTTTTGCTAAATCATATAATCTACTGGCCAAAACACAATTTGAACCATTTTCGTACTTTTGTATCTGTCTATACGAAACACCTATTCTCTTTCCCAATTCGGTCTGTGTCAAAGCACGATCTAACCTAAGTTGTTTTATTTTTTTACCTAATTGCACTTTTCACCTCTTATTCAAATTTACAACAAATTTTATGAAGTGGAAAAAAAGCTAGCAAAGTAATTGCTTTAATAATTTCTGCCTCTCGCTAATTAAATCGTTTGGCCTTACGTATTTTTTCTCAATTTCCCTCATCTCTTTTTCTCGTTCTGCAATGCTATTTCGTATTACTTCAGCCGAGTATCTGCTTTTGCCACTTGCAAACTCTGATCTTAATCTTCTAACCTTGTATTCGAGCTCAGCAAATCTTTCGTGTTGCTCAAGAAGTTCTATCATATGACTAATTTCAGAGTTTAGCTTTTTTTCCTCAACATCTCTTACAATAAAAGAAAGTAGAAGCTTATCTATTTGGTAATCAATATTTGGTTGAGCAGCAAATAGATCAATTATGGCTTTTACGTCAGTAGGATTTGTAACTAGTAAGTTAAAATTACTACATAAAAAACTATAGAACTTTATCGTCTTCTCAAGATAATTTTTCATATCTTGTGATAATTGCAATTCTTTGTGAATTCCTGACAGCAATATTTTCAATTCTTCCAAGTATTTCGTGTCAAAATTACTTACTTCTGTAGGTGAAAGGATCATTAGCAGCTTTTTTACAAGCTCAACATCATTTAACTTTACTGCATTATAAAGAGCTTTTTCTTTATCTTCTTTTAAATCATAAAGCTCTGATGAGTTATCTATGCTGAATAGATATTCAGTATTTCCTTGAGGAGAGTAGATTAAAATGTCCACTTCTCTTAGCGGGTGATCATCATTAAACTTTTCTAGTAACTGCTTATCGGTAGTTTCCTCTATTGCTACAACTGCTTTGCTTACCTCTTTCAACTTTGCAATATCATCTCTTGAGTTTTCAAGTATATCTTTAGCCTTGTCTAGCAGCTGCTCATATAGAACTATTTTTTCTTCATCATCAAGTAGCTGACAATGCTTTTTCAGCTTTTCAGTAGAGTAAGATAGGATATCCATTTTTTTCAATTTTACGATTACGATACCCCATTTTTGTTGAAACTGAAATAATTTTTATAGGATGTGTTTTTCTAGTGTAGATGCCCGCAAAACTTGTTATTATAATATACAGTAAATCAATAAGTCGCATAATATTGACAATTAAATAATATTTATCACGATATGATCGAATAGTAATGAAATTAAGTGAGGGTTACAATGAAAAAAATAAATGGTAAAAAATTGTCTAGTAAAATGTTAAAAGCGGTAGAGCGAATAGCAAAAGAAGGGTTATTACCTAATTTTATAAAAGCTGCTCCAACAGCAAATAAAAAGATTAGTAAATTACCTGTCTTAACATATCCTGAGGAGCTCAATCCATTTCGATCAGCTTTATGCAAGATAAGGCTAAGTGAATATGAAAATGTGAAATTAAATGAATTCTTGGAAAAAGCTATTGCAGCTGAAAATCTAGACAAATTAAGTAAAATCGTCGATGAAGCTTTGGATTTAGGAATAAGAGTAAACGCTCGCAACGAAGATGGCTTTAGCTTCACTAACGTTACAATGTTTAAGATGTATCGTGATGAATTCAAAGAAAATAAACAAGAAGATATAATCAGAAAGTTAGCCTTACATGGAGCAGATTTTAATGTACAAGTTGATAAGAAAATAGCTGAAATGTATCAAAAAGTGCAAAAAGAAATTGAGCCACAAATATATAGTAGGCTCAAGAAACTTAGGGAAGTTGGAGAAGACGCTACTATAGAAGGAACTGTTGAAGATGTAGAAATCGATAATAAGACCTTCTATATTGAATTTTCACATAGCTGCATAGTTGATGTTGCCAAAGTTGTAGAAGGTGCAAAAAATTTGGGCTTAAGTAAAGGAGACTTAAACCTTGGCGGTAGTATCATAAAAATAGGTGATGGTGAAGTTGAGGTCAAAACTGGGAAAGACGGTAAAAGAAATTACGTAGATATATCCGATAACAGCGCTTTTACAGTAACACTTTGCACTAGCCTAGGAGAGCTAAATTTAATGGTATATCATGACACAGAAGACTATCATCAAGTACAAGTTGAGGTAGATAGATGAAGAAATGTGGAACGAGTTGCAAGAAATAGGAGAAATCGTAGGAAAGGGTTGTTTATTTGCTGGAATGTCTGTTAAAGAAGTAGTGGAAAAAGGCAGCTTTACTAGATGTGGAAGGTGGGGCGACCAAAATTCTAAAAGTAGTGAGACCTTTTCTTGGGTGAGCAAATTAAAAGATACCAAAACGACATCTGTAGGACGTTCTTGATTGGTGGCTATGTTTTTACATAGCCATAATTATTGCAAAGTAAAGTAGTTCTTGAAATTTAATCAAAATTACCATAAAAAATTTACCTTAACTAGCATTGCTTGTAGAAGTGGATTGAAGATATATTCAGGCAATATTATTTATTGGCAAGCGCTTTTATCACTGAATGCACAATATTACGCAACGTTTCATCCTTAATTTTCCTGTATTCCCTCACTAGCCTTGATATTTCTTCACTACCCACATCGCTACAAAAGGCCTTATCGTGTAAGTCTTCAGAAGCTTTGGTAAAAAAATATGACATATCAACGGACAAAGCTTCTGCCAAATTATACAATCTATCAATTACAAGCCTTACCTCTCCAGTTTCATATCCTTGTATATGCTGAAATGAAATTCCGAGCTTTTTTCCTAAGTCTCTTTGGCTAAAACCGCATATTAACCTTCTCTTCCTTATTCTTTCACCTATTTGTTTATCAATAGGATGTTGTTCATCTTGTACAATCATTTATTAATATATTAACTGAGGTATTGAAGCAATACTAACTCTCATTGTAACTTTGAGAAAAAGATTTTACCAATATATAAACTACGCTACGTAACCTTTTGCTTTTAATTTCATTATATCCTTTGACTAATTTTAGTATTTCTTCATCATAAGTTTCATGTGAGTCGACATGCACATCAGTAAAAAAATCAGCCACATTAATCGATAGTGCTTTTGCTAAGTCGTATAGCCTACTGGCCAAAATTTGGTTTGAACTATTTTCGTACCTTTGTATTTGTCTATACGAAACGCCTATTTTCTTTCCCAACTCAGTTTGAGTTAAACCACAGTATAATCTAAGTTCTTTTATTTTTTTGCCTAATTCCAACTTTCATTACTAATTTTAGCTGCTCAAGCTTATATTGAATTTTTTAATTTATGAAGTAGAAAAAAAGAAGGAAAGTTGGAGAACTTTCCTTCCGGTCTACAGATTACAATAAACCACTATCATAAAAACTAAAGTGGCTCTTCTGTGTTACGATTATGTGATCTATTAATTTCATTCCTACATTTTCGCAGGTTGCAGCTAATGTAAGTGTGTTATCCTCATCCTCCTTTGATGGTTCTGTATCTCCACTTGGATGATTATGTGAAATTGCAATAGATGATGCATCGATCAGTAATCCCTGTTTGATTATTTCTCTCACATATAGAGGTACTCTGTCTATAGTTCCACAGTCTTGAATATACTCGTATATCAAATGACCACTTCGATCTAAGTATATTACTCGCAAGCTTTCCTTTCGTGACTGCCCTATTGCTGTTTTAAAGTATTTTAGTAGCTCTTCTCTGTTATCAAGAATCGACAGCTTTTTTAACTTACCTTTCAGTATCCTATCGAAAATCTCTTTCAGACAAAAGATACTTGCTATTGCTCCATCATTCATTCCTGTAACATTTTTTAGCTCATGAAAGTCAGCGTTAATTACCCTTCCTAAACTACTAAAGAGCTCTATTAGCTTTTTGGCCACTTCTCTTCCTTCTTCACATTCAGATAGAGTACGTTCCAGTAGCTCATGGTCAAGTAAAGACCTGCCTCTACTTGATAAAATGCGAGTTTCCAATTTTTCTTTTCTCTCACTATTATTCATAAAAACCTCCAAGGTCAACATTATATACAAATTCAACGCCAGCTTTCTGACGCAGTAGTTCTCGAGGAATAACCCTTTTGAACTCTAAATTTGCAATGTTGTCCTTGTTGCTTTAAAAGCTGGAATACCATTTGCCATGTGAATTTGTGCATTAACATTTACTGTGCTGGTTCCCTGAAGTGTAACGGTATTTATATTTGCAATCATACTATATTATATAAAGTTATTAATATAATATATTGACAAAGTAACGAAGTAAACAGTAGCTGTTAAAAGGTATCCGTTCAGAGGTATGGTAAGGATAAAAAAGAATTGACATAACATATCAAAGTAATAATAACAGAAAATGTTGATAGTAAGGTAAGGCTAGATGCTTCAATTGTTGATCAGTATTGTAGAGTTATGTAAAAACTTAGAGCAAAAAGTAGCAAAGCTTGAAGAAAAAAATAAAATCTTAGAAATAGAGAATGCTGAACTAAGAGAGAGACTTGGCTTGAACTCAAGGAATTCATCTTTACCAAGTTCAAAAGAGCTGTACAAAATAAAAAAAGACACACCAGAAGATAAGTCAGAGGGTGGCAGGAAGATAGGGGGTCAAGTTGGTCATAAAGGAAATTATCGGATAAAAATGGAAGCAGATGAAGTAATTAGAGTAAGATTACATGATACTTGTGAATGTGGTGGAGAAATTGCAGTATGCAACAAACCCTATATTCACCAGAATGTTGATCTCCCAAAAATTAAGCCTTACGTAGTGGAATACCAACTAGAACATGGGCGCTGTCGTAAATGCGGAAAAAGAAGGAGTAGCAAATTACCAGAAGGAGTTACACCTGATACCTTTGGTCCTAGAGTTAAGTCAGTAGTTGCATCACTAAGTGGGTTTTATAAGAATTCAAAGCGAGAAATAGCGAATATCATGAAAGACATCTTTAACATGAGTATAAGTGTTGGTAGTGTGTCCAATAGCGAAGCAAGGGTCTCGTCAAAATGTAAAGAAGCCTATGAACAAATAGAGGAAGAAATGAAAGCAAGCGAAATTTTGCATATTGATGAAACCAGTCACTATAACAAAGGTAAATTGGAATGGTGCTGGATGTTTGCCAACAATAAAGCAAGTCTTATGAAGTTAGCAGATACAAGAGGAATGAAGTTTTTAAAGAATAGTGCATTTTGTGATTACAAAAATCGGGTAATTACCGACAGATATGGAGTTTACAACCACTTCAGTGATGAAAAACGACAAATTTGTTGGGCTCACTTATTGAGAAATTTCGAGAGGTTATCTCATAGCTGGAATAGTGAAGTAATGAGACTTGGCCATTGTTTAAAAGATGCAGCTAATGGATTATTTACATTAAAAACGCTTTGTCAGAAAATGAAATTAGTATTTCAAAGTTCACTAAGCAAGCTAAAGAGTTACGAAGATTTATGCAGTACTGCATGATAAAAATATCTTATATACTTGAAGCAAAAGGAGCTTCACGAACGGTAAAGGGTATTATAAAATCCGAGCCAATGATGTGGACATTTTTGGATGATCCAGAGAATATTCCATTAACGAATAATCATGTTGAGCGACAAATACGGCATTATGTTGTCTATCGTAAGAATTCATATTTTGCACAGTCAGAGCGAGGGAATAGATTCCTTGAGCGGATAATTTCGTTGTATCTCACTTGGAGGCAAAAAAAGTTAAATCCATTTCAAAACCTTCTATCTATTGTCTCTTAAGCCACACCTCTGAACGGATACGTTAAAAGTGGTTTAATTTAGCAAAAAAGTGTAGTACTCTATCACTTTGCTGATTATATATGTTTATAAGAATAATCGCTTTTCTTTTGCTATATTCAAGCGCAGTTTTCTGTAGTGATTGTAACTTTAACTTACCATATCGTGGGCTCAATTGTGATTTGGATCTATCATATAAAAATTTAAGTAATATAAAGAAATTATTGAATAACAACGATAAGTTCGTTGCGCTTACGTTTGATGATGGTCCATCTTATAATAGATCAGGAGATATTATTAATATTCTGGAGAGCAATAAAACAAAAGCGACATTTTTTTTGCTTGGTGAACGCATAAATAAAAAAACATCTAAAATAGTAGAAAAGATCCATCAAGCAGGTCATGAATTAGGTAATCATTCTTGGTCGCATAGGAAGTTGACATCACTTTCAAGTGAGGAGCAATTGCAAGAACTGGAAAAGACAAATGTGGCAATTAAAAATGCAACAGAACAGAATGTAAAATGGTTTCGTCCACCATATGGATGTCACAATGATAATTTGATCGAAAATACTAATCGATTAAATATGTATTCCATATTATGGACAGTCGATTCTCTGGATTGGCAAGGTGATAAATCAGAGATTTTGGTTGAAAGAGTTTTAAGCAATGTACATAATGGAGCGATTATATTGTTCCATGATCACGATAACAAATCAAATACAGTTGAAGCTTTACCTCAGATTATTGAAATACTAAAAAAATCGGGTTACAAACTTGTTACCTTAAGTGAGTGGGAAGAAAGGGTTTGTGATGTAGTGAAAGCTAGAAATGTGCCAATAAAAGGAGGATGAGTGCGTTCTAAAGGAATTCTATGTGGACAAAAAACAAGGTCTTCAACCGCAGGGCATTCATATTAGGTGGTATTCAGCTTACTATTTCTGCTATTTTTAGTTATAGGTTGTATACTTTACAAGTACGAGATAGACAAAAATATGAAGTGCTATCCAATAATAATAGGATAAAAGTTGTTACTATTGTGCCTAAACGAGGCAGGATTTTGGATAGGAATAGCGTTGAACTCGCAGTAAACAAAATTTCGTATATTGTTTTATTTGATGGGCAAAAAACCTTTACTAGGGAAGTTGATTTGCAGATGTTATCAGAAATTAAACCTGATGCAACAAAATCATCAGATACAAAAATAACTGCTCTTTATAAACGTTATTACCCGTTTGGTTCGATATGTTCTCATATAATCGGATATACAAAAAGACAGCAAGACATAAATGAAGCAGGGGTTAGTGGAATTGAATATACATATGATCATGTATTAAAAGGCAAGACCGGAAAATCTGAGCAGGAAATAAATTCTAAGAAGCGTATCATGAGAGAGTTATCTAGCATACCGCAGCAAGACGGACAAGATATACAGCTGACAATTGATGTTGATTTACAGAAGAAAATTGCAGAGATATTTAAAGACCACCAAGGTTCCACAGTGGTAATTGATGTGAATAACGGAGAAATTTTAGCATTATATAATTCACCTTCTTACGATAATAATCTTTTCACTAGCAGATTATCAAATGAAACTTGGAAAAATTTAAACAATCCTTCATTACCGCTTGTAAACCGTGCATTATCATATCAAATTCCACCTGGTTCAATATTTAAAATAATAGATGCGCTTGCGGGTTTAAAAGATGGAATAATAACACCAGAAGAAAAGTTCTCGTGTAGGGGATATATGAAAATAGGTGAACGAAAATTTCGTTGCCTAAAAAGCAAAGTCCATGGATATGTATCTTTAAACGAGGCAATGGCCTTCTCATGCAACACTTACTTTTATAATATAGGAAAAAAAATAAATGTAGATTCTCTACTAGAAATGGCTAGCAAATTTGGTATAGGAAGTGGACCATTAATTGGAATGTTTAAGGAAGAAGCTCCGGGATTGTTGCCTGATGTGGATTGGCGTGCACGCAAGCTATATTCAGAGTGGTATTTAGGTGATACCATTAACTTAGTTATAGGACAAGGGTATTTACTTACAACGCCATTACAGCTTGCGGTTCTTGCAGCGAGGGTTGCAACAGGAAAGGAGGTAACTCCCCACATTGAGATGAGTAAACCAGGGCAAGACTTTCTTGATATTGATGTGAATCATGAGCATCTTAGTGTGGTTCGAAAAGCTATGTTTGACGTGGTGAATTCTAACTATAGAAAAGGACTAGGCAGTATACAAATTGCTGGCAAAACCGGTACACCAGAGATAAACTCTAAAGGTGAAAGTCATAAATTGTTTATCGCTTATGGCCCCTACCATGACCCGCGCTATGCAATCTCAGTGTTTATAGAACACGGCAAAACTCCACGCCAAGATGTTGCAATTGCTAGTGAGATATTGCAATATATGCTTGAAAAATGAACTTATGAAATTGCCATATATGTTACTTGTAATTTATATATTCAAATCAGAGCTTTTAGGTTAAAAAAAGAAACGAAAATTGCATAAACCTTTTCAATTTAGTGCTTTAATGTTTCTAACGCAGAGAAGGTACTATCTTTATTTTCTATGGAGGAAGGTAGACTATTTTGATTATCACCATCAATTGAAGTAATAGGGTGAGTTAAAGCAATTTTTATAACTTCATCAATATTCTTAGCAAAAATTACGTTGATCCCTTCTTTAATATTTGAGGGAATCTCCTGCATATCTTTCTCATTTTCACTTGGTATAATCACAGTTTTGATTGATCCTCTGAGCGCTGCAAGCAATTTTTCTCTCAAGCCCCCAATAGCTAAAACTCTACCACGCAATGTCACTTCGCCTGTCATAGCAACATTTTTGTTAACTGGTATATTTGTCATAAGAGAAACAATAGACGTACATACCGCGCCGCCAGCAGAAGGGCCATCTTTTGGTACAGCACCCTCAGGTACATGCAAATGTATATCATTATTTTGGAATTTTTCGGGCTTTATACCAAAAAATAAACAATTTGATCGAATATAACTATACGCAGCTTTTATAGATTCTTGCATAACCTCTCCAAGCTTTCCTGTGTATTTTATTTCTCCCTTGCCCGGAATTAGGACTGATTCTATCATCAAAATATCACCACCTGTTTCAGTATAGGCAAGCCCAGTTACTATTCCCACCAAACTCTCATTTTCTGCAATGCCAAAGGTATACTTACGTACCCCTAGGTAATCTTGTAAATTACCAACCTCTACGGATATTTTCTTATTTTTATCAGTTAATATTGCTTTAACTGCTTTTCTCATGAGCTTTGCAAGTTCCCTTTCCATGCTTCGCACGCCGCTCTCACGTGTATATAAACGTATCAACTCGTATAATGCTTCATTAGTTATTTTCCACTCCTTCTTATGCAAACCATGCTCTTTTTTTAATTTTGGAATAAGGTGATGCGTAGCAATACTGATCTTCTCATCTTCGCTATATCCAGATAATTGTATAATTTCCATCCTATCACGCAAAGGATGTGGCAAATTTAAGCTGTTTGCCGTAGCTACAAACATTACACTTGAAAGATCAAATTCAACTTCCAAGTAATGATCCGTAAAGTGTTTATTGTGCTCAGTATCCAAAACCTCAAGTAATGCAGATGCAGGATCACCACGCGAATCAGAACCCATCTTATCTATTTCATCAAGCAGAAAAAGCGGGTTGCATGAATTAGCTTTTTTCATGTGTTGAATGATTTTACCAGGCATTGAGCCAATATAAGTTTTTCTGTGTCCTCGTATTTCAGACTCATCACGTATACCACCAAGAGATATGCGAACAAAATCTCTTCCTACTGCTTTTGCCATAGACTTAGCTAAAGAAGTTTTACCAACACCAGGTGGTCCAACTAAGCAAAGTATAGGACCCTTTATCTCTTTTACTCTCTTTAATACTGCTAAAAATTCTATTATTCTATCTTTTACTTTCTCTATGCCATAATGATTTTCATCTAAGATTTTTTTAGCCGCATTTAAGTTAATTTTTGCATCTTTGTACTTTCCCCATGGCAAATCAAGCAACCAATGCAAGTAACTAGATATAACTGTTGCTTCAGGAGAAATGGGATTCATTTTCTTATATCTCTTTAAGTCAGTTATGGCTTTCTCTTTTGCTTCCTCAGAAAGCTTTGTTTCATTTATCTTTTTTTCAAATTCATTGAGTATATTCCCTTCATCTCCATTTTCAAACTCACCTAATTCTTTCTGTATAGCTTTTAATTGCTCATTAAGGTAGTAAACTTTTTGAGTACTTTCAACCTGTGATTTAATTGTCTTATACAAGCGGTTTTGTGCACTCAAAATACTTATTTCTCTCTCAATAAGAGCAAAAACTTTTTTTAAACGCTCTTTTGGGTTATAAACTTCAAGTATGTTTTGCTTATCTGATACCTTTATATTTAAGTGCGAAGCTATCATATCTACAATTTGATTAACCTCTTTAACTTGATCAATGGGGTCAATAATAATCTCGGGTCGACTTTTCTTGCTTAGTTTACACCAATTGTCGAATGCATCTATAACAGAACGCCTTAAAGCTTCTAAATCAATATTATCTTCATTTTCTCCATACTCATAATGACCATCTAACGCTACTCTGGCCTGTAACAAAGTGTGAGAGCTAATATATTCTATAACTCTTCCCCTTCTTACCCCATGAATCATGACTTTTACTGCATTGTCAGGCAGTTTTATTAATGGTTGTATAATGTTTGCTAACACGCCTACTTCATAAAGATTCTCTGGCTCTGGATTATCAATAGAACCATCTTTTTGTGCTATGAGAAAAATCTCGTTTTGGTGACTACTGCTACTTATTGCATACTCTAGTGCATGAACAGATTTTTCTCTACCTACGAATAAAGGCAACATTATATTTGGAAAAATTACTACATCTCTTAGAGGTAATACTGGTAATACAGTAGAATTAAAGTTTACAGCACGTCCAATACTCATAATATATGCCTCAAATTAATCATTAACCGTTATAACACTACCCTTATTATTATGATTAATAGTCGCTTTGCCTAATTCTACCATTTTCTTAGTAACCGTTATAGCGCTACCTTCAAAACCTCCATTGCCAGCTGTATACATAACATCAAGCAAAAGTGACTCTAAGATAGCACGTAACATCCTTGCACCTGTTTTATAGCTTATAGCTTTTTTAGCAATAGCTGATATTGCTTCATCTGAAAACTCAAGGTTTACTTTACTAAATGCAAGCAATGCTTTATATTGTTTTACTAGCGCATTTCTTGGCTCTGTCAACACATGTATTAAATCCTCGTGATCCAGCTCATCTAGAACAGCAGTTATTGGAACCCGTCCTACAAATTCGGGTATCAAACCGAATTTGATTAAGTCCTCAGGTTGAACATCATGTAAAGCATTTTTTTTCTTTTGTTCTTTAGACTGACTTATGTCCGCACCAAAGCCAACTGACGTTCCCTTTTTCCTTGCTTCAATAATTTTATCGAGGCCTTCAAAAGCTCCTCCACAAATAAACAGTATGTTACTAGTATCTACTTGTATAAACTCTTGTTGCGGGTGTTTTCGCCCTCCTTGTGGAGGAACATAAGCAACCGTACCTTCCATGATTTTTAGTAGAGCTTGTTGGACCCCTTCACCTGAAACATCACGGGTTATTGAAGCGCTTTCAGATTTTCTTGTAATCTTGTCTATTTCATCGATAAACACTATACCGCACTGTGCTTTTGCAACGTCATAATTTGCAGCTTGTAATAGACGTGACAACACGCTTTCTACATCATCACCTACATAACCTGCCTCAGTCAAAGTTGTCGCATCGGCCATAGCAAATGGCACATCTGAAACTTTAGCAAGTGTTTTGGCTAGCAAAGTCTTACCAGAACCAGTAGGGCCAATAAGCATTATATTTGACTTCTCAATTTCAATATCACTTATAGAATGAAGTTGCACCATGGATTGACAATGGTTATACATAGCCACAGATAAAACGTGTTGCGCATGTTCCTGACCTACAACATGCTTACTAAGAAAAATTTTTATATCTTCAGGTTTCTTTAGTAATAGCTTCATATCAGATATATGATCTGAATTAAAAGCTCTCTCTTTCTTTTGACTTATTGCTTTATGGGATAACTCTATGCATTCATTACAAATAAACACCTTTAAACCATCTGAAGAGTTAGTAATCAATTTATCTACTTCGTTTTGTGCCTTGTTACAAAAAGAACAGTAGTGTAAATCATTATTGTTATCCATTAAACTACCTTTTGTTTAACTTTAATGTTTTCAATCTTAATATCTTTACGCTCAGCTATTACTTTATCAATCAAGCCAAGTTCCATTGCTTCTATAGGATCCAAAAATTTATCTCTTTCCATCATTCCTTCAATCTTCTTGAGTGAATGCCCAGTATGTTTTTCATAAATTTGATTTAGCTTTTTCTTAATTCGCAAAATTTCCTTAGCATGTATTTCTATATCAGTTGCTTGACCTTGATAACCACCAGATGGTTGATGTATCATAATTCTTGAATGAGGTAGAGAGTGGCGCTTACCTTTCGCACCAGCTGCAAGCAACAAAGAACCCATAGATGCAGCTTGACCTATACATAAAGTTGAAACGTCTGGCCTTATGTACTGCATTGTATCGTAGATTGATAAACCAGCAGTTACAACACCGCCTGGCGAATTAATATACATATGAATGTCTTTATCAGGATTTTCCGATTCTAAAAATAAAAGCTGTGCTACTATTACGCTGGCCATGTTGTCTTCAATAGGGCCAGTTACGAAAATTATTCTTTCTTTTACTAGCCTTGAATATATGTCATAAGCCCGCTCACCGCGACTAGTTTGTTCAACTACAATTGGTATAAGAGTCATACCTTTTCCTATCAAATATTATCAAATAATTCCTTTAATTCTTTCACAGAAACAATCTGTTCTTCTTTACTAGCTTTTTCTATCATATAATCTGTCACTTTATACTCAAGCGCTTGCCCTCTAACTAATTCCTGAAATTGTCCGTCTGATTTAAAATGTTTAAATACTCTGTCAAATGATACATCTTTACTGACATATTGATTTACAATAACATTCATAATATCACTTTGAGTTAATGATATTTCATGTTCTTTACTGAACTCCATAAATAGCATTGCAAGCTTTACACGTCTTTCAGCTTCTTTACAAGAATCATCTTTAGCATTCAACTCTCTTTCCACTCTCTGCTGTTCCTGTTTTACTACTTCTATAGGCAAATCAAAACTATAACTAGCATCCAAACAATCAAATAGCTCTTTCTTAATTAAGAGATCTCCCATTTCTTTACACTGATTATCAATTACTTCTTTTACATGATTTATTAGCGAAGAATGATCTTCAAAACCAATTCTCCTAGCTATTTCATTATCACTTTGCAAATCTTCGGCAATCTGAATATCATTAACTCGAACAGAAAAAGCAGCCTCCTGCCCCGCAAGGGAAATTACCTGGTAATCTTCAGGAAATCTCAACTTAAAGCTTTTTGTTTCCCCTTTTTTCATGCCAATTAATTGATCTTCAAAACCATTTATAAATGTTCCAGATCCTAAATTAACAGTAAAATTTTTGCCACTTCCACCTTGAAAGAGCTTATTTCTAATTCGCCCTTCAAAGTCAATTATCAGTTTATCCTCGTTTTTTGCTTGATAAGAAGCATCATCAACAGAGACAAAGTTAGGAAATTTTGTTTTTATAGAATCAATAAATTCTTTTATGTCTCCCTCTTTGATTTTTGCCTTAACTTTCTTCAAATTTATTTTATCAAGATCTATTACTGGCACTTTTGGCATCGATTCAAAAGATAATTTGTACAGAAAGTCGCCTTTTTCATCCTTTTTATCCAGGTTTGGTAATGACATAATATCAACCTTAGGATGGATGTGAGACTTAACTTCGATTTTTTTCATTAAATCACTTGAGCAATAGTCAATCGTATCTTTTATCACATATTCCAAAGCTTCGTTTTTATAATTTGTAACAACAAGATCGTAAGGCATCTTTCCGGATCTAAATCCAGGCAATTTTGCATCCTTCGCTATTTCTTGTAATCTAGAGTTTATCTTTTGTTCTATATAATCACTACTAACTGTGATTTCATACTCATACTTTAGTTTATCTACACTAAGTTCCTTATAGGTATATATATTACTTAATGTATCTGCTTCGACTGCATTTTGAGTTATATTACTAGACATTACAACCTGTTATCAATATTTTATTTATGTTTTAATAAAGCCATTTTACCAGAATTTAAGTTAAATACAATCCTTAAGAACAGGTTCTTATACAAACAAAAGTGTACTTAGTGATTATAAATTTTCTCTTAAAACCTGAGTTACATGACTTTAAGTGCGGATAGAGGGACTTGAACCCCCACGAGCAAGCTCACCAGGACCTAAACCTGGCACGTCTACCAATTTCGCCATATCCGCAAGAACCCTTCATTAACTTATAGATAACCACTTCTGTCATCTTATGCAATTTAAAGATTAGATTTTAGTACCACAGACTGAACTTATAATACTGGTTAACTCCACTATGAATCTAAGCCTGAATTACTTTAACTAACATTATTGAGATAAGTACTGTCTTAGAAATATTCAAGGCTTATTCAATTTATAGTATTTACACAATAAAAAAAGCTTATTAATATTCTTTAATTAAAGCTCTAAACTCTGGAAATTAATAATGAGATTAATAGCAAGCTTCTTACTCGCAATTTTTCTGATTACACAGAGTGGCTGTACGACTCTTGTGAGTGGTATAGTGGTAACAGCAACTGCAGCGGCTACAGCAATAACAATGCAAGATAAATCCTTGGGAAACATTATTGATGATACAACTATAGTAATAAGAATCAATAAGGGACTCTTAAAACACGGACTGTTTTCATCTATAAAAGTTAAAGTGAGTGAAGGAAGAGTATTACTCATTGGAAATGTTGATAATCATGAAAAGCAACTCACAGCAGAGAAAATAGCTTGGCAGCAAAAAGAGATTAAAGAAGTGATAAATGAAATAAGAGTCATACCAATTAAAATGGCTTCTATGCTAGATGTTACTGTAGATGGTATGATAACAGCAGAGATAAGCACGAGGCTTCTGGGAAAAAGAAATATTAAATCAATTAATTATAGCGTTAATACAGTTGATAGAGTCGTTTATTTGATGGGTATAGCTCAAAATAAGGCGGAATTAAAAGCTGTAATAGCAATTGCAAGAAAAGTAAAAGGAGTAAAGCAAGTTGTAAGCTATGTGAGATATAGACATAGCAAATTGCGTCATTGATGAAAATTTACTTGAGTGTTAGTACCATGTAGCTAAGCCATAAAACTCCTTTACAAATTTCGTCAGTTCATTCTTATGGTATGTATAACAATGTTACAAAAAATAATATCATAGAATTCAATAGAATAATTCCTAGAAAATCTCTACATACTAAAAAAAGTAAAATGCTATTTAACACTCCCAAGCTTAAGAATAAATAGCAAACATCTATATCTTGTGCGATATGGCGTTTTATTCCTGAGATTTTTTTACCAGCGTCATAGCCTTTTTCTTCATCAGTGTCTGCGTTCTTTACACTCTGAGTGTCAATTATGCAAAAGCTGATTTTTTCTTTCCAAACATTGTTTTGTCGGACCACACTAACTATTTTTTTTAACATGCACTCCAAAATACTTTTTTTTATTTCCTTTTACTTTTTCACTCCATTTTTGAAATAATCATAACAATTGCGCCATTTTGGAAACTCTTTTGGTAGCATCCTCCACTGATAACCACTTTTTAGGGCGTACAACACTCCGCAAAATATATCATACAAATCAAGTTTTCTTGGTTTTGTTTTTTCCACAAGACTCCAGATCTGGTGAAATAATCTCAAACTTCTCTCGACTTATGTCACTTGGGTATACACTCCTCATATATCCTAATTTATACACTCTATTTCTTACTTTATGCCTTTCTTGAGATTATGAACAGGTTCTTAGAAAGCTAGCGTTTTACTAGTCATGTTCTTTATCTTGCTTTACAACAATGCATCTTTTCATTCCAGCCAAGTCGTATACGTATTCCTGAAAAACCAGTCCATATAAGGGTATTATTTTGTCAATATTGCTTTGATCTTCGCCTATTTCCAATATCGCAAACCCATCTTTTTTAAGGCACTTTTTCAATATTGGAAAAATACTCAGGTAACAGCTCAATCCATCGATACCACCATCAAGAGCAATTCTTGGCTCTTTTTGCACTTCAGCTTGCAGATCTTTTAACTTACTTCTTTTAATATATGGAGGATTGCTTATTATGAGATCAAATAAATCTCTGCATTCTGTCCACGAATTTGGAAATATTTTAGCTCTGTTGAGAAGATTATGTTTCTTTGTGTTCTGGCAGGTAATTTTGTATGCTTCCAGGCTTTTTTCAAAACCAACTCCAATAGCATATTCATACTCACTAAGTACGGAGATCAACAAACAGCCTGTGCCTGTGCCAAAATCTGCAATTTTTATTTTTTGCTTCTTATTTTGGTAATATTTTAACACTGTTGAAATTACTGTCTCACTATCTGGTCTTGGATCTAGAACATGTTGGTTAACTATAAAATTTTTACTCCAGAATTCACGATTACCTATTATTTGCGATATTGGATATCTTTCTGCTCTTTTTTTTGTTAATTTCCAGAATAGAAGTTCTTTGTTTCTTGGTACCTGATTGATGTGATTCATGATTGTGAATGATCTTTCTACTCCAAGTACGTACTGCATGATGATTTCACAATCCAAATGTGGTGATTCAATTCTATGTGATGATAGTAGCTTTGACCCTTCTTTAATTAAAGCGCTGATTGTTTTCATTATTCTAAAAACGTGTTCCTTGTATGCAAGAACAGCAAAATTGAGTATAGAATTTTGAACTTAGGGTAGCTGCATTAAATCTAAGTGTCAAGAGTAGGATTGTAAAAATCATCCGGCTTTACTGGTAATTCGGTTAGTTCGGTTGGTATTTTTGCATTAATGTTAGAAGCTCTTGGCTCTATTATAAGCATTATTTTCTGCATATTCTTTGATAGCCATCACAGTATATTACTTGTTCCATATCTATATTAATTCGACCACAGCAAGTGATAATTTCTTAATATTAAAACCAATATGCGCTTTAGCATATAATTATCAGTAGCTTTCAAAGCAATTAGGCTGAGATTATTAGAGTAGTAATGTTTATTTTTATATTGACTATTGAGGTTTATTATTTTATAACTAAGACTTAGTTATTTTTAGAGTTTTAAGTTTACAGTATATGCCTACGATAAATCAATTAATATGTAAAGGTAGATCAGGGTTAACTCGCAAGAAGAAGGTGCCAGCTTTGGGAAAATGCAATCCTCAAAGAAGGGGTGTTTGCACTAAGGTATATACTACAACTCCTAGAAAGCCTAATTCAGCACTACGTAAGGTAGCTAGAGTAAAGATTAGTGGATACGGTGAAGTGACGGCTTATATACCTGGCGAAGGTCATAATTTACAAGAGCATTCCGTTGTTTTAATAAGTGGTGGGCGAGTTAAGGATTTGCCGGGTGTACGTTATCACATAATAAGAGGTGCTCTTGATCTACGTGGTGTGCAAAATCGAAAGAAAGCTCGTTCAAAATATGGTGTAAAGAAATCTGGTTAAAATTTATGGCACGTCGTAATAAAGCAAAAAAAAGAACAAGCCCTGACTCTCGTTATGGTAGTGTCTTGCTTATGCGTTTTATTAATATAATTATGAAATGTGGTAAAAAATCTATTGCAGAAAAGATTGCTTATAGTGCTTTGTCCTTAGCTGAAAAGAAAATAGGCAAAGATGCCTTATCAATTTTTGAAACAGCAGTAGAAAATGTTACCCCTTCTATAGAAGTACGCTCTCGGCGTATTGGTGGTGCAACTTATCAAGTCCCTGTTGAAATTCGTCAAGATAGAGCAATTTCTTTGGCATTAAGGTGGATTGCTAGAGCAACTTCTGCTGCTCGAAAAAAGAGCGGTAGAACTACTATTTATTGTTTGCAGTCTGAAATATTAGATGCTTATAATAAATGTGGTGGTGCATTTAAGATGTGTGAAGAAAAGTATAAAATGGCTGAAGCTAATAAGGCATTTTCTCATCTTCGTTTTTAATATTAGCTGATTGATTGTGGTATGGAAGTTTTAATATCTAGGTATAGAAATATAGGAATAATGGCTCATATAGATGCTGGCAAGACCACCACAACAGAGCGTATTTTATTTTATACTGGTAAACAAAATAGGATTGGTGAAGTGCACGATGGTGCAGCTTCTATGGATTGGATGGAGCAAGAGAAGGAGCGTGGCATTACAATTACCTCTGCTGCAACAACATGTTTTTGGAATGATCATAGGATTAATATAATAGATACTCCTGGTCATGTTGATTTCACTATTGAGGTTGAGAGATCTTTGAGGGTTTTGGATGGTGCAGTTGCTGTATTTGATGGAGTTGCTGGAGTTGAGCCTCAGTCTGAGACAGTTTGGCGTCAAGCTGATAAATATACCGTTCCTCGTATCTGCTTTGTTAATAAAATGGATAGAATCGGGGCAAATTTTTATCGATGTGTCGATATGATAAAAACAAAGCTTGGCGCATCACCTTTAGTTATTCAGTTGCCAATAGGAAGTGAGAAAGATTTTAAAGGCATAATCGATCTTATTTCTATGAAAGCTATTATATGGCAAGAAGAAACATTAGGTGCTAAATTTTCTTATGAAGATATTCCTTCTGATTTGCTTGATAAGGCTCAAGAGTATCGAAATCTTTTATTAGATGCTGCAGCTGAAATGGATGATGAGGCGATAAATACTTACTTTGAATCTAACGATCTGCCAATTGATTTATTGAAAAAGTGTGTGAGAAGCGGGACCATTAAAGGAAAATTTGTCCCTGTATTATGTGGGTCAGCTTTTAAAAACAAAGGTGTGCAATCACTTTTAGATGGTGTGGTTGATTTTTTACCCTCTCCTATTGATGTTGATGTAATTATTGGAACTGATCCTAAAGATTCAGAAAAGAAAATTGAGATCAAACCTTCAGAAAAAGAGAAATTCGTTGCTCTTGCGTTTAAAGTGATGACGGATAAATTTGTAGGTAGCTTGACGTTTATTCGTATTTATTCTGGTAAGTTAAAATCTAAATCTGCTGTGTTAAATGCTGGAAAGAATGAGACTGAAGGAATTGGTAGAATGTTGCTTATGCATGCAAATAACAGAGAAGATATAAACGAAGCTAAAGTTGGCGATATAGTTGCCTTAGTTGGATTAAAGAAAACAATTACTGGTGATACTTTATGTTCATCTGATTTTCCTATACTATTAGAGCGTATGGAATTTCCTGATCCTGTTATTGAAATTGCTATAGAACCGAAAACCACCTCAGATCAGGAAAAATTAGGTGTTGCTTTGAATAGATTGGTTGCAGAAGATCCTTCTTTAAGGATGTCAGTAAATGCGGAGAGTGGCCAGACTATATTGAAAGGTATGGGTGAGCTGCATCTTGAGATTATTATTGATAGAATGAAGCGCGAGTTTAATGTTGAAGCTAACGTTGGTGCGCCTCAAGTTGCATATCGTGAAACTATCACTAAATCTGTTGAAATTGATTACACTCATAAAAAACAATCAGGTGGTGCTGGTCAGTTTGCTAAAGTTAAAATAAAATTCGAACCTCTTGAGCCTGGTTTTGGCTTTCAGTTTGAAAGTAAAATTGTAGGCGGTGCTATTCCAAAAGAGTATATACCTGGAGTGCAAAATGGCTTAGAGTTGATAAAAGAAGGTGGTATAATTTCTGGCTTTCCATTGATTGATTTTAAGGCTACTCTTCTTGATGGTGCTTTTCATGATGTTGATTCTAGTCCTTTGGCTTTTGAACTTGCTGCTAAAGGTGCTTTTAAGGAAATGGCAAATAAAGCTGGTCCAAAAATGCTAGAACCTATAATGAAAGTGGAAATCATTACTCCTGAAGAATATATGGGTGATGTTATGGGTGATATAAATAGTAGAAGAGGCAGTGTTGTTGATATGCTGGATTTAGGTAATAATAGCAAAATAATTACTGCTTCGGTTCCTCTTGCAAATATGTTTGGTTATATAAATGTTTTGCGTTCTATATCTCAGGGAAGAGCTCAGTATAGTATGCATTTTTCTTGTTATGAACAAGTGCCACAATATGTGGTTGATGAGTTAAAGTTAAAGTATAATTAAAGGTTAGTAATTATGACAGCGATAGTAGAAGCATTTGGAAAGCCGCATGTAAACGTGGGAACGATAGGACATGTGGATCATGGGAAGACAACGTTAACAGCGGCGATAACAAAGCATTATGGTAATTTTGTAGCATATGATCAAATAGATAAAGCGCCAGAAGAAAGAAAGAGAGGTATAACAATAGCAACAGCGCATGTTGAATATCAAACAGAAAAGAGACATTATGCACACGTTGATTGCCCTGGACATGCTGATTATGTAAAGAATATGATAGTAGGTGCAGCACAGATGGATGCAGCGATATTGGTAGTGTCAGGGGTTGATGGGCCGATGCCACAAACGAGAGAGCATATATTGCTGGCAAAACAGGTGGGTGTTGGATATATCGTGGTATATATAAATAAAGCTGATGTTGCTGATGCTGATATGATAGATTTGGTAGAAATGGAAGTGAGAGAGTTGCTGAGTAAGTATGGATTTCCAGGTGATGAAGTGCCTGTGATAGTTGGGTCTGCGTTAAAAGCATTAGAGGATGATAGTAGTGAGTATGGAAAGAAATCAATAGATAAATTGATGGAGAAGTTAGATGAGTATGTGGTAGCACCTAAAAGGCTTATAGATTTGCCGTTTTTGTTGCCAATAGAAGATGTATTTTCAATATCGGGCCGAGGGACGGTAGTAACAGGAAGAATAGAGAAGGGGGAGATAAAGGCAGGAGATGAGATAGAGATAATAGGTCTGAAAGCGACGCAAAAGACGATATGTACTGGTGTTGAGATGTTTAAGAAGTTGCTAGATAAGGGAAGTGCAGGACTCAATGTAGGAATACTACTAAGAGGAACAAAGAGAGAAGAAGTGGAGAGAGGGCAAGTATTGGCAAAACCAGGGACAATAACCCCGCATAGAAAGTTTAAGGCGGAGGTGTATATATTGAAGAAAGAAGAAGGAGGAAGGCATACACCATTTTTTGGAAATTATCAGCCACAGTTTTATTTAAGGACAACGGATGTAACTGGGAGCATAAAATTGCTAGATGGAAAGGAGATGGTAATGCCAGGGGACAATGTAAGTATAGAAGTGGAGTTGCAAGTACCAATAGCAATGGATAAAGGATTGCGTTTTGCGATAAGAGAAGGTGGTAGAACTGTTGGTTCTGGCGTTGTTTCGGAAATTTTAGAGTAAACTTTGAATTATAGGAGTGTAGCTCAATTGGTAGAGCGCTGGTCTCCAAAACCAGAGGTTGTAGGTTCAATTCCTATCGCTCCTGCATTAATATTATGGTAGAAATGTTAAAAAACCTGTATGTTTTTTTTTGCGATATAAAGCAAGAAATAAGGAGAATTGCTTGGATAAAAAAACAGCAGGTATTGTCATCTTTGTTTATTGTAATAACTGTTATATTATGCTTTTCGATTTTCTTTTGCTTCGTAGATTTTATGTCTCTTTACGTAATTAAGACTTTATTTGGAATTATTTATGGAATATAAGTATAAATGGTATATCATTAAAGTCGATTACGGGTATGAGAAGGATATATGCGAGTTGGCAACCAATACTGTTTACTTTAAGGAGGTGTTTATTCCTTATCAGACAGTATGTGATGTAAAATCTGATATAAAAGAGTTATGTGAAGTATATATATGTATGCATCTGTGTGATGAAAGCAAAAATATTTTGAATCAAATGACTGGGTTTTGTGGTGATGAGTCTGGTCATTTTGAGATGATTTCAGATGATGAAGTAATTTTAAAACGTAAGGAATTTAATAGGTATAAGTGGTACATTTTAAGAGTTGCCTCTAATTATGAAGAGAAAGTGCGCCAATATATATTAGAAAATTCTATGAGATTGAATATTAATAATTATTTTAATAGGGTTTTTATTCCTTGTGAAGAATTAAGTGAGATGGATTTAAAATCTAAAAAAAATGCTAAACGAAGGAAGTCCTTTCCTGGTTATGTCTTTTTATACATGAATTTATGCGATGAGGTATTAAATTTTATTAATAATATACCAAAATCTCTTAAGGTTTATGGATTTTTGAAAAATGGTAATGTTCCAAAGGTGATTGAGGATAATGAGATTCGTTCAATGTGTAGTGCGCTTTACAATGCTCAAGAAACGAAAAAGTTGAGTTATGGTTATGAGAAAGGTGAAAAAGTAAAAATTAATGATGGTCTTTTTCAAAATTTTACTGGTAAGGTAGATATGGTAGATGACGAGAAAAAAATTATTAATGTTGAAGTATCAATCTTAGGTAAGCCAACAATAATAGAGCTTGATTTGGCTCAAGTAGAGAAAATAGAGGATTAATTATGAGTAATATAGTTGCTAAGATTAACTTACTTATGGAAGCTGGGAAAGCAGTTCCAGGACCGAAAATTGCTTCAGTACTTGGCCCGCGTGGTATACCTGTTCCTAAATTTTGTGAAGCTTTTAATAAAGCTACTAGCGCTGCTAACGCTAGTTATAAAGTAGGTGATTTAGTAACAGTGAGAATTTCCATAAAGGATGATCGCTCTCATGATTTTACTGTCAGCGGTCCGCCTGTGGCTTATTTGCTTAAGCAGGAAGCTAAATTAAGTAAAGGTTCTGGTAATTCTGGTAAAGAATTAGTGGCTAAATTATCTATGTCTGCTATCATTAAAGTGGCAAAGTGTAAGATGGTTGATATGAAAGTGGATAATGAAGATTCAGCAGTGAAGATGGTTATAGGCACTGCAAAATCTATGGGTATAGAAGTTGTGGAAGGTTAGGTAAATGAGTACATATAATGATAATTCTAAGCAGTGTTTGGAGAAGATTGTTGAGTCTGCTTCAGCAAAATTTAATGAATCAGTTGATATCGCAGTCAATTTAGGTGTAGATTCACGTAAATCTGAAGAGCAGGTGCGTGGTACAGTAGTTTTGCCTAAAGGTATCGGGAAGAATATTAAAGTAGCTGTTTTTGCTCAAGATAAACATTTATTAGAAGCTGAAAAAGCTGGTGCTGATATTACAGGAGGAGAAGATTTAGTTGAAGAGATAAAAAAAGGTAGAAAGTTGAATGTTGATTGGTGCATCACTACTCCTGATTTCATGGCAAAAATCACTCCTATTGCAAAAGTATTGGGTGCTAAAGGGCTGATGCCTAACCCTAAATTTGGTACTGTGACTTCTAACATTGCGGAAGCTACTAAAACCATTAAGTCTGGTCAAATAAAATTCAGGACGGATAAAAATGGGGTTATTCATGGTAAATTAGGAAGTATTAAATTTGATATTGATGATTTGCTGGAAAATTTAAAAGCCTTTCTTAAAGTAATTAGAGACAATAAACCTGCTTCTGTGAAAGGAGTTTACTTTAAAAGCGTTTTTTTAAATTCAACTATGGGTAAAGCTCATAAAATAAACAAAGTAGAAGATATAATTTAAGGGAGCGAAATTGTGAAGCGTAAAGATAAGGATGAATTTATACAAAACATAATGAATGTGTTTGTAAATAATGATTTCTTAATATTGGTAAATTTCAAGTCTATGAATGTTAGCAATTCATTAATTCTTAGGAATAGTCTAAAATCTGTAATGGGTGGGATGTTAGTAGTTAAAAATACTCTAGCTTGCTTGGCTTTGGAAAGGACTGGTAAATTTTCTTATTTATCAGGTAAATTTTCTGGTTCTGTTGCTATTATATATTCTAGTGCTATAGTAGAAGCTGCAAAGTTAATAGTTGATTTTATTAATGCTAACAAAGAAAAAATGTCTGTGATTTGTGCGGCTCATATAAATGAATTATTAACAGTGGAAGATGTTAACAAATTGGCTAAGCTTCCCTCTCTGGATGAATTGCGTGTTAAAATTATGCGTTTAATATCTTATGATATTCCTGCTCGGTTAGCATTATCTATTAATTCATCTTCTATGAGGCTTATGAGAGTTTTGGATTACTATAGTTCTAAAAAATAAATTTGTTGTTAAATGGTGGTAAGTATGAATAATGTAACAAGTGATTTGGTTGATAAAATATTATCTTTAAATCTATTAGAAGCTTCTGAACTTGTAAAAGTTCTAGAAGAAAAAATAGGGTTGCCTAGTGGTTCTTTTCTTGGTGGGGCTGTTGGTGCTGGGGTGCCTATTAGTGATAATGCTAATGCTCCTGTTGCTCAAGAAAAAGCTGAATATAAAGTTGTAATCAAAGAGATTGATGCAAGCAAAAAAATAGGAGTGATTAAAGCTATTAGAGAAGTTAATTCTACATTGAATTTAAAAGAAGCGAAAGAATTAGTTGAGTCTTTACCCAAAGATTTGACTGCTAATGTTTCTAAAGACGAAGCAGAAAAAATAAAGCAAAAACTTATTGAAGCAGGAGCAACTAAAGTTGAGCTTGAATAAAATGTTAGTATATTAATTTTATGTTGATATAGCTCTTTTAATTAGTGAAGGTATTTTAATGGTTGATTCTTCTTATATGTGTGCTTCTAGTGCTTTTGTTCCTAGAGTTTCTTATTCCAGGTCGATTGATTTAAAAGATTCTTTGTTGGATTTGGTTAAAGTCCAAAAGGGGTCATATAATTCCTTTACTCCTAATAATGAGAGTAATGAAAGACTTGAAGCTATCTTTCATACAATTTTTCCAATATCTGATCCTTTGCATAGGGCTACTATCGAATTTTTGAATTGTAGGGTAGATGATCTTAAGTATAGTGAATCTGAATGTATAAAACGTGGTATAACTTTTTCTGCTCAGGTTATTGCTTCTATACGTCTTGTTATTATGCAGGATGGTGTTTCTCTTGAAAAATATCAAGAGATTAAAGAAGATGATGATCATTCTAAGCTTGCAACTGTTATAAAATCTGCTGAAGAGCAGGAGGTTCGCTTTTGTGAACTGCCTATGATGACTGATAAAGGTACTTTCATCATCAATGGCGTAGAGAAAGTTATCGTTTCACAAATGCATAGATCTCCTGGAGTGTTTTTTGATAGTGATAAGGGAAAAACTTACAATTCTGGCAAATTGATCTATTCTGCTAGAGTTATTCCTTATAGAGGTTCTTGGCTTGATATTGAGTTTGATGTTAAAGATCATTTGTATTTTCGTATTGATAGAAAGAGAAAGTTGCCAATATCAGTTTTATTAAAGGCTTTGGGCTTATCAAATAATGACATACTTAATAAATTTTATGAAAAAATAGAGTATATAAAACATAAAAGTGGCTGGAGAGTACCTTTTTCCCCTGATAAATTCAAGGGAGTGAGGCTTCCTTTTGATTTAAAGAATGTTGAAGGCAATGTGTTACTTAAAGCTAATGTTCGTATTACTTCAAAATTAGCTAAAAATCTATATGATAACGGATTGAAAGAGTATCTAATTCCTTATGATTCTATATGTGGTTTATTTCTTGCAGAAGATTTAATAGATAGTGCTAGTTCTACAAAAGTCTTATCTGCTGGTGAATCTATAAAATTAGAGGATATAAAAAAGCTTGAATTATTATCTATAGATAAAATATCAGTGTTGAACATAGATAATGTTTCTGTTGGACCTTACATATTAAACACACTTTTCTTAGATGAAAACATGTCTTATGAGAACGCTCTATATGAAATATATAAGGTCTTGCGTCCTGGTGAAGTTCCTGTTTTAAAGATAGTAGAGGAGTTTTTTCGTAATCTTTTCTTCAGTCCGGAATATTATGATTTGTCTAACATTGGTAGATTAAAACTTAACTCTTGCCTTGGGTTAAATTATGAGGAAAATTTAACTACTTTAACACATGAAGACATTATTGAAATTATAAGAAAAATAGTATTGTTACGTGATGGTCAAGGATCTGTAGATGATATTGATCATTTAGCAAATAGAAGAGTCCGTTCAGTTGGAGAGTTTATAGAAAATCAATTTAGAACTGGATTATTAAAATTGGGACGGGCAGTAGTTGATTCTATGTCTACTTCTAGTTTAGATAAAGTCTCTCCATCTGATTTTATAAATCCAAAAGTGTTAACCAATGTCTTAAGAGATTTTTTCAACTCTTCCCAATTATCTCAATTTATGGATCAGACTAATCCATTATCTGAAATAACACATAAAAGAAGGTTGTCAGCGTTAGGTCCTGGTGGTTTAACAAGAGAGAGGGCGGGATTTGAAGTGCGTGATGTTCATCCAACTCATTACGGAAGAATTTGCCCTATTGAAACTCCTGAGGGGCAGAATATAGGCTTAATTAACAGCTTAGCTATATACGCTCGTATTAATAAATATGGGTTCATTGAAAGTCCTTATAGGAAAGTAGTTAATAAGGTTGTTACTGATCAAATTGAGTATCTGTCTGCTATAGATGAAGGTTTATATTATATAGCCGATACCAGCGCAAAGCTTGATGAGAACAACTGCTTTGTTGATGATATGTTATACTGTAGGTATGCTGGTACCTTTGTAATGGTAAATAGTAATCAAGTAAGTTACATTGATTTATCTCCTAAGCAGGTAATATCGGTTGCTGCTTCTTTAATTCCATTTTTAGAAAATGATGATGCTAATAGAGCGTTAATGGGTTCAAATATGCAGCGTCAGGCTGTACCTTTATTGAAGCCTACTGCTCCTTTGGTTGCTACTGGCATGGAATCTTTCGTAGCTTCTGGCTCTGGTGCTGTAGTTTTAGCAAAACGTGGTGGCATAGTTGACAGCTCAGATAGTAACTCTATAGTTATACGTGCTTTTGACAAAGGAGGAATTAACTACTTGGATGTAGATATTTATCATCTAAGAAAATTTCAGCGTTCTAACCATAATACTTGTATTAACCAGAAACCACTGGTGCATGTAGGTGATTGTGTTAAGGAAGGTGATGTGATAGCTGATGGTCCTGCTATTAATAACGGTGAATTGGCACTTGGCCAAAACTTGCTAGTCGCTTTTATGTCTTGGCAAGGTTATAATTTTGAAGACTCAATCATTATTTCTAGTGAAGTTGTTAAAAAAGATCTATTTACTTCTATTCATATAGAAGAATTTGAATGTGTTGTACATGACACTCCTTTAGGGTCGGAAAAAATAACTCGTGCCATACCCGGTGTTAATGAAGAAAATCTTTATCACTTGGATGATAGTGGTATAGTAAAGGTTGGTACAAGAGTTGGTCCAGGTTATATTTTGGTGGGGAAAGTTACACCTAAGCATTCTCTTTCATTGCCTCCTGAGACAAAATTGTTAATGACAATTTTTGGTGAAAAGTCATTTGATTGTGTGGATTCCTCTTTATATACATCTCCAGATATTGAAGGGATAGTCATTGATGTGCAGGTCTTTACACGCAGAGGGGAAGAAGAAAACGAAAGGGCGTTTCTTATTAAACAAAAAGAGGCAAACGACTTTGAGAAAGAACGAGACCATATAATCAATGTTATTAATCAATATTTCTATGATGAATTAAGAAAAATTCTTATTAATTCTGGCTCTCAAGATCGAGAAAGTATTAATTTTATTGAACGTGAGGGATGGTGGGATATAGGATTGAAAAACCAATCTATTTCTAAGCAAGTTGAGAGCTTAAAAAAAGATTTTGATGAAAAAGTATCACATGCAATAGCAAACTTTAAGCAAAAAATAGAAAAATTGCATGAAGGTTATGATCTGCCTCAAGGTGTGTCGATGTCAGTAAAAGTTTTTATTGCTGTAAAACATAGTTTGCAGCCAGGGGATAAAATGGCTGGTAGACATGGAAATAAAGGTGTGATTTCTCGAGTTGTTCCAGTAGAAGATATGCCTTATTTAGAAGATGGTACTCCTATTGATATTATTCTTAACCCTCTTGGCGTTCCTTCACGAATGAATGTAGGGCAAATATTGGAAACGCATGTAGGTTGGGCTTGTAAAAAATTAGGAGAAAAAGTAGGCAATATTCTTGATGAGATCAATAAAATCAAACGTGCTTTTTGTGAGGGAATTAGATCTCTCAGTGATGATGATTTTGTAAAATTTGCAGCAGTATATCTTGATAATAAAAAATGTGAGGATATTAATGATGATGAAATAACGGCTTCTATTTTAGATACGCCTAATAAGGATGAATTAAATAATGAATTGACTACATTAGTAGAGAATTATTTTAACTCTTGTAAAGATGTACACAGTAGTTTACGTCACTTCCTGATTGAGGTTTATAGTTGTGGCAGTAATTTATCTATTTGTAATAATATTCGTGATATTAATGATAATCACCTCATTGAATTTGCGCATAAGTTGCGTGATGGCATTCCTGTTACTGCACCTGTATTTGAAGGTCCAAAAGATGAACAAATAGTAAAGCTATTTGAACTTGCTGGATTGGATAACTCTGGGCAAGTTGTATTATATGATGGTTGCTCGGGTGAGAAGTTTGATCGCAAAGTTACAGTTGGTTACATGTACATGCTTAAGTTGCATCACTTAGTAGATGGTAAAATTCATGCGCGTTCAGTAGGACCTTATAGTTTGGTTACTCAACAACCTCTTGGAGGAAAGTCTCATTTCGGTGGTCAGCGTTTTGGTGAAATGGAATGTTGGGCATTGCAAGCCTACGGTGCTGCTTACACTTTGCAGGAAATGTTAACTGTGAAGTCTGATGACATTAATGGCAGGGTTAAGATTTATGAATCGGTAATAAAAGGTGACAGTAACTTTGAATGTGGAATTCCTGAATCCTTTAATGTCATGATAAAAGAGTTGCGTTCCTTGTGTTTTAATGTGGATTTGAAGCAAAATGACATAGTAATTGAAGATATATCTCACACTAATATCGCACAATCTTTTAATGAGGTTAGCATTTCCATTGCTAGCCCTGAAAGTATTAAACGTATGTCTTATGGAGAGATAACAGATGTTTCAACTGCAAACTACCGTACATTCAAAGTTGAGAAAGGTGGATTATTTTGTCCTAAAATTTTTGGTCCTGTCAATGATGATGAATGTTTATGTGGAAAGTACAAAAAAAGAAGACATAGGGGCCGTATATGCGAAAAATGTGGAGTAGAAGTTACATCTTCTAAAGTAAGAAGAGAAAGAATGGGTCATATAGAGCTTGCATCTCCTGTTGCTCATATATGGTTTTTGAAGTCACTTCCTTCAAGAATTGGAGCATTATTAGATATGTCTCTTAGAGATATCGAAAGTATTTTATATAGTGATAATTATGTTGTAATAGATCCCCTTGTTTCCTCTTTTGAAAAAGGTGAAATTATTAGTGAGAAAGCTTATAATGAAGCTAAAGATAGCTATGGGGTCGATAGCTTTATAGCTATGCAAGGTGTTGAAGCTATAAGAGAATTGCTAACACGCCTTGATTTACATGAAATTAGGAAGAATTTAAGACAGGAGTTAGAGTCTGTTGCTTCTGAAATGAGAAGAAAGAAAATTATAAAGAGATTACGTATTGTTGAAAATTTTATCAAGTCTGGAAACAGACCTGAGTGGATGATACTTACAGCTATACCTATTTTACCACCTGACTTGCGTCCCTTGGTATCGCTTGAAAGTGGTCGACCTGCAGTTTCTGATTTAAATCATCATTATAGAACTATTATTAATAGAAATAATAGATTGAGAAAATTGTTAAGTTTAAATCCTCCTGAGATTATGATTCGTAATGAGAAAAGAATGTTACAAGAGGCAGTTGATTCTCTTTTTGATAATAGTCGTCGTAATGCTCTGGTAAATAAAGCTGGCGCTACTGGATATAAAAAGTCTATTAGCGATATGCTGAAAGGAAAGCAAGGTCGTTTCCGTCAGAATCTTTTAGGAAAAAGGGTAGATTATTCTGGACGTTCTGTAATAGTTGTTGGTCCAACTTTAAAACTAAATCAGTGTGGATTACCGAAAAGAATGGCTCTTGAGTTATTCAAGCCTTTTGTTTACTCAAGGCTTAAAATATATGGAATGGCTCCAACTATTAAATTTGCTAGTAAGTTAATAAGAGCAGAAAAGCCAGAAGTCTGGGATATGCTTGAAGAAGTAATAAAAGAGCATCCTGTTTTGCTAAATAGAGCGCCTACGCTACATAGGCTTGGTATTCAGGCTTTTGAGCCAGTCCTTATTGAAGGTAAAGCAATACAGCTCCATCCACTTGTTTGTACAGCATTTAACGCTGACTTTGATGGTGATCAAATGGCGGTACATGTGCCAATTTCATTGGAAGCTCAACTTGAAGCTAGAGTGTTGATGATGTCAATTAATAACGTTTTAAGTCCTTCTAATGGAAGACCGATTATAGTTCCTAGTAAAGATATAGTGCTTGGTATATACTACCTAACTTTACAGCAACTTAAGGAGGATGATTTACCACTTTTCTGTTCTTTTTGTGAAGTTGAGCATTCCTTAAACAACGGTACTCTACATATTCATTCTCATATAAAGTACAAAATGGAATACATCAATAGCGATGGAAACATTCAGTATAAAACTATTTGTACAACTCCTGGACGTTTAATATTATGGCAGATTTTTCCTAAACATGAGAATCTAAGCTTCGATTTAATAAATCAGGTATTAACAGTTAAGGAAATAACTAGTATTGTTGATTTAGTATATCGTAGCTGCGGTCAAAGTGCTACAGTGGTATTTTCTGATAAATTGATGACACTTGGCTTTGAGTATGCTACATTTTCTGGTACTTCTTTTAGTCGTTGCGATATGGTCATACCTGAAACTAAAGCTACACACGTTGATTATACAAGGGGTGAAATTAAGAAATTTTCTGCACAGTATCAAGACGGACTAATCACTAAAAGTGAGAGGTATAATAAAGTTATAGATGAGTGGTCTAAGTGCACAGATATAATAGCGAATGATATGTTAAAAGCGATATCTGTGTATGATGAAAATAGTAAGTACAATTCAATATATATGATGGTTAGCTCAGGTGCAAGAGGTTCTACTTCCCAGATGAAGCAGTTAGCAGGAATGCGAGGGTTAATGACCAAACCTTCTGGTGAAATTATAGAAACACCTATAATTTCTAATTTTCGCGAAGGATTAAATGTATTTGAATACTTTAATTCTACTCACGGTGCGCGTAAAGGTTTAGCTGATACTGCACTTAAAACTGCAAACTCTGGATACTTAACTCGTCGCTTGGTTGATGTATCTCAAAATTGCATAGTTACAAAACATGACTGTAAAACGAAAAATGGCCTTATTGTAAGAGCTATAGTTGAAGGTAGTACTATAGTTGCATCTCTAGAGAGTGTTGTACTGGGTAGAACAGCTGCAAATGATATATATAACCCAGTAACCAAAGAGTTATTATTAAAAGCAGGGGAATTAATTGATGAAGATAAAGTAAAGCAAATCAACATTGCAGGTCTTGATGCTATAAAAATTAGATCGCCTTTAACTTGTGAAATAAGTCCTGGTGTGTGTTCTTTGTGTTATGGAAGAGACCTTGCAACTGGTAAAATTGTTTCAATAGGTGAAGCAGTTGGTGTTATCGCTGCTCAATCTGTTGGAGAGCCAGGTACTCAGTTAACGATGCGTACTTTCCATATAGGTGGGGTAATGACTAGAGGTATTGAATCCTCAAATATTATAGCTTCTATTAATGCTAGAATAAAACTAAACAATAGTAATATAATTATAGATAAAAACGGAAATAAAATTGTGATAAGCCGTTCCTGTGAAGTCGTTTTAATTGATAGCCTTGGTAGTGAAAAATTGAAGCACAGTGTGCCTTATGGTGCTAAACTTTATGTAAATGAGGGTGAGTTAGTAAAAATTGGTGATAAAGTTGCGGAATGGGATCCGTATACACTACCTATTATTACGGAAAAGAGTGGTACAATATCTTACCAGGATTTAAAAGATGGAATTTCAATCACTGAAGTGATGGATGAATCTACAGGAATATCAAATAGAGTAGTAAAAGATTGGAAATTGCACTCTGGTGTAGCTAATTTACGTCCTCGTATTGCACTGCTTGATGATAATGAAAAAGTAATAACACTTTCAAGTGGTGTGGAAGCATGTTACTTTATACCAGTTGGTGCAGTGCTTAATGTACAGGATGGCCAAAAGGTTCATTCAGGTGATGTTATCACAAGAACGCCGAGAGAGTCAGTTAGAACTCGTGATATTACTGGTGGCTTGCCTAAGGTTATAGAATTATTTGAAGCACGTCGTCCTAAAGAGCATGCTATCGTTAGTGAAATAGATGGCTATGTAACGTTCTCTGAAAAAGACCGTAGAGGAAAACGCAGTGTAGTAATTAAACCTGTAGATGAGCAAGCTTCTCAAGTTGAGTATTTAGTATCAAGAAGTAAGCATGTAATAGTCAATGAAGGTGATTTTGTGCGTAAAGGTGATTTATTGATGGATGGCGATCCTGATCTTCATGATATTCTACGTGTGCTTGGGTTAGAAGCGTTAGCACACTATATGATTTCTGAAATACAGCAAGTTTATAGATTGCAAGGTGTGCGCATAGATAACAAGCATTTAGAAGTGATCTTAAAGCAAATGCTACAAAAAGTAGAAATTACCGATCCTGGTGATACTATGTACTTAATTGGAGAAAATATCGACAGGCTGGAAATTGATAGAGAAAATGATGCTATGAATAACTCTGGAAAACGACCTGCTCATTATCTTCCTATTCTGCAGGGAATTACTAGAGCAAGCCTTGAAACTAATTCCTTTATTTCTGCTGCCTCTTTCCAAGAAACAACAAAAGTACTTACGGAAGCAGCATTTTGCGGAAAGAGTGATCCTTTGAGTGGGTTAAAAGAAAATGTTATAGTAGGAAGGTTAATTCCTGCTGGTACGGGTCTGATTATGAATAAGGTGAAAGCACTTTCGCTTTGTGAAAATATAGATAAATATGAAAAATATTTTGATATTGAGACTTATGACGAAAAATTGCTGAGTGATAATAGTTATCAATTACATTCTGATGAAGAAGAGAGTGTGGTGGCATCGCACTATGATCAGTCAAATTGAATATAGCTAATGAGGTAGTATGTTTAATCTGTTTTTAACTAAAAAAATCAATTATATTTTCTTTCACCTCTGTGCTGTCTATTATGTTATTTACTCTTACACGAAATTCAGATGAGTTTTGAAGCCCGCTACTGTACCATCCTATATGTTTGCGGGCCATCTTTATTCCTGTATCGCTTCCATAGTACTCAAGAATACTGTCATAATGCTTGAGTATTATGCTTAATCTCTCTGAGGCTGTTGGCTCAGAAACTTTATTTCCACTCAAAAAGTTTATTGCTTGATTAATCAGCCAAGGTTTGCCGTAAGCACCACGACCTATCATTACTCCATCTGCCCCAGATTCTTTAAGTGCACTTTGAACATCATTCAAACTCTTAATATCTCCATTTACTATAACTGGAATTTTTACCTGCTCTTTAACATTTCTAACGAATTTCCAATCTGCTTGACCATTATAAAGCTGTGCCCTTGTCCTTCCATGTACAGTAATCATCTTTGCTCCCAAATCTTCTGCAATTTTTGCCAAGCGCGGAGCATTACGATTTTCGTCATTCCATCCAGTACGCATTTTTACTGTAACTGGCACACTCACTGCCTTGACTACAGCTTCTATTATCTCAGCAGCCTTTTTTTCATCACGCATAAGTGCTGATCCTGCGTAACCGTTTACAACTTTTTTAACTGGACAACCAAAATTTATATCTATGATTTTCGCACCCATGTCCTCATTTAACTTTGCAGCTTCCGCCATAATATCAGGCTCACAACCAGCAAGTTGTACAGCGGTTAGTTCATCAACTTTTGCTTTTTGCATGCTCTGGCGAGTTTGCATGATCATAGCCCTGCTTGCAATCATTTCTGAGACTAACAAACCTGCACCAAGTTTTTTTACAATACTCCTAAACGGATAATCAGTCACTCCAGACATCGGAGCTAAAATTACTGGAGAATCAATAGCCAAATTTCCTATTTGGAGGGACACAGGCTTTCTAGTCGCTAGAAAATGCATTTTTAACACTATTATAAGCTGCTATTATAGCATCTTGCATAAATGAATTTGCTTTCTCTATAAGAGAAGGCTCCGCCTCTACTACCTTAGCTCTCTCGTAATGACCAGGTTTTAAGTATATTGTTTCTTGTTTTTTATTTCCCCATAGTTCGTTGTTCCGTTGATAACCTTCATTTATCATTTCAGGATTTGGCTTAAATATACCTTGATTATGTGATATATGAGGATGAAGGTGGATTTCGATATTTGCCAACGAAGCTAAGATAGGAATTTCTTCTATGAAAATAAAGTAATTTTGACTACTAATTGCCTCTAGATAAGATCTATAAATGGATTTGCCATTCAGAAAAGAATTTGTCACACTTTCGCTACTATAATTTTTGTCATATCTTTTTGTGCTGATAAGGTTATTAACAGCAAGTTCTCTTAAGTTACTACTCACTTCATTTTCAGGTAATCCTGTACTAAGTAGTTTTTTTATCAATTTTTCAACCTTTTTTTCAACCTTTTTTATTTTCTTTTTTGTGTGCTCAGCTAACTTTTCTATTTCCTTATACTTATCTGTTAGATCTCTTGGCCTGTCTAAAAACATATTAAAAACTGTCCGTAATTCAGCTCTTAAAGCAGGTGGCATTCTTTCATCATCTAAAGAATTGAATTGACTTAAAAATTTATGCCACTCTAATCTCATTTCTTGTGCTTTTTCAGCTCTATATTTACTGGAATCACCTTTCTTCGCTCCAAACACAGCATGGAAAAAGCAGTTACCGTCCCCTACAGTATAACATCGAACAACTTTTGTTTGTTTAGGTTGCTCACTTTTTGTTGAGCTGATACTAATACCACTATCTGTAGATGGAGAATAGGAATTTCTACGTACCCTCTTATCTGAATTATCTGTTTTTCTTGATATAGTATCTAGTCCACTATCCAATGATCTACATCTTGTGAATTTTTGCTCTTTTGGACTCTTTTCTTCCTTTACAGTTCCTTTTTCATCAACATAACCTTTTACCAAGTAAAATAAAGGTTCAATAACCATCTTGTATGTCGCTGCAAGCACTATTCCCATTAAGATCCAAGCTACAGGATGAAAAATTAGCATAGCAAGTGGTAAGGTTAAGAGGAAAGACCCCACTATCAGTCCCAAACAGCCGATAGTAACTGTAGCTGCTAAGTATATACCAAGCGCATAAATGGCAAATCTTCCACCAGCTTTAAGTTTGGTGAAGTGAGTACTCTCTTTAAATTCATCGTATTTTTCTATGACGCCTAACATATTATATTTTACGTTTATTAATTCTAGCAAATTATGAAGTAAAATCAATATTAACATTTATATGTAAAAATATTGAGCATTAAAAGCTTTTGAAGTACAGTAATAATGGTTAGTAATAGCACAATATATGCATGATATAGAATATATACGTAAGAACTTTGAAGAATTTGAGAAGGCAATGAAAAGCAGGGGAATTAGAGAATTTACTGCGGAAGAGATATTAGAAATTGATCACGAGAAAAGATCATTAACCACTAAACTGCAGGATTTAAATAGGCAGCGCAATGAAATCACAGAGGAAATAAAGAAGCTTAAAATGAGCAAGAGCCCTTGTGAAGAGCAAATAGAGTTGTCAAAAGACATCACGAATGAGATAGAGGCAATTAGCTTAAAGGAACAAGCAGAAAAGGATAAGTTAGTGAATGTTTTATCTAACTTGCCGAATATTCCTGCGCAAGATGTGCCAATAGGCGCAGATGAGAACTCTAATTTAGAGGTGAGAAGATATGGAGGAAAAAGACAGTTTGATTTTGTACCGGAATCTCATTATGAACTCGGAGAAAAATTAGGTTTAATAGACTTCGAACAAGCGGCGAAAATTTCCGGATCAAGATTTGCGATATTAAAAGGACAGTTAGCTAAGCTTGGACGAGCGCTAATAAATTTTATGCTTGAAATGCATGTTAATGAATTTGGCTATACTGAAGTGTACCACCCAGCTTTGGTGAAAAACGAAGCTATGTATAATGTTGGTCAGCTACCGAAATTTTCTGACGATTCGTATTTAACTACCGACGAATTGAGATTAATTCCCACAAGTGAAGTGTTTTTAACGAATTTGGTTGCTGATAAAATAGTAGAGGAAAAAGAACTGCCTATTCGTTTTACTGCGTATTCAGAGTGTTTTCGTAAAGAAGCAGGCAGCGCAGGACGAGACACCAGGGGCATGATAAGGCAACACCAATTTGGTAAAGTGGAGTTGGTGAGTATTACAGCTGAAGACCAATCAAATGATGAACTTGAGCGCATGACGAGTGTTGTTGAAGAGATATTAAAAAAACTAGAATTACCGTACAGAGTAATGCTACTTTGCAGTGGCGATATGGGTTTTGCTGCACAAAAGACTTATGACATAGAGGTATGGTTACCTGAGCAAAATAAATATAGAGAAATATCAAGCTGCTCAAATTGCGGTACGTTCCAGGCAAGAAGAATGAATACTAAATACTTCTTAGAAACTGACAGAAAAACAAAAAAATACGTTCACACTTTAAACGGCTCAGCTTTAGCCATAGGAAGAACAATTGTTGCCATAATGGAGAATTATCAAAATTCCGATGGGTCAGTTACAATACCAAACGTGTTGCAAAGATACATGAGTAATGATACTGTTATAAGCAAACAATAATTTTGACATATAGAAAAGCGAGGAAATAAAGATGAAGGTTCTGGTTATAGGTTCTGGTGGGCGTGAGCATGCTTTACTTTGGGCTTTAAAGAAGTCTCCTACCTTGACTAAGTTATATGTTACTCCTGGTCGCCCGGCCATGGAAAATTTTGGAGTTCTTGTGAATATAAATATTCAAGATTCAGTGGATGTTACACAATTTTGCAAGAAAGAAAATATAGAGCTAGTGATTATTGGTCCAGAGCAGCCGATAATTAATGGGCTTGCTGATGATTTAACTGCGGAGGGGATAAACGTTTTTGCTCCAAGTCAAGCAGCTGCAAAACTTGAGGCATCAAAGTCTTTTACGAAGGAACTATGTAAACAATATGGTATACCGACCGCCAAATATGAACGTTTTATTGATGAAAGGTTAGCTAAAAATTTTGTCCGTAGTAATAAAATAAAATTGCCGCTTGTAATTAAAGCAAATGGAATTGCAGCAGGGAAAGGTGTCATAATATGCCACACAGAAAATGAGGCTTTTTCAGCAATAGATTCAATGCTAGTGGAGAAAAATCTTGGTGAGTCAGGTGAAGAAATAATCATAGAAGAGTTTTTAATTGGAGAGGAAGTAAGTTTTTTTGCTCTTATTGACGGGTTGAAAGTAGTAACCTTTGGTTGTGCAAGAGATTATAAGAGAGTTGGTGAAAAAAACGAGGGCCAAAATACTGGAGGCATGGGGTCATATTCATCACCTTCGATTATAAGTAAGGACATGGAACAAAAAATTATCCAAAAAATAATATATCCTACAATTCAAGCACTGACTAACATGGGAACATCCTATAAAGGAGTACTCTTTGCTGGTTTAATGATTTGCAAAGATAGTCCAAAGCTTCTTGAGTATAATGTTAGGTTTGGGGATCCGGAAATACAATCTATGTTACCTAGACTTGATCCAAATTGTGATTTGCTAAAGTTGATGTTGTCAGTTGCAGAAGGCAAGTTAAATACAAAAATGGTGGAGTTTAATCACAAAGCTACAGTTTGTGTAGTTGTTGCAAGTAAAGGCTATCCTGGTGATTATCAAAAAGGAGAGGTAATTAAAGGATTGGATAAAATTGAAAACATTCCTGGTGTGCTAGTTTTTCATGCTGGTACTAAGTTGGATGAAAGTGGTAATTGGATTTCCGATGGCGGAAGAGTGCTAAATATAGTAGGAGAAGGAAACACTGTGGAAGAAGCTAAAAGTAAAGTGTACTCAGCGTTAAATTTTCTAGAATGGTCAGGTGGGTTCTTCAGGTATGATATTGGTAGTTAATGTTAGCTAGCAGGTAGCTCATATAGGAAAGAAAAAAGTTACTTTGCAGGCAGTAATACAGACAATTAAAGAAAAATATCAACTAGGTTTGTAGTCTATTGCCACTGTCTTTGTAATTCTATCATAAAAAAACTGCTTGCGTTGGTTAAATACTGCATATATAAAAATTAGTATTATAGCTATAATTATAGTTATGGAGACTAAGTTTACTGGAAGTAAAAACCACCATTCATAAGGGTTATCAAGAGATTCTCTTATAATGCCCACAATAACTATAAAGCTCAATACAAATAAGCTAGGAACTTTAAATAAAACATACCTAATTGTTGCTTGCACTAGAGTAATATTTTCAAATGTATTTGCATCTTTTATACAGATACAGCACAGCAATTGCCCTGGAGTACCACTGAACCTCCTTACCATGAATACTCCGAATATTATTGATAGCAAAAAGCACAAGCATATAGCCAACAGTTTAGATCCATCAGGATCAAAAGCCATCTTTGCAGGAGAAAAAAAGACTAAAGAAATTCCTATAATAATAAAAAGGTCAATAATATATGCTATTACACGCCTAGTTATTCCCACATAGTTTAAATTTAAGTGGCATTCTTCAGTTTTTTTTGCAGTTTTATCATATACTACTGTTTTTGCGATTTTATCATAGAAAGTTTGTTTGCGTCGATCAAATACTGCAAATATTAAAACAAAAATTGGTAAAATAAAAAACCAACCAGAAATATAGCAAGGTACCCATAAAAACACTTTAAAAGTACTTCTTATTACTCCTTGCATTAAAGCAACATTTTTAGGTGTATTTGCATCTTTTATATATATACCACATAACAATTTTCCTGGAGTACAGCCAAGTTTTATTATCATTAATACTTCTAATACTATATATATTAATGCTTCTAGTACTTCATTTTGCACTGAAGGGGCTGTCTTGGTATCAGAAAAGAAATCGCTAAAAAAGTCAGCATAGTGTTTACCTGATAACATGAACAAAATGAATAAATAAAAGGCTAGAAATATTATTTGGTCAACTACATACGCTGTAACGCGTTTAGTAATTTTCGCATAATTTACTTTAACACCCGTTTCAGTATCCATATCTTCACCTATGTTTTACCAAGTAATATAAAAGTACGTTATTAAATAACCATAAATATACTGATTTGGGTAATATTAGCTACTTGTACTGCTCTATCATTTGAATTAACATTAAATCATTTATAGGTAGGGAAGTTATGTCAACACCAATCACAGTCGCATATGGTGATGGTATCGGACCAGAAATTATGGAAGCGGTGCTGTCGATATTGCGTGAAGCGAAAGCAGAGATCTCAATAGATATTATTGAAATAGGGGAGCGTGTTTATAGTAAGGAATGGTCTCATGGAATTTCTCCGAGTGGTTGGGAATCTATCGAAAGGACAAAGATATTACTCAAATCTCCAACAACAACCCCTCAAGGTAAAGGGCACAAAAGCTTAAACGTTGCACTCAGAAAGAACTTAGGGCTGTATGCAAACATTAGACCATGCATTTCGTATCACCCTGTTATAGAAAATAAATTCGATAAATTTGATGTTGTTGTAATACGCGAAAATGAAGAGGACGTTTACACCGGAATAGAGCATAGGCTCACTGGTGACTCGTACCAATGCACTAAAATTATTACTAGATCTGGCTCAGAAAAAATATGCAGGTATGCTTTTGAATATGCGAAAAAACATAACAGAAAGAAAGTAACTTGCCTGACTAAAGACAACATAATGAAAATGACTGACGGCGCTTTTCATGCAGCGTTTGATCGTATTGCAAAAGAATATCCGGATATAAAGGCGGAACATTATATAGTTGATATTGGAATGGCACGTGTTGCCACAGAACCCGAGAATTTCGATGTTATAGTAACTGAAAATCTATATGGCGACATATTATCAGATATAGTGGCACAAACCTCAGGTTCTGTAGGGCTTGCAGGAAGTAGCAATATAGGTAATGAATATGCAATGTTTGAAGCGGTTCACGGCTCTGCTCCTGATATTGCAGGAAAAAATATAGCTAATCCTTCTGGTCTTTTAAATGCCGCAGTACATATGTTGGTCTATATTGGTCAAGTGAGTACTGCAAAACTAATCTACGATGCATGGCTCAAGACTTTGGAAGATGGAGTACATACCGCTGATTTATATAAGGAGAAAAAGAGTAAACAAAAGGTTGGAACAAAAGAATTTGCAAAAGCTGTTATAGATAATCTAGGGAAAAAACCCACAACGTTATCTGAGCTTATAATTAGCAGTGATTCGGATAGTAAAATAAATAAAGTACAAGACAATTACGAACAAGATTACAAAGTTAAAAAGCTAGTGGGTAGTGATATAACGCTTGCCTGGGACAAATCCAACAATTTTGATCAAATAGTAGGATTATTAGAATCGAGTAATCTGCAGATGATAGCAATATACTCAAAGGGTCTTGCAGTTTGGCCAGGAAGTTCAAAATCTTTAAGTGACCAAATAACTTGTAGGTTTATTGCGAATAGTGAAAAGAAAACTATTACAAATAGTGACGTGAATAATTTACTAATCAAACTCGAAGAAAATAACTTTAATGTAGTGAGAATGGATAAGTTGTATTTGTATGATGGGAAAGAGGGTTTCTTCTCTTAGTGGTTGCTTGATATTTTTATGCTTGTGTGAAACATTAAATATATTATACTAATAGCATCGTGTATTTATGTGAGGTGTAGTAATGAGTCAACATTTTAAGTTAACTGGTCAGGAGTTTTATGATAATAATGATCTGTTTAACGTACTAGAGATAAAAGCTGAACAAATTGTAGGTAAAGATTATCAAGCTCTTAGCAAGTTTCTGAAAAAACAATATAGTAAATTGATACTTGTAAACCATCATGACAAGGGTGGAGATAAAAATAGATTTAATCAAATTTGTAAAGCTCATCAAGAGCTAAAAAAATACATTGAACCTTTGGAGTCAGGAAATCCTTGTGTTAAAGTCAGCGTTGATGCTGAAAGTGATGGGCGTTTAACGGCAAGAGAGTTTCACTATAGGAGAAAGTTGTTTAACGAGCTAAAAATCAGTGAGGAAGAAGCTGTAGGTAAAGATTTTGATGGGTTGATTGCTATACTAAAAAGAAATGATTGTTCGTTTGGAGAAGACCTAAAAAGCTATAATGAACTTCAGGCTCAAATAGGGAGGATTTTGCTAAATTCAAATTTAGATAATTTTCAGAAGAGTGTACAAAGTGCAAAGTTAATGCAAGAGTTATATCAATATATAGCAAAGCCAAGCATACAATTATTCAATTATATTACTCCTCTAAAGGAAAAAAAGAACCTAGTAGATGAGGATAAAAAAGAATTAGCGTTAAGATTTATAGAACGTAAAAATGCCTTACTATTTATTCGGACTCTTAGTGTTCTACCCTTAGGCCTGTTAACTACAGTTACTATAGGTTGATTTTTCATGGTGGATCATAGCATTTAACATCGCTATTAGTAGAGCCTCTGGTTTATTAGTGAATTATTATATGGAAAAGTATAAAAATTCAGAAATTTCCACTGATGAATTCATAAGTAAAATGAACTATATCGCGCTAGGCAGTAAGCTTCTTATCAACTATCCTTTAGCTGCTTTTTCTGTTTATTTAGTTACAATAAATTTCATTGCTAATGGATTAACTGTTGGTGGAGCTGTACTTGGTCCACTATTGTTATTGGCAGTATTAATTGAAGCATTAGCTCCTATTTTTTCAAAAGGCTGTAAAATATATTCTGATAAGCACATAAGAGATTTACTTGAGGAAGATCCAAGAGATAGAGTGCAAAAGGAGACTGATCTGTTAGGACGGTATGATCCACGAAGGCTATTAATGCCGATAATTATGCCTCTTGTTAGAAAGTGTTTTGCAGAAGTGGCAAGCGAATTTGCTGAGAGGAATTTTGATGAGGTAAAAACTGATATGTCTGATGTTAATGCCGAAGGACTATCTAAGCCTAAAGGAATGTATCCGTTCAGAGGTGTGGCTTAAGAGACAATAGATAGAAGGTTTTGAAATGGATTTAACTTTTTTTGCCTCCAAGTGAGATACAACGAAATTATCCGCTCAAGGAATCTATTCCCTCGCTCTGACTGTGCAAAATATGAATTCTTACGATAGACAACATAATGCCGTATTTGTCGCTCAACATGATTATTCGTTAATGGAATATTCTCTGGATCATCCAAAAATGTCCACATCATTGGCTCGGATTTTATAATACCCTTTACCGTTCGTGAAGCTCCTTTTGCTTCAAGTATATAAGATATTTTTATCATGCAGTACTGCATAAATCTTCGTAACTCTTTAGCTTGCTTAGTGAACTTTGAAATACTAATTTCATTTTCTGACAAAGCGTTTTTTAATGTAAATAATCCATTAGCTGCATCTTTTAAACAATGGCCAAGTCTCATTACTTCACTATTCCAGCTATGAGATAACCTCTCGAAATTTCTCAATAAGTGAGCCCAACAAATTTGTCGTTTTTCATCACTGAAGTGGTTGTAAACTCCATATCTGTCGGTAATTACCCGATTTTTGTAATCACAAAATGCACTATTCTTTAAAAACTTCATTCCTCTTGTATCTGCTAACTTCATAAGACTTGCTTTATTGTTGGCAAACATCCAGCACCATTCCAATTTACCTTTGTTATAGTGACTGGTTTCATCAATATGCAAAATTTCGCTTGCTTTCATTTCTTCCTCTATTTGTTCATAGGCTTCTTTACATTTTGACGAGACCCTTGCTTCGCTATTGGACACACTACCAACACTTATACTCATGTTAAAGATGTCTTTCATGATATTCGCTATTTCTCGCTTTGAATTCTTATAAAACCCACTTAGTGATGCAACTACTGACTTAACTCTAGGACCAAAGGTATCAGGTGTAACTCCTTCTGGTAATTTGCTACTCCTTCTTTTTCCGCATTTACGACAGCGCCCATGTTCTAGTTGGTATTCCACTACGTAAGGCTTAATTTTTGGGAGATCAACATTCTGGTGAATATAGGGTTTGTTGCATACTGCAATTTCTCCACCACATTCACAAGTATCATGTAATCTTACTCTAATTACTTCATCTGCTTCCATTTTTATCCGATAATTTCCTTTATGACCAACTTGACCCCCTATCTTCCTGCCACCCTCTGACTTATCTTCTGGTGTGTCTTTTTTTATTTTGTACAGCTCTTTTGAACTTGGTAAAGATGAATTCCTTGAGTTCAAGCCAAGTCTCTCTCTTAGTTCAGCATTCTCTATTTCTAAGATTTTATTTTTTTCTTCAAGCTTTGCTACTTTTTGCTCTAAGTTTTTACATAACTCTACAATACTGATCAACAATTGAAGCATCTAGCCTTACCTTACTATCAACATTTTCTGTTATTATTACTTTGATATGTTATGTCAATTCTTTTTTATCCTTACCATACCTCTGAACGGATACCACTATACACAGTTCTAGCTTCAATGTTAGCACCCTGCTCTATAAGAAACTTAACCATCTCATGCCTATTATAGTAGACAGCGCAGTGTAAGGGAGTATAACTATAGTAACCCTCTTTTACATTAACATCACCACTTTTTTCTAGAAGTAGACTAAACAAATCTTTTACTCTATTCAACTTGCCATTGTAAGCAGCATAATGTAAAAGCTTCCACCTTATTCTCCATTCATTTTCGTCTTTCATACTAGTTTTTTTAGCAGTTTTCTTGAGGAAGTTTTTAACTACATCAAATTGACCATTTTCAATAATCTTATTTATAAATATACTTATTATCTTTGGCTTACCATACTCATTAGCTACCTCTAAAGGTGTTTTGCCATTATTGTTTTTAATATCAATATTAGCACCTTTATCTATAAAAAACTCGACCATCTCAGGTTCATTATAATAAATAGCATAGTACAACGGTGTCCAACCATATTTGTCTTTAGCGTTAACATCAATAACTTTACTTAATAAGAGTTGATATGTATCCTTGAGCAAATCTAAATTTCCATTGTAAACAGCATAGTGTAAAAGTGTCCAAGTACTTGACCATTCTTTCTTATTTTCAATATCGGCATTGCTTCTGTTAGCAGTAGTATCAAGAAGATCTTTAACTCTTTCCCATTCACCTTTTTGAGCAGCGTTATTTATAAGTAGCTTTAATATTCCCAATCCTGAGGTTATCATTAGCCTATCGCACTGATCTATTACATTTTGGTCATAACCATTCAGTGAAAGGTCATTTTGTAACTTTTTGAGTAATAGTAAAACCTGGTCATTGACTCCTGCAACAATGTTGCAATAAACTTTGGTCCGCTTTTCCACTGTGTGTGAAAGAGTCTGGCAGCTCTTTTACTCGAAACACGATATGCACGTCTTCATGGTTAATCTCAATTCGCTTAACTAATGTTCTAATGATATCACGTCTAGTTAGCCAATCTGCGTTATCAAGACTTGAGTTAACGCTAGAAGAAAACTCTTCTAAAGTAGTCACCACTAGAGTTAAGTCTTGTTCAAGTCTTTTTTGATCAAATATCTTTTTCTTTTGCTCTCCGATCATTTGTAAGGTTTGTTTCATTGCTTTAATTCTTGGTTTAAACTCTTCTTCATTGATGTATCCTTGAGTATAGCCATCAATAAGCCTTGCAATGCCACAGTTTAATTGATCTTCTTTTTTCTCAAGAAAGTCACTTTTTTGATCTAATGGTGATTTTTTAATCTCTGAAAGTCTACGCTTGTATTCTTCTAATATCCGAGTAGGATTTTTCAATAGGTATTTTACCTCTTCCCATACAGCCACGTCTAATACATCTGTACGAATCATTCTATTATTACACATTTTATTGCCACCAAAGTGACCTCGCTCCGTACCAGTACAACGATAATATGTTCGACGAGCGCTAGAGCAAGTGCTAATACCATGATATCCATAATGACAAAGCTGACATACTGTTAAACCTTGCAACAAGTAATTTGCTCCCATTCGTCTTCTCCTAGCTATTCTTTTATTTTCAGTTAGCTGTTCTTGAACTATATCAAATAAATCTTCGTTTATAATATTAGGTACAGGAATATAAATCCAATTTTCTTTATCAGTACGAAAAGTAGAATAATTGTCTTTCGGTTGCTCACAAGAGCGTTTCTGTGGTCTTACGTGTTTTAATTTTACTCCTAGCTTTTTTTTACCGAATGCTGCTTGTCCTTTATAAGCAGGATTTTGTAATAGACGACAGACTACACTCCTATCCCAATACCTTTTTCCTGTTCGTGTTACGATGGACATAGCTCTTAATCTATGACATACTTCTCCAATGCTTACTCTTCCCCTTCCCACCCAAAAAAACATTTTACGAATGACTTCAGCTTCCTCTTCATTAATTTCAAAAAAGGCTTGTCCTCCTCCTATATGCTTATTTATATAACGATAGCCATAAGGAGCTCCACTCATTACATTTATACTGCCTTTATTGGCTGCGTGAATCTTGCCTCTACGACTTCGTTCCATAATTTTTGCACGTTCATATTCTGCTATCATACCCTGTATTTGTAATAGTAATTGAGATTCTGGATTATCGTCAATTTGACAATTCAAGAAAACTGTTTCTACACCCAATTTCTTAAATTCATCAACTAATAACATTTGATGTACATATTTGCGAGCCAAACGATCAGGAGAATGAATATAAACCTTATTAATATTACCTTCTGCTATTTGATCTCTTAATTTTTCTAAACTAGGACGTATTATATCAGAGCCACTATAACCATTATCAATAAATTTATATTCACTTAGTAATTTATGTCCATCAGCACTAATCTTATTCTCTATAGCAGTAATTTGGCTTGCTATTGTATCTCCTTGCACTTGTTTTCCTGAAGAAACTCTCGCGTACAGACTAACAGTTATCATTGCTCCCCCTTAAATTGATTCTATTGTTACATTCAAAAATTTTCTCCTTTTGGCTCCCATTTACTTGTTTATTTAATGCTAGTTTTTTATATGCATCTAATAAGTACAATTCTGCTAACCGATTAGGTTCATAACTATAGCTAACACGAACAGTCAGTTTCTTTTTTCCCATGAGCTTTCCTTGAAAATATATAAATATGTTCATATATCACTCATCGAAACAGATGGTCAGTTGATCGTTGGTTCTATAAGTGAAAACAACTCCTCGTTCTTTGAGTAGAAGCTGCCGGGAAATTATTTTTTTTAGTTTTATGTTTGTTGCAACATTGTTGCAGGGGTATTTTCTCCTATTTTACCTTCTTTTAACTCTGCCTTAGTAGCAGCTTTCATCTCTATGATAATAGGAATAGCATCTAATGCTCGTTTTTTACCACGAGGCACTAAAACAATGTCAGCATAACCTCTTCCTGCAAATTGCTCCAGGTAAACCCTCAGATTATGCCTATAGCGGAAATTTACTAAAGCACCTGCTATAAATCCATGATGTGCTGCTTCTCGTGCCTCTTTAGCATAGGTAAGAGAACCATCACGAATAAAAAGCCTTTCTTCTTTAAATTCGCCCCTATATCCAGAATGAACTTCACCAATTTTCTTAAGAACTTTATTCAAAGATTTTTTCACCTCTTTTTTATCAGAATTAGTCAGCTCTGCTATATCACTTTCTGGATTATTCCATACCCCCTTTTTTATTTCCTTAAACTCATGTGCTGTAGAGGTGTCTTGATCTAAGTTATCACTTTTTACTTCAACAGATATTCCTGCTGTTTTCCCTTTAGCATCTTTCTTCTTGGTAATTTCTACCAATTTCACACCAAGCATGCCTTTATCTCTAGCCTGCCTCACATGATCATTCTGGACAATGTTAGCATTATCTAATATCTTATCCAGCTCACCATAACTAAACTTTTTTCTTGTACTATCAGATTCCCCGATAACAAAGAGCTTTACTTTATTAGCTGCATCCTCTGGACTCGTGATTTTTTCTTTCTTAATAACAGCCACTTTCAGAGTTTTCGAACCATCAAAACTAAAATATATTTTTTCAATGTCTAGCTTTTTCGCGATTTCCGTATCTATCAAAGTGGAAAAGCTTCCTAAAAAGAAATGCGGAAAAAACCCTTCTTTACCTACTGAATGTAAATATGATGGAATCTGATCTATATACGATTGAAACCTTGCTTTAAAAGATTCAAAATCACTTCCTTGTTGAGTTGAAGTACTTGGCCTAGCTCCTGCATTTGAACCTGCTTCTCGAATTAACAACTCTATTAACTCAAAATCTTGTACTCCCTCATTATCGACTTCCCCTTGTTTTCGTTTAGGCATATAACCCTCCTTTTAGATCTTTTTAATGATCACCTAACCCCACATAAGACTGATCATGTACATTACTTAACTGAACTGCTGCCAGATTAGCACTTACAACCTCTTCATCAAGATTTTTAATTGCAGGCTTACTATAGGACAAAAACTTGCTCAATAAGTCATCATTTTTTTGTTCCAAGACAGAACGTATATAACTCGCTTGCTTATAAGTCATATATTCCTTTATTTGATTAGAATCTAGTTTATCCAGTACTGCCCATACTGGTTCCATACAATCCCTTTCCACCCAACGTACTAATAGATTTTTATGGAAAAAGGGAGACTTGTCCATTACTTCTTCATTTATTACAAGTGCACGATGGCTATCAAACCCTTCCTTTGTCCATATGTGCATGAAAAGCTTTTTAGCTGCATCTACATAATGTCCTGAATAGTTTTGTATTTCTATAGAGAATAAACGGGTATGATAATGATTTTCTGAAATATTACCTGGTTCTAAATAATCAAATAACTTCTGAAATTTATCAAAGCTAAGCATATCTATCATCCTATTTAAAGAACCATAATGACCATTTTTTACTAAATCCCTTTTCAAAAGTTCCGGATATCTATCAGGACTTATCTGATTAAGGAAAAACTCAAATATATCAGGATAAACGCGAAAGTTAGGTCCTGCTGCATATATTGCATTTTTCATCAAGATCTCATCTTTCTTTTTTGCACTCATTTCATTTTCAGGTAAGGATTTTATTTTATCCCAGAAGAATTCCACTGCCTCTGCCCGTTTCCAATCTATAGCACAGTCAAGCCCATACTCATATGGATGACGGCCTTTCAAATCTAACTCAGACATATAACCACCAATATGGTGCGACCAAAAAGTTTTTAGGGGATTCCCATAGCTTAAATTACTTACTAACCTCTTTAACGAATCATCATTTTCTACATTACGTTCCTTCCTATAATCCTCAAATATTTTGACGATATCCTCTTCTAAACAACACTCACATGCAATTTTGTATCTATCAGTGCCAAAAGGATTTGGATTATTATCTGAACTTGGCGTAATTAATTTTTTACCTACCATTTGTCCATTGAGCTTAACTCCATGTAAATTATTAACTTTCTCCCAGCAATCTTCACTAGATAACACTTGTGCAAGAAAATTATTTCTTATTTCACCATCCCCTGCATGTATCTCCCAATTTGCATAGCACCAACGTTCAATTTGAATAAGCTTAGATGCCCTGTAGGGATCATCTTCCTTAATAGATAAAAACAAAACTTCTGCAATGTCTCCACGATCCATAATTACCTCCCTTACAATGAATGAAAAAATACTTTGACCCTTAACTCTCTCGAGTACCATAATGAATTAGCTCTTAAGGACATTTTAAGCATACTACTCCACTTTTAAAACTTGTCAATCACTATTTTAGGAAATTTTTTAGCTTGGAGTAGTTTTGGAAAAAAGGCTCAATATACGACATTTTATTACTTTTAAAGTATGTTTTTGTTACAAATTTACTTTAATTCTTCCGCAAGCAAATTAATATTAATTTAGCAAAATATATTATTAAGATCTCAAGTAAAATAACCATTTTCAACACCCAAAACCAAGGGCGGTGAGAATCGTTCGTTTTGGGATGGGATGGTCTACCAAGTGATACATTAGAACTTTTTCACATAGTAACTTTACTATACGCTAAAATCAGCTATATTAGCCTACTTTTACTACATTTACATATGAACTAATTTACCTAACTTTGTCGCAATAATTTTGTGCTTTTATTTTCACAACCCTATTTTTACGCGGCTTGTTCTCACAAATATATGACCTTTCTTGAAGGAGTAAATAATTCAATCCTTTGCAACGCTGATCTTTAATATCTTTCCATATTAGCTGAAGCGATCATTAATAACTTACAGTATTAGGAAAAGTAAAAATTTGACTTTCTCATCAAAATAAGTAACTGTTAAATTATCATCTTAATAGAGGGAATCATAGCTTTAGTGGAAAGAGATACTAGATGCAGTAAAATCAACTATGGTAGTATACTTGAAGCAATAAAAGAGGAATTAAAGAAACAAGATCAAGATACATATCAAGAGTGGGAAGGGAAAGACTTTGATATAAATCATCTATTTGGTGTGTCACTGACCACAGAAGGGTACAATGCAAAATTGGCATTATCACATATAGCTGCTTACAATGGTCATACAGAGATAGTAAGTGCTTTAGTAAAAGCAGAAGGAATCGATGTTAATGCAGCAAGTAAAGATGGAATGACTCCTTTACATTTGGCTGCTTTTAATGGCCACTTAGATACAGTTAGAGTTCTGTTAGCAAAAGGAGCTGATCCTTCATTAAAGAATAAGAATGGTGACACTCCGAGACAGCTAGCTAAAGATAAAAATATAATACAACTTTTAAAAAATGCAGAAACTAAACAAATAACTAGCAAAGCAATAAAGACTGGTGTTACTTTGGGTATTATCACTGCACTGACAGTAGGTGTTGGATGTGGTATCGCTGGTGTTTGGGTATCAATATTAGCTATAGTTACGACTGCTGCGTTGGTAGTTGGACTTGTTGCTGGTGGTATTACATATGCAATATTAAAACCTAGCGATAAGCTAGATAAAGCCAACTTACAGCAATCATCTCCTATCAACCAGCAATTGGATGTTTTATATTTTCCACTTTCTCGAGTTTTGCATTTGGCTTTAGAGTACTGTACAACGCATAACTCATACAAGCTAATCCAACCATTCCACCGCTATTGTATTTTTCATAATATAAGATGCAACACAACTCACCAATAACACCTCACCAACAATACCAGCTAGAATTACTTGCCTTTGTTGCATTAACGGTTTGTCTTTTTTGTCTGTAACATAAAAACATGGTTCAGCGGAGGGAACGTTCAAAAAAGTGTGTCAAACCGAATTTTTAGCTCAACTCAATTTTCAATCTATTGGAAAAGAAAATATCAAGTTGAGAGACAGTTAATGCCCAATTAGGCAAAGCCATAATCCATTTTTGCTCTACCTTTTTATAGCACAATATACCTGTTTGTACAAGGCATTTGTACTAGTAAATTAGCCCTTAGTGTCCCCCGTCGGGGAATATCTCGCCTTGAGGCGAAGGAAAAGTTATGATGTCGCGTATGCGACGATATAGGTATAACGCACATTCTAAATATGACATGAAGGTACATTTAGTCTGGATTCCCAAATACCGTAAAAGGATTCTTATGGGCCAAATTGCAGTCAGAACCAGAGAGTTGCTGAGGCAGGTTGCAATGGAAAATGAAATTCAAATTATCTCCGGCAAAGTATCTGTTGATCATGTTCACATGTTTATTTTGTACAAACCTCAGCAAAGTGTTAGTAAAATTGTGCAGTTTTTAAAAGGGACAAGCTCAAGGTTATTAATGCAGGAGTTTGCTAGCTTACGCAAACAATTTTGGGAAAGACATTTGTGGGCAATTAGCCGTTAGCTCTGGCACCATTACAGATTAAGTGATACAAGAATACATATCTATACAGGAAGGTGAGCCAGTTCATGATGACGATCAATTTCAAATTGATTGAAAATTTTAACCCTTCGCCTTGTAGGCGATGGTTGTTTAGTTAATAAATTAAATGATATTGACTTATACAAAAATATTAGTTACACTATTAGTAATTTACTAATAAAAGGGGCCAACATTATGACAGACTTTATAGATTTTTTCAATAATAATTCAGAATTTGTTAATGATAACTCTTATTATGAAGTACACAAATATAATAAAGATGGTCAGCATATTAAAGATGATTTTTACTTATACTCGCTGGTGCTTCATCCGTGTGGAAATGAAGATGAAAATTTAGCATTTTTTCATGAAGATCATGAGAGAACATCTCTTATATGGCTAGACAAAGAGTATTTGCAAATATCAGAGGGTAGCTGGGGAAGCGGAAGCTATTATAGTGATCTTCTGAATTCTGACTATGTGGTAAATGACGTAACTTTGGATAAAAACATAGTAGAATTTAATGTAACTCCAGCTGTAGAGAGCTACTCACAAGGGGTAAATAAAATTGTAATCTCGAAAATCGGCTTGAAGAAAGGTAATTTATAACCCTTGATCTTGCCTAAAATGTATTAGATAGAATGGGCTGTTGAAAAAGTATGAATGGTGAAAATGAGACAAGTATAGTATACTTTTAAGTAGCAACAAATAAAGATATAAAAAGATAATTTTAATTATCCTTTTAGGGAACATTCAACAAACCATACGCATCAAGTTAAGAAAAAGTGGCATAAGGAAGAAAAGAAATGAAAAAAACTATTTTATATGTTAAGTAATAAAGTTAGTAATTTATAAATTCTTTAAAAAATTTACCTTATTTTAGATCAAAACTTCTTAAAAAATAAATATAACAAATAAGGCACCTACCTTCAATGGTTGCTATATTGGGCTTATTTTCTTAACTTGACGCGTATGGTTAAATAAACCATACGCGTCAAGTTAAGAAGCAAGGGTAAGAAAATTCAATGAACTTAAGGTGGATACTCTAGTTTTTCTATATCTGTCTTTCACAGAAAATTGTGACCAGTCTGTGGTAAGTTTTTTCAGGAAAATTCTCAAATTATTAATTTTACTGCTTAACGCTAAAAACAACTCCCTAATCCTTCTTTTTAATTCAATGAATGCCTTTGTTAAACTCAGCTCTGTATTCTCTTTCAGTTTTATACAACCAACTATTCCATGAAATATAAGAATTGCGCACAATTTAGCGTATAGTTCACATAATACTCTGTATGGTTTTCCTTTAAGTTCGTCAAGCCTGATGTGACTCTTATACAATTTAAATAATAATTCAATCTGCCATCTTACCCTGTAAATTGTTAATACTTGTTCAGCGCTGATTTTACTCTCTGGAACGTTAGTTATGAATATCGACCAATCCAGCAAATTTTTGATTCTTTTGAGAAGATGTATATCCATGTGATTTTGCTAACTTACTAGCCCTTCTTCTTCTAATTATAGACTGTTCTTCAGTTAATTTTTGACATATAATTCTTACTTTAATTTTTACTTCTTTTCCTAATAGCACTTCCATCTCTAGAAGGGATTGACCTTCTAAACATTCCAACAACTCTATTTTTTGATTTGTTTCTATATCATATATATTGGTATTAGACTTATAACGACTAACAAAATATGCACCTGCTTCATCAATCTGTTTCAAAGAACTAGGCACAAAGTAGCCCAAATCAAATATTGGCAAATCATTGGCTGATAAACCGTTCAGATAATCCCTATAACCTTGATCCGACCTTATTCCTTCCATTAAATTTAACTTATCTAGTGCTTGATTCAGGTAATCAAAGACTAACTGTAGCTTTATTCCTGATTTGGTATTACTCTCGCAATCTCTATAGCTACTGCCATATCCTTTGTACATATTTTCCATGCTACTGGGCAGGCTAATATAGCTACTATCCAATAGCTTAATGCTTCTAAATTGCTTCAAAATTCTGCAATCAACCTGTAAGCTATTTTTAAATAAAACTAAAGATTCATTATACATTCTTTTCATACATTTCACTGCTTCTTCAGTAAATCTAAAATCCAAACCCTGTTTTGTAATTTCTATCGAGTCTTCATTTAGCAATTGGCACATTGTTTCTATGCTGCAATCACCAACTCCTATGTTACCAAAGACCATAGCTTTTATGAATGATGAGCCATTAAGTTTTCTCTTTCTTTTTATAAAATCTACTGCAATTGATATTTTGTCTGCTTTTTCATTAAAGAATTCATTGAGGTCTTTTGATAAGCAAGCTATTCTGTCCATTGTAAGTTCTCTCATTCACATATCCAAGAGAACTTATACCTTATTATTTTCCTTCACTCTATTAATTTTACTTACACTTTTCCTTAACTTGACGCGTATGGTTTATTTAACACTCCCGGCTGTACTGGACCTTCTAATTTTTCGAGTTTCGTATCCGGCTTCATATTACTATAAAACGCAAAACTTATGCAAGCCAATCCAACAATCCAGCCAACTACCGCTAATATATGCATTTTCATGATATACAATGCAATACTGCTTATCAATAATACTGTACCGACAATACCAGCCATAATTGGATGAGTTGCCTTTTTTGATGTCTACAGAATTTCCTTTGCTAGATCCTCTACATGATTCAGTTTGAAGTTGGATATCATAAGTACTTGGCTCTTTTGCGGCAGTGTCTTACTAAAGCATTTACAACCTCTTCTCTGCTTCATACACAGGTTGAAGATCTTCGCTATTTTCATTGACATCCTCATATGACTAAGTGTCAGTTTCTGTAACACTGGTTTGCTCTTTCACCTCAAAATCTTCTCCCATAATCCTTGGTTCCTCTACAGTAGCTCCTTATGAGGTAGTAGTAATTTGGATACCCTTTTTATTTTTAAGTTTTCCAGCAATACCTTCCTATATTTTTTCGGTGTTTTCATAGTTCTTCTTGTTGCTTTTATAAACATTACAATGCTAAGCCATAAAACTTTTCCAATTGCTCACTCCATAACATCGGTATTTCTTTCAGATTAACTAGCTTCAAACCTCTTGGTTGTCTCCCATTTACTATGTCTTCTTTTATCTTTGGAGCTAAATAATTTAACCTTAAAATTTGCTGTATTCTCCTCATGCTTATCTTAATTTTAACACTCATCTCCTTCACACTGACGTATTTTCCATCTTCTATCTGACGTTTCCAAAGATGTGCCCTTACCACTGCTTTCAGTAGCGCATTGTTTGTTTTCCCCTCTGGTTCTACTACCGTGCATTTATTTCCTTTCTTCTTTATTGGAATAAATTTTTCCTCTGATTCAGAACTCACTTCTATTCCATCTTCTTTTACCACCACTCCCTTTATTAACTTTTTCACTACTTCTTTCTGCTTTCCAAAACTTAAATTTTTCCATTTTTCTTCAGTCTTTTCTCCCCGTTTTTCATATAGCTGCTCTGTCTTTCTCATCACTTCTTTTTCTACTTCTCCGGCTACTACTGTTCGGTTTACTGATTCACAATTCTTTCCTCTTAAATGATTATTGCACACGTAATATCGGTACCTTTTATTCTCCTTTTTTGAGTACGTCAAAGTCATATTTACACCACAGCTCTTGCACTTAATTATTCCCCTAAGCAATGCTTCCTCATATTTTGCTTTTTTATATGGTTGATTCTTTATTAATTCTTGTGCTTTTTGCCATTTTTCTTCTTCTATTATCGCTTCATGTTTTCCTTCATATTGTTTCTCGTAATGTCTTGTTTTTCCCATATATATTGGGTTTGTTATTATTCTTCTCACCGTCGCTTTCTTAAAGATATCTGATTTCCCTTTCGTACGGTACCCTTGGCTATTTAACTCTCTTGCCAGTTCTGCCATTGACTTCAGCTCTATATACCTCTCAAATATATGTTTTACCAACTTTGCTTCTTTCTCATTTATTATTAATTCCTTATCTTTTACATCATACCCAAGCGGTAAAGTTCCTCCCATCCATAATCCTTGCTCTTTTGATGTTGCTATTTTATTTTTTACTCTCTCTACTATCATTTCTCTTTCTAGCTGTGCTGCTCCTGATAACACTGTTTGTACAAACTTTCCCATTGGCGTATTATTGTCAAATATCTGCGTTACTGCTACAAAATTTACTCTATGCCTTCTAAAAAATGACGTTACTTCGATGCTGTCTTTTGTTTCCCTTGATAACCTGTCTAACGTATATACTACCACACAGTCCACTTCTCCTTTTTTTACATCTTTAAACAATTCCTTTATTGCTGGTCTTTCTAAATTCTTTCCTGAGAAACCTCCATCATCGTACCTTTTGGCCAATGCTACCCAGCCTTCTCTGCTCTTTATGTACTTTTCACATGCTACCCGTTGTGCATCAAGACTATTAAACTTTTGTTCTAGTCCGTCTTCATTTGATTTTCTCGTATATATCGCACATCTTACTTCTTTTAGCATTTTCAACTTCCATTTTTATCACGCATCCCAAATAATAAAGGTCCGTTGTAGCTCATTCCCATTATTTTTCCTGCCACTGCTGACAATGATGTATAAAACTCTTCTTTGTAGATTAAACCCTTATCTGTTACCATCACCGCATGCGTTTCTTCCCCTCTCTCTAGTATTAATTCTGTCCCTTCTACTGGTAATTTATCGCTACTTATTCTTTTTCCTTTCTCTAGCCGATCTGCCAGATACTCTAGTCTTTTTGTCCCCTTTCTTGACATTTCTCCATACGCTTTTTCCTGCATTCTATAAGCTAATCTCGGTATCAGATATTTCTTTGAGTATCTAGGCGCTTCTTCTCCATATACCTTCTTCCATATTTTTCTCAGCTCACCCAAAGGTTTTCTCTCTAAATTCATTACTTTCTTTTCTATTTCTTCCTCCATATTTTTAGCCTTTCATAAATAACTTTTCAATTCTGTCTATTTCTTTCTTCAATACTTCAGTTACTTCTTTACTGGTTTTCGCATAATCCATCGCTGTCATTCCAAATTTATCCGCTTGCTCTATTTCTCCTCCAGCTTTCACTAGCTCCTCCACTATTTCTTTTTCACCTACCATGCACGCAAGGTGTAGAGGTATGCATTTATTTCCATATTCCTCAGCATTTACGTCTGCTCCTGATTTTATCAATTCCCTCACGATTTCTAGTCGTTTCTCCGTTACCGCTAGGTGCAGTGCTGTGTATCCTTCTATATCTTTAGCATTCACATTCGCTCCTTTTTCGACTAATAACTCCACTGTTTTTACCTCTACTGCATAATGTAGAGCTGTTCTTCCATTCTTGTCTCTTGCATAAATATTTTTATATGAGTTCTCTAATAGTGACTCCTCTTTTCCTTTTTTACTCATGACCTACCTCACCTTTTCTTTGAATTTAAATCCCTTTTCTAAGCCCTCCTTTTCACCACCTCATCTATCATTTCATTTACTTGGCTCATTATTTTGCTTGCTAAATTTTCACATTCTTCCTTTATTAGTGATTTGTCTCTCTTTCTTATTTCTTCTATCTCTATTATTTTTAGCTCCGTCATATAGCTCCCATTCAGCATGTCTGCTATTTCTCCCACTATCCTCTCTATTCCATAGCACGTCAGTTCTCTACTTTTTGTTATTCCTCCTTTTTCTCTCAGAAATTTACTCGCCCTTTCACTCTCTTTGCTATCACATAGACGATACTTTTCACTTTCCCAGATATAGTACATTGGTGTTGCACCATATTTATTCAGTTGATTAACCTCAGCTCCTGCTTTTACTAGCTCCTTTATTATTTCAACTCCTGCTCCTCCTATTTTGCATGCAGAGTGGAGTGGCGTACATCCAGTGACATATTGAGTGGCATTTACTTCTGCTCCTTCCCTTAGCAGCACTTTTACATTTTCTAAGCTTTTCGCAAATACTGCACAGTGTAGTGGTGTATAACCATTCTTATCTCTTGCATTAACCTCTGCCCCTTTTTTTATTAATAATCTCACTGTTTTGTAATCGGAGATTTCTACTGCTTGGTGCAATATCGTCTCTCCTTCTTCATTTTTTTTATTAATGTTTTTAAACCCGTTATTTGATACTTCTTTAAAAAACTTACTCTTGCTAAAACTCATTTCATACCTCACAAAATTAGCTTTTCTAGCGCCAGACAAATTTCTTATATTTACCTGCTGCTATTCAAGTCATGTCCTTTTTAGCATGAGAAAGCAAGTCCTTTTCTTTTTATTTCATACATTTTAACCTATTATTAATATAATATATGAGGATCTAAATATAAATATTTAACTTATTACACATATTGCTTGACTATTTTTCCAACTTCTGTGCAAATGTCGATGTTCATGCCACTTCAGTACTCCCGGGTAAAATACTAAAATGTGCTTTTCTAATTCGTGTATTGAGTCTTTTTGCTCTGAATCCAAATCATTTCTATAGTAAACGTTGTGTTCTGCTATAACGTATCCTACTATTTTCTGGTTAATGAAATTCTTTGTTTGATAAAAATGAGCGACGCTAAACCTTTCTAAAATTTGCTCGTATTTTAAGTTCCATAGTTGTTCAGATAGTTTACTACTTCCCAATACAAATTTATTCCCTCTTTCCTCCACACTACTAACTGGAAAGCACTCATTTATTTCTCCTAAGTTCCAACTGTCTGATAATATAACTTGCGCTTTCGCAAACTTAATTTCCGGCAATAAGCTCTGCGGTAGAGGATATAGTGCTTTTAAATTGTACCACTGATGATTTCTTTCATAAATACCGTTATAATCCTTTGTGTGAGGCTCTGTTTCTCCAAGTACTGCCACACCTAACCGATATACATCATTACTAAATGCTTGCTCATAATGAACACGAAAAGTACTAAACTTAAAACTTGGATTTAAGATTTTTAGCTCAAATGCGTTCTTTCTACCAAATGATAACACTGGTCCATCTTTTTCTATTTTTACCCCTGAATAATCAGAAAGAAGATCTCCAAATAAACTCTCATCCAATATAAATCTCTGCACATTATAATAATCGTTAAAAATCCTCATCAATCTGGACCTTACAGGCAGTGATAGTTTTGCCAGCTCTACTACTGCATCTACGAAGAAGTCATTTGGTACCTCTTTTATCCCTACTTGCAACTCAAAAAAGTGTTTACCGGGTGGCTCTTCAATAATTGTAATATCTTCTATATTTGCCCATTTTAATGCTATTTTTAGTGATGCTGGAGTTCCTCTCAGTCTTTGAAATTTTACTCCTTCTACTACGGCTTTTCTTCTATCTTTTACCCAACGCAGTATCTCTTCTAAACCATATTCTTCTATTATCCACGGCAATGTTTCTTCTTTAAGACTAAACTTAAATCCTTTGATACAGCTTGGATCAACCTTATAATCTATTGCATCAACCAGTGCTTGCTCTTGCTTTGTTGCGTTTGGCGGTAATAAACTTTTCATTTGTCTTTTCTTTCAAGTTGCTTTAATTTCCTTTATTTAGGTAGCTTATGAGTAAGCAAGAGATCATTGCAGAACTGATCAAAAATAAAGATGTTCTTAATATCAAAAACACTTTCCATAATATTTGACCATATTATCCATACTTTAAAAAACAAATTACAACTTCTGGAAGAAAATCAATACTTTCGTCTCCCTAACATTGGGCATTTTTATCCAGTAAACCACTTATTGCACGCAATTCCCTCACTGGTACGATTCCACAAAACAAAAAAAATACGTTTTAAATCCTATCTAACTTGACGTAGCCAAGCACTGCACACTCATTCCCCAGAACCACAACATCCTCTCTTGGCTCGATTAATTCTATGTTTTCTACACCATCTACAAATAAATTCGCTATTATCCAAGATCTTGTAACATTCCATCCCAGCCTTCTATTTGCTTCAAACTTCTTAATGAACTGTTTCTTGATTTCCTCCTTCGATATTACAGGACTTATGCTCATTCTGCTGTGAATATCTATTTCCGTAATATTGCAACCAATTACTGTTACTGTATCAGTTAAAACCCTTATATCGTCCCTGGTGACTCGCTTTTTTACAATTTCTAGTAGCTCTTCTGACACTGTGGTTGATAAAATTGAGATCTGCACACTTCCTGGCACTTTTGATTCAACCAGCGCATCCTTTACTCTACTATCTGCTGACAGTGCATAATACCTATAATACTCCTTGCTCCCACATGTGCTCCAGCCTTTTACTTTTGCTTTTACTCTCTTTCTAAATCGTTCGTCCTCTTCTTCTTTTTCTCTCTCTACTCCATAAAATTCAGCTAAATTATCAAGATCTTCTCCTGTCGCAAATTTAAGTAAATTACTTTTTATTGCTTCGTTTATTTTTTCTCTAAGCAAAAGTTCTTGCCATGCTGCTACCTCAAGAATCTTTATCGCTGGATCACTTTCAACTAATGCTGAAAAGGTTTCATCTCTACGGACTAATACCAATTCCCGTTATACAAGCAACGAATAGACAATAATGGAAAAAAAAAGCCATACTGAAGTAAGTAAAATAGCGAGGTTTAGATGGCATTAAGATCAAAATTATTGGACGAAAAAGTGGTGGAATCAGCAAAAGAGATGCTGAAGAAAGTAAGAAATAATGCGTATGTTGCAAAAAAACTAAATGCTGTAATTGCAGCAAAAAAGCACAGTATAACAGCTGTAGCAAAAATATGTTGCATTTCGAGAAAGGCAATTACTACATGGATAAAGCACATAAAGTTTGGAAGAGAAGAAAAATTATTTTCTCCACCTCAACGCCGTAGAAAAACTATATTGAACCAAAGTCAACTTGAACAAATTGAGGTGTGGATAGAGGAAAACCCCAATATTACTATTAGAGAAATGAGAATAAGAATCCAAGAAAGATTTGGTTTGAATATCAGCAAATCTGCAATACATCGTAATATGCAAAGGATGAAATTCTCATATATCACACCAACATAGTGGACAAGATAAAAATAAGCAAGAGGAGTTTAAAAAAAAACCTCAATGAAACTATTGTCATGCATTCTGAAAAAGAGCTGTTTTTCTTCGATGAATCACGATTTGGTACACATTCAAAAGTTGGACACGGGTGGTTTAAAAAAGGCAGTAGGACACAGGTTAAGGTAAAATTAGGTAGGGAAAATTTTTATCTCTATAGTGCAGTTAATCCCAGAAATGGAGAGAATTTTAGCTTATTTGCACCAAACGTCAACACTGATTGTATAAATATATTCCTTGAACAGATGTCGCAATATTTAGGAATACGAAAGGCTTTTCTCGTGATGGATTGCGCTAGTTGGCATAAGTCAAAAAATTTAAAGGTACCCAAAAATATCGAAATTATATACCTACCGCCATACTCACCTGACCTCAATCCTCACTTTTACCCACAATTTTGAGAGGTCATGGTGTGAAGCATAACTATGCTCTCCTTAAGATTTTCATAGCCCCGCCATAGAGTCATAGCCCCTGGTAAATTATCACTTTTTCTATTCATAAATCCACCTAATTTTCCTAACCAAATAATAGCTTGTTTTATGTTTGGAGGTTCTTCTGGCAATGTAGCTACTTTATGCTCACGTATGAAAAGGGCCTTCCACTCTTCATTGCTTAAAATTTTAGTACAGGTTTCCATGGGATTTGATAAAGCGACTTTTGTTAAATATAAAATTTTAAATGCAATAATGCTCTTTATAGCAATTAATTTCTGTAGCCTTTCCTTTGTAGTTAAACGAGAGCTTTCTATTTTACATCCTGATTTTAAAACCCTGAAATACTCCTCAATTTTCCATCTTAGCTTATACCAATTTATCCTTTCTATAGCATCTAAAGTGCTATTAACTGGTACATTAGTCAGCAAAGTCCAATCAATAGCTTCCAATCCTTCAGGAGGATTTGTTTCTTTTGCACTTACCACATATACAGGGATTTTATCACTTATTTTATGCACTGTGTCTTTTGATCCATAAATTGAAGAAGATCTGATAGGTATATAGCCTTTCATATACTTAACTTCAATATTAGCTTTCCTTGATCTTTGGTTTCTACCTTTATTAACTTCTAGAGAAATTTTCTTCTTTACTGGCAGTTGAGTGATGCGTGTTTGCAAATCTGTTTTTCCAATTTCAGTACAGATAAATCTTCTATTAGTTCGATTACGGATTACATAAAAACTACCTAATGTCTCAGTGATCCATAAAAATTTGAAGATATCTGCCTCTCTATCACCAAGGGTAACAAGTTGTACATTTGCAGGAAGGTTGTTTATGCTTTCTTTGAGAGCTGTTATCCACTTATAACTTTCTTTTTCTTCTATGGAGTGACCTTACCCAGAAAAAGTAGACAGGTAGTTAAGACGTTTTTTTCATGAAAATGATGAATCAAATTTTTCAGGAATGCAATAGTTAATAGTAGAATGTCTACGTTGTTTGTTATAAAAAATTTCTATGTATTCAAATATTGCGGTTCTAGCTTGTTGTGCGGAGTGTTGTGAGGTATCAATGAGTAATTCCCTCTTTAGTGAACTAAAAAAGCTCTCCGAAACAGCATTATCGTAACAACAACCTTTGTGACTCATGCTAGAAATAATACTTTTTGTATTCAGTAAAAATTGATAATTTTTAGAGGTGTACTGTGATCCTTGATCGCTATGAAATAGTAGATTTTTAACGGGTTTGCGCCTATCAACAGCCATCAATAAAGCATCTATAACTAATTGCTTATTTATTGAATTACTCATTGACCAACCAACTACCATGCGTGAATATAAATCTATTATTGCTGCCAAATATAGCCATCCTTCGTTGGTGTTTATGTATGTAATATCAGTTACCCATATCTTGTTTGGCTGATCAGTGGTGAAATTCTGATCCAATATGTTAGGAGTTATAACTCTATTGTCTGTTTGAAGTTTCTTAGTCTTAAACCTTCGTCTAAGTTGGGCTTGAATGCCATTTTCCTGCATAACATTTTGCACTGTTTTGATGTTATAATTTTTACCTAAAACCTTTAATTCAGCGTGGAGCTCCGTATCTGCATTGTGACGCTTGATATATCTTTTGAATATCTTTTATGAGCTCTTCTCTTGTTGATTTTTTATTACTTTTTTCCTTAGAAATCCATTTATAATAACCACAAGCAGATACGTTCAAAAACCTGCATAGCTCTCTTATTTTACAGCAGTTTTCATGCTCTTTTATAAAAGAATATTTCACTCTTTTTGGTTTGCAAAATATCCCAGGGCTTTTTTTAAAATATCTCTTTCTCTAGTTACTCTTGCCAGTTCTTTCTTTAAATCAAACCGTTCTTTGTCATAAGGAGCCAACTTTCCTTTTCCTGGAAACGCGTCTGTCCCAGACATTTTATCATTGTATTTTTCTGCTTAATGAATCGCCGTTAATACCCAGATCTCTTGCTATTTTTGCTGATGATTGACCTGTTTCTTTTACTAGTTTTATTGCTTCCAATTTAAACTCTGTTGTATATTCCCTTCTACTTGCCATGTTAAACCTCTTTGAAATAACCTTTTATTTTACCTCAAAACGTCTTAACTACCTGTCTACTTTTTCTGGGTAAGGTCAAATACCTTTTCCTATCAAATATCTAACTGCATTAACTTCACCTATCATTGCAGCTAAATGAAGTAAACTATCTTGCTCTGATCCATATTTATTGTTGATTAGCGCTTGTAATATTTCTGCTTTTTTCCCTTCTTTGGCGTAATCAAGAGATGTTTTACCATCATTATCTTCTATAAAAGGATTAATGTTCTTTTTCGTGAGTAACAGATCTACCATACTTAATTCATCAAACTCTATAGCGCAATGTAGTGGGGTTTTTCCGTTTAATCCTCTAATATTTACATCTAATCCAGGTTAGACATTTTATTAACTCCAAACTTAAGTTATCAGCCATTTTATATTCAAAATCTTTTTTATATTTGAAATTTAGTATTAGATAATTCTTGTAATGAGTTTGTAATCTCTTCGGTTAGCGTCTTATGAATCTTTTCAGTGTCGCTCAGTGATGCAAGCAGTGCTGAAACTCTATTTGGAATATTAAGCAAATTATTACGGACAACTCTTGCTACATTAAATGCATCGCGCTTTACTTCTTCTACTGCTACAAGTTCTCCTATCTCAGCCCTAGCTTTTGCCTCAAGAAGTTTACCTCGTTCCATTTCATTTTTTATTCGAGTTTTTAGCAACATCGTGGAAAGGTTACTTGTATTTTCGTTTTCTGGATTTTTCCTCCTCAGTGGCTGACTTGGATCTCTTATTGCCGCTACTGCTTCATTTGCTTGTTCTCTATTGATCAAACCATCCTCCAACTCAACTATTCCTTTCTTTACTAAATAACAGACATATTGCTTTGATACTCCTATCTCTCTTGCCCATTCTGTTTGTGTAATTTTCACTTTTTTCCTACTGTTTTTCTCCTTGAATTTCTGCAAAAGTTTTACCAGTACCGGCTAAAATGGCATCTCTTCCGGTATATATTTGCCAACGTTTTATAGTTACATCTACAAATTTTGAATCTAGCTCTATTGTCCTACAAATTCTTCCTGTTCTCTCGCATGCAATCAGTGTACTTCCAGAGCCGCTAAATGGATCAAGTACGATATCTCCTGATCTACTGCTATTAACTATTGCTCTTTCCATTAGCTCTACTGGCTTCATCGTTGGATGTAGTGTATTGTGTGTTGGCTTATCATAAAACCACAGATCACTTTGATTTCTACCTCCATGCCACTCATGTTTATTGCCGCTTTTCCATCCATAGAGCATTGCTTCGTATTGTCTTTGATAATCAGACCTGCCTAGCGTAAAATGATTCTTTGCCCAAATGATAAATGTTGACCATTTTCCTCCCGCTTCCTCAAATGCTTTTTGCAACGTTGAAAACTCTGATGATGATGCACAGATGTAAATTGCTCCTTTCGTATATGCTAAAATATGGGAACAGATGTCATAGAGAAAAAGCTCATACTTTTCACCTTGATTATCATTTAATATCTTTTTGTCTTGGCTATTACCATAATCAACGTTATATAGAGGATCACAAACAGTAATGTCTGCCATTTTATCATCTAACAGCGCTTTATATGATTCAACTACAGAGCTATCACCACAATAGATTCGATGATCACCTAAAATCCAAAGATCACCTGGCTTTGTTATTTCTACCTTTTTGTCATCAACAACTAAGTCAGAAAGATCTTCTTTTTCACCATCTAAATCATCAAGAAAGTTTTGAACTTTTTCTAATTCAAACCCAGTCATTTTAAGATCAAACTGCAAATCTTCTAACTCTTGAATTTCTACCTTTAAAAGATCATCATCCCACTTTGCCCAATTAGCTGATTGATTTGCCAGTAATCGAAAAGCTTTGGTTTGTGGTTCATTTAAATTATCACTTAAAACAACTGGAATACTCTCCATACCAAGTTTTCTTGCTGCTTTAAGTCTTAAATAACCATCAACCACAGTTCCATCGCTTTTTGCAACTATTGGAATACGAAAGCCGAATTCCCTGATTGAAGCACACATTCTATTTACTACGTCATCATTCTTACGTGGATTACGCTCATATTCGACTAGATTTTCAACAGGATAGTAGTGGATTGCTAAATTCATATCTTAATAATTAAAAAGTTAATATTCAAAATATGTCTAACACTAGAAAAGGCCTGAGGTCTGACCCACTAAACCCGCCATTATGGCCGAAAGGACCCACTTTTATGGTATTTTTGATATGTTAAAATCTTTACCAAGATTCATAGCGTAAAACATTAATGCTAAAGCATCAGATTCATTATCATCTTTAGGCAAAAAACCTTTTTCCTTTACAGCTTCAATAACTTCACTCTTACTTGCATCTGCTATAAAGCGTTTTATAGTTTTAACATTAACACCTTGGTAGGGAATATTGTTCTCTTCACACCAAGCAGACAGAACTGCGAAAAAACCGCCATAGCAATGCGCTGCATCAGTTCCTAGATGTCTTCTTACTTCCTCAAAATACACTGCAGTGAACTTATGCTTCAAGGAATTAAGCCAATTGCGAAAACTCAAAAAATGCATGCCGCCTCCACTGAAACGACTACCATGAAAACTTTCGCTTCCACTTTCAATTACTCCACCTGTTAAAATTGCCCAGCCCGTTTGCTTGCCGAGGTCTAGTGTTAGGATTGACATTTATATTCAGAATTTGTTTCGCTAGAGTGCTATATAATATATATTCAGGATTTGAAAAATTTTTGTCCAAAAAATCTTCTTCTTAAGCAAACTTTTTAGAAAAAACTTGGTTAAAAATCAGTAAACAGCCCTTGCATAATTATTGGTCAAGACTTTCAGATTTCTATCTTAACTATTTAAATAGTCTATTATGCTATTATGGTGTGGTTAGTTTCTTATGAACATTTATCCAAATCGTAAATTTTGGGAAGATGATTTAGAAGTACCTGTTAACCATTTGCTTGATCGTTTTCACAATACAAAAATACGTCAGTCTTGGATAGATTCACTTTCTGGTAAGCAATTAAATATTATTTTTCAAAACTCCTTTAAAGATAAATTAAATGCTCAACTCTTTGATGATGAAAGTTGCGATAATACATCTGTACAATACAAACGTAAAGTGATTGCTAATTATTCCGATTCTCTCGTTACTTACTACTTGATTACCTGTTTTGACCGTGCAAAACTAGAAGTTACTGTCAGTGAAATTGCAAGATCTGCATTAACTACAGAACTCATGAAATCCTACCTTGTAAAAAATAATAATAAATATGACAAGAAGTCTTTGCTGTTTCTACTGTTTCATGCAGATTACAATCTTTTAAAGTCTGTCTATCACTTTGAAAAAATACAAAGAAAGAGTTTCATGTCTTTTGCCTTACAAAAAATACCAAGACGACCAAGTACTCCATTTAAGGACTTTATCTCAGAGGAAATCATACAACAAATACTGAAAGAAGATAACATTAAGAGAAATGACAGTTTCGAGAATCAACTACAAGGTTTCTTCTATCATCAGAATCGTTTATATGTGTTAATACGCAAAGCTAGCGATATAGATTTATTGTTAAATTCAAACAAAGTCATTCATGGCCATAAGGCAGAGTGGATGATTTTGGATTTTCTACTAAATGGCACTCAGGTAGATCTTGGTGCTAGAAATATTGATCAAGCTATAGAAATAGCAAATAGCATTGCAAGTTGTTACTTTGGTTGCGAATGTATTTTTGTAGATGTGCAGGATAAAAATTTCGCGGAACAGGTGCATAAATTTATAGAAACTTGTATTAATGAATCTGATTCAAATATTCGTGTTTTTGAGTTAAAGTTTCAGTCAAATCGTTTCAATTACAGCTATACTAATATCACTTTGACTGTTGCTCCATATGATCCTATTGCACCGGAATTGCATGTTTTAAAGCCATTTGTAGGAGACATAGTGCCATTTATAGAATCGATTAAAGTAATATTTCAAGGCAAAAAGATAGGCTTATTTTTCAAGCGAAGTGATGAGTATATAGCAATTTACTACTCTGAACATCCTCTGAATAAAAGGGAAAGAGAGGATTTTAAAGCATACATAAAACAATTTTATGGTCTTACAATCTTGCCAAGAGCAAATCTCTGATCTTCTTAATTCTGGCAGCTCTTGGATTAATCCAAATCAAAATTACATCGAAGCAGCAAGGTATTTGTCAGATCTTGAATTAATTAAGATGCAAGAGAGGTCTTACATTATCTGCTCTCGTAGACAAGATAAATTAGATTGGCCAAATATAGTTGATCCATACTGTAACAATGAGATTTTCATTGATGAGGACTTTAACGAAGCATGCGATAATATAATTTGTGAAAACTGCAACCGTGATATTTTACCTAATACCTACAAGAAGCAAAGATTTCATCGCTTATCTGTATATTTAAACCCAGAGAAAATCATGCATTGGTTTGAAGGTCAGCTAAGTAATACGCATTTCATGTGGCAAAAGGTGGAAAGAGGAGTTTATCATGTTGGTGACCAAGGTCAATTTGTAAATCTCATTGTTCTTGATTTTTGCACCAATCCAACATTCTTAACCATAGATAGGCTAAGAGTCAATCCAACCGTATTAGTAATACTGAGAAAAAATCCATCAAACATACCTCTTGATTTGCCCATAGTAAAAATGGTTGACCTTTTCTTTCAGCATAAGACTTTAATTGAAGTATTCCAAGAAGCAGCACAAAGAGGAGTACTAGAGTTCATACCAAATACTTCAATGCAAATCTTACATACTGCACTTAATCTAATTGAACCTCCTAAAGAGAAGGAATTACTAAAGTTGCAATTGATAGAGGGCTCACTTTACGTAAACAATATAGAGATTCTAAATAAGAAAGCTGTAGCATGTATGAAAGTTTTGCGCGTATTATTTGAACAATTTTTGAATGATTGTAAAAAAGAATTACCCCCTGAAAAACACATGTTGCTTAGCATCACTGAAATAGAAAAGCGCCTAAATCTTGATCCAGAAGCAGACCCAGAACATTACATTAGAAAACCAATAAACACAATCCAAAGAACAATAAAAACCACTTTAGCTAAAAAGTTAGGATTAAACATCGAACGTAATGATGTGATTCAAACAGTTGGTTGGCCTGGATCATCACGTAAAGATTATGGCTACCGTATTAACCCTTTTACTTTGGTTATAAAAGCAACTCGTTAAGTTTTAGAGATACTAAATAACCAATTAAACGCCATAAGTTACGTAAAATATCGACTATACAAATCTGTCATACATTAAAAAAATTTCTTTACAACTAAAGTAAAACGTGATAAAATTAACATAAGGTCTTTCTTATAAGTTAAGACATGGTGTTAATCGTATCCGTTCAGAGGTGTGGCTTAAGAGACAATAGATAGAAGGTTTTGAAATGGATTTAACTTTTTTTGCCTCCAAGTGAGATACAACGAAATTATCCGCTCAAGGAATCTATTCCCTCGCTCTGACTGTGCAAAATATGAATTCTTACGATAGACAACATAATGCCGTATTTGTCGCTCAACATGATTATTCGTTAATGGAATATTCTCTGGATCATCCAAAAATGTCCACATCATTGGCTCGGATTTTATAATACCCTTTACCGTTCGTGAAGCTCCTTTTGCTTCAAGTATATAAGATATTTTTATCATGCAGTACTGCATAAATCTTCGTAACTCTTTAGCTTGCTTAGTGAACTTTGAAATACTAATTTCATTTTCTGACAAAGCGTTTTTTAATGTAAATAATCCATTAGCTGCATCTTTTAAACAATGGCCAAGTCTCATTACTTCACTATTCCAGCTATGAGATAACCTCTCGAAATTTCTCAATAAGTGAGCCCAACAAATTTGTCGTTTTTCATCACTGAAGTGGTTGTAAACTCCATATCTGTCGGTAATTACCCGATTTTTGTAATCACAAAATGCACTATTCTTTAAAAACTTCATTCCTCTTGTATCTGCTAACTTCATAAGACTTGCTTTATTGTTGGCAAACATCCAGCACCATTCCAATTTACCTTTGTTATAGTGACTGGTTTCATCAATATGCAAAATTTCGCTTGCTTTCATTTCTTCCTCTATTTGTTCATAGGCTTCTTTACATTTTGACGAGACCCTTGCTTCGCTATTGGACACACTACCAACACTTATACTCATGTTAAAGATGTCTTTCATGATATTCGCTATTTCTCGCTTTGAATTCTTATAAAACCCACTTAGTGATGCAACTACTGACTTAACTCTAGGACCAAAGGTATCAGGTGTAACTCCTTCTGGTAATTTGCTACTCCTTCTTTTTCCGCATTTACGACAGCGCCCATGTTCTAGTTGGTATTCCACTACGTAAGGCTTAATTTTTGGGAGATCAACATTCTGGTGAATATAGGGTTTGTTGCATACTGCAATTTCTCCACCACATTCACAAGTATCATGTAATCTTACTCTAATTACTTCATCTGCTTCCATTTTTATCCGATAATTTCCTTTATGACCAACTTGACCCCCTATCTTCCTGCCACCCTCTGACTTATCTTCTGGTGTGTCTTTTTTTATTTTGTACAGCTCTTTTGAACTTGGTAAAGATGAATTCCTTGAGTTCAAGCCAAGTCTCTCTCTTAGTTCAGCATTCTCTATTTCTAAGATTTTATTTTTTTCTTCAAGCTTTGCTACTTTTTGCTCTAAGTTTTTACATAACTCTACAATACTGATCAACAATTGAAGCATCTAGCCTTACCTTACTATCAACATTTTCTGTTATTATTACTTTGATATGTTATGTCAATTCTTTTTTATCCTTACCATACCTCTGAACGGATACGACGGACAGTGCTTTCCTCATCATGAGCAAACATCACCATGCCAGTGCTATAAAATCCACGTAAAGATCCAGCACCACTTAGGCCTTGAAATGGATCTTCTTCTAACATTTTTTTGGATAGTTTTTTTGTATGGTGAGTGAGTATTATGCCCGAATCTGGATTGATAACATTTCTCAGTCTTTCAAGTATTTTTTGCAAGAAGAATAACATAGCGCTATTGTCGTTTTCATTGCCATATTCACTTGAGTTAAAAATGTTACGAAGAGGATCGACGGCAATAATATCAGGTTTGAAACGCTCTTTGATAACATTTTTAATTTCATCTATTTCTTCACTGCTGAAAGATAATTGTACTCTTGGTGTAATGATTAAGTTATTGGCAGCTATATTCAAAAGTTCGTTATCCAGTTGAAGTTGTTGCAAACGTTCTTTCATATATTCATATTCAATTTCAGTTTGCAGATAGAAAATTTTCATAGGTTTGCTTGGAGTCATACCCAAAAATGAAACTCCAGCAGCCATGTGGACAAGCCATGAAATTAGAAAATCGCTTTTGCCAATTTTAGGTGGGCCACCTAGTACCAATAGACCTCTTTTTGTTAAAATCCTTGGTGAGATTATATCTTCTGGTATCGGTGCTTTGTCGTTTAAATACTCTTTTATGCTGAAAAAGGGAATTTTTTGACCGATATTGAAAAAGCTTTGTTCCATAATAATTATTCTCCAATTTTTAATTAAACAATAGGAGCCAAAGTTTTGGCTTTAATTTTCGCAAGTAATTTACCTAGATGTGGTTCCTCAACCATATTCAGGCAGCCACTGCGATCTTTAGCTGGGTATCCCCAAGTATTAATAGTCTGACAGACAAATGAACGTTTCTCTGTACCATCATCTTTCTTGATTCCAACCATGCTGATTACCTCATCAACTATCCCTGGAATCTCACTAGCAGTTTTAGCTCCTTCACATTGAGGTAGCCAAGTTGGACGATTGCAGTCATCGAGATATTGACCTAATGTGCCAACTATTATGATGTCTTTATCTCTGATATGTTGAAACTGATTGAGCCAAGCCATCATCTCTTGCGCAAGTATTCCGTAAGCAGCTCTCATGTCTTGCTTTCCACTTCTCTCAGAAAAAGCTTCCGGTTGCATTTTTGCCCATAAGAGACAAAGACGTGATGCTACAGTGATGCTATCAATAAAAATACATCGATATTTAGAAAACTCTTCATTGTATTTACTTGATACGTGCTCATATTGTCTTTGGCTATACGCTTGATCAGATTTTAGTGCAGGGTTCGGACCACCAATTAGGCAGGCAATATCCCGAGCTTGATTCCAAGTACGAACACTAATTGAATCTCCCTGCCAATCTTGAACAGCAAGCAGACCTGCTTCAAAGTCAAGACATAGTGTTGGTTCACTTATAGTCTTTAAGAGGCTGGTTTTACCAATACCGTAAGGACCAAAAATTACTACTTTTATTCCTGTAGTTGTTTTCAATCTTTCATTATTGTTTAGAATTTTAAAAGTCATTTATTCACCTCAATGGTATATGTTATATATTCAGGAAAGGTAGAATTTATGTTCAATTTTTCTTTTTGCTCTTGTAGTAGATGGAAGAGAGTTTTATACGTATTTTTCTTATCATAGTATTTAAAGTAGTTCTTGATATGTTGTTCATCTTAGCAACTTCATATAAGTTAAAGTACTTGAGTTGTTCGCATATCTTTTGCATCTTTCTTGGTAGCGTTGAAATCATGTAATCTACATCAGTACGTTTCGCTACTTCATCTTCAAAAGCTTCTGTTTTCTCAATATTGACATAGTTATTAATATTGCGCTTCATACATAGTTGTTTCTCCAATAAGTTATTGGCACGACGTTCAGTTAATCTTGCTACAAAAGTGTTAAAGCTACCTTTACTTTCATCATATCTATCAAGATAAGTCCAAATTTCACAGAAAAGTTCTTGCTCAAGATCTTCATGAGTTTCATGAGCAAAGCATTCAAAAAGTTTTAATCTCTTAGCTTGATACCGTATATTTTGAACAACTATGGCAGTTTTTAGTTTCATAACTTTTCCCTAAAACAATTAATGCTTTAAGGATGAGAACTTACAGGTCCACTTTGTAGGACAGGGGCAAAAATAAATAATACAGATGCAATTTTTAACCTATTGATATTCTATTGTTTTTTTTCGAGAATAATACAGTTCGATTTTTAAATAATACTGCAACAAAAAATTAGGCAAAAATTCATTTTTTTTGGACAAAAATTTTCCAAATCCTGAATATATATTATATAAGCCTTTCAAACTCATCACAGGTGTCAATTCTTACACAATCAGGAAGAGCAGCAATAGCAGCAAGTATAAAAGAGCAGCCGATACATCTTGCCTGGGGAACAGGTGATGCAGGTTGGGAAAGCAATCATAAAGTAGAAAAAACTTTTGCAGCTGATAGCGAAATCAAGCTTGATCACCATCCCATTAAAGACGTAAAAATTTTTATCAGACAAACAACTTATCAGCCAAGTATTGATTATACAGTTGATAGTAGTACTGGTGTTATTCAGTGCACAGAAAACAGCTCTATTGTAGAGAGTAGTACAGTTACTATAGAGTACGTTCAAAGCACACCACCGGAGCCCATTACTTCTCAAAAACTACTCAATGAACTTGGCAGGCGTACTGCAGACGAAGTTCTCTTCTGCACAGGTGATGAGAATGGAGAACTTGTAACTCCTTCTGGAAGGTTTAGGTCCTCAAATGTACCAACCAATAATTTGTACCTTAAATTTACTTTCGATTTCACGGACGCAGCAAATCAAGTTATACAGGAATTAGGGGTTATGGTTGGTACTAAAATAAAAGAAGGATTACCTGAAGGACAGAGATATTTTGAACCAAAAGACGTGGAAAATCCTGGAATTTTGTTAGTTTTAGAATACACCGTACCACTTATCAGAACATCTGCAACTCGGGAAACTTTTTCATTTGTTGTAACTTTTTGAATTTTTCTAGCATAAAATGACTTTAAACGCCTATTATAACCGCTTTAATCCTGACAAAGAATACGAAAAAAGCTTATTTCTTGCTGGAAGAGGTTTGCAATCTGCAGAACTAAACGAGACTCAGGAGTATGCTCTCTCTAAGCTTAAAGGCATAGGTGATGCAATATTTCGTGATGGTGATGTTATAACAGGAAGCAATTGCATCATAGATGGGGAAAAAGTTACACTTGAGTCAGGAAAAATCTATCTTCGTGGAGCGGTGAGAAAGGTAGAGGCAAAAGAGTTTGTTATCCCGCTTAATACTACAGTTCGCATAGGTGTTTATTATCTAGAATCTACGATTACAGAACTTGAGGATGAAAACCTTCGTGATCCTGCAGTTGGTACAAGAAATTATCAGGAAGTAGGCGCAGCAAGGCTTAAAGTTTCCATCATTTAGGGATACCAAGTAGAAAGTGTTACTGTTAACTCTACAAATGGCGAATTTTACCCAATTTACAATATTGAAAATGGAGTATTGATAGAACATTCACCGCCACCACAAGCAAATATAGTAACTACAGCTCTTGCTCGTTATGACAAAGAAGCCAATGGTTCCTATGTCGTAAATGGTCTTGAAGTAATGTTCCTGCAAAAGGAAGAGGGAGAAGGAGGAAAAAAAATATTTGTGATTAATGAGGGCAAAGCTCATGTTGATGGCTATGAGATTGAACTTCCTCACAGTATTCGTGTTTCTTTTGATGAAGATCCAGATATAAAGTCAGTTGAATCAGAGCCACATACTTTTCAGCCAAATAGCCAAAGGGTAATGGAATTGAAGGTTAATGATTTTCCAATAAGTGAAATTAAAAAAGTAGATATCACTATTCAAAAAACCATTACCATTACTCACGGTTCATATTCAGGAGCCATTGATCCGATACCTGACTCTGCAGTACTTGAGATTATTCAAGTTAAACAAGGCAATGTTATTTATGAAAATAGTACAGACTATAAGTTAAATGCAGGAAATGTTGATTGGTTATTACCAGGCAAAGAAACAGCTCCTGGAAGTAGTTACCTGATAACCTACCGCTGTCGCACTCATATAAGTCCTGAAGATATAAGCGAAGAGGGATGTAAAGTCAGAGGTGCAGTTGATAACAGTTTGGTTCTGATTGACTACACCTGGAAAATGCCCCGCTATGATTTAATCACTATAGATGCAAAAGGAGTGGTGAGAAGAATCAAGGGAATTGCCCATCCCTGGAGACCATCAATGCCTAGAGCGCCTAGTGGACAACTTTTGCTCTGCCACATTCACCAAACATGGAAAAACGGAGAAAAAGAAGGGGTGAAAATAGTGAATAATGCTATTCATGCTGTACCGATGAATGAGCTTGAAGCAATGAAAAAAGGAATAAATGATCTTTATGCGCTGGTTGCACAGGAACGTCTACGCAGTGATGCAAATTCAAGAGAACCTACCAGCAAAAAAGGAGTGTTTGTTGATTCATTCTTTGATGATGATATGCGTGATCAAGGAATTTCACAGTCTGCAGCAATAGTAAATAAGGAACTAATTTTACCAATAGACGTAACGATTGCTGATATTGATGGGGGAGAAAAAACTTATTTGTTGCCGTATGAACTTGAACCGGTACTGGAGCAGCTTTTACAGACTAAAGGAGAAAAGATTAATCCATATCAAGCTTTTGATCCAGTACCGGCACAAATTACTCTAAATAAAAACATTGACCACTGGACAGAGGTTACCACTAATTGGAAAAGTCCAGTAACCAGAGTATTTAATGTTAAAGAAACGACAGAGCTGCTGTCAAGTACTTCATACGAAACTGAATTTATGAGAGAAGCAATACAGAATTTTGAAATTGAAGGTTTTGAGCCAGGTGAAAAGCTTAAAGAAGTAAGATTTGACGGAATAAGTATTCAACCTATGGAATAAGAAAGAGTAAAAAAAGATGTTAACAGCCAATAATCAGGGAAAAATAAAGGGAAAGGTGAAAGTACCAGCAAATATTCCAGCAGGTACTAAATTAGTACAGTTTTATGGTGATAAAGGAAGTTATGGAGAAGCAACTTATACTGGTAAAAAAACAATTACCATAGAAGAAAGAAGAAGAGTTATTGCAGCAAGACGAGTTGATCCTTTAGCCCAAACATTTACGCTAAATGAGAGCAGACACATAGGAGGCGTGTAGCTATGGTTTATAAATAAAGGCAAAAAACGTGTTGTTGTGCAGATTAGAGAAACAGCAGTGGGAATGCCCTCACAAACTGTTATTGCTGAAAGTTATATTGAGCCAAAGAATATAAAGATAGATGGCACAGCAACACGTATAGAGTGGTCACCAGTGTTTTGCCATGCAGGAGAGGAATATGCAATAGTGCTACTCACTGATGATCAGGGTACTGCAGTAAAAATAGCAGAGCTTGGCAAGTATGATGCAGTAAATAGCCGTTGGGTAACGAGTCAACCTTATCAAGTAGGAGTATTACTTTCATCGAGCAATGCAAGTACCTGGACTCCACATCAAAACTTTGACCTTACGTTTCGACTACTAGCTGCAAAGTTCACTGAAAATTCTCACGTTATGGATCTTGGTAAAGTTACTGCAAACAATACTTCAGATTTAATTGTTTTGACGAACGTCGAAAAAGTAGCATTTGATACCAATGTGGAATTTATCTTAACAGATGAAGAGGGAAGAGAAAACTTTTTATCTGATAATTTGCCGCTCGCGCTGCGTGAAAGAATAAATGGAGAATTAACGGTAAAAGCAAGCCTAAAAGGAGGGCGAGAAAAAAGTCCTGTTCTCTATCCTGGGTTACAGCTAGTTATGGGTAATCTTTCAGAGTCCGGAGATTATGTTACAAGAAGTATTACAGCAGGTTCTAACACTAAGATAACAATTACCTATGATGCGCTGATACCTGGCACTGCAGATGTTAAAGCTTACGTACAAAAAAATATTGAAAGAGAAGAATGACAATTAGTAAATTTAACATCAGGAAAACCAATAGGAGAAAATTTGGTGGAGAGAACTCATGTACTGACAAACTTTAACGCCAATGAAACAAGGATAAAACTGGTTTTAAGTGGTACAGTTATCTATCGTCCTAAAGTCAAAAATCTTAGAGTAATAGTAACATAATGAATGTTGACCCAACCAAACGAGGATATCCTTTGCCTCATCCAGAGAATATTGCAGTGGAAGATGTAGTACGTATTCGAAGAGCTATAGAAAAAATAGATGAAGATATTACCGAAAGAGAAGATGAACTAAAAAATAATTTTAAACGACTGAGCTTTGAAACTTTTTTGAATTTGTGGAATGACCATTGCTAACGAAGCCATAGATGCATTGCATCAAAGAATTAAAGATTTAGCAGCAAATAGCACTCCTGATCAATTAGCGTACCTTGCTAAATCATTGGAATCGATGATAGGTAAAAAAGCTATTTCTGATGTTACGCAAATGACTAAAGTAAAAGAAATAATTGATGCACTACAAAAGAGACTTAAGGATTTAGCAGCAAACAGCACTCCAGATCAGCTTGCATATCTTGCTAAGGCATTGGAATCAATAATCGACAAAAGTTCGGTTTCTGAAATTATACAGATGACAGATGGTAAGCTAAAAGAACTTCTTGATAGTGCAAAAAGACACCTAAATGATATAAACAGCAATAAAACAAACTCAATATCAGCAATAACTGCAGTAAAAACAGAGTCTGTTAATGAAATCAACAAGCTTAGGGATAATTCCTTAAATACTTTAAAAGCATCATCAGATTCGCACATATCGCTACTTGATACGAGAAAGAATGCCAATATTGCAGCAATAAATAGCATTAGTAACAGTCATAAAGATGGTCTTAAAGGTTTAGTAGAAGATTTTCGTGCTGTTAATAATGTACCACCTGGCTCATCAATTATAGGAGAAATAGAAACTCGAATTGAAAACATCCTTAATGAGGTAAAAACTCGGGATGAACAGTTAAAAGCGTCTCTTATAAATGAAATAAGAAAGCGCAACATGGTTGAACCAGGGTCATTACCTTTCTTATTTGGTGTACTTGGCAGAAAAAATAATTATTTTGGCCACGGAACTTTTACGACAGAGCTTGGAAAGTGGAGTAGTGATATAACAAAAACAGACTATATGCTGCAACTACTTGCAGGTACTCACACATATGATACAAGCTATGTTAGTTTTTATCGGCCAAGACAACTCAGTTTTTTAGAAGGAAGTAAAGGTACATTTATCTATGGAGAGTCATACCCAAGATTCATGTATGATGGATTTTCGGAGCAATTCAATATGCTGAAATACCCTTATGCTGCACTGGGAGTAATATTCGTAAAAAACACAAGCAATGTAGATATAAGTAAAACTCTAAACTTTGTTGGATCTGCAATGTGGTATAAAGATGAAGTTAATTATGGGGGAGCAGGATTATTTATAGGCACACCTGATAAAACTAACACAAGGAAATCAGAGATTTCGAGAATTACTTGGACACGTATTTACCAGCATGAAATTAGCAGTCCTGAATTTATTGCATCAGGTAACATACTCATTCCAGCAGGAAAAACTGTTACAGTGTTACTTTATACGTCATCCAATCTTCACTCAGGAGGTGAAAGAGTTGGTGAGACACCTGAGTTCTTTGCAAGTGAGCATACGTATAGCACAATCTATGGTCAATTTATTCAGTGGGGAATATATAACTTTCGCAGCAATTTTTTAACTACAGGACTTGAAATAGATGTAGAGAGAACACTAAGAGCATGGCAATGTCCAGGATTAGATGCAACATATAAACTTTGGCATTAAAAAAACATATAAGTTGAAAACAAAATACTTTAAAACAAGCCAGAGAGAATTTTTATTGTTAATTGTTTAACAGGGGAGAAAAATTGTTCAACGCAGTAAAAAGAATATTTAAGAAGAGCTATTACAAAATGCGAAATTTTCTACATTTTCTAGTTTTTGTCTTTATCTTAATAAATATAATAAACCTTAAAAAGTAGCAATCAGAAGAAGAAAATTAAAAGAGTTTTCTTGACAATTTTAAAGAGCAAGTTTTAGCAGATAACTATATGACAGAGGAATTTTTGCACGGAGTAAATGTTATAGAGGTAACCTCTGGAGCAAGGGCAGTACGTACGGCTAAATCATCAGTGATAGGTGTAATTGGTACTGCACCTGAAGCAGATGAGCAAAAATTTCCGCTAAATAAACCAGTGTTAGTTGCAGGAAGCTTAAAAGAAGCGGCAAAACTTGGCAAAAAGGGAACTCTTTTTTCAGCAATAAATGGAGTATTTTCCCAAATTGGTGCAACAGTTATAGTAATTAGAGTTGAAGAGAGTGAAAACATCAATCCAAAATTAAAAGAAGAAGAGACGCTGAAAAATATAATTGGCGGTGTTGATAAAGAGACTGGAGAGTATCAAGGGATAGAGGCATTCCTCAGTAGTGAAAGCATAGTTCATGTTGCTCCAAGAATATTAATTGCACCTCAATTTACTCACCAACTACCAGAAGATGCAGTGGTTGCAGCATTAATTTCTGTAGCAGAAAAGCTGAGAAGCATAATAGTAGCAGATGGTCCAAATACCAATGATGAAGAAGCAATAAAGTGGAGAAAAAGTGTAGGCAGCTCAAGAGTTTACGTAGTTGACCCATGGATTAAGTTGTTTATTGAAGGAAAAGAAAAAATCTTGCCATCGAGTCCATTTGTAGCTGGTTTAATAGCTAAAATAGACAGCGAACAAGGCTTCTGGCATTCACCTTCAAATAAAGAGATAAATGGTATTGTTGGAACAAGCAGGCCTATTGATTTTACGCTCGGTAATACAAATTGTAGAGCAAACCACTTAAATGAAAATGAAGTAACAACGATAATTCATCAAAATGGCTATAGGCTTTGGGGAAATAGAACATGTTCAAATGACTCGAAATGGGCTTTTCTATCAGTAAGAAGAACTGCAGATTTAATCAACGATAGTTTACTTCGAGCTCATCTATGGGCAGTTGATCGCAATATTACCAAAACTTACATAGATGATGTGATTGAGGGGGTGAATTCCTACTTAGCAAATTTAAAAGCACAAGGAGCGATTATCAGCGGAAAATGTTATCCAACACCTGAACTCAATACACCAGCAAACATTGCAAGCGGGAAAGTGTATTTTGACTTTGAGTTTACACCACCATATCCGGCAGAACAAATAACATTCAAATCTCATCTCGTAAATATAAGTTAGGAGAAAGCAAAGTGTTACCGAAAATACTGAGAAATTTTAACGTATTCGTTGATGGTCGTGGTTATGCAGGAAAAATAGATGAAGTAACCTTGCCAAAGCTCACCATTAAAACAGATGAATATAGAGCTGGTGGTATGGATATTCCAATAAATATTGACATGGGTATGGAAAAGTTAGAAGCAGATTTCACTTTTTCTGAATACGATACAGAGCTCTTTCGGCTATTTGGGTTGATAAATGGAAATTCAGTAGCTTTGACGCTAAGGGGCGGATTACAAGGCAGCGGAAACAATGATATTGAAGCAGTAATAATCAATTTAAGGGGAATATTCAAAGAATTTGATTTTGGTAGCTGGAAACCTGCTGAAAAAGCCACTCTCAAATGCACTGTAGCTGCCCATTACTATAAACTTACGATAGGTGGTAATGAATTAATAGAAATCGATGCTGAAAATATGATTAGAAAGATAAATGGTGTTGATCAAATGGCTTTGTTACAAGCGGTCTTAGGTATTTAGGTTTAGTTTTAAAAAGATTTTAGAATTTTATTTTTTAGGAGAAAGTATGACAACAGTAAAACTTGATAATCCAATAACAGTAGATGGTATTTCTATCTCAGAGCTTACCATTAGACGTCCAAAAGTTAGAGACTATCTTGCTATTGAGAGACTTAATGGTAGTGATCTAAGTAAGGAAGTAACTTTGACTGCCAATTTGACATCAGTTGCAAAAGAAGCGATTGAAGAGTTAGATATTGCTGATTATGTGAAAGTGCAAGAGGTATTAAAGGATTTTTTTTCACCAGTTATTCAAAGGACTTGAGGTCAGAAGTATTAATGTTCAGCTCTGTTGTAGGGGGCGGGGTTGAGCAAATACTTGAAATGGAAATTAATGAATTTATCCTATGGAATGAAGCAGCGAGGAAGGTACAATGTCAACGTTATCTATAAAAATTGGAGCAGTCCTAGATGGCAGTTTCAGTACTGTAATAAAAGGAAGTAGCAGTCAACTTACTCATCTTGGTGAGAATATAAGAAAGCTTGATTCATCTTTAAAATCAGTATCAAAGTTTAAGCAATTAGGTCATGATGTTTTGACTAGCAAGAGGTCATGGAAAGGCTTTGAAGATCAAGTAAAATCTTTAGCTAAACAAATGAAGGCAATAGAGAAACCGAGCAAAACTTTAAAAGCAGAATTTGACAAGGCCAAAACCTCTGCAATAAAAGCAAAAGAAGCATATTTGAAAAAGAGAGATGCTTTGCATTCATTTAATGAAGAAGTAAGAAAAAGTGGAAGAAATATTAAGTCATTAGTAAGCGACCAATATAAACTTGGCTCGTCCATTGAAGCGCTGAAAGGCAAGTATGGTAAGCTTGGATCTGCAATACGTAGTCACCAAAGTTTTTTAGCAAGTAAAGCACATTTTAAGTCACAAATTATAGAGACTATTGGGCTAGGTCTTTCGCTTGCAGCTCCAGTTAAAGTTGCGATTGATTTTGAATCGGCTATGGCTGATGTTAAGAAGGTAGTAAAGTTTGATAATAAAAAAGATGAAGTAACTAAATTTGCTGAAGGGTTAAAGGAAATGTCAAGAACAATACCATTATCAGCCGCAGAATTAGCACAAATAGCTGCAAGCGGTGGTCAACTTGGTATCAAGAAAGAAGATCTTTTTAAGTTTACAGAAACAGTAGCAAAAATGTCTACAGCATTTGATATGTCTGCAGAGCAAGCAGGTGATTCCATAGCTAAACTTTCTAACGTTTATGGAATTGATGTTAGTGAAATGGAGCATGTTGGTAATGTAATCAACCACTTATCAGATAACACTGCTGCTAAAGCAAAAGATATGGTTGAAGCTCTAGCAATAGTTGGTGGTACTGCAAAGCAGTTTGGATTAAAGTTTGAACAAACAAGCAGCTTAGTAAATGCTTTTATTAGTTTAGGTAAACAACCAGCAAAAGCTGCAACTGCTATAAATGCACTGCTTAGCAAACTTCAAACTGCTGAAGGTCAAGGAAAAGAATTCAAAGCAGCACTAGAAGAAATGGGCATAACCGCGGAAGAAATGGTACAAAGGATCAGTGAAAGCGGAGAAGAAGCACTACTTCACTTTTTTCAAACTCTAAAGAAAATGGATAATCAGGAACGTTCTACAATCCTGATGAAACTTTTCGGTCAGGAATATCAAGATGATATTGCATTATTAGCTGGAAGTTTTAATAAGTATGAGGATGCAATAAAGTTACTGGCTAATACAGAAAAGTACGGAAGCTCTCTCCAAGAAGAATTCAAAAATCGTGCAGACACTACAGCTAATAAATTACAATCGTTTCAGCCGAAGCTTGTGATATTAGATACAGCAGCAGACCTATTTGGAGGAAATGAAAACGACCGTTCTCATGTGAGACAATTTATTCAAGGTTGTTGTGGTCGAATAGCTCAAGCAATAAAAGGAGCTGTTTTATTACTTGCCCACCCTTCTGATGCGGGAATAATACGTAAAACTGGCACAGGCGGTTCAACAGCATGGAATAATACAGTAAGGTCTCGTTGGTATTTGACTAGACCAGATAAAGCTAATGCTTCTCCTGATGAGAGAATTTTATCGCGCAAAAAATCTAACTATTCGCAGTGCAATAACGGGCAAATGACACTTTACTGGAAAAATGGGGCATTTGTACATGACAATTCAGTTTTAAATTCAGAACCAATAATCAGAGATCAATATAGTAAAAAGTTGGATTTAGAACGGATGAGAAAACATGAGGTTATCTTGAGTTTAATTCGCAGTAGCGCATATCAAGGTAATATTTATACTGCTGGACAATTTGCAAAGCGTTTTGAAGGAGAAGAGGGTCTTGGCAGTGAGCGCAATATTAGAGAAAGAATAAATAATCTTGCAACTCTTGGACAGATTAAATTCTTTCGTAATGCTGCAGGATATGGGACCAATTCTAAATATGGATTTCTTTGTGTGCAGGATATGGAATTTAAAGTTTCAGTAGGAGATAAAGTAGAGCACAAGTTAATAAAGCCAACACATTACTATCTACAAGCAAATGGTGCGGTCTTGCCTATTAAAGATTTAGATATTTTGTGGTAATTTTTCAAAAAGTTTCTGAAAATAGCAATTACTTTTATTCAAATTTTCAGGATGTTGAGAGCATTTAAGAGGGGCAAGTGAGTTTTCTAAAAAACCTTCATACAAAATTTTCTTTACAATGAATAAAAATGACGATAAAATCATGTGCAAGTTTATTTTATACTAATAGAATTAGTATAAGTACATTTTATTCAAATTTTAAAGGGCATTACAGACGCTAAAGAGATACAATCGATTGGGTTGGACACACTCGCTTTAGAACTTAATTACAGGCTTTTTGGTGAATTAAGCAGTAGTTACCTTATTTCAAACAGAGTGGTCTAAGAGGTTTCATCAATAAAAACCATACTTGAAAGTAGCACACACTCAATTATAACTATGGGGCGTCTCTTTCTAAAATTTTACTTAAGAATTACTACAGATGCTAATTTAACGAATTTTGTCTGTTCGATGGTAGTTATTTTCCTCTAGATCATTTAGAAAATCAAAGCGGACTTTACATCTTACTAATTATAAATTAACTTACTACCTAATCAATTCCTGAGTTATGTATGAGTAAAATTTTGATAATATTAGCAGCAGGAAAAAGCAGTAGAATGAATTCTGAATATCCAAAAGCGTTGCACCAAGTGGGAAATTTTACTCTTTTAGAGCATATAATTCACAATGCAAAACCGCTGAGTTTAAAAAGTCTATCAATTGTCATTAACAAGGCTTTTCTAAAGGAGTTAGAAAGATTTAGTACCTTAAAAGATATAATTGATAAATATAATATAAAATTGATAATTCAAGAAAATATTACAGGTACTGGCACTGCAGTTAAAATTGCCCTAGAAAACCTGGAGCGGTTATCTGACCAAGACATAGTTTTAATACAGTACGGAGATACTCCCTTTATATCTAGTGATACAGTTATGAAAATGACTGATTGTTTAAAGTATAATAATTTAGTTCTTCATTAATGCATTAAGAGGTGATCCAATTAAAATAGAAGGTAAAGAATGTGTTTTTGATTTTACCTATTTGGATGATGTTATAGAGGGTATATGCTTAACTGTTAAATATTTACAAAGCGAAAAATCTTCCCTTCCTGCTATTCATCTTACTACTAATAGCCCATGTACTTTAGAAAACTTAGCAAAAACAATATTAAAAGTCACGAAAAGTGATTCTAGAATTGATTTTTATCCTCCAAGAAATTTTGACGTAACTAAGTTCCATGGTGATTTTACTAGAGCCAAAGAGCTACTTGGTTGGTCTCCAAAGCATTCATTAGAAGTAGGATTAAGCAATTTTATAAAAAGTCTACAAAACAATATACAAGAGTATCCTAACAATATAGATATGGTAATATATGAAAATATTAAAAATTATTCATGGTTACCCTCCTTATTATAGTGCTGGTTCAGAGGTTTACAGCCAAACTCTTGCTCATGAACTAGCAAATAACAATGAGGTACAAGTATTTACTAGGTATGAAAATAGCTTTTTACCTGATTTTTATTACACTACAGTCCTAGATAGTAGTGACTCTCGAATCTTACTGCATTTAATTAATATACCCACAGCTAAATATCGTTACAAATTTATCAATGAAGAAGTAGATATACAATTTAAAATAGTAATAGATAACTTTCAACCAGATCTTATACATTTTGGTCATCTTAATCATCTATCAATTACTTTACCAGAAATTGCTTTTAAAGAAAATATACCTACAATTTTTACGCTACATGACTTTTGGTTAATGTGTCCAAGAGGAAGGTTTATTCAACGTAATTCTGAAGATTTATTACGGCTTTGTGATGGACAAAAGGATCAAAAATGTGCAACCCAATGTTACAAGGGATATTTTACAGGAGATGAAGAATTCCTGAATTTAGACCTAAATTATTGGGAACAATGGGTTGCAACTAGAATGAAGTACACAAGGAAAATAATAGACTATATAGATTACTTTATTTCCCCATCGAAATTCTTGATGGATAAATTTACTCAGGATTTTAATGTTCCGATAAACAAAATTTCTTATCTTGATTATGGTTTTGATCTCAATCGTCTTAAGAATAGAAATAGAGTACAAGAAAAAGAGTTTATTTTCGGTTATATTGGTACTCATACTCCCGAAAAAGGTGTTGACCTATTACTAAAGGCTTTTTCTCACTTACCATCTAAAGCAAAACTTAGAATTTGGGGAGCAGCAAGAGAAGAAACTAAAGCTTTAAAAGCAATTGCCGATCAGTTTTCACCTGTTGTTAAAGAAAGAATAGAGTGGATGGGAAGTTATGATAATAAGAATATAGTTACTGACGTATTTAATAAAGTTGATGCAATAGTCGTTCCTTCAATTTGGGGTGAAAATTCACCGTTAGTAATACATGAAGCACAGCAACTTAGAATACCAGTTATAACAGCCGATTATGGTGGTATGGCAGAATATGTAAGAGATGGACTATTATTTAAGCACAGAGATGCAAGTAGTTTATCAGAAAAAATGCAAATCCTATCTACAGATCAGGGGTTATATAGTAAACTTACCCAAAAAGGCTATCCTTATACTGAAAATGGAAATATACCTTCTATAAGTGAGCATAGTGAGAAACTTAACAAGATTTACCGTAATGCTATTGAAAAGAAAGGCAAGTCAGTAGCTTTGAAACCTGGTCCTTGGAGAATTACTTTTGATACTAATCCAGATTACTGCAATTTTGCTTGTATAATGTGTGAATGTTTTTCACCATACAGCAAAGTTAAAGAAGAAAAGAAAGCTAAAGGAATAAAACCTAAGATACTGTCGATAGAAACTATCAGAAAAGTAATTAAGGAAGCAGCTGGCACACCTTTAAGGGAAATCATTCCTTCTACTATGGGTGAGCCTTTAATGTATAAAAGCTTTGATGAAATAATCAATTTGTGCCATGAGTTCAGCCTTAAGCTTAACCTCACAACCAATGGTTCTTTTCCTATTAAAGGAGCTAGAAAATGGGCTGAATTATTGGTACCAATTTTGTCTGATGTTAAGATTTCCTGGAATGGGGCAACTAAAGAAACTCATGAAAAAATCATGAAAGGTTCAAAATGGGAAGTAGTGACAGAAAATTTAAAAACTTTCCTTGAAGTTAGAGATAAATACTTTAGCGATACAGGTGAAAGGTGTACCGTTACTTTACAATTAACATTTTTGGAAAGTAATTTACATGAACTCTATGACATAGTTAAGATGGCCATAAAAAATGGCATAGATAGAGTTAAAGGACATCATCTTTGGGCACATTTTGAGGAAATTAAGGATCTATCTATGAGAAGAGATGAATTAGCAATTAGTAGATGGAATACAGAGGTAAGAAGGTTATATGAGCTTAGAGATAATATGCTATTGCCAAATGGTAAAAAGATAAAATTAGAAAATTTTACAATCCTTTCTCAAGAAGGTATTAAGGATTTGGCTCCAGGTGGTCAATGCCCATTTTTAGGTAAAGAAGCATGGATAAACAATGAAGGAAAGTTTAGTCCTTGCTGTGCTCCAGATGAACTCCGTAAGACATTAGGAAATTTTGGTAATGTTAATGAGGTTAAACTCGAGGAAATATGGCAGAGTAGTGAGTACCTAAGCTTACAAAAGAATTATTTAAATTACAAATTATGCAAAACATGCAACATGAGAAAACCTTTGATCAATTAATCAAAGATAATTTTAAATCTATTAAAATTTCACCGTGTGAGAGCTTTCACGAGTTGCTAGGAAATCCTTTATATGAAAATAGGTTTATAAAGGTTGGTAAATTTCATGAGCCCGGTCTTGCACCGGTTTATGATCAGACAGGTGCTTATCATATCAATGTAAGAGGAGAAGCAGTTTATCATAATAGATTTCTGAAAACTTTTGGATTCTACTTTAATAGAGCAGCCGTAGAAGATGATACAGGGTGTTACCATATTGATTCATCTGGATGTAGAGTATACAAACAGTCTTATCAATGGATTGGAAATTATCAGGAAGATGCTTGTGTAGTTAGAAGACATGATAAATGTTTTCATATTAATTTAAATGGCAACAGGATTTATCAGGAGGAATATGATTATGTTGGAGATTTTAAGGATGGTATCGCTGTAGTCTATAAGGATAGTAAAGCTACACATATTAATCATCATGGAAAGTTAGTACATAATAAATGGTATAAAAAACTTAATGTTTTTCATAAAGGGTATTCTATTGCAGAAGATCAACATGGTTGGTTTCATATAGATATTAATGGTGATCCTGTTTACCAGCAGAGATTTAAAATGGTAGAAGCATTTTATAATGGGATGGCAAAAGTTGAAACTTTTGAAGGTGTGTTAGGACAAATCGATATTACCGGAAATGTAAAGTTTAGTATTTTTGATTTAGGTAAAGAATCTCAAGTGCATAGGATTTCTGCAGAACTTTCAGCCTTTTGGAAAACTTACCTAACAAGCGTTGCTATTGAACTTGATTTGTTAAATATTTTACCTGCAACTACGCCAGTTTTATCTAAAAAGTTAAACATTATCGTACCAAATCTAGAAAGGCTGTTAAGGGCGTTGTGGGAAATAGGGTTTATTGATTACGATAAGGACAAGGACTTATGGCAACTATCATCAAAAGGTAAGTGTTTTAAGGAAATACCATTTTTGCCAAAAGCAGCAACGATGTGGGCAAGAGTTGCCGCTGAAAAGAATTGGTTAAAGATGGCCGATATACTAAAACAGAAGTCTATCTCTTCATTTGAATCTTTTAAGGAAAGAGAAGCATCAGAAGATAAGAAAATAGCATTTTACCAAGCATTGCTAGGATATTCTAGGTTTGATACTAAAGAGTTTAATTCTAGAATTAATATAGATGATGCTAAGAATATATTGCTATTTGGTGTACACTCTTTATTTCTTGCTTATTCTGATATACACAATAAAGGTTCCATAGGCCTATATAACGAACATAAAGTGCCAAGACAGTTAGTAGAAAATTTAAAAGTCAAACTTATAACTCAGGAAGAACTATCAGCTACAAATTATGAATTAGGTGTCTTTTGCCGCTTTCTACAGCATTATGATGATGATAAAGTATTATCTTATTTAAAATTGGTCAAAGGAATATCTCGTATTTTATTGATAGAAACTATTTTAGATTACCGCTCTCCAGCTGGAGGCTCTGTAGATATTAATGTCATGGTTGAAACAGGAGGTAAACTAAGAACATTAAGCGATTGGGAAAAAATACTCAAACAAGTAAAAGGATTCAAAATTTTTGCTGTTATACCTTTAACAGATTACTTATCAGTTATTGATGTCAGGTGTTAATCATATGGAAACATTACAAAAAAATGGTTTTTTTATTATCAAAAATCTGGTTCCTTTAGAGCTAATAACTCAGTCTTTAAGTGATATAACAAATAAGATATCAAAGCTATCCCAAGAACTAAGTGTTTCAACTTCTGACTACTTAAACTGTACCGGCAGATGGGGCACGTCATCTCGAGTAACTAGAATTATCTCTCAAGCATTAGATAAAATTATTAAAAATTACCTTGAAAAGTCACTTCAGTGTCAGATACTGCAGAAAAAATCAAATGTTATATGTAAAACTGCTGATTTAATAGATGCAGTTCCCTTCCATCAAGACATCTCCTATAGTTTCAATGGTCCTTACCACTTTTCTGTTTGGTTAGCTTTGAATAATGTCAGTGAAACTTCAGGTGCACTGCAAATTATAGAAAACAGTCATAAATGGGAAATACAGCCTTTAGTTGATTTTTGGTACCCATATTTCTTTGATCAGTACTCAAATAACCGAGAAAATTATAAAATTAAGTCACTACCTATTTCAGCAGGAGATGCGATAGTTTTTGATTCACGGTTATGGCATGGTAGTGATAAGAATACAGATGCTAAAGATAGATTTGCTTATGTAACAAGGTGGATTATAAAAGATCAAGACCTTCCCTATGTGCCAAAACCTCAGCCTTCAGTTTTTGGTATACTCAATTGTGGTGAGTTAACAGAATCTATACTGAGAGAATGCTTGTCATTGTTTGGCTACCAGGAAAGTATAAAAGCAAAAAACATGGAAGAACTTATCAAGAGCTGGTTAGCCTTTATTACAGACACAACTACAAATATTTCTGAGATCGACACTACTGAGGCTAAGCGAGATTTATATAAGCTGCTTATTCTAAATCAAGCATCAGCACTACATGATGCTGGAGACATCTCAGGAAAAATATACAAAAATTTATGGTTTTCACTACTTGTATTTCTCAATAAAAAAGTCAAAGTAGTGGAGCTAGCATTGTAAATGAACAGAAGTAGAGTTGATAGCTTCAAATGTGTATTGATGTTCATCTTGAATATAGTATCTAAATTCAAGCTTAATGTACTTATAATGTCTTTAGTTGCTCTGGTGGTAGCTGTTGATTTGTCTTTTAGAAAGTATTTAGTAAAAAATATTCTAGATACAGCTGTAAAATATCAGGAAGGTAATGTAATTGAAAATCTTTTATTACCTGTAAGCGCTTATCTTGGCATGGCATTACTTATCACTACTGCTTTTAGATTCTATGGCTATTTTGTTGACATTCGAATGTTTACCTTAATGCGTCAAAAAATAGCTGATATATCTTTTTGTAGGCTACTCCAACAAGACCATTCCTATTATCAGAACAATTTATCTGGAAGCTTAGTACATAAGGTCAGTAGCTTAATGGATAGTGTGATAGAGTTAATAAGATTGCTTATAGATTGTTTTTTCGGTTACAGTATAGCATTAGTCTTAGCTATTTATACCTTATCATTAGTAAACATAAAGTTTGCAATCGCTACATTCACTTGGGTAAGCATTTTTATTTTAGTCTCGATTTTCAGCTTTCGTGTACTTACTGAACTAGCTGATAATTACTCTAAACAAAATTCACAAGTAATAGCTAGTATAGCAGATAGTATTTTAAATGTTATATCAGTAAGGCTATTTTCTCAGCAAGCACATGAGAGACACAAATTTTTTCAAATATGCAAGAAAAGAACTATTGCAGAGAGAAAATTGCAGTGGGCATACTTTTGTCTTTGGTTTATATATGGCTATTCATTCGATATACTCCAAGCAGTAAACTTGTATTTTTTAATTCATGATTATCAATTGAACAAGATCGCAATAGGAGATATTGCTCTTGTACTTGGAATTAATATATCGATTATAGAGTTTCTTAACCATCTAACTAGGAATCTTACCCAATTTTCTACTCATTTCGGCAAAGTTTCAGATGCATTGCCAATCTTAACTACTGTACCAGAAATTCAAGATAAGAAAAATGCTAAAGAATTAAATTTATTAAGTGGAAGAATAACGTTTAATAATGTTTCTTTTTCTTATGAAGGTCAGGAGTCATTATTTCAAGATTTTTCAGTTACCATTAATCCTTGCGAAAAGGTAGGTCTAGTTGGTTATTCTGGAGGTGGTAAATCTACTTTTATAAACTTAATCCTAAGGCTATTTGATGTTAAAAAAGGTAATATACAGATTGATAATCAAATAGTATCAGAAGTTACACAGAGTTCTTTGAGGCAACAAATATCTGTAATACCTCAAGACCCATTGTTATTTCATGATACTATTTTAGCAAACATCATATATGGTAAACTTCAATCTACTATCGAAGAAATAATGAGAGCTGCAAAGCTGGCTGGTATTCACGATTTCATTATGACTCTACCAGATCAATATGGAACTACAGTCGGAGAAAAAGGCATCAAGCTATCTGGAGGAGAAAGACAAAGAATAATAATAGCAAGGGCATTTTTAAAAAACGCTCCAATACTATTTCTCGATGAACCAACTAGTCAGTTAGATTCTATAACAGAAAAAACAATTCAAATGAGTTTATTTAAACTGATGCAAAATAAAACTACGATTACTATAGCACACCGTATTTCTACACTTTTACACATGGACCGAATTCTAGTATTTAACAAAGGAAAAATTGTCCAAGATGGTAAACACGCTGAACTAGTTTCTAAACACGGTCTTTATAAAGAACTTTGGAATGCTCAAATTGGTTGTTTGAATGGCAAAAAATAAGATGGAAAAAATTATTGATCTGAGAAGTGACACTACAACTCTGCAGAGCTCCAACGTTATACATGCAATAAGTAATGCAACTGTTGGAGATTTTGCTTATGGTGAAGACAAAAGCTGTAATGACTTATCAGAATATTGCAAACAATTATTCAAAGTAGAAGAAGCATTATTTGTAACCAGCGGTATGCTTGCAAATAGATTAGCCGTTGCCAGTCAAACAAGTCCTGGTGATGAACTAATAACTCATTATAATTATCACGTTAATTTTTTCGATAGCGCAGGCAATGCAAAAGTAAATAATATCGTATTTAATTGTATTAGAAATAATAGCGGAATCTTAGATGTTGATGAAGTAGAATATGCTATTAATTCTAAGCCGAGGTATAAAATTTTTGCTCAGGTGAGTCTTGTTTCTATAGAAAATAGTATAAATGGGTTTAATGGTAAAATTTATCCTTTTGAAAAACAAGTCGAGTTATATCACTTTTTAAAAGCTCACAATGTAAATCTTCATTTAGACGGTGCAAGAATATTTAATGCTCATATCGAAACAAATATTGCTTTAGCAGATTATGCTAAATATGTGGATACAATGAGCTTTTCTTTTACTAAAGGACTTGGCGCTCCTTTTGGTTCAATGCTTATGGGTAAAAGAGAGATAATTGAAAGGGCTAAAAAGCTACAGGTTTGGCTAGGTAGTGGTTATCATCAGATAGGGTATTGTGCTAATGCAGCAAAATATGTACTACAGAATAATATCTCTAGGCTTAAAGAAGATAATAAGCTAGCTAAATTGTTTGCAGATAAGATTAAAGAAATTCCACACATAAAACTGATACTACCTTATCCAGAAACTAATATAGTAAGCTTTAGTATAAAAGCACTAAATGTAACTAATGAGGTTTTCTTGAGTAAATGCCAAACCTATGGTTTATTGCTTTTTCCTTGGCTCGAGTCTCATATAAGAGCAGTTACCCACCTTGGCATAAAGGAAACAGACATCATGAAAGCTGCTGAAATTATAAAGGAGGTTGTATTAAATTTAATATGAGAATAAAAATAGATTTCTTTAGCGATTCAAACACTGACCCTTCAGTTGAAATGAGGGAAGCAATGGCTAAAGCAAAAGTTGGAAACGAAGCTGCATGTGAAGATCCAACTGTAAACGAATTAGTGGCAACCGCATGTAAAATATTAGGTAAACCTGCAGGAATCTTTTTGATTTCAGGAACGATGTCCAATGTAATTGCTTATAAAGTACACATTCAAAGACCTGGTGATTACTTGCTGCTTGATGAAACTTCACATCCTCTCATAGTACAATCTGGCTTGATCGCAGCCCAGGCACATGCCACTCCTTTGCCCATCAAAGGTACGAGAGGAATATTTACTGGAGAACAAATTGTTGAGTTTATTACTCGTCCTAGTTTAAGAAATATTCCGAGAGTTGGGCTTGTTTCTATCGAACAAACGACAAATTTTGGTGGTGGAGCTGTGTGGCCTTTAGAATATATTCAAGAGATCTCAAGTCTCTGCAAAGAGAATGACGTATTCACTCATTTAGATGGAGCAAGACTGTTCAACGCTTGTGCTCATACTAAAATATCTCCAAAGGAGTATGCAAGTTATTTTGATTCGGTATTTATTGATTTTAGTAAAGGATTAGGTGCTCCAATGGGCGCAATATTGCTTGGAAGTGAAGAGTTTATTGAAAAAGCTTGGTACTATAAGTTTCAAATTGGCGGAGGTATGCACCAAGCTGGCATTATTTCAGCTGCATGTTTATATGCTCTACATAATAATGTAAATTGTTTAGAGGAAGATCATAAAAAGATGCAGCACCTTATAGAAGGCCTAGACTCCATAGATCAAGTTATAATTGATATCAACCTGTATAAAACTAATATAGCGTATTTTTCATTACGTACTAATTGTATATCTACTCAAGAATTAATAAACGTACTAATGACAAATTATGGAATTAGAATGGCTAACATCAAAGGTAAAATCAGAGCTATAACACATAGAGATATAAGCTATGAAGATATTAATATTACTGTATCTGCTATAAGAAAGATACTAAGTAAGTAATTTTCTGCACTAATTGTTTGCAAACTTCTTGTCAAACAATATTATACCAATATAGTATTATGCTAGCATCTGCATAGAGCTATTTGGGAATAGGTGTGAACTTTGTCTTCTTTCAATATTTGCTATTCTTCTGTGGATATATGCTGCTTTATTTATCAAGACAAAGTATACCAATTGCTCTACCACTGTTAATAGATACTGACCATGTAAAATTAAGCTATTTTTTTGCCTGCTTTTCTTTTTTTTATGGAGTATCAAAATTCGTTAATGGAATAATCATGGACTCCAAAAATAATCCATTATTTATGTTTGGGCTATGCAATATTGCAACTGGATTATTAACCATTGGTATAACTTTATCATATAATAATCTAACTTTATTACTGTTAACATTAATATTATTAGCTTGGACACAAGGGTTAGGTTGGCCAGCTATTACCAAGTTTATGGTTACAAACTCTAGCATCTCTTCAATTGCATCATCATGGGGAGTTATGAGCGCATCTCAGCAACTTGGTTCTTGTATTACTTTAATTGTATTACCAAGTATAATTAAAATATATGATGCAGAAAGTGCATTTTTGTACTCTGGTCTCTTATGCTTACTTTTTGGAATTTATATAATATTAAAAGCATATTACAAAGAAAGTGCCAACTTTACTACCTATTATAAGGTGCAGAAATCTCAAATAGGTATCAAGGTAACAAGTTCCATATGGTTTCTATGTTGTGCTACTTTTTGTGCTTATATTATAAAAATGGGAATCTTTTTTTGGTTTCCTATAATTTTAAGGGATAAATTACAAATTTCTCTTGTACAATCCTCACTAATAACAGGCGTATATGATTTAGGTGGAATCCTTGGAACTTTAATCACAGGAAGAATTAGTGATATGTACTTCTTTCAAAATAGAAGCTTGCTGGCATCACTTTATATGTTGGGTATAGCACTCACTTTTATTGCAATGAACTTTGGTCAAAACATAATTCTTATGAACCTTGGTGCAATCTTATCAGGATTCTTTATATTTGGAGTGCAAGTACTGACAGGTGTTATAGCTGTAGAAATTGCTCCACAAAATAATGTATGTGCAATTGTAAGCTTAACAGGATTATTTGGGTATATTGCAAGTTCAATATTTTCATGCGTGCTCTTAGGAGTGCTTGTTAAGCACTGTGGTAACAGTATTATGTTTTCATTTTTTTCCATTTGCTCTGTTGTTGCACTCGTTTGCTTTTCCATACTATCAAGCAAAGATCTAAAAAAACTAAGTAAAGCGGTGTAAAAAAAATTTCTCAACAGTTAAACTTTGTAGATAGATTTTTTACCCAAGGAATAAACATGGTAACCATATCTTAGTAACAGCTCACTATCTAATAAATTACGGAAATCAAAAACATTAGGTGCAGCCATAATACTCTTTAAACTTGCAAAATCTTGATTTTTAAATTCTTTCCACTCCGTTAATAATAATAAGGCTTCCGCGTCTCTTGCAGCTCCTATAGCGCTGTCCGCGTACTCTATATCCTTTAGAATTTGCCTAGCATTATCCATCCCTACTGGGTCATATGCAGTAATTTTAGCCTTGTTATTCACTAACAATTTTGCAATATCTATAGCTGGGCTATTTCTTACATCATCAGTACCAGACTTAAAAGTTAGCCCCCATATCGCTATTTTTTTATTTTGGACTCCATTTAATACATATTCTACCTTTTTAGCAATGTTTGTTATATGATTATAGTTAGATTCTTTAACTGAATTTAAAATTTGTAGCTTAACATTGTGGTCTTCAGCAAGCCTTATTAAAGCTGACAAATCTTTAGGAAAACATGATCCTCCAAATCCTGGACCAGCTTTGAGAAACTCCTTACCTATTCTATGGTCCATTCCCATACTGTTAGATAAAAGGTCAATGTCTGCTCCTAATAGCTCACATAAACCTGCCATCTCATTGATAAAAGCAACCTTTGTTGCTAGAAAAGCATTAGAAGCATATTTAATCATTTCAGCAGTAACTGTATCAGTGACTATTAACGGAATATTCTTATCTATAAATGATTTATATATAACTTCTAGTTTTGCCCTAGCTAGATTAGTTTTTACTCCTATTATTATCCTATCTGGGTATAAAAAATCTGATACTGCAGAGCCTTGCTTGAGAAACTCTGGATTAACCCCCAAATCAAAGTTATAGCCCTTATTAGATAAATAATTATATATATTTTCTGCAGTACCAGGAGGAACAGTTGACTTTATCACTATTAAGCAATCTTGATTAACTCTCTCAGAAACTTCACTTACTGCATTATATACATTCTTTAAATTTGCATTTCCTAGGGAGTCTGATGGAGTATCTACAGTTATAAATACTACTTCTGTATTGGGATTTATTTGAAAATACGAATCGAAAAATCTTATCCTTTGTGACTTTATATTATTCTCTAAATAATCTGCTAATCCAGGTTCATATAGAGGAATTTTCCCTGATTTCAAAAGTTCAATCTTCTCAGTATTTATGTCAATGCAATCAACTTTATGGCCCTGCTCCGATAATATTGTACCAGATACTAAGCCTACATACCCTACTCCTATAATAGTTATGTGCATTTTATTATCACCTTAAAAATATAGCTTAGCATCTAAAATAAATACCATTAACAATTATAAACTTTTGTTGTTACATTATTTTTCTTAATTGCCTTACCTTCCGAATAAGCTATGAACAAGGTTGATGGTATTAATATCAAAGTACCATATAAAGCACTTTTATCAGGTAATTCATTAAATATAACGTATGCTACTATTGCAGAAATTATTAGCTCTATGTATCTATACGGTGCAAGTGCAGTAGCATCAGTAAGAGCAAAAGCTTTTAACATGAAGAACAGAATTAGGTTTGAACTTATTCCTAAAATCAGCAGTAATATTAATTCTGACAAGGAAGGCATATGCCAATAAAATAACAAAGATGGAGTGGAAAAAATTGTTGTTGTTAGAGCTGAGTAAAATAATATACTTATTATTTTCTCCTTCATTACAAGCTTCTTATTAAGTACATCTAGTGTAGCGAAGATTAATGCGGATACAATAAAAATAAGAATTTTAGGATTAAAATCCTCACTATAAGCTTTAGTAGTAATAGCAATACCAATAAAACCAATGACAGCTACTACCCATCTTTGCCAAATTATATTTTCTTCCAGAAAAGGAATTGCAAGAAGCATAACAAATAATGGTATTGAGAAACCTATAATTGTTGCAGTTACTATTGGGCAAATAGTCAACCCATAGGTCCATAAGGTCATTCCACAAAACAACAATGCACCTCTAGTTATTTGAATAGATATTCGACTTGTTTTACAAACTCCTATTCCATAGTAAAATATAAAAGGTATAAGAGTAATAGTGCTAAATAAAAAACGGAAAAAGATTATCTCAAAACTTTGAAGGTGTAAACCGAGACACTTTGATATAGTATCATTAACTACACTACTAAGTAAACTGAGTATAAACCAGGTAACTCCAAGCAAATAAGCTCTTAGTCTGTGATCCATAAAACTCCAAATTTAATATTTTATGAGATAACTTTACTGTACAAAAGATCAATAATAGAAAAGGTTTCTTCTATCTACTGTTTAACCATATTCATAAATATTTAGTAGAAATAATTTGAGAAGTGTTATATAAAATGCAGCTTTATTGCATAATTTTAATAAACAGAAATGCTAACTGATTTTTTTGTAATATATGATAATACTTGCGAATACCCCTGCAACAATGTTGCAACAAACATAAAACTAAAAAAAATAATTTCCCGGCAGCTTCTACTCAAAGAACGAGGAGTTGTTTTCACTTATAGAACCAACGATCAACTGACCATCTGTTTCGATGAGTGATATATGAACATATTTATATATTTTCAAGGAAAGCTCATGGGAAAAAAGAAACTGACTGTTCGTGTTAGCTATAGTTATGAACCTAATCGGTTAGCAGAATTGTACTTATTAGATGCATATAAAAAACTAGCATTAAATAAACAAGTAAATGGGAGCCAAAAGGAGAAAATTTTTGAATGTAACAATAGAATCAATTTAAGGGGGAGCAATGATAACTGTTAGTCTGTACGCGAGAGTTTCTTCAGGAAAACAAGTGCAAGGAGATACAATAGCAAGCCAAATTACTGCTATAGAGAATAAGATTAGTGCTGATGGACATAAATTACTAAGTGAATATAAATTTATTGATAATGGTTATAGTGGCTCTGATATAATACGTCCTAGTTTAGAAAAATTAAGAGATCAAATAGCAGAAGGTAATATTAATAAGGTTTATATTCATTCTCCTGATCGTTTGGCTCGCAAATATGTACATCAAATGTTATTAGTTGATGAATTTAAGAAATTGGGTGTAGAAACAGTTTTCTTGAATTGTCAAATTGACGATAATCCAGAATCTCAATTACTATTACAAATACAGGGTATGATAGCAGAATATGAACGTGCAAAAATTATGGAACGAAGTCGTAGAGGCAAGATTCACGCAGCCAATAAAGGCAGTATAAATGTAATGAGTGGAGCTCCTTATGGCTATCGTTATATAAATAAGCATATAGGAGGAGGACAAGCCTTTTTTGAAATTAATGAAGAGGAAGCTGAAGTCATTCGTAAAATGTTTTTTTGGGTGGGAAGGGGAAGAGTAAGCATTGGAGAAGTATGTCATAGATTAAGAGCTATGTCCATCGTAACACGAACAGGAAAAAGGTATTGGGATAGGAGTGTAGTCTGTCGTCTATTACAAAATCCTGCTTATAAAGGACAAGCAGCATTCGGTAAAAAAAAGCTAGGAGTAAAATTAAAACACGTAAGACCACAGAAACGCTCTTGTGAGCAACCGAAAGACAATTATTCTACTTTTCGTACTGATAAAGAAAATTGGATTTATATTCCTGTACCTAATATTATAAACGAAGATTTATTTGATATAGTTCAAGAACAGCTAACTGAAAATAAAAGAATAGCTAGGAGAAGACGAATGGGAGCAAATTACTTGTTGCAAGGTTTAACAGTATGTCAGCTTTGTCATTATGGATATCATGGTATTAGCACTTGCTCTAGCGCTCGTCGAACATATTATCGTTGTACTGGTACGGAGCGAGGTCACTTTGGTGGCAATAAAATGTGTAATAATAGAATGATTCGTACAGATGTATTAGACGTGGCTGTATGGGAAGAGGTAAAATACCTATTGAAAAATCCTACTCGGATATTAGAAGAATACAAGCGTAGACTTTCAGAGATTAAAAAATCACCATTAGATCAAAAAAGTGACTTTCTTGAGAAAAAAGAAGATCAATTAAACTGTGGCATTGCAAGGCTTATTGATGGCTATACTCAAGGATACATCAATGAAGAAGAGTTTAAACCAAGAATTAAAGCAATGAAACAAACCTTACAAATGATCGGAGAGCAAAAGAAAAAGATATTTGATCAAAAAAGACTTGAACAAGACTTAACTCTAGTGGTGACTACTTTAGAAGAGTTTTCTTCTAGCGTTAACTCAAGTCTTGATAACGCAGATTGGCTAACTAGACGTGATATCATTAGAACATTAGTTAAGCGAATTGAGATTAACCATGAAGACGTGCATATCGTGTTTCGAGTAAAAGAGCTGCCAGACTCTTTCACACACAGTGGAAAAGCGGACCAAAGTTTATTGCAACATTGTTGCAGGAGTCAATACTATCACATTATCAGGAAAAGTAATCGGGAGTACTGACGGCTGTGGCGATTTTACCAACTAGCTCCTCTGCTAGCATTAGCAATATGTGTTTTCAGCATCAATTTTAAAAGCATTAAATTTGAAGTTTATCAAACAACACGAATTAGCAGCAAAACTTTATGAAAATGCTTCAGTTGAGTCAGCTAAACAAGGATTTAGAATAGTTAATATATTAACCACTTTCACTTATATCTTTAACACAATTCAATTTTCACAATCACCTAACTCATCAGCAGTTAGGCCACTTGCTCGCAAAATAACATCAGTAGAAACACCCGCCTTCACTAGATTTTTCGCAACCTTGATTTTTTCTGTTTTTTTAACTTTTTCTTTACTATCCTTCATATCCCTAGATAAAAATTTCTTCACTAATTCTTGCTCTTCAGTTTTTCTTAGTAAATTAAGTAGTTCACTATCTTCATTTGTTTTAGGTAGCAGAACTTTAATATTCACTGACAATGCTCCTGCTATTTCATATAATTTATCAAATGTTATAGCAGTATACCCTCTTTAATACTCGTATATTTCCTTGAGCGTTAAATCAACCTTATCCGCCAAATCTTCCTGAGTATACCTTTTTATCAATCTCCATTCTCTTATTCTTTGCCCTATTCTGTAGTATATAGAGTCAGTGCAGACTTCTTTTCTTGCATCATTATATTCGTAAGTAGATAAGCCGGTTGCTTTGGAAATTATGTCAACTGACACTCCTTCTTTAACTAGATTTTTTGCTACCTCTAATCTTGCCTCTTCTTGATTAATTTTTTCGCTAATATGAACAAACCTGACTAATGAAGGTACTATTTTGCCTAACTTTTGATTCTCGTATATTTTTGTTAGATAGAGTATTTCCTCGTCTTCATAGCTGTCTTCCCTTACTATTACTGATTCAGGTAATAAATCTACAAATCATTCGATTTCTTCTTTACTTTTATTCATATAATTTACCCTTCACTAACAACAAACTTTTTTTAAATATTTACTGCTGTTTTTTATCAGCATTGGCATAGAGCCATAGCTTTCGAGTGAAGTCAAATCAATTTTTCAATCTTTTTTACTTATTTTTTCATGAATAGGTGAAGATATTAATATATGGTGATTTTTTTATTTTAAACTTGTTGAATTTCGCCTAAAGAGAGGCCTGTTATTTGCAAAATAATATCGGTAGAAATTCCTTTTTTAACTAAATTCTTTGCAATTTTCATTTTTTCTGCTCTTTTCACTTTCTCTTCGCAAATTTGTATGCTTTCAAACAGAGATTTTATTAGTACATGACGTAGTTCTTGGCTCTCAATTTCTTTGTATTCTTTAATCAAATCAGGTAGCTCATTTTCCACTTTACTACCTTCATCTTCTTCTATTAGTAGATCTGTAATATTAATCGATAATGTTTCCGCTATTGCATACAATTTTTCCAGTGGAATAGCCACACGTCCTTGTTCATAGTTGCTTATTTCGTCACGTGTTGTATCTATCTTCTCTGCTAAATCCTTTTGAGTGTACTCTCTTCCATTCTTTTATCTTCTTTCCTATTTTGTAGTAGATAGAACCGACTTTTTCTTCAACACATTCATCAGCAGAGAGACCAATTGTTTTTGCAACAATATCAACAGAAATTCCTGCTTTAACCAGACCCTTTGCAATTTTTATTTTTTCCGATTTTCTACTACTTTTTTCACTAACTTGAGCAAATTTGGTTAGTAAACAAAACATTCTACGTAACTCCTGATCATTAATCTTTTTATATTTTCTTACTAATTTCCTCTCCCTCATCTTCAAGACAGATTTTTTCATTTGATACAGGAATAAGATCCGTAATATTAATTGATAATACCTCTGCCATAGCGTATAATTTCTCAATCGAAATTTTACGTGTTCCTTTTTCATATTGTAGTACTACTTGATACGTTACACTGACTTTCTCCGCTAAATCTTTTTGAGTATATCCTCGCTTTAACCTCCAGCTCCTTACTTTTTGTGCTATTTTGTATCTTATAGAGATATTTGTCATAAATATTATACAGGTTAATACTACCAAATAAAGATATACAAAATGTTTGCATTTTAGTTGAATATTTCTTCACAATTATGTATAATTATTAATGCTTTTTAAGTCGATTTCCTATGGCTCTTTCGAAGTTTCTCGATCCCAAGAATGATATATCGTTCAAGCGCATCTTTGGCACTGAAAAAAATAAAGATATCCTTATTCACTTTCTTAATGATATTATCGGCTTTGCTGGAAAAAATGCAATACAGGATATAGAGTTTTTAAGTACTATTCAAGACCCTGATATTGCTTCTAAAAAACAAAGCATTGTTGATGTTCTTTGTAGAGATGAAAATGGGCTGCAAGTGATAGTCGAAATGCAGATCGCTAAAACTAAGGGCTTTGAGAAACGTGCCCAATACTACGCTGCTAAAGCTTACTCAAGACAGGCTGATAAAGGTGATCAATATCATGACCTTAAGGAAATTATCTTTATTGCTATAGCAGACTGTATTTTATTTCCTGATAAGTCTGAGTATAAATCAAAGCACACTATTCGCGATGAAGATACTAATGAACATGATCTAAAAGATTTTTACTTTATATTTATTGAGTTGCCTAAATTTCCAAAAACCAAAGAAGATCAGCTTTCAAGTATAGTTGAAAAATGGGTCTACTTCTTTAGATATGCAGACGAAACTAGTGAAGAAGAGCTAGAGAGAATAATAGGAAGTGATCTAATAATTAAAAGAGCATATGAAGAACTAAATAGGTTCAACTGGTCAGAAAAAGAATTTATTGCCTATGAACAAGAGATCAAGCGCATTCGTGACGAACAGGCTGTCCTTGCTCAAAAACTCGATGATGCTACTCAAAAAGGTAGACAAGAAGGCATCCAAATCGGTCATGAAAAAGGTAAAATTGAAGGTAAAATTGAAGGTATAGCAGAGGGTGAACAACAGGCTAAAATAGCTGTGGCCAAAAACCTACTTGAAGCTGGCATCTCCACTGACATCATATCACAAACCACAGGTCTTTCTTTCGATGAGATCAAACAGTTACAGGCAGAAAAGACCTCATAGTCCCCTCAATTTATCGCTCTGCTTATTCCTTGAACCACTGATGTTCCATTTAAGAATGTATCCGGCTTTTTAGATAACTGTACTTTCCTTGAAACTTCCTGACCTAAAACTTTAGAAGGCTTTTCTACTTTCTGCTGTAGTATCATAGTTTCTTCCTTAGCTAAAACTTCTTCTAAGTTACTCTTTAAATTATCTAGAAACTTATCAGTTTGTTTAAATTCTGGACACGCTTCTTTTGCAAATGAATATAGGGTTTTTGCTATTTCAGAAAATTTTCCATTTATTATTTTTCCAATTATAGCTGATTGCACTACCACAGGATCAAAGTTTAGATTTGTCACTGATATTCCTGACTTAATAGCAGTTTTATTCAACACTTTCTCAAATCTATTTGTAATATTTAGTGCATAACCTCTCGCTTCTAATAAAGGTATAGATTGATCTACTGCAGGTATATATTGTTTACCCGTAAACTTTCTTACAATCACATCAAGTAACATTATCGTACCATTTACATCCATTGGTTGTGAGATTGTACCTGAAGTGCTTGATGTTTCCCTAGGCAATGCAGGCTTAGAACTTAATAACCCACCTACAGAATCTCTCACCCAACCAAATAAATCATTTATCCATGAAGATGGTCTTGTGCTACTGCTTTCTAAAAATTCTTTATCTAAATCCTTATGCCTTCTATGCCTAGTTTGCTGTTTACCTCTATTGAAAACATCATTATACACTTGATCCTTATGTTCTCTTTTCACAATATCTACATACCTTGCAGTGTTTATTTCTTTTTGCTTATCTTTTAAGACTATTTCTTTATCAGCAAATTTTATGGATAACGTTTTCATTTTAGGTGTTTCATAAAACTTACTCAGCACTATTGTACACAGATCATCTTGAGTATTAAAAGCATTGGTTATTATTAGATCACTGCCATGATCACGAACAAACGTATAGTTTCCTGCTTTTTTTGGTGTTATTAATTCTGTATTTTCTTCTACATCTTGACTTGTTACAATAATAACTTCTTTATCCTTTTCAAATACTAAAGGTAATGGTTTTAAACTCCACTCATTGTTATCAAGGTTAATTCTCATAGGAACATTGTCCATAATCACATGAGTCTTGTTATACCAATTAACCCCATCTTTTAATCTAACAGTAAAATATTCATGTTTTTCACTTATAGATGAATCCTCTATTGACTTTTCTACTGTTGCTTTTAGTAATAAATCATTTGCAGATTTAAGAATTTGTAATTTAAAACTATTTGAGAACTCACCTTTTGTTTGCTGTACTAAGTTTCTCAAATCAACTGTATCTACTGAACTTTCTACATCAAGGTCATAAATAACCACTTCAGGTAGAGGAATTTCAAACCTTTTGTTTTCGGAATCAATTACATATACATTTTCACCACCATTACCTACTAAATGACTTTTATGTAGTGGGTTGTTATGTATTATCTCGTAATTTCCACTTCCTATTGCAACAGTTTCATTGCTTAATAGTGATTGTATAAAAAATGACATTTTATTTAGTCGATTTGCTACAACTAAGTAATCCTTTATAATTTCATCAACTGATTTATTAGTGTTCTCAAGCATATACAGGTTGCCCTTATTTCCTACTTTTATTTCAGTATTGTTACCTAGCCTATAAGAAGGATTAGATGCACCAGATATTGTTATATTAAATTCCTTGTCTGACATTGGTGAAAAATTGAACGCAATTATATGCGAAGTCTTATTTAGTACATTTATATTTCTCACGTCGACATTCTTTATCTGAGCAGGTTCATACTCAAATGCAAAAGTATTACTTAAGTTCAATGCTCCAGCAGTATAAATGAAATCAACTTTAGCGCTACCAAGTGCATATGGTATAATATAGTGAAAATCTCCTTTCAATGCTCGATTGTATATAACGGTATTAGGTCTTACCACTATCTGCATCTCATAGGCACAATCTTTATCATCTATTTTTATATGATCTACAAACCTTTCACTACTACCTTGACCATCTACAAATTTAATATCACTAGTACTGCTATCACATGTAATAAACATACGATCTGCCTTGCCTTTTCTACCTAAAAACCTATTTATTCCACTCATTCCAAAGGAATTATCTTGATAATAATCTTCAACTTGCCCTACATGTAATTTTACATCTATAGATTCTTTTTCTGGAGCAAATGATGTTAGATCCAAAGTATTCACTCCACCTTCTCCATAAAAATATCCTGTTATAGAGCTTCCTTGCAAAATGAATATATCGTCTTTATTGCCACCGTGATACTTTTTAGATCCATTATTTACTACAAAGATATTTGGATTATCTATAAATCCTTTTACATAATCTTCACCTTCTCCTAAGTTAATTAGAGTATAACCTCCTGTTTTGTTAGTAGATAAGTCAGTTATGCCAATTGCACTTTTACATAAGTAAGATCCATAGTTTGGAACAGGTTCATAATTTCCTTGTGGTAAGCAGAATAACTGACCTCCTCTTGGATTATCAGGCTTTGCTCTGCTCCATTTTATATCAGTTCTTCTTCTATCAAGTAGTACTGTGTTATCTAAATCTTCTTCAAACTTAGTTGTGCATTTCTCAGTGTAACTTGTAACTGTACGTGCCCTAGTACATCCATTAAATCCAGGACTAACACATATCCTCTTGCTCTGTTGTACCTTATTACAAGAATCTACAACTGACTTACCAGTAGGAAAAACATACCTTTGAATATCACTATGCTGCTGTAAGTACTCAAGTCCTTGCTTTACTAGTTGGTTATTAAGCTGCTTTTCTTCTATTAACTCTTCTATATGTTTTTCAGGTTCCATACCGATAAATGCACGTAACCCTTCAATAAATTTTTCACTTCCTTTTAGATGAATAATTTGGTCAATTTTATCAACTCTCTTTACTGCCATGTAAACATCAGTGCCAACAAATACTACAGCACCAATTGCAGTGCCAATCGGTCCAGTAACAGATGATACTCCTTCTAATACTTCAAAAGCTTCAGCGATTTCTATACCAATCTCTGCAGCATCAACACCTAAGTAAATGCTATCTCCTACTACGCCAACCAATGCTTCTTCAGTACCATTTTTAAATGCTTTTACCTGATTTACTAAGTCATAGACAACAAAAGCAGAAGTACCACGAGCAAGGAAAGGAGATGCTGCTCTTAAAGATCTACCAAGCAATAACTTTCCTTCTGAGGCTAATTTTAATCCTTTAATAGATGCAGCTTCAGCAACTTTAGCAAATCCTTGACCACCTGCTATAAAACCAACATTAATTGCTACGCCCTGATAATCTCCATTTAAAAAGTCAGCTAATACATTTTTAGCCATCATGCCATGCATTACCATACCAGAAACTTTTCCCACTTTATTTAAATGATCCATGACTTTTTGATTGCTGGTCAGCTTATTAACTAGATCTTGAAATTTACCTGTAACTTCAACTTTATCAGCTAATTGAATCAGCTGGGCAAGCTTGGCTTCTGACATTGATTCACTTTTAATGTAGTCAATAAACTTATCACTATTAATCTTGATCTTACCAAAATCTCTTATCCCTTCTTTTTCCTCATTAAATTCATCCACATCATTCCATGATAATTCACATTCTTTAGCCTCTCTTTTTCTTCTACCACTACTTTCTGAACTTGGTGGACATTCCTCCGGCTTTACTGAACCTGAAGATACTTCTTCATCTTTGACCTGTTTCTTCTTCAGTATTTCAATACTATTCTGAGTAGCTAATGTATCTGGATGATCCTTGACCCAAGATCTGTTTTCTTTTCTCTAGCACCTCCTCATACGCTTTTAATGCCTCCTTATATCTACCTTGTTCGAAAAGCACTCCTGCCATATTATTTTCCGTGCTTAGAGTATCAGAGTGATCTTCTCCTAATTTCTCTTTTCTTTTTTCATAAACCTCTTCAAAGATCTTTAGTGCATCCTCATATTCGCCTTGTCTCCTCAGTATCTCAGCTATGCCATTTCTTGTAGTCAAGGTATCCTGATGATCAGGACCTAAGATATTCTTTCTTTTTTGTATATCGTAAACTTCATTATAAATCTGCAATGCCTTATTATATTCTCCCTGATTAGAAAGTACCCCTGCTATACCACTCCAAGTAACTAAAGTATCAGGATGATCAAGCCCTAAAGTATCTTTCTTTTTTTCATAAATTTCGTTGAAGATTCGAAAAGCCTCGTTATATTTACCTTGTTTGGAAAGCACCACCGCCATACTATTCTGAGTATTTAAAGTAGATGGATGGTCTGGTCCTAAAATGGCTTTTCTCTTACAAAATACCTCATTATAAGCTTGTAAAGCCTCGTCGTATTTACCTTGGTCACCGAGCACTGATGCTATATTATTCCGAGTACTTAAAGTAGATGGGTGGTCTGGTCCTAAAACTTTGTTATATCCCTCAAGAACCTTTTTAAAAGCGTTTAGAGCCTCATCATATTTACCTTGCTTTTGAAGTACTAATCCAATGTTGTTCTTTATCGTTAAAGTATATGTGTGCTCTGGACCTGAAACTTTATTATACCCTTCAAGAACCTCTTTAAAAGCATTTAAAGCCTCATCATACTTACCTTGTTCTCTTAGTATTCCTGCAATATTACTTTTTGTTATTAAAGTATTAGGATGGTCTGGTCCTAAAATCACTGCCATTAAGTTAAGGAAAAGTGATGAACTGTATTATAAAATCAGGTAAGATTCACAAATTAAAAGAAGTAATGACATGAGTAAAAAAAGAATAATCATGTTTATAAAAAATAAATTGATGAGTTTAAACTTTATAAACGCACACAGAGCATCCTCAAAAGACTTCTCACGAAAAAGAAAGCTGCCCTTCGTTAATGTATTTCTCCTGATTTTTAGAAAGAGTGTAAAGTCATTACAAGTGATGCTTAATGAGTTTGTTCTGCATACAAGAAAAGATTATACAATTACGGCAAGTGCATTTACTCAAGCAAGAAAGAAGCTAAAACATACTGCGTTTTCAGAGTTAAATGATGATATAGTTTCCCTATACTACCAAGATCAGGAATTTAAAACCCACCATGGCTTCAGAGTACTTGCATTTGATGCTTCAATACTGATTCTGCCAAAGAGCGACAAAATAATAGGTGAGTTTAGCTCAAGAGCAGTATGGAATGGAATCCAGAGATTTGAAGACTATACAAGTGCAACCTTTGAAGTTTGCTACGATGTGCTAAATAATATTGCAATAAAATCTGTGCTAAGTAGAGGTGACAGCTATGAGGTTGATTTAGCAATCGGTATGCTTGAATCCATAAAATCAGACGATTTGTTAATCTGTGATAGAGGATACGTATCTTATCGATTTCTTGCTGAGCTTACAGGAAGGAAAATCAATTATATAATTCGCTGTTCAAGTTCGTCTTTCAATGAAATAAACGCTATGTTTAAGCCGGAAAGCCCATCTAGTACGGTGGTAGTGTCTACCGCACCTATTAAAGTAGCAAGACAGCTACGAAAGCTAGGATTACCTGATGAGATGAAATTCAGGTTAGTCAAAATAATACTTTCTTCTGGCGAAGTTGAAGTGTTAGTAACATCTCTGTTAGATGAGAAACGTTTTACAGTTGAAGAGTTTGAGAGATTATATTACTTGCGCTGGGGAGTAGAAACATTTTTTTCTAGGCTGAAGGGAAGATTAAATTTAGAGAATTTCACAGGAAAAAGTATTGAAACTATTGTAAGTTAAAAATGTGATATAAAGGAAACAAGAGGGAAGATAACTCTAATCACTATAGGAATAGAGTTATCACGGGTGTGTGCGACCGGTGAAACAATTGGTATTACAACCGTATTGATCAAGGTACACTAGCCCTATCTCTCGATACGTTTGAATAGTTGCGTGGGACATATGTATGCACCCGTTTACAATCTTAAATTAATTAAACTATCGAGGTTATCATGATTACATCTTATCAAAATTTTATAGGCATTGATATCGGAAAATTTAAAAATGTTGTTGCAGTTCACAATCAGAAAAACGCTGTTACATTTAACAATAATACTGCTGGTTGGCAACAATTGTTTAAAGAGTTTTCAAATATCTTACCTGATTCTTTAGTAACTTTGGAGAACACAGGAAAGTACGAACTTGGCTTAGCACATTTTCTTGTTGATAAGAATATTGCTGTACATCGAGCTAATACTCGCAAAGTAAAAAGCTTTACCTTATCTCATGGAACTTTAGCAAAGTCTGATCAATCAGATGCAAAAGCTATTGCTCAATATGGATTTGAACGCTATAGTACTCTACCTCTATTTGTACCTATGTCAAAGGAACAAACAACTTTAGCTGCACTTTGCCAACGTCGTGATGATCTTACGCAAATGAGAACTCAAGAGAAATGCAGATTAGAAGCACCTGAAAACAGCTATGTAAAAGAAAGTTGCCAAAAAACTATTGACTTTTTTAACAGTCAGATAAAGGAGCTCAACGATTCCATACAAAAGATTATCGATGAAAATCCAGAGTTACAGAAGCGCCAAAAAATCCTTAGAACAGTGCCAGGAATAGGTCCAAAATTGTCTCAAGACTTTGTATGTCTAATGCCAGAACTTGGCTACTTAAACAAAAAAGAAGTCGCAAGTCTTGCTGGAGTTGCGCCACATCCAAAGGAAAGTGGAAAAACTATTGGCTATCGAAGAATAACAGGTGGTAGAAGCAATGTTCGTACAAAGCTTTTTACAGCTGCGATGGCTGCTACAAGATCTAAATCTGCACTTGGTACTTTTTACTCTGATCTTATTGGTAGAGGTAAAAAGAAGATGGTGGCTATAACAGCTCTAATGCGAAAGATCATAGTAATTGCCAATGCACGACTTAAAGAAGCAATTAATATGAAATAAAAAAGCTGCATAGAAAATAGGTTAATGAATATGTGCGCCCACACAAACTGAAAGCACATATTCATTAATCATAAGATCTAAGCAGTAACAGCTGTTTGATATAAAATTCTTTTTCTGTAATAAATTAGATTTTTTATTGCCGAAAATACATTTTTTAGTTGAGTAGAAATACAAAATTATAAACAAGAGTTGTAATAAAACTAAACTCAAAAAATTAAAAAAAACATAGTTGATCAATAATTGATATACTGACCACTCCTATTAACAGTAGAATAATGAGGAGAGATTATGGCTCAAGATTATTTGAATTGGTGGATAAGCCAATAAATAGAGATTTAACTTTGGAAATCTATGCAGCAGTAGCAGAAGCTCTACAAAGGTGGGAGGAAAGATTTAAGCTAGAAAAAGTAAAAATGACAGAGGTGAAAGAAGGAAAAGTAACGCTTGACCTAGAAGGATTATACTTACCAAGCGGGAAAAACATTCATTTTGATGAAATTGTAGTTTAAAGATGCAGCAGCTAAATATTGTAGAAAAGCCAAATTTAGAGGAAATATTTTCAAGAATGAAAGAGGAGTTAGTCCGTAGAGATGAAACCTTTTCAGGATTAGTAGAATCGGATCCAGCAATGAAAGTTCTGGAAGTAGCAGCGTGGAGAGAGTTGTTACTGAGACAAAGAATAAACGAAGCAATAAAAAGTAATTTACTTAAATTTGCGACAGTTGATAATTTAGCTGAGTTTTATGGAGTGGAGAGGCAAAAAGAAGAAGATGATGAACGATTTAGAAAAAGAATTAAAGCAAAGATAGCAGGTTGGTCAACAGGAGGAAGTAAGGAATATTATAAATATCATGCACTGTCAGCAGATAGTAGAGTAAAAGATGCACTAGTAGAATCACCTATACCAGGGAAAGTACAAATTTCAATCTTATCAACACAAACTGGCATAGTGTTAGAAGAGCTACTTGAAATTGTAAGAAAGCAAGTTAATAGAGATGATATAAGGGTTTTAACAGATACAGTAACAGTAATTGGTTGCAATATTACGGAAATAGATATTGACAGCAGAATGAGCATAAGTTCTGTAATATCAAAGGAGGAAATTAAGGAACAGTTCATCAAGAAGTTTGAAGCAAGTAGAAGGCTGGGATGGAATGTTACAAGATCATGGATAATAGCGAATTTATTTGTAGATGGTGTAGAAAACGTAGAATTAATCGAGCCAAAAGAGGATGTTGTGGTTCTGGGAAATGAATGTGCAAATTTGAGAAATTTAAAGATTGAGTTGAATTAATGTTACTGCCACCAAATGCAACAAGGCAGGAAAGAGCGCTAGTAGATGCGATAGATTATAAAGTAGATCCAAACTGTATCAGAGGATTTAAGTTTAGTCTTAAAGAAGAAACATTGCCGTGGATAATAGAAGAATATGGTTTAGAAGAGATACTGCGTTGGGTAAAAGATAGAAGAAAAGCCGTAGTAGAAGGAGTAAAATTTCAAAGACTGAGAGGAACTCCAGCATCACTAAAAATAGCATTAAAATGGGCAAATATAGAAGATATTACAATTATTGAAGAGCCACCCGGTAAACACTTTTTTGAGTTGCAAGTAGGGATAAAAGAGGTACCAAATGACTTCTTCGTAGATGCAGTAGTAGAGCTGGCAAAACTATCACTGCCTGTAAGGTCCAGATTGATGAGGATTTTTAACGATTATTATAATGTGCAGAGATTTATATTGGATGAGAGTTTATTTGGAGATCTTCTTTCTGATTATTCAGGGGTAAAAATAGAAAAAGATGGACCAGTGTTATCATTTGGTAGAAAGAACGCATTTGAGCTAAAAATCTTAAATCCAAGTTTTAAGTTTAGTACTTTTCGTGTTCATTATGAGCAAGCATTTAGTAATGATGTATATCGGTTAGGTGTGGCAGTACTTGGAGAAACAGAGCCTCACACAAAGGATTATAACGGTATTTATGAAAGAAATCATCAGTGGTACAATTTAAAAGCACTATATCCTCTACCGCAGAGCTTATTGCCGGAAATTAAGTTTGCGAAAGCGCAAGTTATATTATCAGACAGTTGGAACTTAGGAGAAATAAATGAGTGCTTTCCAGTTAGTAGTGTGGAGGAAAGAGGGAATAAATTTGTATTGGGAAGTAGTAAACTATCTGAACAACTATGGAACTTAAAATACGAGCAAATTTTAGAAAGGTTTAGCGTCGCTCATTTTTATCAAACAAAGAATTTCATTAACCAGAAAATAGTAGGATACGTTATAGCAGAACACAACGTTTACTATAGAAATGATTTGGATTCAGAGCAAAAAGACTCAATACACGAATTAGAAAAGCACATTTTAGTATTTTACCCGGGAGTACTGAAGTGGCATGAACATCGACATTTGCACAGAAGTTGGAAAAATAGTCAAGCAATATGTGTAATAAGTTAAATATTTATATTTAGATCCTCATATATTATATTAATAATAGGTTAAAATGTATGAAATAAAAAGAAAAGGACTTGCTTTCTCATGCTAAAAAGGACATGACTTGAATAGCAGCAGGTAAATATAAGAAATTTGTCTGGCGCTAGAAAAGCTAATTTTGTGAGGTATGAAATGAGTTTTAGCAAGAGTAAGTTTTTTAAAGAAGTATCAAATAACGGGTTTAAAAACATTAATAAAAAAAATGAAGAAGGAGAGACGATATTGCACCAAGCAGTAGAAATCTCCGATTACAAAACAGTGAGATTATTAATAAAAAAAGGGGCAGAGGTTAATGCAAGAGATAAGAATGGTTATACACCACTACACTGTGCAGTATTTGCGAAAAGCTTAGAAAATGTAAAAGTGCTGCTAAGGGAAGGAGCAGAAGTAAATGCCACTCAATATGTCACTGGATGTACGCCACTCCACTCTGCATGCAAAATAGGAGGAGCAGGAGTTGAAATAATAAAAGAGCTAGTGAAGGCAGGAGCTGAGGTTAATCAACTGAATAAATATGGTGCAACACCAATGTATTACATATGGGAAAGTGAAAAGTATCGTCTATGTGATAGCAAAGAGAGTGAAAAGGCAAGTAAATTTTTGAGAGAAAAAGGAGGAGTAACAAAAAGTAGAGAACTGACATGCTATGGAATAGAGAGGCTAGTGGGAGAAATAGCAGACATGTTGAATGGGAGTTATTTACCAGAGTTAAAAATAATAGAGATAGAAGAAATAAGGAAGAGAGACAAATCGCTAATAAAGGAAGAATGTAAAAATTTAGCAAGCAAGATAATGAGCAAAGTGAACGAAATGATAGATGAGGTAGAAAATGTAGTAGGAAGAAAGGCTTAAAAAGGGGACTTGATTTTAAAGAAAAGGTGAGGTGGATTATGTTAAAGCTTGGTAAATTTAATAAATCAGCAAAAGAATTATTAGAGAACTCATATAAAAATATTTATAAAAGAGACGAAAAAGGCAGAACAGTTCTACATTATGCAGTAGACGCAAAAACAGTGAGATTATTAGTTGAAAAAGGAGCGAGTGTGAATGCAGCAGATGTGAAAGGATACACAGCACTGCACCTAGCGGTAACGGAGAAACGTCTAGAAATCGTGAGGGAATTGATAAAATCAGGAGCAGACGTAAATGCTGAGGAATATGGAAATAAATGCATACCTCTACACCTTGCGTGCATGGTAGGTGAAAAAGAAATAGTGGAGGAGCTGGTAAAAGCTGGAGGAGAAATAGAACAAGAGGATGAATGTGGGATGACAGCAATAGATTATGCAAAAAACAGTAAAGAAGTAACTGAAGTATTGAAGAAAGAAACGGACAGAATTGAAAAGTTATTTGAACAAATAGAACCTTCTATGAGAGGCTGAAAATATGGAAAGAGAAACAGAAAAGAAAGTAATGAATTTAGAGAGAAAACCTTTGGATGAGCTGAGAAAAATATGGAAGAAGGTATATGGAGAAGAAGCGCCTAGATACTCAAAGAAATATCTGATACCGAGACTAGCATATAGAATACAGGAGGAAGCGTATGGAGAAATGTCAAGAAAGGGGACAAAAAGACTAGAGTATCTGGCAGAGCGGCTGGAGAAGGGAAAAAGAATAAGTAGCGATAAACTGCCAGTAGCAGGAACAGAGTTGATATTGGAGAGAGGTGAGGAAACGCATGCAGTAATGGTAACAGATAAGGGTTTAATCTACAGAGAAGAATTTTTTACGTCATTGTCAGCGGTGGCAGGCAGAATAATGGGAATGAGCTATAACGGACCTTTATTATTTGGAATGCGTGATAAAAATGGAAGTTGAAAATGCTAAAAGAAGTAAGATGTGCGATATATACGAGAAAATCAAATGAAGACGGACTAGAACAAAAGTTTAATAGTCTTGATGCACAACGGGTAGCATGTGAAAAGTACATAAAAAGCAGAGAGGGCTGGGTAGTATTGGCCAAAAGGTACGACGATGGTGGATATTCAGGGAGAAATTTAGAAAGACCAGCAATAAAGGAATTATTTGCAGATGTGAAAGGAGGAGAGATAGATTGTGTAGTAGTATATACTCTGGATAGGCTATCAAGGGAAACAAAAGACAGCATCGAAGTAACATCATTTTTTAGAAGGCACCGAGTAAATTTTGTAGCAGTAACGCAGATATTTGACAATAATACGCCAATGGGAAAATTTGTACAAACGGTATTGTCAGGAGCAGCACAACTAGAAAGAGAGATGATAGTAGAGAGAGTAAAAAATAAAATAGCAACATCAAAAGAGCAAGGAATATGGATAGGTGGAACTTTGCCTCTGGGATATGATGTAAAAGAGAAGGAATTAATAATAAATGAAAAAGAAGCAAAAATAGTAAGGCACATATTTGAAAGATATTTGGAGCTGAAGTCAATGGCAGAACTAGCAAGGGAATTAAATAGTCAAGGTTACAGAACAAAATCGGATATCTTTAAAAAAGCAACGGTGAGAAGAATAATAACAAATCCAATATATATGGGAAAAATCAGGCATTATGAGAAAGAGTATGAGGGAAAGCATGAAGCAATAATAGAGGAAGAAAAATGGCAAAAAGCGCAGGAATTGATAAGTAATCAGCCATATAGAAAAGCAAAATATGAGGAAGCACTGCTAAAGGGAATAATCAAGTGCAAGAGCTGTGATGTAAATATGACGCTGACATACTCAAAAAAAAGAGAACAAAAGGTATAGATATTACGTATGCAACAATCACTTAAGGGGAAAGAATTGTGAATCAGTAAATCGAACAATAGTTGCTGGAGAAGTGGAAAAAGAAGTGATGAAGAAAGCGGAAGATTTATATGAAAAATGGGGAGAAAAAGCAGAAGAATGGAAAAATTTAAGTTTTGGAAAACAGAAAGAAGTAGTGAAAAAGTTAATAAAGGGAGTAATGGTAGAAGATGGAATAGAGGTGCATTCTGAATCAGAGGAAAAATTTATACCAATAAAAAAGAAAGGAAGCAAATGCACAGTAATTGAGCCAGAAGGTAAAACAAATAATGCGTTACTCAAAGCAGTGGTAAGAGCCTACCTGTGGAAACGGGAACTAGAAGAAGGAAAATACAGAAGTGTGCAAAAGCTGAGTGCCAAAATTAATATAGGTGCAAGACGTATACAGCAAATTTTGAGATTAAATTATTTAGCTCCAAAAATAAAGGAAGACATAGTAAATGGGAGACAGCCAAGAGATTTGAAGCTAGCTTATTTAAGAGAAGTACCAATGTTATGGAGTGACCAACTGGAGAAGTTTTACGGCTTAGAATCTTAATTTACAAAAGCAATAGGCAATGGAAAAGACTATGTGCCAGAAAACCAATACTTTAAAACAAAGAATTAAGGTAAACTAGTTTTACAGGAACTGATACTTAACTATGTAATAAAAATAGTGATAATCTTAAACATACATATGAAACGATTCCAGAACTCCAAAGTTATTGCGTAAGACCTAAATGTCCCTGACCGCACTTCTCCCGCTGAATCATGTGGTGGGTCTGATAAAGGAAGTTCTGTCAAATACAAAACTCGAAAAAGTAGAAAATGTGAAGCAGACAACCTTTTCTGGATCTAGCACAGAAAACTATACTCAAAAGATAATAAACACCGAGAAAGAAAAATAATTTCTTCAGAAGAATCTATAAATTATTAACTCAATATTTCTCAACCCTCCTGCCATTTCTCTGCGTTGAGAATATAGCTTACAATACATTTTTGAGTTTTCTACTACACCTTTACAAGTAGCTATTTAGTAAAGTATGCTAGGTTAACGGAATTGTGAACTGCTGTCTATTTTCATATCACTATTATTAAAATGTAAAGTGTATTAAACAAGACTTGATGTGAGAAATCAGTTGTCATAATATACATGAATCACACAGCAAAGAAAGGAAGAATTTCTCCTTCCTACTCGCTTTAACTTGACACTTAGTCTATTATTTACTAGCTAGACTAGGAACTTATCGACGATGTTATATATTTATCTCTAATGCTTTTTTTAAATTATTCATACTCGCATTTTCTAGATGTGTGGCTACTGCCTCAAGTAGTTCTGTCGGTAGTTTTGTTATAATATCAGGCTTTTCTTCATCCTTCCTTAAAAAAAGTTTTTGACGCTTCTGAGATAAGTGTTCAATTTCATTAGATAAAATTAGTCTTTCTGTTCCTTTAGCATATTGATCTTTTAAGTCATTAGCATGTATAGGAAATTCATTTCTATAGTTATCATTTTCTAATGCTCTTTGCAAAATTCCCTTTCGTGCATAATATACTAATTCACTACCCTTGCATATTAAAATATCATAAAATGTGATAGTAGTACCATCAATACTTTTTTCTTTCATTCTCTCAATTTCTAAACATTTATCCCAATATTTTGATAATTGTCTACCCACCACGCTAGCTTCGTGATCATTTTCAAATCTTGATAAAAAGAGCGGCTTTTCTGCGTTGTAACCTTTTAGCTTAACTTTATGTGCTATGAGAAACTTTGCTATTTCTTTATTTTCCTTGATAACAGACCAATGCAAAGCAGTTCTGTCAAGTATGTCTTGTAAATCAACTTTGACCTCAGCTTCTATTAAATCTTCTACTATATCTCTATGTCCCTCTATAGCAGCTAGATGTAAAGCGGTTCTACGACAACCTCCTTGTGAATCATTAACATCAACCCCTGCTTCTACTAGACGTTTTACTACATTTCTATGTCCCTTTTTAGCAGCTGTTTTTAAAGCCATATTGCATTCAATGGTCGAAGGACCTGCGTTTAGTAGAAGATTTAGTATATCTATATCTGCATTGCTAGCAGCATAATCTAAAAGAGAGATAGAGTTTGAAAAGATTCCTTGATTGACATCAACTTTTTTTTCTATTAGTAGCTTTATCAAATCTATATTTCTGTTAAAAACAGCTAAATGCAACAAACCACATTTGAATGGACTATCTTCTACGCAAAACATATAATTTACATCAAACCTTTCGCCTTTCCAACTTTTATATGTGCTTTCATCTTTTTCCTTTAACCCCTTTTTTATTTGTTCAAATATGCCATCTTTGTTTAATTTTACTGTTTTTAGTAGGTTTTCCCATTGTTTTAGTGTTAAAGACATAAGTACCTCAAAATAATAATATAATTTAATTATTAAATATTTTAATAAAAGAGTCAAGATTTATATATTTCTTTATACTTTATATAAGATTGTTAATATCGACTTTAGCTTCATAAACATACTGCAAATTAGCGTGATAAAAATTTTGAATGTTTACTTTTTCAAAAATCGCAAAAAAGATCATATATTTATGAGAACAAGCCGAGTAAAAATAAAATTATAAAAATAGAAGATTTAAATTATTTCCATAAGCTTAGGCAAAACAGTTCGTATGTAGATATGGATAAAATGGGCTAATATAGCTGATTTTACCGTATAATAAAATCACCATATAAAAAAGTTCGTATGTATCGTTTGGTAGAGCATACGATACCAAGAAGAACGATTCTCACCGGCAGCGGTTTTGGTTGCTGGAAGTGATCATATTATTTAAGTTTTTAATAATATATGATACTGAGTTAATAACAATGAATTTTGAAATAAAAAGAAAATTCAAGGAAAACTTATAGTGAATTTTTATATATTCTACCACTACACTCTTGACCATATATTAGCATTATACCACTAGATTTGACACACAAACTCTCAATAACCCTTATCTACCAGGAAGATCATCTGCAGAACTATGTCCTAAGTTGTCCTTTATACGAAGAACATCCTTAACTGATATAAGAGTATTTGGCCCCTGTGCACGATCATTGAAGATGGCATACGTTAAAACTACTGTGTTCCCGTCAGTAATACGCTTATATCCTCTAGCATTAAAATAATTACCTAGCTGAGTATTTGCTTCTGCGATTTTTCGCTGTAGCTCTCCAGTACCAGCAAACTTTAACTCTATTACAATTGGATGGGTACCATCTCTCGCTTCCACAGATCTTAACAGAACTAAGTCCACTTTCTGCCCTCCTCCCAACTGAAATTCAATAATTACCCTAGCTGGATTACTGCAAGCGTAAAATAACCCATGCAATATAGAATGAAATCCTGCTTCCCTAGCGTTATCTCTATTTACTGTCCACCTTAATGGAAATAACACATTAGAAATGGCTTGGAATACTTGTGCATGACGATTTTGTACTTGCCAACCAGTATTCATCATTATATCTGCAGCACTGTGCACATTACTAACACCACCTACTTGTAAAACGTCACCTTGAAAAACAGCATTACCCCTATTCTGCAGATAATGAGCAGGTGACTGGAATGGTATTATATTAACAGTTAGGCCTAAATCATCTTCATTCCTTCTATTAGGGTCTAATTGGCATATCACTTCATAAACCCTAGCATTTGGCCATTGTGCTAAATCTAATCCCATATTGGGAAATTGGTGACCCAAGATATGACGGATATGAAACACAACAACTCTTTCTTCCCTCCCTAATAACACATGTAAAACCATAGTTAAAGCACGATCTCCAATACTTACTTGTGCAATTCCTCCTTGCGGACCTAGCATCCTATCGTTATCATGATACTCAAACAAGTACTTAGTTACATATATCTCATTTCCATCTCTTAACACAACTCTTCTTCTTGTAAATGCAGTACTTCCAAAAGTAAACCCAGTTGTATAAAGAAATACTCTTCTATCTCTAGCGCTAACACCACCTCTACTTCTCACACCAGGTACAGCAGGTACACCAAACGATGGATGGAGTAAATAATCTCTGACATTTTCTTCAACTTCTTGATTTGCTAAGGGTTCAAATAATCTTTCTACTAAAGAATATTCCCTTTCTAAGAAATTTTCTATACTAAGCTGAAAACGCCTACGATTAAGGTCAAAGTTCAGTCCCACACAGATAGCATTGCCTGATGAGGTATGGATAGACAGTGATGAAACAGGACATCTGTTAACGTAGTTCTCTGCTTGCTCTAACGCATCTGCAGCACTTCTTCTTCCTGCCTTAAGCTCAATTATGATAGGCACAGAATCCCCTAACCTCTGCACACCACGCACAAGAAAAGTAATATCTGTATACCCTCCTCCTACAAACAATTCAAGATAAATGCCAGCTGCATGGCGGTACCTAAAATTCATCAAAAAGCCTGACAAAAATCCATGATAATCAGATTCTCTACCGTGAAAATTTAGTACAACATTATATCTGTTGTAAATACTAACAATGTACTGCAGAATTCTTATAGTATCATCCATTACATTACCTGCATCATTACTTGCTAGCCCTTCGATAAGATCTGATAAGTAGTGTTGTTGTCTAGTTCTAGTAATTTCCCTGAAACCATTGCACGGAGATGCTGAATTTCCGGTAAATGCTTCTCCCTCACGAAATTGCATACATCTTACTGCTTCTTCTTCCTCATCTTCCCCCTGATTCCATGCCCATACAAATGTTTTATACTCTTGCCACACTAGATCATGTCTATTTCTGACTCCAACAATATTACCATTCAACAATTCATCTTCCATATCCCGCCTTTCTTCTTCACTAAACCTTGAGCCAAAACTATTTTGCCTATCAGAAATAGTGTAACATCTCACAATTCTTTTTCTTCTTGAATTTGTTTCATTGGTTAAAATAGCAATTTTTAAATTTCCCTTCCCAAGATTATTTGGGTCATTATCAAAGCGAAAGAAAATCTTTTCATTATTGTCTGCAACACCAGAATCATGTGCAGTAGCAAACATCCCAAAAAAGAATGCAGGAAAAAAGCGATCTTTACCAACGGAATGTAAAAAAGATGGACTCTGGTTTAAAAAAGATTCAAACCTTTCCACGAAATCTTGGCAATTTCCATTCATCAAACTTCTAATTAATCCAATATTTTCACCGTTACCATGCATATAAATACCTCTATCTTCTGTAACAAGAAAATCCACTAACTCCAGCATTCCCTAACATAGACTGTGGATCACCAGAGCCACCACCTTGAGGAGGTATAGGTACTTCTTTCTCTAACTCAGAAAACAGCTTTTTTGCCAATTTGTCATAATCTATATCATCTTTCATACTAGCTCTGCCAACCATCTTTAGATTTTCAACTATAGACTCCTCAAAATTCTTAAAGTCTGTAGCTGAACAGAGCTCTTTAGCAAATTGTAGTATCTTTAATATTTCGCCCTTTTTTACATTTATAGCACTATCTGTTGTGTTATCATGTGCCCAATCAATAATCAATCCTGAAAGCGCATGGTCAATTGGAGCTATTCCACCGAAAAAAAAGACTGCTGCCTTTACTTCCTTTTCTTTGTGGTTATTGAAATTACCACACTTTATAAGATCTATCATAACCTTTCTAGCTTGAGTACTTAAGGTAGGACTTTCAACGACCTTGTCCGAAAGCGAAGAAAGAAGAAGAGCGTAATCCTTAGGTAAAAGTATTTTATCCTCTAATATTTTATTTTTAAACACAGGAACCATAGCTTGAACTGTATCAAAGAAATCTTGGCGTATTAACACACTAAGAATAGAGTATATTCCTTTGTCTTTTTTTGATAACTCAGAGTTTTTCAATAATTTACTTTTTTCTTGAGTATTCATTTTATTCAGACAAAAATCTAAAATAACAGCACCATTGTGATTACATTGAACAGAGGATAAGGTAGTAATTGCACCGATAATTTCCTTCTTTCTCTCTTTTTCACTTAAACGGTCATAAAAATACTCTACTCCCTCACTCCATCTAAAACCTACAGCTCCTCTAAAACCTTCTACATTACTATATTCTTTTAATTTTAATCCTTCAGATTCTCGGTCAATCCAGAAACTAAACACAGGATCATAGCTTTCCATAGACCCTAATAGATCGCTTCTTATGTACCTGTTGTTGCTAGCTGCAGGTCTGCCATCACTATCTAATGCATCAGGAGAAAATCTGCTCTTGTGGAGATCGAACTTTTCCTGAAAGAGATCTTTAATTTTTTCTTTCACACAATATCTACATGCCATATTATATCTAGAAAATGGGTTTTCTATTCCATTTATACTTTCTTCAGTCAGCCTCTGTCCTAGGGTAGCATTATTTAATTTTATACCTGACCAACAACTCTCATCACGAAATATGTTGTATAAGAATTGTAGCTTGTTATCTTCGAGATATTCTATCTGTCTAATGTAAGTTTTGACCCATCTTTCAACAGATAAGCGCCTCTTAGCAGCAATGTTAGAATCCGAATGTTCAACAACATTTTGTAACTTATTAAGTACCGCAGCATGACGATCTTTCTTCCTTGGCATTGTACCCCCTATATAAAAATATTTAAGGTATTATGCAAAAGTTAGAATCAAATAGCAACACTAAAATTATCAAGGACAAGAAAAATTTTATGAAAAACGTTTTTTATATTTAAATATCATCTATTTTGCACTTAACTGATGCCTAGAATTGGTGAGAAAATCAAATAGGCTATAGCGAGAATAGCGGAAGAGTTAGATGTAGGCTTTAATATATCAGACTAATGGATAAAGAAGTATAATAAGTTGAAAAGCGCTCTAAGGGAGCTACAGTACTTAAGCTTTTTCCTTGAGCTGTGAAATATCAGCTTGAGAAAGGCCTGTAGATTCAGCTATTAAGTCAACAGACACGCCAGCCTTAAGTAGGTTTTTGGCCACAGCTATTTTAGCTTGTTTTTCTCCCTCTTCCCTACCTTTTTGATGGCCGATTTGGATGCCTTCTTGTCTACCTTTTTCTTGACCTACTTTAAGACCCTCATCAAATTTTTGAGCTAAAGCAGCTACCTCATCCATTATGCGTTTTTTCATTTGTTCATATGCTAGTAACTCTTCTTCTGACCAATTAAACTTATTCATCTCTTCATAAGCTTGTTTTATTATTACGTCACTACCAACTATTTTATCTAGGTCCTCTTCGCTTGTTTCTGCTGCATATCGGAAAAAATAACACCATTTTTCTACTATATTTTCTAATTGATCTTCTTTTGTCTTTGTAAATTTTGGTAGTTCTATGAATACGAAGTAAAAATCCTTTAAGTCATGTTCAAAGCTATTTTGATCTAAAATGACATGATTAGATTTGTACTCAGCCTTATCTGGAAAAATAATACAATCAGCAACAGCAATAAAGATAATTTCCTTGAGATTATGATAATTATCACCTTGATCAGCTTGACTTGAGTAGGCTTTAGCAGCATAATATTGAGCACGTTTTTCGAAGCCTTTGGTCTTAGTAAACTGCATTTCTATGATGTATCTTGAACCTTGAGAGTCTTTACAAAGAACATCGACAATACTCTGCTTTTTAGCGGCAATTTCAGGGTCCAAAATGGTAGCTAAGAATTCAACATCGTGAATAGCAGCTAAGCCAGTAAAGCCTAAAATATCGTTCAGGAAATGAATGAGAATATCTTTATTCTTCTCGGTGCCAAATATTCTTTTAAAGGCATAATCATTGCGTACATCAAGAAATTTAGAAAAAGCCATGATAAATTAACCTAAAAAGCATTAATAATTATACACAATTGTGAAGAAATATTCAACGTTTTTGTGCTAAAGTCTATTAAAGTTAGCTAAATTTCAAGAGTTGGCAAAAAACTACCTTCATAGATGACCATAGAATGCTACTGCGCACCTTAGCTGTTTATTTTATCATCTTTTACAACTCCCTCCATAAACCCCAGCAAATGAATTCATGAGCTATAAAGAGCTTTAAAAACACTTATTTTGGGTGTGAGAGATTAACCTCCTAATAAAAATACAAGCCCAAAAGCTCAATTACGATTTACCTAATATCGTGAGGACAGGTTCATTAATCTCCCACACCTTTACATGATAAAGATCTTGAAACTTAGTGTCAACATTTCAGTAGCAAATTTATGTTAAATCTATATCCTGTCAATATGGACAAAAAGAAGGTTATAATATATACAGATGGAGCTTGTTCTGGAAATCCGGGGCCTGGTGGATGGGCAGCTGTGATGATGTATGAAAATAAAAGTGAAAAAACGTATCTCTGGAGGTGAAGAAAACACAACGAACAACAAGATGGAGTTAAAGGCTGTGATTAACGGGCTAAAGATGTTGAAAGTTTCTTGCAAAGTTGTTTTACACACTGATAGTCAGTATATTAAACAAGGTATAACAGAGTGGATCAATAAGTGGAGAACAAATGGTTGGAAGACAGCCAATAAAAAATCAGTAAAAAACGTTGAGTTATGGAAGGAATTGGATGAAATTGTCTTGCAGCATGATATTAACTGGAAGTGGGTTAAGGCTCACAGTGGTAATACCTATAATGAAGAGGCAGATAGACTTGCTAGAAAGGAATCTAAAAAGCTAAAATATAGAGATTGTGAGATCAAGAAATCACAAAAAAATAGAGGGAGCTCTAAGTTTCATAGATTGGAGGGAGTGTTATGGCAATAATTCTTTTAGACACAAAAACTATAAATCGTATAGCAGCGGGAGAGGTAATAGAGAGGCCAGCAAAAGGAATTAGTAGAAAATGCAATAGATGCTGGAAGTTCAGAGATAGAGATCAAAATAGAAAGTGGTGGACGTAACCTTATAACTGTGACAGATGATGGAAATGGAATAGAAAAGGACGACTTAGAACTAGCATTTATGAGGCATGCCACTTCAAAATTAAGCGATAGTGAGTTAATAGAAATCAAGCACCTTGGGTTTAGGGGAGAAGCTTTACCTTCAATTGCAGCAGTAAGCAGAATGAAATTATCGTCTAAGGCAAGTGGAGCAAAGGAAGCATGGTCTATAAGGTATGAGGGAGGAGAAAAAATAAGAGAGATTACCCCTTGTTCTTTGTTGCAAGGTACATATATTGAAGTTCGTGACTTATTTTTTGCTACACCAAATAGACTAAAGTTTCTAAAAACTGAAAGGGCAGAAACACAAAGTATTGTTGATATTGTGAATAACTTAGCGATGATTAATTATAGTATTGGGTTTACTCTCACTTCTGGTAATAAAAAGCTCTTAAAATATGTTAAGCAAACTTCGCTGTTCAACAGATTATGTGAAATAGAAGAAGAATTTCAAAGCAATTCACTGGAAGTTAAAGAGGAAGAAGAAGGCATCAAACTTAAGGGACACATCTGTAAACCTAATGTCAATCGTGGCAACTCAACTCAGATTTATACGTTTGTTAATGGAAGGCCAATAAAAGACAATCTACTTGTTGGTGCAATTAGATATGCGTATCACGATTTTATTCCAAACAATAGGTATCCTTTTGCAGTGTTGCATTTAGAAGTACCATATGACCAAGTAGATGTAAATGTGCATCCAAATAAATCGGAAGTAAGATTTCAGAATAAAAGGCTAATATATGAAATAGTGAGAAGAGGGATAATAAAAACACTATCAACGAGATTTGCAGCGGGTGATCAAGGTATTGGAGAGGAGCTAATTTTTAATGATAGTAAAAGCCAAGAGCAGGTTGATAGTCAAGAGAAAAAAGATCAAAAAGAGTTTTATGAAAAGAGACCAAGTCTTTTAGAAAATCGTCTAATGAAAGAATTCAATGCACCAGATGAAAGAAGACAAAGCTTACCAGAAACTTTTAAGTATGGAGAATCCCTACCCCAAAAGGGAACGATGGTTTTAGAAAGGAAGCAAATTGATTTGGTAGAGGATCATCCCCTAGGATATGCACGTTGTCAGGTCCACAATACTTACATTATTGCTGAGGCTGGAGATAGGCTGATTATAGTAGATCAACATGCAGCCTATGAGAGGTTGATCTACGAGTGCTTAAAGCAAAAATCAAGCATAAAAAGACAAAAACTTCTCCTTCCTGAAATAGTTGAGATTAAAAACCAAGCAGGGACGGAGATGGTTGAAACTTATAAAGATAAGCTTTTTGAAATGGGTTTTGGTATTGAAATAGAATCAGAAGATAAAATAATGGTGAAAGAAATACCTTCAATCTTGGGAACAATAGGTATAAAAGAGATGCTAGTTGATATAGTAGATAAGTTAACGGAAATGGAAGATACGTTGTCAATAGAGGATAAGGTGAATAAAATATCAGCCACAATCGCTTGCCATGGAGCAGGAAGAAAAATGAAATTGGAAGAGATGAATGAGATACTAAGACGAATTGAGAAAACTCCATATTCTGGTCATGAAAGACCAACGTATATAGAAATGAAACTAAGTGATATAGAAAAATTGTTTGAAAGGAGATGAGTTCAGTTTGTCAAAAAGGTTCCCAATTAAGTATACGTAACAGCTCTTCTGGTTATGGAGTATAAAATGTGAAAAAAGAGAATAAATGCTCTAATTTTTTAGATTACAAAGTAATAGGACAGGAAGTAAGAAATCATAGACTAGCAAAGGGATATACTCAAAAAGATTTAGCAAAAAAAATCGATACAACATATCAGGTAATACTGCAATATGAAAAAGGAACACGCAGAATTTCAATTAAGAAATTATATGAATTAGCAGAAGCATTATCAACAACTGCTAGAGATCTAGCTTGCGGACAAGAAGTATCAAATGAGGAAAGGTATGAGGAAGAAGAGATATTAAATCTAGTAAGAAGACATAAAGAGATTAAGGATCAAGAATTACGCGAAACGTTTTATTTATTAACTAAATTCATCCGTATTAGTGAGGAAGAGAGTGGAAAGGCAGTAAAAGTAGAGGTGGCAAAGGGTTTAGTTAAGGAAGGAGTTTCTGCTCATGTTATCTCTCAAACGACCAGTTTATCTATTGATGAATATGATAATGATGAGAAAAAAATTTCCATTCCGTATAAAGTAGGTCAAAGAATAAAAGAATGGAGATTGAGAAGAGGATACACTCAAGAAGATTTAGCAAGTAAAGTGGGCATAATAAATCAAAGAATATATGAATATGAACAAGGACGAGCTGCTGTTTCACTTGAAATGTTAGATGAAATAGCAAAGATGCTATTAATTAATATTACAGATCTGCTTCCAGAAACAAGAGAAAATGAGAATAGTGAAGTGGAACTATCAAGGTTAATAGAAGAATATAAAAAGATTAAAAGCCAAGAACTACGTCATGTACTAATAAAATCTCTGTTTGAAAGCATACAAGTTTGCAAAGAGAAAGTGAAGAGAGTAGAAAAGATGAGAATTGCAAAGAATTTAGTTAAGGAAGGAATTTCTATCAATATTATTTTAAAAACAGTGGGCATCTCTTTAGACGAAATTCAACAAATTTAAAATAAAAAATCAGTATATATTAATATCTTTACCTATTCATGAAAAAATAAGTAAAAAAGATTGAGAAATTGATTTAACTTCACTCAAAAGCTATGGCTTTATGCCAATGCTGACAAAAAAACAGCAGTAAATATATAAAAACATTTTGTTATTAGTGAAGGGTAATTTTTATGAATAATAAGAAAGATCGTAGAGAAGAAATAGAGTTCAGAGCATTAGAAAGCAACGGTAAAGCTCTACTTGATCGTGAAGTAATAGAAACGTTTCTAAGTGCAGTGCATGACAGGGAAGAAGCTCGAGTTATTGCTAGAAAGCTAATAGATAGTTTTGGAATAGGAGGAATTTTAGGTCAGGAAATAGATGACTTGAAAACTATAGAAGGGATAACTGACTCTACAGTAGCAGTAATTTTATGTCTAAAGGAAGCTGCAAAGAGAGTACCAAGAGAAGAGTTAAAGAAAGGACCTGTAATGGATAACTTGGAAACCATCGTAAAATATTTAAGGGTTAGTATTGGCTATTCAGAGGAGGAAAAGATGAAAATAATATATTTTGATCAAAAGTGCCGTTTAAAGGGGGAAGAAGTGTTCACTGGTACAGTGGATAAGGTACCTTTTTACATAAGAGAAGTAACAAGAAAGGCATTAATAAGAAAAGCGACGTCAATAATAATATCGCATAACCACCCAGAAGGAAGGTTAAAGCCATCTGATGAGGATGAAGCTGTAACTAAAGACTTGGCTAAAGCTTGTCAGACTATAGGGATTAGGTTACTGGATCACATTATCATCACAAGTGTTGGGTATTTTAGCTTTAAAGAGCAAGGACTGTTATAAAGCAGATATTTGAAGATTTTCATGAGTTGTTTAACTACTTGAATGAAGAAAGTATTTGCAAGTGCATTAATTATTGCTTACAATTAATGAGAAAGTATATATTAAATTAATAATAAAGTAATAAAGTCGGTTATAGACTTAGTTAAATATATTTAATAGCGGAGGCTAATATGAGTAATAAAATAATTGTACCTTTTGATGATCAAGAAGGAGGTACTTACGAGTTAAACATTGATCTTGATAGATTATCAAAAGGTGAGGTGTTAAATGCTATTGTAGGAATAGGTCGTACTAAGGAGCAATCCACCTTTGTAAGCAAAATTAATAAGGCTAAAAAGCCTGAAGAAATAGCACCTTTCCCTGGTAGAGAAGTTCGCGAAAACAAAATCAACTATGGGAAAGGATTTGACTATGTTTATGGCACAAAACCTGTAAGTGATCAAGAAGATAAAAATCCATTTGCTTCAGCTTTGAAAAAAATAAAGCCGAGTGCAGAAACTTTGAGCTGGTTAAAAAGTGAAGTGGTAGAGGCAAAGAATGTAAATGAATTGCACAAAGTTATAGACAAAGTACTAGCCTCAGGAGCAAGAATAAATGCATGTGATGACGGGGAATGGAGTTTTGCAGAGTATGTAGTATTAGGTACACATTTTCATAAATTTGATAAGGTTGATCGTAAAAAGCTAATACGTAAATTAATGCTAAGCGGTGCAGAGTTTCATGATACTTTATTGGAGAATAAATTGATAGGTGAAATCTATAATGAGCTACAACCAGAAGTTCAGCCACAGATAGATGAGAGACTAGAAGAACTAGAGAAAGCTGGCGAAAATGCTATGCAAGAAGGAGAATTAATAGATGTTGAGATAGATAATACAACATCGTATATAGAATTTTCTGGGGATAGCAAGGTAGAGGTAGCCAAAATACTGAGAGAGTTAGGAAGTAATATTTTAAAAATTGGCAATGATGCAGTTGAGGTTAAAAGTGAGAAGGGAGGTATAAGAAACTATATCGATATGTCAGATGAAAGCTCTATTATATTAGAGTTTCCTACAAGCATTGGTAAGCTAAATATTATATTGTACCACGATGTAAAAAAATATGATCAAGTACAAGTCAGAGTAGAAAACAAGGAAATGTGGGCTGAGTTACAAAAAAGAGGCGAAGAAATAGGAAAAAACTGCCTTTTTGGAGGAGTGAAACTTCAAGAAGCAGTAGAGAAAGGTAATTTCACTAGATGTGGCATATGGAGTGAAAAGTATGCTATAAAAGAGGTTAGCAATAATGAAGTATTGTCTCCGTGGGTAAATAGAATACGTGAAGGTAGTAAAGAAACCTTTAGAGAACTTTAATGCGTCTACAGCCAACTTTAAGGTTCCAGAGGTTTTTTCTTACCGTTATATCTGGAGCCTTTGAGCTATAGTAGAAAATATTATATGTATGGTTCTTTGTATGGAAAAAAGTCTAGACTGTGAAGTAGGGCAAAAAGTGAAAAGTTGGAGGTTAGAGAGAGGGTATACTCAGAAGGATTTAGCTGAGAAAATTGGTGTAAAGTACTGGGCAATACTGCAATATGAAAAAGGGAGTCGTAAAATTCCAATTAAGAAGTTATATGCCATAGCAGAAGCATTATCAGTGAATGTTAAAGGTCTAGTTTGTGGAGAGACACTACCAAATGAAAAAAGATATTTTGAAGATGAAGAAATATTAAATTTAGTAAAGGGGTATAAGGATGAAGAATTAAGCGAGGTATTTTATTTATTAAACAAATTTATTCGTTTGAGCGAGGAAAGAAGCAGAAAAGCGGTAAAAATAGAAGTAGCAAGGGGTTTGATGAAAGTAGGAGTTTCTGCTCATGTTATCTCTCGAACAACTAACCTATCTATTGGTGAGTATGAGGAGAACAAAATTTCGGTTCCATACAAAGTAGGGCAAAGGATAAAAGAGTGGAGATTGATACGAGGATATACACAAAAAGATTTAGCGAATAAAGTTGGCATAACAAATCAAGGAATATACGAATATGAACAAGGGAGAGCTTCTGTTTCACTTGAAATGTTAGATGAAATAGCAAAGGTATTATCAATCAGTATCATAGATCTACTTCCCGAATCAGATGAAGAAGTGGAAGAAAAGCTATCAAACTTGATAGAAGAATACAAAAAGATTGAGAGTCGGGAATTACGCGATATGCTAATCAAGTCTTTATTTAAAGGTATACATGTTTGTAGAGAAAAGGTCAGAGAGGAAAAGAAGATTGAAGTTGCAAGGAATTTAGTGAAAGAAGGAATTTCTGTTGATATTATCTTGCAAACGACAGGCTTATCAAATTATATGATTGAGAAATTTTTGTGATTTCATAAAAACTTAGCCAATAGTGGATTTTTTTGTGATAGAATATATGTTTGCTTCTGTAGGAAAAACAGCTTTTAGAGGATTTATCTATGATAATTCAGAGCATATTGGCTCAGTAAGCTACGAGCTAGGGAAAAAAATAGAAGGTTGTAGGATAGTACAAGGGTATACTCAGGCAAAATTAGCAAGCAAAATTGGTTTAACACATAAGGAAATACATAACTTTGAACTAGGGTGCAAGGCTATTACAATCAAAGAATCGTATATAATAGCAGGAGCATTGTCAGTTAATGTTATAGATCTACTTCCAGGACCAACAGTACTAAGAGAAAACAGTTGGTATGAAGATGAGGATAAAGAAATAGTCTATCTAACAAAAATACATAGAGAAATTAAGGATCAGGAATTACGCAAGAAGCTGTATCCATTAGTAATGGTTTGTATATATTAGCGAGAAAATTAGCCAAGAAGAAGCGAAAATAGAAGTAGCAAAGAATCTAGTGAAAGAAGGAGTTTCAGTTGATATTATTTCCCAAGTGACTCGCTTATCTACTTACGAATATGATGATATAGAGAAAGAAATTTGTACTGATTCTATACTCTACAAAGTGGGGAAAAGGATAAAAGAGCAGAGATTAATACGGGAATACACTCAGGAGGACTTGGCAAATAAAATCGGTTCAACACCTAAAGAAATACACGACTATGAACGAGGATATACAGATATTCCAATTGAAATATTATATAAGATAGCAAAGACATTATCAGTTAACATTAAAGCTCTTGGACTAACAGAATATGAAAATGAGCCAGTTTTTGGGTTTATAGGTAAATGCGAAAAAATTGAGGATCAAGAATTACTGGATACGGTAGCCAGATCTTTATCTGAAGGAATGCAAACTGGTAAAGAAAAGGTTAAAAAAGCAGAGAAAATCAAGATTGCAAAAGATCTAGTTAAGGAAGGTGTTGCTATTGATATTATTGTGCGAGCAAGTGGCCTAACTGCTGATGAGTTGGGTGAGTGTGAAAATTGAATGTGTTTAAGATATAAGTAAAGTTAGTTAATGATTTAACCAGCAGAATTTGCTAACCAACTTTTTTGGCTCAGTTGAATTTTGCTTGGTATAAATTAAGATATGAAATCACAAAGTTTATCTATTAATTTCTGGTTGTCCTCTATCATTGCATTTGCCTCTTGCTGAAGAGATTTGATATTTTTGAGTGTAATATTGTCCATCTCAGTCGATGCTACTTTCAATTGCGATTGTATTCTTATATATTTATCGTCTATTACTTGTTCTAGTTGATAATCAACGCAATCCAATCCAGAGGCAAACATCACATTCAGTAGTGGCTTGATCCACCCTATTTTGCCAAATTTCCTTGAGTTAGCATACTTTATACTTCTATCTGTTCCACCAGTGCCTATTGATAGCAGTATAATCTCATCATTTGGAAATAACCTCTTACCACTTGCATATGCACAAGCCGCTGGATTATTTGCAAACACTCCACCATCTATCAATACTCTCTCTGTTTGGCTAATTTTCAGACGTTTTGGTGTGAAGTACGTTGGAGCAGCTGTTGTAGCTCTGAGTGCATCTTTCAACTTAATGTTTTTTTCTTTCCAACTTTTGAAGAAAAATTCACAACTATTGTGAATGTCATAACTGGTGAGTAGTAGATTACTCGCAACATCGGCCATAGTACTTTCACCAAAGTATTTGTTGAGAATAAATTCCATATTTCTATATGAGTACTGAGAACCACTCAGCTAAGAAGCAATTGATTTTCTCCAAAATGATGATTGAAAGATATATGCTCCATACTCTTGGTAAAGTTCAACCAAATCATTGGCAGAGTATTGAAGTTTATTGCTTTTACAAAGTCCAGCAACAATAATCCCACCGGTTGAGGTGCCTGCCATTAAATCAAAAATCTGGGAAATTGGCTTTTTTGTCCTAGATTCAATTTCTGCTAGAATAATGGCAGGTATTATCCCTCTAATGCCACCTCCATCTACAGATAAAATGTACTTTGTCACTGTAAAATTTATTTGTGTTTGTGAATAGCTTCAAGTTCGTTGACTTCTTCAGTGAGGTTTTTCACTCTCTCTTCAAGTCGATAGACTATTTCGATTAGTCCTTGGTTTTTTTCTATAAATTTATCATGGATGTGTACACGTAAGTCAAGTTTTGCCAACCACCATATGAATCCTACCATACGCGTCAAGTTAAGGAAATAAAGGTATGAAAGAGATAGAATAATAAGGTATAAGTTCTCCCAGATATACTTTTAGTGAGAGAACCAATGAATAAAATAACTAGCTTATCAAAAAAGCTCAAAGAATTTTTTAATGAAAAAGCAGAGAAAATCTCAATTACAACAAGGTTTATAAAAAGAAAGAGAAAGCTAAAAGGTTCATCATTCGTAAAAGCCATGGTCTTGGGTAATATAGGAGTTGATAATTGTAGCGTAGAAACAATGTGTCAATTACTAAACGAGGACTCGATAGATATAACAAAACAAGGTTTGGATTTTAGATTTACTGAAGAAGCAGTGGAATTTATGAAAAGGATGTATAATGAATCTGTGATTCTCTTTAAAAATATCTTGCAAGTTGATTGCAAAATCTTACAGCAATTTAATAGTGTTAAATTATTGGACAGTAGCTATATTACTCTACCTAACAGTATGGAAGAGATGTATAAAGGTTATGGTACTAGCTACAGTGGCTATGAAAGCAATACTAAGTATGGAATAAAGTTACAATTAGTTTTCGACTACATGAATCAGATAATAGACCAACTTAATTTAACGGAGGGGGTAAGATCAGACCCACTGCCATTAAGTTAAGGAAAAGTGATGAACTGTATTATAAAATCAGGTAAGATTCACAAATTAAAAGAAGTAATGACATGAGTAAAAAAAAGAATAATCATGTTTATAAAAAATAAATTGATGAGTTTAAACTTTATAAACGCACACAGAGCATCCTCAAAAGACTTCTCACGAAAAAGAAAGCTGCCCTTCGTTAATGTATTTCTCCTGATTTTTAGAAAGAGTGTAAAGTCATTACAAGTGATGCTTAATGAGTTTGTTCTGCATACAAGAAAAGATTATACAATTACGGCAAGTGCATTTACTCAAGCAAGAAAGAAGCTAAAACATACTGCGTTTTCAGAGTTAAATGATGATATAGTTTCCCTATACTACCAAGATCAGGAATTTAAAACCCACCATGGCTTCAGAGTACTTGCATTTGATGCTTCAATACTGATTCTGCCAAAGAGCGACAAAATAATAGGTGAGTTTAGCTCAAGAGCAGTATGGAATGGAATCCAGAGATTTGAAGACTATACAAGTGCAACCTTTGAAGTTTGTTACGATGTGCTAAATAATATTGCAATAAAATCTGTGCTAAGTAGAGGTGACAGCTATGAGGTTGATTTAGCAATCGGTATGCTTGAATCCATAAAATCAGACGATTTGTTAATCTGTGATAGAGGATACGTATCTTATCGATTTCTTGCTGAGCTTACAGGAAGGAAAATCAATTATATAATTCGCTGTTCAAGTTCGTCTTTCAATGAAATAAACGCTATGTTTAAGCCGGAAAGCCCATCTAGTACGGTGGTAGTGTCTACCGCACCTATTAAAGTAGCAAGACAGCTACGAAAGCTAGGATTACCTGATGAGATGAAATTCAGGTTAGTCAAAATAATACTTTCTTCTGGCGAAGTTGAAGTGTTAGTAACATCTCTGTTAGATGAGAAACGTTTTACAGTTGAAGAGTTTGAGAGATTATATTACTTGCGCTGGGGAGTAGAAACATTTTTTTCTAGGCTGAAGGGAAGATTAAATTTAGAGAATTTCACAGGAAAAAGTATTGAAACTATCAAGCAGGATTTTTGGTCAACTATCTTCATCAGTAATCTAGAAAGTATCATGATAGAAGATGATGAAGAGACATTGAGCTCACAGAATAGTAAACTAAAAAAAAGCATCAATAAATCTGTCTCATTTAATGCGATTAAAAACTTAGCCTTTGATATTTTTTCTACAGAGTCAGACATAGACTGCATTATGGATCGACTATCACAGTTATTTTTGATGAACACTTTAGTGGTGAGAAAAGGGAGAAGAGTTGATCGTCATAAGATATCTGATATTCGTTCACTCAACTACCAGAAAAGAGCTAGAAAACATGTGTTTTAAATTCAAGATATCTTTTCAGTATCATTGCATTAGTACATTCTTTGCAAAATAACCTGCAATTATTACTTTTTTAAATAACTTGCACTTTTCAGACTCCCTTTTCTTAAAAATTCACCCTAGTATTTACCATAATTATCAATCACTTCAAATTTTTTGTCCAATCTTAACTTCTCTTTCCCTTAACTTAATGGCAGTGGGGCTTTCATCCACCTCTCAACATACAGTATGACCCATTTGCAGTCTGTGTGTTTCTTGATAGCCTGCAGTGCTAAATCGTGGTCCAGATTGTCGAAAAATCCAGATATATCAAGATCTACCGTCCAATCATTTTTCCAACATCTCTTCCGTGCTGTGTATACCGCATCCAGCGCAGACTTATTTGGTCTATAACCATATGAATCTTCGTGAAATTTCGGTTCTACTAACGGCTCAAGATACATTGTAGCTGCTGTTTGCGCTATTCTGTCGAATACTGAAGGCACACATAAAATTCTTTGCCCTCCTGTATCTTTTGGTATCGCAACAGCTTTTACCGGCTCTGGAAAATAACTTCCGGATGACATCCGATTCCATAATTTGTATAGATTATCCTTTAGATTTTCTTCAAACTTTGTTATCGAGACCTCATCTACACCTGCTGCACCTTTATTTTTCGATACTTGTTTATAAGCTCTCCAAATAAGTTGCTTCGGTATATCAAAAGACTTTGTTTTATTCATTAACTCCTCCCTTTCGGTTGATAAATAATTAAAACTAAATAACTTAGCCCCTTCACTCCATTTCCATTACAGAAACTTCTTCGCTACTACGAGCTAATCCGCCCCTGTTTTTCGCATCGGTACTCTCATCCTCAGAGATCAGCTCTTTGGACTTCTCCCTTTTCATCGAAACGACAGGTTCCCGTAGTTCCATGCAATAGCCTAAAATAGATTCACGCCACTTTTATGCCGGACGCCACCTACCCAGTAAACAAGCTCCCAGTAGATTCATCCCAGGTTAACGACTACCCCCTGGTTTTGACGTCGTCTCTACGCTTTCGACACTTCATCAGTGGTTCACTTGCGTTCGTCTCTCTATTTCATACATGACACATAATTGTGCCTTTTCCATAACGCTCACTACCTTAGCTCTTTACCAAAGCAGCTTATGGCTGTTTGAAGCCTGCTCTTGCAAACCGGCTCCGAGGGGCCCTCCCTCATCTACTGCACAGCTTCAACACTTTCCGTGTTTCTACGGCGCACTATCATCAACGGTACAAGGAAGGTCTCTCTTTTCTTTTTCTACTGTTTTCCCACTTTCAATATTCTCCAATTCTCGTTCTTTTTGTGCTATTTTTCTATTATTATAAATTAAATATAGCGTGCAAATAAGGGATAAGACTGTGAAAGGTAATATAGTATGGCCTAATGAGCTGCTTATAAGGCCAAGTAATACCTGATCGCTACATGTTTTTTCGAGCTCAATTGCCATCAATAATGCAAATGGAACCATTGTTACCAATGATACACATTTCCTATGTAGCTCTCTTTTTTTTAGTGTTAATAGTTCTTGTTCGAGCTTTTTTCTTTTTTCTTCCTCTCTTTCTTTTCTGACTTCTTCATCAACTGTTGGCCAAAAATCCCAGAAAAAATCTTCCATTTTAGCACCTTTTTTACCTTTGGATCTTTTTAAAAAAAACTTAGTGCCTGTAATACTAGTCATATGAACAGACCAACTTATGAACTAATACATTATACAGGATTTTAACTAATCAGTCAATATTGTGAAATTATTAACTTTCTTTGTATACTCTTAAGTAATTTAGTCAATCTGTTTGATGCCAGCTAGAACGTAATTATAGCCTGACCACATAGTCATAACAGCCGCAGCCCATAAGCAAACCACACCTATATATTTAGTTGCTTCATAATCACTCATTATTAACGCTACTATAGCAACCATCTGCAAAAATGTTTTAATTTTCCCAGCCTTACTCACAGGTAAACTAACGTTTGTAGCTATCAAGAACTCCCGCAAGCCTGAAACTAATATCTCCCTACAAACAATTATAACTGACGGTATAATTGTAATATCATCTATCTTATGCTTATAAACTAGCATGATTATTGTTGAAGCTACTACTAACTTGTCGGCAATTGGATCAAATAACTTGCCAAAATTCGATTGGACTTTCCATGCACGCGCTAAATAACCATCAAAAAAATCTGTAATGCACGCAAACATAAAGATCAATATTGTTATTAGACTTGCATATTTACTTTCTATATAAAAGCTTGATATTATTGCCGGTATTGCGAGCGCACGAGAAATTGTTAGCAAATTAGGCACGTTTTTCTTAAGCATGTCACATCACCCTACGTAGTAGATAAATTTATACAGAAGTACAATAGAGTTCACAAGCTAATAGTTGAACATTCATAAAAACCCCATATACTTAAAAAATTACTAACAATAAGCTCAAAGCATAAGAATGAATAATGATTTAGATAACACCACAAAACAAGAAGCACTGAAGTATCATAATAGGGGTGGTAAACCTGGTAAAGTGTCGATTATACCAACAAAACCCTTATCCACACAGTATGACCTATCACTTGCTTATTCCCCTGGGGTTGCAGCTCCATGCCTTGCAATAGCTAAAAATCCTAAAGCTGTTTATGATTACACGGCAAAAAGCAATTATGTGGCTGTCATTTCAAATGGCACCGCAGTGCTGGGACTTGGCAATATCGGTCCTCTTGCTTCAAAACCCGTCATGGAAGGCAAAGCTGTTTTATTTAAGCGTTTTGCTGACATTGATGCAGTCGATATAGAAGTTGACACAGAAGATATAGAAAATTTCATCAATGCAGTAAGGTATCTTGGGCCAAGTTGGGGGGGAATAAATTTAGAAGATATAAAATCTCCTGATTGTTTCATAATAGAAAAACGTCTAAATGAATTGATGGATATTCCGGTTTTTCACGATGATCAACATGGAACTGCAGTAGTTGTTGCAGCTGGTATAGAAAATGCCCTCGATATTGCTGAAAAGAAATTAGAAGACGTCAAGATCATCATGAATGGAGCTGGAGCAGCTGGTATTGCGTGTTTGGAAATACTAAAGTCTATGGGCGCTAAGAACATAGTACTATGTGACAAACAAGGAGTAATACACAAAGACAGAAAAGAGGACATGAATGAGTGGAAGGAAAAATATGCAATTGACACTAAAGAACGTTCTCTACTTGATGCCATAAAAGGCTCTGATGTATTCATCGGACTCTCTGCAAAGGATGTGCTCAGCGAAGAGATGTTAAAAAGCATGGGTAAAGACCCGATCATTTTTGCTCTTGCTAATCCTGATCCAGAAGTAAGGCCTGAATTTGCAAAGTCTGTCAGGCCAGATGCAATAATTGCAACTGGTAGATCAGACTATAACAACCAAGTCAATAACGTAATGGGGTTTCCTTATATATTCAGAGGAGCACTTGATGTACATGCACCGACAATAAATGAAGAAATGAAAATTGCCGCTGCAGATGCAATAGCAAAGCTTGCCCGTGAGCCAGTGCCGAATGAGATATCTGCAGCCTATGGCGGTCGTAAAATGAGCTATGGACGTGAATATATAATACCCACTCCATTTGATCCAAGATTAATTTCTATAGTATCTCCTGCTGTTGCAAAAGCCGCAGTTACCTCAGGTGTTGCAAGAAAGGAAATAGAGGATTGGGATAAGTATGAAAGTCAATTAAAATCTCGTCTTGCTAGTGCTCTCAGCACGCTGAACCTATTGTCTTCACAATAACCAATTGCATATCTTAGACTTATAATTAAAATAAACTGATGACTATTACAATTCATGAATTAGAGAAAATTATCAAACAGTCATTCCCTGATGCTGATATAAAGATTAAGGACCTTGCTGGAGATGATGATCATTACCATTTAAAAATAACTTCCCGGTGTTTTTCTGGAAAGACAAAAATAGAACAACATAGAATGGTATATAAAGCTCTTGAAGGTCAGTCTATACATGCATTGCAATTAGAAACTAGCACTTAAAATTAAGGTGATATTTATGAACAACTTTGAAGAAATAAAAAAAGACATAGCAGAAAATGATGTGGTACTGTATATGAAAGGTACCTTTGATTTTCCTCAATGCGGATTCTCTGGACTTGTCGTGTCAATTCTCAAAAACTTGAATGTAAAGTTTAAATGCATCAACGTACTTGAGAATGATGAAATACGTCAGTCCATAAAAAGTTTTTCTGATTGGCCAACAATTCCACAATTATATATAAAGGGAGAGTTTATTGGTGGCTGTGATATAACCCGCGAGATGTATGAAAACGGTGAATTACAAAATTTGCTAAAAGAGAAAAAGCTTATTGCGGAGTAAGTTTACACAGCAGAGTGGCAAAATAAAAACATAGTGTCAGTGTCCAGACACTGCCTTCTTTTCTGGATTTCAGTGTCAGCTACTTGAATGACACCCTTTTAGTAGCACACACACAACTGTACAAATATTGTCCTCAAAAATGCGAGTAGCTCATTTGGTGTCATCCCAGGTGGGATCCAGGAATTTTGAGTTTTTGATGAGATTATGACCACACACTGGGATGACAGTCATGTTACATTCGAGTTATACCTTATCACCAGGCTTAACAAATAGATGGCCCAATGTTATTAACTTTATAGGCTTACTTTCATTATTTGCGACTACCCAAACTCCATCGTCTTCATGGTCAACAATTTCTATTGGTGTAAATACTACATAATTATTGTCATCAACAATCTTTATTCCAAGAATACCATCGTCATTTAAGCTCAAGGCTGAAGAAGGAATTTTATATGCAAATCTTTCACCTGAAGGTAGGCTTACACTAGCAGTCAGTCCTTGCAAGGATATAATTTCATTATCAGTTACCTTGACCTCCACTCTATAAGATCCAGTTTTAGGCTCAGCAATTTTACTAATAAAACTCACTTCACCTACTAATTCCCTTCCGTCTAGCAAATTAATTTGCGCTGCACTACCCAGTTTTATTTTATTTACTTCATTTTCTGAAACATATAACACCACAAGAACCTGATCAAAATTAACTATGTCAGTTATCTTATGTCCAAGATTAACAAAATCCCCTTCATTTACGTTGATCTTATCTACATAACCATCAATAGGGGATTTAATCGCAGTATTTTCTAAATCCAACTCTAGCCTTTTTAGGTCAGCTTTTGCACTCTGCAATGCAGTAAAAGCTGATTCCACTCTTATCTGTGCTCCATAGCCTTTTTTATTCAATTTTCGAGAGGAATCATACTCAATTTCACGCTGATTTAATAAAGCTTTGGCTTTCTCAACTTGTGCAACTCTGTCATAATCTTCTATCTTTAAAATTACATCGCCTCTTTTTACTTTTTCACCATCAGACAAATAAATAGCAATAACTTGACCACTTGTTCTTGAGACAAGGCTTGCCCTATGCAAGGGATTTACTGTACCAGAAAAATTTAAATATACAGTGCGATTTTGTGGAGTATAATCCTGAGTTTTTACTGAAAAACTACTAATTGGATTATCACTATGAACCGCCTGATCTTTTTTTAAAAATGTATTGTTGATAAAAAACAGTAGAATAAGAGCAATACTGGAAACGATGATTACTTTGTTTCTCATCCTTAAACAGTAAAATTTATTGACCAATCTTGTTAGAAATAACTGCATAAATTTTCGAATCAGAAGTGTAAGTATAACACAGCTATTGTCACTCTATAAATAGTTTTATATGAGCAAGTTTTCTTACAATAAATAAGTTTTTATTGCAAAAATGCAATTTTTAATCAAATAAAAAAGTTGTGCATAAAATTTCCATCATATTATATGATGAAAATAAGAATATTGTAACAAAACTAAATATATATTTAAACAGAGCTTTAGCCCATCACTAAACCAACACCCAATTGCTCAACACTATCAATTTTAATTTGTAAAGTGCCCTTTATAAATTTATTAGCCTGGTCTGTACTCATAAAAACTGCATGTTTATTGGGCATTAATTTTTCCATATCTGCTCTATTTTTTTTATCTTGCAAATGAGGTTCGCAAATATAGCTATACTTTTTAAAATCTAGAAGTTTAGCAAAGCCATCACGATCATTCTCATAGTGAAAAGCAACATTTATACCTACTATTTCGTCCGTTTCTTGCAGCTTTCCATCTTTATCTATTACCTGTGCCTTAGCAAGCGCAACTGTAGGCTTATGGCCATAATTTGCTCCAATAACCCTTCTTATTGAATGTTCTATTGCCATTTTTATTATTTTAGGATTACTGCAGTCTGAAATAGGCACTGATTTATAATTATGAGCAGCTACTTTAGCATAAACCGACTGGCTTTCTAATTTCTCTGAGTATTTTTCATTAAATTCTTTTATCCTGTGAAAATGTCTTTCATATTGAGTCAATCCATCTTTCCCTTTTTTCTCCATCCTTTCCAAGAATTTCTCTACAGGTTCTCGTTTGGCTAGACTAATTTTGCGTATAAGCGGAATTTGTTTTTTCAAGCTAATCCAATATGGTAGGCAAACAACTTTTGCATCTTCCGAAAATAGACCTTCTAATTTTTTCACTGCATTGTATAAGTTTGCTGATTCTGGTTTATAATGCCCACTATTATTGTCTATATAAGTTATTTTACCATTTACCACTTTCATTAAACCAGAACATAAAATCGGCTTACCGCCTGCAAGAGTTGAATGACGATAAGCCCATTCGCTTTTGTTAACATTAATATGTTCATGAGTTACTAATTTTCCATCAAGCGTGATCACATAAGCTACACAACCTTTTTTACCCTTACTAATTTTATCAGTTGTATCATATAATTTGCCCTCTAAGTTGTATAACTTAAGTTCCCCATCTTGCTCGCCAATAAATTTTCTTTGATCAAATTGTTCATCAGAGTTAAAATACTTAACCCTTGTATTAGTTCCAGGAATTTTTCTTCCTTCAACTCCAACTTCTGGAAACAAATTATATCGTGGAAAAAAATAAGTAAAATTATTCTCTATCCAATACAGAATCTTATTTATGATACCAAAAACTTTTCTATTACCTAAATCAATAGAGAGTTGCTGTTCCTTTGGTACTGCTAGATGATTGGACTTTGTACCAGACTTGCCAAATTCTTTGGCAGCATATTTAAACTTTTCTAGTAAATATTCCTTACGTTCTTTTAATATTGACATTTTTACCTAACTCACTATTACTTTATCTTATATTATTTTAAACAAAAAGTCAATTTTTCTTAAGATATTAAGAAAAAAAGTAGCAGCAAAATAGCTAAACTGACTTAGATTTATCGACAATTTGAAAAATCATCATTCCGCTACTTGTTAGCGAAATCTATGTTCGTACAGTTGTGCTGCCCAACAAACTTATGCTAAGCTGTGCTGCCACTAATTTTGCAACCAGTACTCTATAAGGCGAGCATGACACATAATCAACCCCTGATTTGATGAAAAACTCTATGGACTGTGGATTCGCTCCATGCTCTCCACATATACCAAGTTTAATTTCTTTTCTGGTTTTTTTGCCCCTTTCGATAGCTATTCTGATTAATTCCCCTACCCCTTCGACATCTAGCACCTCAAAGGGATCGTTTTTGAATATGTTGCTTTCCTTATAAGAATCGAGGAAATTAACTGAATCATCTCGTGAAAGTCCCATAGTTGTTTGTGTTAAATCATTAGTGCCAAAACTAAAAAATTCTGCGTGTTTTGCGAGTTTGTCAGCAATCAGTGCTGCTCGTGGCAGTTCTATCATCGTTCCGATTGAATAGTTCACATCGAAATTTTCGGCTTCTTTCTTTATTAACTCGCATATCAGAATAAACTCTTTCTCACTCATGATAAAAGGAATCATGATTTCAGGTTTCACTTCTATCTTCTTTTCTTTCCTTAATTCACTTGCAGCACTGAGTATTGCCCTAATCTGCATTTTATATATTTCAGGATGAGAAATAGCAAGCCTACACCCTCGATGGCCAAGCATTGGATTTTTTTCTGATAACTGTGCTATTTTATTTTTTACTGATTCAACTGACTTATTCAGTGATTTGGCAATTTTCTCTATAATAGATTGATTGTGGGGCAAAAACTCATGTAGAGGTGGATCAAGTAAACGTATAGTAACCTCCCTGCCCTCCATAATAGAAAATATTTCTTTGAAATCAGACTTTTGCATTTCTTCGAGTTTATTTAATGCATTTGTCCTTTCATTTTCATCATCAGCTATTATCAACTTTTGAATGAATTCGATTCTATCACTAGCAAAAAACATATGTTCTGTGCGACATAATCCTATACCTTCTGAACCGAATTCTTTTGCAATTTTTGCATCTTTTGGAGTATCAGCATTCGCTCTCACCTTCACTGTTTTGATTTCATCTACCCAGTTAATTATCGTTTTGAATTCTTGAGATAATTCAGGCAAAATTGTAGGGAGAATACCAAGCATAACCTCTCCTGTTCCTCCATTGATGGTGATTGATTCACCTTTATTTACTTTTATATCCCCTATAGAAAGAAATTTTTCATCTTTATCAATATAAAGTCCATTTAGACTACAAATGCATGGTTTACCCATTCCACGAGTTACAACAGCGGCATGCGAGGTCATACCTCCTCGCGCTGTTACTATTCCACTTGCAGCATTCATTCCATTAATATCTTCAGGGCTCGTCTCTGATCTTACCAAAATTACTTTTTTACCCTGCTCTGCAGCTTTTTCAGCATCACTTGCACTGAATACTACATATCCAGAAGCAACACCTGGAGAAGCTGGCAGTCCTTTGCCTATTACTTCTTGATCGATTTTAACATCAAGAACTGGATGTAATAAATTGTCAAAAGTTTTTGGATCAATTCTCAATATTCCTTCCTCTTTTGTAATCACTCCTTCGTTTACCATATCAACTATTATGCGAATAGCAGCTTCGGCTGTGCGCTTGCCAGACCTAGTCTGCAAAATCCATAACTTACCGTCCTGTACAGTAAATTCGATATCCTGCATGTCCTTATTATGACTTTCAAGTTTTTCACATACCGCGCATAATTCTCGGTAGACACTTGGTAGCAACTTCTCCATGGTACTTTCTTGCTCCCCGTCAGTTGGCATAGGAGTATAAACACCAGAAACCACATCCTCACCCTGAGCATTAACTAAAAACTCACCAAAAAGCTTTTTTTCTCCAGTTGAAGGATTACGTGTAAATATCACGCCGGTTGCAGAATTATCGTTCAGATTGCCAAAAACCATTGCTTGTACATTAACCGCAGTTCCAAGGTTTTCAGAAATACTATGTATTCTTCTATAGGAAACAGCCCTATCATTTTTCCAAGAGGCAAATACTGCATTAACTGAGTTTAACAATTGCTCTTCAACGTTCTGCGGGAAATGCTTTCCAGTTTTTTCACATACTATCTCTTTAAAATCATTAACAATTTTCTTTAAAACATCAACATTAAGATCAGCTAAGCTTTTTGCTCCACTTTTTTGCTGTTCACTATCAACAATGTCTTGAAATAAGTGATGGTCAAGCTGTAGTACAACACTCGAGTACATCATGATGAAACGACAGTAGCTATCATAGGCAAAACGTTCGCCACTTTTTTTTGCAAGCCCAACAACGGTTTCATCATTTAGACCAACATTTAAAATAGTATCAAGCATGCCCGGCATTGAATTCACACTACCAGAGCGTATGGAAACTAATAAAGGATTATTTGAATCCCCGAATTTACAACCGATGTCACTTTCGAGCATCGCCATGTAGTTTTTTATCTCGTTACGTAGATCACAAGACAATTCATTATCTTGACAATAGGCCTGACAAACAGCAGTGGAAATTGTAAAACCAGGTGGAACAGGAATGCCAATGTTACACATCTCTGCCAGATTTGCTCCCTTCCCTCCTAGTAGATTTCTCATTGCTGCATTACCTTCACAGTTGCTTTGGCTAAAGTAATATATTAACTTTTCTTGCATTTTTTTCGGATTTTCACTAATAAACATACTATACATACTATTCTAATAAATTTGTCAGGCAGGAGTAATAAATTTTGTAAAATTCAGCACAATTAAATAGCCTCTTTTCCTTTCATTCTAATGTCCCTATTGTCATTCAAGTATTCTTTCCTGTCATCTCAATGACCTCTATGATGTCATACCTGTTGGAGTATGAATGTAGCCTTATCTCACACTCCTGTCATCCCAGTACTGGGATCCAGAAGACTGATCAAGTAATAAGAACTAGTCACGCGCTGGCTCTCTTAAATTACTTTAGCTATAAGTGTTAAAAAATTTACCAATCAAAAAAAGGCAAAAGAATCCACATGGTGCTGATTTTATTACTGTAATTGATAATGTGCTAACGCTTAAACGAAGCGAGTTTAGGCTGAATAGAAAAAAATAAAAAAAGGCATGCAGCCGCCATAATTTTCGCCAATAAACACAAGAGTTGTCAAGAAGCTTCTATTACAAGAAGCTTCTATTAAATGAAAGTTATGAAAAAAATCTATTGCAAGTCTTTTAATATTCTGTTAAGAGCTGGGATAATATAAAAATTATCATGTTCGGATTAGAAGACAGGAAATTTCTGATTACTGGTGCATCAGGCGGGATAGGGCAAGCAATTGTAGAAGTTATGCATAAAGCCAGAGCAACTTTATGTATTTCTAGTACAAAAAAAGAAGTACTCGAAGAAGTTGCTAAAAAATATGAAAAAAACATTCACGTACTTCCTTGCGACTTATCAAATCCTGAAGAGGTAAATCAACTAATAAATAAAGCAAGTGAGTTGATGAAAGGCTTTGATGGACTCATATGCAATGCAGGAATTACACAAGACAGCTTATTGTTGAGAATGACAGATGAAGCATGGCAAAAGGTAATTGATATTAATTTGAACTCTACATTTAAACTAAATAGAGAAGCATGCAGAAAATTAATTAAAAACAACTGGGGAAGAATCATAAATATTTCCTCAATAGTAGGATTGACAGGAAATGCCGGGCAAGTAAATTATGCAGCATCAAAAGCTGGAATAATAGCTATGAGCAAATCTATAGCAAAAGAAGTTGCAAGTCGCGGTGTAACAGTAAATTGCATTGCTCCTGGGTTTATAGATACTAAGATGACTGAAGTTTTAAATGAAAAACAAAAAGAAAAAATATTAGATAATATTCCAATAAAAAGAATGGGAACAGGAGAAGAAATAGCAGCAGGGGTATTGTTTTTAGCAAGCGACGAAGCAAGATATATAACGGGGCATGTGCTTAACATCAATGGTGGGCTATTTATGTAGCAACACTTATTTATGGACAAACTATGAGTTTTACCTTAAAATAAATATATATAAATTTAGATTCACACTAGTTTATTACTTGGAGGCAAAAGAATGAGCTATATAATAAAAAAATTTTTTAATGCTTTATGTATAGTGCTGTTTCTCTCTTTTTCAGATTACGCAAGTGCTGCTAGCGACATAGAAGATACAACTGCCCAAGTAATATGCAACATTATTGGTTACGTTTGGGGAATAGGCGGACCACTTATGACTGTAGTCATAATAGGTGCAGCTTTGCTTGCAATATTTGGTAGAATGCCATGGCCAGCTCTCTTTGCCTTAGGTATGTTTTGTGGTGTATTTTTTGGCGCCAAAACGATTATAATGAAAATTATACCCAATATAAGTACTGAAGTAAAAGATATGTTGGATAAGTGTGGAAAATAATCCTAAAAGTAAGCGTGTTTTTGTGTGTATTGTTGTTTCATATCTTCAATTTGTAGCAAGTAAGAGCTGTCTTTTGGTAAGCTTTTAACAGCTAAATCGGCGTATTTCATAAATTTCTCTAAATTACCTTCAATACAAGCCTTTTTCGTCAAAGCAAAATAATACATTGCCATATCAGCGCTACGTTTATATGCAATACTTAAATACTTCCAGACAAAGGCGTTATTTGTTTCTACGTTTGCAACCTGCTCTAGGTAAAAAATTGCCTTCTCTATTTCACCGTGTAATAATAAAGTATGAGATAACGCAAGTTTCACTAAATAGTTATTCTTCTCAGATAAATATCTAAGTGATTCTTCATACATTTTTATTGCTTCACTTAAATTTCCAGCTTTGTATAACATCTCCGCTTTTAATTCATATAAATAAGGATCATTGCGTGACTCTTGAATCAATGAATTAACTTTAGTAATAGCCTCTTCTATCTTTCCTTGCCTATAGTGAATTACAGCATTTACATACTTAGAACTACCTTCATATTTATTAGATAACACATGAATAGGAGCAAAGAAAGAGTCTAGCTTTGCAACCATACGCTCAAACTTCAGCAATTTATCTGCAAGGATTGGTTTTATATTGTTTTTAACCTTATAATTCTGTACAGCAAATATACGCTTATCACTAAGTGGGTGAGTGCGGAAATACTCTTCAGTGTTTTCATGCTCAATACTCTTAAAATAGTCAAAAATCTCTTTCATACCCAAATTATCATAGCCAGATTCATCTAGGTATCTTAAAGCATAGCTATCTGCTACACTCTCTTGCTCTTGAGAATAGTTAAAAAACAACCTTGAACTAAGCGTTACACCACTAAGCAAGATTGCACTCGCAACCTGAGGGTTAATGACAATACTAGAAACTAATCCTACCATATAACTAATCATTGCTATTGATTGAAAATAACCTACAGCACTACTCATTTGTAATACATGACCAGCAGATATATGAGCAATTTCATGTGCTAATATATCAAGTAAGACATAAGGTTCAGTCGAATATTGTAAAAGCCCTAAATGAATGAAAATGCTATTATTGTTAATTACAAAAGCATTAATCGATCTATCATCAACTATAAAAACTTTTATTTTATCATTATCAATACCCGCAGCAGAAAATAAAGGTTGCGCTAGATCCTTAACTACCGCTTCCACTTCACTATCTCTAATAATACTAACAGAGTAAGCGCTATTACAGTATACGAAAAAAAATAGTAAAACAAAAAGCTTAGACATGGAAATTCCTTGTTTGTATAACTTTGAGGAATTTTATATTTTAACACTTAAACTATACGAATCTATAAACGCTAGTTTAAATTTTGAACGTAACTGATAAGTTTATCAATGGTAGTTAACTTAATATTATGTTGTTCAGCAAATTCAAGCAACTGGGGTAAGCGCATCATAGAGCCATCATCATTCACTAATTCACAAATAACTGCAGAATGATTACATCCCACTAACTTAGCTATCTCAACACTTGCTTCAGTATGACCAGCACGTTGCTCTACTCCACCCTCATGTGCAATCACAGGAAAAATATGACCGGGAGTTATAATGTCATCCTGAGTTCTATTTTTATCAATAGCAACATGTATAGTTTTTGTTCTATCCTCAGCTGAAACACCCGTAGTAATACCATAACGTGCATCAATTGATGTAGTAAAAGCAGTATGATTTTCACCAACATTTTTTTTTTCCATGAAAGTAAGGCCTAACCTTTTCATGTGAACTTTAGTCATTGCTAAACAAACAATCCCTGTACCGTATCTAACCATAAAAGCCACATGTTCTGGCTCTAATTTCTCAGCTAATACAATCAGATCACCTTCATTCTCTCTGTTTTCATCGTCAACTAAAATGAATAATTTACCAGAACTAGCATCCCTCAATACATCTTCCACAGAAGAAATACCGGGTAGACTAATTGAAGGATAAGTTACTTGTACCATGATTTACTTAAACTCAATCTTAACTATTTTATACAATTTCTCTCCATTTGGCACTATCACTTCCACATACTCACCAACTTTTTTGCCAATTAAAGCACTACCGAGTGGTGAATCCGTAGAGATCAACTGCTTTGAAGCATCAGCTTCATACCCACCTACAATCTTATAAACATATTCTATTTCACTGTTATCATCACCGAGCATGCTTACCGTAACAGTTGCACCAAACATTACTGTATCACCAGACAAATTTTTTACTTCTATCACTTCTGCATGTGAAAGTTTACTCTCTACCTCAATTATGCGGCCTTCAATAAAACTTAATCTTTCCCGTGCTGCATGATATTCTGCATTTTCAGATAAATCGCCTTGATCACGAGCATCAGAAATAGCCTGTATGATAGAAGGTTTTTCTTCCTTTAATTTCTCAAGTTCGACTTGCATACTCTCAAAACCTTCCCTTGTAATAGGAAACTTGTTAACAATGGATGAAGTCATAATCACCGCCTAAACGCAATTGAATTGAGTGACAAAATCACTCACAATACCAAGAATATCATCTTTTATATCATCATTCATGTCACCTGACAACTTTTTTAAAACTCCAGGGTGAACAGTTTGAAAATAATTGATAAGATCACACTCGAACCTATTGATGTTGCTCACCTGTACCTTATTTAATTGACCATACAGATTAGAAAAGATATACATAAGCAATACTTGCTCTTCTATTTGCATAGGTGAATACTGTTTTTGCTTTAATAATTCAATAAGGTATTTACCTTTGTTTAAGGACAATTGAACAGTAGCATCAAGATCAGAACCAAATTTAGCAAAGTCTTCCAGTTCTCTATATTGGGCCAAACTCAGCTTTATAGAACCAGCAACTTTTTTCACAGATTTCAATTGTGCAGCAGAGCCAACCCGAGAAACCGATAAACCTATATTCACTGCAGGGCGAAATCCTTTGTGAAATAATTCAGACTCAAGAAAAATTTGTCCATCGGTAATTGAAATCACATTAGTTGGAACATATGCAGATACATCACCAGCCTGAGTCTCAATAATCGGCAAAGCAGTCAAAGATCCCTGTCCTTTTTCATCAGACATTTTGGCAGCTCTTTCAAGCAAGCGAGAGTGTACATAGAATATATCTCCAGGATAAGCTTCACGACCAGGAGGACGTCTGAGCAATAAGGACATCTGCCTATATGCCACAGCATGCTTAGATAAATCATCATATACCACCAAGCAATGCATTCCATTATCACGGAAAAATTCTCCAATAGTGCAAGCGGTATAAGGTGCTAAAAATTGCATAGGCGCGCAGTCAGATGCGCTAGCCACAACTACGGTTGTATACTCTAATGCTCCACTTTCTTTTAGCTTATTCACCACTTTTGCTACTGTCGAAATTTTTTGTCCAATAGCAACATAAACACAGTAAATTTTTTGATTTTCGTTTACCTCATCATTAATCTTCTTCTGATTGATAATAGTATCAATCGCAATAGTGGTTTTACCAATTTGTCTATCGCCAATAATTAATTCACGTTGCCCTCTACCTATAGGAATCAACAAATCTATAATTTTAATTCCTGTCTGCAGAGGTTCATGCACAGATTTACGGTCAATAATACCTGGCGCTTTAGATTCTATATACATTTTGTTCTTGGCTCTAATTTCTCCGCCATCGTCTATAGGATCGCCTAATGCATTTACAACTCTCCCTAATAATTCATGACCTACAGGCACCTGTACAACATCACCACTACATTTTACAACGTCCCCTTCTTTTACATCACGGTCATTGCCAAGCACAACTATTCCAGCTGTATCATGATCTAAATCAAGAACTATTCCTTCTACACCGCTTGCAAAAGATACCTTTTCACCAAACTTTGCTTTTTCCAGCCCATAGACCAATGTGATACCATCCGTTACTGAAATTACTTCACCTATATTTTCTCGTTTTATAGGATTATCAAATGTCTCAACCTTCTCTTTTATTATGTTTACTACTTCAGAGGCATTTATGCTATTCTTCATATACAATTCCTTATTTTCAACATTTCCATTTTACTCAAATCAACCAATCTATCCAAATAACTCTTAAGCGAAGCATCAATCAAGTTAAAACCATACCTAACTACAAAGCCACCTAGTATAGAAGGATCAACCACATGACTGACTTTTATTATTTTACCAAGAAAGTTCAAAGATTCAGTAATTATTTTTATATCAGGTTTCTTTAAAATCTCTGCTGATTTTATAGTAATTTCCAATTCATTTTCACTTTCCCTTACAAGATTTAAGAATTTTTCTAATATAAGGATTAATAAACGGGAGCGCTTGTTTGCAAGTGTAACCATAATAAATTTGACTAAGTTTTCACTCAAGTTCTCCTTTATAGAAAGTATCGCTTCTTTTTTGTGCAAAAGAGAAACCATAGGATGAGATAGATACACAAAAACATCTTGATCTTTAAAAAAAGCTAACAAAAATTCTACTTCTTTTCTTATAATACCTAATCTGCTTCCTGAGACATGAAACAGTGCTCTAGCATAAGATGAAACTAAATTATTGTTTTTCATATTCAATTACCTATTCTAGTAAATCTAAATTATTTTAGCTACCATTGTTCAATCCAAGCATTTTTTATATAAATAGGTCTTCTCCTTAAGGAAAGAAAACATAAATCATATCTGACTGAATAATCTAAAAAATCAAGATTTTTACTTAAGAAATATTTAGAAGAATTTATAATAGACTGACACTGAAAATGAGATATCGGTACTTCTTTTCCAAATAAACTTGTTTTAACTTCTATAAAAATCAGCTCCCTTTTTTTAGATACAATTAAGTCAATTTCACCCAACTTACAACGGAAGCGACGTTTTATAACATTATAGAATTTCAGCTTTAAATATATCGAAACTAACAATTCTCCAAAGTAACCTACAAAATAGCGCAACCTACTTACCATAAAAAGAATAATTAGCTTTGTGTAACTACTTTGCTTCCTTTTTTATTTTTACTATAAATCTCACCTTTTGCTGAAATATCTCTATCAACTAGCTCTATCACTGCCATTGGAGCGCAATCACCCTTTCGAGTACCAAATTTTATTATTCTAGAATATCCACCTTTACGGTCTTGATAACGATTAGCTAGAACGCTTAATAATTTATCAACTACTAACTTACTATTATGAAGACGTGAAAGCAAAAGCCTTCTACCATGTAAAGAATCGTTATTCTTAGCAATTGTAATAAACTTTTCCACATATGGACGAAGTGCTTTAGCCTTTGGTAAAGTAGTTACAATCTGCTCATGATTAATTAACGAGATAGATAGATTCTTTAACATTGATAACCTATGCTCGGTACAACGAGACAGTTTATTTTTCTTTATTCCATGTTTCATATACTACCTAATCCTCATCAGTATGTTGTTTAGCCAGTTCATCTATATCCTTAGGCGGCCAATTTGGTATATTCATACCCAAAGACAAACCTGAATTATTTAAAATTGCCTTGATTTCATTCAAAGACTTTCGGCCAAAATTAGCAGTTCTTAACATTTCAACTTCCGTCTTTTGCACAAGATCACCTATATAAGTGATATTTTCATTTTTCAGACAGTTATGAGATCTAACAGATAATTCCATTTCATCTACTTTACGCAATAGAACAGGATCATAGCCCAAATCTTTAGCACCACTAGACAAAGAAACTTGCGATTTTTTATAACTAATATCAGAACTAATAAAAGGCTGAAATTGCTCCTGTAATATTCTTGCAGCATAGTCAACAGCTTGACTTGGAGAGATTGTACCATCAGTTTCAATTGACAATATTAGCTTATCTTTATCAGTAACTTGACCAACACGACTATTCTCTACTCTATACGAAACCCTCTCGACAGGACTATATAAAGCATTAACTGGAATAAAACCAATTAAATCTTGTTCATTCATAAGCTTTAAAAATTCATTTTCTTTATATTTATTTACAGGAAGATAACCTTTTCCGCTAGCAACATATATAGTAATGTTAAGCTCCACATCTTGACCTAGTGTACATATCACCAAATCTTTATTAACAATAGAGCATTGGTCATCAGTTTCTATCATTCCAGCTAATACTTGACAAGGCCCTTTAGCGCTCAAATTTAAGCACTTATTAGACGTGTTATTTAACTTACATCTCAACATGCCCATATTTAATGCTATATCAGTTATGTCTTCCCTAACTCCTTGGATCGAAGTAAATTCATGATTCACGCCTTCAATTTTTATTCCATAAACAGCACTACCGCGAAGAGAAGACAACATTACACGCCTTAATGCATGACCCAACGTTAAAGCAAAACCACTTTCCAAAGGTTCTAGAACTATATCACTTTTTTTACTTGAATCACCTGATATTACCTTAATCGCATTAGGCTTAGTTAATCTATCTAAATTTCCACAGAAAGAGACATTATCACTATAATACATACAAAAACCTTCCAAATATCCTATACTCTTCTTTTTTTCCTTAGTCTACACCCATTATGAGGTATCGCCGTTTTATCTGCAATTGAAGTGACAGTCAATCCACAATTCCGAAGTGCTTTAACTGCAGCTTCTGCACCAAAACCAGGACCACGAATTATTACAGAAACAACCTTCATACCAAATCTCTCTATTACTTTCTTCGCAGCAGAATCGGCAACCTTACCTGCAGCATAAGGTGTGGATTTTCTCGAACCAGAAAAACCACATGCACCAACAGAAGTCTGGTAAAGCGTATTACCACAAACATCAGTCACATTTACAAAAGTATTATTAAAAGTTGCACGAATATGGACAATACCAGTAATAAACCTTTTTGTATTCTTACCAACCGTTTTAACTTTTTTCATAAAAACTCACGATAATAACAAATTTTATTTTTTTCCAGCAATAGGCAATTTAGATCTGCCTTTACGAGTTTTAGCATTAGTATGGGTTCTTTGTCCCCTCACAGGCAAACCTTTTCTATGCCTTAATCCTCTATAGCAACCGATTTCCATTAAAGATTTTATATCCATAGCCACTTTTTTTCTGAGCTCACCCTCTATGACATATTTTTGCCTAATAAAACTACTAATTTTCTCTATATCTTCATCTTGTAATTCTGAAACACGCTTACGCTCATCAATTTTACAGCTACGACAAATTATATTCGCAGTAGTAATACCTATACCATGTATATAAGTTAATGCAAAAGGAATACACTTCTTCACCGGAACATTTATGCCTGCAATACGTGCCACTGATACCTCGATACTTTATTAATAATAATTCTTAATTTATACCATAAAACAACTTATAGTCAAATCAAATTACAAGAAATTTTACTTTCAATCTCTTGCATTACTCTATCAACACTCAAATTAGCGTTAATTGTTAACAACTTGTCCTTATAATACTCGCGCAAACCCTCTATCTGAGAATGATATTCTCTTATCCTCTTATTAATTGCAAGCATATTAGCATCATCAATTCTCTTCTCCAATCTCGTACTTTTACATTTAGCACAAGTAGTATTCTTAAAAGAAGATATACTATATATACTTTTACAATCCAAACAAGTAAGACGATCTTTTAATCTATCAATTGCAATATTATCGTCAAGCTGCAACTCAATTACAAGATCAACATCCCTATTGCATCTTTTTTGCAAAACTTGAGTTAAAAAATGAGCTTGATTTAAATTTCTTGGAAAACCATCTAACAAAAAATCACCATCTATTAATGCAAGCTGGTCACACAATAATTTACATATAACTTCATCTTGAATTAAATTACCAGATTCAACAGTATCCTTTATTCCTTTACCTAATTTACTCCCACTAGATATAATATTCCTTAATAAATCCCCTACTGAAACTAATTTAAAATTATACTTTGCTATTAACAAACTGGACTGAGTACCCTTACCAGAGCCAGGAGGACCAAAAATTGTAATAATCACTTTAGTCTCCTTGTTTTAGACTCATATTTCTTTATCCAACTATCGTACCTATTTGAAAAAACATAAGATTGTACTTGCATAATAGTATCAGTAATAACGTTAACTATAATCAGCAAGCTCGTCCCACCAAAAATAAATGGTATATCATAATGATACCTCATAATTTCAGGTATAGTACATATTACCACCAAATACGCAGACCCAATAAATGTTAATTTAAAAACTATATCTTGAAGATAATCAGAAGTATGTTTTCCAGGCCCTCTACCAGGAATAAAACCACCATTTTTCCTAAGAAAATCAGCATTTTCCTCTGGATTAAATATAAAATTGGTATAGAAAAAATTAAAAAGTACTATGAGTATTAAGTAAGTTATAATGTACATCACTTTATTTGCCATAAAGTAGTTTAAAATAAAATCAGCAATGGCATGACCTTTATAGAAATTTGCAATTGAAATAGGCGTTAATAGAATTGCGTTAGCAAAAATAGTTGGTATTACACCAGATAAATTGATCTTCAATGGAATGTAAGTAAAATCATCATTATGTAATTTTTTAAACTGTTTTTTGGGATATTGAACAATTACCTTTCTATAAGAAGATTCTGTAAAAATGACTAAAAGGAGCAGTAAAAAAAACAATGCTATAACAAAAAGGGTAATGAAAAACGACATACTACCATTTTTATTTAATGTTAGCAGAGATGATAAAGCATTATGTAATTCAGATGTTATGCCAGTAAAAATGATTAATGAGATACCATTGCCTATACCGCTCACACTGATCCGCTCACCAAGCCATATTAAAAATATAGTTCCACCTAAAAGGCTAAAGACACCTATAGTACGAAACATAATACCAGGTTCAACTACAACTAATACCCCTTCCCTATTCATTCTTTCTAACCCTATTAAGATCGTAATTGATTGAAAGATACAAAACACTATAGTCATATAGCGTATATAAGAGTTCATCTTTCGACGTCCTAACTCTCCTTCATTTTTAATTTCATTGATTCCTTTAACGGCAGAAGATAATAATTGCATAACTATGGATGCAACTATGTATGGCATAACGTTTAATGCCAAGATCGTCATTCTAGCTAAAGCGCCACCAGAAAATAAATTAAATACTCCAAAAACACCAGAACTCTCTTTTGGAAATATATCATTGATTATATCAAGATTAACTCCAGGAATAGGAACATAAGTGCCTAAACGATAACAAACTAAAGCCATTAGCGTAAAAAATATACGCTTTAGTAAATCACTTTTATATAATAACGTAGAATCCAAACTATTAAATGCAAATTTACTGCTCATGATTTACGATAGTATTTCTACACTACCACCAACTGAAGCTACAGATCTTTTTGCAGCTTCTGATGCAAAATCAACATGAAACACAAATTTTTCGCTTAATTTACCCTTATTAAGAAGTTTGATTTTACTTTTAACAGATCTGATAAAACCTAATTTATGCAGTAGCTCCTTATCTATGATAGAATCCTTGACTATTTTTTTAGCTTCCATTAAGCACTGTACATCACCAACATTAAATATAGAGTATAAGTTTTTGCGTATAGGCTTAAAACCTCTTTTAGGTAAACGAGTATATATAGACTGCTGTCCACCTTCAAAACCATTTATAGAAACGCCACTTCTCGCTTTTTGCCCTTTATGCCCCCTACCAGATGTTTTACCTTTACCACAACCAATACCTCTACCTAATAATTTAGGCTTCTTTTTCTTAGATAATTTGGTAAACACAGAATTTAATTTTACAGCATCATTCATACTTTACCTATTTCCAACTATCTCACTAATCTTTTTACCCCTCTTACCTGCCACTTGGCGAGGAGATAACATAACATCAAAAGCCTTAAATACTGCACATATAATATTATGGGGATCATTTGATCTAGTAGACTTAGCTACCACATCCTTTATACCTAATACCTCAAAAACCGACCTCATTGCTCCACCAGCAATAATACCTGTTCCAGTTCTTGCAGCTCTTAAAACTATCTCACCAGAACAAAATTTAGCTTTAATATCATGATGTAAAGTTCTACCTTCACGTAAGTACACCCTAATCATCGACTTCTTTGCAGCATTTACAGCTTTCACTCTTGCTTCAGCAACCTCTGCGTGTTTACCTATTCCACATCCTACCCTACCCTTACCATCACCAACAACAACCAAAGTTGAAAATGAAAATCTTCTACCACCTTTAGTAACCGTTGTTACCCTTCGCACTGAAACCAAAAGTTCTGATAAATCATTATTATTTTGTAAATTCTTTACAGCCATATTTAAAACCTTCTAAAATTTAAATCCAGAGCTTCTTAAAGCCTCAGCAAATTGAGAAATCAATCCTGTATACTTATATGCTCCCCGATCAAAGACGAACCGCTGCTGCAATTTTGTACTAGGCAGACGCTCAATCAATAAAGAAGAAACCTGTTTTATAGTTTCAGCATTGACCCTACCTTTACATACATTCCTAATTTTATCATCCAAAGTAGAAGCAGAAGCTAGGGTTATTCCTTTTGCATCGTTAATCAACTGAACGTAAAAATGTTTATTAGACTTAAATACGGATATACGTAAACGTCCAGCGCTCTTATCGAGCTTCGCTCTATTACGAAGTTTCCTTTTTTCATAGCTACTTAAAAAATTATACAATCTTTTCATTTTAATTACTTCTTTTTATTTACAACCTTACGCAGCATAAATTTGCCTTTTATTACAATACCCTTACCTTTATAAGGATCATATTTTCTAATTTTGCATATATCAGAAGCCACCATATAGACTTTTTGCTTATCCATACCGCGAATCACTAAATGAGTTGGCTTTATACACTTAATCTCAACGTCTTTAGGCACTTTATACTTAATATTATGACTATAACCAAGATATAAAGTCAAATACTTATCATCACATTCTGCTTTATACCCCACACCATTAATCTCAAGATCAACAGAAAAATCATTAACCATACCGTTAATCATGTTATTAATATTACTTCTATAAGTGCCCCATATAGATTTTATTTTATCATAATCATCCCTGCCTTGATCAACAGAAAGTAACAATTGATTATCAACTATCTGACACAGAATGCCACTACACAAGTTCAGCTCTTTTTCTGCCCTAACACTTCTTATTAATACCCTACCATCATTATATTCAACTGAAAGATCAGCAGGAATATTGATAGGTGCGGCACCTATACGAGACATACATTTCTCCTATCATTTAAAATACACGACACAAAACTTCTCCACCAACTTTTAATCTACGTGCATTATAATCGGTCATCACTCCTTTCGGTGTAGATATAATAAAAATTCCAAGACCATTATATGCTTTAGAAATGTCCTTACACTTAGAATAATAACGACAACCGGGCTTTGATACCCTAGCTATATCATTAATCACAGGTGATTTATCATAATACTTCAACTGCACAACAAGCGAAGGGATACTATCACTCTCTTGCTTTTCATAATTAAGAATATACCCTTCCTCTTTTAAGATCTTCAATATAGAAGAATTCACTTTAGAGAATAGGACTCTTGTTTCCCTATGCATTGCCAATTGAGCATTACGTATTCTTGTTAAAAAATCACCAATACCATCAGATAACGACACTATTACACTCCTTATATCACATTTACCAACTAGATTTTGTAACCCCTGGAACTTGTCCAAAAGAACACAAATCACGTAAAACAATCCTACATAAACCAAATTTTCTATATACTCCTCTCGGCCTACCAGTTAAAGCGCATCTATTCCTAATTCTGATTTTAGAAGAATCTCTAGGCAATTTTTTAATCAGCTTACTTTGAGCTGCAAACCTTTTTGCAATAGATAAATCCTTATTATTCATTATAGATTTTAATTCTTCCCTTCTCTCCCTATACTGATCGCATAACTTTATTCTACGAAGATTCTTCTGTATCATGGATTTTTTTGCCATATATATTTTCTCTCAATTATCAAAAAAAGGGAATTTAAGAGCCAGTAATAATTCCTTTGCTTCCTTATCACTAACTGCACTTGTTATAATATTAATATCCATACCTCTAATTTTACTTATTTTATCATAGTCTATTTCTAAAAATGATATATGCTCCTTGATACCAAGGGAAAAATTACCATGACCATCAAATTGCTTCACACTAAACCCTCTAAAATCTTTTTCCCTTGGCAAAGCAATATATATTAATCTTTCTAAGAATTCATACATTTTATTTCTACGCAAAGTCACTTTACAACCTACAGTTGCACCTTTTCTAATTTTGAAACCAGAAATAGATTTTTTTGCAAAGGTTAACACAGGCTTTTGCCCAGTAATCAAATGTAGATTATCAAATGGCTCATTTATCGCTTTATTGTCCGTAGCAGCATCTCCAACGCCCATATTGATACACACCTTGACAAGTTTAGGCACTTGCATTACATTGCCGTAATTAAACTTATCCTTTAAGGATTTTACTATATTATCTTTATACAATTGTTTAAACATATCAACCTAATCTATCACTTCTCCAGAAACTTTTGCAAAACGCACTTTTCTACCATCTATAATCTTAAATCCTACTTTAGTTGGAGTTTTACACTTAGGATCCAATATTGCAACATTGGATACATCAATAGCTAACTCTTTATTCAATATACCACCACCACTACCAGCTCTTGGTTTAGTATGTCTCTTACACACATTTACGCCAGAAACAACTACTTTCTTTTTAGCATCACGTATTATAACTTTGATTACCTTACCAATTTTTCTCTTATCTTTACCAGTTAAAACTATAATATCATCACCACTTTTTATTTTAGCACTCATTATAAAACCTCATCAGCTAATGACATTATTTTCATAAAAGAACCAGATAACAACTTTTTTACTGGACCAAACACCCGAGTGCCAAGTGGTTCACCTTGATCATTAATTAAAACCACAGCATTGCTAGAAAAACGAATTACAGAACCATCAGATTTCTTAACACTATTTTTTACTCTAACAACAACTGCTTTATATACTTTTCCTTTTTCAACTTTACCTTTTGGGTTAATAGACTTAGTAGATATAATAATCGTATCACCTACAGATGCAGATTTCCTACCACCTAACAAGCCAATACAAAGCACTGCACGCGCACCAGAATTATCAGCTACTTCTAACAATGTATTTTTTTGAATCATATAAATACCTATTCCTTTTTAGCTATTGATAACAACCCATTTTTTAGTAACAGAAATAGGCTTATGTTCCTGTATTAAAACCCTATCTCCCTTTTTGCAACTATTATTCTCATCATGTGCTGTATACTTCTTGTATTTTTTAATAACTTTTTTATACAGCCTATCCTTATACACTTGTAACACCGAAACCTTTACAGTCTTATCAGACTCAGCATTAGTTACGACACCACAAAAAACCTTCTTAGGCATTTTTTCCCTCTCTCTTTCTTCTATTTAATACAGTTAGACTACGAGCTATGCTCTTTCTTATTAAGCTAAAACGCGAAAAATTGTTGCACTGGCCCAGCTTTTTTTGAAAAGCCAAATTAACAAATTCTTTCCTCAAATTCACAAGAAGTTCATGTAATCCTTGTGAAGATTCTGATTCAAATTTAACTATATCCATTGCAACTCCATTCAATTATGATTAGATATAAATTTACACTTCATAGGAAGCTTAGCAGTCGCTTTTTCAAGCGCCAATCTTGCTAAATGCATGGGAACATCACTACTAATTTCAAACAAAACCCTACCGGGCTTAGCTTTAAATACCCAAAATTCAACACTACCTTTCCCTTTACCCATACGTACATCTGCTGGCTTTTTACTAACCGGGGTATCAGGAAAAATTCTTATCCACACTTTACCAGAGCGTTTTAACGTTCTAGATATTACGCGCCTTGCAGTTTCAATATGCTTAGACTGAACCTTACCTACTTCCATAGCTTTTAATCCATAATCTCCAAAAGACAGCGTGCTACCACCCTTAGCATTACCCTTGATTCTCCCCTTAAATACCTTTTTATATTTACTCTTTTTGGGAACAAACATTTCAATATACCTTAACTACCAACATAAACCCAAACTTTAACTCCTATAATACCACATATAGTCTTCGCTTCACAAAAAGCATAATCTATATTAGCACGCAAAGTGTGTAAAGGCAAACGACCTTCTTTGTACCATTCAGTACGAGCTATTTCAGCTCCGCCAAGACGCCCAGAGCAACTTACTTTAATACCCTCAGCACCCATCTTCAAACAATTTTGAATAGCTTTTTTCATCGCTCTTCTACATGAAATCCTTTTTTCTAGCTGATGTGTAATACTCCTTGATATTAAAACTGCATCTATTTCAGACTTTTTAACTCCTACTACATTCACTTCGACACTACTTTCTACTTTTTTAGCTATTTTTTGCTTTATCTTCTCAACATCCAAACCTTTCTTACCTATTATAACTCCAGGCTTAGAAGAATGTATTATTACAGACACTAAATTAATTGTACGCTCTACAGTTACTTTAGAAATACCAGCATGCTTAAAGGATTCATTTATATAACTGCGAATAAATAGATCTTGATGCAATTTCTGTTTATAATCGTCCGTAGCACACCAAACAGAATCCCAGGTATTACTATTTATTTGCAATCTAAATACTTTAGGATTAACCTTCTGTCCCATATTTTTACACTTTCCTTATTAATTTTCCATTTCTATAAATCATACAATTTCTTTCAATTTTATAGTTATATTACTATAAAATTTGCTCATTCTATTAGCCCTACCCATAGCTTTTGGATATACTCTACGCAAAGTAAGTGACTTACCTATTAAAATTTCCTTTATATATAAATTATCAACGTTCAATCCATAATTATTTTGAGCATTAGCAATTGCAGAATTCAACACCTTCATTATAAAACCGGCAGCCTTTTTTTCACAAAATCTTAATTGTACATTAGCAAAAGAAACTTTTTTATTACGCACTAAATCAGCAACCAAATTTAATTTGCGAGGAGTTGATCTTAAAACCTTAGAACCAGCCTCAACTATTATATCCCTATTTTTCATATCAATTGCCTACCTTCTTGTTGCCTTTTTATCACCACCATGCCCAGTAAATTTACGAGTAGGTGAAAATTCACCAAATTTATGACCTATCATATTCTGATTATCAACACTAACAGGAATGTAATCTTTACCATTATAAACAGCAAACTTTAAACCCAAACAATTAGGAAGAATTACAGAAGCCCTGGAATGAATTTTTATCACCTTATTAATAGAACCCTCTTTTAAAGCTCTCTGAACTAATCTTAGTACAGATGGGTGTAAAAAAGGTGGTTTCCATACAGATCTACTCATAAATTAACCTTTCAATTTTTTTATATACTTATCACTAGATTTATTTTTTTTCCTAGTTTTCTTTCCTTTTGTTGCAACACCCCAAGGAGTAACAGGATGACGACCGCCAGAAGTTTTTCCCTCTCCACCTCCATGAGGATGGTCAACCGGATTCATTGCAACTCCACGTACAGTAGGTCTAATCCCAAGCCACCTACTTCTCCCAGCTTTACCCAACTTTCTATTCTTATGGTCAGGGTTAGATACTACACCAATAGTAGCCTTGCAAGAAGATAAAATCAACCTAATTTGACCAGACCTGAGTCGTAATAAAACATATTGGCCATCACGACCAACGATTTGTGCATAACAACCAGCAGCTCTAGCAATCGCAGCACCATTACCTGGCTTCAGCTCAATATTATGAACGAAAGAACCAACAGGTATATGCTTGAGTAGTAAACAATTCCCTGGCAAAATATCAGCATCATCTCCAGCTATCACAACATCACCAGGCTTCATACCTTGAGGAGCTAATATATAAGATTTAGCATCATCTTCCTTATATGATACTAATGCTAAAAACCCACTTCTATTTGGATCATACTCTATTTTCTCAACTATACCCTGATCACTTCTATTACGTTTGAAATCTATAACTCTATACTTCTTCTTGTGACCACCACCTCTATGACGAGTTGTAATTCTACCATGATTATTTCTTCCACCACTGGATTTTTTACCAAATATAAGAGACTTCTCCGGCTTATCTTTTGATAAACCAACTTTACTTATTAATACAGTCCCACGAGAAGACGGAGTAACAGGATTAAAAAATTTCATACCCATATTAAACGCTCATTATATCTAATTTTTGACCATCTATCAAAGAAAAATAAACCTTTTTTCTCTGTTTTTTACAACCAATCACACTCCTAAACCGTCTATATTTAGGTTTAACTCTAATAACATTTATAGAAGAAATTCTGACATTAAATAAAGACTCTATTGCCGATTTTATTTGACGCTTATTTACATTTACAAAAACATACAAAGAGTATTTATTAAACTTCTCTCTTAAAAGAGAAGCCTTTTCTGTGATTACAGGAGATTTTATTATATTATTATATTTAATCATAACAATCTACCTTCAAGATGCTTTAAAGTGTCTTTTGTTAACATCACGCATTCATGATTCAATATATCAAAAACATTTAACCCAATAGGTTTGATTAAATCTACATAATGCAAATTTTTAGCAGCACGTAACAAATCATCTCCATAATCACCAACTATTAAAAAAGAAGAAAATTTAAAATTTTTAATATATTCACACATTTTAGATGTTTTCTTCACATCAACATTTAAACTATCAAGAACAATAACTTGATTATTTAAATATTTTAGAGATAAAGCAATTTTCAAACCAAACTTACGTACTTTTTTATTAAGAGAATAAGCATGACTCCTCACAACAGGACCAAAAATAATTCCACCACCTCTAAACTGAGGAGATCGCAAGCTCCCCTGTCTCGCCCTACCGGTACGTTTTTGACCATACGGCTTAGCTGTTGTACCAGAAACATCACTGATACCCTTTGTTTTATGAGCACCAACTCTTCTCTTTGCTAATTGCCATCTCACTATATCATGCAAAATACTCAATTTTTGCTTGGCAGAAAATATCAAGGGATTAAGCTCAACACTACCTACATTATTATTAGATAGATCAACTAATTCACATTCCATAACTAACTCACCAAATTATTAGCATCATCACTCATATTCAACAGCAGACCTGCTGGAAAAGGAACATCTTTATGTAAAGGCTTTTTAACTGCATCTCTCACAAAAACATAAGAGTTTTTAAACCCAGGAACATTATTACCCTTTACAGCAATTATGCTATTTTCATAATCAATGGATAATATTTTCATATTCTGTACAGTTACTCTGCTATTACCTAAATGACCAGCCATTTTCTTCCCCTTGAATACTCTACCAGGATCTTGACATTGACCAGTAGAACCTTGTGATCTATGAGCAATAGAAACGCCATGAGATGCCCTAAGCCCACTGAAGTTATGCCGCTTCATCACACCAGCAAACCCTTTGCCTAAAGAATAACCCGTAATGTCAAGATATTGACCAACTACAAAATGATTAACCCCCACCTTTTTACCACATTCTATTCCGAATAGATCAGTTAATCTACTTTCGTATAATTTACATTTACTATTTATACCCTTTTTCTTTAAATATTCCAACTGAGGTTTTGCTATATTTTTAAAATCTCCTGTGCCTAAAATGACTGAATTATAACCACATTTATCTTGTCCTTTTATATCAATAATATAAGTTTCGCTGAGATGCAATAAAGTTACAGCCATGCGACTATTGTCAGAATACATAGCAGTATGGCCAACATTCCTCATTAACAAACCAATTCTCCTAAGCGAATTTATTCTCTTCATTTCCTTTTCCTAAATATTAACTTCCTTAACCTTTAAATCCACTTCTACACCAGCAGAAAAAGATAAATCTGCAAGCATCTTCATCAGAGTAGAAGTAGGATTATGTACAACAATTAACCGCTTAGAAATTCTCATTTCAAATTGCTCACGAGATTTTTTATCAACATGAGGAGACCTATTAACAGTAAATTTAGAATCTTTTCTTGGCAACGCAATCGGACCAGATAAATCTGCATTAAACTGCTTTAATTGATCAATAAACTCGCGAATACACTTTTCCAATAAAGAACAATCGAAAGCTTTGATTCTAATATATATATCTTGCTTCATCTTAGTTATTACACTCATTCTAAAATTTCCGAAACAACGCCAGAACCAACAGTTCTACCACCTTCTCTTATCGCAAAACGCAATCCTTTATCCATTGCTATTGGTACTTGCAACTCCACTTCTATACTTACATTGTCCCCTGGCATTACCATCTCCTTTCCATCTAGCAATTTTATGCTCCCAGTTACATCCGTTGTCCTTAAATAAAACTGTGGCTGATAATTTCCAAAAAATGGTGTATGCCTTCCTCCTTCTTCTTTCTTCAATATATACACCTCCGCCTTAAACTTTCTATGCGGGGTTATTGTCCCTGGTTTTGCCAATACTTGCCCTCTCTCCACTTCTTCTCTCTTTGTTCCTCTTAGTAGTATTCCTACATTGAGTCCTGCACTTCCCTTATCTAGCAACTTCTTAAACATCTCAACACCAGTACATATCGTCTTTTGCGTCGCTTTCAGACCTATTATCTCTATCTCATCTCCTGCCTTTATCTCCCCCTTCTCTATTCTTCCTGTTACTACCGTCCCTCGGCCCGATATTGAAAATACATCTTCTATTGGCAACAAAAACGGCAAATCTATAAGCCTTTTAGGTGCTACCACATACTCATCTAACTTCTCCATCAATTTATCTATTGATTTCTTTCCATACTCACTACTATCATCCTCTAATGCTTTTAACGCAGACCCAACTATCACAGGCACTTCATCACCTGGAAATCCATACTTACTCAGCAACTCTCTCACTTCCATTTCTACCAAATCTATCATATCAGCATCAGCAACATCAGCTTTATTTATATATACCACGATATATCCAACACCCACCTGTTTTGCCAGCAATATATGCTCTCTCGTTTGTGGCATCGGCCCATCAACCCCTGACACTACCAATATCGCTGCATCCATCTGTGCTGCACCTACTATCATATTCTTTACATAATCAGCATGTCCAGGGCAATCAACGTGTGCATAATGTCTCTTTTCTGTTTGATATTCAACATGCGCTGTTGCTATTGTTATACCTCTCTTTCTTTCTTCTGGCGCTTTATCTATTTGATCATATGCTACAAAATTACCATAATGCTTTGTTATCGCCGCTGTTAACGTTGTCTTCCCATGATCCACATGTCCTATCGTTCCCACGTTTACATGCGGCTTTCCAAATGCTTCTACTATCGCTGTCATAATTTTAACTCTTCTACCTAAAATACAAATACATCAATAAATAATATGTTGATTTTATATAAATACAACAAAAAAAAGAGCGGATAGTGGGAATCGAACCCACGTCACTAGCTTGGAAGGCTAGAGCTCTACCATTGAGCTATACCCGCACAATGGAGGAGGTAGGATTCGAACCTACGTACGCAATGCGGACAGATTTACAGTCTGTTACCTTTAACCACTCGGTCACTCCTCCACAAAAATCTGTTAAGAGAACACTACCTTAACTTAAGTTTTATTATTCCTAATATTAAACATCCAAATCCAAAAGATCAAGTAATAAAAGCTAATCTAACTGATTTCAGTTAGATTTTACTTTTATATAACAAAATATTGTCAATAAAACGCCCAAATAAGTAATGTGAATCATGTGTACCTGGCGCTTCTTCTGGATGGTATTGAGTAGAAAAGACTGGGTAATCCTTCATCATTATCCCCTCTACACTATTATCAAATAGAGAAATATGAGTAACTTCAACGTTACTTGGAAGAGAAGCTGAATCAACAACAAAACCATGATTTTGGCTAGTTATCTCAACTTTTTTACTCTCCAGATCATAAACTGGATGATTACTCCCTCGATGACCAATATCCATCTTGACAGTCTTTGCTCCCAAAGTAACTGCAAGTAATTGATGGCCCAGGCATATTCCAAAAACTGGTATTTTAGATTTCACAATAATTTCTATTTCTGAAATTACACTCTCTCCTATCTCTTGTGGATCACCAGGGCCATTTGAAAGCACTATACCATCTGGATTCATGCTTAATATTTTGTGAGCAAAACCTGTATCTGGTTTGACTAATTCAACCGTACAATCAAGTTCTACTAAGCGTGAGATTATACTATTTTTTACACCGAAATCAACAATTACAACCCTATATTTTGCATTAAGAGCGCTTTGAAAGTTATTACTTAAACTGACTTTCTTAGTTATTTCTATTCCATTTACAGATTTGTATTTCTTCAATTCATCTAATATATGTGCCTCACTTGACGGACATATCATTCCATTTTGAGATCCATGTTTTCTCAAATATCTCGTCAAAGCTCTAGTATCAATTCCCGATATCCCAACTACATTATTTTTCTCCAACCAATCATTTAAACTAATATATGAAGAAGAGTGAGACATAGGAGAAAGTTCACGCATAACCACACCACTTGCAAAAACTTTTTCTCCTTCATTATCTTTGTGATTTATTCCAACATTACCAATATGAGGAAAAGTGAACGCTATTATTTGATCAGCAAAAGAAGGATCTGTTATAGTATGCTGATAACCTGTCATACCAGTGGTAAAACAAACTTCACCTATACATTTGCCTCTTTTACCTACCGATTTTCCCAAAAAGCACTTGCCATCTTGTAAAACTAAAGCTGCATCCTGCATTTAATTCTCTCAACTCATTTAAAATATTATATAAGAATTTTAAATTACAAGTAAGCAAATACTAAACTTCCCTTTAAGTTTATATAAAATTCAAAATTATAAGTAGCTTTCTTTTTTTATTATTTAGCAAAATTATAGCAAACTTAACTTGTGTGAATAGGCAATAGTCATTACATTCATACTTCACGTTATGTAAATTCACATGGATAGAAAAACTTGTCTCATTATAGGAGCATCATCTGTCATTGGAGAAAGTCTAGCACGGTTGCTCATTAAAGATGGATGATTTGTGGTTGGCATTGCAAGGCGCACTGAAAAACTGGAAAAATTAAAAGAAGAATTAGGTAGTAATTTTTTACCTATAACATGTGATGTAAGCAAAAGTGAAAATATTAAAAACTCGTCTGATTTTTTAAAAAAGCAAAATATTATACCAAATCTCTTTTTTCTTAATGCAGGATGTGGCGAAATAGAAGATAAGTTTCATACCAACATTCATAGAAAAACATTTGAAACCAATTATTTTGGCGTTATCAACTGGATTGAAGAATGGATTCATCATAATTCCTTGGCAACTTTTGCGGTTATATCTTCTCTTGTTGCTATGCATGCAACACCACATGCTTCTGCATACTGTGCCAGCAAAGCAGCACTAAAAAGTTGTTTTCAATCACTAAAAATCTAATATGCTAACAGTAGCACAAAGTTTATCACCATAATGCCAGGGCCAGTAAAAACAGATATGTTTAAGTCTAATAAACCACTTCCCTTCATATGGGAGCCAGAAAAAGCTGCAGCATATATTTTAAAAAGTATATTTAAAGGAAAGAAAGTTATAGCGTTTCCAATTTTCTGGCGGTTATTTTTTCATATTTTACAAATTCTTCCCACTAAAATGACTGCAAGAATCTTACGATAATCACCAAATCTACCATCTTGTAAAGCTAAAGCTCTTCAAAACTCAATCGCAAGCTTCTCCACACAAAAACATCTTGACTATCGCATGTTTCATATTATATGAATAAACTATTAATGAAAGTGGAGGGTTGCAATGCCTAATAATACAGATCAGTCTAAAAAAATAAATGAGAAATGGTTGTTTATAGGAGGTGCTTCACTGTTTCTTGTAATAATGCTACCATCAATTTTTCTCTTAGCAAAAATAGCTATGATGTTTGTTATAATCTCAACTACAGCAATAGCAATAAAAATTGCCTCAAAAGCAATATCAAACGTTTTAGAGGATAAAGAGAATCAATCAACACAAAATAAAATTATAAACCTAGCTATTGGAGCAGTGTCCATACTTGCAGGTGGGCTATCATTACTTATTACAGCAAAAGTTGGTTTCATCGCAATATGTTCAACTATAGCTATTTTAGCTCTGTACGAATATATTAAAGATGAAAAAATAGGTAAGGATATAAATGATAAATTCGATGAAATAGCTAATAATACAACTGAGTTTTGCGTCAACAGCATTGAAAAACTTATTCCATCACAAAGTTGTGAAGTGTAATCTTTTGTTTATAAATTTTTAGATGCATGGCTAACCAGTGCTTCTTCTCTTGTCATCCCAGTGCTTGACACTGGGATCCATCATCACTAGAAGCATTGCATTTTAACATTACTTTTATAGTCATAAATTTAACTAGATTCCAGTGTCAAGCACTGGAATGACATTGTTTATTATATGCCGTATTGCAATATTCGTACAGCTGTGTACGTAAAACTGGAATGACATGTTCGTAAAATTGCAATAAAAAATTACTTGACAAATTTTGACAGCTTTGTTACCATCCGCAATGAAGGTATTCTAGAGCTCGGAATATATCTTCGTCTGCAGACTTTTCAATTCAATTAATCTATAATCTTCAGTTAAAATATATTTTAGCTATACTTCGGTCGTAGCTGTATACATTTTTCTCAATCTTTTTTATTAGTGGAGGACTATCATGTTTAAAACACTGAATTACGCATATCATTGACCTACATGTCTTTAAAGGACAGATGGTACCTATGTCCTTTTTATATAAATTATTGTGTTTTTATGTCTTTTTTAGCAATGTCATTTATTGTTTTACGCCCCAGTCTTTTTCAAATATTGCGAGCCCTTGATCAGTAAGTGGATGATTAATTAACTGTCTAAGTATTTTTGCTGGCACAGTAATTGAATGAGCACCAAGCCGTGCAGCTTCTATTACATGTGCTGGACTTCTTACTGATGCAACAAGAACTTTTGTCTTAAAATTATAATTAGAATATATAGTGCATATATCTTCTATTAGCGATAAGCCATCATAGCTTATATCATCAAGGCGACCAACAAAGGGAGAAATAAAACAAGCACCGGCCTTAGCGGCAAACAGTGCTTGTCCAGGAGAAAAACATAATGTAATGTTAGCAGGTATTTTATGTTCTGTCCACAACTTTTTACAAGAAATTAATCCTTCATGTGTAAGAGGTAACTTTACTACGATATTACTAGCGATTTTCGCTAACTTAAGGCCTTCCTTAACCATATCTTCATGGCTATCTGCAACAACTTCAACACTAACAAGCCCTTTTATAATAGAGCATATTTCGCTTACTAAATCTTCGTACTTATCTTTATGTCCAGATTTTGCTATTAAAGAAGGATTAGTTGTTATGCCATCAATGAACTCTTTTAGCTCCTTAATTTCATTCAAATCAACACTATCAAGAAAAATTTCCATATTATTGTCCTATTAAAAACCTATTTTTACAAAATATTGTCATCTTTGAAAAGTATTAAATAAAATCGGATTTTTAACTCAACTCAATTTTCAGTCCGTTAGGAAAGAAAATATTGCACTGAGACACAGTATAGCGCTTTCCTTAATTGGTTGCATTTTATTAACAAAATTAGCATAACCAATTTCTGAAGTTTACTAGCTTTACGTTCAATAGAAATTCTTGCATAGCCTAAAACTTAGTGCTACTATTAGTATAGTAACACAAATAGGTAGTGAGGAACAATAAACAAAATGACTAAGTTCGAGTTTAACGCTCGCAATAAAATTCAACTAAAAAGGTTAATATAAAAGGAGTTAATCACTCCTAAAGTAAATATATTATCAGAACAATAGTAATAGGGGGTATACTATGTCAACAAATTTCCTGACATTGAAAAACATATTAGCAGAACTGAAAAGAAAAAATAGCATTACTGTTTTAGAAGAACATTGTCAGGAAAAATGGGAGGTTTATGACTTGCTCATGGATTTAACAAATGATGAAAATTTTAAGCAAGCATATATAGATCTATCTTTCAACAAGAGCTTTAAAAAAAACTTTATAGAATTAGCAAATCAGGCAAAAAAAGCTGTAAGTAAGTATTTTAGAGACAAAGACATAGACCTTCGAGCTTTTTATGTAGAAACTAACAATTCTGATAAAGTGTTAAACATTAATCTTATTAATTACAATAGAAGTAGCCAATAAGAATTAGTGATATCTTACAGCAAGAAAAGGATATTAGCACATTGAATATCTATTGCGATAAAAAGCATGACATATACGCTTACCGAAAAGGTAAGGAAAGACATTATGAATTTAAAGAGGGTGCATATTATGAAATGACAAGCACTTGGCCTGTGCAGGACAAGGATGGGAAAACTTTTACCTGTACTATGGTTATGAATGTAAGTAATTCTGGTATAACTGAAGTACTAAAGTTTAATGGTCAAGATTTTGAATCGCCACCTGAGGAGTTTTGGGAATTAATAAGACAAAATGAGGAATTATATATTCAAGGCCTCTCTCTACATGATGCTGTAAAAGCATTATTGAAAAAGAACAAAAATGCTAACATTGCACCGGCTGTTAGTAATCTGCAGAATAACGAACATATCGTAATCAATAAAGATGAAAAGATGAAAGATCTTGAAAATGATGCTAAAAACAATCCTATTCTCTCTTTCACTAGCAACAATGTATCAGAGGTTAATCCACAGCAGATTGCAACTCAAGCAATTGCAACTCAAATAGAAGTTAATTCACAACAACTAGATCAAAAGCTTACAAAAGCTGAGCAAGAAATTAGAGAATTAAATGAGCAGAGGAACGAATTACGATATAGGCTCGACAAGGCTGAGCAAGAATTTGAAAAGCATAATAGTGATTTACAGAATGAACTTGGAGAGGAAAAGCAAAAAAATGCAAAATTGCAAGCTGAACTGACACAAAAAAATGAAAAACTAGCAAATATGTCAACAGAGCTGCAAGAAAGAGCGCAAGAACTTGAAGGTGCATATGAAGAAAAGAAAGACCTGAAGAAAAAGCTGGAAGTTGCCAATGTAGAAAAAGAAGAGTTGATAAGCGAGTTAAGAAAATTGCACGAGGAATTAAATCAACTAAGAGAGGAAAAGTATAGTTTTGAAGACAAACTTGATCAATTAGAACTCCATATTAATAGTACAAAAGAAAGCAGTAAACAGCAAATATCAGATTTGGAAGGAGAGTTATTATCACTAAAAGAAGAAAATCAAGTGTTAAAAGCAAAGCAAGTAGAATCAGAACAAGAACTCGTGGAGGCTAAGCAAAAAATTGAAGAATTGGAGAAACAGTGCAATAATTTACAAATTGAGTATGAAAAAAATGAACAAAGACTTGAGAAAGAAATGAGTAAAACAGATGAGCGAATAATCCAGCTCAATAAGGAGCAAGAGCAGAAAATTCAAGAAATTTATGGAAAAAATAAGGAACTGGAAGAAAAGGTAGAAGAACTGAAGGAAAAGCTAAAAACTGCTAATGTAGAACAAGAGAAACTACAAGGTAAATTGAACCAGTTTGAAAAAAAAGAGGAAGAGATAGAGGAAGCAGAACACATGATAAGTGCAAGGGATAAGTGTATAGCGAGTTATAAATCTCAAATACAAAATTTAGAAAATGAGCATAACGCACATTTGGAATCTGATGAACAAGAGGCAGATCAGCTAACGTGGGATTTTGAAACGTTAAAGAACGAGCTAGAGCTTAAAGATGAGCAGATCGAGACAATAAGAGGGCAATTACGGCAGGAGATAGAAGAAGAAATAGTTAATAAGTACCGTCCATCACTGGAATTAAAGTTTAAAGAATATGAAGATGAGATTGAAAGATTAATAAGAGAAAAAAAAGAGCTAAAAGGTACAGTGCAATACTTAAATAGCCAAGTAGAACTGTTAAGTCCAGTAATTGATCAAGTACTTGTTAATAAAAAGGAAGTTTTTGATAACAATTCAAAAATGTTTTACCAGCTTACAGAGGAAATTGATGATTCAGAAAAAAAACCTAGGTCTTTAAGCCTTGATAGCGCATTTCATAGCGATCACTGTAATTCACTTCTAGACTTAATCAGCAGTCCATCAAAGGTGTGTAGCCAAAGTCAGCGTGGAAATGTTTAAAGATGCACATGAGACCAGCGGCTTCTTTATTCAAGTAGCCCCTCTTGTCATCCGAGTAGTGTGACACATAGCTGTACGAACATTGCAATACGGCACATAATAAACAATGTCATCCCAGTGCGTGACACTGGGATCTGGACATAAAAACATTTGCAAATTATGCAATGGACAACAGATTCTAGGAACATATGTTAAAATCATATCCATGATGAAAATAAGATAGATCCCAGTGTCACGCACTGGGATGACAAGAAGGAAGATACTGGAATGACATCTTCCCTGAACCATAATGTTCGTACAGTTGTGTGTCAGCTACTTGAAGTGGAAATGACAAGAGTAAACTCATTTCTTGAACACAAAAAGAGCCCCTAAAGAGATTTGACATCAAGATAACTTAAATATATACCAACTCTCTTATCTTTTAATGATTCCTCATCATGAGTCAAATGATCAAAAACCTGAATTTGATTCGTTATAATGCTACAATTATTATTTGCAACCTCTAATATACCATTATCAATTACAACTTTTTCCTTTGTCTGGTTACTCATTTGAACAGTAATTATACCAGGCAATAAATAAATTAAGTAAGGAGAATGGTAAGCTAAAATCACTAGCTCTCCTTCAAGCCCATTCACTGAAAGCGAAACCACTTCATCGAATAAAATTCGATTATCAGGAGAAAAAAATTGCACCTTAAAAGTGTTCATAATCTTTAATGTCCGGCTCCAACTTCAGCTTTTATTGATTCAGCCTTTTCTATTGCTTCACTTATACTTCCCACCATATAAAAAGCAGCTTCTGGCAGATGATCATATTTACCTTCAATAATTCCTTTAAAACTAGAAATAGTATCAGAAAGTGAAACAAATTTGCCAGACATGCCAGTAAATACCTCCGCAACATGAAAAGGTTGAGAAAGAAACTTCTGAATTTTACGAGCTCTATCAACAATAATTTTATCTTCATCAGATAGTTCATCCATACCAAGTATTGCGATAATATCTTGCAGCGACTTATAAGTTTGCAATATACGTTTCACTTCAGAAGCCACATTATAATGCTCTTCACCAATGATTTCAGCAGATAAAGACTGAGAAGTTGAGTCAAGTGGATCAACAGCAGGATATATACCCATTTCAGCTATCTGCCTTGACAATACTGTAGTGGCATCAAGATGAGAGAATGTCGTTGCTGGAGCTGGATCGGTCAAATCGTCTGCAGGAACATATATAGCCTGTACAGAAGTAATAGAACCAGCAGTAGTTGAGGCTATTCTCTCTTGCATAGCGCCCATATCAGTCGCAAGAGTTGGCTGATAACCAACAGCCGACGGTATTCTTCCAAGCAAAGCAGAAATTTCAGAGCCAGCTTGAGTAAAACGGAAGATATTATCTACAAAAAATAGAACATCTTGATTTTCATGATCACGAAAATACTCCGCCATAGTTAGTGCTGTTAAAGCAACCCTAGCCCTTGCTCCAGGAGGTTCATTCATTTGACCATAAACCAAAACGGCTTGAGATTTTTCGTGCTCATTTATATCTATTACATTCGAAGTAATCATCTCGTTATAAAGATCATTACCTTCACGCGTTCTCTCTCCTACTCCAGCAAACACAGAAAATCCTTTATGAGCTTTTGCTATGTTGTTAATCAGCTCCATTATCAGAACTGTTTTACCAACACCAGCTCCACCAAATAAGCCAATTTTTCCTCCTTTAAGATAAGGAGCAAGAAGATCTATAACCTTTATTCCTGTAACTAAAACTTCTTCCTGTATCTTCTGCTCAGTAAAACTTGGAGGTAATCTATGTATAGGTTCTAAATCATACTTTCCTTTTAGCGGACCACACTCATCTATAAGCTCCCCTACAACATTAAAAATCCTTCCTAAAGTTGAGCGTCCAACCGGAACTGATATTGGTGCACCTGTATCAACAAACTCATCACCTCTTGACATACCATCTGTGCTATCCATAGCAATGCAACGAACTATATTGTCACCTATATGTTGTGAAACCTCTAAAACTAGCTCCTTGTCCTTACATTTTAGTTTGCTTTTTAAAGCATTAAATATCTTAGGTAACTCGCCTTCAAATTTTAGATCAACAACTGCTTGAGTTATCTTAACCGTTCTACCTATATTCATCTCTTTCATCACCTAACACTATAATTCTATAAAAGAACTTCTAAAAAATAAATCTTATATTATTAACAGAAATTTTGCAATATTAAAACACTTACTAGTTACGTTTCATTATAAATAGTGCAAATGCATTTAATAGCCAAGTAATAACAAATAACACTAAACTAAGCGCATAAGCAGCAAGAGTTTGCACACTATTGAAATCCTGATCTCCGGTAAGTAATGTAGCAATTTGTACAGTGATAGTAGTAACTGAATTGAGAGGATTAAAGGTCAAATTTGCATTGATTCCCACAGCCATTAGTACAATCATTGTTTCACCTATCACCCTTGAAATTGATAATAAAACTGCACTTAAAATTGTAGGCATTGCATAAGGTATTGTTATATGCCATATAGTTTCCGCTGGTGTTGCGCCAAGCGCCATAAAACCATAACGTAAACTTTTTGGAACAGATCTTATAGCATCTTCAAGCAAAGAAATAATAAAAGGAAGAATCATTATTCCAATCGATAAACCAGCAATCAAAGCACTTTCTGAGTGTATACTTAAATTAAAAAAATTTGCTACCTGCTTTATAAAAAAAGACAAAAATACAACTGAGAAGTATCCATATACAACAGTAGGAATAGCAGACAAAACCTGTAAGGCTGTATTAATAACATAACGCACTTTTTCACTCGCATACTCACTAATATATATTGCAGAAAATAAACCAAGCGGCACCGCAACTAACATTGCTACAATAGTTATAAGTAATGTCCCCACTAAAAGTGGCGCTATACCAAAACATCCCACCTCTCCTTCGCCAATAATAGCTACATTATGCTTCCATTTTAAGCAAAATAAGAATTCTGAAATAGCTACTTTATTAAAAAAAGAAATGGACTGAACAAAAATAGATAGCATTATAAATAAAGTGATAAAAAGTGATATTGCTAAAGCCATAAATAACAAAAATTTTACCATCTTATTTCTTTTACCTTTAAAGATAAAAATCAGCATAAAAAAAAGTAACGCTATAGAAATAGAAGTTATAAAATAACCATCATAGAATGCTAACAAACAAGGTAGCATCCACATACAACTCAAATATATATAAGACTTAACTTTACTTACTGCTTGAAACTTACTCAAACAAAATAAAAGGATTAGTAAAACAGGTACGCCTATAATTAAATTCATTTTTCCATATATCAAATTTTATTCAACAAGAATGCCATAGAAGTTGACCATTATTTGACAATAGAGCAAAATAATTTAAAATAAATAGTTATATTAATATAAAAACAATGAAAAGAACATTTCAACCAAAAAATTTAAAAAAAAAGCACAAACATGGATTTCGTTCACGTATGTCAACAAAAGCTGGAAGAAAAATTCTTAATAAGCGTCGCTCATTAGGGTGTAATAAATTATGCGCATAGTAAGCATAAAAAAAAAGAGTTTTCCTTTGCTTTTAAAAACAGATTAGCACCTGACAGTCTTTTTTATCGAGGGGTATATATATCACTATATGCTATAAAAGAAAGAGAACCTGAAAAGTATATTCATGTTATTAGAGTAGGTCTGGCTATCAGTAAAAAAGTCGGAAAAGCAGCAAAAAGAAATAAAATAAAAAGGCAATTACGAATGCTAGCTAAAGTTAGCATTTCTAATATAAGTAATGTAGGATACTATTACATAATACTAACCCATAAAAACATTATGCAAGCAGGCTATAAAAATTTACAAAAAGACCTCAATATTTGCTTAAAGAAAGATAAAATAAGAAGAAATTTTCACTAAAGTATTTACAGATATATTTTTTATGATAAGATAAGTAAACTTTTTAAAATAAATTAATAGATGTGGGTGCTTGATGGTAGAGAGTATAAGAAAACAAGATAAAAAGCTCGATACAAATAATGCTGAAGAGAGTTTTTCTGAATATAGAAAGTCTAGCTATCGTACACAATGGGGAATGGCATTTGAACAAAGCCAATACTTAGAACAAAATAAGGATAATCCTACAGGGAAGTTGCTAAATTTGAATATAGAAGCAACTTATTACAATAAGAGAATGGTTTGATAAAAGTAAAAGTACCCGTTCAAGGGAGTGGTTCAAGAAACGATAGGCAGGGGATTGTATAGTTCTCTTTGTTTCCATGTTAAGTATAATGAAATTATCCTTTCAAATTCCTAGCTCTGATTACGTAAAATATGAGCTTTTACAGTAAATGATATAATGCCTAATTTGCTGTTCAGCGCGATAGTGGAATACTTTCTGGTTTACTTAAAAAATTTCACATCATTCTTTCAGATTTTAAAATATTTTTCGCAACTTGAAAAGCTCCAGTTGCTTCAGATAGGTAGCTTCAAGTAATACCTTATACGTTTTGCAACTTTCTTACACTTCTGTTTCATTTTTTAATAAAGCTTTTTTTAGCATAAATAATTCAGTGGATGCGTTTTTTAAGTAACAGCCCAGAATTTTAACTTCAATAGTCCAGCTATGTTTCAAAGTACCTGTCAGCGACTATTACGATTGCAACATACACTCTGTCTTTTAAATCTTCTTTCCCTTTAAAACTTGCAGTATTGCTTAAGCACTAACCAAGTTTACCTTTATTATAACACGTTGATGCGCAAAACCTCACTTTTCTTATTCGATTTGCTCATACACCTTTTTGCATTTTGAGGGAATTCTATATTCACTATTTGATACGCTTTCAATTCACATTAAAAACATCACTTATAATTTTCACGTTTTGAATTTTTATAAAATCCACTGAGTGCTACAATTATCACCTAACTATTAGACCAAATGTATCTGCTTTTTGGTAGTTTGCTACTTCTTCTTTCTCCTCATCTCCAACAACTTAATTAATATTCAATTATATAAAGTTTGATTTTCGGAAGATCAATTGTTTGATGATTTGTTAAATATTGCTATCTCTCCTCCTCATTTGCAAATAGGTGACAAATTCTACTTTTAAATTTTCTACTTTTATTTAAAAGTTTTCGCAAAATTCTAAAAGATCAGTTATATTACCTCATAGCTACTCTATGTTTACCTTGTTTCATCGCTCTACTGAACAGATATAAATAAAAAGAAATTTTTATAAACTTGGCAACGACCTACTTTCCCTTTTTAAGTATCATCGGCGCTAAAAAGTTTCACTTCCGAGTTCGAGATGAGATCGGGTGGTTCATTTTTGCTATAGTCACCAAGTCAATAAAAATTTCTGACTTAACAAATTTCAATTTAATATTTAACACTGCATATGCACATATAGAAAGCAAATAAATCAATCAGGCTATTAGTACCAGTTAGCTTCACATGTTACCATGCTTCTACACCTAGCCTATCAACGTGGTAGTCTCCCACGGCCTTAATTGGGAAATTTTTTTGAAGAGGGTTTCTTGCTTATATGCTTTCAGCAATTATCCCATCTATACATAGCTACCCAGCGATGCTATTGGCATAACAGCTGGTACACCAGAGGTATATCCATCTCGGTCCTCTCGTACTAGAGTCAGATCTTCTCAAATTTCCTTCACCCACGGCAGATAGAAACCGAACTGTCTCACGACGTTCTAAACCCAACTCACGTAACACTTTAATCGGCGAACAGCCGAACCCTTGGGACCTTCTCCAGCCCCAGGATGTGATGAGTCGACATCGAGGTGCCAAACGGTGTCGTCGATATGAACTCTCGAACACCATCAGCCTGTTATCCCCGGCGTACCTTTTATCCGTTGAGCGATGACCCTTCCATACAGAATCACCGGATCACTATGACCGACTTTCGTCTCTGCTTGGCTTGTCAGCCTCGCAGTCAGGCAAGCTTATGCCATTGTACTATCAAGCTGATTTCCGACCAGCTCTAGCTTACCTTCGCACGCCTCCGTTACTTTTTAGGAGGCGACCGCCCCAGTCAAACTACCCACCATACAATGTCCTAGTTCCAGATAATGAAACATAGTTAGATATCAAAAGTGTAAAGGGTGGTATCTCAAGGTTGACTCCATTATAGCTAGCGCCATAACTTCAAAGTCTCCCACCTATCCTGCACATCACACTTTTAATAGCAATGTAAAGCTATAGTAAAGGTGCACGGGGTCTCTTCGTCTAACCGCGGGTACCCCGCATCTGCACGGGGAATTCAATTTCGCTGAAATGATGTTGGAGACAGTGGAGAAATCGTTACGCCATTCGTGCGGGTCGGAACTTACCCGACAAGGAATTTCGCTACCTTAGGACCGTCAGTGTTACGGCCGCCGTTTACTGGGGCTTCAATTTGGAGCTTGCACCCCTCCTATTAACCTTCCAGCACCGGGCAGGCGTCAGACCCTATACTTCCACTTACGTGTTTGCAGAGTCCTGTGTTTTTAGTAAACAGTCGCTACTCCCTATTTTGTGCCACCTACTCATAGTTGCCTAAAAGCAGGTTACCCTTCTTCCGAAGTTACAGGTATAATTTGCCGAGTTCCTTCAACATCATTCTTTCAACACCTTAGTATACTCTACTCATCCACCAGTGTCGGTTTACGGTACGGCCTCATAAATATAAGTGCTATTTCCTGGAGCTTCTTTTAAGCATAGATCAATCCAATAAGACCTATACAAATACAAAACCCGTCACACTTAAGAGGTTTAGGAATATTAACCTAATTGCCATCGACTACTCCTTTACGGACTCGCCTTAGGAACCGACTAACCCTACGCAGATTAACTTAACGTAGGAACCCTTAGATTTTTGGTGAGAGTGTTTTTCACACTCTTTTACGCTACTTATGTCAGCATTCTCACTTCCGATATCTCCAGCAGTTTTCACAAACCACCTTCACAGACTTACGGAACGCTCCGCTACCGCGCCTATTAATCGAAATCAATAAGCACCCACATCTTCGGTATACAGCTTTAGCCCCGGTACATTTTCGGCGCAGAAAAACTTATTTAGACAAGTGAGCTGTTACGCTTTCTTTAAAGGATGACTGCTTCCAAGCCAACCTCCTAGCTGTAATGGTTTTTCTACTTCCTTCCCCACTTAGCTGCAATTTTGGGACCTTAGATAGTGATCTGGGCTGTTTCCCTTTCCACCACGGACTTAGCACCCATAGTGTGTCTGCTGTATAATTAATTATTGGTATTCGGAGTTTGGTTAGATTTGGTAAGATGATGAATCCCCCTAGTCTATCCAGTGCTCTACCCCCAACAACATACATACAACGCTCTACCTAAATAGATTTCGCGGAGAACCAGCTATTTCCAAGTTTGATTGGCCTTTCACCCCTAATCACAACTCATCCAATAATGTTGCAACATTAACTGGTTCGATCCTTCAGTATGTTTTACCATACCTTCAATCTGGTCATGACTAGATCACTTGGTTTCGGGTCTAATCCATAAAACTAAACGCCCTATTCAGACTTGCTTTCGCTACGCCTACACCTACCGGCTTAAGCTTGCTTCATAGATTAACTCGCTGACCCATTATGCAAAAGGTACGCTGTCACTCTAAATATCAATAAATTGATATAGAGCTCCAACTGTTTGTAAGCACTTGATTTCAGATTCTATTTCACTCCCCTCCCGGGGTTCTTTTCACCTTTCCCTCACGGTACTTGTTCACTATCGGTCGTTAAGGAGTATTTAGGCTTGGAGGATGGTCCCCCCATATTCAAACAGGATTTCACGTGCCCCGCTCTACTCAAGGATTTAAAAACTTTCTATTTATACAGGACTATCACCTTCTATGGTTACCATTTCCAGAGTATTCTAATTCTTATTTTTAAATCACTAGCCTTTTCCGCTTTCGCTCGTCACTACTAACAGAATCTCGGTTGATTTCTTTTCCTTTGGCTACTTAGATATTTCAGTTCACCAAGTTTGCTTTATATACTTAGTATATAATAACTAGCTAAGCTAGTTGGGTTTCCCCATTCGGAAATCTGCGGATCAAAATTTGTTGACAATTTCCCACAGCTTATCGCAGCCTGCCACGTCCTTCATCGCCTCTTAACGCCAAGGCATCCATCAAGTGCTCTTAATAATTTATTTATCTGACTATATGTAGAATATGCAGAGTTAAATATTAACTTACAATTGAATTGAGATTAAATAATCTCTACCATAAAACTTTTCAAACATCTAAAAACTAATCTTTTATATGTTACAATCTGATAAATCATATGTCAACGCCTTTTTACACAAAACATTTACCTATTATTATCAACAACAATATACCAGCAATCTAAAACAGTACAATCTGAGAAATATTCGACAAATTGATATGTACAGAAAAATTAATGAAAAAGATATTTTGTAAGATAAAATGTGTTAAAATTAGTTACCTAAAAATGAAAATGAACATTTGGAGTATTTCTAATGTATGAAAAGTAATCTATCTTTTATAAAAAACTTTGCTTTAAATTGTATATCTAAGCTCACTGGCTTATTAAATATTAAAAAAGTAAAAAATTTCATTATGGATAAATACAATACTCTCCATAAAGAAATTGTAGTGTTTCTTGAAAAATCTAAAAACCTGTTAAATACCAACATTGAAATCGGGTTATATCACTTCTATAAAGGTAATATATCAGATGCAAAGTTAAGATTTTGGTTAATTAGCATATTCTACCCCAATTTACCTATAATCTGGTATAATATTGGAAGATGTCATTTTGCAGTAGGAAATACTAATAAAGCTTATAATTATTTAACAAAGACACTAAAATTAGATAGTAGTCATAAAGAAGCTTCTTACTATATAAAGAAAATAACAAACACATCAGATATCGTGGAATTGCCTGAAAATCTCATAAAGCAATATTTTGATTACACAGGTAAATATTTTGTTGAGCATTGGCTAATTGCCAAACAATACAGAGGACATGAACTAGTACATATGATAATCAAAAAAATCTTTCACAACTCCACTTCTGAACTGAATATACTTGACCTTGGTTGCGGTACTGGAATATGTGGTCACTTCCTAAAAATAAATAATATTAGAAGTCGCATAACAGGAGTTGACATCTCAAATAGAATGCTCAATATTGCAAGAGGATGTCTTATAAAAGGTAAACCTGTTTACAATGAGTTAATACATACAGAAATGAAAGAGTTTCTTAAACAAGAGAAGAACCAGCAGTATGATGTAATTATCTTTGCTGAAGTGCTACACTATCTACATGATTTTCTAGCAGAATTGGAACTAGCAAAAGGATTGACAAACAAAAAAGGGGTTATTGTATGTTTAGTAAGAAGAAAGGAAGGTAAAGGTATTGACTTTGTAAACAAAGGAGATTATTTTCGTCATTCAGAAGATTATATTCAGCATGTTGCAAAAGAAACAAATATGCAAATAAGTCAAATGAGTTACTGTAAAATATATGGCAGTCAGGTTGATGGTATCTTATTTGCATTACAACATCCACAAACAAATTCAACAACTTAATCGAGAAATCGCTCAAATAAATTTCTATATTATCATAAAAGGAGCCTTATGAATTACATTACTATTAATTACGCAAAAGATAGTAAATTAACCGATTTTGGAAAAGCAGTTCTATTGGATAGGTATTTAATAGAAAATGAAAGTTATCAAGATCTCTTTATACGTATTGCTAATTACTATTCTGATGATAGAAAACATGCACAACGTCTTTATGATTACATGAGCAACTTGTGGTTCATGCCTTCAACACCAATACTTAGTAACGGCGGTACCAAAAGAGGATTGCCTATTTCCTGCTTTCTTAATGAAACTGAAGATAGCTTGAAGGGAATAGTTGATCTATGGAATGAAAATGTTTGGCTCGCTGCACGTGGTGGTGGAATAGGTAGTTATTGGGGAAATTTACGTTCAATTGGTGAAAGTGTCAAAGGTAGCGGTAAAACATCAGGAATTGTGCCATTTATCGTAGTACAAAACGCTCTGACGCTTGCAATCAGCCAAGGATCCTTAAGAAGAGGAAGCTCAGCAGTTTATCTTCCTGTATGGCATCCAGAAATAGAAGAGTTTCTAGATTTACGTAAGCCAACTGGTGGTGACCCAAATCGCAAAGCATTAAATATACATCATGCTGTAATAGTAACAGACAAATTTATGCAAGCTGTTGAGAATGATCAAGAATGGAATTTAATAAGCCCTCATAACAATAAAGTTATTTCAACAGTAAAAGCACGGGATATATGGATTAAAATATTAACAGCAAGAATTGAAACTGGAGAACCTTATATTATCTTTCTTAATGCAACAAATAACAATAAACCAGAACCTTACAAAAAGCTCAATTTAGATATCAAAATGTCAAACCTATGCAGTGAAATAACTTTAACTACAGGTTACGATCACCTGAACAAGTCGCGCACTGCTGTATGTTGTTTATCATCCGTAAATCTTGAATACTACGAAGAATGGAAAGATAATGAGCTTTTCATAGAAGATATAATGCGTTTTCTTGATAATGTATTAGAGGATTTCATAAACCACGCACCAAATGAAATACAGCGAGCAAAATATTCCGCAATAAGAGAGCGTAGTATCGGTCTTGGTGTGATGGGCTTTCATTCATTTTTACAAAGTAAAATGGTTCCTTTTGAATCAGTAACAGCCCAACAATGGAATAAAAAAGTATTTAAGCATTTGCGCGAGCAAGCGGATGTAGTTTCTAAAAAATTAGCAGAAGAAAAAGGGCCATGTCTTGACGCTAAAGAAATCGATCTAATGGAAAGGTTTACACATAAGCTCGCTATTGCTCCAACTGCCTCAATTTCGATTATCGCAGGCAACACTTCTCCTGGAATAGAGCCGTATGCAGCAAACGTATTTATACAGAAGACACTTACAGGTTCATTTGTAGTACGAAATAAATTCTTGCAAAAACTACTAGCAGAAAAAAATCAAGACAATGATGAAACATGGTCCTCAATTTCAACAAATGAGGGTTCTGTTCAGCATTTAGATTTTCTTAGCAAGCATGAAAAACTGACATTTAAAACAGCATACGAACTTGATCAACAATGGATCATAGAACATGCAAGTGATAGAACTCCTTATATTTGTCAATCTCAATCAGTAAATCTGTTCTTACCTGCCAATGTGCATAAACGTTACTTACACAAAATACATATGCTTGCTTGGAAAAAAGGATTAAAAAGCTTGTATTACTGCAGATCACAATCAATGCAGAGAGCTGACAAGGTCTCACATGACATATTCAAAAAAAGTGAAATATTGCAACAAAAAACAGATATTAATTATGATGAATGTCTATCATGCCAGTAGACTGTACATACCTTACTGTCACAAAAATACAATTGTACAAAAGTTATGTTTTCATAGATGCTACATAGAAATCCAGATGAATTTCTAAAGTCTATTCCAAGAGATAAACGTATAATGTGCCTTGATATGGGAGAAAAACAAATAGGCGTAGCATTTAGTGATAAAACACAGCTTATAGCTACAGCTCATAGTATATATTATAGAAGAAATATGAGCAAAGATTTAGGTTATCTGTATAGAATATTCAAAGAAAATGAAGCTGGATCAATGGTAATAGGACTACCATTCAAAATAGATGACCAAGAGACCGAATGGTGTAAAGCAATAATCCAATTCGCAAATAAAATAATAAAAAAATGTAAGATAAACATATATCTACAAGACGAAAGTTTATCAACATCTCTTGCAACTCACGCACTAAAAATTACTGGAATATCAATCACAAAATCAAAAAAAATAGATGATAAAATTGCTGCATGTATTATTCTGCAACGAACATTGGATAAGATAAATGCCATCAAATAGTTTTTTAAACTGAATTCATGTAAAACTACTCAATAAAACAAGAATTTCTCGTATAAGCATGACAAATTGCTGTAGCAAGAGCATCAGCAGTATGGTGACATTTTATATTTGAGCTTTTAACTATTTGCTTTACCATAAATATAATCTGACCCTTATCAGCATGACCATTTCCAGTAATGCTCTTTTTTATATAGTTTGCATCATATTCATTCATGGGTAAATCCGTCATTCGTAATATTAAAATTGCAATTGCTCTTGCATATCCTAAAGTTAGTGAAGATTTTGGATTTTTATTAACAAAAATTTTCTCTACAGCAGCTTCATTTGGAGAATATAGAGAAATTACTTTCTTTAATTCTTCAAAAATTATATGTAGACGTTCACCTGTACCCAATTTACCATCAGTTGATATGGCACCACCACCCAAAAATTCAATACTATTCTTTTCTTCCAGGTTGATAATGGCCCAACCAGTTTTGCTTATTCCTGGATCTAGACCTATTATTTTAATCACTTAATAAAGGCTTAACCAATAAATAAACAGAAATAAAAATATCCAGACTAGATCGACAAAGTGCCAATACCAAGAAGCAAACTCAAAGCATAAGTGATCTTGAGGTGTAAATTGATCTTTTCGAGCTCTAAATAAACATACTGACAAAAATATTATACCTATTATAACATGCACACAATGAAAACCAGTAATCATGTAAAAGTTGGATGTATAAATAAGTTTTTCTCCTGTTTCTCGTAAAGAAAAACTTGCTTCATGATATTCGATTGCTTGTACTATTATAAAGAACATCCCAAGCAATATAGTTATAGACAGCATTTTAACCATGCTTTTTTTATCATTTTCAAGTAAAAAATGATGTGCTGAGGTAATTGTTGTACCAGAAAGTAATAATATTAGTGTATTCATGAATGGTAACGACCATGGATCAGGTGGTAAAATCCCTTCAGGGGGCCATTCAATTTTTTTTGTAGGAGAAAACGCTTCAAACAAAAAAATCGGATCAAGCCAGGCTTTAAAGAATGAACAAAAGAACGCTATAAAAAACACAACTTCCGAGAGGATAAATAAGTACATTGCAAGCTTGAGTCCATGTTTTACAATGGCAGTATGGCATTTATCATAAATTGCTTCTCTTATTACATCTCTCCACCAATAAAACAGCACTCCTGATACCGCAGAGATTCCTAAAACTAAACCAAATATTCCAGAAATTTGTTTATGGAGTGTACCAACTAATCCAAGTGCAAGAACAAGAATTGCTGCTGATATAGCAATTGGCCAGGGACTTGGGTCTACTAAATGAAAATCATGTTCTTTACTTTTCATATCATCTTCAAAAATACGTACCAAGCATACAAATTAGCTTAAAATTGTCAATATTTCTTAAAATCTTGATCAAATTTTGAAAAATTATATGCGCTATTCCAAAAGCCTAACTCAAATTGTGCAGTTATTTTAAATAATTCAAGCATTCTGGTTCTTTCACTTTCCCTTGCTTTGTTACAATACTCGTCAACAATATCTTCCAAAGCAACACATCCAGATTCCATCAAACTACCGCCAAAAAAATCAAACCAATCCTTATACCTATTATTTTTTTTAATTTTATTTCTCATATTATCAACAATAATTTTATATATGAAATGGCAAGAGTAAAGAACTGTTACAGCTTCATAAACATCGCTATATGAAGTAGACAAAAGAAAGTTAGTAAAATTGAAACACTCAAGCAACTTTTCTCCACGATTTATGGAGTATACAGAAAAGTAGTGGTTGTATAACACTCTTATAATCTCTATTCCTCCTTGAGCCACCTCAATCAATGGAACAATGTTGTTACAACTCTCCATTTTTGATGCAGTAATTAAAACAGTACGAACATAATCAGCTACAAAAAATGCATCTTGCTGTATATAAAACTTGAAATTTTCTATGTTTAAAGTATTATTTGCTAATTCAACATTGAAAGGATGCTCAATAATATCCTTTAAAAGATTTGACCCATAATAACTCTTAATTATACCACTAAACATCACATAAACTAGAATATAATTTAGTGTTAATACTACAGATTATGCTAGAGAATACATCTCATCCCAAAACATTATTTCTAGCTCTAGACCTCTCTTAAAAAACTCACGCATCTTTTTCCTCTCACAATCACCAGCCTTTGCATATAGATTATTTGCAACGTCAGTAACTTGATTAATCGTAGCATTCATTACTGTGTTATTATAGATATCAATCCACCCTTGATATCTGTGATCTTCAACTTTTTTAGGCATAACCTCTCCTACCATATGATTTATAATAATTTGGTATATATTAAAACAAGGATAAGACGCTGCTAAAGCTTCAGCAACAGAATTATGATATGCAGCACGCATAAAAAAATCAGTAAAAGCAGAACAAGATTTTGATTTTTTATGATTATCGGATAAATCACAAGTCTCAAAATATTCAGTATACTGCTTTCGAACCGCAAATGTTCCCCTTGCTACATTAACCAAACTGCCCATTATTTCAATGTCATCAACTTTAGCTGCAATAATCAATAAAGCACGAGTACAGTCCACTAAATATAAAAAATCCTGCTGAAGATAAATTTTGAACTTTTCATAATCTAGCATATTGTTTATCAATTCAACATTGAAAGGATGTTCTTTTATTTCTTCAATAAGATCAGATGATTCTTTTATAGCAATATCATAAAATTCTTCTTTTGGTTTGTCGGACATCTTGTAAGCCTCACAAATATTAAAACCAGTATAGTTACTAAAAAGTAACTTATAATTTATAATAAGTTATTATATCAGTATCAAGCTAGAAATAAAAGAGTTTAATAGTTTAAAGAAATTCTCTCTTTTCTTCTTCTATATTAAATTCTCTACAAAAATCAGCAGATAAGTCCGTACGTTCCCAAGAAAATCCACCATCACCTTCCGACTCTTTACCAAAATGCCCATAGCAGGCTGTACGTTTATACATAGGACGATTAAGTGATAAATGTCTTATTATGCCTTTAGTTGATAAATCTATGTTACCTTCAATAAACCCTTTAATCTTCTCTTCATCTATTGTATTCGTGCCAAATGTATCAATGTAAAATGAAGTAGGTTTTGAGACACCAATTGCATAAGAAAGCTGCACAAGACAACGTTCAGCTAAACCTGCAAAGACAATATTTTTAGCAAGGTATCTCGCCATATAAGCTGCGGATCTATCAACTTTTGTTGCATCTTTTCCAGAAAACGCTCCTCCACCGTGTGGAATATAGCCTCCATAAGTATCAACCATAATTTTTCGTCCAGTTAACCCACAATCACCAACCGGTCCACCAATAACAAATCTACCTGTTGGATTGACTAAGAGATTTTCTTTAGGGCACATCCACCCTTCAGGTAAAGATGAAGCTATATAAGGATAAATTATTTCCTTCACTTTCGATTGACTCAAATCCTCAAGATGCTGTATTGAAACAACAATACTTTCAGCACGCACTGGAAGGTTATTCTCATACGCCAAAGTGATTTGCGATTTTGCATCCGGACCAAGCTTTACCTCTTTGACCATACTCATGATATTTCTCAGAATCGAGTGTGCATAAAAAATGGGTGCTGGCATGAGGCTTTCTGTCTCTATTGTTGCATAGCCATACATTATGCCCTGATCCCCAGCACCTTGATCCACACCTATTGCAATGTCATTTGATTGTTCATGTAGTAATATATTTACTTTCACTGTTTCCCAGTGGAAACCATCATGCTCATAACCAATATCTTTTATTGTATTCCGTACAATACTTTCAATCTTGCTATTTTCAATGTTCGGCCCAAATACTTCCCCAGCTATAATAACATTATCTTTGGTAACCAAAGTCTCTATTGCAGTACGTGAAGAAGAGTCATTAAAAAGGTATTCGTCAAGTATTGCATCTGAAATCTGGTCTGCTACTTTGTCTGGATGACCGGCTGCTACTGATTCACTGGTTACTGAATTCTTATGTAAAACCATCGCTTAGTTACACGATATCAAAACTATTGCAAATTTAAATGGTGGGTCTGGGAAGAGTTGAACCTCCGACCTCACGCTTATCAGGCGTGCGCTCTAACCACCTGAGCTACAGACCCGTATCTATTCAAGCCAAGGCTTGCATATCATCTGTAGGCACAACATCAATAAACGTCTTTTTATTTGCTGATTTTCTAAAACTCACCCAGCCTTTCGTTTTAGCAAAAATCGTATGATCTTTACCCATACCAACATTCTTTCCAGGATGAAATTTTGTACCTCTTTGACGTACAATTATATTACCTGGAATAACCTCACCATTCTTCTTTATCCCGAGCCGACGCCCTGCCGAATCTCTACCATTACAGGAACTACCACCTGATTTTTTAGTTGCCATATCTTACCTCTTACTTTTGAAGACTAATTTCATTGATACGAAGAACAGTAATATACTGCCTATGACCATTTTTCCTACGGTAATTTTTTCTTCTCTTTTTCTTAAAGATTATAATTTTTTTATCTCTACACTGCTCCAGTACTTCAGCTTTAACAACAGCATTAGATGAACAAGATAAGCCATTACTTGAAACACAAATCACTTTATTGATTTCCACTTCCTCTTTTTCTTCAGCTTGTAATCTTTCTACTTTAATTATGCTGCCTTTTTTTACTAAATACTGCTTTCCACCAGTTTCGATTACTGCAAACATGACAAATATCAATTATTGTTATTAACACTAATCGTAAATGATGTTACACATACTGTCAATATAAATAAAAACATGAAATACTTCTACCTTTATCTGCTTTTCCTTGTGGAGAGTAGTCAAGTTTTAAAACTTGACTACTCTCAAATTCTCTTAGTCTCATGAAAACTTTACGACGTTAATAAAAACTCAAGCTTTCACTAAAAACATTCAATCGGAGCTTATAAATTAAAACTCATTCCAAGTTCAAACCCATGAGAAAAATCACTGAACTTGTGAAGTTTATAGCCAGCGAAAACATTCGTTCTCTCAGAAAGTGGAAGATTAATACCAGCACCTATCTGGTAGGAAAAAATCCTTCTTGTTTTTGAGACATTGCAATAATGCCTCCTGTGCCAAAAGTAATATAAGGAGTAATATCCGTACTTTCAAATTGATGATGATAATGAAGCTTTGCCATAAGTCCCAACTCTAGTCCAGCAAGGTTATACTGACTATTGAGAATAGTGAGAATAGGTTTAACTACAGAACCAACCGAAATTTTAACACTATCTGTATAGTGATAACCAAGATCATAATTAACACCAAGATTGCCATATGACGACGAAGTATAGATTCTATCTCTAATCCAATCAACTCCAAAAGACGGTGCTGACAGAGAACAGCAGACTACTAAAGTAAGTAATTTTTTCATTTTCACCCTCTAACCATGAATATACGCATATATACTCACAGAAAAGTTAAAAATTACATAACTTACATAATAAAATCGGAATCACTTTCTTAGCTACTTGCCTTTCTCTTGCAATTGCCAAACTTCTCTTTGTCACATTTTGTTACCTACTGCAATCATCATTTTAGCCTATATCACTTGCTTTTTTTCAACAAAAATTCAAACCAGACTTCACTAAAAACATTCAATCGGAGCTTACAAATTAAAACTCATTCCAAATTCAACCCCATGCGAAAGTTCATGAAACTTTTGCAGCTTGTAGCCAGCAAAAACACTTGTTCTCTCAGAAAGTGGAAGATTAATACCAGAACCTATTTGATAAGAAAAAAATTCTTCTACGTCTGGCCCTTGATTTTCTGAAAGAGGAATTTTAGCAACTCCTCCTACACCAAAAGTAACATAAGGAGTAATATCTGTATTTTCAAATTTATAATGATAATGAAGCTTTGTCATAAGTCCCGCGTCTAAAATCCCTTCACTCATAACAAGTTTAACTGCAGGACCAAATGAAATTTTAATGCTATCTGTACAATGATAGCCAAGATCATAATTAATACCAAGCATACCATACGACGAAGAGGTGTAGGTTCTATCTTTAACCCAATCAACTCCAAAAGACGGTGCTGACAAAGAACAGCAAGCCAACAAAGTAAGTAACCTTTTCATTTTTATCCTCCAAAGATTAATATATGCATATACAAGCATATAAATATTAAAAATAGTATAAATTGCAAGTAAAAAATTGGAATTATTTTATTTTTTTTGTTATTTGTCTTTCTCTTGCAATTGCCAGACTTCCCTTTGGCACATCTTTGACTACAACGCTACCTGCTGCAACTAGAGAGTCATCATGAACATTAAGCGGTGCAATTAATGAACTATTGGCACCAATAAAACAATTGCTTCCAATATTTGTTCTATGTTTCTTTTTCCCATCATAATTACAAATAACGGTACCTGCACCTATGTTACTCCCCTGCCCTACCTGAGTATTTCCTATATAACTTAAATGCTTTATCTTAGTATTTATACCTATATCACTTGCTTTTGTTTCAACAAAATTACCTATGATTGCACCATCACCTATTGTTGTATTTTCACATTTGGCAAATGGACCAACCCTAACACCAGATCCTATTTTTACTCCAGGACCAAAAAAAACGTATGGGTAAACAATCGAATCCATACCAATTTGCGTATCAAGAGAGAAGAAAACAGTTTCTGGAGCAACAAGCGTTACTCCAGAGTTAGTGAAAAACTTTCTTTTTTCTTCTTGAAAGTAAAACTCGGCCGTTGCAAGGTCATTCCTATTATTTATGCCAGTTGCCTCCTCCTCATCAGCAATAACATAGCCGACATTTAAATTACTCTTTACTGCAATGGCAACGATATCGGTCAAGTAATATTCATGAGCTTGGTTATTACACTCTATTTTCTCCACCAATTCACGTAGATTCTTTTCACGTGCAACCATTATTCCGGCATTAGCAAGAAATTCCTCATCATTATTTCTACCATTTTGTGCTTCTACGATTTCTCTTAGGGAGCCGTTCTCAATAATTAGTCTACCGTATCCTTTATTATTAGTTTGAAACCCAAGACAAACTAAAGCATTGCTCTCTCCTAAGCAGCTTATCATTTTAGTTATTGTGCTGCTTTTTATTAGTGGAGTATCCCCATACTGCACAACAACTATATCTGACAATTCTTTCAGGTTTCTCATTGCAATTTTGACTGCATCCCCTGTACCGAGCGTTGACTCTTGTGTAATTAGTTTTATACCCTCAAAGCATTTCAGCCTTTGAGTTAAAGGCAAATCGACTACAATAACTATTTTTTCAGGATTCAGCTGCTTTGCATTGTAAATGACATGCTCAAGCATGGAGAAATTACCTATTTTGTGCAGAACCTTAGGCAAGCTTGAATTCATTCGTTTACCATGCCCAGCAGCAAGTACAACAAATGTATAAGATTTATTTGTCACTTATCTTAAAGACAAAAAATGAAAACCATAATGGTTGAGCCAACTAACTCTATTGTCGTAAAAGCTCCTTAGATCACTAATTTGATATTTCAGCATTGCTAGCCTTTCTATACCAATCCCAAATGCAAAGCCACTGTATTTAGTGTGATCTATTCCAACATTTTGAAATACATTTGGATGCGTCATACCGCATCCCAGTACTTCTATCCATTTACTACCTTTATAACTTATGTCCACTTCTGCAGAAGGCTCGGTAAAAGGGAAAAAACTATTACGAAAGCGTATTTTTAGACCTTTATCTCCGAAAAATTTACTAAGGAAGCGATGAATAGTAAATTTTAATTGGCCCATATTGACATTTTCATTAACATAAAGCCCTTCTATCTGATGAAACATAGGAGTGTGAGTTGCATCAAAGTCGTTTCTGTATACTCTACCAGGAGATACGATTTTAATCGGAAAAGTTTTCGCTTTTTCCATAGCTCTGATCTCCACAGATGAGGTATGAGTGCGCAGCACCATTCTTTTATCGTTTATTTTATTCTTTAAGTAGAAGGTATCTTGCTCCTCTCGCGCAGGATGATGACTTGGAGTATTTAGCGCATCAAACACGTGAAATTCATCTTCAATATCAGGACCATCAACTGCTTTGAAGCCCATATGTGCAAAAATGAGCTTTACTTCACTTATAACTTTGCTCAGTGGATGAATCTTGCCAATTCTTTCTGGTCTGACAGGCAGTGTGATATCAACTGCTTCATTTTGCAGTTTTAACTTAACTTCTTTATCTTTTAGTTCATTTTTTTTGCTTGTTATAAGCTGGTCTATCTTATTGCGTAAAACATTAATCACTGCACCTAGGTCGCGTTTTTCTCCTGCATCATCTATATTCTTTAAGTCATCGAAATAAGCTTTTACTACACCCTTTCTCCCCAAGTATGACAACCTAACTTTTTCTAAATCCTGCAAAGAAGAAGCATTTTCAATCTCAGAAACTGCCTTATCTTCAAGTAAAGGTATTTCACTTATTAGCTCTTTATTCACCTTAAAAACACTAGCTTAAACTTTCATTATAGTGCAATCTTTAATATCATCAATAAAACTATTTGGATAAAAAGGTGTCATGCGAGTACTCTCCTTCTTGTCATTCCAGTGCGTGACACTGGAATTCAGGAATTTTATTAGGTTGGTAAGCATAAAAGTAGCCGTTTTATGTTAAAATACAACGTTTTGATGATCATGAAAAAACTGGATGCCAGTGTCTGGGCACTGGCATGACATCATCTTTTTTATCAGATGCATATGAAATCAGCGCTTTCTTTCTTGTCATCCCAGTGCTTGACACTGGGATCCATAACAGGTAGTAAGAAGTGCTGGAATAACATGTCTATAGGACTCCTAACTAATTAAAATATTAAGAAATTTACCAAGGAAAAAAAAGGCAAAAGAATCCCCCAGTAGTGAGTTTTGACCCTATAATAATGTAATTTGGCATTGTAATAATGTGCTAACGCTTATTTAAAGCGCGTTTTGGCTGAATGTAGAAAAAATAAAAAAGACATGCAGCCGCTATAATTTTATGTAATTTGCCAATAAATATCTGAGTTTTTTACTGAATTTTGTTATTAAATCTGCAGAGATTAAAAACAAGGATAAATACTCTTATTGTCATGATAAGGAAACTGATGAGGTTTGTAAAGTAACTTCTTCTGCTCTTATTGAATCCAACGCGCCGCTGTTATGCAAGGGCGCTATAATTATTAATTTATTGACTAATTATATCTTTTTATTAAAATTATATTAATAAATTAAAAAACTAGAAACATGCACAGTAGTAATATCACAACTCCATGGGAGCAAACAAAAAATTCATTTAAGTCTTTTATAGATAAGTCTAAAAAAACCATACATACAGCAGCTTCCGAAATTCAAAATAAGGTAACACATGAGATAGAAGATTTCTCTAAGTCCTTTAAAAAAGATTGTGAAAACATAAAGGAAGATGTTACTAACCTTAATACCACACTACAGAAACAAGCAAAGAATTTATTTAAAAATAAAGCTCAATACACAGAAAAAAATCTCACCAAAGTTGGAGCTGAGAAAAAATATGAGGTAGAAGATTTACCTAAATTTTTCAAAGATAAATCTAAAGAGATAGGCAAAGTATTTTCCAATGAAGTAATAGAAATCAGCACTATTCGCTCAAGAAGTGTTACAAGCGATACACAAGAATTTTCATTTAAGATCAAGCTGCTAACAGAGGTAAACCCTAATACAATATTACCTCAAATAAAACATTTAATTGACTTTTTTAAAACCTGCCTTTCTCAGGAGAGAAACTTCACAGCCAATATAAAAGTACCAAAAGAAAGCGAAGAACTACACAACAACTACCATAAAGCTAATAAAACTGTAGAAGAATTCATAAGTAATGCTTCAATTCAAATCCTTCTGCAGGGCATAACAATAACGCTACAAACAGACGTTAAAAACATCAACCTCGTTAGCTTGCAACAAATCGAGATATTCTTGAATAAGGAGCTAAAACGTGTGGAAAAAACTAAAAATGAGGAGCAAAGTCAAGATACGTTACAAGCAGAAGAAACTGAAAATAAAAACGAAAATGTGGTTGAAAAAAGGAACAAGCAAGATAAACAAATTGTGCAAGGTTCGTTTGGCTACAATATAGTAAGTAACAGAAAGCAAATTACACGCGCACCAGTAATTGTTGCTGCAATGCATGAAAATATTTCCTGGTTTAGGTCTCTTTTTCAGCCATTCAATTTTTTTAATACGGCACAATTCTTTTTCCCACAACTGCCCAAATTTTCTATACAGAGTAACAATATGCCACCTGGTGTTATTCCAGCACTTGACCAAAAAGAAAAAGAACCAGTGTTAGACACTCGGATAACAGAGGGTAGTATAGGAAATTTAGTCCCTCAAGAAACAGAGCGGGATATAGGTCAAATTAGGTCACACACAGATTATTTTAAGGCTAATAGAAAAAAGGAATCCGAAAAGCAGGCTAAAGAATCACTGAGAGAAGAAAAACAATCAACCATAAAACAAGCTCAATTTGATGCTAGAGTAGCCATGATATATCATTTGGCTGAGCACAAGGGAAAAAAACTCGATGAAATATTCGTAAAAGTAGTAAGTGAATATAAAAATCAAGATCCAGAAATATTTCACAATATTTTCAACTCAATGTTTAATATTATTTATTTCCAAGATAAACAACTACATGAAGTATTAGAACCAGATGAGATATCAGAAGCATTAGAAATGCTGAAGATACCACAAACAGCAGGCAAATCTTCTTTTCCAAAAGAGTATTTACACAAGCAAGTATATAGAAAAAAAGAGCAGTTGATTAAATTAGTTTCAGGCCAACCTTCTCCACAGCCTAAAAATGTTTCTCATGAAATTTTACCAAGCAAAGCTGTAGACCATTTACCAAAAACAAATGAAGCTAAAACTCGATTGCCTACTAATATTAGGCTCAAATCACCATTAAAAGCTATGTTTTCTTCGAAAGAGACTTATTTTTGTCTATTTTTAGTAGCAGCTTCTATATCAGCACTCTGCCTATGGCACTTGCCGCTGGGAAAAGTGTCAATTTTAAAGGAATTGGTGCCAACAGAAAAAAGGGAAAGTATCGGTCTAACATTAAACATAGGGTTACCAATATTAATTACACTGTGCGTTTTGAACCTGGCTTACTTTCTATATTCTGAATATTCTGTAGAATCTATTGAGCAGATAAGTAAAAAAGATCTTCCTTTGCGCACCTAACAAATAAGATCTTTTGTGATATAATTATTTATTTTATTGCATGTTTAAAGGAATTATCAAAGATATTGGCACTATAACTGATATCACTATCCACCCTAACTCTGATCAAATCTTCCATATTGAGACACAAAATTTATCCTCTATAAACAAAGGAGATTCAATATCCTGCTCCGGAGTGTGTTTAACTGTTGTCAACATAATGAGCAATGTATTCACAGTTCAAGTATCTCAAGAAACCATGAAGGTTTCTAACTTAAATACGTGGAAAACAGGGAAAAAAATAAACCTAGAACAAGCAATGAAACTGAGTGACAGAATTGACGGCCACTTGGTTCAGGGTCATGTGGATGACACAACAGAAATTTTAACAATCAATCAAAATTTAGAATCTCATGAAATCAGACTATCATGCCCACAAGAATTAATTAAATTTGTTGCAAAAAAAGGTTCTGTAACGCTAGATGGAGTTTCCCTTACAGTAAATTCAGTTGCCGATCAAGAATTCACTGTGAATATCATTCCCTATACATGGAAAAACACAACTTTTCAGCATAATAAAATAGGTAATTACCTAAATTTAGAAGTTGATATGATTGCTCGGTACTTAGACCAGCTGATAAAATATCAACACAATTAATTTTACAACTTTGTTATTTACAACTATTATATCTTGAAAATCATATAGATACAAAATATGTTTTTCGATAGCCTAATTATCTTTATTATTGTCTTGTGTGTAATAATATCGATAACTAGAGGTTTTATAAAAGAGCTATGTGCATTAATGTTCTTGCTCTTATCAGTCTTTTTGACAGCCAATTACTATGATTTTTTTATTATAAATTATAGTAAGTATTTTGACTCTAAAGTTACACAAAAGATACTTTCTACAATCTCTGTATTTATCATACTTAATCTTACATTCATGACAATGAATAACTGGCTAATGTACATATTATCACCTATAAGGTTGGGATTAATGGATAGAGTTACTGGAATGTTTGTCGGAGCACTTAGAGGAATATTGCTTTCTTATGTACTATTTTTTGCTGTGCACTTATATTGCCACACAGTATACGATAAAAAAGAGGGAGAGTCTAAAATAGACGCAGAAGACATATTGCCCAATTGGATAATAAATTCACACTCTTATCAGGCTTTATTTGTGACAACAGAAGAAGTAATTAACATGTATGTACCAGAGTCATTGATACTAAAAATAAAAGAGATCGGTGAGGAAATGGTTGATCAAGAAAAATCTCAAAACAATAAAGAAAAGTGAGTGTTCATTTTCTATAGCTAAATTAGCTTAGACAGCTGTTATCCACAGCAGTGCGCCATAGGTTAACAATTCCTATTACTAATCAAACAAAACTGCAAACATTGACGAATAAGTAAATCATCAAAAAAATTTAAATGTATAATTTTAGTTCATCAATGTAATAAAACAAAACTTTTTTAGTGAGTTCAAAATCTTCTAAGGTATTTCCTTCACATCTTGCTGTTATGCAGTTTTGCGTATTTGATACTCTAAGAAGCCACCAACCTTTATCATCAGTTACCTTAATTCCATCAAGCTCTGAAAATACAATGTTTTGCTGCTTTAGTGTCTCCTTGATTGATTCAATTATTTGAAATTTTTTCTCATCCTTCACCACAATTTTCACTTCATGAGTGATATATAACTTTGGTAAATCTTCAATCGCCTCAGATAGGCTTTGGTTTTTCTTAAGTAAAATGTCAATGGCTTTAATAGCAGAATATAGTCCATCATCAAAACCTAACTCAGAAAAGAAAAAATGCCCACTGAGTTCACCGGCAAACTTGGCCCCTTCTTCTACCATCTTTTTCTTAACTAGTGAGTGTCCAGTGGCACAGGTAATTATTTGCCCTCCTAATTTGCTAACGAAATCATGCACTTTCATACTCATTTTTACGTTGGCAATAACTTTGCTTTTTGGGTATTCCGCCAATACTTCACGTGAAAAAATCATAAACAAGTGATCATTGGAAACAACATTACCTTTATTATCAATCAAGCGTACCCTATCACCATCACCATCAAGTGCAATACCAAGATCACATTTATCTTTCTTGACAATACTGATTAACTGAGCAAGATTTTTTTCTTCTATGGGATCTGGGTCATGCAGTGGAAACGTCCCATCTATAGAGTTATTGGTTATGATGTGTATATGACTTGGTAAAACTTTTTCAATATACCTTACAATTGTTGGACTATTGCCAAAATCCCAGGCTATCTTTAGCTTGCGTGTAGTATTATTTTTTAGTGCATTTTTTAATATGTGAATGTATTCACTATATGTATTCGTGTTAATTAAGCTTCCAATTTTCGTGCTGTTTTTAATTGTACTGCCTATAATTTCCTTCATTTCTTGATCTGAGTAAACTTTTTTACTACTGAAAAATTTAAAGCCGTTATATTCTCTGGGGTTATGAGAAGCAGTGATCATAATCCCAAGATCTACCTGCATTGTTGCAGCGTAGAGCATAGGTGAAGAACAGAGCCCAACGCGTATAACATTTGCACCGGATAAAATTAAGCCTCTGATTAATTCTTTTTCTATACTTGGTGAATCTATCCTGCTGTCATAGCCTACACAAACGTTAGCTGCAGTTTGACCAAATTTTCTGCCTATTTCATACCCATCACTGATCTGCAGGTCTCTGCCTACCACACCTCTAATATCGTATTTTCTTATAATAGTATTGTCCATACTGCACTTCTTGGAGTGGTTAATATATAACATTCCCGCCAAATACTCAAGTTTATTTAACTATAAGATTAGTTGATTTTTTAAGAAAATATGCTAATATTATAACACAGTTCTCTAAAAATAGAAATTATGCCAAAAGAAAACTTATTTATAGCTGAAAATCAAGATTTAGATGTAGATGAGCAAAAGAAAAATGATATTTTAAGTTTCATTGAATCTTGCAACAATTTTCAGGATTTTATAAAAAAACTAGAGGAAGAAAACTTAATTTGGTATTTTATTGGCCCTTTACACAAAGATAAGGACATTAAAGAACAGATAAATTTAAAGTGGGAAAATGAGTTTCAAAAGTTTGAGCAATCAATAACTGCAACACATAAAAAATTTGAAGAATCTCTACCAGGTGAAAATTTCTTAGTATATACAACAAAAGATAATGACTTTAAAATTAGGTTTGAAAATAAAGAAAAACCAATAGAGATTAGCGCCCTTTTAAGAGCCAGCGACGAAGGTAAGGTTTATAACCTATCTTTGGGGAAAGATAGTCAAATAACTGCAACCAAAAAAGGCAGCGAAAGGCATTATGATTTTACTGGTTCAAGCTCATGTGAGATGACCATTAACTGGCAAGCTAAGGATTCTAAAGACAATAGCATAGATTGTAGCATGACTGTAGAAGTAAATTCTAAGGGCATAAAAAGAGTGATTGGTGAACCAAAATTTGGAGGAATAACGAGTTCAGAAGAAGCATTAAAATTAGTTGAGCAGAATAAAGAAGTTTTTATCAATGGCAAAACTCTATATCAAACTTTCACTGACATGGTCAAAAGTGTGAACAATCAGCAAACACCAGCAGAGGAAACATTTACAAAAAATTCACCACAGTCAGCTACACCAAGTAGCAGTGGATATTCCTCTCCTGATTCGCGTAGAAGTTCTTTTTCCGCTGAGAGGGAAATTGGTGATGAAGAGTCTGAAATCACTCATGAATACATTGACAACGGTTACGATCAACAAAAAATGCACAAAGATTATTACAGAAAGTATGAGCCAGAGGGATTAAAAGGTGTAGGTGAGACTATAAATGAAATTAACAAACTTGCAAAGCAGCGTGATGATCTAATCTCGGAACGTGATTACCTGAGAAATGAAATTAACGAACAACAGGAAGCAATGCGTGAAAGAGATCAAAAAATCGAGGAACAAGATGCTTCTATTAAGTCACTTACAGAGAAACTCAAAAAATCAGAAGAGCTTAATCAAAAGATAGAAAAGGAAGGTGGTACAGGAATAAGAACACTAAATGAGGGAAAGCAAGATCTGGAAAAAGAATTCACAAGACTTAAAGATGAATTGAAAAGAAAGGAAAAAGAGTTAGCTGAAAAGGATCAAGACATTAAGAAATTAGAACTAGAGGTAAACGTACTAAAACAAAGTAAAAAAGATAAAAATGCTAGAATAACAGATTTAATTAATCAATTGAAAGATAAAGAAAATGAAAATGAGATTCAGTCAACAAATAGAATAAATGAGGAACTACAGAAAAAATTGGATCAAGGTGAGACTGAACTAAGTAAGTTGAAAGAAGAAAACACAGAGCTGATAAATATTACAAAAAGAATACTGGAAACAGATAATAATGAAAAGCTGTTGGTAGAAAAATTGAAGGAAAAAATCGATAATTTGGTTAAAGAATTAAATGAAGTAAACATAAAAAACAAAGATTTAGAGGGGGAATTAGAGAGAAAAAACGAAGATTTAGAGAGGAAAATTCGACAACTTGAACCTGGAAGATCACTTGCGGATGAGATGAGTGAAGTAACTACGAAAGTAGCTACTTCAACTCAAACTGAAGCTAAATATGAAAGTAGAGGAATCCAGGCAAGTAATCACGAAACTACAGTTCCTAAAACACAAGACCAAGGTACACAAGCTGCGGATAAATCTTCAAGCAAAAGAATTAGTAAATTAGGAAAGGAAAATAAAAGTTTGGCTAGGGACAAACTCACTGCCATTAAGTTAAGGAAAAGTGATGAACTGTATTATAAAATCAGGTAAGATTCACAAATTAAAAGAAGTAATGACATGAGTAAAAAAAAGAATAATCATGTTTATAAAAAATAAATTGATGAGTTTAAACTTTATAAACGCACACAGAGCATCCTCAAAAGACTTCTCACGAAAAAGAAAGCTGCCCTTCGTTAATGTATTTCTCCTGATTTTTAGAAAGAGTGTAAAGTCATTACAAGTGATGCTTAATGAGTTTGTTCTGCATACAAGAAAAGATTATACAATTACGGCAAGTGCATTTACTCAAGCAAGAAAGAAGCTAAAACATACTGCGTTTTCAGAGTTAAATGATGATATAGTTTCCCTATACTACCAAGATCAGGAATTTAAAACCCACCATGGCTTCAGAGTACTTGCATTTGATGCTTCAATACTGATTCTGCCAAAGAGCGACAAAATAATAGGTGAGTTTAGCTCAAGAGCAGTATGGAATGGAATCCAGAGATTTGAAGACTATACAAGTGCAACCTTTGAAGTTTGTTACGATGTGCTAAATAATATTGCAATAAAATCTGTGCTAAGTAGAGGTGACAGCTATGAGGTTGATTTAGCAATCGGTATGCTTGAATCCATAAAATCAGACGATTTGTTAATCTGTGATAGAGGATACGTATCTTATCGATTTCTTGCTGAGCTTACAGGAAGGAAAATCAATTATATAATTCGCTGTTCAAGTTCGTCTTTCAATGAAATAAACGCTATGTTTAAGCCGGAAAGCCCATCTAGTACGGTGGTAGTGTCTACCGCACCTATTAAAGTAGCAAGACAGCTACGAAAGCTAGGATTACCTGATGAGATGAAATTCAGGTTAGTCAAAATAATACTTTCTTCTGGCGAAGTTGAAGTGTTAGTAACATCTCTGTTAGATGAGAAACGTTTTACAGTTGAAGAGTTTGAGAGATTATATTACTTGCGCTGGGGAGTAGAAACATTTTTTTCTAGGCTGAAGGGAAGATTAAATTTAGAGAATTTCACAGGAAAAAGTATTGAAACTATCAAGCAGGATTTTTGGTCAACTATCTTCATCAGTAATCTAGAAAGTATCATGATAGAAGATGATGAAGAGACATTGAGCTCACAGAATAGTAAACTAAAAAAAAGCATCAATAAATCTGTCTCATTTAATGCGATTAAAAACTTAGCCTTTGATATTTTTTCTACAGAGTCAGACATAGACTGCATTATGGATCGACTATCACAGTTATTTTTGATGAACACTTTAGTGGTGAGAAAAGGGAGAAGAGTTGATCGTCATAAGATATCTGATATTCGTTCACTCAACTACCAGAAAAGAGCTAGAAAACATGTGTTTTAAATTCAAGATATCTTTTCAGTATCATTGCATTAGTACATTCTTTGCAAAATAACCTGCAATTATTACTTTTTTAAATAACTTGCACTTTTCAGACTCCCTTTTCTTAAAAATTCACCCTAGTATTTACCATAATTATCAATCACTTCAAATTTTTTGTCCAATCTTAACTTCTCTTTCCCTTAACTTAATGGCAGTGGGTCTGATCTTACCCCCTCCGTTAAATTAAGTTGGTCTATTATCTGATTCATGTAGTCGAAAACTAATTGTAACTTTATTCCATACTTAGTATTGCTTTCATAGCCACTGTAGCTAGTACCATAACCTTTATACATCTCTTCCATACTGTTAGGTAGAGTAATATAGCTACTGTCCAATAATTTAACACTATTAAATTGCTGTAAGATTTTGCAATCAACTTGCAAGATATTTTTAAAGAGAATCACAGATTCATTATACATCCTTTTCATAAATTCCACTGCTTCTTCAGTAAATCTAAAATCCAAACCTTGTTTTGTTATATCTATCGAGTCCTCGTTTAGTAATTGACACATTGTTTCTACGCTACAATTATCAACTCCTATATTACCCAAGACCATGGCTTTTACGAATGATGAACCTTTTAGCTTTCTCTTTCTTTTTATAAACCTTGTTGTAATTGAGATTTTCTCTGCTTTTTCATTAAAAAATTCTTTGAGCTTTTTTGATAAGCTAGTTATTTTATTCATTGGTTCTCTCACTAAAAGTATATCTGGGAGAACTTATACCTTATTATTCTATCTCTTTCATACCTTTATTTCCTTAACTTGACGCGTATGGTTTATTTAACACTCCCGAGAAATAAGATTATGCTATTTTTTTAATGAAATTTCTTGAGTGGTAGATTATTTTTTACAGCTCTAGCTTAGGTAGCTGTCACTACCTGAAATGTAACAAATAAAATACCAATCTTTAAATATTGCTATATTTCACGATAGTTTCTCAACTTGACGCACATGCTTTTGGAACATTCTCATTTGTCAAATAGTTTCTGGCATGCTACACAATCTGTAATGCAGGTTTTAACTTACTTTTACGCAATATTGATCATTCTTGAAAAGCAATCTAACATTTTCTATTCCTTGATTACGAAGCTTTGATGCAGCTGATTTAGCTACTTGAGCGTTTACAAAAAATGCTACATATCCCTTACTTTCTGCATTGTTTTGTTTTGGGTGACGTTTCTGCATTTCTTTTTCATATTGCCTTTTGTAATGAGGAGTATTTTGTATCAATTGTTCTGACCTCTTTCTTAAGTACTCGACTTTTACTTTCGCAAGCCCAGACTTATGAAGTCCTAAAACTTGTGCTGCTTTTTCTGACAAGTCTATTATTCTACCTTCAACAAATGGCCCTCTATCATTAACTCTTATAACAAGCTTTCTTCCATTTTCTAAATTAGTAACACGAACAAAGCAGGGTAGGGGCAAGGTCTTATGTGCTGCAGAAATCAAGTGACGATTAAACACTTCACCGTTGGCTGTAATTGTGCCATGATCTTCTATTCCATACCACGATGCTATTCCTACTTCTTCGTAACAGCTACAGTATTTTGGGTGGTAGGTGATACCATTTATTGTATAGCTATTGCCAATTTTATAATGACCTGCAGTGTGATTACACCTATTGCTAAAACTACAACTACTCATCAAAACGAATATTAGACATAGAAAGGCTAGTTTTTTTATCATTGTACTTAGTGAAATGGTTCGATACCATGAGGATTTTAAATTATACTATAATAAATTTAGTAATAAGTAAACGTCTATTGCCAAATATGCACAGCACTAAAAAAGGTTCTGTCGCATCTATAAACCATAGGAAAAAAGCTGGGATTATAGGAGTTATGAAGCCATTAACATAGCAAAATTCTCAAAAGTAGAAACATTATTTTAATAATTTGTCTTTTTTTTAATCATACGAATATTTTCTATGCCTGTGATGGTAATCTTTGCGGAATGGAAGCTTTTAAACCCAAGCATTGGCTTTATTAGTTTTTTGATAAATCTATCAACAATATTATTTAGATATTTTATTTGAAGAACTGTAATCTTCAGAAATTTCTGCATTCAAATCATCAAGAGCAGCAGTATTACTGCCGCTTTTATCAATTACAATTTTCTCAGGAAGATAGTTACTCCTGAAGGCTTTACGAAAGAATGCAAGTGCTGCAGACTTGTCTCTACTAACACACAAGTCTACAGTATATAAATAAACCCATTTACCGTTTAATTTAATGTAAGTCTCTCCAACTACTACCAACCTGCTTCTTTCTTTTCCTTACTGCCTCATCTATCAGTGGTGATAACCCACCTTTGTAACGTAGCATTTTGCTCCCCTTATACTCATCATTTCTTCCAAATCTCGATAGCTCAAAGAGAATCGACATTTCATGTATACAGATAACATCCTCTGAAAAGCTAAATCCTTTGAAATATGGCAACAATTTTTGATTGATACGAAACATCTTTGCTTTTTTTTTAGACAATTATATCATTCTTCTTTCTACTTCCCTACAAATGCGACAGAACCGAAAATATTCGTATGATTCAAAAAAGACAAATTATTAAAATAATGTTTCTACTTTTGAGAATTTTGCTATGTTAATGGCTTCATAACTCCTATAATCTCAGCTTTTTTCCTATGGTTTATAGATGCGACAGAACCGTTTTTATAGGATTGGGGCTAGAGAAAACTTGCATGTAAATGTATCAAGGTATAAAATTATAAATATTAAGAATGAATAGGTTAGTTATGAATCTTGTAACAAAATCCGCTATCGATTTTACTGCTTCGGCTGTTCTTGCTAGTGGAAAAATAGTTGATGATTTCTGTTTAAGTAAACATATAAAGGATAAGTATGCTGTCCTTTTTTTCTATCCACTTGATTTTACTTTTGTCTGTCCAACTGAGTTGATATCATTTAGCAACAAAATAGAAGATTTTTCAAAACGTAATGTTGAAGTGATAGGAATAAGTATAGATTCAAAATTTTCACACTATAAATGGCGAAACACTCCAGTTAATGATGGTGGTATTGGAGAGGTTAGCTACAATTTAGTGTCTGATATCAAAAAGTCTATATCAAGAGACTATGGGGTCTTATATGATGACTCAATTGCACTAAGAGCAACTTTTGTTATTGATGATAAGTTTGTTGTACGTCATCAATCGATAAATGATTTTCCTTTAGGGCGTAATATCGATGAGTTTATTAGAATTATTGATGCAATAAAACATAATGAAGAGCATGGTGAAGTATGTCCAGCAGGGTGGAAAAAAGGTAAGCCAGCAATGCAGGCAAGCGATGAAGGAGTGGCTGATTATCTAAACTCACACAGTGCAGAATTATAAATTGAGTACAAAAGTTCTTATTATTGGATCTGGAGCAGCGGGTTATGCTGCTGCTATATATGCAGCACGTGCAAATTTAGAGCCAATTGTAGTAACAGGAATGCAACCTGGTGGTCAGCTTACAATTACTACGGATGTTGAAAACTATCCAGGTTTTATTTCTATACAAGGTCCAGAACTCATGGAACAAAAGAGGTTGCATGCAGAGAAGGTGGGGGCAAGGATAATAGATGACGAAATAAAAAGCGTTGAACAACTTGAGGATTCTAATGAGTATAGATTTAGATCTTGTGGTAATGCTAGTGACTACTATTCGAATGCAATTATAATCGCAGCTGGTGCGCAAGCGAAGTGGCTTGGCCTGGAGAGTGAAAAGAAATTTCAAGGTTACGGAGTTTCGGCATGCGCAACTTGTGATGGTGCATTTTTTAAGAATAAAGTTGTAGCTGTGATTGGTGGTGGAAATACTGCCGTTGAAGAGGCAATATTTTTAACTCGATTTGCTAAGGAAGTTATACTGATACACAGGCGTGATAAGTTAAGAGCAGAGAAAGTAATGCAAGACAGGCTCTTTAAAAATGATAAGATAAAGGTAATATGGAATCATACCGTAGAGCAGATTCTTGGAGAAGAAAATCCTAAAAAAGTTACTGGCATTACAATTAAATCGACAGACATCAATAAAACCCAGGAATTGAAAGTAGATGGAGTGTTCATTGCAATTGGGCATGCACCAAATACAGGTATTTTTAAGGGCTTTGTTGAAATGGATCAGCAAGGTTATATAATTACGAAACCTGGAACAACGTATCCGTTCAGAGGTGTGGCTTAAGAGACAATAGATAGAAGGTTTTGAAATGGATTTAACTTTTTTTGCCTCCAAGTGAGATACAACGAAATTATCCGCTCAAGGAATCTATTCCCTCGCTCTGACTGTGCAAAATATGAATTCTTACGATAGACAACATAATGCCGTATTTGTCGCTCAACATGATTATTCGTTAATGGAATATTCTCTGGATCATCCAAAAATGTCCACATCATTGGCTCGGATTTTATAATACCCTTTACCGTTCGTGAAGCTCCTTTTGCTTCAAGTATATAAGATATTTTTATCATGCAGTACTGCATAAATCTTCGTAACTCTTTAGCTTGCTTAGTGAACTTTGAAATACTAATTTCATTTTCTGACAAAGCGTTTTTTAATGTAAATAATCCATTAGCTGCATCTTTTAAACAATGGCCAAGTCTCATTACTTCACTATTCCAGCTATGAGATAACCTCTCGAAATTTCTCAATAAGTGAGCCCAACAAATTTGTCGTTTTTCATCACTGAAGTGGTTGTAAACTCCATATCTGTCGGTAATTACCCGATTTTTGTAATCACAAAATGCACTATTCTTTAAAAACTTCATTCCTCTTGTATCTGCTAACTTCATAAGACTTGCTTTATTGTTGGCAAACATCCAGCACCATTCCAATTTACCTTTGTTATAGTGACTGGTTTCATCAATATGCAAAATTTCGCTTGCTTTCATTTCTTCCTCTATTTGTTCATAGGCTTCTTTACATTTTGACGAGACCCTTGCTTCGCTATTGGACACACTACCAACACTTATACTCATGTTAAAGATGTCTTTCATGATATTCGCTATTTCTCGCTTTGAATTCTTATAAAACCCACTTAGTGATGCAACTACTGACTTAACTCTAGGACCAAAGGTATCAGGTGTAACTCCTTCTGGTAATTTGCTACTCCTTCTTTTTCCGCATTTACGACAGCGCCCATGTTCTAGTTGGTATTCCACTACGTAAGGCTTAATTTTTGGGAGATCAACATTCTGGTGAATATAGGGTTTGTTGCATACTGCAATTTCTCCACCACATTCACAAGTATCATGTAATCTTACTCTAATTACTTCATCTGCTTCCATTTTTATCCGATAATTTCCTTTATGACCAACTTGACCCCCTATCTTCCTGCCACCCTCTGACTTATCTTCTGGTGTGTCTTTTTTTATTTTGTACAGCTCTTTTGAACTTGGTAAAGATGAATTCCTTGAGTTCAAGCCAAGTCTCTCTCTTAGTTCAGCATTCTCTATTTCTAAGATTTTATTTTTTTCTTCAAGCTTTGCTACTTTTTGCTCTAAGTTTTTACATAACTCTACAATACTGATCAACAATTGAAGCATCTAGCCTTACCTTACTATCAACATTTTCTGTTATTATTACTTTGATATGTTATGTCAATTCTTTTTTATCCTTACCATACCTCTGAACGGATACTACTCTTGTATAACCTCGTCTGTCAGAACTTACGGCTAAATATCCACGTGCCCAAAGGTGCCTGCCCCAAAATTGCTTCCTTAGACTTGCAAAATCTTGCATCAGCAACCTTGAACTTGTTCCTTTCAAAAGTTGTACAATTTTACTAACACTTTGCTGTGGTTTATATGATATAAACATATGAATATGATCTACTGCAACTTTGCCTGAGATAATTTGAATCTCATTTTCCATAGTAACCTGCCTTAGCAGCTCCCTAACTCTAACAGCAATTTGGCCTATTAGCACCCTTTTGCGATATCATACCAAGTGTACTTTCATATCGTACTTAGAGTGTGCATTATACCCATAACGTCGCATACGCGACTATTGTAACTTGCCCTTCGCCTCAAGGCGGGACAATCCCCGAAGGGGGACACTAAAAAAGATTAAAATTGATATAATTTTTTAGAGTTGTCCACTTTATTATGAATCTCCAAAGTACTCATAATGCGTAAAATATTTATTCCACTAAGCTATCAACTGAGTTATTCACAATGCTGTGAACAACTAATGATCACAAACACTTAAACAAGAAAAAGGTGCTTTTGCGCGAACGGAGTTATCCTTTAACACTTTATGGTTACACATAGGACAAGATATCTAAAATCCTATTCAGGGTACCTAACAAAGTAAAAAATTTGGAGAGAAGGAAGAAGAGACTTCTTCCTTCTACTTAACTTTGCTGAGGCAAATCTTGTTCTGTTGCCAATCTTGATGTGTCAGGATTTTCTATCTTACTAGATATTACATATGTAATACCACCAGCAACAAGTCCTGTTACTAGAGCAGCAGCTACAGCTATGCCAATTAGAGCCAGTATTGGTAATGCAACACCAGCAGCAAAACATCCACCACCAACTGCTAATGCAGCTATAACACCGCAAATAGCACCAGCAACAATTGCTTTACTAACTGGCTTACTTTTATCTTTCATATTATCTGTGATAGTTAAATTACTTCCATCACTACTAGCTAAGCTACTTGTTTTAGATAGATTGTCATCTGCCGTATTATCAGTTTGTACTTCCTTACTTTCAGTGCTTATGATCCTCTCAATCAGGTTGATTTTATCTAGCAAGTCTTTATGTTCACTTTCATCTAATCGAGTTTTAATCTTTTCACGATCATCTTCAGATATATCTTCCCAAAGTGATTTTAATCCGTAACTTTCATTAATTGCATGTAAAACGTCTGGCAGAAATTTAAAATCAGGATTTTTAATGCATCCATCTAGTGAGATACTTTCTCTTTTTTTACTTTCACTATCAAAACTTAATAAAAAAACTGGTAGATTTACAATGTTTTCAAAAGGAATATTTAGTTCTTTCGCACGCTTCAAAACTGCTTGAACTTGCTTTACCTTTAATGATTCAAAAGATCCAAGAATTTGATCTCCATCTTTCACATAAAATCTTGAAAAGACATTAAGAAAATCTACTTTGTTTTCTATTGCTCTTAAAGATCCATCAATATCATCAACCTCTCTGAATTTTTTATGTAATTTAATAAATAAATTACTCTTTCGTTCTTCTTCTATCATGGTCTTTTCAATCAGATTGATTTTATCTAGCAAGTCTTTATGTTTACCTTCATCTAATCGAGTTTTAATCTTTTCACGATCATCTTCAGATATATCTTCCCAAAGTGATTTTAATCCGTAACTTTCATTAATTGCATGTAAAACGTCTGGCAGAAATTTAAAATCAGGATTTTTAATGCATCCATCTAGTGAGATACTTTCTCTTTTTTTACTTTCACTATCAAAACTTAATAAAAAAACTGATAGATTTACAATGTTTTCAAAAGAAATATTTAGTTCTTTCGCACGCTTCAAAACTGCTTGAACTTGCTTTACCTTTAATGATTCATAAGATCCAAGAATTGTATCTCCACTTTGACTATAATGTACTGTTAAAACAGTAGGAAGATCTTCTTTTGATACTGTTCCTAAAAGTTCACCAATATCTCCATTATCTCTAAATCTTTTATATAATTGTTGAAATGATTCTTTCTGTTTTTCTGTTAATGGCATATCAAACTCTCCTACTAAAAAAATAATATACTTTAATTATTATATATTTAAGTAATAAAGTCAACAATTTAACTAAGTATCACAAACACTCAAACAAGAAAAAGGGGCTTTTGCTCGAATAGATATTTTATAACGTCTTAATGCTAACTCCACCGACATATAAATTTGCGTGGCTTTTTCCAGTATTAAGCAATGCAAGTCCAATATTGTCGACACTAGAGCGTAGTTCTCCTACTTCTTCATTATGTTCACTGATTACTTTAGTGCCAATATTTGGAAGTGCATTTTTTCCCTCAACAAGGTAAAGTTTCCTTCTGAATTTTTCTTGTCTGCTCATTCGATTTACAACTTCCTGACCTATATAGCACCCTTTATTAAAGCTTATACCATTTATCTTATCGATTAAATATTGCAGCGGAAATGATGAATTTTGCACCATATCTTTTGCTCCATCTGGGACAAGGTTTTTAATTCTAACTTTTTCATACTGAATAAAATCTCCAACCGGTTCTTTTATTTCATCTTCATGTATGATCCTCATTCCTAGCAGCTTGTGCCTTGGATCTTGAAAAATAACTTGTGACTTACTACTACACTCCGCCAACTTAGCATCAAACAAAACTCCAACCTTATATAGTGAACTAATGTCTTTAATCCTCACTCTAAGGTAAGTTTTGAGCAAGTCTAATTTTTCAATTATTTGCTGTAGATGGGAATTTTCACACTCCAAATAAATATATTTATCATGCTCAATGAGGAAAAAATCGTACAGATATTTTCCCTGAGGGTTGAGTAATAAAGAGTAAATTGCCTGCTGGCTACTTAGTTTATTAATATCATTTGTTATAACACCCTGAAGAAAATCTCTCGTATCTTGTCCGTATAAAGATATTAGACTACGGTTTGCTAGCGGTATGTAACCCATAAAACTTCTGTTCAAACCTTAAATTATACACTTTTACTAACTCCAACCCTTGAAATGTAACCTTTAGATGACTACATAGAATTGTAGGTTAATCTATTAATGAGGAAACATAAATGTCAAGTGTAAATTTGAATGTATTAGATGATAACGTGCTAATAAAGCCTATTACTGAAGAAAAACAAGGTGGAATTGTACTACCATCAAGTGCTGAAAAGAAGCCTACTAAAGGTGAAGTTATAGCAATTGGTAGTGGTTCACGCAACTCAAGCGGAGAGCGTATAGCTTTAACTGTAAAAACTGGTGATAAGGTTTTCTACAGGCAGTGGGCTGGAACAGAAGTAGAGCATGATAATGAAAAGTATGTCGTGATGAAGGAGTCAGACCTACTTGCTGTTATCAAGTAGGTATTCCTATTTTACTAAACTAATGCGCTATATAGTGCATTATGTATTTTAATATTCTAAATTTTTTATTAATTTAAGGAGTGATAAAAATGGCTAACATAGTAGTATCAGGCGAACAGTTGCAAGAAGCCTTTCGTGAAGTTGCAGCAATGGTTGACTCAACGGTGGGAGCAACTGCAGGGCCTAGGGGAAATACAGTAGGAATTAGCAAGCCATATGGTGGACCAGAGGTCACAAAGGATGGCTATAAGGTAATGAAAGGTATAAAGCCTGAAAAACCATTACACTCTGCGATAGTAAGCACCATTGCTCAAAGTGCTTCTCAGTGTAATGACAAAGTTGGTGATGGTACCACAACATGCTCAATACTGACTAGCAATATGATAATGGAAGCTTCAAAGTCAATTGCAGCTGGAAATGATCGTATTTGTATCAAAAATGGAATACAGAAGGCAAAAGATGTGATATTAAAGGAGATTACATCAATGTCTCGCACAATTTCTTTAGAGAAAATGGATGAAGTTGCACAAGTTGCAATAATTTCTGCAAATGGTGATAAAGATATTGGTAATAGCATTGCTGATGCTGTTAAAAAGGTTGGAAAAGAAGGCGTCATCACTGTTGAAGAGAGTAAGGGTTCAAAAGAATTAGAAGTTGAACTTACAACTGGTATGCAGTTTGACCGTGGTTATCTCTCTCCATACTTTGTTACAAATAATGAAAAGATGAGCGTGGAACTTGATGATCCATATTTGCTGATTACAGAAAAAAAACTTAATATTATTCAACCTTTACTTCCTATTCTTGAGGCTATTTTTAAGTCTGGTAAACCTTTGTTTATCATTGCAGAAGATGTTGAAGGTGAAGCATTAAGCACTTTAGTGATCAACAAATTACGTGGTCTAAAAGTTGCTGCAGTAAAAGCTCCAGGTTTTGGTGATAGGAGAAAGGAGATGCTCGAAGATATAGCAGCTTTAACAGGTGCTAAGTATGTCATAAAAGATGAGCTTGGAATCAAGATGGAAGATTTAACTCTTGAAGATCTTGGTACTGCTAAAAATGTTAAAATCACTAAAGACAATACCACAATTGTTAGTGAAGACAGCGACTGTAATAAACAAAACAAAGTAAATGCTAGAATTAACCAGATTAAATCTCAGATTGAAACTTCAACCTCTGATTATGATAAAGAAAAGCTAAGAGAACGTTTAGCAAAATTATCAGGGGGTGTTGCTGTGCTCAAAGTTGGTGGAGCAACCGAAGTAGAAGTAAAAGAACGCAGAGATAGAGTTGAAGATGCACTTCACGCAACAAGAGCTGCAATTGAAGAAGGGATAGTTCCAGGTGGAGGAGTTGCACTTCTTTACGCTGCATCTGCTCTTGATAAGCTAAAAGCTTCAAGCGATGAAGAGCAAATAGGTATCAACATTGTCAAAAAAGTTCTCAGTGCTCCAATCAAAAGATTGGTTAAAAATGCTGGTCTTGAATCTGCTGTTATAATTGACTATTTGATTAAGCAGAATGATAAAGAGCTTATATACAACGTTGAGGCTATGAACTACGCTAATGCATCAACAGCTGGTGTAATTGATCCGGCAAAAGTAGTTCGTATTGCTTTTGAAACGGCAGTGTCTGTAGCAAGCGCACTTATTACTACTGAATCTATGATAGTTGATCTACCAAACAAAGAAGAAAATGCTTCATCACCTATGGGTGCAGGAGCAATGGGCGGAATGGGTGGATTCTAAGTAAACAAGAGCCTTGGAGCAACTTGCTCCAAGGTATCTTTCTAGTTCTAAAAAGTCTTACATTTATAAAGGAAATAAATTTGTGATTTTCTATGCAAAGCCACTACTATTTATATTTGTTACGTCTCTTTAATATTATAACTGCTTAAAAATAAAAAAATAATATATTAAAGTTATAATTGCTAGTATATTTGTATTAGCATAATATTATATTAACAAATGATTTATATAATATTTTTATTATAATAGATAGAACTTAAATTATTTTCTTCATAAATAGAGTATTTATGAAAATACGTATATACTCAATCCTACTTTTACTTTTTTCTTGCACTGAATTGTGCGCTGAAGAAGAAGTTGCAAAATTTGATCTGCTCATTGGTAAGGTAAATAAAGCAAACCTTACCATTGAAGGCGCAATAAAGGTTACAATAAAACCAGGTTGGCATATATATTACAAAGACCCTGGAGATTTCGGCCTTCCTACTTCCTTTGACTGTCAGGGTAACATATCAAATATAGATATTCATTGGCCTACTCCCAAGGAACATGAAGATAAAGTTGGGGAAGTTACATTTATTAGTAACATATATGAAGATATGGTGTTATTTCCCTTTAAAACCAATATCATTCCAAATCAGGAATACGCTGATATTAACTTTCATATAAAGTACGCAATATGTAAAGATAGGTGTATCCCTAAAAATGCCGAGATAAAAACCAGTCAACCACTAAAGGATTTTATAGATTCTGATATCAATAAACTCATAAATGAGTGGTATGAAAAATAGAGCTCCCAGCGAGCAAGTGATAGTTATACGATAGCTTAAAAATGTTATTCCTGTCCCTGAATTTTCCAATAAAGATCTTTCCAAAAATTTCGATCATGAAGCCTTTTGGGGACCAAAAGGCTTCATTTCAATCAATAACGAAAATTATAACTTTGAAAGAGCTGCTTGCTTATTAACTCCTGTAACCCCAACTATGGATTAGCCAGCAAAGAAAGGCATAGAAATAGAGGGCTTTTTCGACTGCATGGAATAGGAAATCAGAACAGAAAAAACATGAATTAGGAAATTTGTTGGCGATCTGTGTCTTGTGTGCTCAATCTCAAATTTGTTTTTCAAGGAGTCGAAAACAGTCTCAACAATCGATCTTTTCCTTAGTAAAATCTTCTCTTTAAGTGAAATGAGTACGTTTTTCATACCTTTTTTTACTTTAGTGACGAGTTTTAGGCCTCTATCAAAGAGTTTCTCAAAGAGCTCTTTCTTTATATAGCCCTTATCTCCAAACAAAAGTCCGGTCAGTCTTTTAGTGAGAGTTGGCACAGGTTTTCTGTCATCAACGTTACCTTTGGTTAGAGTAAGTGCTTGAATTTCTCCAATTTCATTAATTACCAAGTGCAATTTAAAGCCAAAAAACCAACCATATGTGCTCTTACTAATTTCTGCCAAACCATCAAAAACTTTGTTCTTGGAGATTCTTTTTTTGTGGCAAACAGCGATTGTAGAAGTGTCTATGTAGGCAATACCTGTCATTTTTGCTTGTTTGCAGAACCATTGCAAAAGTAATGCTAAATACCATAAAACCCGTGATTTAAGAGCGATAAATCGGTCATATGTTGGCAATTTAGAAAACTCAGATTTATAAAGTGGCAGATAAAGTAGGTAAAAAGCTTTGAAACTTTTGCAAGGGGATTGATGATATAATAGAATTATGGTGAGAATTTCCGAAGTCCGGTATTCTAGTGGGTTTTCTGCCTTTTGATAGGAGCATATTAGCAAAATTATCATCGACTGTGCGACAAAAATCCTCGACGCAACAGTAAAGTTCTGTAATATCTTTCTTCATGGGTAACCTCTTAATTATTGATAAAATACTTGAGCTTACCCTGTTTTCCTCTTCTTAGCTGCACTTTTATCTCTTTATTTAATCCATAGTTGGGGTTGTAGTAATTTGTATGCTTTCCACACTTGTTGGAGGATAAAATCCTTTTATTACTTCAGAGCCTTCTCGCTTTAAACATGACAATGCTTCATATAAAGGCTTCGCTTCATATTGTCTTCCTACTTTTACTTCTTTATGTGCAGCTAATTGATCCCAAGTAACACCATTGCTTTCAATAAACTCTACAGAACTATTATCGCTAATGCTAATTTTCATTTTACACTCTTTCCCCTCAACATACCAATTTAAATTCATATAATATGAGCCATTAGCTACTTCATAAATTCTTACTCCATTCTCATCAACTCTGCAGCGTATTCCCCTTGTTTCACACTTGCTTTTACTAGGCAGTAATAATGTAATTCCATCTACACCATATTTTCTGCATAGATCACTATTTAAAACATCAACCACATTTATTGATTTTGTAGGATCGCCAAGCATAATTCTGAGTGCAGGCTTAATCTTACCTTTCTTTCTACTTTCTTTAATTTCTATATATTCTAAAGTATTGTCTTTTATACTTTCAATTACATCTTGTGCAATTTTTTTAGCAATTTTGCCTACAATATTTTTGCTATCGTACTTATTGGCATACTTGTATTCATACCTGCCATTAACTTCATATCTATACTTTTCCTGTCCTTCTTCACTAGGAACCACAGTAGAAATTAAACCACACTTCATCATCATCAATACTAACTTCTTCGTTCTTATCTTCAGAATCTATAGATACTTTACTATCTGGGCTCAGATTTTTAAAAAAATTATCTTTTAAGCGCAAATAAAAACGATTACTTTTATCAAAATAATCCTGATTATTAACTGCTTTTGGATTATCTACCACCATATTACCTCCACACATTAGCTATATAGAGGTATATATCAGTGTTGACCTTCTAGGTCAACACTAAACAATAACGAAAACTATAGTTGTTTCTTTTCACCTGCTAAAGATTGTGCTTGTGCTCCATCTACACTTGTTGAATGTTGCTTCAATATGTGATTTAGATATTCTCGTACTTCATCAGTGTATTTAATGCTCTTGTAGCTTAAACTTCTTATCAACACCTTGCCTAAATGAAAAATATTTCCTCTTTCTTGGAGAAATTTGTTATATTCATTGCAGTTACTGACTTTCATTTGCTGTGGCATATTTTTTCTTCAATGGTTAAATGGCTATTCTATAATGAATTTTGTCAGTAACTGCCAGTTCTTTTCTCTTGAGTGATGCAACAAAGCCATCCCAGTGTCAAGCACTGGAATGACACCCATTTCTTTCTAGTGTCCCCTTTCTTGTCATTCAAGTATCCTTTTCTTATCATCCGAGTAGCTAAAACTAGGATCCATTGTTCATTTTCTGGATTCCAGTCTGGAATGACATTGTTTTAACATTGTACCATATTACAATGTTCATACAGTTGTGATTGGTATGACAAGATAAGAGGTGCTAGAATAATGGAACCGAAGTCATACATAGAAAATAGGTTAGGTATTTTTCAACTTTTGCTATATACTCAAGTAAAAATCTCTCTTTTACAGATGGATACAGTAAAGTTTGTTTTATTACTGCCAACAATACTACTCATACTAGTTGCTGGTGTTTACCTATCGGTTAAACTAAAATGGTTGCAGATATTTAGACTACCGTATGCCCTTTCACTTATTGGAGCTAAAAGAGGAGAAAATAAATTTTCTTCTATAGCTGCTCTGTTTACAATCTTAGGGGGAAATTTAGGAGTAGGAAATATTTCAGGAACTGCTGTTGCTCTAAAAACCGGAGGACCGGGATCCATTTTATGGATGGCAATAATTATTGTTGTTACTTCTGTGATAAAATATGTTACTTGTTACCTAAGTATAAAAACCAGAAAAGAAAAAAATGGACGGTTTATAGGTGGACCTGTAGCCTACATGGCTGATGCATTTAACTCTAGAAAAGCTACAGTTGTGTTTCTAGTTATTATGATGATGGTTTCAATAACAGTTGGTAACCTTGTTCAGGTAAATTCTCTATCAATACCACTCAGCATGGTAGATATACCTGTAGTCATTGGCGGCATTGTAATGGCCATAATATTTTTTGTTGTTGCAGCTCTCAGCTTAAAAAAAATTAAAATTTTTATATCGGCTATGATACCGATAATGACGGTAAGTTACCTCACACTTTGCGGTATCATATTATTTAAGTTTAGTGAAAATATTCTTCCTTCTCTAAAACTAATAACAAGCAATTTTTTTACAACTAGTAGCTTTAACTCTGGTTTATCTTTAGGTTTAATTTTAGAAATGTTGACTATTATTCAAGTTGGAACTTTGCGAGGTATTTTTGCAACAGATATAGGACTTGGCCTCGAAGGAATTGTACACTCCTCGATTACTCCTAAAAAAAATAACAATAAATTTATCATTGAACAGAGTCTAATCACAATAATATCTCCTTTTATAGTTGCACTCATAGTATTCATTACAACAATGGTACTGCTTGTCACAGATTCTTGGATTACTGATTTAGAGAGCACTAACATGTGCATATTTGCTTTTAGAAAAGCTATGAATTGGCCCTATATTGACTATTTTATTATGACCATAATGTTTTGCTTTGCATTTACTACTATTTTTACTTGGTTTTTTTGTTCAAAACAAACAATACGCTATGTATCTATGGATAATAAATACACCAAAATCTGGACTGTAGTTTTTACCTTAATCATTCCATTTGGTGCAATTGGTGGAGTTAAGTTACTCTGGGATATAGCTGATATCTCGATTGCTGCTTTGCTTTTTATTAACATACTTGCTATACTCAAGCTCACTTCTCAAGATCCAGAAGTATTTACTATGAGTAGCAAATACTTGAAGTTGCAAAAACAGAGCTAAAGCAATATTTTAAGTTGTCATCCCAGTCTGGAATCCAGCCTTTCATGAACTTCATCAAAAATGTTATGTTTTAACATAATAATTTTATGCTCACTAACTGAGTGCGACTGGATCCCAGTGTCAGCTACTAGAATGACATACTTTTTGGTGAAAATTACTCTTATATTATAACGTTTGTAGTTATGAATTTGACTATAGGATCAAGTCTAGAAAAATCTAGATTCCAGACTGGAATGACAACTTAAATTGCTTGATGTGAACATAAAATAGCTCATGTCATCACGTTAGCAATACAACTTCTTTAATAAAAACTAAATCAATTCCCGTAATAATTGTACTAGCTAAGGCTAAAAGGCAGAGGGTTATTAGTGAGGGAAAATATGAATACTCAAAGCACACAACAATATCATGAATTCATTCGAGGATTTTTTACTTTATTCGATGAAATAAAAAAGGAAGACGACCCAATTTATAATTCCAGAGTTGGTTTTAATGCAGTAAAGTTTCTAATAAAGCACCCCATCTGGAATTTGGAGACAGATGAAGACAAAAATAAAGCTTATAAAGTTATTCTTCCAGAGCAGAACAAGATAAAGAAAGCCGAACAAAAGCTTGAAAGTGAAGTTAAAGCAAGGTTAAAAGAGTATGTTGATGATATCGCAGGAGTTTCAATATATGGCGATCACGCAAGTATTACACTGGGAGATGACAAAAAAGAGTTTAAAATCAGCGAGTTTTTAAATAGTGACTTTTGTCAGAAGAAAGGAATTTCGGGATTTTCAACGCTGCATAGTGATGGAAAGAGCGGAATGCACGGTTTTGTTGCCGAAGAAGGAGAGAAAAGAATAAGGCATTATGTTGTAACCGATGGTTCATATGAAATGACTTTGAATTGGCATGACAAAAATGGAAAAAAATGTACTATCAAAATCAAGATTGATAAAGATGGTGTAGATCTAACTGAACGTAATGGTGTTACTGAGGAACAATTAAAAGCAAACACAGATGTAAAAATAGGTGGCTTATTCCTATATCAAATACAATTCAAGGAGAAAGGACAAGAACAAGAGAATCAACAATCATCTGAAACTTTCATAGAAAGTGATATTAGTAAAGGTGTTGGCGTTCAAGCTACTCAAGATCAAGAAGTTGAGTTTAAGCATGTAACGACTAGCACTACAAATTCTAATAACGCATCTGCTAAAAAGATTCCACCGTCACTGCCACCTAGAGCTAGTTCATTACCTAATAATCAGAAAAAAGATGAGTATCAGCCAATACGGATTAATAGTAGAAATAACTACAATTCTCCATATTCTGATGCTTCTTCAAGCAGTACTATTTTCACCAAGTCTGTAATCTACAATCAAGATAATACACAAGAGGATGAACGGTATGACAATCCTACATTTGCTACATTTGGACATGCTGTACCTGGAAGCCGAAAATCAGATGAAAGTGAGCAAATATCTAATAATCGGCAAAAAGGTGCAATTTTTGATCCTACAACTACTGAAAGCGCTGCACCAGTACAAGACGTTGCATTCAAAAAAGTTAAAGATGCATTTAAGTATGAAAACGCTAAAGAATCACGCAATACTGGAAATAAGCAACCACTAAATGATGTAGCTTCGATTCTTGCATGGAAAGCAAAAAATGAGTTATTACGTAGTGAAAGTGAGTATGATGAAGAATTTTCTGACTTCGAAGATGGTTGGAGCGATAACGAAGATGAGTATATAACGCTTTCAAATCCTCAATCAGATTATAAACAAGAAAAAGATTATCTTAGCACTAAGGAAAACGAAGAAAGAGGAAACGATAAACAAAAAGAAACCGAAGATAAATTACAAGAAAATGAATCTCTAGAATACAGCTCAACAGACATAAAAACAAACGATTCGGGCTATTCATCTCCAACTCACTCTAATCATGAAAAATCTCGAGTAAATTCTGGACAGTTAAAAGCGAGCCTAATGAATGTTGAACAAAGAGATGATACCCTACTTGCGGAATTTACCAGTAAGTTGGATAAAGAAACTCAGAAATTCCTGCTAAAACCAGTAAATCAAAAGAAAATGAGTGGGCAAACAAAAGAACATTTATTAGCAGCTGGATTGCTAAAAGACAATGCAGCGGAGAAAGAAATAAACGACTCAGGTTACTCATCTCCAACTTACACTAGCCACTATAATTTTCAGGTCAATTCTGAGCAATTAGAGAAGAGATTAGAAACCATTGAACCAAAAGATACATTGGAAAAATTGAATAAAGGATTGAGAGAACCTTCACACCAGGCTACTAAAGATTTATTCTCAGAAAGTATGTTGAAAGAAATAAAAGAAGGTAAAAAATATGACCCTGTACGTAAGTTATTAGAAAGAAAAGTGGCAGAACAAGAAGCAGAACAAGAAAATGATAATACTAATCTGACTATAGACAAAAATAGCGAACTATATAAATTGCTAGAAAAAGATGCAGCACAACTGAAAGCTGGAATAGTAGAAGAGGAAAGAAAAGATACTTTAACAGAACGCAATGATAGTCCTGATCGCAATAGAATTGCATTAGCAAATAGAAATAGAATCTGGGCTGAACTTATTGCTGAAGAAAAACAAAAAAAGGACAATGGTATTAGTATAGGTTAAAGTAATTACTTAGCAAGCAATGGGTTTCATGTAATGGTAACCCTATTACAGAAGAGTATGAGCCACGTAAAAATAATACAAACATTCCTGCAAGACCTTGTATGTTGCACCCCCCTGCCCTGTTTTTCCACTCTTCTGATGCTAAATAATATTTAATTTCTTGTTCGCTGAGACGCTTAAATTTCACTATTGTAACTACAGTCCTAATATGCTGTTTAGATTGATCAGGAGTTAATAAACACACACTGGTGTATACTCTATGCCTTCTTCCTGATAACAAGCGAACGCATTTTTCTGCTTGCTCAACGTTTTCAGCTTTGAGCAGTATCCTTCTACCACAAGCAACAACTGTATCAACACCAAGCACAAAGTAATTTGGATTTGAACTTTGTGTTTTCTCAGCTTTACTTTTTGCCATACGGATTGAGTAATCTCTTGGAAGTTCCTTTTTTAAAGGAACTTCATCTATGTCTGCTGGCAAAATTAAACCTGGCTCAATATTTATTTGTTTTAGTAAAGCTATACGCCTTTTCGATGATGAAGCAAGAATAAGATTATTTAGAGATCGTTCTGTCACTTGTACCTTTAAGCCTTCTAATTATCCTACCCTTTTTTGCATTCCTATCATAAACACTCATCTCAACCAACACCCTATCGCCTATAATTATGCGTATTTTACTTCTTCTCACTTTCCCTGATACATGACAGATAATCTCATGTTCATTGTCCAGCTTCACTCTAAATTCTGCTGCAGGTAGTAAAGCAGTTACTGCCCCTTCCACTTCAAAAATTGTTTTTGATTTGTCTTCTTTTATCATTGTCGTATTATAATTTAATAATCTTTTTCAGTCTACTATAGATTTTAAATTATTATCAATACAGGAGATTTTTATACTCTACTTGAGTATTGCTCTTGCAACTTAACTCCAATCATCTCCTTAACAATGCAAGAGGAAAGCGAGCTACCTACGCTTCTACTCTCTACTACCTTCTCAATAGAAGTTATGTTAGAAGATAAATCATTATCACAATTTTCCTCATCGCTATCAAGTCCACTATCAAAACTTGAAGATCTGAGTAACGTCATCTTTTCTTCCAGTGGAACACAAGACTCATTATTAGTCTCATTAAAAATATTTCTTGTTGGAGTATAAAATTGATTATTGAGGCTTCTTTGTTCATCAGCATGAATTTTTTCTCCCAGTCCATCAGCTATTTCTACAACTTTATCATCCCATTCATTCTCACACTCTAGCTTGCTTCTTAACTCTTCAACTTCCCATGCTAGTTTGCATATCCCTTGTTCATAAGATTCCAATTGTGCTTTATACTCATCTTTCAACTCTTGCACTTGAAGTTTTAAATTGCTTATATACTGCTCCTTTTCCTTCATTATGTGTGCTGCTTCTTTTAATTTGTCTTCTAACTCCTTCTTTTCTGTATTAACACCTTTTAACTTACCCTCTAGCTTTCCTTTTGCTTCACATACATTTTTAAGTTCTTGTGCTTTCTCTTGTAACTCTGCTAACACACTTGCTAACTTTTCATCTTTTTGTGCCAGTTCAGTTTGCAATTCCGTGTTTTTTCGCTCTTCTTTTCCAAAACTGTTTTGTAAATCAGTTATTTGTTGTGAAGCAATTTCTGGTTGAGTTTCAGTGTGCTGTAAATTGACTTCCAATGCATTGCTATTAATAGAAGGAGAAGAAGGAAGGCTATTATCAGCATCAACTTTATGATCTAACTTCCCCTCTGGTTCCTTACCTTGATAAGCCACCATAGATTCATTGTAAAGATTAATAGGAGTAGCCCTATTCTCTTCTAGTGATTCCATTACAGCATCATATAAGGAGAGACCTTGAATATATAATTCATCGTTTTGCTTTATTAATTCTAGAATCTCCTTCGATGAAACAAAATCTTCACCATTAAATTTTAGTATTTCAGTTATGCCATCGCTACTCACATTCATAATCATGGTACACATTCCTGATCCATCTTTTGCAGCCCAAGTGCTTGTCATTTCATAATATGCACCTTCTTTAAATTCATAATATCTTTTCTTATCTTTTTTATGAGCGTGTATTTCATGTTTTTTATTGCAATAGATATTCAGTTCTTTAATATCTTTCTCTTGCTGTAAAACGTCACTAATCTTTGTTGGCTCACTATTGTCGTAATGAGTAAGGTTAATATTCAAAACTTTATTATTATTGTCAATTTCTTCACAGTAAACTTGAAAGTCCTCTTTCCATTTTCCAAAATACCTACTTGCAACTTCTTTTCCTTCCTTTACTAACTCTATGTATTTACCTATATTTTTCTCAAAGTCCTCATTAACAGGCTTTTCTCTTTCTTTTACTGCTTGATCCACGTACATTCGCTTAAAATCATTATCACCTATTAGATCATTAAAACGCCAATTATCATAAGCTTTTTGTATATCAGCAAAGTCCATCTTTTCTCTCAAAAGCGCTAATAAGCTTATCTTATCTCTCAAATTTTCTAACTCACAATCGAGAAAATCATCGAAACTGCATAACTTTTTATACAGTTCCCTATCTTCTATAATTGAGCGAAGAAATTTCATTATAGTAAGGTTCTTAATGGAAGGCTCATTTTTTTCTGCATCATTAATATAGCTTTTGAGAAATTGAAATATACCAAGCCCATCACTATCTTGGACAAACTTCTCTCTATCATTAACACAATTGTTGCCCTGTGATGAACATAATCTATTATGCAATTTTTGCAAGTCATGTATTGACTTAACTACATATTCTGCAACTGACAATTCTCTCAGCTGATCACTTGTTTTTTCCGCTTTTACTGCTTTGTCTCCCTTAGTCAAACCTGCAATCATAATACGCCTCCTTTAACTATGTTTATATTATAACAATCAACATGTATTTAAGAAAAATCACACTGCTCACTGTACGTTTACGCTGCTACTTTGCATAATAGATTGCTTGAAGTCACACAAGTATCGTTTTTTATTAGATAAAAGTTAACAAGACGTTTTCATAGATTTTTAAGCTTAATAACATCCTCTCTATTGGGACTAGTTGAAATTAGATGAATTGGTACACCTATTAATTCTTCTATTTTTCTCACATATTTCATCAAATTTGCAGGTAATTCCTTAACTGACCTTTTGCCTTGAGTTTTCTCTTTCCAACCAGGAAATTCTTCATATATTGGCTCTAATTCTTTTTGTATTGAATGTGATGCGGGTAAATAATCATACATTTTTCCGCCATACTTATAACCAGTGCCTATTTTAATAGTATCAAAAGAATCAAGAATATCTAATTTGGTTAATACAATGCTTGAAACTCCAGAGAGTTGTACGGCCTGGCGCACTAAAACTGCGTCAAACCATCCGCAGCGCCTTCTTCTATTGCTTACTGTTCCAAGTTCCTTACCTATAGAAAATAAGCTGTCTCCAATCTCGTTATTTTGTTCAGTAGGAAATGGACCATTACCCACTCTTGTTGTATACGCTTTTGCTACACCAATAATGTGAGCATTGTAGGATAATCCTGAGCCTGTTATCGCTTGCGATGCTACAGTATTACTTGAAGTAACAAAAGGGTAAGTTCCGTGGTCGATATCTAAAAATGCGCCTTGAGCGCCTTCAAATATTATTTTCTTACCTTCTTTCATAAAATCATTTAGTATCTTCCACACAGGTTTTTTATATAAAAGAATTTTTTCTGAAATCTCTTGAATTTCCTTTAATATTTCTTCTTTTTTAACTACCTGGTAGTTAAGTCCTTTTCTGATAGCATTATGGTAACTCAGGAGAGCATCCACTCTTTGATTGAGCTCATCTGTGTTTTCTAAGTCACAAAGGCGTATAGCTCTCCTGCCAACTTTATCTTCATAACATGGCCCTATCCCTTTGTTTGTTGTACCAATTTTGTGATTTCCGTTTAAATCTTCAAATAGCTTTTCCTTGTCCTTATGTACGCTAAGTATTAATGGACAGCTCTCGGATACCATCAAGTTGTTATAGTTTACGTCCACTCCTTTAACTTTCAATGACTCTATTTCTGAGACTAGAGCATGTGAATCAAGAGCAACACCGTTTCCTATAATAGATATTTTGTCCGCTCTCAAAACAGCAGAGGGCAGTAAATTTAATTTATAAACCTCATCATCTATTACTATAGTGTGCCCTGCATTATTTCCTCCCTGAAATCTCACAACTACATCTGCATTCTCAGAAAGATAATCTACTATTTTACCCTTACCTTCGTCACCCCATTGCAGACCAACAATTACAATATTATTCATCACTATTTTCTAGATTAATACGTAAATATTAATGCAGCATGCTACAAATGAAAAGAGAAATCTACGCCTTTCCTATATCCCTAAAATAAAGAAATAGACTATCGACTTTTTTATATATTATAAAATTATTCATCATTATATGGTACAACTTACAGCATATTTATAGTAAGGTGTTGATTATGAAAAAGGCAAAGGAGAGTCCAGTAATTAGATTAAAGGCCACAGCTAAAGAGTTCAATTTTAGTAAGTTAAGAGCAGATCAAGAAAATAAATTAGCAAATTCCGGTGAAACAATGTTCTTAGATTTTCAAAGGATGAATTTTATTATTAACGGAAAAGAAATAGATAAAGATTTTATCATTGCATTTAAGGAAGGAGCTAAAGATTATAAAAATGAGATTTTTAACCGTGATAATTTTGATAACCTCTCTGAAGAAGGTAAAGCTTTTATGGAACCAGTACTTAAGGAGCTTGATCAAGATAGACTATCTGAAGTTTGGGAAAATCATTGTAATAGCCCTACAGTTGCTGATGAAAAAAAAATTGATGAATATAGAAAGGAATTTGAGAGATTTTATAACGCAGGGAGAAGCTCTTATCATCTATTCTCCAAAAAAGATTACCGTTCATTAGCAAAGGAAATTTTTAAGGAAATGTTTAGATACGCTGAAGCAGAAATCCCAAGTGATGCTATTTTAGAAGAGTTAGTCACCAATTGTAATCAAGCAGGGTATGGGGCTGGTATATTTAATGAATCTCATGCCGCACTCAGTAGTTGTAATTTAACTCCACACAGTCCTAAAAAAGTGCTAAACATTTACTGCACTGACCACAACCGCATAAAAGTGACGTCTGATATGGCAATACCTATAACCACGATTGACAATCCGGAAGAGAAAATATGTGACCTATCCAGCTCATTAGAATTTACACTTGAGTCTCAATATGGTGAAGACCTTGTAAAATATGGAGATGGTAAATTATCACTTACTATTCCTGAAGAGTTGAAAAACTATAAAGACAATGGCAAGACCTTGTTTGACACTATTAAAGAATATTTTCAGAAATTCTGTGCAAAATTAGGATTTAAACCTGAGGCAAAAATACAAATAGAGCATAGCTTAGGTACTCAAATCAAAGTAAACAACTATTTAGATGGTACAATATCTACTACAGGATCGGATGCAAATGAAAAATTTACCAATCTTTTAAAGAAAAATCTCAGAGAGAGGTTATTGGGATCAGGAGTTGCTCTAGGAGGTGAAGATGTTGATGATATTATTGAAGTCAGAGTATCTTCAGTTATGGATCTACTGCGTGATTATACTAAATTGGAAGATAATAAAGAAAACAGAGAGTTATTAATAAGTGAAGTAGCAGATAATTTAGGGCTTTCCACTCAAGATAAAACAGCATCAGAAGTATTGATGGAATTAAACTCTTTACCTTCTTCGATAAAAGGTCAGGTTAATCATAATCAAGTGCAGTTTATTGTAAATATTTTTACCAATTTAATTGTTGAAGGAAAAAGCGAAGTATACAAAGAAAAAAATGCAATTAATGCAATTCATCAGAAGATAGATAAGGCAATTGTTGAGCAAGAAAAAAGAGCAACCAACAAGCAAGATATAGAGAATGATAAATGGACAGATAAAATAAAAAAACAGAGATTATCTATGGAATCACATGGGCATTTGCATTAAAGATACTGTGTACAGAGGCATAGTATGCTCAATTTTCGCCTTTCATTTAAAGCACTCAAATTGACCAAACACACTCAATCCAAAGCGTTTGTAGATTCGATATCTTGAGTAACTTGACGCAGAGAGAATTGTATACCTTAGTCAACTTTTCTAGCGGTATCCATAAGGTAAATCATTATTTGAGTGTTACACCCAAGCCCTCTTTATTTTCCTCTGTTATCAAGCTAAAAATACCATTTGGTTTCATTATGTATACGAAACTATTATGCTTGCAAGAAAAAAAAACCCTAAAAAACTGGAAAAGAGAATAGGAATTTGACATAAGCTATTCCCAAATTTTCAATGTTCATATGGTTATAAGCAGTACAGCTATTAATCATCCATTATTGATATACCTGAATTATTCTCAGTAAATAAATCAAGTATAATGTTAGGTACTCTACCATCAACTATGTGAACAACCCCTGCACATTCTTCTACCATTTTAGTATATGACATAAGCCTTTCAACAAATTTTTCTCCTTTAATTTTTCCACAATCAATCGATTCTTTTAAATTTTTAATCAAGACTCTTCCATTGCCAACTTTGTTTATTTCTTCATCTGTATCACTCAAGATTATCATTTTAGATGCGTAAACTGCAAGTGCAATTGCACTTGCAGTGCTATCAGTATCAATATGATATGTTTCTCCATTTTTTCCATAACCGATAGGTGCAATAACTGGTATAGAATCTGATTCTTCAATAAAGAATAATATATCAGGATTGATTTCAGTTGGTCTACCGATAAATCCCATGTCTAGTATTTTTTCAATATTATTTAATCTATTTTCCCTAAGCGTAGTGCTTATCTTTTCAGCTTTTATGAGGTTGCCATCTTTTCCACATAGTCCAATAGCTGAACCACCAGCAGAATTTATATGCTGAACAATTTTTTTATTAATTGAACCACACAGTGCCATTTCAATGATTTTCATAGTGCTTTTGTCTGTAAGTCTGACACCATTTATAAACTTATCATTCATACCTAGCATTTTTAACACTAAGTTAATTTCATATTCTCCGTCATGAACTACCACCGGATTTATACCAAGCTGTTTCAACAGAACAACATTATGCGCAAAAGCACTAAGCAGCGTTTCATCTGAGATTATTACACTGCTGCATTTGATGATAAAAGTTTCGCCTACAAATTTAGGTATGTTAGACAGAACTTCAAATAATATTTCTGTTTTTTCCTTCAATGGCATCTTACCATTTAAAGATTCATCACTTTTCATTTTTTTATCTTGTAAATTTGAAAAACTCATCTCTTACCTTGGTGATTTTATGCTTAACACGAATGCTTATTTGATGAATTGATACATGTTCATTATTAACCCACTTTTGAGTATTTTCTAGAATAGCATCTAGACTTTCCTGATTCACTTTATCTATTTTTGTTAGCACAATATTAAAGTTAATATTATTACATATTAACCAATAAACAAAGTCTTTGTCTATTTCTTTTAATCCTACCTTGCTATCTATAAGCACAAACACTCTTTTTAGATTTCTCCTGTGAATTAGATAGTACTCAATTAGGTTTAAGTATTGTACTGCTTCTTCCTTGCTTGCACAAGAATAGCCATAACCCGGTAGGTCGACAATCCTAAACTTATCATTGTACATAGAGTAAAAATTTATTTGTCTAGTGCATCCAGGTTTAGAAGAAACTCTTGCAGCTTTTTTGCTGTTTATCAGCAAGTTGATTAAACTTGATTTTCCTACGTTTGATCTACCAGCAAATGCAATCTCTGGAGCCGACTCATCTGGTAATGATTTTTTGTCTGAAGCTCCAAATATGAAGCTGCAGATTGATGTTATCTGTTTTGCCATTATACTTAGGTAGAAATATTCGAGACAATTATAGTGTTATTGCTTGATATAAGAAATTTTTTATTTCAGTATATATTACTTACTTAAACAGCTGAAAACTAGACCTGTACTATATGGATATAGAGAATAATTTACAAGACTTAAAAAAAAAGTTTTCTGATGTAGAGAGAAATCTGGAAAACCCTACCAATTTGAGTCAAAAAGAATTCGTTAGTTTTTCAAAGGAATACTCTGAACTCAGACCAATTATCGAGATAATCGATGAATATAATATATTAAAAGAGGAAATTTCAGATTTAGAAGAAATCATGAAAGATGAGAACAGCGATGGTGATATAAAAGAGTTAGCAAAAGAAGAACTTCTTGAGAAGCAAAAGATACTATTACCGAAAGTAAAAGCAAAACTAAAGTTGGCATTATTACCCAAAGATGAAGATGACTCAAGAAATGCAATATTAGAAATTAGAGCAGGCACAGGCGGAGAAGAAGCAGCATTATTTGCAGCGATGTTATTTCGTATGTATCAAAAATATGCAGAAAGAAGAAATTGGAAGTTTGAGCCAATAAGTATTTCTAATACAGGTATAGGTGGCCATAAGGAAGCTTCTGCACTCATTAATGGAACAGAAGTTTTTGCAAGACTGAAATTTGAGTCAGGGGTGCACAGAGTACAAAGAGTGCCAGAAACTGAATCCTCAGGAAGATTGCACACTTCCGCAGCTACTGTTGCAATATTACCTGAAGTAGAAGAGGTTGACTTTGAAATAGAAGAAAAAGATTTACGCATAGATGTTTATAGATCCAGTGGTCCTGGAGGGCAATCAGTGAATACAACTGACAGCGCAGTAAGGGTCACCCACTTGCCAACAGGGATAGTTGTAATACAGCAAGATGAAAAATCGCAGCACAAAAATAAGGCTAAAGCGCTCAAAGTGTTGAGAGCAAGGCTATACGAAATTGAAAGACAAAAAAAAGAAATGGAAAGGTCAACAATGAGGAAAAGCCAAATTGGTTCTGGAGATCGCTCTGAACGTATAAGAACTTATAACTTTCCACAATCAAGAATAACAGATCATAGAATTAATCTCACTTCACATCGACTAGAACAGATTATAAAAGAAGGTGAACTAGATGAATTTATTGAGGCATTGATTTCACGAAATGAAGCAGAAAGGTTGACTGGAGGAGGTAATGTTACTTTTTGATGGAAATTTGAAACAAAGCATAGGTATCAGGTTAAAAAGAAGTAAAGTTAGTTGTTCATAAGGTTGACAATTATTTAAATTTATGCTATAATTAGCAGCTCTATAACTTACAGAAACCATGGAAGTTGACTTTAATCAATATGTTAATAGTAACACCTTAGAGTTAAATAATCTATATGTATATATGGAAAAGCTAGTAAACTTTTTACAGAAAAAGCAAAATATTACAAGCTTGACTTTATCTAATTGTTATATTGATGCTCAGTGCGGAGAAGTTTTAAATGAAGCATTAGAGAATATTAATCTTCCAAATATTACTGAGTGTAAATTAACTTCTAGCATTATTGGCGCAGAAGGCTCAATAGCAATCACTAAATTGTTAAAGAATGGTAACTTTCCAAATCTTATTAAACTTGATTTAATTTCTAATGATATTGATGTTGAAAGTGGAATAATATTAATGAGTGCGCTAAGGGGTGGTAGTTTTTCAAATATTAAAGAATTTAATTTACTTTATGACAACGTCTGCAACGAAGGCATAGCAGCATTACGTGAATCATAGAACAACAATATGCTTCCAAATCTTATTAAGTTTAGTTTTCCCTTTAGTATTACTAATGATAACAAAGATATGGAAATGTCAAGCGAATACCTATTCGGTTAATAGCATCATATAGAAAAAGGCAAGTTACATTTATTTGTTGCTGCTCATAGAACATCCAAATTCAACTCTAGACCTGCTAAAAGGTGTAGGAAATCTTACTGCTATTGACATTATTGCGAAAATTCCATCAATTGATAACTTCCTATTCTGTGTAAAAAAATAAGAAAGGAGAGGAAAAAAGGATTAGTTTCTTTTATGATTATCCAAGAAGTCTAGTCTAAATTCAAGTTTTGTGAATAGGCTAGCGCTTAAATTTTTGATCAAAAAGGGACAAGTTTAGTAAAAAATAATGATATTATAAGTGGAACATAAAATAGCCCCACTGCAGTACTAATTAGGAGCAATAAAGTAGCTTTATCTGGTTGGTAATTTAAAATATTAGCAAGTATTATACTGGATCCAGAAATCGGAATAATAGCCAGTAACATCAGTGCTTTATAGATGCTTTCATCGTATATACCTGTAACATGCTTGTCTAGCAAGACAATTCCCAAAACAAATGACGGCCAGAATATGTACTTTGCTACAATAGTGGTCAAGGCAAGCTTCCAATCTACTTTAAAATTTGTAATTTGTGCAATACTTACTCCAAGCAGCACCATTCCTAATGTGATAAATGTACTTCTGATATTTATCATAACATCTGTCAAAAAGGTGGGTATTTGTATATCATATATACTTAAAAAGAAACCTAGAATCATTGCATATAATGAGGGAAGTTTGAGTAACTTTAATACGCATTCTTTTGCAGTATAGATACCATTTGCAGCTATATAAAATCCCAAGCTATTTTCAAATAGTGCCATTCCTATGTAACAGACAACATACACAGACACTGAATCTTCATCAAATAAAGCCATGGCAATCGGTAGACCAAAATAACCCATACTTGTGCTGCCCGAGCTAAACGCTAATATGTTTCTCGTGTTGTCCTTAAATAAAAAAGAAGAAAGATAATACACTGATAAGGACATAGTACTACCTATAAACCATATCAAAATCGGCAGAGAAATTACTTTTAAATTAACTTCTGTATGAGATACTCCGTATAAAATCACTATTGGATTAGCTATATAAAAGAGTATTTGAGATATAGTATTTCTATCAATTTTAAGATATCTTCCTGCTAAGTAACCAATAAGTATTGTAATGTAAATAGGTAATATTTTGAGGAAAAGAGTAAAGAACATACTAGCCTATTGTGATATCTTTGCTGATAAAGTGATATTAGATTTTAAGGTATTGTAAAAGTAAGTAAAATTTATTTTCCAATTAATCAAGTTCATAGTTAGTTAAAAAAAGATTCACTGAGTGCCAAAATTTGTTCTTATATAGGACTTAATAATGATATTTTTATGATTAAATTATGTTAAGTTTGTATAAAGCTCCTTGTATATTTTTATAAACCACTTGTAGTAATTTAGGTAGATTGTTGAAAAAACACTCATCTTGAATGGTTCTCAGGAATTCTTGCCTTAATCATTAAAATCGCACTATTACTTTCCATAATTTTTTTTAAAGCCAACTTTTTCGTAAACACGGATTGCACAAACATTTGCTATACCTGGGTCGACAAAGGCATTCTCATAAACTTTAAAGACAAATTTGTTTAAAAATATATTCAAAGCTTGTGAACCAACTCCTTTACCTACATAATTCAGCTCTCCGATATACCAGTCTATAGCAGCACAACTTTCTGGAAGCTCTGAAGTATCGTAGCCTTGTTCAGGTGGAAAATCTTGCCTATTATAGTATTGAATATAACCAATATCAACTGCGTCACAATTAATAATGAATGCATACATCGGTTTTTCAATAATTTGCGTCTCAAACTTCAAACGTTTGAACCCCTTAATGTAGGTACTATATTTTTTCTCAATTAACTCTGGTGTCCAATTTATATCTTCATCCCACCATAGCTTTACGTGAGGTGTTTCTAACCATTTTAATAACAGTAAAAAATGTTCTTCTTTCAACGCTTTAAATGTGATATTTTTATTCATTAATGAAAAATCTCAAATGTTACTACCATTTCTGTTAATCCTGTCTCTAATTGCCAAGTTCATTGAGATTGACATTTCCGTACCTAGTTTTCCTGATATGGTGCGCTATTTTAACGTATCAGAAGGAACAATTCAATTAACTATTGCTTATAATTTCCTAGGCTTTTGCATAGGAGGGTTATTTTTTGGTCCATTGTCTGAATGTTATGGCAGAAGAAGGATTATGATCATAGGTAACACTTTGTTATTAATCGGCGCTGTTGGTTGTGTTTTTGCACCGTCGGTTTTTTCTCTTTTAATTTCTCGTTTTATTCAAGGTATTGGTGCAAGCACATCTGTAGTTGTGTTTGCAATCGTTGCAGACAGTTATCAGGGTGACAAAGCAATAAAATTTATTGGAATCATGAATTCTGTTCTAACAGTTGTCATGGCAATTGCGCCAGTGTTAGGCAGTTTCATCAATCAAATTGTAGGGTGGCGTGGTAATTATGCAACTGTTGCAATACTTTGTTTAATCTCTTGGGTTTTGCTGCTTTTTCTGTTACCAGAAACAAAAAAGGACCGCGATATTTTCAGTTTGAAAAAAATGATGAAAGATTACAGAAAATTATTATCGAGTTCAAAATTTATGGTTCTGTCTTTGCAGCAGAGCCTCTTCTCTGCTGCTTATATGTCATTCATTACTTGCGGACCTTTTTTGTATATGGAAACTTTTGGCTTATCCAGTACTATTTATGCACTACATCAAGGTGCAATAGTTGGGTCCTTCTCACTAATTAGCCTATTTTCCATTAAGATCCTCAAAAAATTTGGAGCCGTATGGTGTGTAATTTCTGGTACGAGCGTGGGTGCTATCGGATCTCTATTGTTTGTAATACTCAGTGTAATTATGCCCCATTCTTTCTACTTAGTAACACTATCTATGATTATTTTTTCTATTGGTTGTGCAATATGCCAGCCAGTGGTTTTTAACGCATCAATAAACGTTTTTCCTGAAATTAAAGGTACAGCTTCTTCTGCACTCTCGTTCATTAGAGCTTTTGTTATGGCTATTTTTATCGGCTTAACAAGCTACGTTTACAACGGTCAGGCAATCAATATATCTCTTCTTGTTCTATCTGCAGTAGCGCTAGAACTTATTTTTACTGCCTATTTATTGTTTTCAAGATCTGGAGAAAATCTATAATCACCATATAGATCCTTCTCATTTCTAGTTATTGCGGTAATATGTATTGCAATTTTGCCGGCTGCTCTAAATGTATCTCTTCCACATCACCTAGTCTATATTAGTTAACAAATATGAGCTTGCTCATGCGTCTAAAATTTGAGAGCCAACTTTCAACAATCCAATCAAATTCTAACTTTCTTTAAAATACTGTTTCTTGCTGTTTTTATACCCTAAAAAATTTAGCTTACTTTTGCGCTAGTTCGTTCAAATAGCATTAGTACGATTTACTTTTTTTGGGATGTAGAGATTTTCTAGGGATTGTCTTCTTGAGTTCTATAGTATTTTGTTCAACATTGAAACGAGAGTCCCGTTTCAAGCATTGAAGTGACGAATCAAGAGCTGCTTTTATCCCATCCCTATCAACTATTTGAGTAGTTGACAATGGAATCCAGTTATTTTCGTTTATACTAATCAATACATCAAATTCTATGCTATTATTGTGTTGTTTGACGTTGCTGGCTCTAATCTTATCATTCCCAAACCCAAACGTTATAGAATTATTCTCATCATAATTGACGCTTGCAGAATCAGGTAAAACCGCAAAATCCGCGTTGTTTACAAATCGAGAAAATGCATTTTTGATTTCGTTAAATGTACCGTAATGGTCTATATGGTCGTCATTAATACTTGTTACAACAGCAATATTTGCAGGAATTTTTAACATAGTTCCATCAGACTCATCAGCCTCGATTAAAAAAATGTCACTCTTGCCAAGTTTTGAATTACTCTGATAGGAGTTTAATACTCCTCCCACAATTACAGTAGCATCAGTACCAGAATGATCAAAAATGGAAGCAATCATAGCTGTTGTTGTTGTCTTGCCACTTGAACCAGAAACCGCTATCACATATTTACCTTTCATAATTTTAGCCAGCATGTCTGACCTATGCAAAACTGTTTTATTGTTATTTCTTGCTGCAACTAGCTCCACATTATCAGGTTTTATTGCGGAAGAATGTACAACTATTTGAGCTTGTCTAATACTACTTGCATCGTGACCAATATAGACCTCTATACCTAATTTTTGTAACCTATCTATATTGTCGTTTGATCGCGTATCACTGCCTTGAATTTTATAACTGGAATTATGAAGAATTTCAGCAATTGCGCTCATTCCAATTCCACCTATACCGATTATATGTATTACTTCTTTTTTAGGGTTCTGTCGCATTTGTAGGGAAGTAGAAAGAAGAATGATATAATTGTCTAAAAAAAAAGCAAAGATGTTTCGTATCAATCAAAAATTGTTGCCATATTTCAAAGGATTTAGCTTTTCAGAGGATGTTATCTGTATACATGAAATATCGATTCTCTTTGAGCTATCGAGATTTGGAAGAAATGATGAGTATAAGGGGAGCAAAATGCTACGTTACAAAGGTGGGTTATCACCACTGATAGATGAGGCAGTAAGGAAAAGAAAGAAGCAGGTTGGTAGTAGTTGGAGAGACTTACATTAAATTAAACGGTAAATGGGTTTATTTATATACTGTAGACTTGTGTGTTAGTAGAGACAAGTCTGCAGCACTTGCATTCTTTCGTAAAGCCTTCAGGAGTAACTATCTTCCTGAGAAAATTGTAATTGATAAAAGCGGCAGTAATACTGCTGCTCTTGATGATTTGAATGCAGAAATTTCTGAAGATTACAGTTCTTCAAATAAAATATCTAAATAATATTGTTGATAGATTTATCAAAAAACTAATAAAGCCAATGCTTGGGTTTAAAAGCTTCCATTCCGCAAAGATTACCATCATAGGCATAGAAAATATTCGTATGATTAAAAAAAAGACAAATTATTAAAATAATGTTTCTACTTTTGAGAATTTTGCTATGTTAATGGCTTCATAACTCCTATAATCCCAGCTTTTTTCCTATGGTTTATAGATGCGACAGAACCGTTGGTAAGCATGAAAGCGCTTTACAACGTTTTTTATGTGAAAGCCAATGTCAGCTACTCAAATGATACCATTTGTTATAAACTCACTTTTACTCTATGGTCTTGTCGATATCCTGAACAGATACAATATTTTTTATTTATAAAATGAAGTAACTACTTATCGTAAAGTTGATCTATAGATATAATACTACCATTTGATGACTTTTCAGCACATTTCTCAATTTCATATTCTTTATCAGAATCAACGCTAAATACTAAAGTATCTCCTGAAATTTTATCATGAAACTCACTAATAGCAAAAAACGGTACAGTGACTTGTTCTTGTTTTCCACGAAAGCTCAAACTGACGCTAAACTTATCTTCAAGAACTTTTAGACCAAAAAATTGATGCTGTAATATAATAAGCATTTGAGTAGGGTATGATTCTTTCAAGTAGTCTGGTATGACAACACCATTAAAGCGCGTAAAAAATAATATTTCTAAGTGAGGAGTAAAAACATTATCTAATATAATATTCAAAGCCTTTTTGATAACTTGAAATTTAGCATAACTAAGCGACTTCTGATAATCTGTTTTATCCATATAACCCTTACATGTTTGGGGGAACTTCTGTTACCCGGCGTTCCCTAAACCGTGCTTATAGCAATGAAGTTATAGTGCCTAAATTAAGCAGCTAATGCAACATTGTCTTCAGCAGCAAAGTTATCGTTTGCATCTAAATTGTGAACTCTTAGCGGTGGTATCTAACCGAGCAAAGCTACCATCTTTACTATGCATGTCGATCCTTACTCGCCCCCGTATCAATCAAAAAATATGGTGGAGGCGCCGAGTACTGCCCTCGGGTCCAATACACCTATTACAAGGTAATTTTATTGCCATAGTGTATAAAAAATACACATGCTTATTATACAGTAGTATTGAATAAATGTCAAGTTATTGAACTCCAAATTGATTGGCAACTAAAAAACTAATATAAAAATTACTTCGCCTATTTATCTAATCTTAGTATACTCACAGTAGAGGTATTTTTAGAGCTCAAAATCTATCTTCGTCTGCAGACTTTTCTATCAAATAATCAAACTAAGTAAAGAATGTAGCGTATCTTCTTCAGCGCACATGGGTGCACACATATGCTTAATCTCTGTCGTATGTGCGTTACATTTTTTCTGTTCTTTATTAATAAATATGGGGGATTCTATGCCTAATTCTTAACAAAAAACTACTCAAATGCTTTTGTAGCTATTGAATTTCTGAGTTCAAGAAAGCAAGAGACAGTGTGAGAAATGGCACAAGCCGAAAAAAAGATAAGTTGTGGAACAAAAAATGCAGACAACTGTGGAAAATTACCCACTGGAATCCAGACTTTGATTGTCAAATAAAAAATTCACATCTTAAAAGGATCATATACATTAATTTCCTTAATTTTCACTTTTTCATTTAATAATCTTAAGATGGGCTGTAAATCATCGTCGATTGATAAGCACAGTACTTCTCTATCAAGATAATTGGCTAAATGATTCTTCTTCTCAAGAATTTCTGTTTCTTCCAATAAGTCACATTTATTTAACACTACAATTTCCTCTTTTTCAACAAGATCGCTATTGTAAAGCTTCAGTTCATTATGCGTACAATTATAAGCTGAAATAATGTCATCGTGAGTTACATCAATTAAATGCAGTAAAATTTTGCACCTTTCTATGTGCTTTAAAAATTTGTGTCCGAGCCCAACTCCAAGATGAGCATCAGCGATTATTCCAGGAATATCTGCTATTACAATTTCGCTATAATCCACTTTTGCTACACCTAAATGTGGTCTTATAGTAGTAAATTCATAATCGCCTACTTTCGTATCAGAATTCGAGCAGCGGGTTAAAAATTTAGATTTACCTACATTTGGCATACCAATAATGCCAACATCAGATAAAACTTTTAGCTTCAATATTATATTTCTTTCTTCACCGGGTTGACCATGGGTAAAATGTCTTGGTGCCCTATTAGTAGCAGATTTAAAGTTAGTATTTCCAAGCCCACCTTTTCCACCTTTCACTACTTGAAATTCCATGTCAGGTTTATCAAGATCTACTATTATTTCCTCACTTTCTTCATCGATTATTTGTGTACCAACTGGAACTTTAAGTATAATATCTTTTCCTGCCGTGCCAGATCTATCTCTACTCGTACCACTTTTTCCACTACTTGCTTTAATATGTCTTCGACAACGAAAATTAAGCAAAGTGTTGAGATTTGCATCACTGATGAAAATTATGTCTCCTCCCCTGCCTCCATTACCACCGTTTGGGCCACCAAATTCAACGAATTTTTCTCGACGAAAACTCGCGCAGCCATCGCCACCATCACCTGCTTTTAAATATAATTTAACTTCGTCTATGAAGTCCATGCTAACCCACAATAATATTTAGCATTTTCTCCTAATGAACTTTCTATTCTCATTAATTCATTATACTTTGCAAGCCTATCAGAACGCGACAGTGAGCCAGTCTTGATTTGTCCACAATTCGATGCAACCGCTATGTGGGATATCGTTGTATCTTCTGTTTCACCTGAGCGATGCGAAATAATAGCCCTATAGCCATTTGATTTTGCCATTTCAATAGCAGCAAAAGTTTCCGTAAGTGTTCCTATTTGATTTGGTTTAATTAGTACAGAATTTGCCATTTTTTCCTCTATTCCCTTACTTATTAGTTCACAATTTGTAACAAATAAATCATCCCCGACTAATTGAATTTTACTTCCCAATTTTGCAGTAAGTAATTTCCAACCTTCATAGTCGTCTTCATTCATTGCATCTTCTATAGAAATTATTGGATATTTGCCTACAAGGTCAAAATAATACTGAACCAATTCCTCTGAAGTGAGTTCTCTGTTTTCAAATTTATAAACTCCATCTTCATAAAAAGTAGATGCAGCAACATCAAGACCCAGTGCAAAGTGATTTTTCATCGAATAACCGGCAGATTCAACAGCCTGAATTATCAAATTAAGAGCTTCTTCAGTGCTTCCAATGTTTGGTGCAAAACCACCTTCATCTCCTACGTTTGTGCTATAACCTTTTTTCTTAAGAATGCTGCGCAAGTTATGAAATACCTCTGCAGATATTCTGATTGCTTCACTGAAAGTTTCAGCACCAACCGGAAGAATCATAAATTCTTGAAAATCGAGTTTATTATCTGCATGTACTCCACCATTAATGACGTTAATTAGCGGAACTGGCATCTGCTCTTCCCCTACTCCCAAATACTTATATAACGGCATTTTAAAGCTGTTTGCTGCTGCTTTTGCAACAGCAAGAGACCCACCCAAAGTTGCATTTGCTCCAAGTTTAGATTTATTTTTTGTTCCATCTAGTTCAATTAAAACTTTATCAATTGCACTCTGGTTTGCTGCATCCATGCCAATGATTTTATTTGCTATCACTCCACTCACAGATTGAACAGCTTTCAGCACTCCTTTACCACAATACCTTTTTTCATCTTGATCTCTCAGCTCCAATGCTTCTAGTTTACCGGTCGAAGCCCCAGAAGGGACAGCGGCTCTACCTGTTGCTCCATCACATAGTTCTATTTCTACCTCAATTGTTGGGTAACCCCTGCTATCTAAAATTTCTCTTGCAAATACACTGCTGATCGTCTTTTTCATCATGCTAAACCTCCACTAGATTCACAATTGTGTTCACGTTCGGGAAATGTCACCCCAGCGCTGTAACATTTCAGTGTACGAACATTGCAATATACAGGTAATTTGAGTAGCGGATGGTCAGTGCTTGACACTGGAATCCAGTTTTTATTATACAGCCACTTATTTAAAGTTAAGTCTTCTGGATCCCAGTGTCTGGGCACTGGGATGACACCATTCTTAATGGAAGCTATCCCCATATCGCAATGTCTGTACAGTTGTTTGCCTAGACACTGGGATCCAGTTTTACTACACAATTTTATCATATAAATCACCAATGCTTAAGTTTATTTTACTAGCAGCAGCTTTGCAGTTTCTTTCGCTAGTTTAGCTATATTACTACCAGCACCAATAAATAATACTACATCTCCTGAACTTGTCGAATTACTAATAAAATGTGAAATGAGTAAAGCATCATTCATAATCTTCACATCATTAAACCCATTACTGATCAAGGCTTTTTGTATATCATCAATTCCACAGCCAGGAATAGGCTTATCTTCTGGAGGATGGACAGGAGTGAGAATTACATAATCAAACATCATGAAAATTCGTACGAACTCATCAAAAAAATTACGAACACGAGCAAAACGAAGCGGCTCGATAATTCCTGTTACCTTTCCTTTAGTGGTCAAACGTGCTGCTGCCAGGGTTGCTTGTATTTCATTTGGATGATGAGCATAGTCCTCAATTAACTTAACACCTTTAATATCGGCAATTAAAGAAAATCTCCTTGCTACTCCTTTAAATTCCAAAAGACCTTTTTTAATCTCTTCATCACTAATTCCAAGTTTCACTGCAACTGATATTGCAGCCAGGGCATTGCTAACTTTATGCATTCCTATTGCATTTGATAGCACTACATTCTTTATAATTCTGGTACAAGGTTGAATATCTTCTTTTTGTCTTTCGAGAGCGAGTTCTTTTAATCGAAACACCATATGTACATTATCATCATCAATTTCAATACGCTGAACTAACTTTCTAATTATATTAAATTTAGTCTCCCAATCTACCTCTGATAAATCACACTTTTCCTTCGTTATATGCCCTCTTAACATCTTCACTTCTTCCCATACTACCCCTTCTAGTATATCTGCGCGTATTGATTTGCTGTTACATTCACCAAAACGTTTTCCAGGACAACGATAGTAACTTCTTCCTCCCTTAGCATTACTCATTCCATAATAAACGGATTTGCAACACTGACATATCACTAACCCTTGTAATAAGTATTTTCTTCCACTTTGTTGCATTTTTTCTATTTGTAGCTTTTCTTTTTCCACACTGTATCTCTACGACTTATATATATTTTGCCTATAGTAAAATACGCACATAATGAGCCAAATCAAGGAAAGTGCAAACCAAGTAATTGCGTATTCAAGATGCTTTATTGGCTGTATAGTCAATTTGCCACCAAAATTATCTTGCCACAATATACATTTCTCTAGCTTAATACCTAGATCATTGGAGATTTCTTCTGTACTTAAGGTAAACCATGTATTTGAAGCAATATCATTTTTGATAAACCAATTTTTGCTACCATCACAATACAAAACGCCATCAGCAGCTACTTTTTCAATTTTTGCTTTTTCTTCTTTTTTTTCTCTGACTATTCCTTTATTTATTAACATGTAATGTCCATTGATAAGCAACATAGGAGACAGCACATGATAGCCACGTTGACCTGCGAAAACATATAGTTCTATATCACTTAAAATTCCGTCGATTTTAACGTTTCTGTAGTTAAACTTTGAAAGATTATCACTAGGCAGTAGATGAATAACTGGAAGATCCATATTTTTGATAATATTATTCTTCCAGCTCAATCTAAATAACTGCCATAACCCGAGTGAAAAAAGAAATAAAAAAGGTATAATGAAAATAAATACTGTTTTTCTTAACACTCTATATTTGTGTTCTCAAGTAATTTTCAATACCCATAAGCTCAATAAGGTCAATCTGTTCTTTGATCCAATGTAAGTGCTCTTCCTCATTTTTCAGTAGTCCTTCTAATAACATTACACTCACGAAATCCTTTTCTTTTTCAGCAACGGAAATTGCCTCTTTGATGCCCTTGATACCTTCTTCTTCTAAGTTAGAATTATCTTCTAAGATTTTCTGCATTGTATCTTTTGTGAACTTTCCTTCATACTTTGAGATTTTATTTGTATCTTGAAAATTTGGCATGCCCTTAAGCAGTAAAATTCTTTCTGCCAACCTATTTGCATGCTCAAGTTCTTCATTAAGCTCCTTTCTCATCTTTTCTGCAAGTTTATTGATTCCGCTATTTTTAAGAATCGCAGAATGCAAAAGATACTGGCGTACAGAAGTCAGCTCATTTGTAAGTAATTTATTTAAATGTTCTACTATTTCTTTATTCATAACCTTTCTTTAGCTAATATACCAATGTAATCTACATAACAATCAAGGCAACATCAATTCATTTTTCTCACAACAATCGTATCAAATAGCACATCATGAAATGCCTGTTTCCTCTGAGAGAAGCAAGCAACTAAATACCAACTGAAGGTAAGCATCACTATAATCACTTCTAGTGTACTTAAAGCATTTACTGATGTTTGAAAAAGTTTGATAAAGGTGATAATTGAATTATTTAGCATAGGAAGGAAAAACTGAGAGATAGTGCGATCAAATGCTAAGCTCAAACCTATTTTAGAACTATCTAAAGTGATAGTATATATATTCATTAACTGTTGACCAGGAGTTGCTTGAGCTGTTGAAGATATAAAATATGTAAAGTATCCACAATTTATACACATGTATGAAAGGTGTAAAATTAATGGAAAATCCCCTAATGACAACACAATTAGTAAGGTTGGAATTAATAAAATTGCTACATCTATTAAATATGCGCAAAAGCGCCTGTGTACACTAGCGATCTCTGTCATTACCACCTATCTTTCAAATACTTTACTATGAATTCTGTAAGTTTATTAAAATGTTGAAAATATAACAAATCTTCATAACCTCTTATTGATTGTCCGTATACAATAGGTAAGCAATTTGCATTTTGTGCACATAGAATATCTGTGATGCTGTCACCAACAAAAAACACATTTTCTCTATTTACAGGTAGCGTACTCTCCTCTAGTGCAAATAGCAGTGGAGTTGCAGATGGTTTATCTTCTGCAGTATCACATGATCCAACTATTCTTTCAAAGTAAGAATCTAGTTTAAAGTAGGCAACTTCTTGACGTAAATTAGTATTTTTCTTATTGCTAACTATCGCTAGGTAAATATTGTGGCTTTTCAGTGTCTGCAGCATTTTCTCTACTCCTTCATTCAGAGTAATATTTTGTAACAATGCATTATCTAGGTATTTTTGATATATCTGATTCGCTTTTTTCCACTGATCACCAAACAAATTGACCATGTAGCTCTTTCTTGATTCATGAGAATTTCTATCAACAACTTTACTGCCAGATCCCATCAAATCTAAAGTATGCTTAATGGCATTAGAAATATTATCTTGAGTATCAACTAAGGTATTATCCCAATCGAATACTACCGCTAATCGGCTATTTTTCATTTTTATATTGTGACGTATTTTAAACTAATAAGTAAATAATATTTTGATGATAAAGCTTCTATGTTAATCATTTTTACATAGTAACCTAATACACTGGTTATATTATATGGTTCTGTCGCATCTATAAACCATAGGAAAGAAGATCATTAAAGGTGGGATTATAGGAGTTATGAAGCCATTAACATAGCAAAATTCTCAAAAGTAGAAACATTATTTTAATAATTTGTCTTTTTTGAATCATACGAATATTTTCTATGCCTGTGATGGTAATCTTTGCGAAATGGAAGCTTTTAAACCCAAGCATTGGCTTTATTAGTTTTTTGATAAATCTATCAACAATATTATTTAGATATTTTATTTGAAGAACTGTAATCTTCAGAAATTTCTGCATTCAAATCATCAAGAGCAGCAGTATTACTGCCGCTTTTATCAATTACAATTTTCTCAGGAAGATAGTTACTCCTGAAGGCTTTACGAAAGAATGCAAGTGCTGCAGACTTGTCTCTACTAACACACAAGTCTACAGTATATAAATAAACCCATTTACCGTTTAATTTAATGTAAGTCTCTCCAACTACTACCAACCTGCTTCTTTCTTTTCCTTACTGCCTCATCTATCAGTGGTGATAACCCACCTTTGTAACGTAGCATTTTGCTCCCCTTATACTCATCATTTCTTCCAAATCTCGATAGCTCAAAGAGAATCGACATTTCATGTATACAGATAACATCCTCTGAAAAGCTAAATCCTTTGAAATATGGCAACAATTTTTGATTGATACGAAACATCTTTGCTTTTTTTTTAGACAATTATATCATTCTTCTTTCTACTTCCCTACAAATGCGACAGAACCCTTAATCCTGTATCATTAACAACACTTCTTCTAAAACCTACATTACTTCTCGAAAGCATACTAAATTCTCCCTAACCTATAATTTATTGACATAATTATAAAAAAAACAAAGAAAATTGCAAGTAATTTAGTTAAAAATTTTAGAACTAATTATGATTCCAAAAATTTTTCTGCATCAAGTGCAGCCATGCACCCTGTACCTGCTGCAACTACTGCCTGGCGATATACCTTATCTTGAACATCACCAGCAGCAAACACCCCTGCCCTACTGGTTAGAGTTGTTCCGTATCCGTTCAGAGGTATGGTAAGGATAAAAAAGAATTGACATAACATATCAAAGTAATAATAACAGAAAATGTTGATAGTAAGGTAAGGCTAGATGCTTCAATTGTTGATCAGTATTGTAGAGTTATGTAAAAACTTAGAGCAAAAAGTAGCAAAGCTTGAAGAAAAAAATAAAATCTTAGAAATAGAGAATGCTGAACTAAGAGAGAGACTTGGCTTGAACTCAAGGAATTCATCTTTACCAAGTTCAAAAGAGCTGTACAAAATAAAAAAAGACACACCAGAAGATAAGTCAGAGGGTGGCAGGAAGATAGGGGGTCAAGTTGGTCATAAAGGAAATTATCGGATAAAAATGGAAGCAGATGAAGTAATTAGAGTAAGATTACATGATACTTGTGAATGTGGTGGAGAAATTGCAGTATGCAACAAACCCTATATTCACCAGAATGTTGATCTCCCAAAAATTAAGCCTTACGTAGTGGAATACCAACTAGAACATGGGCGCTGTCGTAAATGCGGAAAAAGAAGGAGTAGCAAATTACCAGAAGGAGTTACACCTGATACCTTTGGTCCTAGAGTTAAGTCAGTAGTTGCATCACTAAGTGGGTTTTATAAGAATTCAAAGCGAGAAATAGCGAATATCATGAAAGACATCTTTAACATGAGTATAAGTGTTGGTAGTGTGTCCAATAGCGAAGCAAGGGTCTCGTCAAAATGTAAAGAAGCCTATGAACAAATAGAGGAAGAAATGAAAGCAAGCGAAATTTTGCATATTGATGAAACCAGTCACTATAACAAAGGTAAATTGGAATGGTGCTGGATGTTTGCCAACAATAAAGCAAGTCTTATGAAGTTAGCAGATACAAGAGGAATGAAGTTTTTAAAGAATAGTGCATTTTGTGATTACAAAAATCGGGTAATTACCGACAGATATGGAGTTTACAACCACTTCAGTGATGAAAAACGACAAATTTGTTGGGCTCACTTATTGAGAAATTTCGAGAGGTTATCTCATAGCTGGAATAGTGAAGTAATGAGACTTGGCCATTGTTTAAAAGATGCAGCTAATGGATTATTTACATTAAAAAACGCTTTGTCAGAAAATGAAATTAGTATTTCAAAGTTCACTAAGCAAGCTAAAGAGTTACGAAGATTTATGCAGTACTGCATGATAAAAATATCTTATATACTTGAAGCAAAAGGAGCTTCACGAACGGTAAAGGGTATTATAAAATCCGAGCCAATGATGTGGACATTTTTGGATGATCCAGAGAATATTCCATTAACGAATAATCATGTTGAGCGACAAATACGGCATTATGTTGTCTATCGTAAGAATTCATATTTTGCACAGTCAGAGCGAGGGAATAGATTCCTTGAGCGGATAATTTCGTTGTATCTCACTTGGAGGCAAAAAAAGTTAAATCCATTTCAAAACCTTCTATCTATTGTCTCTTAAGCCACACCTCTGAACGGATACATTAGCTTTCCTTCTTCTGGCCATAGACTGTTCTTCAGTTAGTTTCTGACATATAATTCTTACTCTAATTTTTGCTTCTTTTCCTAACAATACCTCGTTTTCTAAAAATAACTTATCCTCTAAACATTCTAATAACTCCATTTTTTGATTTGTTTCTACATCATATATGTTGGTATCGGATTTATAACGACTTATGAAATAAGCTCCTATTTCATTGATTTGTTTAAAAGAACTTGGCACAAAATAACCGAGATCAGATATTAGCAAATCATTGCTTAATATATTACTTAAATGTTTCCTATATCCCTGGTCTGATCTCACTGCCATTAAGTTAAGGGAAAGAGAAGTTAAGATTGGACAAAAAATTTGAAGTGATTGATAATTATGGTAAATACTAGGGTGAATTTTTAAGAAAAGGGAGTCTGAAAAGTGCAAGTTATTTAAAAAAGTAATAATTGCAGGTTATTTTGCAAAGAATGTACTAATGCAATGATACTGAAAAGATATCTTGAATTTAAAACACATGTTTTCTAGCTCTTTTCTGGTAGTTGAGTGAACGAATATCAGATATCTTATGACGATCAACTCTTCTCCCTTTTCTCACCACTAAAGTGTTCATCAAAAATAACTGTGATAGTCGATCCATAATGCAGTCTATGTCTGACTCTGTAGAAAAAATATCAAAGGCTAAGTTTTTAATCGCATTAAATGAGACAGATTTATTGATGCTTTTTTTTAGTTTACTATTCTGTGAGCTCAATGTCTCTTCATCATCTTCTATCATGATACTTTCTAGATTACTGATGAAGATAGTTGACCAAAAATCCTGCTTGATAGTTTCAATACTTTTTCCTGTGAAATTCTCTAAATTTAATCTTCCCTTCAGCCTAGAAAAAAATGTTTCTACTCCCCAGCGCAAGTAATATAATCTCTCAAACTCTTCAACTGTAAAACGTTTCTCATCTAACAGAGATGTTACTAACACTTCAACTTCGCCAGAAGAAAGTATTATTTTGACTAACCTGAATTTCATCTCATCAGGTAATCCTAGCTTTCGTAGCTGTCTTGCTACTTTAATAGGTGCGGTAGACACTACCACCGTACTAGATGGGCTTTCCGGCTTAAACATAGCGTTTATTTCATTGAAAGACGAACTTGAACAGCGAATTATATAATTGATTTTCCTTCCTGTAAGCTCAGCAAGAAATCGATAAGATACGTATCCTCTATCACAGATTAACAAATCGTCTGATTTTATGGATTCAAGCATACCGATTGCTAAATCAACCTCATAGCTGTCACCTCTACTTAGCACAGATTTTATTGCAATATTATTTAGCACATCGTAACAAACTTCAAAGGTTGCACTTGTATAGTCTTCAAATCTCTGGATTCCATTCCATACTGCTCTTGAGCTAAACTCACCTATTATTTTGTCGCTCTTTGGCAGAATCAGTATTGAAGCATCAAATGCAAGTACTCTGAAGCCATGGTGGGTTTTAAATTCCTGATCTTGGTAGTATAGGGAAACTATATCATCATTTAACTCTGAAAACGCAGTATGTTTTAGCTTCTTTCTTGCTTGAGTAAATGCACTTGCCGTAATTGTATAATCTTTTCTTGTATGCAGAACAAACTCATTAAGCATCACTTGTAATGACTTTACACTCTTTCTAAAAATCAGGAGAAATACATTAACGAAGGGCAGCTTTCTTTTTCGTGAGAAGTCTTTTGAGGATGCTCTGTGTGCGTTTATAAAGTTTAAACTCATCAATTTATTTTTTATAAACATGATTATTCTTTTTTTTACTCATGTCATTACTTCTTTTAATTTGTGAATCTTACCTGATTTTATAATACAGTTCATCACTTTTCCTTAACTTAATGGCAGTGGTGGTAGAGAGGACTTTTGCTTGGATCAATAGAAATAGAAGACTATCAAAGGAGTACGATTTACTTACAACATCTACTGAAAGTTTCATATATCTGGCTATGAGTAAAGTTATGTTAAGTAGGGAATATGCTTGAGTTTACTAGTTTCCGGACAACCTCTTACTTCCTGTCCTATTACTTTGTAATCTAAAAAATTAGAGCATTTATTCTCTTTTTTCACATTTTATACTCCATAACCAGAAGAGCTGTTACGTATACTTAATTGGGAACCTTTTTGACAAACTGAACTCATCTCCTTTCAAACAATTTTTCTATATCACTTAGTTTCATTTCTATATACGTTGGTCTTCCGTGATTGCATTGCCCAGCATAAGGTGTTTCCTCCATTTGTCTCATCAACTCATTCATCTCCTCCAACTTCATTTCCCTTCCAGCTCTAATTGACCCATGGCACGCAATGGTAGCTAGTATCTTGTTCACTTTTTCTTCTATAGGTAGCGTATCTCCTATCTCCATTAATCTATCAACTATATTCATCACCATCTCTTTCACATTTATTGTTCCTAAAATTGCAGGTATTTCTTTCACCCTTACTTTATCTTCTGATTCTATTTCAATACCAAAACCCATTTCGAAAAGCTTATCTTTATACATTTCAACCATCTCCATTCCTGCTTGGTTTTTAATCTCGACTATTTCAGGAAGAAGAAGCTTTTGCCTTTTTATGCTTGATTTTTGTTTTAAGCACTCATAGATCAACCTCTCATGAGCTGCGTGCTGGTCTACTATAATTAATTTGCCTTTAGCCTCAGCAATAATGTAAGTATTGTAGACCTGACAGCGTGCATATCCTAGAGGATGATCCGCTATTAAATCAATTTGCTTCCTTTCTAAAACCATCGTTCCCTTTTGGGGTGGAGATTCTCCATATTTAAACGTTTCTGGTAAGCTTTGCCTTCTTTCATCTGGTGCATTGAATTCTTTCATTAGACGATTTTCTAAAAGATTTGGCCTCCTTTCGTAAAATTCTTTTTGACCCTTTACTTCTCTGCTTTTTCCATTATTAACACGCTCATTATTCCTTTGACTTTCACTAACATCAAGAGGCGAACCACCCAGTTCTTCTCCAATACCTTGACACCTAGATCCATCAATATCACTCACTGAAGAGGTACCTATTCTCATTGACAACGCTTTTATTAGCCCTCTTCTCACTATTTCATATATTAACCTCTTATTTTGAAATCTTACTTCCGATTTATTTGGATGCACATTTACATCTACTTGGTCATATGGTACTTCTAAATGCAACACTGCAAAAGGATACCTATTGTCTGGAATAAAATCGTGATACGCATATCTAATTGCACCAACAAGTAGATTGTCTTTTATTGGCCTCCCATTAACAAACGTATAAATCTGAGTTGAGTTGCTACGATTGACATTAGGTTTACAGATGTGTCCCTTAAGTTTGATGCCTTCTTCTTCCTCTTTAACTTCCAACGAATTGCTCTGAAATTCTTCTTCTACTTCACATAATCTGTTAAATAATGAAGTTTGCTTAACATATTTTAAGAGCTTTTTATTACCGGAAGTGAGAGTAAACCCAATACTATAATTAATCATCGCTAAGTTATTCACAATATCAACAATACTTTGTGTTTCTGCCCTTTCGGTTTTTAGAAATTTTAGTCTATTTGGAGTCGCAAAAAATAAGTCACGAACTTCAATATATGTACCTTCCAATAGAGAACAAGGGATAACTTCTCCTACTTTTTCTCCTCCTTCATACCTTATAGACCATGCTTCCTTTGCTCCACTTGCCTTAGACGATAAGTTCATTCTACTTACTGCTGCAATTGAAGGCAAAGCTTCTCCTCTAAACCCAAGGTGCTTGATTTCTATTAACTCACTATCGCTTAATTTTGAAGTAGCGTGGCGCATAAACGCAAGTTCCAAATCTTCCTTTTCTATTCCATTTCCATTATCTGTCACAGTTATAAGATTGCGCCCACCACTTTCTATTTTGATCTCTATTTTTGAACTTCCAGCATCTATTGCATTTTCTACTAATTCCTTTACTACACTTGCTGGCCTTTCGATTACTTCACCCGCTGCTATACGGTTTATTGTTTTTGTATCTAAAAGAATTATTGCCATAGAAGCTTTGATTGAAAGTAAAATATACCCTTCATGACTTACTTTGTCTAAAATTTATATCTCTTTTTTGGTGTCTCTGATTTCTGTATTTTAGTTTTCTTCCTATAGCTTGCTTTCTAATTATACATATTACCCATTGTAAGCTTATACTATGTTGTAAAGCAGTTTCATCTAATTTTTGCCATGTTTTCAACCCGAATTCTGGATTAGATTTTGGCAAATTATTGAAAATCTTGTCTTTTTTAATTAAGTCTGATCAAATTTAAAAGTGGCAGTTTATTGCGTGTTTCATGCTGCTAAACTATTAAAATTCTTAAATTTTACTGAATTATAGCCCTTCTAATAATAGTGGCAACAGAATAAAATAGAGATTTAGGGTAATAAGAAGGTAAAAGTGCCAGCAGCGTACAGTTATGACTTAAGGAAAAAAGCCATTCAGGCGTTAGATGAAGGAGAGAGTAAAACAGCAGTAGCAAAGAGGTTCAAAATCAGTAGAGTAACATTGTACAAATGGGAGAAAAGGCGGAAAGAAACAGGAATCGAAGAAACTGAGAAGTAGAGGCTATAATCATAAAATCACCGATTGGAATGCGTTTGCAGAATTTATAAAAAAACACGGCGGTAAAACACAATCAGAGGTGCTGAGGCAATATATAGTCATCAAACGATTCATACAGCTCTAAAAAAAGTGGATTTAAACGCAAAAAAAGACTTATTGATATAAAGAAAGAAATGAAGAAAAACGTGCTGAATTTTTGAAAGTCATATCGGCAGAGTCCCCTAAAAATTTGATATATTGATGAATCTGGTATAGACAATACAGAACATATGGATATTGCAGAAAAGGAGAATGCACTAAAATCAGGTAAAAAAATTCAGAGAGTTAGCATGCTTTAAATAAGGGAAAAATCGTTGCACCTATGACCTTCGAAGGCTATTGTGATACAGAGGTTTTTAATGGCTGGTTTGAGCAATTTCTTGCACCAATTTTACAGCCTGGACAAACGGTGATTTTGGATAATGGAACTTTTCATAAGTCTAAAAAGACTGTTGAATTTGCCAAAAGCGTTGGTGTAGATATTCTGTATTTACCGCCATATTCTCCAGATTTCAATAAAATTGAGCACCATTGGTTTGCTATAAAAAACAAAATCAGGAAAAACATTCCTCTATTTACGTCTTTTCGTCATGCTGTTGATTCCGCTTTTCTATAAGCTTTTCGGACTATTATGAAAAGAGCTATAACTCCACAAAGCTGCCTCAAATGAATATATTCTAACCTTAGTAAATTAAGTAGCATTTAGTTAATAACTAATATCTTTTTCCTACATAATAAATCAATCTGACTAATATGTAGTTAACACAAATGAGACTTACATAAAAACAAATGCTATAACAAAATGAAAACTTAACTTCTTGTTACAGCATTAAAAAAATTACCAATGAAAAGCTTTTGTTTGTATAAAAGTATTTCGGCAAGAGAATATAAAAATCTACATGAAGAAACAGTATAACCTACAGCATTTATTAACTTTCACTTATCTCTTTATAGATGATGATTGCTTTATTAGCTCAAGCTCAGCTAAGTCACTTCCTGGACCAGGTGTATCATTTTGATTAAGATCTTCAGCAATGGATCTACTATAGGCTAGAAATCTATTTAATGAGTTATCGTTTCTTTGTTCTAATACAGAACGTATATAATCTGCTTGTTCATAAGTCATAAATTCTTTAATCTGATTAGAGTTCAGCTTATCTAGTATCATCCACACCGGTTCCATGCAGCCTGCCTTTACCCAACGTATTAATAAATTTCCATAAACGGAAGCAGATTTATCCATTACTTCTTCATTGATTACAAAAGCACGATGATTATCAAATCCTTCTTTCATCCATATATGTATAAAAAGCTTCGCAGCTGCATGCACGTAAGGCCCTGAGTAATTCAGTATTTTTATAGAGTATAACCAAACATCGTAATTAGTTGTAGAAACACTGCTTGGTTTAAAACAATCAAACAACTCTTGAAATTTATCAAAATTAAGCGTTTCTAGTGTTCTATTTAAAGAGGCATAATAACGATTTTCCCTCAAATCTCTTTTTAGAAATTCTGAGTACTTATTAGGATTCATTTGACTGAGGCAAAATTCAAATACGTCAGGATAACCATTATCTTTTGCTACATTCACTGCAGTTGTCATAAAGATCTCATCCTTTTCCTGATTACTTAATTCACTTTCAGGTAATGACTTAACTTTATCCCAAAAGAACTCTACTGCTTCTACACGTCTTCTATTTGAACTTATTGCTGCATAGTGTAAGCCAAAGACATAGGGGTGCCGACCTTTTAGATCTAACTCTGAAACGTATCCACTAATAAAATGCGACCAAAACTGCATCATTGCATCTGTATACCAACTTCCACTCATTCTTTTAGCTAATTTCTTTAATGCATCTGAATCACCACCTTTTACTCCATGCTTTTGTTTAAAATGCTCAAACATAGTGATTACATCCTCTTCTAAGCAACACCAAAACGCAATTTGGTAAAGATAAAAGTCCTCTAGTGGATTGCTTGTACCCTTCCAACTCTGAGGTTCAATCATCTTTTTTGCTGCTACTCTTCTGTTGAGTTTGATACCATGTATTGTACTAGTTTTTTCCCAACATTCTTCATCTGATAGTATATCAAGGAAAAAGGAAAGGTTTCCGGTATTAATAATCTCCAAGTACCCACAGCCCCAATTTCTTATTTGAAGTTGTTTAGATGCTTTATAAGGATCATCATCCTTAATAATAGAAAAAGCTGCTTCGGTTAATTTATCTAAATCCATAATTATACCTCACTTAAGTTTATGAAAAATTTTAAAAAAGCATAGTTAATGAATACCGAGTTAGAGATTCTTTTCAAGAAATTTTTTGGTATTTACAATCTTTATACTAAAAATAAGTTAATCCATGTTCTCTTGTAAATGGCAGATGAAAAAATTATCTAATAGCAATTTTTACCAAACTCAACTTAAGGAAGCAACTATTCGCAATCAAGTTTGATAGAAAAATTCTTTACTATCCTTTTCCAATACTTATTATATCATATACTTAAGTGAGGTATAATTATGTATTTAGCTCAGTGGGAACAATTATTCAGTTCAATAGATAAAGGCGATTTAATTCGCAGAATACAAGAGAAGTTAAAAGAACAAGATGAAGGCGTATATAAAAAATGGCGTCAAAATAAATATGAAGTAAGTTATCTGTTCACTGTCACGCTTACCGATTATCAAGATTGTAAAAAAGTTACATTATTGCACATAGCTGCTCGTACTGGTTACTTAAGAATAGTTAAGTATCTTATAGACAAAAAGAGGGTTGATCCTAATGTAAGAGATGATCTTGGCCGTACTTCTTTACATGATGCCGTTGAAGGTGGTCACTTAGAGATAGTTAAGTATCTTGTAGATGAAAAAGGAGTTGATCCTAATGTACAGAGTAAAGATGGTAATACTCCTTTACAAGATGCCGCTGAAGGTGGTCATTTAGAGATAATTAAGTATTTTATAGATGAAAAAGGGGTTGATCCTAATGTGCAGGATAATGAGGGAGGTGGTACTTCTCTGCACGTAGCTGCTTTCAATGGTCGCTTAGAAGTAGTCAAGTATTTTATAGATGAAAAAGGGATTGATCCTAATATACAAAATGAGGAGGGTAATACTCCTTTACATGCTGCTACTGAGGGTGATCATTTAGAAGTAGTTAAATATCTTGTAGATGAAAAAGGAGTTGATCTTAACGTGCAAAATGAGGCTGGGGATACTCCTTTAGGTATGGCTATTTTTGACGGTCACTTAGAAATAGTTAAATATTTTGTAGATAAAAAAAATATTGACCTCAACGTGCAGGATGGGTATGGCAACACTCTTTTACATGAAGTTGCTGAATATGGTCATTTAGAAATAGCTAAATATTTTGTAGATGTAAAAAATGCTAACCCTAATTTACGAAATAATAATGGCGAGACTCCTTTACACTTAGCTGTTTACAATAGTCACTTTGAAATAGTTAAATATCTTGCAGATATAAAAAATATTAACCTTAATCTAAAATGTAACAGTGGCTATACTCCTTTACATAACGCTGTTATTAATGGTCATATAAAAATAGTTAAATATCTTGTAGATGAAAAAGATGTTGATCTTAACGTGCAATGTAACAGAGGCTGCACTCCTTTACACTTGGCTAAGCTCAATGGTCACTCAGAAATATTTAAGTATCTTGAGAGTAGAGAAAAAATTGATCTTAATATAAAGGATAATCTGGGCATGATCCCTTCAGAAACTCCTGAGTTTTTTCCAGAATACTTAAAACATACTAAATGTGATAACAGTCCTTGCAACGTTTCTTCACATTTTGCCACCAAAGATAACGAACTTGCTGTTGAAGATAATATATTGTACACAGTACAAAAAATAAAAGGACCTTTATCTAGCACTCAAGAAGGGATAAAACAGCATTCAAAAGTTTCAGAAACTACTAATAAAGCAGTGAAAATTAGTTTTGCTGTAGGTATAACAACCATGCTGATAGTTGGATGTGCTGCTGCTAGTGCTGGATTATCAGTATTGATTATAACTGGCATATCTTTAACTGCTGCATTGATAGCTGGAGGAATTGCTTATAGTATTATGCATAAGCCTGGGTGTAAGCTAAACGAAACGGATGTAGGCAAAGTAACTCAACGATCATCATGTAGATCATGAGTATTGGAAAATTAAGTATAGAAGGGTTATTGATGGATTTTCTGTATGGCTAGTAAAACAATATGAGGTAGGAATATGATACATACGTGGTTAGGGATATTAGAAGAAATAAGTACTGGTAATGATTTAGGTACAAATGACGTAATTAAAAGAATAAAAGAAAAGTTAGAAGTAGCAGATCCACATATATATGAAGAGTGGAAAAAAACTAACTTTGACGTAAATAATATAATAAATTTTGAGCAATGTACACTGGTACATTTAGCTGCTAGCGTTGGCTGTACAAAGGTAGTAAAGGCTCTAATAGAAAACGGAGCTGATGTTAATGCAGTAGATAAGCATAAGAGAACTCCATTACATTTAGCTAGTTGGAGTGGTCATAAGAAGGTGGTGGAAACTCTAATAAAGAATGAGGCTAATGTTAATCTAGTAGGTCATGAATTTGAAAAAACCCCATTACATTTAGCTGCTGAAAACGGCTATACAGAGATAGTAAAGATCCTAATAGAAAGCGATGCAAATGTTAATGCAATGGACAGAAAGAAGTTAACACCATTATACTTTGCAGCTAAGGGTGGTCATAAAGAAGCAGTATATGCTTTAATGAAAAATGGGGCAGATCCTCTATTAAGAAATAAGAATAAAACCCTAAGATACTTAGCTAAAATTGATAATTTAAAGCAGAATCAAGAAGATGATAGGTATGAGTTACTCAAATATTCATTACTATGTCGTGATAGCCGTTCTTTAGTTGATATTCTTGAAGAAGATACATTTGACGATTTAACATGCGCATGGTCCGGTGAAGTATTGGATTTAACGCCAAGTCAAAATGAATTAAATAATGAATTATTGAGTATCCTTCAAGCTTGCCCGTCTTTTAACGACGAAGGTGATTATGATGAAAATGGCTATATTGCAAGACTTAAGAAATTTTTAGAAAAAAATCAAAGCAATCAAGATCTAAAGGTTGTTCTCAATCTTAGAAGAGGAGAATCTAAGTTGACAGTATTGCATGCAATATCAAGCATCGCTTGGGTAGAGAAAGAATATGATGATTCTGTGGCGTTATTTGTGAGAGCAGGAGCTGATCCTAATGTAAAGGATGATAGAGGAAGAGTACCATTACATTATGCTACTGGTCTTAACGGTATAGATTTCCTACTAAACGCAGGGGCTAATCCTAATGTACATGATAACGAATGGAAAACACCTTTACACCATATTGCCAATACTAACTATAGTTGGTGTGTAGACTTGCTGCTAGAAAACGGAGCTGACCCTAGTATGTGCGATAAGCAAGGAAAAACTCCACTTGATATTGCAATTGATAACCGCAACTACTTTGTTGAAGAATATCTTTTAACTAATGAGCAAAAGATACTGCAACAAGAGTTATATAATGTTTTGGATGAAAATAATCCTCCTTCTCCGAATAGATGTCTTATTAAACTAAAAAAGTTTTTGGATAAACATAGGAATACTCAAAATTTAAGTAGAATTTTAAATCTTCATGAAGATCAAGGGGAGTCCCAGATTTTTCAAATTATCAGAGATGCTTTTCATAGTGATAAAACTGCTTATAAAGAAGCGGAAAAGTTATTGTTAATAGCAGGAGCAAAGGATTTTAAGGAGTTAGGCAGTAAAAAAACTCTATGGAATAATTTAATATTAAATCAGCAAGTAATGTTGAAAACGTTTTTAGATGAAGTAGATGCGGCTCAAGATATGAATCAACTGGAAGAAGTTGTAAATGAAGCTATAGAATGTGGGGTAAGGTTTAATTTTCCTCATCAAGGAAAGCTATATAGGAAGATGCATGAGAGTAAGTATAGCTTTATGGATTATGTGATAAAAAGAATTAGTGAATTAAAGAAAAATCCTGAAGTTGCTAGTAATATAGTATGTGGCTTAATATCGAAAGGGGCAGTGTTATATAATATAAACAGTATGAATGTACTCAATATGCTAGAGTCAGAATTTAAAGACCACAAAACCAATATGATAGAAGCTTATGAGTATTCTATCCAACTTACTTTGGATTTTATGGAAATTGTTAAAAGTGCATCCACTGGTGAGGTGAAAGATGCAAAAATTGATAACTCTACTCTCTATTTAGAATATTCAAAGGACCATACGCGTCAAGTTAAGGAAATAAAGGTATGAAAGAGATAGAATAATAAGGTATAAGTTCTCCCAGAAATACTTTTAGTGAGAGAACCAATGAATAAAATAACTAGCTTATCAAAAAAGCTCAAAGAATTTTTTAATGAAAAAGCAGACAAAATCTCAATTACAACAAGGTTTATAAAAAGAAAGAGAAAGCTAAAAGGTTCATCGTTCGTAAAAGCCATGGTCTTGGGTAATATAGGGGTTGATAATTGTAGCGTAGAAACAATGTGTCAATTACTAAACGAGGACTCGATAGATATAACAAAACAAGGTTTGGATTTTAGATTTACTGAAGAAGCAGTGGAATTTATGAAAAGGATGTATAATGAATCTGTGGTTCTCTTCAAAAATATCTTGCAAGTTGATTGCAAAATCTTACAGCAATTTAATAGTGTTAAATTATTGGACAGTAGCTATATTACTCTACCTAACAGTATGGAAGAGATGTATAAAGGTTATGGTACTAGCTACAGTGGCTATGAAAGCAATACTAAGTATGGAATAAAGTTACAATTAGTTTTCGACTACATGAATCAGATAATAGACCAACTTAATTTAACGGAGGGAGTAAGATCAGACCAGGGATATAGGAAACATTTAAGTAATATATTAAGCAATGATTTGCTAATATCTGATCTCGGTTATTTTGTGCCAAGTTCTTTTAAACAAATCAATGAAATAGGAGCTTATTTCATAAGTCGTTATAAATCCGATACCAACATATATGATGTAGAAACAAATCAAAAAATGGAGTTATTAGAATGTTTAGAGGATAAGTTATTTTTAGAAAACGAGGTATTGTTAGGAAAAGAAGCAAAAATTAGAGTAAGAATTATATGTCAGAAACTAACTGAAGAACAGTCTATGGCCAGAAGAAGGAAAGCTAATAGATTAGCAAGATCGCAGGGATATACATCCTCTAAAAGAAATCAAAAATTGTTGAACTGGTCAATATTTATAACTAATGTTCCAGAAAATAAAATTAGTGCTGAGCAAGTATTAACGATTTACAGAGTAAGGTGGCAAATTGAGTTATTATTTAAATTGTATAAAAGCCATATCAGACTTGATAAGCTAAAAGGAAAGCCATGCAGAGTATTATGTGAACTATATGCTAAATTGTGCGCAATTCTTATATTTCACGGCATAGTTGGTTGCACAGAAGTGAAAAAGAATACAGAACTTAGCTTAACAAAGGCATTTATTGAGCTAAAAAGGCGGGTTAGAGAGTTATTTTTAGCACTAAAGAATAAAGTTAATAGTTTGAAAGTTTTTCTTAAAAAGCTTACCATAACTTGGTCTCGATTTTCATTAAAAGACAAGTACAGAAAAACTAGAGTATCTACCTTAACTTCCCTGAATTTACTTACAATCTCTTAACTTGACGCGTATGATTCAAAGGACAGTACGATACATATTGCAAAAATTACAGATGGAGCAAGGGATTTAGAACTTACTGAGGGAGAAGTAGGATACGGAAGAAATATAATAAAGATTGGTAATAGTGAAGTGGAAGTTAAAAATGAAGAAGGTATAAGGAATTACACAGATCTTACAGAAGGTAGCAATATAGTATTAACTTTTTATACTAGTTTGGGAGAGATAGACGTTAGGCTGTATCCTGACGTACAAGATAAAAGCAGAATTATAGTAGAAGTGAGTAACAAAAAGGAAATATTAGAAAAGTTCAAAAATTGTAAAGAGGAAATAGGCGAGGATTGCGCACTTGGTGGGTATTGGGTTTACGATGCTATTGAGCAGGGATATTTTGAAAGGCCTGAAAAGTTTATGCATTCTAGCCAATTAGTACAGCTAGATCAAAGCTATAAACTCAAGGCTACAAATCAACAGTTACAACAAGATTTATATAATATTGAATCTAATATTATAAAAAAAGAAAAAGACTTTGATGCAAAAACTCATCTGATAGACATTTTTAAGATTTTACATAAGTTACTTAAAGATGAAGAAAATACTTCTAAAGCAGATTTGGTGAATGTGGCAGAAAAACAGAGTAAAAGACTTGGGCTGGAAGGTAGATACAACTGGAATGAGATTTTTGATTTAGAAAAGAAAGTTTCTCAAAATGTAGAATAGAAGGGAAATAACTTACCGCTTAGTAATGATAGAAAAGTCAATGATCATGAAAATCAAATGCAAGTTGCAAAGCAACTTCAAAAGGGCTTATGCTTACCAAGATGTAATATGAGCGAGCTAAGAGTAGAAAAAGCGCCTAACCAACATAAAGCATTGCTTGTAAAATGAATCATTGCTAACTTTGAGCAAAATATGGCCATTTAAAAATTTAGGTGAGCAATAGACTTTTAAAACCCTCATGATGCACTATATCCTTGTTTATAAGAATGCTTTGCATGAAATTCTTCTATATCTTGGTAATTTTAGTGTTGTAATTTGATTATAATTTTTACATAATATCATGAATTTTAAATAGGAGGGTTTATAATGCCAAGGAAAAAAGTAGAACGTCATGCTACAATACTTAAGAAGCTACAAGATAATGTTAGACATACGGATTCTAATGTTACTGCTGGAAGACGCTTAACTATTGAAAGGTGGGTGAAAACCTATATGAGACAAGTGGAATATCTTAAAGATGATGGGTTACAATTTTTGTACAATGTATTCCAAGACGAAAGTTGTTGGTCAGGTACAAAATTGAATAATACAACGTTAGGTCAGAAGCTAGTTGAAGAAAAAATAGGTGGAATAAAGAATCCGCTTTCTAGATATGATATAGCATGCAGGTATTGTGTGATAGATAAAATTCCCCAGCTTTTTCAAGAGCAGCTTAATTCCTATAGAGCTAGCTTCTCTGCTGAAGAGCTGGATGATGATAGTAAGCCTGCAACCCGCAACGATAAGTATGTAAGAAGTGAATTGTTGAGCTATATGAAAGGGCAAGACCCTGTACTTAGCTTTTGGATTGATAAAAAATCTGGAGAATTTAAGAAACATGATAATGCAGTAGAGGGTTTTAATAAAGCTGTAGAATTTAAGTGGAGTGAAGGAGTAGAGTATTTTTATAACCATTTAAAAGAAGATGATAAAAAGAAGAAAATTACTGAAACAGTTACTGCTTTGTCCTCTGTCCAATGTAACCATAACGGTACCATTATTTTAGATTTTTGTTTTCACATAATGAGTGATCAAGAAAAGTGCAACCTGTCAAAAAAAGACAAAGGAGTATATTCGCTTCTTAGTCTATTAATACGCCATGGCTTTTTTGATACAGTTCAAATTATCACTCCAATGTTTAAAGATAAAATACTAGAAGAGAAAATAATTTCATCTCAGGACTATACTCTTCTCCTTTATTCGCTTTCAGACATAATACTTAAAAATCCTGAGTTAAGTACTCAAGCTAGGAAAATCATGATGGACCTTATAAAGTGTGGTAATTTCAATAATCATAAAGGAAAAGAAGAAAAGGCTGCAGTTTTTTTCTTCGGCGGGATAGCTCCAATCGATTATGCACTTTCAGGATTGATTATTGACTGGGCGAATGATAACAAAAGAGATAGCGCTACAAATGCAAAAAAGAGTGAAATACTAGAAATACTGCAATTTGCTAAGAAGTTTTGTTCAGCTACAGACTTTAAAAATTTTGAAGAGTCTATAGTTAAAAATCTAAGAATGATTAGCAGAGTTGGTATGAAAGATGATATATACTATGACGAGTTGGCAAAAAAGCTATTTTCTGAGTTAGAGAAGAAGTCACCTTTGCCATCTAGAGATAGTGATCCACAGCCTATGCTAGAAGGTGCTGGAGTTAGTGATTTTTCTGATCATAGAAGATAGAGGTATTTTATGCACAATACTGGTTTAGCTAGAAATTTACTTGATGGAAATTGTCAAGAGTTTATAAGAGATTTTAGATCCTTTCTTGGTCAGTGCCCATCTTTTTTGCATTCTGTTGGCAAAGATCGTTTTTTTCCTGCATTCTTTTTTGGTATGCTTGCTACCGCACATGATTCTGGTGTTGCAAATAATGAAAGGGTTTTCTTTCGTTTTGATAATGATCCAAATAATCGTGGAAAGGGAAATTTAAAAATTGCTATCCTAACCAATAAGAGAGATAGAGAAGGGTACAGGACTGTAAAGTGTTTTACTGTTTCTGATAGGGAAAATAGCCCTGGCTCAAGGTTCAGTCAGCAAGAGAGGCAGCAAGTAGAAGCACTACTAGATGGACAAGATGATTTTGTTTTTGAGGAATATAAGATATTTGCGTGGAAGCAGAATCAGGTGGATGAAGATGAAGTAGAATGTAGGAGAATTGAAGATGGAGAATTTACCGCAAACTCAGCATCCCCATGCAATGGTTTTGACGAAATTACCAGAACACCTGGGCTGCAAAATAACCGTATACCAAACTTGATAAGTAACCTGGCAGACAATGATGCAGAAAACGTAAGGGGTTCTACAAGAAGGATTTTGCAGTATATTTTGGATACATATGATGGGTATTATCAGTTACTTAATGACAATAATCGCCCATTAAATTTTAATGGCATAGAGTCTGATCACCATGGCTTTTTGTCAGGCTTTTTGATGAACTTTGGGCATCGTCACGGAGCTGGCGTTTACCTTGAGCTATTTGTAGGAGGTGGGTATACGGATATTACTTTTCTTGTGCGTGGTGTGCAAAGATTGGGGGATTCTGTGTCTATCATAATTGAGCTTAAAGCAGGAAGAAGAAGTGCTGCAGATGCGTTAGAGCAAGCAGAGAATTACGTTAACAGATGCCCTATTTCATCACTGTCTATCCATACTTCATCAGGTAATGCTGTCTGTGTAGGATTAAATTTTGATCTTAATCGTAGACGTTTTTCGTCTAGCGTAGAAGATTTCTTGGAAAGAGAACATTCTTTGGTAGAAAGGTTATTCGAGCCTGTTGGTAACAGAGAGATTGAAGAGAATGTTGAAGATTACCTACTTTATCCAGCTTTTGGTGTGCCTGCTGTACCAGGTATTAGAAATAGAGATGGCGTTAGTGCCAGAGATAGAAGGGTATTCCTCTATACAACTGGATTTGCTTTTTCAAATATTGCGTTTGCAAGGGGAACTGTGCAGATAGAGCAAAATCGGATCAGAGTAACTAAGTATTTATTTCGCTATCATGACGATGATATGATGTTAGGTCCGCAAGGAGGAATTTCACAAGTAAATGTTGGTGATCGTGCCTTAACGATGGTTCTACATGTGTTACGAGGAAGAAATCAAAGAGAAGAAGTTGTTGTATTTAATGTTCATCATACATTAGCTCATCAGTTTCCTAACATAGGTTTGAATCTACCGCAAAGCTGGAAAATGCTCGTGTATATGAGCTAACATGCAGCTTAAACCCAAGCAGAAGGGATCAAGATAATCTTGGATTAACTGCCAATCTAAGACAATTTAATCCACCTAATAATTATCAACAGAGCTTTAACAATGTCCTTTCTCAAGGCCAGCATTTGCGGATAGGCGGTGTTAATAATGTTCACAATGCTGCAAAAATAGTAATGAATACTGGTTGGCAAAACGCTGACAGATATAGAGAGTTGTTCCAAGCAATTTCAAATGTGTTACATCCAGATCAGCAAAATAATGCACAACTTCAATCATTAAAGTGGGTAGTAGACAGGGATCATGCTGGAGAAGCAGGATTTCATTCTGTACTGCACGGACTATTTTATATCTGTAACAACCCTTCCAGAGTAATAATTGAATTTCAGTTAGGAGGAGGAGAAAAGTTAGACTTAGTATTATTACGATCCATGGAAAGTAGAGGTGGTACTCATCCAGTTGGAATGGAGTTAAAATTTGCTCGTGCTGCAGGCGATCAACAACAAAGAAGAACAGAAGCAAGAAATCAAATAGAACATTATGCTCAGAGTGGAGGGTATAAACGTGTTACTGATGGGGATGCAGCAGTTTTATCAGATGTCATATTTAATAATGGTGCACAAGGACCAAATACCCTTCTATCAGCTTGTAATGTTTTTCGTGTAATAGATTTAGGGCCTGGTACTGCAAATGATCTTCCTGGTAGATAAGAGCTATTAAATTTATATATTAAATCTTAGTTAAGTATTTTAAAGGCATTAGTCTACTGCGCGTAGTAAAAATTAACCGTAATTGTTTGTTATAGGGGTTTTATTTAAGTAGCATTTTGCCTTTTTTGGATCTAGTAATTTCCTATGAATTGTCTTCTTGAATTCCATGGTATTTTGTTTAACATTGACACATGAGTCTGGGATCCAGTTAAATTTGCGAGTATAAAAGTAATGTTAAAATATAACGTTTCTTATGATGATGGGAAAATGGATGCCAGTGTCTGGGCACTGGCATGACATCTTCCTACAGAATAATGTTCGTACAGCTGTGTATCACATGCTGTAATGACAACAGTAAATGACATAGCGAGATATCATCTACTGGCACTTACATTACCAATCCCAAGAAAGAGGTGAACTTGAATCTGTTGGAATCTCGAAGGATGGCTGTGACACTATCTCTTTTATCTCATTTCTAAGCCATTCACTACCTTCTTGCCCAGCATCCGTGATAGCTTGCTTGAAACTGCTCTCTAGTACAGCTTTAGCAGCTTCAGTGACGTGACCATTACCATTTATAGCATTTCCTATTGTAGTTAACTTACCTAACTCAGTTCCTAGATCGTCAGGCATCTTATCAGTTTTAGCCTTTATAGCAATGACATCAGCTCCTAAGGTATCTGTAATCTTATCAGTCTTAGTTTGTATTGCAGTAACCTTGTCTCCTAAATTAGCAGCATTTGTAGCAGTTTCTATAGAAGTTACTTTAGCTGTTAAGTCAGCTGGAATAGTATCAGTTTTAGCCTTTATAGCAATGACATCAGCTCCTAAGGTATCTGTGATCTTATCAGTCTTAGTTTGTATTGCAGTAACCTTGTCTCCTAAATTAGCAGCATTTGTAGCAGTTTCTATAGCAGTTACTTTAGCTGTTAAGTCAGCTGGAATAGTATCAGTTTTAGCCTTTATAGCAATGACATCAGCTCCTAAGGTATCTGTGATCTTATCAGTCTTAGCCTTTATAGCAGCAACATCAGCAGTTTTAGCCAAAGGAGCTAGTTCAGCAGTTTTAACTAAAGGAGCTAGTTCAGCAGATTTTGCTAACTTACCTAATTCAGCTCCTAAATCGTCAGGCATCTTATCAGTCTTAGCCCTTATTGCAGTAACATCAGCAGTTTTAGCTAAAGGAGCTAGTTCAGCGGTTTTAGCCAAAGGATCTAATTCAGCAGTTTTAACTAAAGGAGCTAGTTCAGCAGATTTTGCTAACTTACCTAACTCAGTTCCTAAATCGTAGGGCATCTTATCAGTCTTAGCCCTTATTGCAGTAACATCAGCAGTTTTAGCTAAAGGAGCTAGTTCAGCAGTTTTAGCTAGAGGAGCTAGTTCAGCGGTTTTAGCCAAAGGATCTAATTCAGCAGTTTTAACTAAAGGAGCTAGTTCAGCAGATTTTGCTAACTTACCTAACTCAGTTCCTAGATCGTCAGGCATCTTATCAGTTTTAGCCTTTATAGCAATGACATCAGCTCCTAAGGTATCTGTAATCTTATCAGTCTTAGTTTGTATTGCAGTAACCTTGTCTCCTAAATTAGCAGCATTTGTAGCAGTTTCTATAGAAGTTACTTTAGCTGTTAAGTCAGCTGGAATAGTATCAGTTTTAGCCTTTATAGCAATGACATCAGCTCCTAAGGTATCTGTAATCTTATCAGTCTTAGTTTGTATTGCAGTAACCTTGTCTCCTAAATTAGCAGCATTTGTAGCAGTTTCTATAGAAGTTACTTTAGCTGTTAAGTCAGCTGGAATAGTATCAGTTTTAGCCTTTATAGCAATGACATCAGCTCCTAAGGTATCTGTAATCTTGTCAGTCTTAGCCTTTATTCCTGATATCAGATCTGTTCCGACTTGAGTTTTTATGGTAACTAAGTCAGCGCTTAAGTCAGCTGGAATAGAATCAGTCTTAGTTTTTATTGCACCTACGTTAGTTCCAATACCTAATAATGTAGCAATTGCACCTCCAGTCATGAAGTTTTTTGCTGTAGCACTGTAATCTATTTCAGCAGCACCATTAGGTTCATACCTAAAAGTGTTGAAAACACTAGTACTATCTACACCAAAGGTATACTTATTCTGTGCAGCATCTTCATAAATTATGCTTTTAATGGTAGGGGATACTACATTTGCTCCAGTACTGTCTTTAAAAGTTAAACTAGCCATATCACTTTCCGTTAATTACAAAAACCATAATGTGCATGAAAATAATATAAATTCCGTAAATACTAGATTTTGCATAAGATTTCCTTGAAGCTTTTCGCTTCAGAATTCTTCTCTTGTGATCTAAGTATGTAGCAGACGATGTCATCCTAGTAGCCCCTTTGGTGTTATTACAGTGCTTGACACTGGAATCCATTTTTCCATCATAAGAAACGTTGATTACTTTTATACTAGCAAATTTAACTGGATGCCAGTGTCTGGGCATTGGAATAACAAAAAGAGGGCAGGGCCCTCCTTGTATATTAGATATAGGCTGAGTTATGATCGTGATAAACGTGATCGCTTGCGCAGTCGAACATTTTCACAAAACCATTCTCTAGATAGAGATTATATTCATGATGTTGATCTAATAACTCAAAGTTATCTTGTGTTTCTAAGCTGAAGTGACTTGAATCTGATAGCAATTCGTAATTTGGATTATCTATTTTACTAATGCTGCTTATTACTTTGCCATTACCATTTGATATAGCCAAACTATAACTATCACCATCCTTCATTATTTTGATGGATACCTTATCTTCAGGTAACACTATAAGCTTTTTCGTGTCACTATCGTGAATTAGAAATTTGCCATCTTTAAAGTAATACTTGTCTTCCGGCAAAGCACCAATCTTATAATCCGATGTATGCAGTTTGTTCCAAAAATCTAACACAGATTGCTTATCTGCTCCTTCTGCTCTATTATACAAGGCTTTCACATCATTATAATCTATGATTACATTTGCCTTATGCTTTCCTTCTACATCTCGATCATAGCTCTTTTCTATTTTCAAGATTGTGTCTTTCAACACTACCTGCTCTTTCTCCTCCACTGAAGCTGACCTTTTTGCCCTTGTTGGAATTTGTGGTTGATCAGACTGTATTTCACTATTGTCGTTTGATACAGTTCTCTCTTCAGCAACAACATTAGTAGTACTATGAACTTCTGTCTTAGTTTCACTTACTTGCCCTTTTGGACTTTCGGTTTCCCTTGTGTATATCCTTTGATAGTCAGTGTAGCCTCTATTAGTGTCACCGATATCGCCACTGCCTTGATCAAAAGTTATTTTTTTGCTTCCATTTCCCATATTCTCAATTTCAACTTGAGGAGAAACAGATGCGAGGAAATCAGTATAGCTGTAGTTATAATCAGCAGAAAAGAATATTTGCCCTTTGAAGTTATGGAAGTTATTAGATAACATTCCTATTTCTTCATCAGTATCACCATCAAATAGTTTTACTTTAGTGAAATATCTTTGATTGTTGATTCTCACTATTTCACCACTCGAGTTTCTTTGTATCTGATAATCATTTGGATCATGTTTAATGGTAAAAAGTTTACCAGGGGCATATTTTTCTAAGTTTATAAGGCCCACATTTATATGTTTATGAGAATAATCTCTCTTTTCATATTCATGTGCAAATACTGGGTCAATATATTTGTATTCGTCTGGTATGCTACTGTATTCTCTTCCTTCAGAATCAGATGGTGCTAATTTATATTGTCCATCTTTTTCCACCAATTTTAGGTGAGTAACATTGCCTGGCAATTGAAACCTTACGTTTTTTCCATGATCATGAATGAACAAGTTACTTTCATTTATAACTTCACCTCTTTCATTTTTCATCTCTTCAGTGATATAGAAGCCCATATTTTTGAATGCATGTAGATTTTCGCCTCCTTGCTTTACAACCGCTTCGTATACATCGTCGTCTGTTCTATCAGTCCCTTTATCATCCAATAATGTTCCTTTTTCTACGATTACGCCGCTTTCTCTTTGCTCATCAGAATATTGAGCATGCTTTGAATCCTGATGATTTAGAATTTTGGTCCCTCTAAGAAGTAGAGAATCTAAATCTTTTTGAATGTGTCCAGTGCTAGGATGCAACAATTCATTTTCATGTAAATGTGCTTCATCAAAGTATTCATCACGTTCAACTGTTCTGCCATCTATTAGAGAAGCTTTATAATGACCATTTTCTTTTGTAATAGCCATATAAGCACCACCGTCATATTGAGTATTCAAGTTGTGCAATATGTCCTCAAAAACAAAAGTTTCTTTAGTTTGACCTTCAACTTGCTTAAAAAAGCCCGATTCGCTCGACAACTCTCCAAGCTTTGTATTCCCATCATATATAGATAGTGCACCCATATCTCCGTGACCAAGAGCTTTGATAGAGAAAACTTTACCTTCTTGTAGATTAATATGAGCACCTCTGATTAGGTTTGGATCGATATTAACCATCTCTTCTAACATCTTTTCTACGTCAATGTTCTGAGTTTCTTTTACTTGTTTCAAGCCAGCGTTTATGGTTTTATCAAGCAAATCATCTTTCAGTTGTGTATATTTGTCCTGTGTAGCATTATATAATCTCTTATCTTCATTATGATAATTAGTGCTGGCTGAATTGCATTTTTCTACAAATTTCTCATAAGAGATCTCTCCTCTTTTGTATTGCTCGTATGCATCATGACGCTGTGTTTCTTCCTGTTCACGAAGGCTTTTCAACACATCATTATATTTTATATCCTTCTGCTTATCTAAGTCTTCTTTCCCATCATAGTAAGATTTTCTAAGATCTTCACCATATTTTGATAATATCCTCAAAGCTTGCATTTTATACTCTTGACTGTTTTGATATTCATTACCTTGTTGATCAGAGTAAGTCAGCTTAACCTGCCCATCAGTAGTTTTTACTGCCTTTAAGAAATGATATTCCTTTGATATATCGAGGGTATCATTTGTTGCCCTATTAACAGCACGAGCATAATCGTAAAATGACACATGCTCTACAGCAGAGAAACTTCCAACGTTTTCTCCATCTATTTTTTCTATATTTGCTTTATAATACGATACATCTTTAATTTCTCCACCCACTATTTCTTGACCAGTTGCTATAAAATCTCCTTTTGTAACTTGCAAAGCGTTGAGATGTTCCATTGCAGTTTCTGTATCATTCTCAGCAAGCCAACTTTTGAAGTCAGCATCATGTCCTTTTATGTCTTTCAAGAAACTTTTTGATTCATCTGAGTTACCTTGACGTAAAGCATCTAGGTAGTCTCTTAATAAACTAGGATCTTTTTCCTGTAAGTACATTATCAACGCATGACCAGTTTTATACACTAAACTGTTTTCTTCACCACTGGCTGAGTATTGTAAATTTAAAATTCCACCTAGATCCAAATTTGCGGCTTCAGTTTTATCAATGCTTGACCCTTGAGCATTGAACTTGTGATCTGAATGATGTTCAAAGTAATCTGCAATTCCCTCCATTAATACTGTAGGTAGAGATTTTCCTCCTGTAGCCAAGTAAGTTAAACCATGTGCAAATTCATGCTGAAGGTTATGAACGCCACCTTGCTGATAGACATACATCTCAGCAAAAATATCAGCTTCTCCTTTGTAGTAACATTTACCACCTTCATCTCCAAGGTAAGAACCAAAACGTTCGCTTCCACCAAGGTGAGTGTAATCAGCCTTATCATCAAACACATAAATTTTGAACGTTTGTTCTGAGCTACCAGGCTCCAGCTTAAATGCATCTTTAAAATTAGTAGCTGTTTCTCTTATCTCACTTTCAATGTGAGCAACTTTACTTGCTCTTAAATTATGAGAATAAACTTCTACTTTAATATTTAAATCTTTAACTTCTATGATATGCTTATTGTTAAAGTATTCTTCTTTAGTTATATTTTTATTTATTTGTTGATTGATTGTCATAATTCTAACCTCTAATTTATTAGCCTTTACAATATCAAGCATAAAGTGACTCATCTGAAAAAAACGTAAATTCTCATATTGGTATAATTTATATCTTAATAAAAAAGTATAGATAGTTAACTTAATATGTAACATTTAGAATGTGGCTAAAATTCTATAGCTAACCTTAGGTGGCTGCTAACAAGTAACGGGATTATAAATATTAAGAAATTTATCAATTTTAAAAAAGGCAAAAAAATCCCTATGTAGCGAGTTTTATAATGTAAATTGATAATGTGCTAACAAGCGCGATTTGGCTGAATGTAGAAAAAATAAAAAAAGCCGCTATAATTTTTATGTAATCTGCCAATAAATATCTGAGTTTTTTACTGAATTTTTGTTGTTGAACCCAAAAACAAGGATAAATACTCTTATTGGTATGATAAGGAAAGTGGGAAGGTTTGTCAAGGAATTTCATTCAACAAGAAGTCTAAAAGCAAATTGACTTCCATTCCACTGAAGCACTATACTAAAGCTACGATGGGTAATTAGCTCAGTTGGTAGAGCACTTGCTTGACGTGCAAGGGGTCGCTGGTTCGAGCCCAGTGTTACCCACGATTTTTGCTCATAAAAAGATTTTATATGACAGCAGTGCACAATGGCAAACACTCAATAGCAGAGTCCAAGCGCTTAATTTATTCCATAATAATAGTCGCAATAACAATGCTTATGGAGATAGCAGGTGGAGTAATTTCACATTCGCTTGCTCTACTATCAGATGCAGGGCATATGCTCACTGATCTTTTTGCCTTGATTTTAAGCTGGGTAGCGCACAAATTTTCAGCTAAGAAATCTGATTTACAGAGGTCATATGGGTATCACAGATTGCAGATAATTGCAGCATTTGTTAATGGTTTAACTCTATTTTTCATTGCAGCAGTCATTATAATTGAATCAATAAAGAGATTCATTTGTCCGGTTAATGTTGAATGGAAAGTAATGCTAATAATTGCCACACTTGGCCTGATCTCTAACATTATAGTCTTTTTTATATTACATAGTAAATGCGAAAGTAATATAAACATAAAAAGTGCTGTATTGCATGTTATCGGAGATATTTTAGGTTCTGTAGCTGCTATACTTGCATCCATAATTATCATGTTTACCGGATGGCAAATAGTGGACCCTATTTTGTCAGTATTTGTCAGTGTAATAATCTTAAACAGTGGCTATAAAATTCTCAAGAATTCTTGCCATATACTCCTTGAAGGTACACCTGAGAGTGTATCTGCTGAGGAGATAAAAAGTGAGATTGTATCTAAGTTACCTGAAGTGATAGATGTGCATCATATACATGCATGGTCACTATCTGATAATTATTTTATACTTACTATGCATGCCAAGATAAAGCAAAATGGACAACACACTAATATTTTGTATGAGATAAAAAAAATACTATTAAATAGGTTCGAAATTGCGCACTCTACAGTTGAAATTGAATACGATGAGTGCGTAGACAGTAAAATACTTAAGCATTGACATCTATAGGCTATTTGTTATTACTACAATATCATAATATTATAGAGAGTAGGCTATGATAGGTATTTCCCAAATACAATTTCCTGGAAAGGATTCTTACAGATTAAAGACAGCAAGTTACTTCGCAGCTTTTGTTTCTTTAAGCATTTTAGTTAATCCTGCCAATGTCTTTTTATCTTTTGCCACATTGTTTTTTAGATCTGAAATAAAAACTTTTTACGTTTATAAAGACATAAAAGCTGCAAAGCAGGAAAAAATAAGTAAAAAGGAATATTGGGAAATATTTTTTAAGGATAATAAAATTAAGATAGCATCTTTCCTTTTATTTTTTGCCTCTATAACATATATAACTTTTACAACTACTTTCCTGCTTGTTTCGTTACTTGCAACAATACCACTTGCAATGATTTTAATTCTATTACAAAGTGAATTAAGGCCAAAGGATTTTAATCCATTTACGTTACTCAAAGCTGCTATAAGTTTCTTTTTAGAAGGCATAAAAGAAAATACTCGCAGTATGACAAATAAGTTTGATGATACTTATGAGCATTTACTGCCCCATCAATTGAATGACGATATTAGTAATAATATTGGTAAGTTAATACGCAAATATGATCCAGTACCAGAAGACACTATTAATAATGAGGGATTTAAAGAGTTTATTGAATATATAAATCACTTACATATGCTTGATGGCCAACCATTTAGTAATGAGAATAAGGGAAAATTAGTAATGTTTTTGCAAGATTTTTGCAAAGGTAATGAGAAACATAGCTCTGGTTTCACTGGTGGACAAATTCTTCTGTTAGTTCTTAGAGCCTGCAATGATGGAGATAGAGAAGCTGTAAAAAATAAAAAAGACGCGTTGATTGCAAATTTACTAGATAGCCAAACTTTCTCTAGAAAAGAACGAATTCCTAACACATGTTTTACTGGTGTTATCTACAGAATGTTAAGTACATTAGAGGGTATTCATTCCGATCCAGAGATTAAATTTACACCACCTAGACAAATGCTCCTTACAGAAGCAGAAAATGAAGCACGTAAGTTTATGTTAGACAGGCTAAAAAATAAGAAGAACAGTAAAGAAATTCTTAGGGCTTGGCATAACGCCCAAAATAATTATGAAGATGATAAAAGTCAAAAAATAGTTGATGATTTTATTGCAGAAGTAAGCGTTCCTTTAATGAGAAGGTTGCTAAGTTTTACTTCTCAGTATAGTGAACAAATTGTGCTGACGTTAATGAAAAATATTAACTCTGTAAAGTTAAATAAATTAGAGCACTTTGCGCTGTCTCAGCACATAACAAATAAACTACAGGGGGATGGTTTAGACGATCAACTCGAAAACATCAAAGGAAAAGTCTTTTTGGAGCTTTTAAACCAAAATTTACTTAGAACAGATTTTTTTCTCAAGGACTCATCTTTAACTGAAGCTAAGGGAATAGCTGACGAAAGAATAAAAGAAGAAGTAGAGAAATTTAGGTCAGAAACTGCTGAAAAGGCTAGGAAAGTTAACCCTATAGAAGCTCAAATAGATGCTACATTGCAAAATCTGTCAGCCTTGCCACGAGAAAGGAAGTGTTGCATTGCATATAACAGACTAAATGGACAATATAAAGGTGATGAAAGAGAAATAATGGAGAACATCTTACTAAAAAAATTAGAGATAACGAAAGAAGAAATGAATAAGATGCTAGAAGAGTATGATATACGTAAGCTAAAATTAGCACTTGATGATGCATGTAAAAAAAGTGGAAAAAACATGGAAGAAATAATAAAAGAAGTAGAAGAAGTGGTCTCAAGTCGTCTCTCACATGGAGTATCCGCTAGTAATGTAGCAGAAGGAATGAGACAGTATCCGTTCAGAGGTGTGGCTTAAGAGACAATAGATAGAAGGTTTTGAAATGGATTTAACTTTTTTTGCCTCCAAGTGAGATACAACGAAATTATCCGCTCAAGGAATCTATTCCCTCGCTCTGACTGTGCAAAATATGAATTCTTACGATAGACAACATAATGCCGTATTTGTCGCTCAACATGATTATTCGTTAATGGAATATTCTCTGGATCATCCAAAAATGTCCACATCATTGGCTCGGATTTTATAATACCCTTTACCGTTCGTGAAGCTCCTTTTGCTTCAAGTATATAAGATATTTTTATCATGCAGTACTGCATAAATCTTCGTAACTCTTTAGCTTGCTTAGTGAACTTTGAAATACTAATTTCATTTTCTGACAAAGCGTTTTTTAATGTAAATAATCCATTAGCTGCATCTTTTAAACAATGGCCAAGTCTCATTACTTCACTATTCCAGCTATGAGATACCGTCTTGTTAGTCAACATAAAAATTTCCTAAATTGCATCATAAAACCAAAAAAAATACTTCCAATTCACAATCTGTGTAGCAGTACACAGATTATAGTTAGTGTATATGTTGATAAGTAAATTTCTGCTGTTGTGTATATGTAAAATCAATTTACTTATCAACATACACTAACCAGCAACATTAAATAAATTTGTGTAAGATACTATTTCACATAAGATGTGATGGAGCACTTTTTGACTTTAAACTTCAGCTAATCTTCTAGCCTTATAATTCTTGATATGATCTGGATCAAAAGCCTTCCTTGAACTTAAAACACCAAAAACTATATGGAGTAACTTGCGCATTGCAGCTCCTACAATGGCCATGTTATGCTTGCCTTTCTCTTTTAACCTCTTACAAAAAGTCATAATAATAGGATTATGCTTTATGTTATATTCCGTGGTATAGTTCCAGCATATGATGCCAATTGCCTGGCATTTATAAAAACTTTTATATCAGAAATTTCAGCTAAAATAGCTACTGCTGATTCCTTTCCTATGCCTGGAACAGTTAATAGTAGCTGAAAATCTTCCAACAATTCTTTGTGTTGTTTTAATAGTTCATGTATGGAGTTTTTTATTGTTTCTATTGATTGCTCTATGTTCACTGAAAGATTTTCCCAAACATTTACAACTTTTTCAGGCAGTCTCTCTTTCTTTTCTAAATGATTATTTACTAATGTTAATTCATTTTTTAACGCAGCTGAACAACGATAAAGATGTTTTAATTTTTTCTTTTCAGAAGAAGGTGGTGTCCAACGTGTAGGTTCCTGTCTTTGACAATAATCTGCTATAATCTCTGCATCGCTCTGATCATTCTTTTGTCGCACAAGCTTACTCCTTGCATAAGATTTTATGCAATAAGGATTTACTACACTAACAAAATATCCAGCATTGTGTAGAAATTCAGCCAAAGCTTCACTATAACAACCTGTAGCTTCCATACAGATTGTTACTTGCTCCACATTATGTTTTTGTAAAAAATCAAGTAGACCTTGAAACCCAGAATCATCGTTTTTAAAATTCCTTTTCTTAGTTTCGCGTTTCCCTTTTTTACTTATGAAAGAAAGAAAAACATCAAAGCGATCTTTTGATATGTCTATACCTAAAAAGTTGTTGATCATTTATAACTCCATACGTTACCATTTAAAATGAAAAGTAAGGCTAACCTTGTGCATACAGAATTAGAACCATTTAGGTCTTTCTAAGATACCGTCCAACCTCTACTTTTGAGAAGGGAACTCTTTTCTCTTGGACAGATTTTATATCTAAGATAACATCCAGAGTTCTTCCCTTCTCCACCTAATGCTTAAGCTTAAAACATTAGATGCTTTTTTCAAGATACAAGATAACCTCTCGAAATTTCTCAATAAGTGAGCCCAACAAATTTGTCGTTTTTCATCACTGAAGTGGTTGTAAACTCCATATCTGTCGGTAATTACCCGATTTTTGTAATCACAAAATGCACTATTCTTTAAAAACTTCATTCCTCTTGTATCTGCTAACTTCATAAGACTTGCTTTATTGTTGGCAAACATCCAGCACCATTCCAATTTACCTTTGTTATAGTGACTGGTTTCATCAATATGCAAAATTTCGCTTGCTTTCATTTCTTCCTCTATTTGTTCATAGGCTTCTTTACATTTTGACGAGACCCTTGCTTCGCTATTGGACACACTACCAACACTTATACTCATGTTAAAGATGTCTTTCATGATATTCGCTATTTCTCGCTTTGAATTCTTATAAAACCCACTTAGTGATGCAACTACTGACTTAACTCTAGGACCAAAGGTATCAGGTGTAACTCCTTCTGGTAATTTGCTACTCCTTCTTTTTCCGCATTTACGACAGCGCCCATGTTCTAGTTGGTATTCCACTACGTAAGGCTTAATTTTTGGGAGATCAACATTCTGGTGAATATAGGGTTTGTTGCATACTGCAATTTCTCCACCACATTCACAAGTATCATGTAATCTTACTCTAATTACTTCATCTGCTTCCATTTTTATCCGATAATTTCCTTTATGACCAACTTGACCCCCTATCTTCCTGCCACCCTCTGACTTATCTTCTGGTGTGTCTTTTTTTATTTTGTACAGCTCTTTTGAACTTGGTAAAGATGAATTCCTTGAGTTCAAGCCAAGTCTCTCTCTTAGTTCAGCATTCTCTATTTCTAAGATTTTATTTTTTTCTTCAAGCTTTGCTACTTTTTGCTCTAAGTTTTTACATAACTCTACAATACTGATCAACAATTGAAGCATCTAGCCTTACCTTACTATCAACATTTTCTGTTATTATTACTTTGATATGTTATGTCAATTCTTTTTTATCCTTACCATACCTCTGAACGGATACTTCACGCTCTTTTTTATTAAGTATGTGCTCTGAGTAATAAATAATAGTATAATGTTCATTTCTTTTAAAGAACAGAGTTACTTTCTTTTCTTGAAATACAATACGAATAGATTCAACAAGTGAATTATCTTGCTCAATTGTTAGTTTTAGCATTTGTAACTCTCGAGCAATTGAGTTAACTGGATTAGTAACTACAACTAAGTACGTGTCTTTCTTGAGCTGAGTTGAACGAAACTTTACCTCAAATAGACAAATATTAGGATCAGTACCTTCTATGGAAGATTTCAAGAATGTGGCAACAAGAAGTGTACAATTCTGGTCTTTCATGTCGATAAATAAGCATTCACATTCAAAATAATTACTTACGATACTATTTGCTATTTTTAGGCTTTCATTAAAATTCTTAGCACACAGATTTACTTGATTACCATGCAGTGAAAAATCCAGAATAATCCAACTTGGTCTATATCCATGGATAATACGATTTGAATTGAAGAGTAGGTCCTTATCGCTAGCTCGACGTATAAACACATATATACGATTTTGGTGATAGAAAAAACCTTGTAGTTGAGTTTCAAAGCCATCATCTTTTTCAGCATCGTATTCTTGTAGTAATCGGTGAGTAACTTCTTTTGATATAAAGTTTTTAAATGGAATTTTCATCTGCCTTGGTGAATTTTGTAAAGTAAAAGATGAAAATCCTCTCTTTTGTACTTTATCAAAGTGGTAAACACATTTGATTAATTCTGGGTCACTATGAAATAAAACAAAAATTAAGGATTTTTTATCATGTTTGTTATTTTTACATAAAAAGTTTGTGATCAACTCTTCAGTCAAAATAGACCTTGCTACTTCAACAACAGCAGACTCAAGTTTAGAATGGTTGAAGTGGCTAAGTAGATAATAGCTGAACAAAGAGTCTGAGCAACCTATAAGCATTTTACGTTGTTCTTGAACTGAAATATCATCATGTTTCTGAAATTCAAATAATTGGCCATTTTGCTTATGTGTAAAGGAATACTGAAAAATAACATTTAGTTGTCTACCTGAAAGAGAATAAAGCCAATTTTTACGTATTTCTTCATCTTGAAAGCTAGGCAGCCAATGATCTACTGGCATTTCCAAACTACTCTCCCAGAATTCTCTACTAGGATAAAGATTAACCATATATTATGTGTAATATAATACGCTACATTTAACATAATTCAAAAACTAGTCAACGGTAAAAATTATAACAAAGATTTAAGAAAACAAATCGATAAAAATATTTTTCTTTCACTTAAACATACAACAATGAAAAATGTATATATTAAGTAATAGGTCTGCGTAAAAAGGGAAATGTCAATACTCACAGAGTCAGGAAGAGCAGCAATAGCAGCAAGCATAAAAAAGCAATCTCTACATCTTGCTTGGGGCAGTGGTGATGCCAATTGGGAAAGTAGCCATAAAGTAGAAAAAACTTTCGTTAAGGGTGAAATAATGCTTGATCACTACCATGTTAAAGATGCTAGAGTTTTTCAAGGGCAAACAATTTATCAGCCAAGTATTGATTATATAGTTGAGAGTAGTACTGGTGTTATTCAGCGCACAGAAAATAGCTCTATCAGGGCAAATAGTGCAGTTACTGTAGAATATAGTGAAAGCACCCCACCGGAGCCTATTACTTCTCAAAAACTACTCAATGAACTTGGCAGACGTACTGCAGATGAAGTGCTATTCTGCACAGGTGATGAAAATGGCGAACTTATAACTCCTTCTGGAAGGTTTAGGCCCTTAAATGTACCAACCAATAATCTTTTTCTCAAATTCACTTTCGATTTCACGGACGCAGCAAATCAAGTGATAAGGGAATTAGGGGTTATGGTTGGTACTAAAGTAAAAGAAGAATTACCTGAAGGACAGAGATATTTCGAGCCAAAAGACGTGGAAAATCCTGGAATTTTGTTAGTTTTAGAACATACCGTACCACTTATCAGAACATCTGCAACTCAGGAAACTTTTTCATTTGTTGTAACTTTTTGAAACAAAATGACCTTAAATAGTTATTATAACCGCTTTAATCCTGACAAAGAATATGAGAAAAGCTTATTTCTTGCTGGAAGAGGTCTACAGTCTGCAGAATTAAACGAAACTCAGGAGTATGCTCTCTCTAAGCTTAAAGGCATAGGTAATGCAATATTCCGTGATGGTGATGTTATAAACAGGAAGCAATTGTATTATAGATAGAGAAACTGGTAAAGTTACGCTTGAAGGAGGAAAAATCTATCTGCATGGAGCAGTGAGAAAAGTAGAGGAAAAAGAGTTTGTTATTCCACTGAGTACTATAGTTCGCATAGGTGTTTATTATCTAGAATCTACCATTACAGAGCTTGAGGATGAAAACCTTCGTGATCCTGCTGTTGGTACACGTAATTATCAAGAAGTAGGCGCTGCAAGGCTTAAAGTTTCCACCACTTGGAGTTATCAAGCTGAGGGTGTGACTACTAATGCTTCAGGAGAATTTTATCCAATTTATAACATTGAAAATGGAGTATTGATAGAACATTCACCGCCACCACAAGCAAATATAGTAACTACTGCTCTTGCTCGTTATGACAAAGAAGCAAATGGTTCCTACGTTGTAAATGGCCTTGAAGTGATGTTCCTCCACAAAGAAGAAAAGGGAGAAGAAGGGGTAAAAAAAGGTAAAAAAGAAATATTTGTGATTAATGAGGGTAAAGCTCATGTTGATGGTTATGAGATTGAACTTCCTCACAGTATTCGTGTTTCTTTTGATGAAGATCCGGATATAAAATCAGTTGAATCAGAACCACATACTTTTCAGCCAAATAGCCAAAGAGTAATGGAACTGAAGGTTAATGATTTTCCAATAAGTGAAATCAAAAAAGTAGACATAACTGTTCAAAAAACTATTACTGTTACTCACGGTTCATATTCTGGAGCTATTGATCCGATACCTGACTCTGCAGTACTTGAGATTATTCAAGTTAAACAAGGCAATGTTATTTATGAAAATAGTATAGATTACAAATTAAACGCAGGAAACGTTGATTGGTCATTACCAGGTAAAGAACCAGCTCCTGGAAGTAGTTATCAAATAACTTACCGCTGCCGCACTCATGTAATTCCTGAAGATATAAGTGAAGAGGGGTGTAAAGTAAAAGGAGCAGTTGATAACAGTCTGGTTTTGATTGATTACACCTGGAAAATGCCACGCTTTGATTTAATTACTATCGATAGCAAAGGGGTGGTAAGGAGAATAAAAGGTATAGCTCACCCTTGGCGACCATCGATGCCTAAAGCTCCCTCTGGACAGCTCTTACTCTGCTACATTCATCAGACGTGGAAAAAAGGCGAAGGGGTAAAAATAGTGAATAATGCTATTCATGCTGTACCGATGAATGAACTTGAAGCAATGAAAAAAGGAATAAATGATCTTTATGCGCTGGTTGCACAGGAACGTCTACGCAGTGATGCAAATTCAAGAGAACCTACCACCAAAAAAGGAGTATTTGTTGACCCATTCTTTGATGATGATATGCGTGATCAAGGAATTTCGCAGTCTGCAGCAATAGTAAATAAGGAACTAATTTTACCAATAGATGTAACTATTGCTGATATTGATGGAGGAGAAAAAACTTATTTGTTGCCATATGAACTTAAACCGGTACTGGAGCAGCTTTTACAGACTAAAGGAGAAAAGATTAATCCATATCAAGCTTTTGATCCAGTACCGGCACAAATTACTCTAAATAAAAACATTGATCACTGGACGGAGGTTACCACGAATTGGAAAAGTCCAATAACCAGGGTATTTAATGTTAAAGAAACAACAGAATTGCTGTCAAGTACTTCATACGAAGCTGAATTTATGAGAGAAGCAGTACAAGATTTTGAAATTGAAGGTTTTGAGCTAGGTGAAAAGCTTAAGGAAATAAAATTTGATGGCATCAGTATTCAACCCATAGCATAGAAGGCAAATGGAAAAAAGAGCTAACAACCAGGGAAAATTAAAGGGAAAGGTGAAGATACCGGCAAATATTCCAGCAGGTACTAAATTAGTACAGTTTTACGGGGATAAAGGAAGTTATGGAGAAGCAACTTATACTGGTAAAAAAACTATTACCATAGAGGAAAGAAGAAGAGTTATCGCAGCAAGACGAGTTGATCCTTTAGCGCAAACATTTACTCTAAATGAAAGCAGACACATAGGAGGTGTAGAGCTATGGTTCATAAATAAAGGCAAAAAATGTGTTGTTGTGCAGATTCGGGAAACAGCAGTGGGAATTCCCTCGCAGACTGTCATTGCTGAAAGTTATATTGAGCCAAAAGATATAAAGATAGATGGCACGGCAACAAGTATTACTTGGTCACCAGTGTTTTGCCATGCAGGAGAGGAGTATGCAATAGTTTTACTTACTGATGATTCAGAGACAACAGTCAAAATAGCAGAACTTGGCAAATATGATGCAGTAAATAGCCGTTGGGTAACAAGCCAGCCATATCAAGTAGGAGTATTACTTTCATCAAGCAATGCAAGTACCTGGACTCCACATCAAAATTTAGATTTAACGTTTCGATTACTAGCTGCAAAATTTAGTGAAAATTCTCACGTTATTGATCTGGGAAAAGTTACTGCAAACAATACTTCAGATTTAATTGTTTTGACGAACGTCGAAAAAGTAGCATTTGATACCAATGTGGAATTTATCTTAACAGATGAAGAGGGAAGAGAAAACTTTTTGTCTGATAATTTACCGCTTGCACTGCGTGAAAGAATAAATGGGGAATTAACGGTAAAAGCAAGCCTAAAAGGAGGGCGAGAGAAAAGTCCAGTGCTATATCCAGGGTTACAGCTAGTTCTAGGTAATCTTTTAGAGTCTGGAGATTATGTTACAAGAAGTATTACAGCAGGAGCTAACACTAAGATTACCATAACATATGATGCGCTAATACCTGGCACTGCAGATGTAAAAGCATATGTGCAAAAAAATGTGGATTGGCAATTAGTAAATTTAACATCAGGAAAACCAATTGGAGAAAATTGGGTGGAGAGAACTCATCTACTATCAAATTTTAATGCTAATGAGACTAGGGTAAAATTAGTTTTAAGTGGAACGGTTGTTTATCGCCCTAAAGTCAAAAATCTACGAATCATTATCACTTAGCAGAATGTCAGATGATAAAACAAGTAGAGGATATTCTTTACCGCATCTAGAAAATATTGCTGTGCAGGATGTTGTTCGTATCCGTACCACAATTGAGAAAATAGATGAAGATATTACCGAAAGAGAAGATGAGCATAATCAACTAAAAAATAATTTTAAACGATTTAGATTTGAAACTTTTTTGAATTTTTGGGAATGAAAGAAGCAATAGAAGCGTTACATCAAAGGATAAAGGATTTAGCAGCAAGTAGCACACCTGATCAACTGGCATATCTTGCAAAATCGCTGGAATTGATAGCAGATAAAAAAGCTATTTCCAACGTTGTGCAGATGACTGAAGTAAAAGGAATAATTGATGCACTACAAAAAAGACTTAAGGATTTAGCAGAAAACAGTACTCCAGATCAATTAGCATATCTTGCTAAAGCATTGGAATCAATAGTCGACAAAAGTGCGGTTTCTGAAATTGTACAGATGACTGATGGTAAGCTAAAAGAACTTCTTGATAGTGCAAAAAAACACTTAACTGATCTGGATAATAAAAAAGCTAGTTCTTTAGCAGTGATCTCTGAATCAGAGAAGCAGTTATTAAAGAGAATTGATGAAAAAGGAACAACAAATTTATCGCTACTTGATACGAGAAAGAATGCCAATATTGCAGCAATAAATAGCATTAGTAACAGTCATAAAGATGGTCTTAAAGGTTTAGTAGAAGATTTTCGTGCTGTTAATAATGTACCACCTGGCTCATCAATTATAGGAGAAATAGAAACTCGAATTGAAAACATCTCTAATGAGGTAAAAACTCGGGATGAACAGTTAAAAGCGTCTCTTATAAATGAAATAAGAAAGCGCAACATGGTTGAACCTGGAGCATTACCTTTCTTATTTGGTGTACTTGGAAGAAAAAATAATTATTTTGGCCACGGAACTTTTACGACAGAGCTTGGAAAGTGGAGTAGTGATATAACAAAAACTGACTATATGTTACAACTACTAGCAGGTAGCCATACGTACAATACAGATTACGTTAGTTTTTATCGGCCAAGACAACTAAGTTTTATAGAGGGAAGCAAGGGAACATTTATTTACGGAGAGTTATGCACAAAAAGCTTTTCGGGTAGTTATGATAAGATATACTATTACCCATATGCTGCACTTGGAGTAGTATTTGTAAAAAATACAACCAATGTGAACATAAATAAAGCAATAGAATTTGTTGGGTCATCGTATTCGAGTACGGAGTATGGGGAAGCAGGATTATTTGTGGGAACTCCTGATAATACTAATTCTAATAAATCAAGTATTTCAAAAATAGTATGGAAAAATGTTTACCAATACACGAGTTCTGATAGCAAATTAGCTGGATCTGGTAATGTGGAGATTCCAGCAGGAAAAACAGTTGCAATATTACTTTACACATCATCTTATCTGTATTCCAGAACACAAGTTAGTCAAGGTATGCTTGCATCAAATTATGTACACAACTATGGTCAATTTATTCAGTGGGGGATTTATAACATACGTAGCAATTTTCTCACCACAGGGCTTGAGGTAGATGTAGAGAGAACACTAAAGGCTTGGCAATGTCCAGGATTAGAACGAACTGATCAAATATGGCAATGAGGAGGAATTTGTGACTATTTATATACGTTTTGAAAACCACAAGCAGATTGAAACAACAACACTTGAAAACAAGCCAACAGGAAATGATTGGTATGAAGCGCCAAAGAATTTTGATTGGCAAAAAAGCTATTGTTTAACAGAAGGAGGAGAAATTGCTCAGCGGAATCAAGAGGATATTGAATTGGAGTTATTACAAAATGCGAAATTTTCTGCACTTTCTAATCTTCGTGCTTATTATGATAACTATACTAACCAATACACAGGACATTCTCACCAGAAGTCTAAGTCGTATGCGATACAAGCGAAAGCCGCAAAAAGCATTCTAGCAGACCAAGATGAAAAGGATAAAGAAATTATAGAACCTTTAGCAAAAGTCCGTGGTATTACGGTTATTGAAATGGCAAGAATAATTGAAGAAAAAGTGAAAAAAGCAGTAAAAGAAATAATGAAATGTGAAGAGCTTGAAGATTTAGCCAAGAGAAAGATTGAAGAAGCCAAGAGTGAAAATGAGCTAAAGACTTTGCTCGATGATTTTAGGAAAAAAATACAAAGAAATGGCTGAAGAATTTTTGCACGGAGTAAATGTTATAGAGGTAACCTCTGGAGCAAGGGCAGTACGTACAGCTAAATCATCAGTGATAGGTGTAATCGGTACTGCACCTGAAGCAGATGAGCAAAAATTTCCGCTAAATAAACCAGTATTAATAGCAGGAAGTTTAAAACAAGCAGCAAAACTTGGAAGGAGTGGAACTCTTTTCTCAGCAGTAAACGGAATATTTTCCCAAATTGGTGCAACAGTAGTAGTTATTAGAGTTGAAGAAAGTGAAAACATCAATCCAAAATTAAAAGAAGAAGAAACGCTGAAGAATATAATTGGCGGTGTTGATAAAGAGACTGGAGAGTATCAAGGGATAGAGGCATTCCTCAGTAGTGAAAGCATAGTTCATGTTGCTCCAAGAATATTAATTGCACCTCAATTTACTCACCAACTACCAGAAGATGCAGTGGTTGGTGCATTAATTTCTATAGCAGAAAAATTAAGAGCTATAATAGTTGCAGATGGACCAAATACTAATGATGAAGAAGCAATAAAATGGAGAAAAAGTGTAGGCAGCTCAAGAGTTTACGTAGTTGACCCATGGATTAAGTTATTTATTGAAGGAAAAGAAAAAATCTTGCCATCGAGTCCATTTGTAGCTGGTTTAATAGCTAAGATAGACAGCGAGCAAGGCTTCTGGCACTCACCTTCAAATAAAGAAATAAACGGTATTGTTGGAACAAGCAGGCCTATTGATTTTACGCTCGGTAATACAAATTGTAGAGCAAACCACTTGAATGAAAATGAAGTAACAACGATAATTCATCAAAATGGCTATAGGCTTTGGGGAAATAGAACATGTTCAAATGACTCAAAATGGGCTTTTTTGTCAGTGAGAAGGACTGCAGATTTAATCAATGATAGTTTACTTAGGGCTCATTTATGGGCAGTTGATCGCAATATCACCAAAACTTACATAGATGATGTGATTGAGGGGGTGAATTCTTATTTGGCCAATTTAAAAGTACAAGGAGCGATTATTAGCGGAAAATGTTATGCAACACCAGAGCTCAATACACCAACAAATATTGCAAATGGCAAAGTGTATTTTGACTTTGAGTTTACACCACCGTATCCGGCTGAACAGATTACTTTTCGTTCACGTTTGGTTAATAGTGAAATATCGTAATTTTATTAAGGGGAAAAAAGATGCTACCAAAGATTTTAAAGAATTTTAATATATTCGTAGATGGTCGGGGTTATGCAGGAAAAATAGATGAAATTACGCTACCAAAACTTACCATAAAAACAGAGGAGTATCGTGCTGGTGGTATGGATATCCCAATAAATATTGACATGGGCATGGAAAAGCTTGAAGCAGATTTCACTTTTTCTGAATACGATACAGAACTCTTTCGGCTATTTGGGTTGATAAATGGAAATTCAGTAGCTTTGACACTCAGAGGTGGAATGCAAGGGAGTGGTAGTAACGATATTGAAGGAGTAATAATCAACCTTAGGGGCATATTCAGAGAATTTGATTTTGGTAGCTGGAAACCTGCTGAAAAAGCAACGCTGAAGTGTACTGTAGCTGCTCATTACTATAAACTTACTATCGGTAGTAATGAATTAATAGAAATCGATGCTGAGAACATGATCCGTAAGATTAACGGTGTTGATCAAATGGCCTTGCTGCAAACGATTTTAGGGATTTAATGGAATAGATGGATGCCTTTTCATATAACCACTTTTTTATTGAAAAATTACTGATAATACTGTATAATTATTAATGTTTTTTAAGCATTTGTGCTATGGCTTTATCTAAATTTCTCGACCCTAAAAATGATATAGCATTTCGCCGTATCTTTGGTACAGAAAAGAATAAAGACATCCTCATTCACTTCCTCAATGATATTTTGAGCTTTACTGGCAAAAATGCAATACAGGATATAGAGTTTTTAAGTACTATTCAAGATCCCGAAATTGCCGCTAAAAAGCAAAGTATTGTTGATGTGCTATGTAAAGATTCAACAGGAGTACAATGGATAATTGAGATGCAGGTTGCTAAAACCAAAGGCTTTGAAAAACGTGCCCAATATTACGCTGCTAAAGCCTATTCAAGACAAGCAGATAAAGGTGATCAATACCATGACCTTAAGGAAATTATCTTTATTGCTATAGCAGACTGTATACTATTTCCGGATAAGTCTGAGTATAAATCAAAACACACCATTCGGGATGAAGATACTAATGAACATGATCTAAAAGATTTTTACTTTGTATTTATTGAACTGCCTAAATTTTCCAAAACTAAAGAAGATCAGCTTTCAAATATAGTTGAGAAGTGGGTGTATTTTTTTAAGTACGCTGATGAAACAAGTGAAGAAGAATTGGAAAGAATAACAGGAAGTGACGTAATAATCAAAAAAGCGTATGAAGAGCTAAACAGGTTTAACTGGTCAGAAAAAGAGTTTATAGCATATGAACAGGAGACCAAGCGTATTCGTGATGAACAGGCTGTCCTTGCTCAAAAACTTGATGATGCCAAAAAAGAAGGAAAGATTGAAGTTGCAAAAGCGATGTTGACTAATAATGTTGATATTAGCACTATTGTCAAGTGTACAGGTCTTTCTGTCGATGAAGTTCAAGAATTAATCCAAGTGGAAAGGAAATAATCCCTACTACAACTTGTATATTAGGTTATCTCTTCAATCAAACATAAAAACTGTAATAAAAAAAATTAGTTATGTAAAAGCCGGTATAGACTTTTATTTAATTAACTTTTTAAGGAGGAACATGCAAGCTATAACACTTAATAACCCAATAACAGTTGATGGTATTTCTGTCTCAGAACTTACTGTTAGACGTCCAAAAGTTAGAGACTATTTGGTAATAGAACGCCTTAATGGTAGTGATCTGAGTAAGGAAGTAACTTTGACTGCCAATCTAACATCAGTTGCAAAAGAAGCAATTGAAGAGTTGGATATTGCTGATTATGTAAAAGTGCAAGAAGTATTAAAGGATTTTTTTTCACCGATTGTCCAAAAAACTTGAGATTAGAAATACTAGTGCTTGGCTCTATCATAGGTGGTGGAGTTGAGCACATTCTTGATATGGAGATTAGTGAGTTTATTTCATGGAGCAAATTAGCTAGGGAGTTCAAATGTCAGTATTATCGATAAAAATAGGTGCAGTACTTGATGGCAGTTTTAATACTGTAATAAAGGGAAGCAGTAGTCAACTTACCCGTCTCGGTGAGAATATAAGAAAGCTTGATTCATCTTTAAAATCAGTATCAAAGTTTAAGCAGTTGGGTAGTGATGTTTTAACTAGCAGAAGGTCATGGAAAGGTTTTGAGGATCAGGTAAAATCTTTAGCTAAACAAATGAAAGCAATAGAGAAACCAAGCAAAACTTTAAAAGCTGAGTTTGATAAAGCTAAGTTTTCTGTAACAAAAGCAAAAGAAGCATATTTGAGAAAGAGAGATGCTTTGCATTCATTTAATGAAGAAGTAAGGAAAAGTGGAAGAAATATTAAGTACTTAGTAAGTGACCAACATAAACTTGGCTCTTCTATTGAAGTATTAAAAGGTAAGTATGGTAAGCTTGGATCTGCAATACGTAGTCACCAAAGTTTTTTAGCAAGCAAAGCACATTTTAAGTCACAAATTATAGAGACTATTGGGCTAGGGCTAACGCTTGCAGCTCCAGTTAAAGTTGCAATTGACTTTGAAAGTGCTATGGCTGATGTTACAAAAGTGGTAGATTTTAAAAAAGGGACGGATGAAGCAACTAAATTTGCAAAGAAGTTAAAAGAGATGTCACGTACTATACCATTATCAGCCGCAGAACTGGCACAAATAGCTGCAAGTGGTGGTCAACTTGGTATCAAGAAAGAAGATCTTTTTATGTTTACAGAAACAGTGGCAAAAATGTCTACAGCATTTGATATGTCTGCAGAGCAAGCAGGTGATTCTATAGCTAAACTCTCTAACGTTTATGGAATTGATGTTAGTAAAATGGAATACGTTGGTAATGTAATCAATCACTTATCAGATAACACTGCTGCCAAAGCAAAAGATATGGTTGAAGCTCTAGCAATAGTTGGTGGTACTGCAAAACAATTTGGTCTTGACATCAAGGAAACAAGTAGTTTAGTAAATGCCTTCGTTAGTTTAGGTAAACAACCAGCAAAAGCTGCAACTGCTATAAATGCTCTACTTAGTAAACTTCAGACTGCTGAAGAACAAGGAGGGGATTTTAAAGCAGCATTAGAGCAAATGGGAATAACTGCAGAAGAAATAGTACAAAGAATAAGCGAAAACGGCGAAGAAGCATTACTCTATTTTTTTCAAACTCTAAAGAAAATGGATAACCAGGAACGTTCTACAATCCTTATGAAACTTTTCGGTCAGGAATATCAAGATGATATTGCATTATTAGCTGGAAGTTTTAATAAGTATGAGGATGCAATAAAGTTATTGGCTAATACAGAAAAGTACAAGAGCTCTCTACAAGAAGAATTCAAAAATCGTGCAGACACTACAGCTAATAAATTACGACTTCTTCGAAATGCAATAGCTGAAGTTGGTATGAAACTGGGCTCAGTGATGTTGCCTACTTTAAAATCTATAGCTGAATTTTTACAAGAAAAAACTAGATATATAGCAGAGTTTGCAGAAAAATATCCAACTTTAACCACGGCGATCATGGGTACTGTAGCAGCCTTGATAAGTTTAAAAATTGTAGCAGTAGGACTAGGATACGGATTTACATTGCTAGGAAGTACGATTTTTAGTCTGAAAGCAAACCTACTTGGAGTATTTTCATTTTTATCAGCTACAGTTTTTCCTGCAGTAGTAACAGGACTAAGAGCAATAACACTCGCTAACCCTATAGGACTTTTAGTTGCTGGACTTGTTACTGGTGCAGCTCTTGTTATAGCTAACTGGCAAAAGGTGAAAGACTTTTTCTCTAGCTTGTGGAAATCACTCATTGAACCTATAGGAAAAGCTTTTTCATGGATAGGGGAAAGTGTATTTGGAAAAGTATTGGAAAATAGCCCACTGAAAGAATTTGAAAAAAGAAAAACTGAAATAAAAGCAGTCCATACTCCCATAAAGAGTAATATTCTCAACAGTGGAAATCCTGTGCTAGGTAACAGTATAATTAAAGAATTTTCAAAGAGAAATAAAAATAGCTTCAGAGTCAAAAGCCTTATTGAGGAGACAGAGAGCGATAAGATATTTGCAAGGAGTAAGTTTGAAAATAAAGAACAAAATAAAACTCAGAACATCACTAATAATTACACTATCAGCATTAAAGCAGAACCTAACCAAGATGTTCGTAGTCTTGCAGATGAAGTAATAAAAAGGATAAGAGAAAAGTCACGTGATGTTTTATTTGATACGGTAGAGACATTTTATTGATGCTATCTTGTATCTTGAAAAAAGCATCTAATGTTTTAAGCTTAAGCATTAGGTGGAGAAGGGAAGAACTCTGGATGTTATCTTAGATATAAAATCTGTCCAAGAGAAAAGAGTTCCCTTCTCAAAAGTAGAGGTTGGACGGTATCTTAGAAAGACCTAAATGGTTCTAATTCTGTATGCACAAGGTTAGCCTTACTTTTCATTTTAAATGGTAACGTATGGAGTTATAAATGATCAACAACTTTTTAGGTATAGACATATCAAAAGATCGCTTTGATGTTTTTCTTTCTTTCATAAGTAAAAAAGGGAAACGCGAAACTAAGAAAAGGAATTTTAAAAACGATGATTCTGGGTTTCAAGGTCTACTTGATTTTTTACAAAAATATAATGTGGAGCAAGTAACAATCTGTATGGAAGCTACAGGTTGTTATAGTGAAGCTTTGGCTGAATTTCTACACAATGCTGGATATTTTGTTAGTGTAGTAAATCCTTATTGCATAAAATCTTATGCAAGGAGTAAGCTTGTGCGACAAAAGAATGATCAGAGCGATGCAGAGATTATAGCAGATTATTGTCAAAGACAGGAACCTACACGTTGGACACCACCTTCTTCTGAAAAGAAAAAATTAAAACATCTTTATCGTTGTTCAGCTGCGTTAAAAAATGAATTAACATTAGTAAATAATCATTTAGAAAAGAAAGAGAGACTGCCTGAAAAAGTTGTAAATGTTTGGGAAAATCTTTCAGTGAACATAGAGCAATCAATAGAAACAATAAAAAACTCCATACATGAACTATTAAAACAACACAAAGAATTGTTGGAAGATTTTCAGCTACTATTAACTGTTCCAGGCATAGGAAAGGAATCAGCAGTAGCTATTTTAGCTGAAATTTCTGATATAAAAGTTTTTATAAATGCCAGGCAATTGGCATCATATGCTGGAACTATACCACGGAATATAACATAAAGCATAATCCTATTATTATGACTTTTTGTAAGAGGTTAAAAGAGAAAGGCAAGCATAACATGGCCATTGTAGGAGCTGCAATGCGCAAGTTACTCCATATAGTTTTTGGTGTTTTAAGTTCAAGGAAGGCTTTTGATCCAGATCATATCAAGAATTATAAGGCTAGAAGATTAGCTGAAGTTTAAAGTCAAAAAGTGCTCCATCACATCTTATGTGAAATAGTATCTTACACAAATTTATTTAATGTTGCTGGTTAGTGTGTATGTTGATAAGTAAATTGATTTTACATATACACAACAGCAGAAATTTACTTATCAACATATACACTAACTATAATCTGTGTACTGCTACACAGATTGTGAATTGGAAGTATTTTTTTTGGTTTTATGATGCAATTTAGGAAATTTTTATGTTGACTAACAAGACGGTATCTCTTGGTTCGTATAAGTTTGCTCCCACAAGTTTAAAGTATAGCAGAGAAAATCGTTAGAGCACGATTGAGTGTATTGAAAATATGCCACTATTACAAAATATCGGTCAAGGTGTAGAAAATATAGATTTAGAAGGAATGATTTATCTGCATAATCTCAACGGGCTAAATCAATTAAAGAGTGTGAAAGAAGCTGAAAAACCACATATTTTAGTAGATAGTTTAGGTAATATTTTAGGACAATTCGTAATTACTAGGTTAGAAGAAAAGCAGATGTATTTTTTACCTAATGGACTACCAAGAAAAGTTGAATTTAGTTTGAGTTTAAAAAGCTATAGATGACTGTATACTATGTGAGTAAAGAAAATGAGATGTTAGATCTGATTTGCTGGAAACATTACGGATTTACTGATGGAGTAGTGGAATTAGTACTAGCAGAGAACTTAGGTTTGGCAGAATACGGAAGCTTTTTGCCTGCAGGATTAAGGATAAAGCTTCCTACTATTAAGAAAATAGTACAAAAGTCAAAATTAAAGGTCTGGGAATAAATGCAGCCAGATTTTATAATAGATAAATGTGAATCAATTAAAGGTAGAGTTATATCATTGCACCTTACAGATGAATCAGGAATAATAGATGATGTAGTTGAAGTGTGTGTTGATTACAGGGATGAAGACATAGATATTCCGAATGAATTGAACATAGCACTAGGTTATAAGGAATTTGGAATCTTTCCAATGGGTATATATACAGTCAACGAAGTGACTATACAGGGTCCACCTAAGACTCTACTAATCAAAGCTCATGCAACAAATTTAAGAATATCTTTGAAGGCAAAAGTATCAAAAGAATGGCGCCAAATTACCATAGAAAACTTAGTAAAAGAAATAGCCAAAAACATGGATATGGATACAAAGTCGCTAAGGAATTTAAGAATGTATTGATACCCCACATTAATCAGGCAGATGAAAGTGATATAAGTCTGTTAACAAAGATCGCAACAGAGCGTGAAGCAATGGCAAAATTAGCTGGTGGGTATATATTGTTTATTTCAAAGAATATGGCAAAATCAGCCACAGGAAAAGCTTTAGGAACAACGACTATTAGACCTCAAGATACAATTAACTGGAAAGTACATTTTACCGTACGTGATAAGTATAATTCAGTAGTGGCAAAGTGGCATAGCTATGAAAAGGGCGAAACTATTAAAGAAACAGTTGGTAGTAGCGAGCCAAGTTATATTATGCTGGAACTTTACTCTAATGCAGAGTCAGCGCTGAGTGCAGCAAATGCCAAGTTGAAACAATTGAAGCGTAACAATGAAGCTTTAGATATAACTATGCCTGGTAATCCTCAAATTTTTGCAGAAGCTAAACTTAATCTTATAGACTTTAACCAAGCGGTAGATGGTGAATGGATAGTTAATAGAGCGGAGCATACTTTAAATAGCTCAGGTTACCTTACTATGTTGTCAGCATCTTTGAGTAAGTAATGTTAATAAAAAATGAGTAAATGATCTATTTAATATTAAAAAGATGTTGAATATGGATAAATTGGGTCAAGATACAAAAAACAAGCTGCATTTTTGGTGGCTTATAACAGTAATAGTATGTATTATTGCTACCTATTCCTACATGAAGGCAAAGGCTGCAGATAATTATAAAACGATATTACGCATTGCTTCTCAAAATTGTAACTTAGAGACTGTAAAATTCTTAGTAGAAAATCTATTAGATATTAATGTGCAGATCCCTAAATTAACAGCACTACATTATGCTGCAGAAGAGGGATGTGCAGAGGTTGTAAAATTCCTAGTAGAAAAAGGAGTTGATATAAATGCTACGAAATATGAAAGATGGACACCTTTACATGCAGCTACATATGAAGGCAAATTGGAGATAATTAGATTTTTATTAGACAAAGGTTCAGACCCTACCATTAGAGATACAGATGGAAAAACACCAAGGAAAATTGCTGTATTAAGATCACGGCATAATAAGGACAAACCTTATGATGAAATCATTAAGCTACTTGCAGAAGCAGAGGACCGATACGAATCAACAAAAAGTAATCACTAAAGCTGTAAGTTTTCTATAATCTGCATATAAATTTCCAAAACTATCCATAACAAGTTAATATTTTCACATGAAAAAGCAAAAAATCCCAATAGCGGTAATAATAACAATAGTTCTACAGACTGTAGGATTCATCATACGCGTCAAGTTAAGAGATTGTGAGCAAATTTAGAGAGGTTAAAGTGGATACTCTAGCCCTTCTACGTTTGTCTTTTAATGAAAATCGCGACCAAGTTATAGTGAGTTTTTTAAGAAATGCTTTTAAACTATTAATTTTGGTTAATACTAAAAATAACTCTCTAACCCGCCTTTTTAGCTCAATAAATGCCTTTGTTAAGCTAAGTTCTGTATTCTTTTTCACTTCTGTGCAACCAACCATGCCGTGAAATATAAGAATTGCGCACAATTTAGCATATAGTTCACATAATACTCTGCATGGCTTTCCTTTTAGCTTATCAAGCCTGATATGGCTTTTATACAATTTAAATAATAACTCAATTTGCCACCTTACTCTGTAAATCGTTAATACTTGCTCAGCACTAATTTTATTTTCTGGAACATTAGTTATAAATATTGACCAGTTCAACAATTTTTGATTTCTTTTAGAGGATGTATATCCCTGCGATCTTGCTAATCTATTAGCTTTCCTTCTTCTGGCCATAGACTGTTCTTCAGTTAGTTTCTGACATATAATTCTTACTCTAATTTTTGCTTCTTTTCCTAACAATACCTCGTTTTCTAAAAATAACTTATCCTCTAAACATTCTAATAACTCCATTTTTTGATTTGTTTCTACATCATATATGTTGGTATCGGATTTATAACGACTTATGAAATAAGCTCCTATTTCATTGATTTGTTTAAAAGAACTTGGCACAAAATAACCGAGATCAGATATTAGCAAATCATTGCTTAATATATTACTTAAATGTTTCCTATATCCCTGGTCTGATCTCACTGCCATTAAGTTAAGGGAAAGAGAAGTTAAGATTGGACAAAAAATTTGAAGTGATTGATAATTATGGTAAATACTAGGGTGAATTTTTAAGAAAAGGGAGTCTGAAAAGTGCAAGTTATTTAAAAAAGTAATAATTGCAGGTTATTTTGCAAAGAATGTACTAATGCAATGATACTGAAAAGATATCTTGAATTTAAAACACATGTTTTCTAGCTCTTTTCTGGTAGTTGAGTGAACGAATATCAGATATCTTATGACGATCAACTCTTCTCCCTTTTCTCACCACTAAAGTGTTCATCAAAAATAACTGTGATAGTCGATCCATAATGCAGTCTATGTCTGACTCTGTAGAAAAAATATCAAAGGCTAAGTTTTTAATCGCATTAAATGAGACAGATTTATTGATGCTTTTTTTTAGTTTACTATTCTGTGAGCTCAATGTCTCTTCATCATCTTCTATCATGATACTTTCTAGATTACTGATGAAGATAGTTGACCAAAAATCCTGCTTGATAGTTTCAATACTTTTTCCTGTGAAATTCTCTAAATTTAATCTTCCCTTCAGCCTAGAAAAAAATGTTTCTACTCCCCAGCGCAAGTAATATAATCTCTCAAACTCTTCAACTGTAAAACGTTTCTCATCTAACAGAGATGTTACTAACACTTCAACTTCGCCAGAAGAAAGTATTATTTTGACTAACCTGAATTTCATCTCATCAGGTAATCCTAGCTTTCGTAGCTGTCTTGCTACTTTAATAGGTGCGGTAGACACTACCACCGTACTAGATGGGCTTTCCGGCTTAAACATAGCGTTTATTTCATTGAAAGACGAACTTGAACAGCGAATTATATAATTGATTTTCCTTCCTGTAAGCTCAGCAAGAAATCGATAAGATACGTATCCTCTATCACAGATTAACAAATCGTCTGATTTTATGGATTCAAGCATACCGATTGCTAAATCAACCTCATAGCTGTCACCTCTACTTAGCACAGATTTTATTGCAATATTATTTAGCACATCGTAACAAACTTCAAAGGTTGCACTTGTATAGTCTTCAAATCTCTGGATTCCATTCCATACTGCTCTTGAGCTAAACTCACCTATTATTTTGTCGCTCTTTGGCAGAATCAGTATTGAAGCATCAAATGCAAGTACTCTGAAGCCATGGTGGGTTTTAAATTCCTGATCTTGGTAGTATAGGGAAACTATATCATCATTTAACTCTGAAAACGCAGTATGTTTTAGCTTCTTTCTTGCTTGAGTAAATGCACTTGCCGTAATTGTATAATCTTTTCTTGTATGCAGAACAAACTCATTAAGCATCACTTGTAATGACTTTACACTCTTTCTAAAAATCAGGAGAAATACATTAACGAAGGGCAGCTTTCTTTTTCGTGAGAAGTCTTTTGAGGATGCTCTGTGTGCGTTTATAAAGTTTAAACTCATCAATTTATTTTTTATAAACATGATTATTCTTTTTTTTACTCATGTCATTACTTCTTTTAATTTGTGAATCTTACCTGATTTTATAATACAGTTCATCACTTTTCCTTAACTTAATGGCAGTGGGCCCCTCGGAGCCGGTTTGCAAGAGCAGGCTTCAAACAGCCATAAGCTGCTTTGGTAAAGAGCTAAGGTAGTGAGCGTTATGGAAAAGGCACAATTATGTGTCATGTATGAAATAGAGAGACGAACGCAAGTGAACCACTGATGAAGTGTCGAAAGCGTAGAGACGACGTCAAAACCAGGGGGTAGTCGTTAACCTGGGATGAATCTACTGGGAGCTTGTTTACTGGGTAGGTGGCGTCCGGCATAAAAGTGGCGTGAATCTATTTTAGGCTATTGCATGGAACTACGGGAACCTGTCGTTTCGATGAAAAGGGAGAAGTCCAAAGAGCTGATCTCTGAGGATGAGAGTACCGATGCGAAAAACAGGGGCGGATTAGCTCGTAGTAGCGAAGAAGTTTCTGTAATGGAAATGGAGTGAAGGGGCTAAGTTATTTAGTTTTAATTATTTATCAACCGAAAGGGAGGAGTTAATGAATAAAACAAAGTCTTTTGATATACCGAAGCAACTTATTTGGAGAGCTTATAAACAAGTATCGAAAAATAAAGGTGCAGCAGGTGTAGATGAGGTCTCGATAACAAAGTTTGAAGAAAATCTAAAGGATAATCTATACAAATTATGGAATCGGATGTCATCCGGAAGTTATTTTCCAGAGCCGGTAAAAGCTGTTGCGATACCAAAAGATACAGGAGGGCAAAGAATTTTATGTGTGCCTTCAGTATTCGACAGAATAGCGCAAACAGCAGCTACAATGTATCTTGAGCCGTTAGTAGAACCGAAATTTCACGAAGATTCATATGGTTATAGACCAAATAAGTCTGCGCTGGATGCGGTATACACAGCACGGAAGAGATGTTGGAAAAATGATTGGACGGTAGATCTTGATATATCTGGATTTTTCGACAATCTGGACCACGATTTAGCACTGCAGGCTATCAAGAAACACACAGACTGCAAATGGGTCATACTGTATGTTGAGAGGTGGATGAAAGCCCCCATTCAGCAAGCAGATGGCAGTAGGGTAACAAGGGATAAAGGAGTTCCGCAAGGAGGTTCAATAAGCCCAATCATTTCAAGCATATTTATGCACCATGCGTTTGATATGTGGATGAAACAAAATTATCCAACAGTACCATTTGAAAGATATGTAGATGATGCGATAGTGCACTGCAGAACTAAAAGACAGGCAGGATTTATGAAAGTAATGATTGAAGAAAGATTGGCTAAGTGTAAATTGAAGTTACATCCTGAAAAGACACAGATTGTGTACAGTAAGGATGATGATAGAAAAGAACAATTTCCTAAACAAAGCTTTGATTTTCTAGGTTATACTTTTAGACCTAGAGTAGCAAAGAATAAGATGAGGAATTATTTCATCTCATTTCTACCTGCAATTAGTAACAAAGCCAAGAAGAAGATCAAGAAAACCATAAAGTCATGGAGAATACATCGGATTACATGGACCACACTAGAGGAAATATCGAAGAAAATAGATCCAATAGTCAGAGGCTGGTTTCAGTACTATGGCAGGTTTTATAAATCAGAGATGTATCCATCTCTCAGAAATATAGAGAGATACCTCATAAGATGGGTCAGGACAAAATATAAGAAACTTCGTGATCACGGAAGACTAGCAAAGCAATTTCTAGGAAAAGTGAGAAAGAGGTCTCCAAGTATTTTCTATCATTGGACACTTGGGTTAGGATCAAAAGGCTAAATAATGGGAGCTGTATAAGTCGAGAGGTTTCCGTGCAGTTCTGCGAGAGACTGGTGGGGAAGCTCCGCCGGTCTACTCTCCTTGTTGCATCACACTTTATGAGATGGTGATTTATGGTAAATTCATGTAACTATCTCAAATTTAGCCACACCAATATCAGTGAATTTATTAAGCAAATAGCATTTAGTTCTTTTTCTCGATTTATCTCAGGTTTATTCCTAAACAAATACTTGCTTCAACCTTGAGAAAAATCCTTCTATATAAGATCTTTTCCCATAATTTACTTCTTTTTCCATTCTTTCATGCCATCTTCACCGTATAATTTTTTAACCTAATAGCAGCATTCCTGTCAGACATATAATCTATTTCTGGATGTTCTGCCGCATTGTTTATTGGTGGAATTTTTGTCTTTATATCATATTCGTTACACAACTTATAAAACTTGTGCCTATCACATGCTCTATCTGCATATAGTGCTTTTATGGCATGCTGAAAATCAACTTCTTTTAGCAAATCACAAGTGATCAGAGTAGACACCGTTACTGTATTTTACAGCTATGGCTTTTTTGTTGTTTATATTCAACATTACGTGCAATTTTCTCGTTTGCTCATAGCCACTCTGTCAGTGCTATTTTCCTTGCTGTGTGTTGTTGTATATACTAATTCCTGTACTGTCTATAGCAATTTCGATATCTTCTATATTATTTTCTGCAATCATTTATCTTAATATTAAGTTTTTTTTGATGCTTGTGAATAGCTGCAAATCTCTTCCTATTTGTTGCAAATATCCTTTTATAAACCCGACTGTTTGTCTTAAACCAATTCTAAAGAAACTGACGATTATATGCACTAAAATCACAACTTTATCACTATAAATATAGTTGCCGCCCTGCATTTTTGGACAATTCTCGTACCAATTTTCTATGGCGTCATTGATATAACAAAAAATGCTTCCTCTTTCTTGGAGAAATTTGTTATATTTATGGCAGTTACTGACTCTCATTTTTTGTGGCATATTTTTTCTTCAACAGTTAAATGGCTGTTTTATAATGAATTTTGTCAGTAACTGCCAGTTCTTTTCACTTGAGCGATTCAACAAAGCCATCCCGATTCCACTGAAATCACTCTTTCCCTTAATTCATATTGATATGGTGACTACATTTATTCCCTCACTTTCAGCTTTTTCTTGCTTTACCATATCTCTTCCCCTCTTGTCTCTATCTTTATGTATTAAGCTATATAACTCAAAATCTTGATAAAATGCAGAAAAGTTTTTTTAATTTCAGCTCCATCCTCGAAGAGTTAGAAAATAACTTTAAGCAAGTTAGTCAGAATTTTTCTGACGCAAAGGAACAAGTTTTAAATTTAGCTGTCAACTCTGAAGATTTGGCAGGCAAGTTTCTTAATTATCACCCGAATATGTGCATAGTATAAAATTAGCTTGATAGACTTCAAGAGCTTTGCCTATGAAGTCAGTGTGCTTCTTGAAATGCAATATACTTTTATTACTTTAATTATGAAAATCCGTTAAGCCTTCTTGCCAATTACTACAATATTTTCACTTGGAAAAAAGTAGTCAGGTATAGCCATGTTTTTTGGTGCAGGACCACCAATTACTCGGCCTGATGTGTCATAATATGAACCGTGACAAGGGCAGAACCAACCGTTGCCGTCTTTTGTAGCGTGATCAACTGGTACACATCCAAGATGGGTGCATATTCCAATCATAATTAACCATTCATCTTTTCCTTTGTATACTCTTTTTTCATCTGATTCAGGATCTCTCAAATTTTCTGCATTTATGGCTCTTGCAGCCTCAATCTCTTGTTTTGTGCGCTTGCGGATAAATACTGGCTTACCTTGCCATTTTACCTTTTTTCCTTGTCCTTCTTGAATATCAGATAGATTAACCTCAACCGTAGACATCGCTAAAACCTCAGCAGAAGGATTCATAGACTTAACCAATGGCCAAAGACCGCTTGCAGCTCCTATACCTGCCATGGCACACGTAGTTAATGTGATAAAATCTCTTCTACTCTTATTTTTGGCAAAATCTTTAACAAGAGATGTTTTTTTATTCTTCTCATTCGTCAATGATCTTTTATTTTTAGTTAACTTCTTATCCATCAATCTCTACTTGAACATAGACATATATTTTAATTTAAATATTATAGATTAATCAATAGAAATTTGCACTATTTGCTTAACCTTTGCTATACAGTTAAGAAGAAACAGAGTTTTCAATTTCGGAAATACTATCTTCAGTGGAATCGGGATCCTCAATTTTCGCTACTGACACCACCTTTTCTCTACTCTCTGTTTTAAACAGAGTGACTCCTTGAGTGCTACGTCCTGCAATTCTGATATCATTTACTGAAATACGAATTAACTTTCCTTTATCTGTAATAAGCATGATATTATCACCCTGCTCAACTGGAAAACTAGCAACAATATTACCGTTTCTGTTGGTAGTAAGAATATTGGTGATACCAACACCACCCCTGTTAGTTATTCTATACTCATACGCAGAAGTTCTTTTACCAAAGCCATTTTCGGTAATAGTTAATATAAACTCCTCATTCACTGCAAGTTTTAAGAATAATTCGTTATCTATTCCTAAATCATTCAAAGTCTTTTCCAATTTAGAATCAATGGAGTTATTAATTGCAGTCCCCAGTCTTTTTGCAAGTGGAACTTTTAAGTAAAGTTCTTTTGTTTCTGTTGCTACACCTATCCCATTTAATATGGTCATAGATATCACGCTGTCATTCTTTGCAAGTTTGATACCTCTTACGCCATCTGAATTGCGACTTTTAAATTGACGCACATCACTTACAACAAATCTGATACTTTTGCCGAATCTTGTTGAAAGAAAAACATGATCAATTTCATTGCATACTTTAACTGATATTAACTTATCTCCTTCATCGAGCTTGATTGCTATTTTTCCATTGCTTGGAATATAGTGAAAATCCGCTAAAGAGTTGCGCCTTATGTTCCCATGAGCAGTAGCAAAAACTATGTTTTGATTTTCGTCATTTTCACTTGGTAATGGCATTATATTAGTTATAGTTTCACCATCGCTAAGCGGGAATATATTAACAAGTGCTCTTCCACGTGCAGTTGGCTCTGCAAGAGGTAACTTATAAACTTTTAATCTATAAACTCGGCCAATATTAGAAAAGAATAAAAGGCTAGTGTGGGTATTCCCAACAAATAATTTTGTGGTTACATCCTCTTCTTTTAATCCTTGTCCTAGCTTTCCTTTTCCACCACGACGCTGAGTTCTATAATGAGAAAGCTTCACACGCTTGATATAACCATTCATAGTTACGGTTATCACCATATCCTCTTGTGGAATTAGATCTTCAGCTTCAATGTCCGTATCTGATTCCTCTATTGAAGTTTTTCGCGGCACAGCAAATCTGTTCTTTATTTCTTGTAGATTGTTTTTTATTTCTTTCATCAACTTCTCTCCTGAGCCAAGAAAAGCGATATATTCTTTTATCAGGTTGATCATTGAACTTAGCTCAGCTTCTAATTTGTCTTTTTCAAGGCCTGTTAAACGTTGCAATTTCATGTCAAGAATAGCTTTCGTTTGCAGCTCAGTTAATCTATACACTCCGTCTTTCAAAAAGCTCATGCTGTCTGAGATTAATCCAATAACTGTGTTTATCTCAGCTGAAGTTTTCCATTCTTTATTTAAAAGTTCTCTACTTGCTTCCGCAGGATCTTTTGCACCACGGATGATTTTTATCACTTCATCTATGCTCAAGACCGCAATGTAGAGCCCTATATATATATGAGCTTTTTCCCTCGTTTTTCTTAGACGAAATTCTGTTCTCCTGATTAATACTTCTTTTCTAAAATCAACAAAAGCAGCTATGATTTCTTTTAATGACATCAAAGCAGGCCTGTTATTGTTGAGGACTAGAGTGTTAACACTAAAACTACTTCTTAGTGGAGTTAGTCCTAATATTTGATTAAGTATAAAACTTGCTTCAGCATTTCTTCTGAGGTCAATTACTACCCTAATACCAGACTTATCAGACTCATCCCTAATTTCTGTTATGCCATCAATTCTTTTTTCTTTTACAAGCTCACCTATCTTCTCAATTAATTTTACTTTATTTACCTGGTAAGGTATTTCATCAATCACTATTGCTTGCCTATCTTGTGGCAGGTCTTCTATGTGAGTCTTGCCTTGCACAACAATTGAGCCACGACCAGTTGCAAATGCTGATCTTATTCCAGACCTTCCAAGAATCATTCCCCCAGTTGGGAAATCCGGCCCTGGCATCACTTCAAGTAACTCATCCAAAGTAACTTCAGGATTATCTATATATAACATACAAGCATCTATTATTTCTCCAAGGTTGTGAGAAGGAATATTGGTTGCCATACCAACTGCAACACCGCTTGCACCATTTACCAATAGATTCGGAAATTCTGCAGGCAGTACAACAGGCTCTGTTTCATTTCCATCATAGTTTGGCCTAAAATCAACTGTATCTTCGTCAATATCATTTAGTAAAAAATGCGACACTCTGTGGAGCCTTGCTTCTGTATATCGCATTGAAGCTGGCGGATCTCCATCTATCGAACCAAAGTTACCTTGCCCATCAATCAGTGGTAAAAGAAGAGAAAAATCTTGAGCCATCCTGACCAAGGAGTCATAGATAGCCATGTCACCATGTGGGTGATATTTTCCCATTACATCCCCGACTATACGAGCTGCTTTTTTATACGGTTTACCGGCATCGAACCCAGCCCTCGACATTGCGTATAATATGCGCCTATGAACAGGTTTAAATCCATCTCGCACATCAGGTATAGCTCGACTTATGATCACACTCATTGCGTAGGAGAGATAAGAATCCTCTAGCTCTTTCACTATTGAAACTGGTACTATGTTGTCTTGCATTTTCTATACTTTGATTGAAATAATTGTAATATTAATATTCAACTAGGCTAATGGGCAATGACAGACTTGAACTGCCGACCTCCTCGGTGTAAACGAGATGCTCTACCAGCTGAGCTAATTGCCCCTCTAGATATAATTCTAGAGTTCAATGTTGTTGTTGTAAACAAAAATAGCGATACAAGCAACTCTTATGGAATCGCTGAGTGCGCACTATGGAGTTGTATAAATTTTAGCCTTGCTGCTACCTTGTATAAAGGTATTCTTTCACTTGCATTTTTTGACATGTTCAACAACTTTGAATAACATGCTGTGGCATTTTTAAAATCTGAGAGCTTATCTAGAATAACAGCTAAATTATAGGTATAAAAAATATTGTTTTGATCTAAAGAAATTGCTGCTTTCATATATTCTTTAGCTTTTACGTAATCCCCTTTTTTCATATAGATCAAACCTAAATTTGCTGATAAAGGGGCGCTATTTCTGAGTGTATCATACAATTTCAACATTTCACTCAATGCTAAATTAGGATCATATTGTGAGATTATCGTCAGAAAATTCTTTAATACATAAGGGTTGCTAGGATATTCTTTTAACAGTCTTGTGTAAATCTCTACAGCTTTTTTAAATTCTTTGTTAGCGTAATAGATATTCCCTAGTCCAATTAAAGCACTTTCATGATAAGGAAATCTTGCGATAATCTGATTGAGGAGAGAAGTAGCTGTTTCACTATCTCCTAACTCAAAGGAATCTTTTGCTTTTTTTAAAATAGAGTATATGTCAAAATTCTTGCCAGAATTCTGCGAAATTTTGATATTAAATTTGTCACTTTTTCTCTCGAGAACATCAAGATCTTTATATTTTTTATCAGCTTTTATATGCTTGACAACACTATCAAAGACCTTCTGTATCTCCAAATTTTCACTAGCATAGGTAACAGAAGACCTCCATAAAATCACAACGCAAATTAACATGCAGACAACCATAGATCCTAGTGTTGTGGCATTGGCTGCAGCGCGTAACCAGTAAATCTTATTTCTTTGAACTATACGCAACACATTACAAATTCATAAATGCTAAATTACTTATCTAATATAATAATAAAGATATTATTAATTGGCAGATACTATTTAGAATGAGTTAAAAGAGCACTTCTACACATTCCATATGGTTGCCAATTACACTCCTCACATGCGTAGTCAAATTTCTCTAAAGACATTTTCTTTCTAATTCTTTTGACTGCTTCACTCCAGGTCAAAATCTCGCCAATTTTTATTCCTAAAATTTCCATATGCCTTCTATCTAGCTCTAAAACTTTAGCTTGTGTGGTACATTTACCTTGTTTAGTCTGTTTTGGGCAAACACTGCAAATAGTGTCAAGATTATCAACTACTTCGATTTTAGTATTAGGATCACTAATTACTTTACTTGCTATCTTTTTGTAATTTTCTACAAAGCTCTGAGAATATCCATACCCTTGAAATGCAAGAGTGCACATAAAATGATGAGGACGAAACCTTATCACTTTTTCAAATACTGCAAAGCTGCTACAAGTAGAAAAATTTTTACCAAACCAGGAAGGATGAATGGTAAAACACCTACCATTATTGCTTGTTTCAGACCCACGTAAATAGTAAGCCAACTAATACCACAAATAAAGATTACAACTGTACCCGCCAGACAACTGAAAGAATTACACATAAATGATTTATATTTAGAGTTCAGTAATTCATTTACTCTGCTCATTACTACAACAGCAACTAAACAGCCAATCAAATATCCACCTGTTGGCCCGAGAAAAATGTGATGACCACCAGAAAAATTCGCAAAAACAGGAAATCCTGCTGCACCAAGTGATAGATATGTAAGCACAGAATAGAATGCTGTTCTGCGGTTAAATTTAAGCCCAACAAGCATTAATCCTAAAGTTTGCAATGTGATAGGCACAGGCTGCAATGGTATGTTTATTTGAGCCATCAAGAATAAAAGTAAAACACAAGACAATATTTCAGCCAGTGTTGACCTACTGCTTGATTGTGTTATAAACATATCTTCCCAATAAAAATAACTTACTAAATGTAATATATGTGTATAAGAGGTTTTGCAATTTAAATTTTGCTTATATTGCGCTACAATGAATTATTTATGCACTATTTAAAAATGATGAGTAAACAAGATCTATTATCGTTGATGAAAGAAAGACACAGCGGACGTTCATACGATCCTACAAGAGCAATATCTCAGAAAGAAATGGATATTTTAATAGAAGCTGTAAGGCTAACACCCTCGTGTTTTGGTGATGAACCTTGGCGATATGTGATATGCAACAAACAGAACAATCAAAGCGCATGGAAAAAATTGCTCGGCTGCCTTGATGAATCTAATCAAAAGTGGGCAAAAGATGCACAAATACTAATTATATCTCTAAGCGCTAAGAACTTCCGTAAAAAAGGTAAAGGAGAAAATCTTTGGGCTAAACATGATACTGGTGCAGCAAATTATGCACTTATGCTGCAGGCTGCAGCTATGAACTTAATGGCTCATCAAATGGGTGGATTTGATAGAGATAAAATAGTTAAGAGATTCAATATACCTGATGATTTTAATGTAATGTCAGTGATAGCAGTTGGTTACGAAAAAGAGGGTGCTGAAGTCAAAGAAAAACAAAGAAGATCAATAAAAGAAATATTCTTTTATGACGAATGGCCAGCGAGCTGACTTGACCATTCTTCTCTTAATATCTTAAAAATTGAATTATTTGGCAAATAATTTTTTTTCATCCTACCCTCTTCAATTGCTTGCCAGTCTTTCCATGAAAGCTTCTCGTTTCCAAGTTCATAGTCCATACCATCCCATATATCTTCTCGAAAGCCATAAACAGCAAAATGCCAATTATATTCATTAAAAATAGAAGTAAGATCTCGAAAATAGTGCTCTAATCCTTTTGAGCAGCGGTGCCCGCCAAACTCTCCAGCAAGGATCTTATAATCTGGTATATTATACCTCTTTTGGAAAATTTTTACAGGTTCTATATATGATTTTAACTTATCTTTATTCCAATACTCTACTTTTTTTGCATCAAAAGATTGAACATGTCCAGGGTAGGCGAAGTTACCTTGGTTTAATTTTAAGTTTGTATAAGCAAAGGGCTCATATATATGAAATGAATAAAGAACATTTTTATCACTAACTGGTTCAAATTTGTTAAAAGTATTAGAGTCAGCATAACTGCTGCTATCAAGTATTATTGGGGTCTCTGAGTCAACTTGGCGGATACTGTTTACCACGCTGCTATAAAAGCCAAATAGATTCTTCTGAACTTTGCTTTGTTCTACTTTATAAATAGCCGAGTCTGCAGTATTATAAAGCTTTTCTGGATGTGGTTCATTTAAGATATTATATCCAACAATAGCAGGATGATCTTTAAGCTCTTTGGCAAGATCTTGCCAAAATTTTGCTGCTTGTTTTTGAAAAGCTTGATCTGACCATAAACGTAAATCATCTTTATCGTTATTATTTTGCTTCCATCTAGATCCAGGTAAGCTAAGCATCGTTAACACTACTGGTATTTTTTGTTGATGAAAAGCATCTAAAACATCTTTCAGAACTTTCAGGTCTTTGGAAATCAGGCCCGGATAATTGTCTGCATTGCCTAAGAGGAAGTCACGTTGCGTAGTTTCAAATTTGTCAGGAGCAAGACGAATAAAACCAATTTTGTATTCCTTTGCTGCTTTGATTAAGTCACTATCAACTTTTCTATTGAAAACATTTGTTCCCTTTCTGACTCCAGTTTGCCAAAAGAGCATTTTGCTGTTCTCCGGTATTGACTTAGCACTCACATTACAGAAAACTATAGAATACAAAACAGCTGTAATTAGAAGAAAAATTTTCACTTATATAATTTTGCTATAATGGTAAGTAACCTAACAGACAAGATCCCGTTTGTAAAGATGCATGGTACTGGCAATAGTTTTGTTATCATAGACTCACGTTCAGCAAATAATTTAGACTGGAATTATAGACAAATTGCTGATCAAGGCAGTTGTGATCAAGTGATAATTATAACAATGTCTAATGCTGCAAACTGCTTTATGCATATCTACAATGCTGACGGTAGTCGAGCTGAAATGTGTGGAAACGCAGCACGCTGTGTTGGATATTTGATAATGTTAGAAAAAGGTACTGAATATATCACTATTGAGCTGATAAATAATCGTATCTTAGAATGTTTTAAAGTAGGTGATAAATCAATAAAGGTCAATATGGGTAAACCACTGCTTAAATGGAATGAAATTCCTCTTTCTTGTGAATGCGATCCCCTTTATCTACCTATAGAGCTTGAAATGCTGAAAGATCCAGTTGCAGTAAACATTGGTAACCCTCATATAGTTTTTTTTGTTGATAACATAAGTGAAATACCATTGCAAAATTTAGGACCAAAGCTAGAAAATCACGAATTATTTCCTCAGAAAACAAATGTTAGTATTGCACAAATAGAAAAATCTGGAGAAATAAACTTAAGAGTTTGGGAAAGAGGAACAGGTATTACTGCTTCATGTGGTAGTGCGGCTTGTGCAGCATTTGTTGCATCTATACTTCGTAAGTGTTTGGCTACTAAACAAGCTTCAGTACATTTACCAGGAGGTAGGTTATTAATTGAGTGGTCAGATAGCGTATTTATGACTGGTGATATAGGGTTTTTATGACCTAGGCTAGGCACTGACTCATTACTTCCAGAACTTTTTTACCAATCACCGCAGGAGTTTCTGCAATTGCAATCCCAGCACTGCGCATAACCTCTAACTTTGCACCAGCACTTCCACCGCTGGAAGAGATGATTGCTCCAGCGTGTCCCATACGTCTTCCTGGAGGTGCCGTTTGGCCTGCTACAAAACCAACGATTGGCTTTTTAGTTTTTTCTGTTTTCACAAAATGTGATACATCTTCTTCTTCGTTTCCACCTATTTCACCAATAACTACAATACCATGAGTATCGTCATCTTTTAAAAAGAGCTCCATACAGTCAACAAATGTCATACCATGAACTGGATCCCCCCCAATTCCGATACATGTGGATTGACCAAGACCAACAGCAGTTGTTTGTGCTACTGCTTCATAAGTTAAAGTTCCAGAGCGAGACATAATTCCTATATGTCCACGTTTGTGAATATGTCCTGGCATAATTCCTATTTTGCATTCTTCAGGTGTAATAACCCCTGGACAGTTTGGGCCAATCAATCGACTGTTTGAACCAGCGAGAGCGTGCTTTACCTTTACCATGTCAAGTATAGGAATGCCCTCTGTGATGCAAACTATTAATTCTATCTCTGCATCTATTGCCTCAAGTATTGCATCAGCTGCAAATTTAGCAGGTACATATATCACAGTAGCATTCACATCAGTTTTTTCTTTAGCTTCTGCTACGGTATTAAAAACTGGTAAATTAAGGTGAGTGCTTCCACCCTTGCTAGGAGTTACACCGCCAACCATTTTTGTTCCATAGCTAATTGCTTGTTCTGAATGAAATGTACCTTGTGCACCAGTAAAGCCCTGGCATATTAATCTTGTATCTTTATTTACTAAAACAGACATACTCTACTTCACCTCTTGTACTATTTTCTGTGCAGCCTCGTCAAGTTCGTCTGCAGCAATAATATTTAGCCCTGACTCTTCTAAAATTCTTTTTCCTTCTTTAAAGTTAGTGCCTGATAATCTAACCACTAAAGGGACCTTAATATCTATTTCTTTTGCAGCTTCAACTATTCCATTTGCAATGATATCACAACGCATTATACCGCCAAATATATTAACCAAAATTCCTTGTACATTACTATCAGATAATATAATTTTAAATGCTTCAGTGACAGTTTCCTTACTTGCTCCACCACCAACATCTAGAAAGTTAGCAGGCTCTGCTCCATAGTACTTTATTATATCCATTGTTGCCATAGCAAGACCTGCACCGTTCACCATGCAACCAATATTGCCATCCATTTTGATGTAACTAAGTCCATGTTTTGAAGCTTCTATCTCTTCTTTAACTTCTTCATCATAATCACGAAGCTGCACGATTTCTGGATGACGATATAAAGCGTTGTCATCAAAATTAATTTTAGCATCAAGTGCAACAAAATCCCCAGAATTTGTTTCAACTAGTGGGTTAATTTCTATTTGGCTTGCATCAGTTGTAATAAACGCATCATATATATTTTTTGCAATATTTGTTATTCTTTCTATTTGTTCTGAATTCAAATTAAAATTATTGGCAAGTTTACTGTTATCAAGATTTGTAAAACCAGTAGCAGGGTCAATATCAAATTTCACAATTTTTGTAGGAGAATTTTTTGCTACCTCTTCAATATCCATACCACCTTCTGAGGAAAATATAAATACTAACCTACTGAGCTTTGGATCAACTACTAGACTCAAATAGTACTCTTTTTTAATGCTTGAACCTTCCTCAATGTATACTCTTCTTACCTGCTGTCCACTAGGCCCTGTTTGATGAGTAACTAAAGTTATGCCAAGCATGTCCTTTACAAGTTGTTGAGCTTCTTTAGTTGACTTTGCTAGCTTTACGCCACCAGCCTTACCCCTACCACCTGCATGAATCTGAGCTTTAACCACAAACACGTCAGATTTTAGTTGATTTATTTGAGTTTCTACTCCTTCTGCAGATGTAGCAACAAAACCCTTTGGTACCGGGACATTAAACTTGTGTAAAATTTCCTTTGCTTGATATTCATGAATATTCATAAGATAACTAATTATTAACCTTAGTAAAAACTACCAACCATAACGCTGTCTTCTGCATTCTTGCTGATACCTCTTTTTCCTTGCTTCAGCTTTTTTTTTAGCTGTTTTCTCTGATTTCTTTTCGTGATATTTTTTTTTCATTTTGAGCCCTCTTCCTTCCTTTTGAATTATTTTTCTCAACACTGGAAGAGCTCTATCTACATCACCATAATGGACTGATACTTCAATCAAACTCTATACCTCCTTCGGTAATCACTTCAAAATCCATTTATAAATTAGAAAATTAACATTGTCAATTATTTTATAAACTTGAGCGATAGAATATGATATGCAGTGATTTATATGAAAAAAGCTTCATTCTGCTGTCAATCATTTACTTGCTGATAAAAATTGCTCTTAGGTTACAGTGCTCTTGTAATTTTTCTAATCTCGGGGCGGAGAGATTTGAACTCCCGACCCTTTGGTCCCAAACCAAATGCGCTACCAGGCTGCGCTACGCCCCGACTTCTTTACTAAGAGTATCGATAGTTCGGAAAAATGCAAGTTTCATTTATTTCTTTTAGGAAAAATATAATGCAGATTTCTTTATATAGAGTGTCAAATTGCACTAGCCATATTAAAAAATCTAGCTATACCAATTGGTGAAGGTTAATGCAGCAACTACAGCAGTATCAACTCTCAAAATTCTTTTTCCTAGACTCAGTTTCTGACAAAATTTATTGGCAGAATCAAGTTCGTAAGATGAAAAACCACCTTCGGGGCCAACAATAATAGCAACGTTTTTCTTGCCTTTTAGAACTTTATTAGGAGGTTGTCCTTCACCTGTTTCATCACACAAAACAAAATTTTTATTCTGGGAATCGGATAATTCACAAAAATTAATAGGAAGAAAAATCTGTGGTATACTTGTCCTACCGGATTGTTCCGCAGCTTCAATTGCCTGTAATTTCGCTCTACTTAGGTTAATGTTTTTTACTACTGTACGTTCTGTTGAAATAAATTGAATGCAGGTTACTCCCATTTCAGTTGCTTGTCTTACTATGTTGCTTAAGTCACCGCTTTTTACCAGAGCACAATACAAATATAGATTTTTTTCATGTTGTTGTTGTTTAGTGCGTTCTTTTATTATAATTTTTGTCGATTTACTTGATATATTCACTACTTCTCCTAACCATTCTCCATCCTTTCCATTAAAAAGATAGATGTTATCATGCTTCTTAAGCCGCATTACATTGTAAATATAGTGACTTTGTCGTGGATGAAGCGTCAAACTTACATTTTGTGATAAAGCTTCTTCAACATAAAGCCTAATTTTTTTCATTCAAAACTTTAGTTATTTGCATTCTGTTTGAGTGACTCTTACGGGATTTGAACCCGTGTTACCACCGTGAAAGGGTGGTGTCCTAACCACTAGACGAAAGAGTCGACTTGAATCTAACTGAGTTATATCGATTATACATATAAAGTCAATTCAATTATTTTGAATCACACAGTTAGAGTGATATATCAGTGATTTTATATCGACAGCCTCCTATTACCCCATGTTCAATGCTTACTGAACCTATCTCAGATTTAGGAGCTTTAGATCCTAAATCTAATTTTTGTTCAACTTTTGTATCTGAATCATAGCCAGAATCGTATCCAGAATCTCTACGCTCAAAATTTTGCCTTATTTCTTTTACGTTAAAGCCAGCCTTGGTCTTGATTTGCTGACTCGCTGGCTTATTAGCACTTTGCTCATTTAGTTTTACTTGCAAATTATTCACTTTATCCTGCACTAATCCATGATAAGTCCCAGAATTATCTTTTATATGTTTTGCTTGTCTTTCTGATCTCTTTTTCGATAAATCTACTTTAGCATAAATAGGCTCTGGTTGCTCTTTATGATTTAAGCTAGTGGGCTTTTTTTGCTCTGAGAGGAGAGTAGACCGGCGGAGCTTCCCCACCAGTCTCTCGCAGAACTGCACGGAAACCTCTCGACTTATACAGCTCCCATTATTTAGCCTTTTGATCCTAACCCAAGTGTCCAATGATAGAAAATACTTGGAGACCTCTTTCTCACTTTTCCTAGAAATTGCTTTGCTAGTCTTCCGTGATCACGAAGTTTCTTATATTTTGTCCTGACCCATCTTATGAGGTATCTCTCTATATTTCTGAGAGATGGATACATCTCTGATTTATAAAACCTGCCATAGTACTGAAACCAGCCTCTGACTATTGGATCTATTTTCTTCGATATTTCCTCTAGTGTGGTCCATGTAATCCGATGTATTCTCCATGACTTTATGGTTTTCTTGATCTTCTTCTTGGCTTTGTTACTAATTGCAGGTAGAAATGAGATGAAATAATTCCTCATCTTATTCTTTGCTACTCTAGGTCTAAAAGTATAACCTAGAAAATCAAAGCTTTGTTTAGGAAATTGTTCTTTTCTATCATCATCCTTACTGTACACAATCTGTGTCTTTTCAGGATGTAACTTCAATTTACACTTAGCCAATCTTTCTTCAATCATTACTTTCATAAATCCTGCCTGTCTTTTAGTTCTGCAGTGCACTATCGCATCATCTACATATCTTTCAAATGGTACTGTTGGATAATTTTGTTTCATCCACATATCAAACGCATGGTGCATAAATATGCTTGAAATGATTGGGCTTATTGAACCTCCTTGCGGAACTCCTTTATCCCTTGTTACCCTACTGCCATCTGCTTGCTGAATGGGGGCTTTCATCCACCTCTCAACATACAGTATGACCCATTTGCAGTCTGTGTGTTTCTTGATAGCCTGCAGTGCTAAATCGTGGTCCAGATTGTCGAAAAATCCAGATATATCAAGATCTACCGTCCAATCATTTTTCCAACATCTCTTCCGTGCTGTGTATACCGCATCCAGCGCAGACTTATTTGGTCTATAACCATATGAATCTTCGTGAAATTTCGGTTCTACTAACGGCTCAAGATACATTGTAGCTGCTGTTTGCGCTATTCTGTCGAATACTGAAGGCACACATAAAATTCTTTGCCCTCCTGTATCTTTTGGTATCGCAACAGCTTTTACCGGCTCTGGAAAATAACTTCCGGATGACATCCGATTCCATAATTTGTATAGATTATCCTTTAGATTTTCTTCAAACTTTGTTATCGAGACCTCATCTACACCTGCTGCACCTTTATTTTTCGATACTTGTTTATAAGCTCTCCAAATAAGTTGCTTCGGTATATCAAAAGACTTTGTTTTATTCATTAACTCCTCCCTTTCGGTTGATAAATAATTAAAACTAAATAACTTAGCCCCTTCACTCCATTTCCATTACAGAAACTTCTTCGCTACTACGAGCTAATCCGCCCCTGTTTTTCGCATCGGTACTCTCATCCTCAGAGATCAGCTCTTTGGACTTCTCCCTTTTCATCGAAACGACAGGTTCCCGTAGTTCCATGCAATAGCCTAAAATAGATTCACGCCACTTTTATGCCGGACGCCACCTACCCAGTAAACAAGCTCCCAGTAGATTCATCCCAGGTTAACGACTACCCCCTGGTTTTGACGTCGTCTCTACGCTTTCGACACTTCATCAGTGGTTCACTTGCGTTCGTCTCTCTATTTCATACATGACACATAATTGTGCCTTTTCCATAACGCTCACTACCTTAGCTCTTTACCAAAGCAGCTTATGGCTGTTTGAAGCCTGCTCTTGCAAACCGGCTCCGAGGGGCCCTCCCTCATCTACTGCACAGCTTCAACACTTTCCGTGTTTCTACGGCGCACAATCATCTACATCTTCATAAATAGGTTCTCCTGATATACTAGAATAACCACTATCTTTCAATGATAAATTTTCAGTAGATCTTTTATGCAAATCATATACTTCAGCATAAATGGATTCTTCCGATACGCTCAACTCTTCTAATGAGTTACTAACCTTAGCGTCATATACCTCATCATAAATGGGCTCTTTTAAAAGTAAAATATCATCATGCTCAAAAATTCTAGGAGGTTTTTTAGGTGAGTTGGCCTTAAATTTTAGCTCTACTTCCTCTTTAAGCTTGTCACAACTTTCCGTTTGTTTCAAAATCTCCAATATTTCTTTTCTTTCTTTTTTTATTAGCTCACCAAGCACTAAACAACATTTTTCTTTACGATCTTTGAGACTGTCCTTATCTCCGTACTGCATAGCTTCTGATGCTATTTTGTATTGAAGGATTACATTTCCTATACTATTATTTATTTCATTAATATTTGCTCCAGCACTAATAAGTAACGTCATTACATTATGATCAAGATTTGTTACTGCATACTCTAAAGCTCGATTTAAAGTTTGATCATTATTCAAGTCAAATGACCCCTTGTTCCTAAAAGGATTAATTCTAGAAAAGAGTTTTTCAAAGCTGTTTACTATATTATGAAGACTTAAAGCTAGCCTCACGCCTCTTATATTGCTATTTCTAGCGGATTTAATTAAAAAACTATCTACTATACCCATGATTGTACCCCTCTATATAAAAGCTCACCATTGTGGTACAATTTTAAACTATAACGATTTATTTTATATTAATAACCGCTTTTCACACCCACTTAACAAGAGGCGGCATCGACATCATAATTGCATCGGGGTTACCATTAGTCATTAAACCAAACCTTGTACCACGATCATAAAGAAGATTGAACTCCACATATCTGCCACGTTTTATCAATTGTTCTTCTCGTTGTTCTTTTGTCCAAGATTTTTGCATATGTTTGTGTATGATGTGTAAGTAAATTTCTAAAAAGGCTTCACCTACTGCTTTTGTGAACTCAAAATTATTTTTCCAATTGCCAGAAGTTAGATTGTCATAAAAAATTCCACCAATACCACGTGGCTCTTTTCTATGTTGTAAAAAAAAGTAATCATCACATTGCTTTTTAAATTTCGGATAATATTCGATGTTGAACTCATCGCAAGTTGCTTTAATTGATTCGTGAATATACTTGCAATCTCCCTCATCTTTATAAATTGGAGTAAAGTCCATTCCTCCACCAAACCATTGTTTTGAGGTATATATCAGCCTTGTGTTCATATGTGCTGCAGGGATAAGGGGAGATTGCATGTGAGAAACTAAAGATATACCGCTTGCCCAAAACTCTCCATTGCTTTCACTTGCACCAGGAATTTCATTAATGGCTGAGTCTGCGAGCTTTCCGTATACTCTTGAAACGTTTACTCCAACTTTTTCAAAAATATTACCAAAGATAATTGTAGATTCACCACTTCCTCCACCTGGTCGGTTCCACTTTCTTTTTTCGATTTTTGGTTCTGTGAATGACTGTACCTCAATTGATAAGAAAGATTCGGTGATCTTGTTTCTCAGTGCGCAGAACCATTCAAATGCTTGTGTCTTTTGTTTTTCCATAATGCCTTCTGTTGGCTTGTTAATATTATTGTACTCTATATTTATAGGACTTAATTAGATTGGGATAGTAACTACCCATCAAAGATGTTAATAAATCTATAATAATTAAATCAATATAGTAGAATATTTTTATATGTGCAAGGATGCCAAGCAATAATAATGAGTAAAAGATACATAGATAACAAAAAAGAGAACAGAGTTGACTTCATACTAAGAAATTATGGGATGTCAATTGTTGTGATGGCAGTCATTATGTTCTTACCTCCAATAGCAATATCAGTACTCTATTTTTCTAATGTATATAGTCAGCATGTTAATATAGGGATTAATTTATTAATTAGTACTCTAATGACTCTCTTTGTGGTATATAATATAAAACGTTACAAGTATCTACTTAATATCATAGAGTTTCAAAATGCAATATTTGCAAACGCGCTGAATCATAATACAGAGTTTTGTCTCATTTTACATAAAGATGAGGGTATTATTTATGCTGATGCGAGGTTCTATGAAAGGTTTAAAGATCACATAAACGATGATGTTACGCTAGATAAAATTCTTGAAGCAGGAGATGTTTCAGAAAAAGACAGAAAATCACTCTATCATGCGTTAAGAAATAACACTTCTGTAAAAGTATGCATTTCCTTAAGCAAGAAGAGTAGAATATCTAACTTTCTTTTGCTCTCTGAACCAATACCGGATAATCCACAAATTGCTATAAATAGCAATAAGACTTTAAATTTATCATTAGCCCCAATAGCAAGACCGAATGGGTATTTTGTACTGAAGGCAACACAGGTAAACAAAGAGCAGGTATATGAAGAGTTGATAGAGAAACACAATATAGCAACTTACGTTGCAAATACAAAAGGAGGTATCTTATCTGTAAATAAAAGATTTTTAGACATGTTTGAACTAAAAAAATTGGAAAAAGGTAGCTCAATCAATGATTTTATATCTCAATCGAAGTATGACGATACAATAACCAAAAATGAAATTATGTTTTTTACTATAAGCGGTGCTCCATTTAAGGCTTATATGAGTACTGCTACATTTTGTGATAAATACAATCATAGCTATATACACGGCTTTATAACACCAACTGAATCAAATATTGTTGATTATCAACTACACCCTTGTTTTACAAATTCGTCAATTGCTATTGCACAATGCGACATAAATGGCAATTTTATAAAGAAAAATATAGCATTAGTAAAACTTGCGGGGTCAAATAATGGTTCTATCTTTGCATTGATATCAGATGGTTATCATATGAAAGTGCGTGAATATTTTTCAAGTAATAGGATAAATAATGCGTCCTTTGATGTGCAGCTCAATGGCGGTAATAACATGAAAATATATTTTAATAAGTTTCTTCATAATAAAGTGATGTTCATACTTTGTTATTTTATTGATAATACTGAACGTAAAAAACTAGAGATAAAACTTGAGCATTATCAAAAGGTGCAAGCTATAGGGCAGTTAGCAGGTGGTATTGCACATGATTTCAATAATATATTAACCGGAATAATAGGATTTTGTGATTTGCTTTTACTCCAGCACTCAGCTAGCGATCCATCTTTTGGAGATATAATACAGATACAGCAAAATGCAAAACGTGGGTCAAATTTGGTAAGACAACTGCTTGCTTTTTCAAGAAGACAGACTTTGCAGCCAAAGATTATTAATGTAAATGGTACGATAGCTAATCTTTATGAAATGATCAAAAGATTAATAGGTGAAAATATAAAATTTAATATTTATTATGGTAGCGATTTGGGTGCTGTTAGGGCTGACCAAGGACAATTAGAGCAAGTGATGCTTAACTTAGCAGTTAATGCTGGTGCTGCTATGGAAAAGGGGGGAGAGTTAACTATACGAACCTTTAATCAAAAGGTTGATTCATTAAATTCTACACCTCAGGATATGTTTTCTCCAGATAAGGAAACGATTGAACATGGGAATTATGTTGTGATTGAAGTGATTGATACTGGATGTGGAATGACGAGTGATATAATTGAAAAGGCATTTGATCCATTTTTTTCTACCAAAGATGTTACTTCTGGTACAGGTCTTGGCCTCTCTACTGTATATGGCATTATTAAACAAACCGAAGGATACATCTATGTTGCTAGCAAAGTGAATCATGGAACTAAATTTAGCATATTTTTGCCCATAGTTTACATATCGGATGAAAATGATAAAGAGGAAGATAGTCAAGAAATAGAGAAACCGGTAGAGATTAAAGGTAATGGTATAATTTTATTAATTGAAGATGAAGATTCAGTAAGGGAATTTACTGCTAAGGCTCTTACAAGAAAAGGATTTAATGTAATAGAAGCGAGTATAGGCAGCGAGGCACTAGAGATCATTAGAAAAAAAAATCAACACATAGATCTAATAATCACTGATGTAATCATGCCAGAGGTGAGTGGTCCAGAAATAGTTAAAGAAACATTGATACATAGGCCAAACATCAAAGTTATTTTTATTTCTGGGTATGCAGAGGATGCTTTTTTAAAGAGCGATGAAATCAATATAGAAGACTTCCATTTTTTACCCAAACCATTTACTCTGAATGAGTTAGGAAATAAGGTTCAAAGTGTGTTACACAAGACAAAAAAAGGCAGTTTACTTTGAGCATGATTGGCAACAAAAAAATTTTTCTAATGCAAAAATTTCTTGCATATATACAATAGAGTTATTTTATACATAAGATAAAAGGCGTGAGCAAGATCATTGCAATAGTAAATCAAAAGGGTGGAGTTGGTAAAACCACAACTAGTATAAATTTATCGACAGCCTTTGCTGCTGTGGGAAAAAGTACTTTATTGGTAGATCTTGATCCCCAAGGGAATGCTAGTACAGGGCTCGGGGTTTCTTATCGTAGTAGAGAAGAAAAAAATATATACAAAATACTGCTGAGCAACGAAAGTGAATTGGTAGAGTCGGCAATTTTTCATATAAAGGAAATTCCAAATTTATCGTTAATTTCATCAGTGGTTGACTTATCAGCTGCAGAAATTGAGCTATCACAACTTGAGCAGGGAAAATTCGTACTAAAAGACACTCTAGAGAAAGTGCGTGATAATTATGAGTACATAATCATCGACTGCCCTCCATCACTTGGTCTGCTTACTATCAATGCTTTGACCGCTGCTAACTCTATTATTGTTCCTCTTCAGTGTGAATTTTTCGCTCTGGAAGGATTGAGCCATTTAGTTAAGACTGTAGAGCTGATAAAAAGAAATAACCTAAACCCTTTCTTGGCAATAGAAGGAATATTGCTCACAATGTATGACAGACGCAACAAACTTAGTGAGCAGATAAAAAATGATATTTGCCAGTATTTAAATGATAAAGTATATAAAACTATCATCCCATTGTATGAGACCATTATTCCACGTAACGTACGGTTATCAGAAGCGCCTTCTCATGGAAAACCCGCTATTGTATATGATTTTAAGTGTCCTGGTGCGCAAGCATATATAAGTTTGGCAAAAGAAATTTTAAAGAAACACATGAGCATCTGTAAAGAGAAAAAGCTGGTAAGTGAGGGTACGGCGTGAAGGATAATAGGCGCTTAGGTAGAGGTCTTGCCGGCCTCATAGGCGATAATTATGATAATAAGGAAGATAGGTTACCCGTTGCATTACTGCATCCGAGCAAATTTCAGCCGAGAAAATATTTTGATGAAGAGTCATTGAAAGGACTTGCAAGTTCGATAGAGAAAAATGGCATTATACAGCCTATTGTGGTGCGCAAAGATCCAAATGATGACGATTATGAAATAGTAGCAGGGGAACGTCGTTGGCGGGCAAGTAAAATTGCAAATCTTGATAGTGTGCCAGTCATCATAAAAGATTTAAATGACAAGGAATGCTTAGAAGTATCGATAATTGAGAACATACAGAGGCAAGACATTAATCCAATAGAAGAAGGTGAAGCGTATAGGAAACTAATAGATGAATTCTCCTATACACACGAAGAACTAGCTTCAACTTTAGGCAAAAGCCGCAGTCACATAACCAATATGACTCGAATGTTATCACTCCCTGATGGAGTGATAACAATGATCAACGAGAAAAAACTGTCTATGGGCCATGCAAGGGCATTGATTAATGTTGAAAATGCGGAAAGTCTTGCAGAAAGAATAGTTTCTCAGGGCCTGAGCGTTAGACAAACTGAAAAATTGATAAAAGACTTACAACAAAATAACGATCAAAAAGAGCATAAATATACTAAAAATCAAGATATGGCAGCACTAGAAGGGGCTATATCTTCTCAACTTGGTTTAAAGATCAAAATTAATGACAGTAATTCTAAGGGTAAAGTCATGATACGTTATAACAACTCAAATGAATTGGATTTTATATTGAAAATTTTGAATAGAAGACTTGAATCAGCTATTAATGTCGAAAGTAGCTCATAGAAATTTCTTGACAAACCTTCCCACTTTCCTTGCAATGGAAGTGAAATGGTGGATTTTGTCAAGTAAGTTATTTCGTTTCTACCTTCAATAAAAATTTGCACGCAATAGCACAGAAGCATACGTTGCTATTCCCTCATTTCTTCCAATAGAACCTAATTTTTCCGCTGTGGTTGCTTTGATATTTACGAATTCACCATTAATTTCTAATATTTTTGATATGAATTCCTTCATTCCTGCTTTGTAAGGCGATATTTTAGGCTCTTCACAAACTATAGTAATATCTAAATTAGACACGCTATATCCTTTTTCCTGTGCTTTTTTAGCAGCAAAGTCAAGAAAATGAGATGAATTGCAATCCTTCCATTTAGAGGAATTAGGAGGAAAATGTTCTCCTATATCGCCACATCCTAGTGCTCCGAGTATTGCATCAACGATTGCATGTATTGCAACATCACCATCGGAATGTGCCTCTATTGCCATATTATGCTCAATTTCCACACCGCAAATTTTTATAAAGCTCTTAGCATCATTTTGAATTTTAACAAATTTATGTATATCATAACCGGTTCCGACACGGAATTTTGGCTCTCCAAAGAGAAGTTTTGCCATATTGATATCCTCTTTTGTAGTTAACTTAAAATTCTTTTTCTCACCTTCAATAATCGCAACATGTTTTTTATGCTCCACCATTAGTGATGAATCATCAGTAAATTCTTTGACTGACTGATGGCACGATAATAATTCTCTGAAATTAAAAATTTGAGGGGTTTGTATGGCTCTAAGTTTTTCTCTTGAAATCGTAGATTCAACGAAATTATTACTCACCAACGATATAGTATCCTCGACTTCTATTGCTGGAACTACTCCTGTATATTGACCATTAATCATAGATTCAATCAAGTTATTTATTAGAATATTTGATACAAAAGGCCTACAAGCATCATGTATAATAACAAAATCTGGATTGATCTTTTGCAAACTCTCCAGTCCAAGTTTAACTGAACTCTGCCTGCTTTTTTCTCCACATACTGGACTCAGCAATTTAGTATCTATAGTTGATGACGTAACTTCTTTATAGAAATCTTTTTGACTTTCATTTACTACCACTCTTATGTAACTTATGTACTGATTAGCTAAGAATTTTCTAATTGTGTGAAATAAAACAGACTTACCTGCCAGTTTTATATACTGTTTAGGGATTTTGGCATTGCATCTACTGCCTACTCCTGCTGCAACTATTAATGCTGCTATCTTGTATTCCTCAAGTCTGTTAGTGTACATGCTTATCATTTTCGTTGTTAATACAAGTTATCTAGCATTTTAAAAAAGTTTGATCCAATTCTCAAAAAAGAATATTCTTTTACTAGGTGTAATATATGTTAGAGGGAAATAATGCACGTTGCTAAATATAATAAAGAAAATGAGATACATCTTATATTTTTTCATGGAATAGGTGATAATTATAAAAATGCGTCCAGGTATATACAAGATAGATCTAGATATCTCCATAGGTCTAATTTCTACACTCATGCACATAAATACCCAATTGCATTTCAAAACTATATAACTTACGCAATAGCTAGTTTCTTATTTTTAGGAATATCCATATTATCACCCGCTCTGATATTATTTACCAACCCAATGACGTCTAGGACAGCGAATTCAGCAATATTAGCAGCTTTGATTTGCACTTTTTTGTCTATATCAATACTCATGATTCCATTTATAAATAAGAATAAAAGCTTATCTCAGTCTGCGATAAAAAAAATCAATGAATTAATGGACAAGGGTGTAAAACCTGAAAACATCATACTTTTCGGCCATTCCTTTGGAGGAGCAGTTGCATCAGAAGTATTAAAATATTTTACAGACAAAAATATTAAACTTGGAGGCGTTATTTTTACTAGCACTTTCAGCTCTTTTCATAATGCAATAAAGCATTTTCCAATTCCTCAAGCAAAAATTTTAAGTGTACTGCCCTCATGCTTATTGAAAAAGATGCTTAAGGTCCTAAATTTAGATTTTGATATAGTAAGCAATATACAAAAGCTACAAAATGATAATATACCAATAGTAGTCATTAATCATGAAAGAGACACCTTAATACCATATCCTGCACAATTGGCAAAGGCAGTAGATGATCTATTGTTAAATAGAAATTCGATTAAGATCGTTAATCTGAGAGGCTTTACAGATAACCCGCATAACGGAGTTTTATCTAGTTGGCAATTGAGTGAAAATTTGGCTGATCTCATGCCTAATAAAATAATGAATAGATAGTACTTACAAAAAACTTTATATTTTTCGGTAAATTAACTATTCTAAACACATGCAAAAACGTCATATAACTATTTGTTGTGTACTGCTTTTCATAATAGGGACATTATTTTTGATGCGTCCTATGATTGTTCCGTGTCTAATATCTGTTTTTGTTGCACATCTATTTAACCCGCTAGTAACCAAGTTTGAAAAATATAGAATACCACGTTCATGTTCTGTAGTTTTTATAATACTTACCTTATTGATAGCTTTTATATTAGTTATCACATTTGTTTTACCTATTATATATTTTCAAATTACTTTAATATTAAATTTCTTAGTGAATAAGATACCTTCATTAAAGCTTAAAGTGATTCCTTCTGTGCTAGAATTTCTTAATATAAAAACTGAAGATAGTTTATTTGATCACTTGTCTAAAAATCTAGTAGAAAATTATAGTGATTATATATCTTATTTTATAAATGCTCTTAGCATGGGCAGTAATCTTATAATTCAAGTGCTAAATTCAAGCTTTAATTTGATTTACATGGTATCATTAATAGCTATTACGCTTGTGGTGTTTTTTTATGTATTACGTGATTGGCCTGCAATTGTAGAAAAGGCTAATAAACTAATTCCCATTCTTTACAGAGAAAAAGCTGCAGGTTATTTTTCCAAAGTAGATTTCATTATATCTAATTACCTAAAGGGACAGTTAAACGTATGTATAGTCATGATGATCTTTTACTCCGTGGGCCTTAGCATAATTGGGCTGAAGCATTCTGTAGCTATTGGAATTTTATCAGGAACATTAACATTTATACCCTATATAGGGCCATTATTATACACTATTATCGGATTTTTGAGCGCCATTACTCAATTTAGTGGATGGTTTGAAAGTACTGCTGTCTTGCTATTATTTAGTGTTGGTCAATTAATAGACTCAAGCATATTAGTGCCTTTATTAATAGGAAAAAAAGTTCATATACATCCAACTATCATTATTTTAGGAGTTGTCATATGCACCTCATATTTTGGGTTTATAGGTATATTATTTTTTATTCCAATAATAGGAATGTTCAGTGTATTAGTAGAATATGCAGTCAATAAATATTTTGAAAGTGAGCTTTATAAAAATGGCTAATTAGTTCACGATAAAAAGAAAAAGGACCTCTGATACATTTGAGAGATGCAAGTAAATTTTTATGCAAAAATTATTATCAAAAAGTAGTAATGTAAGAGGCTTTACGTGCAATTAAATTTATTTAGCAATAATCAAGTTGATTATTGCTGGCAAAACTATATCACCTTAGACGAAAATAAGCACGTATATAACTCAATAGTTAACGATTTATCTTGGAAATGCCTGATTCTTTTTGGACCTAACAGCTCTGGAAAAACTCACCTTGCTCATATTTGGCAATCAATAAACAATGCAATTTTTATCAATGTGAATAATTTTGTAAGCGAAATTAGGTATAGCGATGCGTTTATTTTAGAGGATGTACAAAACATTAAAGATGAGGAAATGTTGTTACATTGTTATAATTATATGAAAGAAAATGATAAGAGACTGCTAATCACTTCTTCAATTTCACCAAAAAAGCTTAACTTCAAACTAAGAGATTTAAGCTCCCGAATATTGTCAACTACCAGCGTAAAAATTTTGCCTGCAAGCGAGGAATTATTAAGAATTATGCTAATAAAACGATTTTCAGATAAACAGTTAAAAATTGATTTAAAAGTGATTAATTATATTCTAGCAAGAATAGAACGTTCTTTCCACAGCATTAATAAAATTATAGAAAAAATAGATAGTGAATCCATAGGATCAAATGTAACCATTCCTTTTATTAACACTTTATTAAAAAAAAGTCCCAAGTGATTCCTTCTGCTGCAAGACATTTGTTATATATATTAAAGATTTATTAATACCCATACAATAATGAAGTTGAAATCACTATCTCTTTATGTTAAAATTATAATAAATACTATGATGTAATAAGCATAAACAGACATAGCTAAGGAATATTTTATATGATAGTAAAACTTACTTTACAGGATGTTTTTTATAGATTTGATGTTATAATTGAAATATGGTAAAAATAAGATCAAATTTAAAAAAAAGGTTAAAACAAAGGTTTGTAGTACTTACTTTATTGATAAATGTTTTATTTATCTCATATTTTCTTATAAAAAATACAAAAAATACTTTTAATCAAATTATAGTCAAAGAAATAAATATAGGAGCTGATAATGAAAAATAAACAACCACAAAATAAAAAAGAGGATCTTTACATAACGTATTACATAGATACTTTGGTTTCCGAAAAATCCTCTACACAAAATACTTTGGAAAGTTATCGTTCAGATTTACACCAACTTGAAAAATTTTTATTAGAAGGAGGCACTACCTTAGTTGGTGCAAGTAAAGCTAATATTAAAGATTATGTAAACTTTTTACGTACACAAAAGAAATATAAAACTAGCTCTATATCAAGAAAAATATCTGCTATCAAAAATTTCTATAAGTGCCTATTTAATGATGGAATAATAGATTTTAATCCAGCACCGGCCAATGATAGTGAATTAAGAAATCCAAAGGTTTCCCGTCCTTTGCCTAAGTATTTAAGTGTTCAAGAAATATTTTTGCTCATGGAAACAGTAAAAAAATCAGCAAGCGGATCGAATAAAGAGATAAGCAGTAAAAGGCTATGTGCAATTTTAGATATTCTTTACTCTTCCGGGATGCGTGTTTCTGAACTAATCAATATGAAGTTATGTGAAGTATCACATTTAGTAAACAGTAATGGTAAGGAAGGCTACATAATAATAAAGGGAAAAAGTGGCAGAGAAAGGCAAATCTTTTTTAATCAACAAGCATTGCAAAGCCTTAAAGATTATTTATCAATTCGTGACAATCTGCTCCTTAACAACAAAAAATCTGATTGGCTATTCCCAGGTGATAAACCTAATAAACCAATTACAAGGCAAAGAGTTGGTCAATTAATAAAGGAATTAGCAAGAAAGTGCGATATTGATGAAAATAAAATCTCTCCACATGTGATTAGGCATTCTCTTGCTACCCATCTACTGAATAGCGGAGCAAATATTGTGCTGATACAAAAAATTCTTGGCCATACTAATCTTTCTACAACACAAATATATACTCATATTGCTAACGAAAAGTTAAAGGACAAATTAGCTGATTCTCATCCTATTACTCAGATGATCAATAATTAAACTTATTGCTTTTAGTTTTGTAGTAAAGTTAAATTCAAATAAGTTTACGTGTGTTTGTGATTGCAAGTTTATTATTTAATTTACTCCTTATATTATGGGAAGTATTCTATACTTTAATTACTCTCCCTGTAATTTTCTTTCCTGAGTGTGTAATAACCATTTTCCTTGTTTGCTCGGTGAGAGTTGTATTATTCATGTTGCGTTTATTATGTGGCATTAAATATGAAGTGAGGGGAATGGAAAACATTCCTAAGCAACCTTTTATAATTGCATCTAAACACCAATCTCCATTTGAAACATTTATTTTTATACTACTCTTTAGAAAAGCAGTTTTTATTTTAAAACGTGAATTGAAATGGATTCCATTCATTGGTTTGCATCTCATGGCATTAAAAATGATTTTTATTAACCGCTCAGATGGTATTAGTTCTGTGCGTCATATCATGAAATTAGCAAAAGTGTGTATAAAAGAAAATAGAGGCATAATAATATTTCCTGAAGGTACAAGAACAACTATAAACCAAAATATAAAATATCAATCGGGTATTGCTGCTTTATATAGCGTATTATCTGTTCCTGTGTTACCGATTGCTTTAAACACTGGTTTGTTTTGGCCAAAAAGCATACTTTCTCTGAGAAAGAATCCCGGAAAGGCGGTAATAGAAATATTACCTCCCATATATCCTGGGTTAAACAAAAATGAATTCTTGCAAAGTTTAGAAAAAATCATTGAAGAAAGAAGTAGTAGATTAATTGCAGAAAAAACTGATATTGCAAATTAACAAAAAAACTTTATAATTAAAAGAAAAGTACAGGTATTAATATATGGCAAATCATAAGAGTGCTAAAAAAATGATGAAGGTAATAGCAAAGCGTACTTTAGTAAATAAGATGCGAAAAAGCAAAACTCGTACTGCTATTAGAAGATTAGTTGATATAATCAAGTCTGGTGATAAAGAGAATGTTGTCTTGGCATTTCGGAATGCTGAATCCAATTTACACAAATGTGTAAATAAAGGTGTCATTCATAGGAATACCGCTGCGCGTAAAATAAGTCGCTTAAATGCAAAAGTAAAAGCATTGATGACCGCTTAATACGGTTAATGTAAAGTTAGCTGTATTAATATATACTCTTCAGTTTGTATATTCTGTATAAAATTAAGTAGCTCAAGTGATGGATAAAAAAGCATTATTGGAACTAAGTAATGGGTCAAAAATTGATCTGCCCGTATTAAGTGGAACAGTAGGTCCTGATGTGTTAAATATTAAGGACTTATATAAGACAACAGGATTATTCACTTACGATCCAGGGTTTGTTTCTACAGCTTCATGCTCTTCTACAATTACATTCATTGATGGAGATGAAGGAGTTCTTAAATATAGGGGACATAATATAGCTGATTTGGCAGAGAATAATAATTTTACTGCTGTGATTTATTTATTGCTCTATGGTGAATTACCCAGTTCAGAGCAACACAAAAAATTTCTTCTCAAAATACAAGAATCATCCAAAGTATCAGAGCAAGTTACAAATGTAATCAAAGCATTTCCAAAAACTGCTCACCCTATGTCGATTTTAGTTGCATGTTTTGCAAATTTGTCAGCGTCTTACCATGAAATGCATGGCAACAATGTCAATGGTGAAGATTTAGATTTTGGAATTTCTGCAATAGCAAAAGTTCCTGCAATTGTTGCAATGATTTATAGACATATCAACAATCAGGAATTCATAAATGCTAATAATAAATTAAGTTATAGTGAGAATTTCTTAAATATGATATTTGGCAGTGCTGTTAATAATACCCTTTTTGTAAAAGCTCTGGATAAAATATTTACTCTTCATGCTGATCATGAACAGAATGCTTCTACAGCAGCTGTCAGATTGGTAGGGTCAGCTGGTTCTAATCTATTTGCAAGCCTGTCTGCAGGAGTTGCTACACTTTGGGGTCCAGCACACGGTGGAGCTAATGAGGCAGTTATAAATATGCTAAAAGAGATAGAGCAAAGTGGAGATGTAGATAGATTCATTGAGAAAGCTAAAGATGATAAAGATCCATTTAAGCTAATGGGATTTGGACATCGTGTTTATAAAAACTATGATCCGCGCGCGCTTATATTAAAGGATGCTTGTCATGAGATTTTAAGCAAACTAGAGCAAAACAATGAATTACTTGAAATTGCAAAAAAACTTGAAGAAATAGCTTTAAAGGATGAGTATTTTATTACACGTAAGTTGTATCCAAATGTTGATTTTTACTCAGGTATAATAATGAATGCTATCGGTATCCCTTCAAGTATGTTTACACCCATTTTTGCACTTGCAAGAACCACTGGTTGGGTTGCCCAGTGGTATGAAATGGTAAACGATAAAGAAACCAAGATTTGTAGGCCAAGGCAGCTCTACCTTGGCAAATAAACTTTCATTCACAATTCGTCCTCAAATAGTCTAATTTTCTTTAGCTATAAAATACAACAAATTGATTTCTTACTAGTTGATGTCTGCTTTTTTGCAGAACATTGGTCAGGCTGTGATATAGAAGGTTGGTTAAATGTTGTTTTGGGCTTATTAAAAGAAGATCGTGCTGAAGAAGGGACAAAGCCACTATCTTTAGCCGAAGCATCACCCCCACCTTCACCATAGTAGTCGGGCCCAAGGAATTTGCTTGTGTTTCCATTATGTGATTTACCTATAACTGAATTCTTAGGTGAACCACCAAAACCACTATCTGCACTTGGTCCATCCGTCCCTACTTTTTCTTCAGAAGGGGCAAGAGTTTGTGGTTTCATAGCTGGCACACGCGCAGGATCAATGGACAGTTTATAATCCTCATTGATTACAGAGCTCTCTGTGATCTTATTCATCACACAGTAAGCAATGTCTGGGTTAAAAAAGTCTATTGCATATATTCGTCCGTCACCATATGTTGGCAGACCTCTTTCTGCAATATCATCTTTTACATCACACAATACTTTTGTACCACCAAACACCTTATTATTAATATGATCAACTTCTTTTTCATTTAAAAACTCTATGTAATTATCACAATCAATAACAGGAGCCAAAATTGAATACTCATCTTTACTTTCTTTATGGGAAGTATGCCACATAGAATCAATTGGTAGGTGCGGTAGTGCCTTACAAATTAAATCAACAACTGCGGACTTCAGAGTGTCATTCATTTCATCCTCGGTATTTGGAGTATCAAAACAACGGCATGTCAGAGATACTATATGCTTTACTATGTCTTTAACAAGCTTAGGATTATCAAAAATGCTTTTCTTTAGATATACATAATTTCCTTTCTCTTCTAAAAAATCCTTAGTTTTTTTAGGACCATTTTCATAACCTGTTATCCTCGATGAGAGCAAATCTACAAAAGAACGTTGCAAATTTCTATCAATACACTCCGCACCATATAGATAAGATCCCTTATTAAAGACTTCATCAATTATATTATAATCTACATGATTTTCTATCTCCTCCTCTATATCATCTGATAGATCCTCACAACCTAGTTCCGATTTTTTGTCTTCTTTTTCTTGCTCTTTAATAAGATCTGTTGCAAATCGCGCAATTTCATTAGCTAGCAAAAACTTTAGATTAGAAACCACCTCTTTCCTAATTGGCACCAAAAATTTATTATCTTCAGCCGATTTCCCTTGATCAGAGTTAAAAGGAAAAAACTTTGTATAAAAATTATCATCAAGAATACTTTCATCCGGACAAAATCTTTGTATTATTTTTTCTTTCATACTGCTCAGGTACTTTATGCGCCGATCAAGAGTCATATTATTATCAAACGAGATAACAATATGATCATCCTTTACAGTAAAATTAGTAACAACAGCATTACTGAAACGAAGAATACTATTAAACGCTTTTTTTTCCATTCTTTCATGCCATCTTCACCATATAATTTTATTAACCTAATAGCAGCATTCCTGTCAGACATATAATCTATTTTTGAATGTTCTGCCGCATTGTTTATTGGTGGAATTTTTGTCTTTATATCATATTCGTTACACAACTTATAAAACTTGTGCCTATCACATGCTCTATCTGCATATAGTGCTTTTATGGCATGCTGAAAATCAACTTCTTTTAGCAAATCACAAGTGATCAGAGTAGACACCGTTACTGTATTTTACAGCTATGGCTTTTTTTGTTGTTTATATTCAACATTACGTGCAATTTTCTCGTTTGCTCATAGCCACTCTGTCAGTACTATTTTCCTTGCTGTGTGTTGTTGTATATACTAATTCCTGTACTGTCTATAGCAATTTCGATATCTTCTATATTATTTTCTGCAATCATTTATCTTAATATTAAGTTTTTTTGATGCTTGTGAATAGCTGCAAATCTCTTCCTATTTGTTGCAAATATCCTTTTATAAACCCGACTGTTTGTTTTAAACCAATTCTAAAGAAATTGACGATTATATGCACTAAAATCACAACTTTATCACTATAAATATAGTTGCCACCCTGCATTTTTGGACAATTCTCGTACCAATTTTCTATGGCGTCATTGATATAACAAAAAATGCTTCCTCTTTCTTGGAGAAATTTGTTATATTCATGGCAATTACTGACTCTCATTTTTTGTGGCATATTTTTTCTTCAACAGTTAAATGGCTATTTATAATGAATTTTGTCAGTAACTGCCAGTTCTTTTCACTTGAGCGATTCAACAAAGCCATCCCAGTGTCAATCACTGAAATGACACCCTTCCGGTGGGGATTGCTCTCAGACTACAATGTTTGTACAGTTGTACTGGGATTCAAGTATAAAAATATTTGGAAATTATACAATGGACAATGGATTCTAGGAGTATATGTTAAAAGTAATGTCCATAATGAAATAAGCTGGATTCTAATGTCACGTACTGGAATGACAACATATAGGTATTGGAATAACAAAAGAGGAATATTATGATTTTATATCATTTTCCTCTTTGTCCGTTTTCACGAAAAGTTAGAGCTCTTCTCAAGGAAAAAAAGCTGAGTTGTGATTTGGTATATGAAAATCCATGGGAAAAGCGGAATGAATTCATGGAGATCAATCCAATCGGACAAGTACCAGTATTAATAGATAATAACTTTGTAATAGCGGATAGTAATGCCATTTGTGAATATATAGAAGAGGCTTACAATAGCGACGTCAAATTACTTGGTTCATCCACTATTATTAAGTCTAAAATACGCGCTTTAATCAATTGGTTCGATAGCAAATTTTACAATGAAGTTACTAAGTATATTATGAATGAAAAAGTAATTACTAACCGCAGCCCTGACTCTAGGTTTCTTCATGCAGCTCAGAATAACCTGCCTTGCCATATGGAATACATCGAACACTTAATTAACAAGAACGTTTGGCTTGCAACCGATAAGTTCACTTTAGCCGATATTACTTTAGCATCACATATTTCTATAATAGACTACGTAAATAGTTTTCCATGGGAAAAAAGTAAGATTTTAAAAGAATGGTACTCCATTGTTAAATCAAGGCCTTGTTTTCGCGAAATATTATTAGAGAGAGTTTTTGGCTTAACTCCCCCTAGACATTACGCTGACCTTGATTTTTAACTTGCGTTAGTTTTAAAGCTACAGTCATTCCTTCGTCAGTAGGAATCAATATGGAGAAATATTTTTTTTCATCTGACAATCTATAGTTAAACTCTCTCATAGCATGCCATGACTTTTCTGATACTTCTTTTGGAGGAGATTCTAAAAATACTGTATCAAATAATAGAGTGTTATCTGCAACGATTAGCCCATCTTGTTTAATGTATGACTCTGCCCAATCTAAATACTTAGGATAACTACTTTTGTCAGTATCGATGAATATCATGTCAAATGGTGCCTTTGCTGATAATTCATTAATTTTTTCCAGTGCATCACCTTCTATTAGAGTAATTTTATCACTTAGATTAAAAGCACTAAAATTTTTTTTTGCTATTCTTGAGTGTTGAGGATTATTTTCTATTGTATATATATGACCATCTTTCGGTAAAGCTTTTACCATACAAATTGACGAATAACCATATAACGTGCCAATTTCAACTATGCTTTTAACTTTATGGATTTTGATAAATAAATTTAATAATTTTCCTTCTTCAGGAGTGATTTGAATACGTTGTTTCTTATCAAGAGTACAATGTTCTTCTATTTTTTTATACTCTTTTGCAAATAAGCTTCTTATGTACAACGATTTTCTGCTAAAGTTATGACGCATTAAGTTTTATAATATAAACTAAGGAGGTTTAATCTATATAAGATTTATAAATATAACAATAGAGTTAAGAATAATAAAATTTTTTTATTTTAAGTTGTTATTTTATAAAGTAAAATTTTAAGTGACAAAGATTATTATATATTTTACTATGGTTAACTAGTATAATAACCAGTTGTTATACTAGAATTAAGGGATCGTTTATTTACATCTCTCTTAAAATGTAATTTTTATAATCAATTAGAGGGGGTTATATGTCTTATAACATTGCTAACGAAGTTGAAACGTTAAGCAAGAAATCTAATAATAATGAAGGAGTGAAATTACTGCACAATCCAGCTTATCGCGAGAAGTACAAAGAACGCTTTAACGAAGCTCAGAAAAAAGTTATGGATATGGTCCAATTTTATGATGGAACGATAGTATTAATAGAGAATAAAATTGCTATGTATTATTATGCTTGGCACAGTAAAAAAAGAGAGTTTGAGCGTAAAAAGCAACAAACAGTATCAAAAAATACTGATTCAGCATAGGGTTTTTATATGGTAAGCTAAAGTGTTATTACTTCACTATAGCTTTTCCATATAACTCATCTATTACATTAGTGAAATATTCCAGCTCTCTATATCCTTCATGTTTGATTTTACCATTCTCTACGTATGATTTGTCATCGTTAAGCTTGATGATGAATACAGGAGTAGCTGTGATATCAAGTTTATTGATTGCAAGTGATTTATCATTTATAATTTTGTCCATCATCTTTTTATCATTAATGCATTGGTTAAATACATCTTGCTTCAAATTGCTTAGTGCAGCAATTTTTTGTAGTATAGTTAAATCACTAAAATTAGAGTAGTTCCACGAGTCTATTGCATTAAACACAGCTTTGTTAAAATTAAAATAGTCTTCTTCTTTTTCATAGCAATAACTTAGCATTGCAGCTTTTAATCCTCTGTAATCTAGAGGAAAATGACGGAATATGTATAACATCTTACCTGTATCTATGTACTTCTCTTTGATTTTAGGAAAAACTTTCTTATGAAAAAGAGAACAGTGATAACAAGTGAGCGAAGCATATTCTATCATTAAAATTGGTGCTTTTGGATCACCTAATAATTTATCATCAGGCAGTAGTGACAGTAGTTCTTTTGATGTTATTTCATCAGTTTTTTGAGTGTTGGGTAAGTTTTGTTCAATAGCTGCATAAGAACTAACACTTATAAAAATAAGTAAGAACAATAATCTAAAAATCATTACAATGGAAACACTTAACTTATTAAAGAATTTATGCATTTATATAAATGATGTCAAGATAACTTTTGTTTAGCAAGGCTTTCTACTCTGTCTTTAAATGCAGCAATTATTTTACTTTGTGTATATTTATACACTGAGTTTAATAAGGTGGAAAACAAATTGGATTTAAATTCAAACTTTATATAGAACTCTACCATAGTTTTACTTTCATCTATAGGAGTGAATTTCCATTCGTTGTATAAATGTTTAAATATTCCATTTGACGACACAGCTTTTATCCAACCTTCATTTGTTCCACTTGGAGAAAGGAAGGTCACTTCTGATGTGTAACTTCCTTTAATGCCATGAAAAGCTGCAAGGAGGTCCACAATCATTTGGCTATCAGTTTTTTCTTTTATATAAACAGCTTTGCACCAAGGAACAAAATCAGGATACTTCTCAACGTCAATTACAACTTGAAATATCTCATGAGATGAACAGAAAAAAACACCTTGTTCTTTATATTGGTGTAACATAAACCTAAATAATGGAAAAGGGATCCATATCTACCGTCAGTCTTAGTAGATTCCTGAGACCTAAAGTTAAGGTGGGCATCACGTACTAATTTCAATGAAATTAACAGAGGCAATTCCCTTGATCAGAAATTATCGCTCGGGAAATTTAACTTAACTCATAACGCATAGCACAGACCCCTAAATTAATTATAGATTATTTATATAGAGTATGTCTATAGATATATTAAAACTAGCGATCATTATTTTGCCTTTGTTAAATTTTGCATTTTAAGTATCATAGCTAATAAATATATCTTATGAATCTTATTAAGTTCTTAACCATTTTTATTGTAATCTCCTCAAGTGCTTACGCGAATTGTATAGGGCACAAAACTTTTGTGCTTGCCATGAAGCAGCAAGTAGACAACACGTCTATGAAAGGGAATAGAAAAAATTCAGAACATGTACAAGAAGAACTTCTGAAAATTATTCAGAATAATGTTGACCTCAAAGGAATATCTCGATTTGTCATAGGGAAATATTGGAATTTATCTACTCAGAAAGAAAAAGAAGAGTTTCTAAAAGAATATGAAGTATATCTCGCGCGTTTGTGCGCTAAAATTTTGTATAAATACATAAATAATAGTGAAATGATCATAATGAGTACAAGAGCAGTTGACGATGAAACTTGTCTGATAGGAACAAGATTTTCTTATGGTGATGAGGAATTTACAAACATTGACTTTAAAGTGACTAAAAGTGACAATTCTTTCTTAATAAACGATGTTGTAATGAGTGGGATAAGTATTGCTATTAATCAACGTTCTCAATTTAGTGAAAAAATCGACACGCACGGCATGGCAAGTGTAATAGATGAATTAAAATGTAACAATAATCTATGATATACATGCCTCATTGGCCTAAGCCGCTTGGCAGTAGACCAAAGGATTTTTCTCTTGATCGCATAAAAAGCTCTCTCAATAGATTAGGCAATCCTGAGAAAAAAATACCGCCAATAATTCACATAGCTGGCACTAATGGCAAAGGATCGACACTATCATTTCTAAGATATATAATGCAAGCAGCAGGGTATAAAGTTCATACCTACACTTCTCCACATTTAGTGAATTTTAATGAAAGAATAGTTATTGCAGGCAATGATATCGATGATAGTGAATTACATAACTCACTAGAAGAATGCCGTATAGCAGTCGCAGAACAACCCATCACTCTATTTGAAGCCGCAACGACTGCAGCCTTCTTAGCTTTTTCTCGTCATAAAGCTGATATTACTTTAGTTGAAGTGGGTCTGGGTGGAAGGCTTGATGCAACAAATGTTATAGATAATCCAATTCTAACGATCATCACTTCAATTGCCCTTGACCATACAGAATATCTTGGTCCTACCGTAGAAACCATAGCAGGTGAAAAGGCTGGAATAATGAAACCTAATGTTCCTTGCGTAATAGCACCACAAGAAAAATCTATAATGAACACGCTAGAGCATCATGCAATAAATAAGAAATCTCCTCTGTATAGAGGAGGACTTGAATGGAATTGCGAAAAACAGAATAACAGAATGGTCTTTCAATCGGCTATTCAATCAATAGAATTTTCTTTGCCATCTTTAAAGGGTGAACACCAAATAATCAATGCAGGAAACGCCATTGCAGCATGTAGCATTTTGAGTGGAAAATATGGATTTGATATTGGAGAAGAGGACATTGCTTCAGGTTTACAGAGCACTTATTGGCCTGCGCGGCTAGAGTCTATAAAAGAAGGTAATTTAATTTCTTTATTACCAAAAGATTGGCAATTATTTCTAGATGGTGCACACAACAATGATGGTGCCAGAGTGTTAGCTAGGTGGGTAAAAGACAATTTTGCTGAAGGTGTTTATATGATCTTTGGTGTCACTCGTAACAGAAACGTCGCAGAGTTCTTAGAGCACTTAAAGCCATACATCAAACTACTATGCGCCGTTTGTGTTAAATCTGAGCCTAAAGCAACAAGTACAGATCTAATCAAAGAAGGAGCTAATAATATAGGAATAAATGCTATTGAATGTGAATCAATCGGCGATGCGATATCAAATTACATATTGAAAGCCTCTATTCAAAACGTCAAAACCATACTAATCTGTGGCTCATTGTTCCTAGCTAGAGACTTAGCTATGGAGAATAGCTAACTTTGATGATATTAACTGACTGATGGGGAAATAACTTTGATTGCTCATAGTACTGCTTGGCTTTTCGTTATCGACTTCTATAAACTGATCACTACCTTTAAATTGCTCCTCAATTGAATTTATGACTGTCTTTTTGAGAGTATACTCACTTGCAGCATTTAAAATAGGTGAAGTAACAATTAAAAGCGTGACTGGTAATGAAAGTAATAATCCGGATAACATCATAGAGTTAGTTATACCAAAGCCGTTGGCAACTAAATCTAATCCCACACCGGAAAACATTAAAGATGTACAGATTATGTTGCTCAAAATAAGTGAATTTTTTAGCCACTTTAATTTAGTCCTATCGCTTTCTGAAAAATCTTTGCATTCTTGGTCAAAGTTAAACAATAATGAAATATTAGTCTGATTATTAAACTCTTTTCCATTTCTAGTATAAATGCTCGCGATAGCTGAACTCAAAACAAGTACTGCTAACAAGGGAGCAAAGAAACCTACTGCTAAGGGGACATTATAGGTAACACCATTGCTTATAAAAAATGCAATGAATGAGAAAAATTGCAAAATACCTCCTAAGGAATTAGAATAAGAAGAATATTTTGAATAAGCAATTATATTATCGTTAATTGACTGCTTCTTATTAAAGAACCTACTTCTACTCTTATCATCTAGATATTTTTGCAATTCCTCATAACTATGGTTCCATAACTTACCACGTAATTCTTTCATTAAATTATTCCTTTTGTTTAAACCCTTCTCCAACGGCTCTATTACAAATTCTCCAAAAAATGATTTATTTTGTGCAATAACCTTAAATTGCTCCTCTGCTTCTTTATTGCCTGGATTTTTATCTGGGTGATATTTTAACGATAATTCACGATATTGTTTACTAAACTTTTTCTTAATATTCTCAATATCAGAATTTACCACATCCTCCTTTTTAATATTAAATGTTCAAAACAACTGCTTTAAAGCGTGGTACTCATTTTCATTCAAAACATTTCTAGCCATATTACACCTACAAATTAACTAACTATTAATACTTTATAATATATAAATTTCCAAATCATTTCATTCATGCTTATTGTATGAATTATTTCTTTCACGACTACCATGACAAGTGTATGAAAATTATCATTTAGTGCATAATAGTGCTTCAATGTTTAGGGTTACAGTTTTCATTGGTCATTTGAGTTACTCAAATCCAATTCATGCCAGTTCTATCTATCTTGTCATTTAAGTAGCCCTTTGTTGTCATCCCAGTGCTCCGACACTGGGATCCAGCGTCACGCGCTGGCTCTTTTAAATTACTTTAGCTACAAATATTAAGAAATTTACTAAATAAAAAAAAGACAAAAGAACCCCCGTATAGCGAGTTTTGACCCTATAATAATTTAAATTGGCATTGTAATAATGTGCTAACGCTTATTTAAAGCGCGATTTGGCTGAATGTAGAAAAAATTTAAAAGATATGCAGCCGCTATAATTTTTATGTAATTTGCCAATAAATATCTGAGTTTTTTACTGAATTTTGTTATTAAATCCGCGGAGATTAAAAACAAGGATAAATACTCTTACTTTCATAGTAAGGGGGATGGCGTAATTTGTCAAGTTAAATAAGCTAATTTATTAACATGTGATAATTAGACAGCTATCGTGGATTGATCGTTCAAATGACTACTAGATTTGAGATTATTACTTTCATCTATTTGCGGCTGACTAATCATAGTTCGAATGAAATTGGTTGCCATAAAGGTACAACCTAGAATAAAAAAAGCAACGGAAATAAAGGGGATAATAGGAAATTCAAGAGGTAATATAGATGTAATTCCTCCTATTAAAAATGAAACGTTAGATGTAATGTCGAGGCAGATCTTCATTAATTTATCTTGCCAAGAGGTATCGAGTTGCTTATTAAGGCCACACTGCTTAAAATGATCAGTTAATGACCATATATTTAAAGCAAGCGAAAGTGCACTTAGTATAGTGCTGGCAATAGTAAAATACAAGCTTAAGGCAGAAATATTCAAAGCTAATGCTGCTATGTACCCACTCAAAGAAGCAATAGATAATGCAGTAACTAAGCGTTTTGAATAAGTTCTTATTTTCTTTCTGTAAACAAGCCTCTCTTTGTCGCAACTCATAAACTTAAGTATAGTAAATATGTTATATTATAGCATTAATTAACTCAAAAATCAATATAGAGTGCCCGAGAGAAGACTTGAACTTCCACAACTTAAAAAGTTACTAGCACCTGAAGCTAGCGCGTCTACCAATTCCGCCACCCGGGCTTTTTGTGATTTACTATGTTAAAATTAAATAATATACTTAAACAATTTTTAGCTCAAAGGTAATGCCAAATCTAGATCAAATATTTTTTGCTCAAAACAATGTTAATATTAATAATGTATATAAAATAGTCAACAACGCTTTGAGCGATAGTGATGGTGGTGAATTATTTTTAGAATTTTGCCAATCAGAGTCCCTGGTTTTTGATGATAACATATTGAAACACATGGATTTGAATATCAGAAGGGGATTTGGGTTAAGGTCCTTTTATGAGGATAGTACGTCTTTTGTTTGCTCTTCTGAAATTAGCGAAAAGGAAATTAGTAACGCTGCTTCTATAGTGAAAAGTTCAGTATCTTTAAACAAAACAAATTCAATAAACTTAAATGAGGGAACAAGAGAGCTGTATTCAAAGATTAACCCCATAAATGAAATGGATCTGAACTCAAAGATTAAACTACTCAATGAGGTTAATGAGTATGTAAGGTCCAAGAATAACTACGTGAAGCAAGTAAAAATAATTCTAAGTGGAGAATGGCAAGTTATACAAATAATAAAAGATGATCACAGGTTAAGCGACATCAGACCTTTAGTACGTTTTAATGTACTAGTCATCGTAGAGAAAAATGGCCGAGCGGAGAAAAGCTCTGCAGGGCATGGTGGAAGAGACTCTTATAGTAAGTTTGTTTCTGAGAAGAAGTGGAAAGAAGTTGCAAATCAAGCGTTAGAGCAAGCGCTAGTAAATCTTGAGGCAATTCCAGCTCCGGCTGGAGAGATGACAGTTGTTTTAGGTTCAGGTTGGCCAGGAATATTATTGCATGAAGCTGTAGGTCATGGACTTGAAGGTGATTTTAACCGTAAAGGAATCTCGGCATTTTCAAATTCTATGGGTAAACAAGTGGCAGCCAGTAACATTACTGTAATTGATGATGGAACTCTACCTAATTTGCGTGGTTCTATTAGCATAGACGATGAGGGTACTTTACCTGGCTATAATGTGCTTATAGAAGATGGAATTCTAAAAGGATATATGCAAGATCATATGAACGCTAAACTTATGGGTGTAAATCCAACTGGTAATGGTAGAAGAGAAAGTTACAAAGAAGTTACTATGCCACGCATGACAAACACCTATATGTTGCCAGGAAAATATACACCAGAAGAAATAATATCCAGTGTAAAGAGAGGCCTATATGCAGTAAATTTTGGTGGTGGACAAGTTGATATAACATCAGGAAAATTTGTTTTCTCATCTTCGGAAGCTTACCTAATAAAAAATGGTAAAATTACACAACCAGTCAAAGGAGCAACGCTAATTGGTGATGGGCCAACAGTGCTAAAAAAAGTATCAATGATTGGTAATGATCTAAAGTTAGATCCTGGTGTTGGTACGTGCTCAAAAGACGGACAAAATGTGCCTGTTGGAGTTGGTCAGCCAACACTCAAGGTCGATGCAATAACTGTTGGTGGAACTGAATATGTAGATAAGGGCTAAGCGAACTCAGCTCATGCTGTACAATTATATTGTAACCATTATTCAAGTAGCTCATATAGATGCAAAAACTACTTAACAAATCTCTCTGCCTTCCTTGCTATAACGTGTATAACAATCTCACAAAAAATCATATCATAGAATTCAATAGGTGATCTTTAAAAAATCCTTAAGGAAAGTAAAATACTGTTTAAATAGGCCGATATAGATGGTTTTACGATATAATAAAATTATTATAAACAAGAACTTATAAACTCTAGCAAATGAATTTGTGAGTTTAGTGGTGTTAGGAATACCTGGCTCTTTTATGTGGATTGACATTCTCAATAACCTGCTCTAGAGATAGATTATATAATTTTGACAAGGTTCTTGGCATGTGATATTTTTCTCGAATATAGGTAATGGTATAAATGACTTTATATCTATATCCAGCTCTAGGGGAAGATCTTCAATGTTTACGTCCATACCTGATAAAGGATATTCTATGTCCATGTGCAGCTTTGGGGGATAGTTCTACTTTGAAGATTTCTTTCACTTTTACTATTGCGACTCCCGATTGGCTTTGTTGCATCACACTTTATGAGATGGTGATTTATGGTAAATTCATGTAACTATCTCAAATTTAGCCATACCAATACCAGTGAATTTATTAAGCAAATAGCATTTAGTTCTTTTTCTCGATTTATCTCAGATTTATTCCTAAAACTAAATCCGAATATTTGCTTTAATCTTGAGAAAAACCCTTCAATATAAGATCTTTTCCCATAATTTACTTCTTTTTCCATTCTTTCATGCCATCTTCACCGTATAATTTTATTAACCTAATAGCAGCATTCCTGTCAGACATATAATCTATTTTTGAATGTTCTGCCGCATTGTTTATTGGTGGAATTTTTGTCTTTATATCATATTCGTTACACAACTTATAAAACTTGTGCCTATCACATGCTCTATCTGCATATAGTGCTTTTATGGCATGCTGAAAATCAACTTCTTTTAGCAAATCACAAGTGATCAGAGTAGACGCCATTACTGTATCTTGCAGCTATAGCTTTTTTACTATTCACACTTAACATGTAACTTTCTTACTTGCTCGTAGCTTCGGTACTTTCTATCTGCACTGTTTTCCTTACTGTGGCCAGGAGTGTTACTGTAAATTTGTGCTATCTATGATAATTTCAATATTTTCCATGTTGCTTTTATCAATCCTGCAATCATTTATCTTAATATTAAGTTTTTTTTGATGCTTGTGAATAGCTGCAAATCTCTTCCTATTTGTTGCAAATACCCTTTTATAAACCCGACTGTTTGTCTTAAACCAATTCTAAAAAGATTAACGATTATATGCACCAAAATCACAACTTTATCACTATAAATATAGTTGCCGCCCTGCATTTTTGGACTATTTTCATACCAATTTTCGATAGCTTCATCGATGTAACGAAAAATATTCCCCCTTTTTTCAAGGAATTTGTTATATTCGTTTTGGTTACTGATTTTCATTTTCTGTGGCATATTTTTTCTTCAACAGTTAAATGGCTATTTATAATGAATTTTGTCAGTAACTGCCAGTTCTTTTCACTTGAGCGATGCAACAAAGCCATCCCAGTCTGGGATGACAGAAGAAGGAAACGCCGGAATGGCAGGGGAAAGAAACACTGGGATGACAGTGAAAGATCTAATTCCTTATATCAATTAATTCTCATCCACCTTTTACATTACATAAACTCATCACTTTTATAGAACATCTCATTAAAATCATTCAAAATTCCAAAATCTTGATTTTTAATAAATAGATGCCCATCTGCAATATAGGACTCAGCAAGAGTAAATGGTTCATCATGATGCTGTGATGCTGGCCTAACAATTTCATTGTACAAAACCATTACTTGCTCATAATTGTATCCACTACCATCATGATATTTACCACGTATAGTGTCATAAAAATTTCTTACATCATCATACGTAACTTGCAGTTCTACCTTATATTTCCCTATTTCAACAGTCTCACCCACTTTGATTTTTAAAGGATGTTGTGATTCTTCTTTCACATTATCTATAACAATTGTTTCCTCTTGCTTCTCTTCGTCTCCTCTTATCGATCTTTTACTCCTTTCTTCAATTACAGGTTGATCTGCTGGCATTTGGTCTATATCGTTAGATTCTTCTTCTTGCATAGTAATTTTTTTGAGATAGCTAAGCATATCCTTTCCAGCTTTTTCCCAAGTTGCAGCTTCTTTTGAAAGCTCACGATAATAAGAATCATTATCGCCTTTGCTATCTATTACATCTCTTGCTAGTCCTTTCTCTTCTGCCCATAACTCAGCATGTTCAACAAGTGTCCTGCCATCTTTGCCTACAACGTCAACGTCAGCTTTGTTTTTTATTAGATATTCTATTGTATCTAACTTTCCATGCCTCACTGCATGAACTAAAGGTGTCCAACCATCATTATCCTGAGCATTAATATTCGCACCTTTTTCAACTAACTGCTCTATCATCTTCTTATTCCCAAGATCAACAGCAAGATGCAAAGGTGTTAAGCCGTAGCTATCCTGAATATCAATATCCGCATTGTGCTCTATGAGATATTTAACTACTTCCATATTTTTCATGTGCATGGCAAAATGTAGTGGAGATTTACCAGAGCTAATATCACGGGTATCAACATCTATACCACGATCTATTAAGTATTTAGCAATTTCCGTATGTTTTAGCTCAATTGCATAGTGCAGCAGTGTTTGAGCTGACGTGTTCTTTATACCAAGATCTGCGCCATACTCAATTAAACTCTTAACTATTTCCGAATTCCCTAGCTTAATAGCAGCAAGTAACGGAAAAGTATAATAACTTTTACTATTAGGATCTGCGTTATGATCTAATAGATACTTCACTATTTCTGTATTACCTGAATAAATAGCACTGTATAATGGTGTTTGGGAATAAGCATCTTGAATATTAGGATTTGCACCACGATCTATTAAGTATTTAGCTATCTCTATATTTCCAGACTCAATAGCATAGTGTAAAGGTGTCTTATAATACACATATTTAGTATTAGTTTTCTGATAATAATTGTCATGAACATTAAGATTTGCTCCATGATCAATAAGATATTTTGCTACTTCCGTATTTCCTGACTGAATGGCATAATGTAGTGGCGTTTGTCCATTATGGTCTCTTGTATCAATATATGAATTGTGTTTTAGTAGCGTTGCTACTTTGCTTAAATCTCCCAATGAAGCAGCAAAATGTAAACTAGTCGCACCTGTTACCTTATTTATCTCGTTTACTTTTCCTATAGTATTTTCTACATTATTGTCATCAATATTCACCTTTAAGAAAGGCTGTTTATTATACTTCATAACTTTTGTTGTAACAGCTTTTCCTTGTTCGTCTTCACTCGCTTTTTTAGCAGGTTGCATAGAATCTTCTCTACTAATACTTGATTTAGGTTCTATCTTGGTTTTATCACTACTTACATAATGTACTGGACTATAACCATATACACCCTTGCCTGCACTTTCTTGGCTTGTTGTTTCAGGTGAAGTGTGGCTTTCAACATTCTCAGGTCCAGTAATTATATGTTGTGAATGTTCTGCGCCGTTCAACTCAATCTTGACCCACTGTTTAAACTCTCGATCATAACCTTTTAGCTCAGTCAAAAAATCCTCAAATAATTTATTACCTTGAGACCTATTTGCACCAGATTTAGAAAGGCTCTTGAGCAAATTATCAATCATATCTGGGTGTTTATCTTCAAGAAATTTGATCACTTGTTCAGCATCCGAATGATAATGTTCCCCTTTATTACTCCAAATATTATTGCGCAATATTTCATCTGGTTTGAGACCTTTATTCTTTATTGCAATCAAGGCCTCTTTATCTCCGTGGTCATTGACATGCCGACCATCTTCTAAACTTGCCATATAGTTAGCAACCCCTTCATGCATAGCCTTAGATAAGACATCACCTGTACCATAATAGGAGTTAATAATAGTTAAAGCGTGCCCCATTTCGTGTTTTAAAGTTTTACACGAGTCATCAAATTGATCCTGTAGATAAAAATAAACATGAACATCTGAACCGCGGCCTTGAACTGTCAAGCCAGAACCGCCTTTATAGTTAACGTTCAACTCCTTAAGATAATTTTCGTAGTCACTCTTTGTATTAAATACGAAAACATTAACTTTATTTGGTATGTTGTGCCAAGGCTGAGAATTATTAATGCCAAATGCTGAATCAAAATCTTTTATAGTACTCTCGATGGCATTTTTTACACTACTCAATTTGCTCTGAGTTAATTCCTCATCATCATATTTTATATTTATTTGAAGCTTGTGTTCGCCGAAAGTCATAACCTCACTATCGAGCACAAGATCTGCCACAATTTTATTGCCACTTTTTACATCCATCCACTGCTTAAATTCCTTTTCAACTTCTGAGTTATTCAAAAGATGCTTGAATTTTGATATCGCTTCTGCTCTATCGAAGGACATCTCAGTAAGTAATTGCTTTATGAATTGAGGATGTTTTTCTTGTAGGAATGTCACTAAGCAATCTGACATTCTATAGTCGTTAGACATACTTGCTATTTTATACGGTGTATCATGACCAGATTCCTGCATTTTATTATATGCTTCTTTTGTATAATGCATATCGCGAGTGCTTTCTTTTTTAGCTGCATCATAGCTCCACATGAAAAGCTTCATACCGGTACGTAAAACTTCAGGTACTGTATCCATATTACCGGTAGAGTACTCAAGAAATGCATCGCTCATTTTTTCCATTAAAATTTTAGATTTTGCACAAAGTAAGCCATTTACATCTCCAACAATAAAAGTCTTTGCTATCGTGCCGTCAGCTTCGTGTGCTCTTACTGTTCCACCACCCCATAATTCTCTATGGTCCTTACCAGCTGAAAGTTCCTTGATGTGAGCTTTGTAATCATCGTAATTTTTCAGCACATAAAGCTGCAATTTTACTGGACCAGAATGAACGCTTTTTTGTGAATAGAAATTATCAGACCAGGCTCCGTAAGCATCTTTTACAGTTTGTTTTATATACTCAGGGGTATAACTAGCCAATCCACCATATTTCACTTCTATCGTAAGCTGATCGTTTATTACTATACTTTCTTTATTTGGAAATAATTTTTTAATCAACGTTTGTGATTTATCATATTCAGAATTTGTTTTAAATTTCATATCCACCTCTTAAAAATTTTCACTATAAATAAGTCTTGAGAAAAATGCGTTAACTGTAGATTCAGCCTTTACCTTGTTTTTGCACAACTGCTGAGATAGTTGATCATCGCTGAAAAGCAGATTCTTAGTATTGAGATATTTAGCATAGCTGCCAGCAGGTATTGAGTAAAAACCGCTTTCAAGTTCAAGATAAGAGCTTCTATTGAGAACAAAAAATAAATCGCTCTGGTCAAGCAGTATGTCATAACCAGAGCTCGTGCAATGTAAGTATTCATTGCTTTCATACTCTGCTATGTAGTATTTACTTGCATCAAGATCACCATTAAGCTGTAAAATTGCCGCTGAACGTCCATTCCCAATACTATGGCCTTTTATTACTTTAAGTACTTTAATCTCATCATTTTCTATGAGTTCTCTTAACTTTTCATTCTTTTGATTTAATTCTTCCTCTGCTTTTCTTCTGTCTTCTTCTAATTTTGTTTCTTTTTCAACAAGCTCATTTTGTATTTGCAAAAACATATCTTGAATGGTTAAGCCATTTAGAAAGTAATCCAATACACTTGACACAAACGGCTGCAATTCACCATTATCTTCAAAGCTCTTTTCCTGCTTTTTGTCATATTGAGTGGGATTATAGATTGCATACAGAGGATAAAAACCATAATTCACCTCGTCGAATGATAACTCTACCGAAAATCCGCTCTGATCAAGTGGAAGTTTAGTAGCTAAATATCTACCATTATCATCTCTGATATATAGCTCATTTATACCATAGTGACCACTATATTTGTTGTAATAAATATAAAAATTCTCAGGATTAAGATTAAAGTAATCATCTAAATTGTTAGGTTTACCGAGCTTTTCACGTAGAAAACTCTTGCTCTTATCTGTAAGTTTGATGCGTGTAGAGAAGTAACACCGATCTATTCGGTCACCTTTTTCTATTTCAAAGTCTAGGACTATTTTATCGCTAAACATACAGAATTTCCTCACATTTCCAGTATTTATGATTATAAATTGTGTACTATGAAAAAAGCATTAAGGCTTCTCTATGTATCTAAAAACAGCGCTAACTTATGACAAAAACAGTTGACGTATTACTACCACTTCCAATTGATCAGCTATTTTCATATGCAGTTGAGAAAAATATTGAGGTTTCAATTGGAGATTACGTAGTAGTGCCGTTTGGTAGAAAACACTTGATTGGAATAGTTTGGAAGTATAGTGACAAAAGTGATCGAGAATTAAAATGCATTGAACAAAAGAGCGATTTACCGAGCATCAGACCAAAACTGATCGAATTTGCAGAGTGGGTTGCACAATATAATGTAATACCTATTGGTATGCTTGCCAAAGTGATAATGGGAGGAGTGCTAAAAGTAAATCAAATAAATAAACTAATTTATGCTGAGCAAAAGCAGAAAATAAGCGAGATAAGTTACCAGTTAAGCCCTGAGCAGCAGGTAGCTCGCGATAAAATAACAAATAATCTAAGGGAGTATTCAGTGACTTTACTTGACGGAGAAACCGGGTCTGGAAAAACGGAAGTTTATCTCTCTGTGATTGCACAGTTGATTAAGAATCATAGTATTTACGAACATTGTCTACCAAAAAGACGTCACTCCATCCTATGGTGTCATCCCAGTGTTTCCTTTTCCTGCACCTCCTTCTCCTGTCATCACAGCGCCTACTTTTTTTGCAATTCCAATGCTCTCTTCTCTTGTCATCCAGGTGCCCTCTTCTCTTGTCATCCCAGTGCTCCGACACTGGGATCCAGTTTTTCATATAATCTCATCACAAACATTTATTTTAATTTAAAATCAATACCAAATTTAGAATCAAAATTCCTGGATTCCAGTGTTAAACACTGGAATGACACCTTTGTATTTAAGGCAAAACCCACTGTAACACTTAGCATACTACCTTTGCCAAGCACTGGAATGACAACAGAAGGAGGTAATGCACAAGTGCTAATCCTCTTGCCAGAAATTGTTCTAACTTCGCAATTGGTAAATCGTGTTCGCAGTCAGATATCCGGCAACATAGCTGAGTGGCACTCAGGACTTACTCCCAAAGCTCGCCGAAATAATTGGCTCAATATAGCAAATGGAAGTGCGCAGATAATTATTGGGGCACGGTCAACACTTTTTTTACCTTATAAAAACCTAAAATTAATCATCGTCGATGAAGAGCATGACTCATCCTTTAAACAGGAACAAGGAATTATATATAATGCTCGAGATATGGCAATTACCTTAGCCAAAATTGAGAACATTCCAATAATTTTATCATCAGCCACTCCGCTGCTTGAAACAATTTATCATGTTAAAAAAGGGAATTACAATCATGTAAAGCTAACTAAAAGATTCGGTGGTGCAGAGTTGCCACTCATAAAAGTGGCGAATATGAGAAGCAATAAGCAATGGATTTCCAATGAGCTTTTCGAAGGCATAAAACAAACCATAGAGAAAAAACAGCAAGTTATGCTCTTTCTAAACCGCCGGGGGTATGCACAACTTGCAGTTTGTAAAAAGTGTGGATACAAAATTTCCTGCTTAAATTGCGCTGTTTGGCTTACATATCACAAGAAAAAGAACGTCCTTTTGTGTCATCATTGTTCTTATCAATTAAAACTTCCAGAAAAATGCTCTAATTGTCAAAGCGAAAAGTCATTGTTCCTTTATGGTGTGGGAATTGAGAGGTTACTTGAGGAAATAGTGAAATTAATACCAAGTGCAAAAACTGCAATTATCAGCAGCGATCAGAAGTCGCTTGGTAGCGTCATTGACTCAGTGCTCAAGGAAGAAGTGAATATTATAATTGGTACACAAGTGATTGCTAAAGGGCATAATTTCCCTAAGTTAACTTTAGTTGGAGTAATAAATGCAGATTTAGGGCTTGAAAATTCTGACCTTAGGGCAGCAGAAAAGACATATCAATTATTGCATCAAGTTGCAGGAAGGTCGGGAAGATTCAATGAAAAAGGAACGGTAATAGTGCAAACTAATAATCCTGAAAGCTTGATAATAAAAGCATTGCAGCAGCAAAAAAGGGATTTGTTTTATGAAATTGAACTTGAGTCAAGACGCAAAGCTAAAATGCCGCCATTTAGTAGATTAATAGCGCTTATAGTTTGCGGTAAGGATCAATTTGCAACGCAGAAAGCAGCAAGTGAGATAATAAGCTTTTTGCATGATCAATGTTCAGCTACTACTCCTTCTGCGTTGTCATTCCAGTGCGTGACTAGAAAAGAAGAACTCGAAATTTTTGGCCCATCACCAGCAGCAATAAATTTTTTAAACAATAAATATCGTTATAGAGTGTTACTGAAAATACACAATAACCATAATCTATTCATAAAGAAAAAGCTGAAACATTGGATTAAAAACTATAATTCGAGTTCAAACATTACAGTAACAATAGATGTTGATCCTGTGAGTTTTTTTTAACAAAATTACGGAATTTATTTGACATTCACAGAATTAATTGTATTAATTTTTTAATTAAAAATTTGACTTTTATTAGAATTTATTATATTATTAATAAATAATATGATCAAAATAAGGAGGACCGTATGACTGATGGTTTAAATTTAATAATTCATGAAATAAAAGATGGTCAACAAAGAATTGAAAACCTAAAGTCTTTCCTTCAACCAAAAACAGTTAACGAAATACCTACTAACACAAAAGAGATAACTGTTGATAGAAGCACGTTTGCACTCACTTTACAATGCTCTAAAACTACAAAAGAAGCGGTGATACATGAAATTCTGCTTCATTTTGTGCAAAGTTTCGATAAGCAACCACTAGAAGATGTGATGAAACATTTGGAAAAAGCTATAGGAGATAGGATATATGTAAAAAACAACCCAATAAGCAACCCAAACGAAGAGTTTCGTACTCACATGAACTTTAAGGGTGAAGGAGGCAATACATTATTGCACCAAGCTGTTATAAGTAATAACACTGATGCTATAGAAGCCCTTTTGAAATATGGTGCAAATCCTTTGAGACAGAATAAAGAAGGTAAAATTCCATTAGATTTAGCTCAAGGAAATACAAAAAAAGTACTCATTGAATGTATGAAAAACCAAGCTAAATTGAAAAAAGGAGATGCTAGATGTAATAGTTTGATTGGCATTGTACCTGGAGTTTTTCTCGGTATTGGACTCGGTGTTGGTGGTGCTTTAGTCCCTTCAATGACTATTATATTATGCGCACTCGCAGTATCTGCTCTTGTTGCTGGAATAGCAGTTGGACTGTCTATATATTTCCTAAGTCAAGACTATAAACAGGCTAAATCGATAGAAAAAGCTGTTAACCCTCAGTCGTCTCTTGTCAATCATGCAGAAACTTCTGAAATCGTAAGTAATACCAGAAGTTAAATAATAACTGTGAGTTTTTTAACATTAGATTTCTTGCATAATCAAGTGTTATCCCAGTGTCAAGCACTGGGATGACAAGAGAGGAGGCACTGGGATGAAAACGAAGGGCTACCTGAATGACAGACCGGTTTTCATTCAAATTTTATTCAAGACAATGTCATCCTATTCAAGATGGTGTCATTCCAGCACTTGATGCTGGAATCCAGAAGAAAAACTAGTACTGGGATGACAACTCTTTTAAACCAAGTTTCCTGGATCCCAGTGGGCTTTGTTGCATCACTCAAGTAAAAAGAGCTAGCAGTTACTGACAAAATTCACTATAAGACAAGCATTTAACCTACGAAAGAAAAATATGTCACAAAAAATGAGAGTCAGTAACTGCCATGAATATAACAAATTTCTCCAAGAGAGGGGAAATATTTTTCATTTTATTAATGAAGCAATTGAGAATTGGTACGAAAAAGGTCCAAAAATGGCTGGTGGCAACTATATTTATAGCGATAAAGTTGTGATTTTAGTGCATATAGTCGCTAATCTCTTTAGAATTGGCTTAAGACAAACGGTAGGGTTTATAGAAGGGTATTTGCAGCAAATAGGAAAAAATTTGCAGCTATTCACAAGCTTCAAGGAGGTTTAGAAAACTCAATATTAAGATCAGTGACTGTAGAGTTAACAAAAATGATACGGAAGGTATTGAAATTGCCATAGATAGTACAAGTATCAGTATTTATAATAATACCCCTGGTCACAGTAAGGAAAATAGCGAAAGTATCGCAGTTATAAACAGGTAAGAAAGCTGCATGTAATGCTGGAGATAGGTAGCAAAAAAGTCATAGCTGCAAAATATAGTAGAGGAGTTTATTCTGATCATTACGGAGCCTGTGATCTTATTGAAAGAGTTGAAGCTCAATATAATATAAGCACACTGTATGGAGATAGAGCATATAACCGAAAGAAATTATATAAATTGTGCAATGAACTTGGGATAAAGACAAAAATTCCTCTGCAAAATAATGCAGTAGAGCATCCAAAGTTAGACTATATGGCAGAGAGAAATGCTGCAATTAGACTAATAAAGTAATATGATAAAGATAATATAAAGATGTGGAAAAGGCAAATAAACTAGGGAAAAAGATCTTATATAGAAAGTTTTTTCTCGCGACTGAAACAAATATTCGGATTTAATTTTCGTAACAAATCTGAGGTTAATCGTGAAAAGGAACTGCTACTCAAGTGTTATTTGCTTAACAAATTTACTGATTTTGGTATGGCTAAATTTGAAATAGTTACATGAATTTGTCGTAAACCACCACTACATGAAGTGTTATGCAACAAAGCCATCCCAGTGTCAGCTACTTGGATGACAAGAGAGGAGGTAATGGGATGACAACAAAGGGACTACTTGAATGACAAGAGATGAGCTACTTAAATGACACCAAAGGGGCTACCTGAATGACAAAGGCAGGCAACGATTTCCATCCAAGACGATTTCATTCCGGTCTGGAATCCAGTTAAATTTACGAGTATAAAAGTAATGTTAAAGTACAACGTTTCTGATGATTAGTGTCAAGCACACAACTATACGAACATTGTGACAATTTCCGTAGCAAACGGTGTCGTCCCAGTGCGTGACAACAAAGGGACTACTCACATGACACCGAAAGGGCTACTCGCATGACAAGAAAGAAAGCACTGGTCTCAATATTTGCACATTAGCCATGCATCTGAACAGATACATAACCTTTCATTCACAATTCATCTTTGAATAGCCTAATTTCCTTTAGCTATAAAATACAACAAATTGATTTTTTACTAGTTGATGTCTGCTTTTTTGCAGAACATTGGTCAGGCTGTGATATAGAAGGTTGGTTAAATGTTGTTTTGGGCTTATTAAAAGAAGATCGTGCTGAAGAAGGGACAAAGCCACTATCTTTAGCCGAAGCATCATCCCCACCTTTACCTTCACCATAGTAGTCGGGCCTAAGGAATTTGCTTGAGTTTTTAGCATGTGATTTACCTATAACTGAATTCTTAGGTGAATCACCAAAAACACTATCTGCACTTGGTCCATCTATCCCTACTTTTTCTTCAGAAGGGGCAAGAGTTTGTGGTTCCATAGCTGGCACACGTGCAGGATCAATGGACAGTTTATAATCCTTATTGATTACAGAGCTCTCCATGATCTTATCCATCACACAGTAAGCAATGTCTGGGTTACGAAAGTCTATTGCATATATTTGTTCGGCACCATATGTTGGAAGACCTCTTTCTGCAATATCATCTTTTACATCACGCAATACTTTTGTACCACCAAACACCTTATTATTAATATGATCAACTTCTTCTTCATTTAAAAGCTCTATGTAATTATCATAATCAATAACAGGAGCCAAAATTGAATACTCATCTTTACTTTCTTTGTGAGAAGTATGCCACATAGAATCAATTGGTAGGTGCGGTAGTGCCTTACAAATTAAATCAACAACTGCGGACTTCAGAGTGTCATTCATTTCATCCTCGGTACTTGAAACTTCCAAATCACGACACTTCGAGGATGCTTTATGCTTTGCTATATCTTTAATGAGCTTAGGATTATCAAAAATGCTTTTCTTTAGATATACATAATTTCCTTTCTCTTCTAAAAAATCCTTAGTTTTTTTAGGACCATTTTCATAACCTTTTATCCTCGATGAGAGCAAATCTACAAAAGAACGTTGCAAATTTCTATCAACACACTCCGCACCATATAGATAAGATCCCTTATCAAAGACTTCATCAATTATATTATAATCTACATGTTCTTCTATCTCCTGCTCTGTATCACCTGATAGATTCTTATAACCTAGTTCCGATTTTTTGTCTTCTTTTTTTTGCTCTTTAATAAGATCTGTTACAAATCGCGCAATTTCATTAGCTAGCAAAAACTTTAGATTAGAAATTACCTCTTTTCTAATTGGCACCAAAAATTTATTATCTTCAGCCGATTTCCCTTGATCAAAGTTAAAAGGAAAAAACTTTGTATAAAAATTATCATCAAGAATACTTTCATCCGGACAAAATCTTTGTATTATTTTTTCTTTCATACTGCTCAGGTACTTTATGCGCCGATCAAGAGTCATATTATTATCAAATGAGATAACAATATGATCGTTCTTTACAGTAAAATTAGTAACAACAGAATTACTGAAACGAAGAATACTATTAAACGCTTTTACTAATTCTTGATTTATTTTACTTTTATTAGGCATAACTCCACCTCTCTAATTAATTAACATAATTACTTACCACTCCTACTGCTGCTCTGACCACTCTTACTACTACTGGATTGATTTTGTTTCATTCGCTCTTGTTCACGCTTAATCCTATCGCTGAAATTATCTATTCTCTTTGGATCTAAATCTTTTTTATAAATCCTTGTTCTCCCTGAATCAGGTACTTTTTTATTTGGATCATTATTACCATCCATATTAGCCTCCGAATTAAATTATTATGTAATGAGTATATTAAGAATCAATTATCAGCACAAGCAGTTTTTTTACATAAATTTTATTCACCATTTTTATACTCCTGGATTCCAGACTGGGATGACAAGAGAAGAAGTGCTGGAATAACAACTTTTTAAATTAAGTTTTCTGGATCCCAGTGTCAGCTACTTGGATGACATTCCGCCATGTCATTCCAGCACTTGATGCTGGAATCCAGATGAAAAACCAGTCTGGAATGAAAAAAAGAGAGAGAACCTTTACACACCTCTCTCTTTGACTGAAGAAGCATGGTTTTCAACTCTCACATCATCAGTTAATCCTCCTGGCAATTCCACAGCAGCATTAGACTTTTGCTGATCACCAAGCTTTCTCTCGCAGGAAGATCCATTTAGCTCGTTTCTCTTTGTTCTCCTTGTATCATCACCACATTTTTGTCTTTTAACTCTCCTGTGTTCCTTTCGCTCTGGAGCGGGTGGACAGACAGCTAATTTTGGTTTTTCAGTTTTCTCTTCTTTTGCTTCTTTCTTTTCTTTATTCATTTTTTCCAGTTTTTGTACTTCACTATTTTTGTGACTTATAACAGGTTTAGGTAGAGTGTCTACTAATTTTTCTACAGGCTTTGGTAAAATAGCACGTTCTTGCTTATTCAGAGTGATTGGCATTGGAACTTGAGATGAAAAATTAAATAGGGAAATTGGTGTGATTTCATTCACTTTTGTTTCCATTTCTTGACGAACTTCTTTTGATTCTGTTTTTTCTGCTTTTTTGTCTCTTTTTTCCTCAGTTACATCTTGCTCTACTACTGCTGCTAAATCAACTGCAAAAATTTCTGCAAACATTGCAATGACTGAGCCCACGAGAAAAGTTTGAAGCTTCAATTTTAAATTTTGCAACGCTTGCAAACGTTCGAGTATTGCTATTTCTTCTTCAGGAGATAACTCACCGCTGAGTAATTTCTCCTGCAATTCTTTTATCTCTTTGTCTAGCCTTTTATCCCAACTTAAATCTAAATCTTTTTTGAAGATCTTTTTAACTAATTCCTTAAGCTTATCACGAAAAAACTTAATTATCGAAAGAAGCAGATTTTTCTCTTTCTTCTCCTTGAGCATTTTGTAGACTTTCGGATCTACATTTACTTCAAAAAGATTAAAGAGGGATTCAAAGAAATTTGCGAATACCCCTTGATTATCATCAGTAAAGTAATCCTCATTATCTTGTATCTGTAGCTCTACTTGAGATAATGTTTCATCAATGCAACTCGCAGCCTGACGCTCAAGCTCTATTCTCTTGAGCTCAGCTTTCCTAGCAAGCTCCTCCATGAATCCTTTTAATTCATTGAGCTTCTGCTCTGCAGAGAGATCTTGCTCTCTGATTCGATTAATGTAGATTGAGCTACCGTCCTCTTCGTTGTTATTGATTAAAAAATTTCCCATTGCTTTTTCTCCATTAATTGAATTACTGTTTCTATAATTGTTTAGAAAACTTTTTACCATTTTATCTTAAGTCTATAAAACACAATAACTCAATCTTACAATATGAAGTATTTAATAAGTATTAATCTTAAAAAATATCAGTAACTTATTGATATTTTTACATTCATACTATATATAGTCTAGCATATATTACGTAATTTTTCAAGAACATATTCACTATAACAGAAGACTTTCTTATTTGCCTCTAAAACACCTGCAAATCATATAATAAGAGAATATTATAATGTTTAGTGTAATACTATACAATGTTATAAAATATAGTATAATACTAGCATACCACTGAATTAATGCTGAGATATTCCCTTGCTTGATCAGTTAAAACACGTCCTCTTGGTGTGCGCTTTACGAAACTGACCTTGATTAAATAAGGTTCTACTGTTTCTTCAATATTGCCAACATCTTCAGATAGTGCAATAGATATGGTGTCAATTCCAACAGGTCCTGAGGTGTTAAACAAAAATCTCAGATAATCCATATCTAATTTATTTAGTCCCATTTTATCTATACCCAATTTTGATAGTGCAGAACCGGCAATTTCACAGGTAATTTTTTTATCATCTTTTACTTCAACAAAATCTCTTATTCTTCTGAGTAATCTCAAAGCAATTCTTGGAGTACCACGGGCGCGGCAGGCAATTTCCTGCACAGCATCCTTTTCGATTTCAGCACAAAGAACTCTTGCACCTCTTTTTATAATATCAACCAGTTCCTCAAAAGAATAAAACTCAAGATGCAGGGGAATACCAAAACGATCCCTCAGCGGTGCAGAAAGCAGTCCAAGCCGTGTTGTTGCCCCAATCAGTGTAAATGGTGGTAAATCTATTCTTAAAGTTCTGGTAGATGGGCCCTCACCTACTAGTATATCTAGGCAAAAATCTTCCATAGCAGTATATAAAACTTCCTCAATGCTACGATTTAATCTATGGATCTCATCGATAAATAGAACATCTTTTGCATTTAAAGTAGTGAGCACTGCAGCTAAGTCCCCAGCTTTACTAAGCAATGGACCAGAAGTTGCACGAAAGCTAACCCTTAACTCCTTAGAGACAATTTGTGCTAAAGTTGTTTTACCAAGCCCTGGAGGACCATAGAGCAATACGTGATCCAAAGCTTCAGCTCTCGTCTGTGCAGCATTTATAAACACTTTTAAATTTTGTATTAAATCTTTTTGCCCGACAAAATCATCAAGTTGCTCAGGCCTGATATTTAAATTACGTACATCTTCAGAGTATTCCTTACTACATGATATTGACTTCATATTGTTTTAAGCGCCATACGAATAATATCTTTAGTGTCCAAGTTTGGTGATTCATCTTCTATTTTTTTTATTGTATCATAAGCTTTTGTTCTTTCATATCCAAGATTGATCAAAGCTGAAAGAGCATCTTCACTAATTGAGTGAAAATGATTGTTATTTGTCTCTAATTTACTTACTTTGCCATTCAGCTCAGTAATAATTCGATTTATGAGTTTCAGGCCAAGTCCACTCACCTTAAGTACTAGTTTATCCTCATTTATAATTGCCAAAAACAGTTGCTCTGGAGTTAATTTGCTCAAAATTGACATTGCGGTTTTATAGCTGACACCGCTCACTTTAACTAATAAACGCAGACACTGCTGTTCTTCTTTACTTATAAAGCCATATAGCTGAGTAACGTTTTCTCTGCTATTTGCATAAGTGTCGATAAGTAATTTTACTCTACTTCCAATCGAACAAGCACTTAAAGTTTTGGCTGAAAGATATACTATGTAGCCAACATCATTCACATTCAGGATTATGTGATCGCTACACACCTCATCAACTATTCCTCTTAGATTTCCTATCATTTCTAGTACTTTATAAAATTCAGTTTAAATGCTCCTGAATCTTAGGTCAAGCAAACGAACATTATAGAAGTGGTTCCAGTTTCAATCATTGTAGACAGGTTTGCAGGAAATCTATTTGAATATATTATTCTGGACCAGTATGTGACTGGACCACGGAGTTACTTCAGCAGCAGAATTGCGGTCTATTAACTAAGTAATAGAAATTTCTATCTTTGGTAGAATAAAGGTAATTGTTTGCTGTTTGCGAAAATATTTGCATAATTTAAGTAACATTACTTGATAAGAATTAACTATGGAGCTTAATAAGATTGCAGCATCGATTTTACTTTCTGGATTAATAATTATGATAGTTAGTAATGTAGTTGATATGCTCTATAACCCAGAGGATTATAAAATTGAACACCAAACAATAGTAGCAGCCAGCAATGAGCCTCAACAAAAGATTGAACAAGTGGCACTTGATATTGGAGAGCTCATGCAGAATGCTAGCTTTGAAAAAGGCAAGTCAGCAGCAAAAAAATGTATAGCTTGCCATAGTTTTGAGAAAGGTGGAATGAATAAAGTGGGACCAAACTTATGGAACATAGTTGAAAATAAAAAAGCCCATCTTGGCAGCTCATTCAATTACTCAAAAGCACTACTTGAAAAAGGTGGAAAATGGGGATATGAGGAGCTATTTGCTTTTTTAAAAAATCCAAAAGCCTACATAAAAGGTACACGTATGGCATTTGCAGGCATTTCCAATCCAAAAGAGATTGCAGATCTAGTCAGCTATTTGCGTTCGATGAGCGATAGTCCGGTTGCCTTGCCAAAGTAGTATGAATTATTGTAAATTACTCGATGGAAATATAGCATATCGAAAGCTACAAGGGAAGAAAGCTTCTGTAGTTTTTTTCGGTGGATTTGCATCTAATATGGATGGAACTAAAGCAACTGCCATTTACAAATTTTGCCAGGAAAATAATATAGCACTCGTGCTCTTTGATTATCTTGGCCACGGTAATTCAAGCGGTGATTTTGCTGATTATACAATAAGTGACTGGCAAAAAAATTGTGCTAAAGTGATGAGTGAATTAACTAGCGATAAACAAATAATTATAGGTTCAAGCATGGGAGGATGGCTGATGCACTGCCATTAAGTTAAGGAAAAGTGATGAACTGTATTATAAAATCAGGTAAGATTCACAAATTAAAAGAAGTAATGACATGAGTAAAAAAAAGAATAATCATGTTTATAAAAAATAAATTGATGAGTTTAAACTTTATAAACGCACACAGAGCATCCTCAAAAGACTTCTCACGAAAAAGAAAGCTGCCCTTCGTTAATGTATTTCTCCTGATTTTTAGAAAGAGTGTAAAGTCATTACAAGTGATGCTTAATGAGTTTGTTCTGCATACAAGAAAAGATTATACAATTACGGCAAGTGCATTTACTCAAGCAAGAAAGAAGCTAAAACATACTGCGTTTTCAGAGTTAAATGATGATATAGTTTCCCTATACTACCAAGATCAGGAATTTAAAACCCACCATGGCTTCAGAGTACTTGCATTTGATGCTTCAATACTGATTCTGCCAAAGAGCGACAAAATAATAGGTGAGTTTAGCTCAAGAGCAGTATGGAATGGAATCCAGAGATTTGAAGACTATACAAGTGCAACCTTTGAAGTTTGTTACGATGTGCTAAATAATATTGCAATAAAATCTGTGCTAAGTAGAGGTGACAGCTATGAGGTTGATTTAGCAATCGGTATGCTTGAATCCATAAAATCAGACGATTTGTTAATCTGTGATAGAGGATACGTATCTTATCGATTTCTTGCTGAGCTTACAGGAAGGAAAATCAATTATATAATTCGCTGTTCAAGTTCGTCTTTCAATGAAATAAACGCTATGTTTAAGCCGGAAAGTCCATCTAGTACGGTGGTAGTGTCTACCCACTGCCATTAAGTTAAGGGAAAGAGAAGTTAAGATTGGACAAAAAATTTGAAGTGATTGATAATTATGGTAAATACTAGGGTGAATTTTTAAGAAAAGGGAGTCTGAAAAGTGCAAGTTATTTAAAAAAGTAATAATTGCAGGTTATTTTGCAAAGAATGTACTAATGCAATGATACTGAAAAGATATCTTGAATTTAAAACACATGTTTTCTAGCTCTTTTCTGGTAGTTGAGTGAACGAATATCAGATATCTTATGACGATCAACTCTTCTCCCTTTTCTCACCACTAAAGTGTTCATCAAAAATAACTGTGATAGTCGATCCATAATGCAGTCTATGTCTGACTCTGTAGAAAAAATATCAAAGGCTAAGTTTTTAATCGCATTAAATGAGACAGATTTATTGATGCTTTTTTTTAGTTTACTATTCTGTGAGCTCAATGTCTCTTCATCATCTTCTATCATGATACTTTCTAGATTACTGATGAAGATAGTTGACCAAAAATCCTGCTTGATAGTTTCAATACTTTTTCCTGTGAAATTCTCTAAATTTAATCTTCCCTTCAGCCTAGAAAAAAATGTTTCTACTCCCCAGCGCAAGTAATATAATCTCTCAAACTCTTCAACTGTAAAACGTTTCTCATCTAACAGAGATGTTACTAACACTTCAACTTCGCCAGAAGAAAGTATTATTTTGACTAACCTGAATTTCATCTCATCAGGTAATCCTAGCTTTCGTAGCTGTCTTGCTACTTTAATAGGTGCGGTAGACACTACCACCGTACTAGATGGGCTTTCCGGCTTAAACATAGCGTTTATTTCATTGAAAGACGAACTTGAACAGCGAATTATATAATTGATTTTCCTTCCTGTAAGCTCAGCAAGAAATCGATAAGATACGTATCCTCTATCACAGATTAACAAATCGTCTGATTTTATGGATTCAAGCATACCGATTGCTAAATCAACCTCATAGCTGTCACCTCTACTTAGCACAGATTTTATTGCAATATTATTTAGCACATCGTAACAAACTTCAAAGGTTGCACTTGTATAGTCTTCAAATCTCTGGATTCCATTCCATACTGCTCTTGAGCTAAACTCACCTATTATTTTGTCGCTCTTTGGCAGAATCAGTATTGAAGCATCAAATGCAAGTACTCTGAAGCCATGGTGGGTTTTAAATTCCTGATCTTGGTAGTATAGGGAAACTATATCATCATTTAACTCTGAAAACGCAGTATGTTTTAGCTTCTTTCTTGCTTGAGTAAATGCACTTGCCGTAATTGTATAATCTTTTCTTGTATGCAGAACAAACTCATTAAGCATCACTTGTAATGACTTTACACTCTTTCTAAAAATCAGGAGAAATACATTAACGAAGGGCAGCTTTCTTTTTCGTGAGAAGTCTTTTGAGGATGCTCTGTGTGCGTTTATAAAGTTTAAACTCATCAATTTATTTTTTATAAACATGATTATTCTTTTTTTTACTCATGTCATTACTTCTTTTAATTTGTGAATCTTACCTGATTTTATAATACAGTTCATCACTTTTCCTTAACTTAATGGCAGTGGGTCTGATCTTACCCCCTCCGTTAAATTAAGTTGGTCTATTATCTGATTCATGTAGTCGAAAACTAATTGTAACTTTATTCCATACTTAGTATTGCTTTCATAGCCACTGTAGCTAGTACCATAACCTTTATACATCTCTTCCATACTGTTAGGTAGAGTAATATAGCTACTGTCCAATAATTTAACACTATTAAATTGCTGTAAGATTTTGCAATCAACTTGCAAGATATTTTTAAAGAGAATCACAGATTCATTATACATCCTTTTCATAAATTCCACTGCTTCTTCAGTAAATCTAAAATCCAAACCTTGTTTTGTTATATCTATCGAGTCCTCGTTTAGTAATTGACACATTGTTTCTACGCTACAATTATCAACTCCTATATTACCCAAGACCATGGCTTTTACGAATGATGAACCTTTTAGCTTTCTCTTTCTTTTTATAAACCTTGTTGTAATTGAGATTTTCTCTGCTTTTTCATTAAAAAATTCTTTGAGCTTTTTTGATAAGCTAGTTATTTTATTCATTGGTTCTCTCACTAAAAGTATATCTGGGAGAACTTATACCTTATTATTCTATCTCTTTCATACCTTTATTTCCTTAACTTGACGCGTATGGTTGTGCAAGCTGTGCGCGTAGGAATACATGAACCAACACGTGGAGATGAGGAAAAATTATAATTCATAAGAATCCTTTAAAAAATAACTATTAGATTATTATAGGATAAAAAAGTTAATGATTTAATAATTTTGAGGCTAAAATTAGAATATACAAACTTACAGTACATTTCAAAATACGACTTTAATATAGAAGATATTCGCATTGAAAAGCTTTGCCACAGCAAAATGCTGCTAAGATTTCAAGAAAAAGCTGTCAGTAGTCAAATTTATTGTATTTTAAAGCAAAATGTGAAGCACATGGTTTCCCATGTGCTATTGGAAGTACGTATAGCAAGAGTGAAAGAACGTACGTTTGTTAGTGATTTAAATCTAATCTCTTAGCAGAAAAAATCAAACGTATCACAAGGATTATAACATGTATCATAATAGTTATGATATGAGTTAAAATGATTGTGGCAGGAATTAGTAGCACAAGGTACAAATGGAGGTGTACAAGCTTGTGCACAGTTCGATACTGGTACTGGTAAAGCTGCTGGTAAATTATAAGCCATTGGAGGTGTGCAAGCTTGTGCATAGTTCGATACTGGTAAAGCTGCTGGTAGATTATAACCCGTAAATGGTAGTTTTGGTAAATTACTGTAATTATAAACCATAATGATCCTTAAAAAAATACTATGAGATTATTATAAATTAAAATGATTAAAAATTTAATAACTTTGATTATGAATCTAACATACCAACTAACGATATGATTTAAATTTTCCTTCAGTTTTTACTATATCTTCACCAATTTTGCATACAGCCCATCTTTACTCATTAGAGAATCATGAGCTCCTACTTCTTCTACTTTCCCGCAATTAATCACTATAATCTTGTCAGTTTTGAGTGCGGTTGATAGCCTGTGTGTGATTATGATTGTTGTTCTGTTTTGCATTAATTTGCTCAGTGCTTTTTGCACGAGGTTCTCACTTTTATAATCAAGGGCAGAGGTTGCTTCATCCAGTATTAAAACCTGAGGATTTTTCAGTATTGCTCTTGCTATTATAATACGTTGCTTTTGTCCTTCGGAAAGCTTTAGTCCTCTTTTTCCTACAAATGTATCAAATTTATCCGGCAGCTTATCAATAAATTCCATCGCATAAGCGCTGATAGCAGCTCGCCTGACTTCCTCATATTCAGCACCCGGTTTGCCGTATAGTATATTTTCCATTATTGAGCAAGAAAATATCATGTGATCTTGTGGTACTAAGCCAAACAGCGATCTTAGATCATTTAGCGCAATTGTCTTAATATTCTGTCCATCGATAGTAATACTGCCTTCACTTGGATCGTGAAAACGGAGCAGAAGCTTTAAAATGGTGCTCTTGCCACTGCCAGATGGTCCAACAATTGATACTGATTGGCCTGCCTCTATAGAAAATGATACGTTATTTAATGCTGGCTTATCAGCATAAAAAAATGTTACATCGTTAAACGCAATTTCTTTTTGAATACTATTAATTCTTATAGGATTTTCGCCATTTACTATAGAGCTTTTCATGTTCGTAAACTCAAACAAACGCTCTACAATTCCAAGACCTCGTTGTAAATCACTGATATTATCGCTCAAATTATTTATAGCTCCTGCCGCAAGCGCTGAATAAAACACAAATGAGGAGAGTTCTCCAATGGTCATATTATTACTTAAGACTTCTTTTATTCCAAAAAAAAGCAAAATAACTAGCGAACCTATCACACACGTGATAACTAGAGTTACTAAAATAGCACGCAAGAGTACTAATTTTACGTATGATTTTGATACTGAGTTTAGATGTTTCTGAAAACGAATTTTTTCATTTTCTTCTAGTACAAATGATTTAATGGTTACTATAGATCTAAAATTTTCCTCACTAAATGATGCAAGCTCACTTAATTTATCCTGAGCAAAGCGTGCATAATTGCGAACTTTTTTTCCAAGTGAAGTCATGATAATGAGCAGTATGGGTATTATTGCAGCTGCATATGCGGTTAAATGTAGATTTGTGTATAACAGCATTGCAACACTACCAGTCAGTACCACAAAATTCCTCAATATTGTCAGTAAGCTGCTGTTTATTATCGATTGCAATGCAGAGGTATCAGTAATGAGTGCTGAGATAACATCTTGTACGCCTGTGTTCTCAAAGAAACTTGGTTGCAAGTCAGTGATACTGCTATATAAGTCGTATCTGATTCTTGCGATAACTTTCTCGCTGCCAATGCCAATGAAATATAACCGAATAAATGCAGTGAAAGAAATGCCTAAAACTATCAGTATTGAAACTACGAGCTTGGTAGTAAAGTTATGCTCTGCGCCAGAATCAATTATGTTGCTTAAGCCCCTACCAAAAAGAAGAATCGTTAAAGCTGAAAATAGAACTGCAATAAAAGCTACGGTAAAATAATGTAGATTAGGTTTTATATAATAAAATAACTGCTTAATGTTAGATCGCATTTTATTTTTAAGTTAATTATATAGATTTTAGCTTCAGGAAAAAGTTACAATATTAGTTTACAGTGTACTTCGTTAGAGCAATACGTTCAAGAAACTTTAGCTTGATTTCTACTGAAGAAAAAACGCTGCGAAATTACAGAAAGTTAGCAAAAAAACTACTGAATAGACCAGAGTTTAATATTCATTTTGTTCCAATATGTAATGCTACTATTCCATAACTCATATTATAGAACTCAACATTCTTAAAGCCTATCTCTTCAATTTCCATTTTAAAATTAGTTTGAGTTGGAAATTCTCTGATGCTTTTCACTAAATATTCATAAGAACCCTTATCTTTAGCAACTATGCTACCAATTTTAGGAATTACTTTAAATGAGTATAAGTCATAAAATTTGGTGAATATCTCATTTTGATAATGCATAGGGGCAAATTCCAAGCAGACAAATTGTCCATTTTGCTTCAATACCCTACATGCTTCACTTAAAGCCTTCTTACGGTCGGAAAAGTTTCGAATACCAAAAGCTACTGTATAATAATCAAATTCGGAATCTTCAAATGGTAAACTCTCTGCATTTGCACATACCCAATTGAAATTTAGCTGATTTGAATTTATAGCTTTATCACGCCCTTTGTCCAGCATGTTTTGATTTATATCACATACTGTAACTTGAGTACTTGGTTCACCTCTTGCTATTCTTATAGCTATATCTCCGGTTCCTCCAGCAATATCCAAAACCTTGGAGTTCTTTTTAAAATGCACACTACTTACCATCTTCTCTTTCCATAGCCTGTGCATTCCAAGACTCATTATATCATTCATGATGTCGTAGCAATTTGCTACAGAATCGAAAACCTCTTTAACTAGTTGTGATTTATCCATATTTTATATAGAGATTGCTTACATAATTATTTTAAACTTTAGCAGTTAAATTAATATACTAATGAGAAAAATATACTACAATTAAACATATTTAATCCAGTAAATCATTAGTGTCGACAGCTTTTTCACAAAATATCATCTCTCTTATTATGATATTATCTGTAGCAGTTGTTGATATGGCAACAGACTTATACTCAGTTGCATTGCCAAGTATTGCCAACTATTTTAAGGTGAAAGGTAATATAGCGCAGCTTACGATCAGTTTAAATTTATTAGGAATTGCAATATCTGGATTAATTTATGGCCCATTGTCAGACTATTATGGTAGGCGCCTAATAATGCTTATTGGTATGACAATTTTTACTTTGGCAAGTATTGTATGTTGCATAGCTGATAATATTATACTTTTAATATTAATCCGTTTTATACAAGGAGCTGGAGCTGGTGTTGCAGGCGTTGTCGGATATGCAGCAATCAGGGATATGTACTCAGGTAGTGAATACTCAAGAGTAATCTCAAAGTTAAATATGGTAGTAGCGCTTTCACCTGGAATAGCTCCAGTGGTAGGCAGTTATATAATTTCACATGGTTATAGTTGGAAATTTTTGTTTTTTATCATATCACTTGCTGCAATTATTATGCTCATTTTTATTTACTCGAAACTACAAGAAACGGTGACCGTAAATAAAAGTAAAGCCAGCATTAATATCTTCAAGCAGTATATATTAATATTTAAGAATTATCGTTTTCTTGGGTTTTCAGCCATTCATGGATTAACTTTCATGTGGCTTTGGGCATACATTGCTAATTACCCGTTCATATTTGAATCAATGGGCGTTGAAGTACAATATTTTGGCTATCTCATATCAATCATAGTTATATTTTACATAATTGGAACTTTGATCAATAGAAGATATGTACCAAAAATAGGGGTTAGCAGGATGCTAATCATAGGTTTGATATTACCAATAATATCCGATGGTTTACTGGTATATTTTTATTTCATAAACAAGTTGAGTGTACTGATTCTTCAAGTTACTTGGATTCCGAGCAATATCGGGCTTGCACTTGTAATCAGCAATAACGTAACTTCTGCTTTAGAAAAGATCAAAGGTATAGGGCTTGGTAGTGCAGTTCTCTCATTTTGCAATATGATGTTTGGGGCTGTTGGAATATACATAGTAGGAAAATTCTTTTCTTATGGCATTTTACCAAATTTACTATTAACAGTTGTATGTTCTATAATTGCAATTCTTATATATAGTTTACTTAAATATACTGAAAAACACGAAGGATAATCATTATTTCTACAACCCAGATTTCATGAATTATTAATTACCTTACTATAGTAATGCAATTTTATAGAGAAGTGTTAAATGAATTATTCAATCAGAAATATAGATGCTGCTTTACTTGATGCTGCTAAAAGAGGTGATCTTAATGAAGCAAAGCGCCTAATAATTGAAGAAGCTGATGTTAATGCATATGATGGATCTCAAGGTAATTCTCTATATTGGGCTGTTAAAAATAATCATTCTTATATAGCAAAAGTTCTATTAGATAATGGAGCAGATTTTATTGCTTATGACTCTTCTCGAGAACGCCACGTGTTAAATAAATACGAAGAAGTAAAAGCTGAGCATTGTAAGGTTTCTCTACATCTGGCTGCCAGACTTGGCGACTTGAAAGCAGTAGAAGACCTATTAAAGAAAGAAGCAAATGTTAATACAAAAAATGATAAAGGACAGACTCCTTTAGATTTAGCTAAGACAGAAGAAATAAAAAATCTATTACAAAGCATAAAAGATGCCAATGACAAATTGCTTGAAGCTGCTAAAAGCGGTAATATTGATGATGTAGAAAATCTGTTAAATAGAGAAGAAAAAGTACAGGTTAACGCAGAAAATGAATTTGAAGAGACCCCTCTACACTTATCTGCTCAAAATGGACATAAAGACGTAGTGGAATTTCTACTCAGCAAAGGAGCAAAAATTGATGCAAAAAATGAATTTGAAGAGACTCCTCTACATTTGGCTGCTCAAAATGGACATAAAGGTGTAGTAGAATTTCTATTCAGTAAAGGAGCAAAGGTTGATGCACAAAGTGATGATCTAAGCACCCCTTTACATTTTGCTGCTAAATATGGACATAAAGACGTAGTAGAATTTCTACTCAGCAAAGGAGCAAAGGTTGATGCACAAAGTGATGATCTAAGTACCCCTTTACATTTTGCTGCTAAAAGTAGATATAAAGATACAGAAAAGATAGTAAAATTTCTACTTGATAAAGGAGCAGACGTTAATGCACAAAATAATGCAGGAGAAACCCCTTTACATTTAATTCTTCAAAAAATAGACCTAGATATAGATACAGATAAATTCTATACTCTACTGAACAAAAAAGGCATCAATGTTAATCTAACAGATAAAAATAAAGAGACTCCTTTGCATTTTTTTTTAAAAAAGAAAGCGATGGAGATACCTGAATTGGACTATCTACTGAAAGTAGAAAGTATCAATGTTAATTTACAAAATATAGATGGAAAGACTCCTTTACACCTGGTAATTGAAAAAAACAACTGGAATACATTGCCTAATGTATCGTGGAGCCGTGAAAAGATGGTCGATATTCTAATAGGAATGAAGGCAAATGTTAATGCAGTAGATAAGGATGAGAGGACTCCTTTACATTGGGCTGCAGGATATGGTAGAAAAGAGATAGTAAAAGCTCTAATAAACGCAGAAGTAAATGTTAACGCAGTAGATAAGGATGAGAGGACTCCTTTACATTGGGCTGCAAACTATGATAGAAAAGAGATAGTAGAAGCTCTAATAAACGCAGAAGCAAATGTTAATGCACAAGATAAATATGGAAAGACTCCTTTAGATTTAGCTAGCACAGAAGAAATAAAAACTCTATTACTAAAACCCCCCAAAAAAATTGATGACAGTATAGCATCAAAAGATAATGAAGTAGGTCAAGAGGAAGATGCTGAGCAAGAAGGTAATGCCCAACTAAGTTTACAAGAACAAGAGGAAGAATCACAGGAGATCAGTGCAGAAGAAGAAAGTGATGTAAAAATTGAAGCTGCTGATAATGGACATCTTCCTTATGCAGAACCTACACAAAATAGAGTATCGACAAATGAAGAGCAACCGAGCTCTTTTTTCGATAATTTGCTTAATATAATTATGAAGCCCTTTTCTTTAATTGCATCATTTTTTGGTGGCTTTTTTTCATGGTTGTTTGGATCTGATGAACCATCAACTGAATCTGATCAAATAATTGCACCAAGTAACTCAGGAGGAGAGGAGCTAACAAACTATCAAGAGGGTGACAATAATATTATATAATAGATTTCTTGCATAACTGGCATTCAAAGGAAAATCAATTGATGTCATGAAAGTAGCTGACACTGGCACCCAGTTAAATTTACGGAGTATAATGGATTCCAGTGTCAAGCACTGGAATGACAAGAAAGGGAGCACTGACTTGAACATTCCCCTGAACAGATACCTTGATACATTAAAGTTTCTAGGTTTGAGTAGTGAAATCCGATTCAGTGTGAAAATTAGCAAACTCCTTTTTAAGCTGTAGAATAAAATTTTTTATTTTAATGAAAAAATTGCTTCCGCATACTCAAGATGCCATTATAATGATGGTAAAGATATTTAGAGAGCTCAAAATCTATCTTGGTCTGCAGACCTTTTAACCAATTTTTCAATAAAAATTCAGCCACATCTGTTGTGTGTACATTCTGAATCTTTTTTATACAGGAGGATTTTATGTCCAGAATTCCAGATATTTGACCTTTACTTTAGCTAATAACAGGCACCTGTAGTTTTTAGAATTAGTGTTAACACGGTTTTTCTACTTTTTTTTTTCTTAATGTTTTAACTCAATACACACCATCATCATTTACTGCTTCTAAATATATTATTGCTAAACACACGCCGCTGTGTATTTCTATAGATAACTCATTGCCTAGACTTCGATTAAAGCAAGAATTCTTTCCTGGAAAAGCAAGGTTACTATGGCATAGTTCCCATTTTAATCCTTTAGTTGATATTTGAGCTTTCGGTATACCAAGTAAGGATATTTTAGTATTTTTTAGCAAAGAGGAAAAACAGGTAATACCCTTTTGTAAGGCGTACCCCACAATGGAAGGCGAAGGCATATAAAAGATACTATCTGTACTTGAAAAAATGTTGATATTTTGTAGTATATGATCAATTGCTCCTCCAGTAATACCCGTTACTATTGATGGCAATAACTTTACTGTTTTTAAGTGAGCCATTGCTTTAGAAAAGTCGCAATAATCTTGATCAGGTAGATATATCGTATTCAAATTAGCACGTAAATCCGGATTTACGCTATCCAAATCTCCTACTACAAGATCAGGTTTTACGCCAATTGATAGAAGCTTGTTTGCTCCTCCATCTACAGCAATAATAGGTATATCTCGTTTAAAAAACGATGAGCTTGGTATTTCTCCATTTAGCACTACAATAGAACGATATTGTTGTTGTGTACTGCAGTGCAGCACATGATCATGGTGCAGGTTTTGCATCGTAGTAACATTTTTGAATAATTGATATTATGCTAATCACTAATCCAGCAATATTGCTAAGCACCACAAAAATTGAGCTCTGGTAAAGACCATAGCCAATCCAAGACAATGAACAAATAAGATAGTTTACTAACATTAGCATCGATACATCACGAGTAACTTTAGTGATATATGCTTTATATACTTGAGGTGATAATCCAATTAGAGATGCAATTAACGCAATGAAGCCGAAGCATTCTTCAATATTTATATACATACATTTTCCTACGCTTGCTTTAACAATATCAGGTTCAAAGGGTTGTACTTTATGTACTCTCAGCTTTTCTAGAGCACCCCTAATGCGTGTAATTTATAACATCATTTAGTCTATTAATCAAGAAATTAATAGTGACTTGCATTCATGAAACCCAATCGGCTTCTATGCTAATTATTATCCAAACTAATCGTCGGTTGTGCATCTTGCTCAGAGATTAGGGCAACCAACAAATTATTTATCAATTGAACCTTTTGCTTGCCATCTAATTGTAAGCTTTTGTTTTTTTCAAAATGAGCTATTACTTCCTCGACAATTCCTATTGCATTTTGCACTATATGCCTTCTTGCCGAAGTGATAGCATGCGCTTGTTGACGCCTCAGCATTGCTTGTGCAATCTCAGATGAATAGGCCAAATGCGATATTCTTGCTTCTGCAATTTCAATTCCAGCAATATTCAATCTTTGTTGTAGCATTGACCGCAATTCATTTGAAATTTTGTCAGAGTTTTTACGCAAAGATTCTTCATCGTTTTCGCTATCATACGGATAATTACTTGCCAGTTCTCTAATTACTGAGTCACTTTGCACAAAAACAAAATCATGATAATTATTAACATTATAATATGCCTTCGCAGGACTGCTCACTCTCCAAACAATTACTACTGAAATCTCTATCGGACTTCCATTAGCATCATTAACTTTAATTTTTTCTGTATTGATATTCTGAAATTTCAAAGAAACTCTATATTTACTCGAAAATGGAAGCGTTACGCATATTCCAGACTTAAAATAAGTTCCAATATAATGACCAAAAAACTCTATCACTCTTGCTTCATTAGGATCATTAACGAAAAATCCTTGAGAAAAAGTCAATATTGAAACAGCAGCAACTCCAAGTGCAATTGTGCTGTCATACACAAAAAGTACCAATAAAATTAACCCTAGCGCTATTAGTACAGGAAAAGCCCGAATTTTACTTAGATTTCTATCATTTATTGTATTTTTATCTGTACTGTCTTCATCAGATTGCTTTTTCACTTGCACCCTCTCTGCTGATTATTTCATCTACCTTACTTACAAATAATTTAAACTCTCTTAATTCACAATCAGGCAACTTTATCTCATTGCCATGAGCTATCGTAAGCGGATCAATGTGTTTACCATTATACATAACTTCATAATGTAAATGGGGCCCTGTTGCAACACCAGTGCTACCAACATAAGCTATAACCTGACCCTGCTTTACTTTAGAGCCTAACTTTACATCGCTACTAAATTTGCTTATATGTGCGTAACAAGTTGAATATTTATTGTTGTGCTTTATTTTGATGTAATTCCCATAGCCACCATTCTTTCCTATATATTCTATTACACCTCCTGCAGTGGCGTGTATAGGAGTGCCAAGTTTAGCTGCATAATCTACTCCTTTATGAAAAGCAATTTTACCATGAATGGGATGCTTTCTATTACCAAAATTCGAGGATATACGAAAATCTCCGTTTAAAGGACTTACAAAAATTTCGCTACTCTTCAAGCTTACCCCCTCTTTATTAAAATACTCTTCTTTGCTGTTTTGTGACTCATAATAATATAAACTTATAGCTTTATTGCTTGTTGTGAGTGAAGTATATAAAATTTTTTCTTCAGCCTTCTGATTACCGAGCGATTTCTCAAAAAGAACCTCCAACTTACCTTTTGGCACAATGTCTTTTTTAAAATCTACACCATAATCTTTATATATGCCGATTAATCTCATTATTGTATCTGGCGCCAAACCTTCTGCATCAAAAAAAGAGGATTTTATGTCACTGGATATGAATAACAACTTTCTATCACTTTCTGTAGCTTTTTTTTTCCTGATCCCGTCTTGGAATAACACTGGAGAGTGGGTTAGTGTCATTCCAGTGCTTGACCAGTTTTTTAATCGAAAATGTTGTATAGCGTGCTGTTTACAATCAATTTCCAGTGTCTGGGCACTGGAATGACAATAGTCTTTCTGCGCAAATGTTTCAGTTGCATATGCTGGTAAAATACAAAGCAGTAGAAATATTACCAGCCTCATAGTTTATCAGCAAAAATAAAATTACCTTCAACATACTGCACATCATCATTATCTTCTAGCTCTTCAACTAATGTAGATAATTTATCAATTAATTCTTTGTCGCTAACTTCAATCAGGTCCTTTGGTTGACATGAAAGACGAGCAAGTTCTGGTTCTCCAAATTTTGTATAGAAAGCATCACGCACTCTACCAAAATCTTTCACTCCACAAGTTATAACATATAATTCTTCCTTGTTATTTTCCTCAACATTCAATACTTCTAATTCAATTCCATAGTTAAATAAATCTTCAAAATTTATACCCTCTGCTTTATAGACAATTAAGCCTACATGATCGAAAAGGTAACTCACACATCCTGTTTCTCCCAAATTACCGCCTTTGCGAGAAAAGATATAACGTATCTCAGAAGCGGTTCGGTTGCGATTATTCGTCAGAGCATGAACAATAATTGCAGTACCAGAAGGTCCGCAGCCTTCATATTGTATTTCTTCATAACTTTCTCCAGCAACGTTACCAGCTGCATTTTTTATTGCTGTTTCTATTTTATCTTTTGGTAAATTTTCCTTTCGCGCAGCAAAAATAGCAGAGCGAAGACGTGGATTGAGCTCGGGATCAGGCAGCCCTTGTTTTGCAGCAACTGTTATTTCCCTAATGAGCTTCGTAAATTTTTGCGAGCGCTTTGCATCTTGAGCACCTTTTCGATGTTTTATATTTGAAAACTGTGAATGACCAGCCATAAGAAAACTAATTCACCCCTTCTACTAACATATTTTCATACTGCTCAGCTTCTAAGTCAAGGCCAAGAGCTAAGTGAGCTGTTATTAAATAACTAATAACTCTAGAAGAATATTTATCGCTTATCATATTTTGAAAACGCTTAATTGCTGCTAAATATTCACCACGCTTTAGGTAAAATTCACCAATAGAATACTCTTTTTTTGATATATGTTCTGTGATTAATTTTTCTTTTTCTTTGATCTCTTCTATATATTCGCTATTCGGAAAAAGATTAATATATTCAGTAGCTAGCTCTAAAGTTTTATATGCAATTTGTTGCCCAAGCTGCACTTTGTTAATTTGCATGTAATAAGATAATACTCTTAAGTAATATACATATGGCAAATCTTCACCATTTGGATAAACGTATATATAATCATCCATATCACTTGCAGCACCGCTGTATTTACCCATATTATAGTGAGAAACCCCAGACAATAATTTGGCTTTCATTGCCCAATAAGATAAAGGATACAAATCCTCTATCTTTTGAAATGCTCTAATAGCTTGCTTATATTTTTTCTGATCATAAAGCTTAACTGCCTCCTCATATAGTTCAGTTTCAGTGTGTTCAAGATCATTCGCATACGACTGCGTGAAGGGGCAAGTCAGAAGAAAAAAGCATATGATTAAAGTCTTATACATAAGATTTTTTTTGATCAAAATAAAGTATAGACTAAATATTACCTAAATAAACAAATTTTTGGCATTATCATCGAACGAAAAGCGTCTCTTGGCCACCATTACCTATATTGCTCGCACCACCACCTATTGCAACACCCTTTCCACTCACTTCTACGTTCTCTAGCTTTCTACTATAAGAATGTGTGATCAATCCACTTCCTACCATCAAAAGAGCAATACCTACCAGACCTAAAGCAGGCCCAACAGCAGATGATGCTAATGCTACTCCAGAAATCAATATTATTTTCCTGATTAGTAATAAAGAAGAACCAGCGAGCATTAACTTAGCTGAAGACATATTGCTTGTCTTTTTTTCAAACTTCTCATCAAAGTCTTGCTCTTTTTCTACTTCATATTTTTTACTTTTCTTGTACTCGCGATAGCAGAAAGTAGCACTCGCTACAAAGTAAAATAGACTAGAAATTGAAAAAGCTACGTCTCCTATTATTCCTTGCTCCAATGCTTCACTTACTATGTTAGCCACAATAACTAATGTAACTAAAGCAGCATCAGCATAGTTAAAGTGGAGAGTAGACCGGCGGAGCTTCCCCACCAGTCTCTCGCAGAACTGCACGGAAACCTCTCGACTTATACAGCTCCCATTATTTAGCCTTTTGATCCTAACCCAAGTGTCCAATGATAGAAAATACTTGGAGACCTCTTTCTCACTTTTCCTAGAAATTGCTTTGCTAGTCTTCCGTGATCACGAAGTTTCTTATATTTTGTCCTGACCCATCTTATGAGGTATCTCTCTATATTTCTGAGAGATGGATACATCTCTGATTTATAAAACCTGCCATAGTACTGAAACCAGCCTCTGACTATTGGATCTATTTTCTTCGATATTTCCTCTAGTGTGGTCCATGTAATCCGATGTATTCTCCATGACTTTATGGTTTTCTTGATCTTCTTCTTGGCTTTGTTACTAATTGCAGGTAGAAATGAGATGAAATAATTCCTCATCTTATTCTTTGCTACTCTAGGTCTAAAAGTATAACCTAGAAAATCAAAGCTTTGTTTAGGAAATTGTTCTTTTCTATCATCATCCTTACTGTACACAATCTGTGTCTTTTCAGGATGTAACTTCAATTTACACTTAGCCAATCTTTCTTCAATCATTACTTTCATAAATCCTGCCTGTCTTTTAGTTCTGCAGTGCACTATCGCATCATCTACATATCTTTCAAATGGTACTGTTGGATAATTTTATTTCATCCACATATCAAACGCATGGTGCATAAATATGCTTGAAATGATTGGGCTTATTGAACCTCCTTGCGGAACTCCTTTATCCCTTGTTACCCTACTGCCATCTGCTTGCTGAATGGGGGCTTTCATCACTGCCATTAAGTTAAGGAAAAGTGATGAACTGTATTATAAAATCAGGTAAGATTCACAAATTAAAAGAAGTAATGACATGAGTAAAAAAAAGAATAATCATGTTTATAAAAAATAAATTGATGAGTTTAAACTTTATAAACGCACACAGAGCATCCTCAAAAGACTTCTCACGAAAAAGAAAGCTGCCCTTCGTTAATGTATTTCTCCTGATTTTTAGAAAGAGTGTAAAGTCATTACAAGTGATGCTTAATGAGTTTGTTCTGCATACAAGAAAAGATTATACAATTACGGCAAGTGCATTTACTCAAGCAAGAAAGAAGCTAAAACATACTGCGTTTTCAGAGTTAAATGATGATATAGTTTCCCTATACTACCAAGATCAGGAATTTAAAACCCACCATGGCTTCAGAGTACTTGCATTTGATGCTTCAATACTGATTCTGCCAAAGAGCGACAAAATAATAGGTGAGTTTAGCTCAAGAGCAGTATGGAATGGAATCCAGAGATTTGAAGACTATACAAGTGCAACCTTTGAAGTTTGTTACGATGTGCTAAATAATATTGCAATAAAATCTGTGCTAAGTAGAGGTGACAGCTATGAGGTTGATTTAGCAATCGGTATGCTTGAATCCATAAAATCAGACGATTTGTTAATCTGTGATAGAGGATACGTATCTTATCGATTTCTTGCTGAGCTTACAGGAAGGAAAATCAATTATATAATTCGCTGTTCAAGTTCGTCTTTCAATGAAATAAACGCTATGTTTAAGCCGGAAAGCCCATCTAGTACGGTGGTAGTGTCTACCGCACCTATTAAAGTAGCAAGACAGCTACGAAAGCTAGGATTACCTGATGAGATGAAATTCAGGTTAGTCAAAATAATACTTTCTTCTGGCGAAGTTGAAGTGTTAGTAACATCTCTGTTAGATGAGAAACGTTTTACAGTTGAAGAGTTTGAGAGATTATATTACTTGCGCTGGGGAGTAGAAACATTTTTTTCTAGGCTGAAGGGAAGATTAAATTTAGAGAATTTCACAGGAAAAAGTATTGAAACTATCAAGCAGGATTTTTGGTCAACTATCTTCATCAGTAATCTAGAAAGTATCATGATAGAAGATGATGAAGAGACATTGAGCTCACAGAATAGTAAACTAAAAAAAAGCATCAATAAATCTGTCTCATTTAATGCGATTAAAAACTTAGCCTTTGATATTTTTTCTACAGAGTCAGACATAGACTGCATTATGGATCGACTATCACAGTTATTTTTGATGAACACTTTAGTGGTGAGAAAAGGGAGAAGAGTTGATCGTCATAAGATATCTGATATTCGTTCACTCAACTACCAGAAAAGAGCTAGAAAACATGTGTTTTAAATTCAAGATATCTTTTCAGTATCATTGCATTAGTACATTCTTTGCAAAATAACCTGCAATTATTACTTTTTTAAATAACTTGCACTTTTCAGACTCCCTTTTCTTAAAAATTCACCCTAGTATTTACCATAATTATCAATCACTTCAAATTTTTTGTCCAATCTTAACTTCTCTTTCCCTTAACTTAATGGCAGTGATGCTGCTCACTGCCCTTCAAATTCCGGAAAAAATTGCAGCATTAATCGGCATATCGCCCGCTCCTGACTTCACTGAAGATTTAATATTCAAGCAATTGTCAGACAAGCAAAAAGAAGAGCTAAGCTCTAAAGGTGTAATAGATTTTACTTCAGAGCATTGTACATACAAAATAACTAAAAATTTGATCGAAGATGGCAGAAAGAACCTTCTTTTAAACAGAGAAGCAATAGATATAAACTGTCCTGTGCGCTTATTGCATAGCATTAATGATAAAGATGTTCCTTATCAAACTTCATTGAATTTAGCTGAAAAAATTAAGTCAACAGATGTTGAAGTACACTTAATAAAATCAGCAAAACACAACATGTCTGATAATTATTCACTGAAAATTTTATTTAAGACCATCAGAGAATTTTTGCCAGGAGAAATATATAATTGAAGTAATTCAGATGTGTTTGTCGTAAGAGCTGCAGTTATAGCTTCAACAGTAGGCACTATTCTTGATCACCTCAACATTTTCTCTTGGCAATTCTTTAATAAATCGAGAAGTGCGCATTGGTTGCCACTGATTATTAATTTCCCTCCTATCTGCACATGAAATGATCAACCTTTCTTTTGCTCTAGTTATGCCAACATATGCAAGTCTTCTCTCTTCTTCTAAAGCTTTACCACTTTTATCTTCAAAAGATCTTTGATGAGGAAATAATCCTTCTTCCCAACCAGGTAGAAACACGCACGGGAATTCAAGTCCTTTAGCTGCATGAAGAGTCATAACATATACAGTGTCATCGCTATTCATATTATCCACTTCCATCACCAGGCTAATGTGCTCCAAGAAGGTTATAGCGTTGTCAAAATTCTTCAAAGATGAAATGAGCTCTTTAACATTTTCTATTCGCGCTAAACCCGTCACTCCTTCATTCTCAAGCATTTCCATATATCCTGATTGATTTGCTACGATTTTAACGAATTCATGCAGTGGTTTTACGCTTACTATTTCTTCCCAAGCTTTAATTTTATTTAAAAAATCATTTAGTGAGAGTTTAATTCTTTCGGTTACTTGATCACTATTAACCAATATTTTTGCTGCCTCAAAAAAAGAAATTTTGTTATCCTGAGCAGTCGTGTATATTTTCTTTAGAGTTGTAGCTCCTATGCTTCTTTTGGGACGATTTACGATCCTTTCAAAAGCGAGATCATCATTATTATTTGTAACAAGCCTCAAATATGCAATTATATCCCTTATTTCTTGACGTTCGTAGAATTTTACGCCACTTATAATCCTATAGGGAATTGAATATTTTATAAAATACTCTTCGAGCACTCTAGTTTGAAAAGTCGCTCTTACGAGCACTGCAATGTCACTAAATCTGTATTTATTGAGCTTTAATATCTGTTCGCTTATGAACCTTGCTTCAGCTTTCCCGTCCCATAATTTTATTAGATTTACCTTTTCGCCTTCAACGTTTGTTGTCCACAACTTTTTTTCTAAGCGAGTCTTATTGTGATTGATAACATATGATGCAGTTGCAAGTATGTGAGATGTTGACCTGTAGTTACACTCTAGTTTAACGGTTTTTGCATTTTTAAAATCATCGGAAAATTTCAAAATATTTTCAACTTCTGCACCACGCCAACTATATATCGACTGGTCATCATCTCCTACACAGCAAATATTTGAATGCTCTTTTGCAAGGTATTTTAGCCAAAGATATTGTATTGCATTTGTATCTTGGTACTCATCTACCATGACATACTTAAACTTGTTTTGGTAGTAGGACAGAACTTCGGTCTTTTGATTAAAGAGTTGTATATTATATAGCAATAAGTCACCAAAATCGACAGAGTTAAGGAATTTTAACCTTTCCTGATACTGGTGATAGACTTTAAGTGCAGTTACGTACACTGGCCTAAATGATTGAACATCTTCCACTTCAGATGGCAATAAACACTTCTCTTTCCACTGCTGGATGATATTCATAATGGTCTTACATTTTTCTGATAAGCTATCAGAGCTTATTTCACTCACGATATTTTTTATTACTTGTAATTGATCATCCACACCAATGATTGTGAAATTGGAATTTAAGCCCACAATTTCAGCATGATAACGTAAAATTTTTGCTGCAATTGCGTGGAAGGTGCCAAGCCATGGTATATTTGTGCCCGTAAGTTCAAACACTCTTGATATCATTTCATTTGCTGCTTTGTTCGTGAATGTAACTGCTAAGATCTCATCGGAGTAAGCGTAGCCATTTCGAATTATGTGCGCTATTCTTGAAGTGATCGTTCTTGTTTTTCCCGTTCCGGCTCCTGCCAGTATTAAAACTGGTCCATCTATGTTAGTTACAGCTGATTGTTGTTCTGGATTTAGCAGTGAGAGATAATCGTTCATTGAAGTCCTATAGACTATAACTTTGTAAAGTTAAATCTATGATCCAAATATTGTAAAGGTTTTATTGAATAGAACAGTTTAAAGAATGCTTCACTCAAGTACTACATATTTAAGCGTAGATCTATCTTGTTGGGGTAGTTTCAAGTGTATGCTGAGTAACAACAACTTGATTTGAGGTGTTGGCACCAGTTGTTGGGTGAATAGGTGGAGTTTGGAATGGCTTATATGTACGATTTAGTTCCTTCATTTCTATTTCTTCAACTTCAACAAGGAGTTTTTCTTTTGGGGTATAGTGATTACGTGTTGCAGGTCGTTCAGTGAGACTTTCATATGTTTCTTTCAACCAAGCTCCAATATCATATATAAACCCATATACTTCTTCTTTAAATTCTCTCCATGATCTTCTTAAACTGGCTAGTGTAAATCGTCACATAATTTCTTGTGGTGTATCGATAACTCTCTCTATTTAATTTTCCACTTTGCTTATCATAAGTTTTGAAGTAACCAAATATGTTATACATTTTAGCTATTACTGATTATTAATATACATATATTATACGTTAATAAATTAAAAATGTCAAGAGTGTTTATTGCATTACTGAGAAAATGCTCTATTTAAAATGGAGCTGAAGCTTGTAGTAGAATGTTTTCAAACGTTTAATATAATATTGACTTTACAGCAATAATTACTTTAAGTTAGTAACTATTGTTGCAGTTAAAGTATTAATGCCTTTTTTCTTTTATTCTTTTGCAATTCTTAGCATTTTATCTGCTGTTTGTGTAATTAGCGTAAGGAATCCTGTGCATGCAGTATTATTTTTAATTTTCACCTTCGTTAACTCTGCAGTGCTTTTTATTCTCCTTGGAGCTGAATTCATTGCTATGATGGTGCTGATAGTATACATCGGTGCAGTTGCAGTGTTATTCCTCTTTGTAGTCATGATGCTCGATATCGACTACATAAGATTGCATCAGGGTTTTGCAAAGCATTTCACTCTTGGTGCTATATTATGTGTTGTGTTTTTTCTAATCATCAGCTTTGTAATTCGCAGTTCAGAACCGAATATAAGCAATGTTATAAACTATAATAACAATAACGTGAAAGCTATCGGTAATTTGCTCTACACTGACTACATGTACGCTTTTCATCTTTCTGGTATTCTGCTGCTTGTTGCAATTGTTGGTGCAATTGCTCTTACTTTGCAGGAAAAGAAAAAAGGAGTTAGAAAACAGAACGTGTTAAAGCAATTGACACAATCTTCATCTGTAAAATTGATTAAGGCTAAATTTGGAAAAGGAGTAGAATGGAAATAGGATTAAATCACTTTTTGATAATTGCTGCTGTTTTGTTCACTATTGGCGTGTGTGGTATTTTCATCAACCGTAAGAGCATAATCAACATACTGTTATCAATAGAAATATTATTGCTGGCGATTAACATCAATCTAGTTGCTTTTTCTGCCTTTATGAATGATATAGTTGGGCAAATTTTTGTGATGTTTGTGTTGACTGTTGCGGCAGCAGAGTCAGGAGTTGGGCTTGCAATATTGGTTGTATATTATAGAAGTCGTGGCAATATAGATGTTGAACAAGCGAACTTAATGAAAGAATGAAAGTATGATGGATATACTGAAATTAATAGTATTTTTGCCACTCTTTGGTTCGCTATTTGCAGCACTTTTTAGAAAAAGTCAGTTAGTTACAACGGCAGGAATTGGAATATCTGCAGTTTTATCTTGGTATGTTTTTCTCACCTTCTCTGAAAATTATCACTTGAGTTTATTTCCTCTATTTTCATTAAGTGTATTAAAAGTAAATTGGGCAATTAGTGTGGATGCTCTCTCATCCTTAATGCTTATTGTTATTACCACCGTTTCACTAGTAGTCCACCTCTATTCTATCGGTTATATGGAGCATGACAAAGGGAAGTCGAGGTTTTTTTCTTACCTATCGCTATTTACGTTTTGCATGATTGTGCTGGTTGTAAGCGATAATTTCGTGCAGCTTTTTTTTGGCTGGGAAGGGGTTGGCCTGTGTTCTTATTTACTCATAGGATTTTGGTTCCAAAAATATTCTGCAAATAATGCAGCAATTAAAGCATTTGTTGTGAATAGGGTAGGAGACTTTGCACTATTGATTGGGATCTTTCTCATTTATTATACATTTCACTCTTTGAAATTTACTGAAGTTTTTGACACAGCTGATCTTCTTGGCGCGCAGAACATTAGAGTATTCTGCTGTGAATTTAAAATAATTCATATAATATGCATATTACTTTTTATTGGCTGTATGGGTAAATCTGCACAGCTTGGTTTACATGTTTGGTTGCCAGATGCAATGGAAGGACCAACCCCTGTTTCTGCACTCATTCATGCAGCAACGATGGTAACAGCAGGTATATTTTTAATAGCAAAATGTTCACCACTTTTTGAATTATCAAGTATTGCAAGGGAATTAATAGTTATTGTTGGTGCGCTCACTGCTTTTTTTGCAGCTACTGTTGCGATTACTCAGAACGATATAAAAAAAATAATTGCTTATTCAACCTGCAGTCAACTTGGTTATATGTTCATGGCATGTGGGCTTTCTGCTTACAATGTTGCTATTTTTCACTTAATGACACACGCTTTTTTTAAAGCTCTACTATTTCTCGGTGCTGGCAATGTAATTCATGCAATGCATCATGAGCAAAACATTCAGAAAATGGGAAATTGCTGGAAGAAAATCCCTTGCACTTACGCTCTCATGTGGATTGGATCTCTTGCGCTTTCTGGAATATTTCCATTTGCAGGTTTTTACTCAAAGGATTTGATAATTGAACATGCTTATAGCACGGATAGCTTTGCTTTTGTAATAAGCTTAGTTGTTGCATTCTTCACAGCGTTTTACTCTTGGAGGTTATTGCTTCTTGTGTTCCACAGCCAAAAACAAAGTAAAATTAATATACATGAGGCACCAAAGATTATGCTTATACCATTACTGATACTCGCTTTTGGATCAGTATTTTCTGGAATATGGGGAGCAAATATTTTGAACATAACTAGTAATGCGTTTTGGAAATCAAGTTTAGTGATGATTGATGAGCATGGAGTTCATAATTTCTTTATAAAACTACTGCCAACCTTAGCAAGCCTAAGTGGAATAGCACTTGCGTACCTAATTTACCAATATCAAGTAATTAGGCAAATTAAGAGTAAATTTTTACTTAAGTTTTTGCAGAATAAATGGTACTTTGATGAGGTGTATGAGTTTGTTATAATTGCACCGATAAGGTTTATATCTAGGCTTCTATGGAAGTTTGATGTTAAGGCTATTGATTCATTTGGACCAAATGGTGTTGTAAGGTTGGTTAATGAATGTTCAAAAAGTTCTATAAAGTTACAAACTGGTTATATATTTGATTATGCATTTGTTATGTTTGTTACTTTAATAATTGGTGCTTTGTATATTATTGGAATTAAATAGAAGGTGTTGTTACTTAGTATATTCTTGCTTCCACTGATAGGAGCGTTAATTTTATCCTCGATCAGGATTAACCATCAATCTATACACCTAAGATTCCTTGCCCTATTTTTTGCTATACTTCCATTTTTGCTTAGCATTGTAGCTTGTATAGGATTTGATTATAACAATGCGGACTTTCAGTTTGTCAGCTATCCAATCAAGAATGTAGGAATAGGGATAGATGGTATATCGTTGCTTTTCCTTCTGCTTACAACTTTCTTGTTTGTAATTTGTATACTCTATAACTGCAAAATGAGTTATACAACCTTTAGGTCATATATGGCATTATTTCTACTGCTTGAGAGTTTTGTAGTCGGGTTTTTCATTTCACTGAATGCTATAAGCTTCTATGTGTTTTTTGAAGCTGTTTTAATACCAATGTTCTTTATTATTGGCATTTGGGGAGGAAAACACAGGGTATATGCAACGTTTAAGTTGTTTCTTTATACATTAACTGGCTCATTATTATTTCTACTTGGATTGGTGTACATCTATAGCACTTTTGGGACGTTTAATATACAAAAATTAGCTACATTAGTGCCAAGCCTTGATCTTGAAGTGCAGTCATTGCTGTGGATTGCATTTTTTATTTCCTTTGCAATAAAAGTTCCAATGTTTCCATTTCACACTTGGCTTCCTGATGCGCATGTGCAATCACCAACTTCTGGATCTGTGATTTTAGCTGGCTTGCTTATTAAAATGGGGGGATATGGATTTTTAAGATTTTCTATTCCAATGCTTCCTCAGGCAAGTTTGTATTTTTCAAATTTCGTTGTTGTGCTGAGCATTATTGCGGTGATATATGCTTCGCTAGTTGCGTTTGCTCAAGATGATATAAAAAAGTTAATAGCTTATTCTTCAATAGCACATATGGGGATCGTTACTGCTGGCCTCTTTTCATTTTGTGAGGAAGGAGTACTGGGTAGCATATTTCAAATGATTAGTCATGGCCTTATTTCTGCTGCTTTATTTTTATGTGTTGGAATGCTATATACTCGAACTGGAACTTTGGAGATTGCAAAGTATTTTGGCATAGTAAATACAATGCCAAAATTTGGTTTTATGTTCATTTTATTTTCAATGGCTTCAATAGGGCTACCTGGAACATCTGGGTTCGCAGGTGAGTTTTTGGCTATGATTGGGATGTTTAAGAGCATAGGGTTTTTTACAGGATTTATCGCACTTGGCACTATTTTAAGCGCAGTTTATATGCTGAATTTATGTAAGCAAATAATATGGGGGATTAGCTATTCTAAATTATTAAATAACCGCTTGGATAGCATAGAATTTTCTATCTTAATTCTGCTTGCAGTGTTTGTTATTTTGCTTGGATTCTACCCAACCCTTGCACTGAATTATTTGAAGCCATGTATGGCAAATTTGTTAGTCAAATATGATGCGCTATGAATTATATACAGATATTGCCGGAAACGTTCTCTATTATCTCCTCGTTAGTGTTGCTGCTGCTTGGGATTATATTTAACCGCCGAACTATCAACTTATTAGCACTTGGCTGCACAGCGGTAACTTTGATTATTTTAATTATCTCGGCAGAAAACAATGAAATTTTTCTCTTTAATTCGTTGTTAAAACTCAATTTATACATCAGGTCAGCCCAAGGGTTAATTCTCAGCACAGGAATTTTAATACTTTTGATGCTGAATTTATCAAAATATGACTATAAATATGAATTTTCAATACTGATTCTTTTTGCGCTATTTGGCATGATAACTTTGGTTTCAGCAAATAGTCTGATTTCTTTTTATTTAGCTTTTGAGTTGATGAGTATATCTTTGTATGTTCTTGCGAGCTTTAATAAAGATTCAGCTTATTCATGTGAAGCAGGAGTGAAATATTTTACACTTAGTGCACTATCTTCCTGCATTATGCTATATGGAATGTCGCTGCTTTATGGATATACAGGACAAGTCAATTTCTCTGAGCTCGGTTCATTCTTGCAAAACCATCAGATAACTTATGGAATAGTTTTTGGGTTAGTTTTTATCCTTATTGGTTTGTGTTTCAAGCTTGCTATTGCTCCTTTTCATATGTGGGCTCCAGATGTCTATCAAGGTGCACCTACCATAGTAACTGCGTTTTTTTCTACGGCCCCAAAAGCTGCACTTGTAACATTTTTAATTCGATTGATGAATGAAGAGTTAGTAAATGTAAAAAGTTATGTTCAGCCTATTTTCTTATACGTTTCAGCATTGTCTGTGCTTATCTCAGCTTTTGGGGCCTTGCGTCAGCAAAACTTAAAAAGGCTGTTTGCTTACAGTTCAATTGGTCACATTGGTTTTATATTTGCTTCACTTTCTATTTTTACACAAGCAGGAACAGATAGTGCCTTAATGTATTTGGTGATATATATCATCACAAGCATAGGGCTATTCTCATATCTCGTACAAATTGACGATGATGATTGTGATATTGCAAATTTATCTGGTATAGGAAAAAAGCAACCAATTTTAGCATTCCATCTTTCTATACTATTACTCTCGATGTCGGGAATACCTCCACTTGCAGGTTTTATCGCTAAATTTTTTATATTCAAAAGTTTAATAAATTCTGGCTTTATCAGCCTGTCTTTGATCCTTGTAATAGCGAGTGTGATATCATGCTACTATTATTTAAATATCATGAAAGTTATGTATTTTGATAAAGCTAGTGGTAATAAGGTTGCTTATTCTAGGGGTCTATTCATTATCACTTCAGTGGTTTCACTGATCAATCTCATTCTTTTCTTGTATGTAGAAGATCTTGACTCACTCATTAAACTAAAGGGCTGACAAGGTGATCCTTGAAGGTTTTCGTATTTATCATTACAAAGAAGTTCCAAGTACTAATAAAGAAGCATTGGGTTTAATTGAGAAAGGGATATCAAATGAAACTGTCATTATTGCTGATAAACAAACAGAAGGTAGGGGACGCACTGGAAAAAGCTGGATTTCTCCAGAGGGTAATCTCTATGCGAGTTTGATAATTAACCAAGAAACGGATGTCAGCAAATTGACAGAATTGACTTTTGTGACTGCTCTTGCTGTTGGAAATACTTTATTATCGTTAAATTTCTTGAATAATCAAACCCACTGCGGTGTCATTCCAATGCGTGACACTGGAATCCATACTTTTTCTTCTGGATCCCAGTGTCAAAGCACTGGGATGACAAGAGATCAATTCATAAACGATCTCAATCTTCAACATAAATGGCCAAATGATGTTCTAATCGATGGCAAGAAAATAAGCGGAATATTGCTTGAAAAAAAATCCAATTCAAATTGGCTCATTATAGGAATTGGAATTAATGTCAATCATGCGCCACTTCCAGGCACAACGTGCATTAGCAATTACGGTGAATCTGTGTCTAACATGGATCTGTTAAAGGAATTAATAATAAATTTTAATAAGCTAAGAAAGCAATGGCTATTTGATGGGTTTTATGCTATAAGAGAAATGTGGTTAAAAAAAGCATTCAAAATGAATGAGCAAATCAGTGTAAAGTTAGCTGACAAATTGTATGAAGGAATTTTTGCTGATATAGATAAAAGTGGTAAATTGTTGTTGCAGCAAAAGGATGGAAGCTTAATTTATTTTGATGCAGGTGAGTTATTTATTGGCAGTGCATTATGAATACATATGTAATTTTTGCTTACCTTATTAGTTTCATACTGATTGGTGGAAATTTGATTTTTACCGTTTCTTGCTATACTAAAAGTAAAAAAATTCTAGAAAGCCTGAAAGATAATAATGAAGAAGAAACATAAGCGATTACTTATAACTTCAGGAATTTTCTGCTTTTTAAGTTGTGCAGTTTTTTTTATTTTAACAACGCTCAAAGAAAATATCTCATTTTTCTATACAGTAAGTGAAGCCATAGTCTTGCCAAATAATCAAAAGCCAATCCGTGTTGGTGGAATGGTTGTTGAAAAGAGCGTGATACGGAGCGAAAGTGAAGTAGTTTTTCAGATGACAGATTTTAATAAAAGCGTTGTGGTGAAATATCAGGGAATACTTCCACCAATGTTTTCAGAAAAAAGTGGTGTTGTTGTGCAAGGTAAAATGTTTGATAATAGTACTTTTCTTGCAGATACGGTGTTTGCAAAACATGATGAGAACTATAAGCCGAAAGTCCTAAAATAGATTTCCTAATTCAGTTGTATTGAAATGGTATGTGAAAGAAAGCAACAGCCTGCTAGCAAGCTGTTACTTTCCTAACTACCACAATATATCAGAGTGAGTTGGTGCTTCCCATTCTACGTTATTATGGTCAATTATTGCTGCTTTTAATCCTTCAACTTCTCCCCTTAGGTGATCAAGTTCTTCTGCCCATGTTCTATATTCTTTATTATTATCAATAAATCCATCCTGGTGAATTAACTTATTCAAATGAGATAAACCATTAGCCAATGCTTTACTCATATCAAGAGACTCTCCTCGAAGTTGTGCTATGTTGTCCATAATTGAGACACGCAAGCCCGAAACAAACTTCTCGTTTAAATCGCAGACTAACTTATCCATAACTTGATTGACGTAATAAATCGATGCAATCTTGTTTTTAACGTCCTCAAAGTTTGTGGGCTTAACTGCAACTTCTATATCGTCTATTTTTTTAAAGTTGAAATCGCTCATTTGGTTTATTGCTTCAAAGTTATTTTCGCTTTCTTGTTTACTGTTGTTACTCATGTTAACTCCTATAAAATTAACTCAGCTACATCTAAATAGCATGCGAAAAGAGTAACAGTCTGATATCAGGCTATTACCTTTTTTATTAAAGCAACCCGTTCTCTTCGCCAGTAGCATGAGGGAATATGGAAGCTTCTGCAATGCCTGGCTGATCATCACGAAATCCCTGAAGATCCTTTTTAAGAGTTTGAAGTTGAGCGTTTATTTTAGTTGTATTTTGCCCTATATTTGTTATAGTTGATCATCACGAAATCCCTGAAGATCCTTTTTAAGAGTTTGAAGTTGAGCGTTTATTTTAGTTGTATTTTGCCCTATATTTGTTATAGTTGTTAACAGTGGATTCACTATGCTATCTGTAATTTGACTGTTTAAATTTTTGTTATGATTATCAATACTTTCTATCAAGCCATCATAAACCTTTTTAAGGTATGTTATACCTACGTTTGTTGGCTTCATTTGGTTTAAAGGTATTTTGTCCAGTGGCTTAGTTATATCAAAATCTAACTTCTTAGTATCAGCATTTTTGTCTTTATTATCAATTTGTATTGAATTTATCCTTGGTTTTACAAAATCTAGTTTTTCAAAACTCGGGACCTTAAGTTCCATTAATTTCTCTTGGTCTGAAATCTTTTCATTAAAATATAATTCTACATTGTTTTTACTCATAATAAGTTACCTACTATAAAAAAATTGATTTTCATAAATTGCTACCATACAAGTAGCATTGAATCGTTATTGTTTTCTACTATTGTAAAATCTGGAGCTTCTGCAATGCCTGGCATATCGTCCTTGATTTGCTTGAGCATCTCCTTGATTTCCTCGTTATGTTTACTCTGCTCGTCAAGTTTCCCTTTTAATTCATCAATGATAGCATTGGACTGATCTTTACTGCCAAGATCACCAATCACGGATAGGACTTTCTCATGAGGCAACTTGTGAATAATATCTTTCAGCTCTTCTGCACCTAAATTATCCAAAAGTTCTTTAAACTGCTCATTAGACATACTAAGAGCAAAAGCTTTAAGTTTTTCTGGGTTGTTAGCTAAAGACTTAACAACCATCTGAATCTTATCAGAATCATCAGTTAACTCTCGAGCTACTATTTCAAGTTTCTTGTGGTCTAACTTATTAATTAAATTATGTAATGTATCTTCTTCTAAAGTTTTTACTAAGATTGGAAGTTTATTTCTCAACGCGTCGTCCAAAATAGTGTTTATCATTTTCTCATTTGCATTTTTTATTAGTTCTACAAACTGGTCATCACTCATTGTCTTGATCGCTATCTCGAACTGATCCATTTTAAGGTGAGGGAAAATTTGTTTTACTTGATCTAGGTTAAAGTCTTTTACTAAGTTCTTAACCTGATTCTCATTTAATAAGGGGACTATTATTCCTAACTTTTTTGAATCCAATGTGTGAGTAAGGGCTTGTAATTGATGATTGGTTAAACGATCCACTAAAGCTAGAAATTGTCCATCTGTTAAGTTCTCTGCTAAAACCTGTAGTTGTTTATTTGTTAAGCTCTTTGCTAAAATCTGTAATTTTTCATTATTAAGAATATCGGCAAGAGTCTCTAACTGATTTCCTGTTAAGTTCTTAAAAAAAGTTTTGGCGAACTCACTTGATATTAGTACACTCTTTGGTATCTTAGACGATGTTATATCTTCTATCACCTTTGCTGTATCATGGTGTGGCATACTGTATTGTAATATCTTGTTGTCAGGTGAATCGATTATGTTTCCTTCCTTATCTGAAAAATAATATTTATCGTCACCAAGACCTGATTCCTCCCATGTTAAATATTTGTACTTCAATTCTTCACCTACAAAATCATGATAACCAGTTTTATCTCTTATGCCCCAATTTAATGATAGTTTAACTAATCTATCATTGTCATATGCAAATGAATTACTGTTCTTATAATAACCAGGTTGATCATCTCGAATATATCTGTTTTGTTTTTCTTCTACGCAATACATTCCGAATCTATCAAGAAAATCGCTACAGAATTTTATAGATAATTCTAGCGTATCGTCTTCTTTGCTTAGCGATATAAGCTTGACTTTTTTCATAGATTGAGGATCTTCAATGTTAGAATACGTTTCATATCCACTAGATCCGCATGAAAATTGCTGTCCAGGTACCATCTTAAAGACATGTTTTTTTTCCACTCATAAGTATTATCTAATTAATTTAATTATAGCTATTATAGCATTTACTGATTAATTTATAATTAAATTAGCATGTATTGGAGTCATAATAACAAATATCACTAGAGAATTAGTATAAAACCCCGATAGAATAGATAGGCTGGCTTTATGGTATGTTGAAACCTATATTGGTGGAGGCAAGCGGGATCGAACCGCTGACCTTCTGCGTGCAAAACAGATGCTCTACCAGCTGAGCTATGCCCCCAACTTTTGCTTAAAGCATAAATCACTCAGGCTGAAATGCAAGAAATATTTATTTGTGAGGCTATTGCTAAATAGTGCACAAATTCTGCATTTATGTATAATTCTCTATCTTTTTAGAGTTGTACGTCAGCTTTACCAAATGAATCTTTGAATTAACAAGAAGTTTTCCTTCAAAAATTTTTAATTAAATTATCACTAATACAGTACATTATATAATTTATTTAACCATACATGAAAATTTTAGTTTGATTAAAATGGATAAAAACTATATTACTGTTTAGTATAGCTGAAAAATAAAATGATCCCGTAGCTCAGCCGGTAGAGCAACTGACTTTTAATCAGTGGGTCACGCGTTCGAATCGCGTCGGGATCACTTAGAATCTTAAAAGCATGCTAAAAGAACAGGACAAAATATTCACAAACTTAAATGGTAAAGAAACACCACTACTTGAGGGTGCAAAAAAACGTGGTAGTTGGCAAAAAACAAAGGAATTACTGGATTTAGGATCAGAAAAAATCATTGATGAAGTAAAGAAATCTGGCTTGAGAGGTCGAGGGGGTGCAGGATTTTCTACTGGCCTTAAGTGGAGCTTTATGCCTAAAAATCCTCCAAAAGCATATTTAGTAGTCAATGCAGATGAGTCAGAACCTGGTACATGTAAAGACAGAAACATATTACGATATGAGCCACACAAGCTACTTGAGGGAATTCTTCTGGCTGGCAGAGCGATCAGCGCATCAGCTGCGTATATTTATATCAGGGGTGAATTTTATAATGAACATTTAGTTCTAAAAAAAGCACTTGAGGAAGCCTATAAAGAAAACTTAATTGGAAAAAATGCCTGCAAGTCAGGTTATGATCTTGATGTGTTTATCCATAGGGGTGCAGGAGCTTACATATGTGGGGAAGAAACAGCTCAACTCGAATCCATTGAAGGAAAAAAGGGCTTTCCTCGCATGAAACCTCCATTTCCCGCAGGTGTTGGACTTTTTGGCTGCCCCACTACAATAAACAACGTTGAAACTATATCTATGGTTCCAGATATCCTAAATCGCGGAGGAGAGTGGTTTGCATCTCTTGGTAAACCAAATAATACTGGCACTAAGGTCTTTTGTATTTCAGGGCATGTAAATAATCCATGTAATGTTGAAGAAGAGCTAGGAATTTCACTACGTGAATTAATTGAAAAATATGCAGGTGGAGTGCGAGGAGGTTGGGATAACTTACTTGCTGTAATACCTGGTGGGTCTTCAGTACCATTAATTCCAAAATCTATATGCGATACTATTGAAATGGATTTTGATTCATTGAGAGCTGTACAATCAGGGCTTGGTACTGCTGCTGTAATAGTGATGGATAAATCAACTGACATAATAGCTGCAATAGAAAGATTATCACATTTCTATATGCATGAGTCCTGTGGGCAATGTACACCATGTCGTGAAGGTACTGGATGGATGTGGAGAATTATGAGAAGAATGGTAGCAGGAAATATTAAACCTGGTGAAGTAGATAAGCTACTTGACCTTACAACTCAAATAGAAGGACATACAATTTGTGCGCTTGGCGATGCTGCAGCTTGGCCAGTGCAAGGGCTAATCAGACATTTTCGTCATGTAATTGAAGATAGGGCAGTAACTTAACTTACACTTTTAAGTCGTTTTACTACTTAGCAACCAGAGTTAGAAAATATTGATTTCCTTCCCTTTTAGGTGCTAATTCTACTTTTGCAATATCTTCAGCGTCTCTAATTAGCCGTTCTAATTTTTCCAGTCCAACCTCAGTATTTATAAGCTCTCTACCTCTAAATCTCATTGTGACTTTAATTCTATGTCCATGCACAAGAAAATCCCTTGCTTGACGCAATTTTGTTTCGTAGTCGTGATCACCAATATTAGGACCCAGTTTAATTTCTTTTATAGTTAATGTTTTTTGTTTCTTTTTTGCTTCACTTGCCTTCTTTTTTATATCATACTTTTGTTTGCTATAGTCCAGTATCTTACATACTGGAGGAGTTGAATCAGGTGCGATTTCTACCAAGTCTAAATTAACACTTTGTGCAACTTCCAAAGCTTGTTCTATTGGAACAATTCCGACCATTTCACCACTATGATCAACTAAGCGTACCTCCTTAGCTGTGATGAGTTCATTAATTCTGTTTTTATTGTTCTTTTTGACTTGCAAATTTTAGCTCCATTAATTCAAATTAATAATTTTTAACAGCAATTCAGTAGCATTCTCCAAAGAAAAAGACTCCTGTTTTTCCGATCCTAAATTTCTCACTGACACAGTTTTATTTGTAACTTCATTTTTGCCCATGATCCATAATATAGGTACCTTACTTGAACTATGCAAACGTATCTTATAGCTAATTTTTTCATTGGTCAAATCAGTTTTGATTCTCACACCTTGTTCTTTTAAAACGTTGCTGATTTCTTTAGCATAACCATCAGCCTCATTTGTAATGGTCAGAATAGCAAGCTGTGTTGGAGCAAGCCAAACTGGAAATTTTCCTGCATAATTTTCTATTAAAATTCCAATAAAACGCTCAAAAGTTCCAAGAATTGCCCTATGTAACATGACAGGGTGATGCTTGTGCCCGTCTGCTCCTATATAAAAAGCTCCAAGCCGCTCCGGTAAAATAAAATCAACTTGCAACGTTCCACATTGCCAATTTCTACCTATTGCATCTTTCAAAACAAACTCTAACTTTGGACCATAAAATGCACCTTCACCAGGATTAAGTTCATAACTAAGCCCTGCTTCTTTAACTGCTTCAAGCAGTGCTCTTTCAGCTCTATCCCACACTTCATCATTACCTGATCTAGTATCTGGACGGTCTGAAAATTTCACAGAAATTTCATTGAACCCAAGTTCTGAATATACTTCTTTTAAAAGGTCACAAAACTTTACAGTTTCAGAATTCACTTGTTTTTCCATACAAAAAATATGTGCATCGTCTTGCGTAAAACCACGCACTCGCATCATTCCATGCAATGAGCCTGAGCTTTCATTTCTATGGCATGTGCCAAACTCTGCCATACGTATCGGTAAATCACGATAGCTTCTGGTGTGAGAATTAAAAATCTGCACATGACAAGGGCAATTCATGGGTTTTATTGCTAGCTTTTTACTTTCAGATCCATCAATAATGAACATATTTTCACGAAACTTATCCCAATGTCCCGATTTTTCCCACAGCTCTTTGCTTACTAAAATAGGTGTTTTTACCTCAAAGTAGCTATTGTTCATTAACTTTTTTCTGATGTAAGACTCAAGAACATTATATAAAGTATATCCCTGTTCATGCCAAAAAATCTGCCCAACAGCTTCCTCTTGAATGTGAAATAAGTCCATATCCTTAGCAATTTTGCGGTGGTCACGTTTTTCTGCTTCCTCCAGACGTTTAAGATAAGTATTTAATTCATCCTTATTTCTCCACGCGGTGCCATATATTCTTTGCAACATTGGGCCCTTAGAATCGCCACGCCAGTATGCACCTGCTACTTTCATAAGTTTAAACGCTTTAACTCTGCCAGTTGATGGTGAGTGCGGACCACGACATAGGTCTACAAAGTTGCCTTGTTTATAAACAGTTAGGTTTTCGTTTTCTGGTATTGATGAGACAATATCAACCTTGTATCTTTCACCTATATCACTAAAGAAATCAATTGCCTGCTTACGAGTCCAAACTTCTCGGACGAATCTGTGGTTACTTTTTATAATTTCCTTCATTTTTTTTTCTATTGCAGTAAGATCGTCCGTGGTAAAGGCACGATCTGTAGCAAAATCATAGTAGAAACCATCTTGAATTGTTGGCCCGATAGTAATCTGAGTATTAGGAAAGAGCTCTTTTACTGCCTGCGCCATTATATGAGCAGCATCATGCCTTATTATATCTAAACCCGCTTCGTCACTCAGTTGTATTACCTCTATCTCTGTATCAGATTCAATTTCACGTGAGAGATCATACAACTCACCATTTACCTTAAAGGCAATTGCTTCTCTCAAAGCATCCGGTTGTAATATATCAAAGCCAGTGACTCTACCACTGTATTCTTTTACTTTTTGTTCGGCTAAAAAGGTAACTTTTATCATTCATTAGACCTTTTATCATCCCAGTGCTTGACACTGGGATCCATGTTTCTTTCTTTTCTAGATTCCAGCGTCACGCGCTGGAATGACACCAAAAGGTGAGCTGCTGATCTTTTAGTTAAATAACAGTTGTACAAGAGATCTATTACATACTTGCTGTAAGAAATTTTAATTGTTGACATACCTAGTTAATAATACGGCCTATTCTTTTTTAACCTGAGTGCAATTGCTTCTTCCCAAACTTCACCATTACGCAATAGCTTTTCTTTATTGTACATTAGCTCCTCTCTTGTTTCAGTAGCAAATTCAAAGTTAGGACCCTCCACAATTGCATCAACTGGACATGCCTCTTGGCAAAGTCCGCAATATATGCATTTTGTCATATCAATATCATAGCGTGTGGTGCGGCGACTACCGTCTTCTCTTTCCTCTGCTTCAATAACTATTGCTTGAGCAGGGCAGATAACTTCGCATAACTTACAAGCTATGCATCGTTCTTCACCATTTGGATACCTACGCAGCGCATGCTCACCACGAAACCTTGGACTTAAAGGGCCCTTCTCCATAGGATACCTCAAAGTAACCTTTGGTTTGAACATATATTTTAATGTAATAACAAACCCTTTAATTAACTCTACAGAAGACCAATACCAAGCTAATTTCTTGAGCATAATATTTAAAACTTGTGTCAGTCATTATAAATCATATTATCAGTTTTCAAAATAAATATTTTCATCTGGATGACTTTTGTAGTTTTTCTATACAATATATTTACTAATACTGCATTAATATGAATAAGTAATATAAGCAAAAATTTTTTAGATTAAGTATTTTAAATTGCTAAGTAGTTTATATAAATAATGACAAACACAAATGAAACTATTTTTGCTTTGTCGACCGTATTTGGTAAGTCAGGAGTTGCAGTAATCAGAATTTCAGGCAACTACGCCCTTAAAGCTTTAAATCATTTTCATATTAAGAAAAAAATTAAACCAAGATTTGCTACTTTAGTTGATCTATATGATGATTCCAATCAATTGATAGATAATGGAATAATCATCTATTTCCCTGCTCCAAACAGTTTCACTGGCGAGGATGTTATAGAGTTACAAGTGCATGGAAGCAAGGCCGTCATAAAAATCATCTTGGAGGAATTATCAAGAATTTTCGTTATGGCCAGGCCTGGAGAATTCTCACTTAGGGCTTTTCTAAATGGTAAATTTGACTTAACGCAAATAGAAGGAATTGCAGACTTAATTGATGCTGAAACGAAAATGCAAGCTAAACAAGCGATTAAGCAGATATCAGGAGAATTGGAGAGACTATACAGCAATTGGAGGCAAAGATTGATAACGATACAATCCAAAATCGAAGCATATATAGACTTTCCAGAAGATATTTGGGCAAAAAAAAATGAATTGGAAAAAATTAGTAATGAAGTGCAATCTCTTGTGCAGTTGATACAAGAGCATTTAAATGATAATAGACGGGGCGAAAGGTTGCGTGAGGGTTTACATATTGTAATAACTGGTGAACCAAATGTCGGTAAATCAACTCTGTTTAATTTCTTAGCCAAGCGTGATATTGCTATTGTTTCTGAATATGCAGGCACAACAAGAGATATACTTGAAGCTCATATTGACATTGGCGGATACCCAATCATTCTCTCTGATACTGCTGGAATTCGTGAGAGTTCAGATCCAATAGAATCAGAAGGTATAAGTCGAGCGAAAAAAAGGTCTTTTGAAGCTGATTTAAGAATAGAACTATTTCCTTTTGAACAGCGTCATAATATCAATTGCACCGTTGTAAATAGCGATACTATTTATGTATTGAGCAAAGCTGACGATGTTATCAATAATCACAATATAAAAATTAATGGCATAGATCTTTTACCCATTTCTATTCTAAAGGGAATAGGTACAAACAAATTGATCTCTCTCATAAAAGAGAAGGCAAAGGAAAAATTTGGGCATGATAGAGACACTCCTGTGATTACTCGGCAAAGACATAGGAATTACATGCAGAAAGCACTGGAACATTTACAGCGTTTTAATATCGATAATCCAATTGAGTTGATATCTGAAGACTTGAGGCTTGCTGCATTTGAACTTGGTGCAGTAATTGGAATTATTAATGTTGAGGAAATATTGGATAGTGTGTTTAGTAGCTTTTGTGTAGGCAAGTAAGATTTTTATAGATTGCTTGAAATTAAATATTGTGGTAAAAAAGAGGTGGACGGATGGCCGAGCGGTTTAAGGCACCAGTCTTGAAAACTGACGTACGGAAACGTACCATGGGTTCGAATCCCATTCCGTCCGCACTTACTTCTCAGATTTAAAATGTTAGTTAATTTTTAGAGCTTATTTAGATGGTTCGTAACGCTGTAAATCTTATCTAATCTAGCCACATCTTTTAAAAATACATCCCTTTGTAAATTGACCTTGTTAGCAAAGAAAGCTAATATCTATAAATAGATCACCATCTGAATATGGAAACCGATATCGTAATAATAGGTGCAGGGCCTGTTGGAATATTCACTCCTTTTCAAGCGGGAATGCTTGATATGAGATGTCATGTAATAGATGTTTTGGATCAAGCAGGAGGACAATGCACAGCTCTTTACTCAGAAAAGCCAATATATGATATACCTGGTTATCCTGTAATTACTGCCCAAAAATTAATTGAGCGACTAATGGAGCAAGCTTCACCGTTTGAGCCTGTTTACCATTTAAGTCAAAAAGTGGAAAAGATTTCAAATAACGAAGGTGAAAACTTTACTATCATAACGAACATAGGTACAGAGGTAAAATGCAAAGCCGTTATCATTGCTGCAGGTAACGGAATGTTTGAACCTAACCGTCCACCCTTAAGTGGTATATTAGAATATGAAAATAAATCTGTATTTTATAATGTAAATAAAATTTCTGATTTTCAGGACAAAACTATAGTCATTGCAGGGGGGGGGGATTCTGCAGCTGATTGGACTGTAGAACTTTCTAAAGTTGCAAAGAAAATTTATGTGATACATAGAAGAAAGGAATTTCGCTGCACTCCTGAAACTAGAAATAAATTAGAATCACTTGAAAATAATGGAAAGATAGAACTGGTAGTGCCATATCAATTACACAAACTAGCAGGAGGTGATGGGCAATTGAGCGCAGTGATAGTAAAAAACATTGCCTCTAAGGAAGAAAAAGAAATATCCGCTGATTTTTTGCTGCCATTTTTTGGATTGTCAATGAATCTTGGACCAATAAACAGTTGGGGTATAGAGTTAGAACATGGCCGCATAACTGTCAACCCAGTTACACTTAGAACCAGTAGAGATAGAATATATGCAATCGGAGATATAGCTACTTATCCAGGCAAACTAAAATTGATACTAAATGGCTTTGCTGAGAGCGCCATGGCTTGTTATCACATATACAAAGTAATTCACAATTCTCCAGTTAATTTTCAATATTCAACTTCAAAGGGAATTCATCGAAATTAAAGAGTAAAGAGATCCATGAACCTGCATGCAGTTATCTCAAGCATAAGGGAATACAAACGAAAAAGATTACTTTACAAATTCCCCCAACTCCCTTGCCATGATAATAAGAGTATTTATCCTTATTTTTGACCTGCAGGCTCAATCAAAAAATCAGTAAAAAACTCAAATATTTATTGGCAAATTACATAAAAATTATAGCGGCTTTTTAAATTTTTTCTACATTAAGCCAAATCACGCTTGTTAGCACATTATCAATTTAAATTATTAAAAATCGTTACACGGGGACTTTTTTGCTTTTTTTTGCTTGGTAAATTTTTTAATATTTGTAGCTAAAGTAATTTTCGAGAGGTGTTATGTAAGTAGCTGACACACGGCTGTACGAGCATTCATTTTTGAAAGTAAATTGCGTAGCAAATGGTGTCATTCAAGTAGCTGACGCTGGGATCCATCTCTTAATACAGCCTCATCAAAAATGTTGTGTTTTAACATAAAATTAACTGCTTCTATGCTCATAAACTTAATATCCAATCAAATTTCCTGGATCCCAGTGGGCTTTGTTGCATAACACTTCATGTAGTGGTGGTTTACGACAAATTCATGTAACTATTTCAAATTTAGCCATACCAAAATCAGTAAATTTGTTAAGCAAATAACACTTGAGTAGCAGTTCCTTTTCACGATTAACCTCAGATTTGTTACGAAAATTAAATCCGAATATTTGTTTCAGTCGCGAGAAAAAACTTTCTATATAAGATCTTTTTCCCTAGTTTATTTGCCTTTTCCACATCTTTATATTATCTTTATCATATTACTTTATTAGTCTAATTGCAGCATTTCTCTCTGCCATATAGTCTAACTTTGGATGCTCTACTGCATTATTTTGCAGAGGAATTTTTGTCTTTATCCCAAGTTCATTGCACAATTTATATAATTTCTTTCGGTTATATGCTCTATCTCCATACAGTGTGCTTATATTATATTGAGCTTCAACTCTTTCAATAAGATCACAGGCTCCGTAATGATCAGAATAAACTCCTCTACTATATTTTGCAGCTATGACTTTTTTGCTACCTATCTCCAGCATTACATGCAGCTTTCTTACCTGTTTATAACTGCGATACTTTCGCTATTTTCCTTACTGTGACCAGGGGTATTATTATAAATACTGATACTTGTACTATCTATGGCAATTTCAATACCTTCCGTATCATTTTTGTTAACTCTACAGTCACTGATCTTAATATTGAGTTTTCTAAACCTCCTTGAAGCTTGTGAATAGCTGCAAATTTTTTCCTATTTGCTGCAAATACCCTTCTATAAACCCTACCGTTTGTCTTAAGCCAATTCTAAAGAGATTAGCGACTATATGCACTAAAATCACAACTTTATCGCTATAAATATAGTTGCCACCAGCCATTTTTGGACCTTTTTCGTACCAATTCTCAATTGCTTCATTAATAAAATGAAAAATATTTCCCCTCTCTTGGAGAAATTTGTTATATTCATGGCAGTTACTGACTCTCATTTTTTGTGACATATTTTTCTTTCGTAGGTTAAATGCTTGTCTTATAGTGAATTTTGTCAGTAACTGCTAGCTCTTTTTACTTGAGTGATGCAACAAAGCCATCCCAGTGTCACGCACTGGGATGACAAGGGAGGGACTACTCGAATAACACCTTTATGGTGGCTTAAGTCACAAGTTCGTACAGTCATGGTGCTTCTTTAAGAAGCACCATTTGCTAATGTTTTGAAGCTTTAATGCTTATTATACGCATGTATTTTTTGTTGCATCCCATCTTTTACCATCAGGGCAAGCAGTTGCACCATCTTTACAGATCACACCACCTGGTACTATTTTTGAAACAACTACAGGTGCACCAAAAAACACAGCAGTAAATGCACCGAGTGCAAAGAGCGCCGGCCACGGCATTCTGCCAAATATCGCAAGCAAAGCTGCACCTATTATCACTATTGTAATCATAGGCCCGCCTATACCGTGAGTATAGCCTACTATTTTGCATATTGTATTGGTTGTTGCATCATCAGTAACAGCAGCAGCAAAAGCATTATCAAATGCAAAGGAAAGAATTAAAGCTACAAGTAGAAGAAAATTTTTCATTATGCCTCCGTATTTAACGCTGGATTATCTATCATTTTGATTAAATTTAAGTAAACGGTGAGGATTTTTTGCTTAAAAGTATGCTTTATTTCATTTAGAATACTTTTCTTAGTTTATTTATATTACAAGTGCTACAGAAATTTTATAGTATCGTTTATTGCCTTTATCGTGCTTTAATTGACACAATTTATAATGATGGAGTGGAGCATGCAGGGTATCTATCATTTTTAATCCTGTTATCAATATTTCCTTTTCTTATTGTTTTAATAGCCATGGCATCAACGTTCGCAAATTTCTTAGATCAATACAATGTCGGCTGGGCATTTATTATTGATAACATGCCACAGGATATTTTATCATCTTTGATGCCACGTATTAGGGAGATAATATCAGGCCCTCCGCAAAGCTTATTAACCTTGGCAATTGTAGGCGCTGTTTGGACTGCCTCATCGACAATTGAAGGATTTAGAACGATATTGAATAAGGCCTATAAAGTTCCGGTTTCATCGCCTTATATATGGAGAAGGGTGCTCAGTATATTACAATTTTTAGTAATTACGCTTGTTACAACTCTGACTATAGTATTTTTTACATTAGTGCCAATGTTAATTGATTTTTCTTACCAAGGGCTAAGTTATACTAGATATTTACTTATTGAGTTTGTGCTTTTTACTATAGTATCTTGGCTATATTTCACATTGCCAAACATAAAACAAAACTTATCAGACGTATTTCCCGGATCTTGTGTGGCTGTTATTCTTTGGACGATCTCTGCTTCAGCTTTCAAGCAATATTTAAAAGCTTCCTTTGACCAACTGAATTTGATATATGGAAGCTTAGGTGGTGTGGTAGTATCGTTACTATTTTTTTATGTGCTAAGTTTAATTTTTATATATGGAGCAAAATTTAATTTTCAGCTAAAATATTTCAATAGATCTTGCTAAGGAGAAAGAAATGGGTGACTTAGAAGGTAAAATAGCTTTAATTACCGGAGCTTCAGGTGGAATAGGTTCTTCTGTTGCAAAAAGATTTGTAAAAGAAGGTGCATGTGTAATTCTGATTTCCAGATCTCTTGATAATCTCAAGCCATTGTATAACGAAATTGAAGAGCTTAAAGAAGGCTCTGTGAAACTAATTCAGCTTGATCTTTTAGACTTTGAAAACGTAGAAAAACTGGCAAATATGATAGAAAGCCCAAAATTATCAGAATCTGGAACACTTGATATACTGATTACATGCACTGAAATTTTAGGTAAGTTGAGCTCTGTTCATGATTGTGAGCTTGAAGATCTACAGAACGTAATGAATACAAATTTTACTGCCAGTTGGTACTTGCTAAAAAATTTGGGTCCAATACTAAAAAAGTCTAATGCTGGAAGAGCGATATTCATGACCTCAGAGATAACACTTTCTCCTTCCTCTTATCCATATTGGGTACCATATGCTGCAAGTAAGGCTGCACTAGAAGTAATGGTGAAGATATATGCATCTGAGACAAAGCATACGAACTTATGCATAAATGCCGTGTATTCGGAAGGGCCTATCGATAGTGAAATGTATAAGCAAGCATTTTCGGGAAAAGATATATCTGAATTAGTATCGCCTGAGAAGTTAACAAATAAATTCGTAGAGTTGGCTTCTGATGACTGCAGTATATCAGGACAAATCTTGCCACTTAGCAAATCTACCGAGTAAATTACCATAGTATCTGCAAAGATACCGTTAAGCCCACAACTGTATGAACATTGTGATTTGAGTCCACTAGGAAGGAGGAGAGTAGACCGGCGGAGCTTCCCCACCAGTCTCTCGCAGAACTGCACGGAAACCTCTCGACTTATACAGCTCCCATTATTTAGCCTTTTGATCCTAACCCAAGTGTCCAATGATAGAAAATACTTGGAGACCTCTTTCTCACTTTTCCTAGAAATTGCTTTGCTAGTCTTCCGTGATCACGAAGTTTCTTATATTTTGTCCTGACCCATCTTATGAGGTATCTCTCTATATTTCTGAGAGATGGATACATCTCTGATTTATAAAACCTGCCATAGTACTGAAACCAGCCTCTGACTATTGGATCTATTTTCTTCGATATTTCCTCTAGTGTGGTCCATGTAATCCGATGTATTCTCCATGACTTTATGGTTTTCTTGATCTTCTTCTTGGCTTTGTTACTAATTGCAGGTAGAAATGAGATGAAATAATTCCTCATCTTATTCTTTGCTACTCTAGGTCTAAAAGTATAACCTAGAAAATCAAAGCTTTGTTTAGGAAATTGTTCTTTTCTATCATCATCCTTACTGTACACAATCTGTGTCTTTTCAGGATGTAACTTCAATTTACACTTAGCCAATCTTTCTTCAATCATTACTTTCATAAATCCTGCCTGTCTTTTAGTTCTGCAGTGCACTATCGCATCATCTACATATCTTTCAAATGGTACTGTTGGATAATTTTGTTTCATCCACATATCAAACGCATGGTGCATAAATATGCTTGAAATGATTGGGCTTATTGAACCTCCTTGCGGAACTCCTTTATCCCTTGTTACCCTACTGCCATCTGCTTGCTGAATGGGGGCTTTCATCCACCTCTCAACATACAGTATGACCCATTTGCAGTCTGTGTGTTTCTTGATAGCCTGCAGTGCTAAATCGTGGTCCAGATTGTCGAAAAATCCAGATATATCAAGATCTACCGTCCAATCATTTTTCCAACATCTCTTCCGTGCTGTGTATACCGCATCCAGCGCAGACTTATTTGGTCTATAACCATATGAATCTTCGTGAAATTTCGGTTCTACTAACGGCTCAAGATACATTGTAGCTGCTGTTTGCGCTATTCTGTCGAATACTGAAGGCACACATAAAATTCTTTGCCCTCCTGTATCTTTTGGTATCGCAACAGCTTTTACCGGCTCTGGAAAATAACTTCCGGATGACATCCGATTCCATAATTTGTATAGATTATCCTTTAGATTTTCTTCAAACTTTGTTATCGAGACCTCATCTACACCTGCTGCACCTTTATTTTTCGATACTTGTTTATAAGCTCTCCAAATAAGTTGCTTCGGTATATCAAAAGACTTTGTTTTATTCATTAACTCCTCCCTTTCGGTTGATAAATAATTAAAACTAAATAACTTAGCCCCTTCACTCCATTTCCATTACAGAAACTTCTTCGCTACTACGAGCTAATCCGCCCCTGTTTTTCGCATCGGTACTCTCATCCTCAGAGATCAGCTCTTTGGACTTCTCCCTTTTCATCGAAACGACAGGTTCCCGTAGTTCCATGCAATAGCCTAAAATAGATTCACGCCACTTTTATGCCGGACGCCACCTACCCAGTAAACAAGCTCCCAGTAGATTCATCCCAGGTTAACGACTACCCCCTGGTTTTGACGTCGTCTCTACGCTTTCGACACTTCATCAGTGGTTCACTTGCGTTCGTCTCTCTATTTCATACATGACACATAATTGTGCCTTTTCCATAACGCTCACTACCTTAGCTCTTTACCAAAGCAGCTTATGGCTGTTTGAAGCCTGCTCTTGCAAACCGGCTCCGAGGGGCCCTCCCTCATCTACTGCACAGCTTCAACACTTTCCGTGTTTCTACGGCGCACTGTCATCCCAGTGCCTCTATGGTGTCATTCCAGTCTGGAATCTAGTCTTTATTGTGCGGCCACTTATTTAAAGTTAAGTTTTCTGGATCCCAGACTGGGATGACACCTCTGGGCACTGCCGTCATAAAGGAACCAGTGTCAGCTACTTGAATGACATCATTTGCTGTGCAATTTACCTTCAAAAATGAATGTTTGTACAGCTGTGTGTCAAGCACTGGAATCTGCCACGCAAATTGCAATGTTCGTACAGTTATGCGTCAAGCCTAACAGCAGTTAGGTTTAATAAAAATTCACATATGCAGGAAAGATTGGTAACATTATTTGAGTCGAGACTGTTATTATAATTATGCCAAAACGCACAGATATAGAATCTATATTAGTAATAGGAGCAGGCCCAATAGTCATAGGTCAGGCATGCGAGTTTGATTATTCTGGAACGCAAAGCTGTAAAGTATTAAAAAGTGAAGGTTATAAAGTCATTTTGGTTAACTCCAACCCCGCAACTATAATGACAGATCCTGAATTCTCTGATGCAACTTATATTGAGCCGGTACTGCCTGAAATCATAGAAAAAATTATAATTAAGGAGAGGCCAGATGCAATATTACCAACAATGGGCGGGCAAACAGCACTGAACTGTGCAATAAAACTTGCAGATGATGGAGTGTTAGACAAATACAACGTAGAATTAATAGGGGTAAATAGAGAAGCAATAAAAAAAGCGGAAGATAGAGAATTATTTCGCCAATCCATGGATAAAATAGGGCTAAAATACCCAAAAAGTATCATTATAAAAAATCAAGAACAAATAAAAAAGGCTTTGGATTACATTGGATTACCAGCAATCATCCGTTCATCATTCACTCTTGGTGGCGCAGGTAGTGGCATAGCATACAATAAAGAGGAATTTTTCAATATCGCAGAAAGTGCTCTGAAAATTTCACCAATAAACGAAGTTCAGATAGATGAATCAATTATCGGCTGGAAAGAATATGAAATGGAAGTTATCCGTGACTGTAAGGATAACTGTATAATAGTGTGTTCAATAGAAAATATTGATCCAATGGGAGTGCATACCGGAGATAGTATCACAGTTGCTCCTGCTCTGACTCTGCGTGACGTAGAATACCAACAGATGAGAAATGCATCTATAGCAGTGCTAAGAGAAATTGATGTTAGTGCCGGTGGTGCAAATGTTCAGTTTGCAGTGAATCCTAAAGAAGATGGAAGCCTCGTTGTGATTGAAATGAATCCAAGGGTTTCTCGCTCTTCTGCACTTGCTTCAAAAGCAACAGGTTATCCTATTGCAAAAGTTGTAACTAAACTTGCTATCGGCTATTCACTCGATGAGATACGTAATGATTGCGCTCCAGTTATACCTGCTGCATTCGAACCAGTGATTGATTATATCGTCACTAAAATTCCTCGATTTGAGTTTGAAAAATTTAAAGGGACGAATTGTGAATTATCAACTTCCATGAAATCGGTGGGAGAAGTGATGTCAATCGGCCGCACTTTTAATGAGTCACTACAGAAAGCTTTTCGCTCACTTGAAACAGGGCTAACGGGACTTGATGAAGTATTTCCTGAAAATACTGATATTGATCACATTAGATCTCAATTAGCAAAATTGCTGCAAAACAGATTACTGATTGCTGCTGACGCAATGCGCCACGGAATTAGCATAGAAGAAATAAATTCGATTACAGGTTATGATTTATGGTTTTTGCAAAATATACAGCAAATTATATTAGCTGAACAAAAAATCAAGGAAAACGGCCTTCCTGAAACTGCATATGAAATATTAGAGCTGAAAAAAATGGGCTTCTCAGATGCAAGGCTCGCAAAGTTAAGTAATAGACCTACCTCTGTCATCCCAGCTGGGATCCAAGAAAAAAATAGGTGGATTCCAGTGTCACGCACTGGAATGACATCAGAGCAAATTGAAGCAATGAGGAAAAAATTTGGTGTTAATCCAGTTTATAAACGTGTAGATACCTGTGCAGCTGAATTTGAATCGAGTACTGCTTATATGTATGGATGTTATGAGGGAGACATTACAAAGAGGACAGAATGCGAAGCGGACATTTCTGACCGAGAAAAGGTTGTCATTTTAGGAAGTGGTCCAAATCGCATTGGTCAAGGTATTGAGTTTGATTATGCATGCGTTCATGCAGTTTCTGCCACCAAAGAAATGGGATACGAAACAATAATGATTAACTGCAATCCCGAAACCGTTTCAACTGATTATGATACCGCTGATCGTTTATATTTTGCACCACTCATTGCAGAGGATGTGCTTGAAATACTAAGTAAAGAGCAAGAAAATGGCACACTAGTTGGTGTAATAGTTCAAATAGGTGGTCAAACGCCTTTAAAATTAGCCAAAGTGCTGAACGAAAGAGGTTTTAATATCTTGGGTACATCTTTTGATTCTATTGACCTTGCAGAAGATCGCATGAGATTTAAAAATCTTGCTTTGCAACTTAATTTAAAACAACCTGAAAATTCTATCTGTCATTCAGTGGAAGAAGCGTTAATCAACGCAAAAAAGGTGGGGTTTCCATTATTAGTGAGGCCATCCTATGTCCTTGGTGGTCAGTCTATGTCAATTTTGCATGATATTGATAGCTTCAAAGAGTACGTCCTGAATCACACTAAAATTTTTGAGCATGGTTCGCTGCTTCTTGATAAATTTTTAGTCAATGCAGTTGAGGTTGACGTTGATGCTGTATGTGATGGGGAAAGAGTTTTCATTGCAGCGGTTATGGAGCATATTGAAGAAGCTGGTATCCACTCTGGCGATTCAACATGTTCAATACCGACAAATACATTGAGTGACGAAGTAATAAAAGAGATCGAGCTCCAAACTGAGAGAATAGCATTAGCATTAAAAGTGAAAGGTCTGATAAACATTCAGTTTGCTGTTCAAGAGAGTGATGTATACATACTTGAAGTAAATTTACGAGCTAGTCGAACCGTTCCTTTTATTTCCAAGGTGATCAACATTCCTATTGCAAAGCTTGCCACTCAGGTTATTTTGGGTAAAAAATTGAATCAGGAAAACAAGCCTTTCAATCATTTTGCAGTTAAAGCTGCTGTTTTTCCATTTACCCGCTTTGCAGGAGTTGATACTTTACTTGGTCCTGAAATGAAATCAACAGGAGAAGTAATGGGAATTGACTCATCTTTCGAAGCTGCACTTGCAAAAGTGCACATGGCTGCAGGATACAAGTTACCAACAGAAGGAACAGCTCTGGTTTCAGTAAAAGATGATGATAAAGAGTATATATTGCCTGTTGCACGAATGTTGAAAGAACTGGGCTTTGAAATATATGCAACTAAAGGTACAGCTTCGTATCTGAACAATAACGGCATTGCTGCAAAAGCTGTAAATAAAGTGAGAGAAGGCAGACCCCACATAGTTGATATGCTCAAAGATGGAAAAATAAACCTAGTGATCAATACCTCAAAAGGTGTAAAGTCAGTTTCAGATAGCAAAGATATTCGCAGAACTGCTATTTTGCAAAATATAGCTTACAGCACCACAGCTTCTGGAAGTAAAGCGTTAGTGCTTGCAATTCAGTATGTAAAGAATAGCACTTTGGAAGTGAAATCATTACAGCAAGTACAAAACGTTTAAATATTAAAACTAATATTACTCTACTTCAATGAGAATTTTGTAACGTAGCAAGTTCAAGTGAGTTAGAAATTCAATTAAAGAGATTTTATTATGGTTGTCGATATATAATTGCCTTGAGAATTTGGTTGCTCGTTGAAATGCTTTGTACTAATTCTCTTGATTCAAACAATATGCTAGATTTTAACTGTAAAAATCTGTGTACTTATAAGCATGATTCCTGCTTTATAAGTGATCACGACTGAAAGGTGTTTTCATGCATTTTTTACCTGAGTGCAATAAGTGTAATTCATTGAGTTTCCAAAATTGATAATGAAGAAAAGCATTACTCGTCTAATAAAAGCAATTCAATACTCCTGTGAAGGAATAAAATCAGCTTTTGTATCAGAAGTTGCGTTCAGACAGGAGTTACTGCTTTTTATAATATGTGTTTCAACTTTGTTTGTTTTAGATGTAAGTAATTTAGAACGTGCAGTAATGGTAAGTAGCCTATTTTTGGTGTTAATTGTAGAAATTATTAACACTGCTTTTGAAACAATAATTGAGCGTATTTCCAGTGAACAACATATACTTTCAAAAAAAGTGAAAGATCTAGGTAGTGCAGCAGTTTTTCTCTCATTAATTAACTTCTTGATAACATGGATGATAATATTGATATGAATGTTGTTAAGATATATTTTCAAATTCACCGATTAAGACTTGCATGTCTTGTGGTAAATCAGAAACAAATTCTATATATTCTTTACTTTTTGGATGATATAAGCCTAGCGTGTGAGCATGTAGTGCCTGTCTATTGAAATTACGGATAAAGTCAGAGTTTTTAGCATGTTTTTCACTTTTACTACTATTTTTTCCGTAAACTTGATCACCAACTACAGAATGTCCTATGTGGCTCATGTGTACTCGAATTTGGTGTGTTCTGCCTGTCTCTAAAGTACATTTAACCAGGCTTGCTTGCCCTATAATTTTCTTCACTGAATAATGAGTGATTGCTAATTTACCTGCTGTTTTTGTGACACACATCATTTCTTTATTACTGCGTTTTGGAGCAATATGGGTTTTTACTGTTCCTTGCAGATTAGGTAATGCTCCCCAAATTACTGCTAAGTATTCCCGTTTTATTTTACGATTTGATAGCAGTTCAGACAAGAAGCTGTGGGATTGTTCATTTTTTGCAATTACCATGAGTCCACTAGTATCTTTATCAAGCCTGTGAACAATTCCTGGTCTTTTATTTATATATGGAATTTTGCCAAGGTGAGCGATCACTGCATTCAGGAGTGTATCATTGTTTGTTCCAGCACCTGGGTGTACTGTTAATCTACTTTGTTTACTCAGAACTATAATGTCCCCATCTTCGTAGATGATATCAAGCTTTATATTATAGTTAGGTTCAATTGATGTGGATATGTCAGGTTGAACGAGATGTACTATATACTCTTCACCTGGTTTTACTATGTGGTCATTATTAATTATCGGCGTGCCAAGTAATGTTACCCGCTCATCTTGTATCAATCTTTGTGCTTTACTGCGTGATATGTTACACTTTTTAGCTATGTAAGTATCTAGCCTTAATTTTTTTTCGTCACTATTAACATTTAAGGTTATATCTATGGTCACTACCCTGCGCAAGCTACTTTGAATGCTGCATGAACATCTGGATTCACAAAATCAACTTTTGTACTAGGTTGAATTTGAAGGCCGTCTTGTTTTTTAATATGGCAAATTGTTTGAGAGCCATCTTTCCAGTAAATTATTATTTTATTATCAAAATCCCGTAGCGTTAACTCCCTCTTTTCTTCTTTTTTATCTTTTTCTTCTAGCTTAATAGACTCTAATAAATAATATAGAAAGTCACTTGCTTTACCGTTAACTTTTTTTCTCCATTCATCCATTTTTTCTTGTTCAGATAATTCTTTTTCCAATTTTGCATTTTCTTGCTCCAGCTCTTTCATCCTTTTTTTTGATTTTAATAATCTATGTTTTTCTATTGCTTTTTTCTCTTCATCTCGCTGTTTTTCAAGAGAAGTAGCAGTAATACTGCCTTCACTGCTATTAGGTTCATTTGATTGAGTCTGTTTATTCTTTAATTCTGCTAGCTCATCTTTTACTTTTTTTAGTTCTTCTTCTAATTCGTTCTTTATCTTTTCCGCTTCTTCTTTTTGTTTTTCCAATGTATCTATGAACTCACGATCATCGCTAATTGTTCTTTCTCCAGATTGAAAAAAGCCAACTAATCTGCTTGGTTCAAATCGCTCAACCTTATCTTCAGCGATTTTAATAGTATTCTCTAAACTAGAAAAAATGCTTTCAATTTTTAGTGAATTTGTTCTTTTTGCCAGCCCTTTAGCTTCGCTTAAAATGACCATCATTTCCTTACGCAACTTATCTAAATCTTTTTTGATGTCTCCTCTAATTCCTTGTAGATGAACAAGTGTTTCTTGAATTTCATCATTTGCAGGTTTTAGAAGTTTGCTATCAAGTAGATCTTTAGCTTCATCTAAGCGCTTATCAAATGAGTCAACAATTTTATCTGTAAAATTAGTCAAGTGCTTATCTAGTAATTTTATTAATCGAGATATTGGATCATTTTCTTCCTCATCTTTTGTCTTTTTTTCCATTACCGATACAAAACCACCTCTTCTGCATGGAAAGAGAATATCTAAATTATTAAATTTTTTAACAATATTATGATTATTGTTTATCTCATTGGTTTTTAGCTTGCTGAATGTTATACATATTCCAACGATAGCAATGATACTAGCCAGTACAACTGGAACCCATTCCAAAGCCTGAATATTGGCAAAGCTCAATCTATTTTGTATTAACGCACCAACTATAATTACAGCACTAATTACATATGGTATGGTAAGAAAAATGGCCTTATTTTTATTCTCTTGTATTTGATTATCTAATATTTTTTTCTGATTTTCAGAAATTGGCAAAACTATTGAAAAGTTTGCTTTTTTGGAATCTATAAGACTTAAATTTGGTTTTATCTCTATTTTCAGAGCATTTTCAGCGATTTCACTCATCTCGTTGTCTTTGCCACCTCTAATTTTATTATTTATTAATTCCTCTATCAACTTTTCTCCTTCTTTTATCTCCTGCTTATGCATATATCTCATAGCAGAAGAGGCTACAAAAGTTGTTAAAAGAATAATAGAAACCAAAGTGTAAATTGGCATGAATGTTGGGTTAAAAATATCTGTAATAAACCTTAGATCATTATGGGTTATTATTATTGCAGCTACATAAGCCAAAGAAAATTGAAGCCAAATATTTACAATCGCTATGGGTAGAGTGTTACTTACAGAATATTTCTTTGTTGCATGCCATAACCTAGGAAAAAAACCAATAGCATCATCTATTTTGGTAAAATTATGATCTACTTTAACATTGAAAGGATTTGTTGTATCTAAAGGCATAAATTTCCTTACATCCTAATTAAGTAATTATATATAAATGATACTTTAAAAACAAGTTTTTGGCTTATGCCAAGGACGATTAGAACGCACTTTACTAACGTTTACGCCACTCTTTGTTAGCCAAATAGAATGTGTACCATATACTTCTAAATCAGAATACTTGATGATTTTAGTATTGCAAGCTGGGTGATTGAATTTGCTTAGCTGAATTACTAGATCGACATTGTTACAATTTTCTAAAATATCTTCTCTTTTGTGAGCTAGCAACACTGACTTATTATTTCCTTTATTATATATACAGCCATAATCATTACATTTTAGCCTTTTGTTTGAATTACTGAATTTAGTATGATTCACAATTTGATTCTGCCCGTTTTGCTTTGCCCACGTTTTGACAACAAAATTTCTGTTTTTTCTAGTAAGAGAATATAGTAAATTGTCACCTTCTTTTACAGCAAGATTATCAGCACTGACTAGAATATCAGGAGTTCTATACATAGCGCTAGAGAAAATACCTAGCAGAATAAAGAAAATTCCAAAGAAACGCCAATTCCTTTCCCACAGGCACAGCCACAATAACCCAAGCGTTATTATAATGATCGATGATGCAGGAAAAGTGCGAATAGGAATAACCAGATACTGAAGATTAGCTATTGCATTTGTTATATATAAAACGCTGTCAATTGGGCGTTCCATGAGAGGCGTTATAATCCACTGAGTACCTAAAGGAATCAATAAAACATAGATTATTCCAAGTGGAATAATAATGAGTGTAACTATTGGTATAGCAACTAAATTTGTGATAATGCCGCTGATTGAAAAATAATTAAAGTTGTATATTGTGTACGGAACCGTTGCTAAACTTGCTATTATTGAGCTGATCATTATCGACACAAAATATTTTATTATTTTTAAAAATTTGTTGGCATTGATCTGATAGCTGCAACCAGTGCTAAGACAGCAGAAAATGACATTTGAAAACCTGGCTTTAAGATTGCTTCTGGCTCCACTATGAGTATCACCGAAGCAGCAAACGCAATTGCTATTAATCCTCGATATTTTCTCTCTATCATTATTGCAACAAGTACTAAAATTACCATAATATACGCGCGCTGAGCGGAAATTTGCATACCAGTGATCAATAGATAAAACGTGGTTGGCAAGATAGTAAAGAATGCAGATATTTTTTTAGTGTTATATTTAAGAGTCAAAGTTTCAGATATTGCAAATAAATTACGGAATACTATAAAAAATAGACCAGCAACAAACGATAAATGTAAACCAGATATAGCGAATAAATGTGCTATACCTGAATCTCGTATCGCATTCATAGTTTTTTGATCTATCCCGTCTTTTTTGCCAATTAATAATGCAGAGATTATGTCCGCGTGTGGCTTTTTGGTATTTTGCTGTAGGTTTTCATAGATATATTGACGGAAAGATTCTATATACTCTTGAAATTTTCTTGCTTCAGCCTTTTTGTACAGGACTATTTTGCTTGTTGCAAAGCCTGTGGCATTTATTTTCTGATAATATGCTATTCTTGCAAAATCATATGCATATTCCGAAGGCGCAATTTTTGGAGGAAAGAGTTTTGCTGATAATTTTACTTGATCCCCTATTTTAATGCCTTCTTCCGCTTTGGTTCTAACTGATATTCTGATGCTATCTAACTTAAACTTCGTGTTTTTTATTTCATAAAGCAAAAATTGCTCATACGAGCCCTTGTTATTAATATCCTTCACTGTAGCAACAATATCTTTCACATACCTTTCCTTATCAAGAATGTGAGTATTAACTGAATCTGTTCTGAATTTGCTGGCTGTAAATCCTATGAGCACTGCAATTAAAGAAATGCATAATATTGCGTATTTCCTGTATAATATTGCAATCAGAATTAGTATAGGTGAAAGCAAGAGAAAAATAGATATAGTGAAAGCACAGCTTGGTTCAAAATTTAATGAGAAATAGGTTAAAATTCCTGCACACTGAAAAACAGGGAACCACAATATCAAGTTATATTTTTCATTGTACAGATTGTTATGTATATAATTTACTATCATGTTAAGAAAGGTTAATAGATATATAAATATATGTAATAGTGTGATTTTATTCTTTTATTTATTATTATTACGCATATAATAATAAATAATCAACGACGCGGGATGGAGCAGCTCGGTAGCTCGTCAGGCTCATAACCTGAAGGTCGTAGGTTCAAATCCTACTCCCGCAACCATCTTTCAACTGTACAAATATTGTGTATCCGTTCAGAGGTATGGTAAGGATAAAAAAGAATTGACATAACATATCAAAGTAATAATAACAGAAAATGTTGATAGTAAGGTAAGGCTAGATGCTTCAATTGTTGATCAGTATTGTAGAGTTATGTAAAAACTTAGAGCAAAAAGTAGCAAAGCTTGAAGAAAAAAATAAAATCTTAGAAATAGAGAATGCTGAACTAAGAGAGAGACTTGGCTTGAACTCAAGGAATTCATCTTTACCAAGTTCAAAAGAGCTGTACAAAATAAAAAAAGACACACCAGAAGATAAGTCAGAGGGTGGCAGGAAGATAGGGGGTCAAGTTGGTCATAAAGGAAATTATCGGATAAAAATGGAAGCAGATGAAGTAATTAGAGTAAGATTACATGATACTTGTGAATGTGGTGGAGAAATTGCAGTATGCAACAAACCCTATATTCACCAGAATGTTGATCTCCCAAAAATTAAGCCTTACGTAGTGGAATACCAACTAGAACATGGGCGCTGTCGTAAATGCGGAAAAAGAAGGAGTAGCAAATTACCAGAAGGAGTTACACCTGATACCTTTGGTCCTAGAGTTAAGTCAGTAGTTGCATCACTAAGTGGGTTTTATAAGAATTCAAAGCGAGAAATAGCGAATATCATGAAAGACATCTTTAACATGAGTATAAGTGTTGGTAGTGTGTCCAATAGCGAAGCAAGGGTCTCGTCAAAATGTAAAGAAGCCTATGAACAAATAGAGGAAGAAATGAAAGCAAGCGAAATTTTGCATATTGATGAAACCAGTCACTATAACAAAGGTAAATTGGAATGGTGCTGGATGTTTGCCAACAATAAAGCAAGTCTTATGAAGTTAGCAGATACAAGAGGAATGAAGTTTTTAAAGAATAGTGCATTTTGTGATTACAAAAATCGGGTAATTACCGACAGATATGGAGTTTACAACCACTTCAGTGATGAAAAACGACAAATTTGTTGGGCTCACTTATTGAGAAATTTCGAGAGGTTATCTCATAGCTGGAATAGTGAAGTAATGAGACTTGGCCATTGTTTAAAAGATGCAGCTAATGGATTATTTACATTAAAAAACGCTTTGTCAGAAAATGAAATTAGTATTTCAAAGTTCACTAAGCAAGCTAAAGAGTTACGAAGATTTATGCAGTACTGCATGATAAAAATATCTTATATACTTGAAGCAAAAGGAGCTTCACGAACGGTAAAGGGTATTATAAAATCCGAGCCAATGATGTGGACATTTTTGGATGATCCAGAGAATATTCCATTAACGAATAATCATGTTGAGCGACAAATACGGCATTATGTTGTCTATCGTAAGAATTCATATTTTGCACAGTCAGAGCGAGGGAATAGATTCCTTGAGCGGATAATTTCGTTGTATCTCACTTGGAGGCAAAAAAAGTTAAATCCATTTCAAAACCTTCTATCTATTGTCTCTTAAGCCACACCTCTGAACGGATACAATATTGTGATTTCGGATAGAAGAATCACTTGACAAATTTCACCAGCCTCTTATCATACCAATAAGAGTATTTATCCTTGTTTTTGACCTGCAGGCTCAATCACAAAATTCAGTAAAAAAACTCAGATATTTATTGGCAAATTACACAAAAATTATAGCGGCTTTTTAAATTTTTTCTACATTCAGCCAAATCGCGCTTGTTAGCACATTATCAATTTAAATTATTAAAACTCGCTATTCGGGACTTCTTTTGCCTTTTTTCTATTTGGTTGGATGATTTTATAAATTAATTAAAATATTCATAATATTGATTTCTTATCACAACAATGCTATTATTAAGCTAATATTACTTTTAGTGAGGTATGAGCAATGGTTGATGTGGCTTTTATTGGCGTAAATACGGTTATTGATAACGGATACAGAAGAAAAATAAAACTCGTTATGTCAGGGTTATTTTTAGCTGTATCAGCAGCAACTGCTATCTGGTTTATCTTTCCTGGATCGCAAAATGTACTTGCTCCATTCTTGCTTCCAGCTATATTCCTTCTCTTGACTCTGTCTATGGGATACTATACGTTTCTTTTTGGTTGTGAGAAAAAATCTGTAGTAGAAAATGTTCTAGGTATCTGCTGAGTCAGTTAAGAGAGTGCATTGCCAAGACGGAATCGGATTTTTGCTAGCAGAAACAAGAGATATTACAAAAAATAAGTTTTGTAAAGTACTTTTGTTTTGAGGATCGTAGCAAAGCGCACAAACTTGCTTTATACGTAAAAGACATTGATGATATTGCATCTTTAATAAAGAATGAGGATCTTTTAAGTCACTTTGATCAATTTTTTACCATAACTGAAGTAAGCAATAAGAATAGTAGAAATGAGCTAATTAATTGCGCAAGAACATATAGAACAATAAGTGAAAAACCTAAAGATGAAATACAAAGTTTTTTAGCTAATCAAAAAGAGAATCTTTCATATGAAATAACGTCACCTAAAATTGATAATTTTTTACCACAAGTTAATATAGTGAATGTTTAAATTAGCAAAAGTTCAATAAGTATACCTAAGCCCTTGCAATAGTAATTTTATCAATAATTTCATTGTGTATGTGATTGTCACTTTTTGTTGCAAATTCAGTAATAACACTGCACCTGTTGGGTTCTTTTTCAGCTATTTCTTGAAATCCTTTTCGAACTTTATTATAAAAATCAACGTCCATCTCTTCATATTTATTTTTATCCTTTGCTCTGCTGAGCCCAACTTGAACATCAATATTTAGAATAAATGTGACATCTGGATATTTAATGCCCACTAATTTGTGTAAGTCTTTTATTAGCCTTAAGTCAACACCGAGCCCATATCCTTGATACGCAATAGTTGAATCGATAAATCGATCACAAATAACTGTCTTTCCCTCTTTAAGAGCTGGTAGTATTAATTCTTTCATATGTTCATATCTCATTGAGGTAAGTAATAAAAGTTCAGAGATGGGATCAATATTATCCTTAAGTAGTGATCCTCTTATTTTTTCTGCAAAATCAGTACCACCTGGTTCTCTAGTCAATACGACATTATTTTCACCGTGAATTTGCTTGAAATAATTTGCAAGTAACTCAGACTGTGTTGTTTTACCAGAACCATCTATTCCTTCGAAGGTTATGAACATAAATTTTATAATTACAATGCTAAATGCAAACAGTGTACATAGAAACCATTTGACATTTAAGCAATAAGATCATAAATTATATACGGTATATAATTCTCTATGAGCTATGGTTACGCTAGACACTCCTAAGATAGATTTAGACTTTACTGCAAAGAATTTCAATCTCTTGGGAGTGGATAACAAATATTATACATTAAGTGACTGCTATGGGGAAAATGGTCTCATTGTAATGTTTATATGCAATCACTGTCCTTACGTTCAATCAATTATTAGCAATCTAGTAAGCGATGTTAATTTGTTGAAAAAAGATTATCAGGTAAACACCGTTGCAATCATGCCAAATGATGTAAATGAGTACCCAGAAGACTCCTTTGAAAACATGATTAATTTTGCCAAGGAAAATAAGTTTACATTTCCATATTTGATTGACAATAACCAAGAAGTAGCTAAAGAGTATGGTGCTGTTTGTACCCCTGATTTTTTTGGCTTTAATTCCAAACTAGCCCTCTGCTATCGCGGGCGTTTTAACAACACAAAAAAAGAGAAAGTTCAAAATTACGAAGTAGGAAGTAGTGATTTATTTCAAGCCATGAAATTTATTGCAGAAACTAGCAATCCTCCAGTTGACCAAAAATCAAGCATTGGTTGTTCAATAAAATGGTCTAATTCTACAGGTTAAATATTATGCACAGCGGCTCTCAGCATTTGTTTGATATTATAATTTTACTCTCTGCTGCTGTGTTTATAGTCATAGCGTTTTGGAAAATGAATATTAGCCCAGTACTTGGTTACTTTGTTGCAGGTGCATTGATTGGTTCTCATGGATTTAATCTGATACATTCAGTTGAAGTAATGGATAACTTTGCAGAGTTTGGCGTAGTTTTCCTATTGTTCATTATAGGTCTTGAATTGACATTTGAACGCCTTATCGCTATGCGTAGGCATGTATTTGGGTTTGGTTCTCTTCAAGTTATAGTTACTATGATAGCAATATGGTGCATTGCTCTCGCCTTTGGAGTGAGCATAAACATGGCAGCAGTTATTGGTGGTGGGCTTGCACTATCTTCAACAGCAATAGTGTTGCAGGTTCTGCAAGAAAAGGGTTCTCAAGCAAGCCAAGTTGGCAGATTGTCAATAGCAGTGCTACTAATGCAGGACTTTGCAGTGGTACCTCTAATAGTACTAGTGCCCCTGCTTACTGGCAATTCTGAACACAGCTTAATAAGCTCGTTGGCAGGCTCATTAGTGCAAGCAGCTATTGCATTGGTGTTGATATTTGTAACTGGTAGGTTATTACTGAGGCCATTGTTTTCGGTTATTGCCAAAATGGAGAGTAATGAAATCTTTATATCAACAACACTTCTGATAATATTAGGATCAGCATTTATTACTGAACAATTTCATTTATCAATGGCATTAGGCGCATTTGTTGCTGGGTTACTAGTTGCAGAAACAGAACACAGGAATTCGGTAGAACATGCAGTATTGCCATTTAAAGACTTATTTCTTGGTTTATTCTTTATGACTGTTGGCATGTCTATTGATATTGACCTTTTACTCAATAAGTTACCACTCGTTACTTTATTATCAATTATCCTTATCGTTTTAAAGACGTCCATTATATATACATTGTGTAGATTTTTTGGATTTAGAAGTGCACCTGCAATACAAGCTGGATTACTGCTTGCACAAGGCGGTGAATTTGCATTTATTTTATTCCGTTTAGCAGATGAATTAGATGTACTATCAAGTGAAATCGCTCAAGTGCTTATGATGGTAACTACAGTAACTATGGCTTTTACTCCTCTTTTATCGGGAATTGGAGACTGGATAGCAAATTCATTTAGCACTGAAAAAATAATACTAGACGATGAAGCAATCGAAACAGACACACAAGATCTTTATAACCACGTAATAGTTGCCGGGTTTGGTAGAGTGGGATATATGGTAACGAAAATGCTTACTGCGGAGCATTTAAGTTATGTTGTTGTAGATATTCAATCAAAAATAGTAAAAGAAGGAAAAAATGACAGTTTCCCTATATATCTTGGAGATGCTACAAGATATGAAATTTTAAAATCAGTAGGAATAGAAAGAGCTCAAGCTCTTGTGGTTTCAATAAAGAACGAAGTCACTATAAAGAAAATAGTTTCTCTAGTTGCAACAAACTTCCCGCATGTAAATATTATAATACGTTTACCAGATTTGAATAATGTGGAGGTTTATAAAGATCTAGGGGCTAGTAAAATTATTCCCGAAACGTCTGAAATTGGATTGCAGCTAGGTGGAGCAGCATTAAGTTTAAGTGGTATTAGCGAAAGCGGAGTTACATCTTTAAAAGGTAAATTTAGAAAAGGCAACTACAGTATGTTAAAAGACCTTGGTAGTGATAAAGATGAATAATCCTCTATCACTTTAATTAGTGACCAGAAAAACACATTTAATTAAGCAACTATACTCTCTAGAAAGGTGAAATTGACCTTATTGTAACTATGAACAAAATAATAATAAAAAAATTTGGTGGTACTTCGCTAACTGACTTAAATCGAGTTGCAAATCTAATAAAAAACGATATTGAAAAAGGTTATAATGTAATTGCTGTTGTATCTGCTGCTGCAGGATTCACTGACCAAATGGCTTTTCAAGCCAGGCAAATTTCAAATTTAAATTGTAGACAAGAGTTATCAGAGTATGATGTCCTGCTTTCAGCAGGAGAACAAATCTCTTGCGGGTTATTAGCTATCACTCTTCTGTCTGTTGGAGTTAATGCTAAATCATGGCTCGCCTGGCAGTTACCAATTCTAACGGATAATTTTTATTCTGAGTCTAAAATAAAAAAGATAAAAATTGACCATGTAAAAAGATCTTTTGCTGAGGGTTATACTGCTGCAATCATTGCTGGTTTTCAGGGTATACACGATGATAGAATCACTACTTTTGGTAGAGGAGGATCTGACATCTCAGCAATTGCCTTTGCTGTAGTCTTTGGTATTAGGACTTGTGAAATTTTTACTGATATTGACGGAATATATACAGCAGACCCAAAAATTGTTCCAAGGGCACGCAAGCTTAAATCTATCTCTTACAATGAAATATTGGAGATGTCGTCATCTGGTGCTAAAATATTGCATAATCGTTCAGTACAACTTGCAATGAAGCATAATATTAAGGTGCAAGTGTTATCCACTTTTGAGGAAGTAGAAGGCACTACAGTACTACACGAAAAAGATGTACTGGAAAGATACTTAATTACTGGAATAACTTATAGCACTCACGAAGCTCTTGTAACTTTTACTAACTTTGCAAATACTCTGGATACTTTAAGAGATATAGCAGGAGCAAACGTTAAAATTGACATGATACATGGGTCAAGCTTTTTGATTTCCAAATTTGATGTTGATTTAATGACAAAGTTATTGAACAAAGATGAAAATTATGTCGTAAACAATAATATAGCTAAAATTTCAATAATTGGTATTGGTGTTATGTCTAACACTGAAGTGATGTACCGCACACTCAAGGTTTTAAGCGAAAAAAAGATAGAAATACTTGCTGTTACAATGTCCGAAATCAAGATCAGTATAGTTGTTCAAAAAAAACACGCTGAGGCTTTAATTAGAGATTTACATACCGAATATGAGCTTGATGTATGACAGCACGCTTGAAATTTATTTACTTGATAATTCAAAAAACTTGAAAGAGCAAAGATAGTTATTGAAATTATCTTGATTTACATCGGTTATCCAAGTTTGACATTGAATGCTTAACACCTCCTCCATTAACACCTTTCTGTAATCTTTATCCAGATGCGACATTATATCGTCAAGCAGAAGAAGAGGTGCTTTATTGTAATGAATACACCTTGCTTTTACACTAGATAAGATGATAGAAAGCAGTAATAGCTTTTGCTCTCCAGTAGAACAAAGATTTATTGGCATGTCCCCTTTTTGGCAAAAAACCCAAAAATTATCATTATGTACAGAAAAGGTTACTCTACCAGTTAATGAGTCTTTTTCTCTGTTTTCCTTTAGACGATTCTGAAAATATTCTGTAGTATCGTCCAAAGTTAGCTGGCTGCTGAATTTCAAACTTGCCTTCGGAAAAAGCTTACAGGAATGGTTATCAATTGTGTCTTGTAATATCTTTAAAACAGATGATCGCATACGTAAAATATCAATTGCATTGGTAGCCATGACGTTTTCAAGACTAGAGAGCCAGCTTTCGTCCAAAATATTCTCTCTAAGCAATTTACTTCGCTCATGCTTAGCTTTTCTATATTTCATGTAGCAATAGGTGTAATTTTCTTCAAATAGTGAAACTATACGGTCTAAAAATTTTAACCTGTCGCTTGGAGAATTAAGAAGAATATAGTCCATTTGTGGAATTAGCCATATTACATTAGATATTCTATACAAAGATGAGTAGCTTGACTGCGTTTTCCCATCAATTTGTATTAATTTCTTATTAAGATTCTTTCCTATACCAATTGAGTTAAGCTCTGCTCCATTGAAAAAATCATAATACACTACCCAACTTTCATTACTGCGCCTATTTTGCATCTCATTGATTTTTGCTTTTTTCATTCCGTTGCTTTTAGCAAGCAATGAGATTGCTTCAAGTATATTAGTTTTTCCAATACCATTTTTGCCAGTTACTACAACTGGTCTATCATCTAAATCCAGTTCAAAGTTTGAATGACTACGAAAGTTATATAATTTCAGTTTTTTTATATAGCAATGGGTAGTCATTCTTTAATTTATATTCTCCTTACTTCTTCCAGAACCTCATCAACATGTCCAATAACTTTTACATTTTTCCAGATCTTCACTACTTTACCTTTTTTATCTATTAAAAAAGTAGTCCGCTCTATTCCCATATACTTCTTAAAAAACATGCTCTTCTTTACCCAAACACCATATTTTCCCAACATTTCAGCATTTTCATCAGAAATCAAAGAAAATGGCAGAGAATATTTTGCTTTGAAGTTAGCGTGGCACTTAACGCTATCTTTTGATACACCAATTATCACTGTGTCAAGAGAAGAGAAATTTTCTATTTTGTCTCTAAAGCCTTTTGCCTCCATTGTACAGCCCGGAGTATCGTCTTTAGGATAAAAATAAAGAACTACATTTTTTTTATCAAAAAATTCACTCAGTGATAAAATCTCACCAGAATCTGTTGGCAAGCTAAAATCAGGTGCATTATTTCCTATTGTTAATTCCATACTTTGCTCCATTATTAACACTTTTATGGTACTATATTATATTGTAATAGGAAGGGAGGATAAATGAAAGTAGCTTTTCAGATGGATGAAAGTATAAATTTTGAAGCTGATACTACATTTTCATTAATAAAAGAAGCGCAAAGAAGAAGGTACGAAATTTTTGTTTATGTACCTAATAATTTAGCACTCAAGTTAAATCAGCCAATTGCCCTTGCTCAGAAAGTCAGCGTTGATGATTGTAGCTTCATTTCAAAAGAGGATGTAGTAATCAACCTAAATGAAATGGATATCATATTTATCAGACAGAATCCACCATTTGATATGCGGTACATTACAACAACCTATATCTTAGAAAAGACTACTGCGTTAGTAATAAATAATCCAACAGAAATAAGAAACTGTCCTGAAAAATTAATTACTTCACTATTTCCAGAGCTAATTCCTCCAACTTTGATCACTGAAAATATATCGATGATTAGAAATTTTTGTCACGACTATCAGGATATCATCTTGAAACCACTATATAGCTATGGAGGAAATGACGTAATAAGAATACAAGACCAAAATAGCATTCAAGTGGTAGTCGATCTCATGATTGCAAAATATGAATGTCCTGTAATTGCACAAGCATTTTGTAAAAAGATAAATACAGATAAAAGAATACTGCTACTGGATGGAAAGCCAATAGGAGTAATGAAGCGAGTTCCAAAGTCTAGCGGAGAAATCAGAACAAATATGCGGCTTGGAGCAAGTTTTGAATCTATTGAAATGAATGATAGAGACACTGAAATATGTAATAAAATTGGTCCTGAGCTAAAGAAAAGAGGGCTAATATTTGTTGGTATTGATATTATAGATGACTTCCTGCTCGAAATTAATACTACCTCACCTACGGGAGTAGTTTATATCAATAAGTTGTATAGTAAATCACTAGAAAAAGAACTATGGAATGCATTTGAAGAAAAAGCAATTCGTCAACTAAGTTCTTGAGCTATTGCCTTAATAAATTCAGTAACTCCATTCCTTATTCTTGTTTTCTTAGTATTATTAGCCATATCACGCAATTTTTGACAATTTTGCAATAAATCAACTAGCAACTCTCCTAGATTCTTTTTCGCGTTACTATTTTGCTCAACTATTACAGCTGCTCCCGAATCTTCAATATGTTTTGCATTATAAAATTGATGGTTATCTTTTGAGTGAGGATAAGGAATATATACAGCAGGACGCTCAGCAAGAGTAATCTCTGCTATTGAAGTTGCCCCCGCTCTGCTAATTACCAAATGAGCATTGGCCAGTTTATTTTCTATATCATCGAAAAACTCACTTAACTCACAATCAATTCCTTCATTTTTGTATAGACTCTTGACCTTGTTTATATTTTTCTTCGTACATTGCTGCGTTACTCTAATCCTCTCTTTTACTTCAACAGGTAGATCACAAATTACGCTGCTCACTACATCATCAAAAAAATTTGCACCCTGACTGCCTGCTATTATTAACACGTTTAAAACTGTTTCAGCTCTAGAATAGCCTTGTGCTTCTATATCGACAAAATTTCCTGTAAAAACGCATTTACTACCTTCTGCATACTTAGTCTCTGGAAAGCTAGTTGCAATTAATTTTGCACTCTTGAAAAAGAATCTATTTACTCTCCCTAAAACTATATTTTGTTCATGTAAAATTATAGGTATAGAAAAAATCTTTGCTGCAAAAAGAGTTGGAAAAGAGGCGTAGCTACCAAAACCAATGATTAGCTTTGGTTTTAATTTTCTTGTTTGATACAGTGCTAATACACAACTATACATTAACAAAAAGAGAAACTTCAATTTGTTGCCACTTGGCTTGCACAATGGTAAAATATAACTTTCTATATTGATGGTTTTTTGATCAGTGAATAATATACAATTGTGCCCTTGTACCTTTAGTGCTTTTGCTAAGGTTATAGCTGGAAAAACATGCCCACCTGTACCGCCTGTTGCTAGAATAATAGTCATCTGTAAGTAGTAATTTGATAATAGATTGTTAATTATTTTTTAATACTTTGCATGTAAAATTTTATCAAGCTTTATGATAGTTGAGTTAAAAATGCCTAAAAGTAGTGACAGTAAAAAAGAATCTAACGTAAAAAATAAGCCTCAAGAGCAAAGCAGAAGCGGAGGTTTATTAAAAAACATAATAAAAGCTCTTTTTAACTCAGTTGTTGATCTACCTCAGCAAGAACAACTCAATAAAAATATTGATAGACAACAAGGTTTAGACAGTAAAAGAAAAAGCCCAGAGGATCTTAATCAGGAAAAAAAGCTTGAAGTGAAAGAAGCAGCTGAAGGGTTAAAAGAAAAGTTAGAAAAATCTGATATTGGTAATCAATCTATTAGAATTGAATCGCCTAATCAGGATAATTGTAGCTCTAAAACAATGGATCGTTAGCTTAACTATTTAACGATTCATCATCTGCAGCAAGTACTGATTCGTGTATAATTTCCGAAATAGTTGGATGAGGAAAAATCGTAGATTTTATGTCGCAGTCTGTTCCCTCTAGTTGCTTTGCAAGAGCGAAATTGCTAATTAACTCTGTTACTTCCGCTCCTATCATGTGAGCTCCAAGAAGTTCGCCTGTTTTTTTGTCTATAATTGTTTTCACTAAACCTTCAGTTTCACTTAGTGCAATAGATTTACCATTAAAGTTGGAGTGAAATTTTCCTACTTTTATATCGTATCCACTTTTTATTGCCTGTTCCTCAGTAAGGCCAACGCTTGCTACTTGCGGATGAGAGTAAGTGCAATTTGGTATGCACTCTTTTTTTAACTTATGAGCATTTTTACCGGCAATTTTCTCAACACAGATTACAGCTTCATGACTTGCTTTATGCGCTAAACATGGGGGACCAGCTACATCACCTATTGCATACACACTTGATTCACTTGTTTCATACCACTCATTCGTTTCAATGAAACCAGAAGGACTCAACTTAATTTTTGTATTTTCTAAACCTATATTTTCAGTGTTTGCTTGCACGCCAACTGCAACAATCACCCTATCAAATTCTTTGCTCTCACCACTACTTAGTAACACTTGAGCAAAGTCTTTATTTTTAGTCAAAGCTTTTACGCTACTGTTTGTATATATTTTTATCCTTTGTTTTGTGAATATTTCTTGTGCTAAATTTGAAATATCTTTATCTTCTAGCGGCAAAATAGTGTCTTTTACTTCTATAATTGTTACATCAACTCCCAAAGTACTATAAAAACTTGCAAACTCTATTCCTATCGCACCAGAACCTATGATTAGTAGAGATTTTGGTAACTTCTTTGGAGTCATAGCGTGCTGCGCATTCCATATTAAATCTCCATCTACTTCGATTCCAGGAAGATTTCTTGCCCTTACACCTGTTGCTAAAATGATATGCTTAGAAGAAATTTCCTCCTCCTTCTTATCATTAAGAATTTTTACAACATAGTTACCTGCAAGTTTACCAAAGCCTTGATGAACTTTGATGTTATTTTTTTTCATCAAATACTCAACACCACTTGATAGCTTATCAACAACGTTCCTTGAATATTTCACTATTGATTGTATATCAAAACTTGTATCCTTTACTTTTATGCCAAATTCTTCTGATCTTCTTATTAATCTATAAACTTCAGACGCTCTAAGTAGCGATTTTGTTGGTATACATCCCCAATTTAAGCATATACCACCCAAATTTTCCTCCTTTTCAACAATTGCAGTTTTAAGTCCAAGCTGCGCCGCTCTAATTGCTGCTATATAACCACCAGGACCGCTGCCTATAACTGTAATATCATACTCATTCATCAGTTTTCTTCGTATGCAAAAGACTATATATAACAGATGGAACCCGTATGATCAATGCTCAGGTGCATAGAAGCGGCTTGACAAACCTTCCCACTTTTCTTCTTATATCAATAAGAGTATTTATCCTTATTTTTAATCTCCGCGGGTTTAACAACAAAACTCAGATATTTATTGGCAGATTACATAAAAATTATAGCGGCTACATGTTTTTTAAATTTTTTCTACTTCAGCCAAAACACGCTTGTTAGCACATTATCAATTTACATTATTAAAACTCGCTATATAGGGATTCTTTTGCCTTTTTTTACTTAGTAAATTTATTAATATTTATAGCTAAAGCTTCAGGCCAGCACTTGATGCTGAAATCTTTACTACAAATAAGCATATTGAGCACAAAATTATGCTAAAATACAACGTTTTTGGTGAGACTATGGACAAACTGAATCCCAGTATCTGGGCACTGGGATGACAAGAAATAGGCTGCTTTCATAACAATGAAAGGTTATTTGGATGATAGCTGCACTTCCAGTTTCAGCTACTCGGATGACAAGAAAGAGGGCACTGGCATGCTGAACCATAATGTTCGTACAGCTGTGCAAGAATCAGTGGGTGTGACTTGCCAAATTTTTAAATTACGGACAGCACCAAGTAACGAACAAGTACAGCGTCTATACCAGTTACTGTTGTACCTTATTTCTTTCTCCACAATACATTTTACCTGATAAGAATAGAGCTACTATAAGATAAATAAGATTCCATGTTGCTAACGAAACACCAAAAATATAATGAGGTCTGTCACAAGACGGAGAGTAGTTAGGGTTTAATAGATTATTTCTTAGCTCTTCTATGCTAACGTTACCACTTGCTTGCTCTGTACAGCCTAAAACATCATGAAATAAGTGGAGTTCAAGACCTACATGATAAAAAGATATTATTGCACCAATGAGATAGCTGCAAAACATTGCATAGATTAGGATTTTGTTGTCTTTGAACATGTACGCAACTGCAAGTAGCCCTGTAACATAGTAAACTACTCGCTCGTATATGCATAACTTGCATGGTAGCATATTGAAGAAATACTCTAGCACATATGCAAAAATCAGAGCAGCGGCACTTGACAGCAAAAAGATTGTAGAACTGTTATTTATATCTGACATAATTAACGAATTACCACAACAACCGAAAAAGTCAACTTTTGTTTAATAATGTTCTATATAATTATAAAGCGACACATATCACTCTATAACTTTTTTATCTAGCCTCTATGCATGTATTCACAGCTAGATACTGATTTAGTTTGCATACTAGTTACAACCCTAGTATCACTATCTATTCTTGCAATCTCTTCTTTAGTATACAATTCATCCTTGTTTTTCGTCCAGCTATTGTCATATTGAATATCAACTTCTCCTCCATTGGTTTTAAACCCAAATGTTTCTTTTATAAGCAATCTTTTCTCTTCTTGTAATCTATTAAGATGTTCGCTAAGACTTGTATAATCAGAAGTAGGAAGAACCTCATTAATAGGACTGTTATATACAATATTTTCCATTAGTGTATAAATGTGATGCGGTGATGATCGGAGAGTAGGATAATACTTTTGAAATCTATGCTTTATCTCATTATAAAATTCCGTAACCTTTACTTTACCAGCATCACTTACAGCAACTATAGCATTCTCAATATTTGTTATACCGTCATAGTCGTGACCTGTCTTGTCATTTTCAGCAACCAAAAAGCCCTGCCTAGCATGAATCTTACCAACTTTCTTGTCTTCTTTAGGTGAGATATCAAAATCAAAATAGATCATAGGAGATTTCAATACCAACAACATAAATATACGCATACTGTCTATCTCAACACCAAAAGATAATCTTTTACTTTCTGTAATAGAGTATAGATCTTTGAAATATTGAGATACAGTGTATAAAGGACATTTAGATAGTTCTGTTTTCTTATCTGTTTGTAAGTGAAAGCTAAATTCATACTCTCCTAAATCCAGCTCATTAAAGTCTATAAGCTCTATGTTTTTGTTTGGGTTAAACTCTCTGTTTGATATTTTATTCTCCAACTCTTTACGTTGCGTAGGAGTAAAACCAGATCCATTTATTACTAACTTCACTACACGCGTATCTTCTCTTTTTGCCCATTCGCTCAATCTCTCCAAATATTTTTCTGGGATCGGATATCCATATCGCCTTGGAAGCCACTGAAATACTAAAGGTGTATCAACCGTGAAAGTATGTGGAGATCCAGGCCTTAAATCTTGTCCTTTATAATTCATAGCAAAAGCACTAAATAAGTTAATATTTTACTATATAATATTAACTTATCAACTACTTATCTAAGTAATATTGTTTATTTGTTAACAATATTAATAAGATAAAAAACTATATTATTAATAAAACAAGATTACCTACTTTACATAGGGATTTTTGTTCTTTTTCAAAAGTAATCTGACTGGTACGCCTTCAACAAAGAAGTTTTTTCTAAGACCATTAGTCAAATAACGTTTATAACTCTCATCAACACTTTCCGGGACGTTGCATACCAAAGAAAAAGCTGGAGGTTTGGTGCCAATTTGAGCAATATACTTCATTTTAATTGCTCTACCTTTTATAAGTGGGTGAGAATGTTTTTCCACAGCATCTATTAGCCAATTATTCAGTTTTGCAGTGCTGATCTTCTTGTTTAAGGATTCACTCACTTCAAGACACTTATCTATCACATCACCACAGCGCATACCTTTCAATGCAGAAATTGTTACAGTTGGCACTTCCAAAAATAACCGAGTCACTTCCTGTTGTTTGACAAATTTTATTAACTTACTTCTGTCATCCTTACCTATTAAATCCCACTTATTTAAAACAATGATAATTCCCTTCCCCCCTTTAATTGCAGCTTCAGCAATTGATAAATCCTGCTGCTCAACGCCAAGCAAGGAATCTAGCATTAAAATCACTACATGAGAGCGCTTTATTGACTCTATACTTTTTTCAACAAATCTTGATTCTAAGTTATCAACAACATTTGCCTTTCTGCGGATTCCCGCAGTATCGATGAGAGTGATTAATTTCCCATTATGGTCGTATGAAATATCCACAGAGTCACGCGTGGTACCAGGTTTTGAGCTTACTATTAGTCTATTTTCTGCAAGTAAATTGTTTAAAAAAGTTGATTTTCCAACGTTTGGGCGACCGATGATTGCAATCCTCAGTCTAATGGACTCACTTTCAGGCAGCTCAGTTTTTTTGTTAAAATCTTCAATAACACCAGCTAATACATCATAAAGATCAATCATACCAAGATTATGTTCGGCTGAGATATACACCGGACCTATGAAGTTGAAGAACTGCAAATAATCAACATTTTCCGATTTATGACTTTCGCATTTGTTTGCTATTAGTATTACAGGTTTGTTCGTTTTTCTCTTCAGCCACTTTGCAAACTCTTTGTTCTGCTCGTTTTGCACTTTTGCATCAACAAGAAAAAAAATTACATCTGCGCTTAATAAAGAAAACTCTATTTGTTCAATAACTTGTAGTGAAAAACTGGTTTGGTCATTCCATCCTCCTGTATCTATAACTTTAAACTCTAAATCACTAATTCTTCCAATTCCTTCACGCCTATCTCTCGTTACTCCTGGAATGTCACTAACTACCGCTGCTTTTCTTCTTACTAGCCTATTAAATAGAGTTGACTTGCCTGCATTTGGAAGGCCTATTATTACTATTTTCAGCATAGTTTAAGAGCGTATTTTATACATAGTAAATTATAATCAAAATTTTTTAGTTTAACTATTGACTTGATAGATTATATACCTATCCTAAAATTAGGATATTTTATCTTAAGTTTATTATGTAAAATTGGAGGCGCTATGCATAATGCAAATGAAACTTTAATAATGAATTTCGATCAAGTTGCTCAATTAACTCCTAAAATTTATAAATTAGGGACACCTTATAACAACAGGACACGTATATGTAACTATATAACTTTAGCTAAAGCATTGGAGAATCTCAATGATCCATCCCGGTCACATGAAAATAAGGAGCTTTTTTTGAGTGACAATGATGAAGAAACTAAGAAATTTCTGAGTGTAATTCGAAAAGGAATTGCTGAATATACAGGTAATGATTCTGTAGATGTGAGGTTGAGAGGAAAAGAAGATAAATCATTTACTGCGTGGGTATCGTTAAAAGAAGGCAGAGGTGAGTTAAAATTTGATAACTCATTTCCTGGTAAAGCCTTAAAGGATAGTAATCCAAAAATTGGAGCTTTTACATTGGTATCTCCAGAAGATAAAAGGTTGGTGCGTGTTTCATAAAGTGATGATGGTGTAAGGCTTTATCAAATACTAAATGAGTCTTGTATAATTAAATTTAACTGGAAAGTGGGTGATAGAGATTGCAGTATTGCTTTAAATATTAGTGAAAATGGTAACGTATTTTGTACTGATTTAAGTGATAATATAAGTCCTGAGGACTTCGAGGAAAACAAAGCTGTAAAAATAAAAATTGGCTATTATGAGAATAAGAAGATGGATAAATATAATGACATGACTCTAGCAAAATTGGTCTCATTGGCTTCAAACTTACAAGGAATTGAAAGAGAAGTTATAACAATTAATCCATCAACAGGTGTAACAAGTGCAAGTGCACAGAATGTTAGTGAGTCTCAGCATTCTCAAAATATTAAATAGAAATTGCTAGCGCATTAATTATCGTACACATACACCGTTGCATGCAGTAACGGTGTATGTGTATAATCAATAGGATTTGTAAGCTCAATAAAGTTTACAACCAATTTGAAAGTTATTTTACTACATGCAAGACTCTGAAATACTAGAAACTCTAAAGATCAAAATATTAGAAGCCGAAAAAGGAGGAGGTCCTGATAGAGTTAACAAACAACATGAAAAAGGAAAGCTAACCGCTAGAGAAAGGCTGAGTATATTGCTCGATGAAAATTCATTTCAAGAGTATGATAAGTTTGTGAAGCATCACGCAACTGATTTTGGCATGCAAAATGCTGATTTTTTAGGTGATGGAGTTGTAATTGGCCATGGTACTATTTATGGCAGAAAAGTTTTTGTTTATTCTCAGGATTTCACTGTCTTTGGTGGATCACTTGGTGCATCACATGCAAAAAAAATATGCAAAATTATGGATATGGCAATTAATGCCAGAATTCCAATTATCGGACTAAACGATTCTGGTGGAGCCAGAATCCAAGAAGGAGTAAATTCCCTTGCTGGTTACGGAGAAATTTTTCAAAGGAATGTAAATGCATCAGGCGTTATACCACAAATCTCTCTAATCATGGGCCCATGTGCTGGCGGTGCAGTTTACTCTCCAGCGCTAACCGATTTTATTTTCATGGTAAAAAATAGCTCATACATGTTTATAACCGGACCAGATGTAGTGAAAAAAGTTACATACGAGAACGTAAGCCACGAAGATCTCGGTGGAGCAAAAATTCATACGAGCAAAACAGGAGTAGCAGATTTTGCATTCAATAATGAAGTTGAAATGCTACTAGAAATGCGAAAATTCTTCACCTTTTTGCCAGCAAACAATCAAGAGTTGCCAAAACCTGTACCAATCTGCGACTTAATTGATGATGTTGATGAATCTTTGAACACTCTAGTTCCTAATAATCCTAATACTCCTTATGATATGTATGAACTCATTGAAAAGGTGTGTGATGAAAGGAAATTTTTTGAACTAAAACCTGATTTTGCTCGTAATATCATAATTGGTTTTGGTAGAATTGGAGGAAATACTGTCGGTATTGTTGCAAATCAACCTATGCACCTTGCAGGATGCTTAGATATTGACTCTTCAAGAAAAGCTGCAAGGTTTGTAAGGTTTTGTGACGCATTTAACATTCCCATCATCACACTTATTGATGTTCCAGGTTTCCTGCCAGGTACAAATCAAGAATACAATAATATAATACAACACGGAGCGAAACTGCTTTACGCTTACGCTGAAGCGACCGTGCCGAAAATTAGCCTTATCACTAGAAAAGCGTATGGTGGTGCATATATTGTTATGAACTCAAAGCATTTAAAAGGTGATATAAATTATGCTTGGCCAACTGCTGAAATAGCTGTAATGGGCCCTGAAAGTGCAGTTGAAATTATATTTAGGCATGAAAAAGACCAGCAAACGTTAATCAAAGAATATAAAGAGAAATTTGCTAATCCATTTTTTGCTGCATCACATGGATACATTGATGACATTATAGTGCCAAGTAAAACAAGGCATCACTTTCACAAAGCATTAGAGCTACTTAAAAACAAGAAAGTAGAAAGAATATGGAAGAAGCATGATAATCTTCCTTTGTAACTTTCCTCTCAGTCTTTATTGTAAGGTCTACAGTGCCGTTACACCAAGTTGGATTACCAATAACGCTAACTTTTGGATTCTTTTTTCTACAATATATTCTTACTTTAGCTAAAAATTACTTCCGCACATTTTAAATCTGATTATAACTACAATTAGAGATACTTTTAGAGCTCAAAAATTTATCTTTGTCTGCAGACTTTTTTTATTAAACTCATAAAAAAATGTAGCGTATCCTCTTCAGCGTATGTGGGTGCATACACACATACTTAATTTCTGTCGTATGTGCACTGCATTTTTTTCTAATCTTTTTTTCATAGGGGGATTTTATGTTCAGAATTCCAGATACTTGACCTTTACTTTAGCTAATAAAAACCAACTGGTACCTGCGGTTTTTATAGCCTCAAAATTTCAATCAAAATTCAACTATCATTCAAAGAAACTTATAGTTATTCTTAGTGTTATTACTATAGTAACAGCGCTATGATGATAAGAATATGGAATCCTTTATAACTTTCTTCTCAGTCTTTATTATAAGGTGTTCAATAATATGGGAAGAGTAAAGTTTTAAAGAGATAATTAAAATTATCCTTATCACCTACTTAGCAATAAATTATATTTGCTTAATCGTAATTACTTACACTTCTTCAATGTCCTGTTTTATTTATGGCAAACATTAAGCTTAAAAACGTACACAGTCTATTAAATTATATTATTTGTTTTTTCCTTATATACATTCAGTATACGCACTCTGCTATTGCTTTAGATAACTCTTCATCACATTTAAAAAACTTACCTGATTTTTTACCTTTTAGAAAACCTTTTGATAATATAGAAAAAATTATTAGAACTGACAATTTTAGAAGTTTTGATCTTGATAAAAGAAATAAGCTTTATACCAATGCTCATAATAGTATCAGTCTTGTAAATATTATTAATAAAATTATCTTAGCTCAAGATAACTTATTCATACTAGAAAGTAAGCCGTATAATATAGTACTTGTTGATAATCCCAATCTTAGTAGAACTACAGGTGCTGCAGGAAAGGACTATGTAATTATTGAGGGAAGCTTAAAAAAAAATATCAAAGATTATACTAGAGTGATATCACATGAATTAATTCACAGATATATAGGACATATAATAGAGCAAGACAACGATAAGAAAAATGAAATAAAATATAAGTGGTTTTTTGAAGGATTTACGGAATTTTATGGAGTGAAAACCTTACTTGACACGAAACTTATTAATAAAGATGAATATTTAGAAATAATTAATGCTATTTTAAAAGAATATTTTAACTCCTTAGTACTTGATATTAATTTTGAAAAGGTAGGCAAAAAACATTTACTTGATCAAAACATAAGCATGTTGAGCTATAACAAAGGTTTTATTCTTGCAATGATAATTGATGAGAAATTAAATGAGATTAGTAATGGAGAATATAACTTATTAAATATTATAAATAGAATAATAAATGAAGCGACTTCAAAGCAAGTTAATTTTAATGTTGACTTATTTGCAAGTCATTTAAAACATTACTTACCAGAGTCTTTTATAAAAGACATCATAGCCTCTATAAGAGATTCTAGCATACTTCTCAGTTTGTTACCTAGTAGATTACTCAATAAAAATTTAACTTTCCAAGATACTGATAAGTATAGTGATATATGCTTTAACTTAACCAGAAGTCTAGAGCTACAAAAAATACGTGGGGTTAAATTAGGTAGTGATTGCCATAATATGGGACTCAAGAATGGTCAAGAACTAAAGTGTTATAGTATTGACTTTAATAGTGGTAATATTAAGTTAAAAGTCCTTGAAAACAAGATACCGAAAGTTATACATTTGAAAGCCAACAAAATAACGAGTAGCACTCCAATATATAAATAGCTCAGATAAATGCTTGACGAAAGCTATAGTAAACCTAGACTTTGCTATTTTAAAGCAAAATAATTATGGTAAACAATAAAGAAAAACAAGTGAATTTATTATTAGAGCTTCTTAGCGCTAATATCGGTCAAGTTAGCAGTAGTATTATACTTAAAAGAATAGAGAAGCTTTCAGATAATTTTCATGGTAGAAATAATCACAGTAGCCATTGTCAGTTTGATAGAGATGGTGGAGGGCATGGTAATATCACTGCCATTAAGTTAAGGAAAAGTGATGAACTGTATTATAAAATCAGGTAAGATTCACAAATTAAAAGAAGTAATGACATGAGTAAAAAAAAGAATAATCATGTTTATAAAAAATAAATTGATGAGTTTAAACTTTATAAACGCACACAGAGCATCCTCAAAAGACTTCTCACGAAAAAGAAAGCTGCCCTTCGTTAATGTATTTCTCCTGATTTTTAGAAAGAGTGTAAAGTCATTACAAGTGATGCTTAATGAGTTTGTTCTGCATACAAGAAAAGATTATACAATTACGGCAAGTGCATTTACTCAAGCAAGAAAGAAGCTAAAACATACTGCGTTTTCAGAGTTAAATGATGATATAGTTTCCCTATACTACCAAGATCAGGAATTTAAAACCCACCATGGCTTCAGAGTACTTGCATTTGATGCTTCAATACTGATTCTGCCAAAGAGCGACAAAATAATAGGTGAGTTTAGCTCAAGAGCAGTATGGAATGGAATCCAGAGATTTGAAGACTATACAAGTGCAACCTTTGAAGTTTGTTACGATGTGCTAAATAATATTGCAATAAAATCTGTGCTAAGTAGAGGTGACAGCTATGAGGTTGATTTAGCAATCGGTATGCTTGAATCCATAAAATCAGACGATTTGTTAATCTGTGATAGAGGATACGTATCTTATCGATTTCTTGCTGAGCTTACAGGAAGGAAAATCAATTATATAATTCGCTGTTCAAGTTCGTCTTTCAATGAAATAAACGCTATGTTTAAGCCGGAAAGCCCATCTAGTACGGTGGTAGTGTCTACCGCACCTATTAAAGTAGCAAGACAGCTACGAAAGCTAGGATTACCTGATGAGATGAAATTCAGGTTAGTCAAAATAATACTTTCTTCTGGCGAAGTTGAAGTGTTAGTAACATCTCTGTTAGATGAGAAACGTTTTACAGTTGAAGAGTTTGAGAGATTATATTACTTGCGCTGGGGAGTAGAAACATTTTTTTCTAGGCTGAAGGGAAGATTAAATTTAGAGAATTTCACAGGAAAAAGTATTGAAACTATCAAGCAGGATTTTTGGTCAACTATCTTCATCAGTAATCTAGAAAGTATCATGATAGAAGATGATGAAGAGACATTGAGCTCACAGAATAGTAAACTAAAAAAAAGCATCAATAAATCTGTCTCATTTAATGCGATTAAAAACTTAGCCTTTGATATTTTTTCTACAGAGTCAGACATAGACTGCATTATGGATCGACTATCACAGTTATTTTTGATGAACACTTTAGTGGTGAGAAAAGGGAGAAGAGTTGATCGTCATAAGATATCTGATATTCGTTCACTCAACTACCAGAAAAGAGCTAGAAAACATGTGTTTTAAATTCAAGATATCTTTTCAGTATCATTGCATTAGTACATTCTTTGCAAAATAACCTGCAATTATTACTTTTTTAAATAACTTGCACTTTTCAGACTCCCTTTTCTTAAAAATTCACCCTAGTATTTACCATAATTATCAATCACTTCAAATTTTTTGTCCAATCTTAACTTCTCTTTCCCTTAACTTAATGGCAGTGGCTGCTATATCCCCTAGATGGAGGAGAAATTGAAATGATAAAGGCTGAACTTGGGAGTTACGCTTTTGCTGCTCAATATCAACAAAATCCTCTGCCGCTTTCAAGTGGTATAATTAAGCAAGAATGGTTGAAACGCTATAGAAATTTTCCTGACAATCTCTCGCATATAACTCAGAGCTGGGATACTGCAGTTTCAACAAACGATTCTAGCGGCTTTAGTGTCTGCACCACCTGGACAAAGGTAGATAATAAGTTTTATTTACTCGATGTGTGCCGTGCAAAGCTTGAGTATCCAAAACTTAAAGAACAAGTTCTGTCACTAGCTGCAAGATGGAAGCCGCACGCAATTTTAATCGAAGCAAAAACGAGTGGTCAGCAATTGATTCAAGAGCTAAAGGCAAATAGTGACCTATCTGTTATCGAAATAGTGCCACATAGTAGTAAACTTGCCCGATTCCACCAGGTTGTTCCAATAATAGAATCTGGCAAGGTTTTTCTGCCACACCAAGCAGTATGGCTCAGCGATTTTGAGTATGAAATTTTAATGTTTCCAGAAACCCGCCACGACGATCAAGTCGACAGCACCGTGCAATATCTGCAGTGGATGAAAGACAGTAGCTCGCGAGTTGCAGCTATACGGACATTGTGAAAATAGCTGATACTGGAAATTATCTTTTTAATACAAAAACAAAGCAATTAGAAACACTATTATTATATTCTTAACTTATCCCTATTATAGTGTTTTTTTAACAATAGGTGTTGATCATAACTAATCAAATAAGAGAGCTTACAGAAAAAATGGACTATTTTGAACAAGATGTAGTTATAGGTTTTAAAAATACAATAGATATGCTAAGTGAAGAAATAAAATCCTTTAATCAAGAAGCATCTGAGTTCAAACAATTATTTCATAAATTAAATGAAAGAGCAAAAATTGATGCAGACATTGCTTTTGATGTTATAGATATTCAGGACAGAGTAATACCTTTAGACAAGGAAATAATCGAACTTAATGAAAAATTAGAAAATATATCCAGTTTAGAATTGCTAGCTTCTGATAAAGAAGAAACACAAAGCAGGGAATATGATGAGTATTTACCAAGTGTTTCTGATTTAGCAATTGGCGGTACTGTACTAGCACTTTTGTAAAAATTTTACTCGCAAGTTTTTTATTAATGTATACATAATCAGATATATTTCTCCTACTTTATCTAGCGTAATGTAGGAGTTCTTTCTTAAGTGATTTAAAATTGGATTACGTCTCAATATAATTCGTTATGTTTTTTCATTTAAGGTATTTTGTATATTAAAAAATTTAGCTTATCTTTCGCACTAGTTTGTCTAAACATAATTAATATATGTCTTTTTTAGTAGAGCGACTCTAAAAGAACAAGTTCTATCACTAGCTGCAAGGTGGAAGCCACACGCAATTTTAATCGAAGCAAAAACAAGCGGTCAACAATTGATTCAAGAGCTCAAGGCAATATCTATTATCGGAATAGTGCCGCATAACGGTAAACTCGCTCGATTCCACCAGATTGTTCCGATAATAGAATCTGGCAAGGTTTTTCTGCCGCATCAAGCAATATGGCTCAGCGATTTTGAGTATGAAATTTTAATGTTCCCAAGAACCCGCCAAGACGATCAAGTAGATAGCGCTGCGCAATACCTTCATATGCATTGTCCAAGCCTGATACTCAAGTTGATAAACCAGTCTTAACAAATGGACAGCAAGAAACTGCTGGCGCTAGTAGGGTTGCCTAGCGCATATTTGACCTAGCTGCATAAACACTGATCATAGGAAATGACATTACAGGGACACTGGAATAACGTAGGAGAGAGCGCTGACAACTTTCGTTTAGGCAAGATTATATCTTGAAAAAATTAAGCTTTAGTGCTATTAAATAGTTGTAAATTTTGTCTCTTTGGTAGCTTTATGAATGTTGAAAGTAAGAAAATACATGATACTAAAATAAAATTACCAATATTTCTCGATTATCAATCTACTACTAAAGTAGATCCTCGTGTTTTGGAGGTGATGATACCTTATTTTGGTGAGTTTAGTAATGCACACTCTCGTAGCCATTCATTTGGTTGGACAGCTGAGGAAGCAGTAGAAAAAGCAAGGAAGCACATTGCTGATTTAGTGAATGCAGACAGCAAAGAAATCGTCTTTACCTCGGGTGCAACCGAATCAAATAACATGGCTATCAAAGGTGTTGCTCACTTTTATAAGAATAAGGGAAATCATATAATAACTGTCTGCACGGAGCATAAGTGCGTTTTAGATTCTTGTCGACATCTGGAAAATGAAGGCTTTAAAGTTACATATTTGTCCGTTAAGCAAAACGGAATTATAGATTTGTTGAAACTTGAGAAGGCAATCACTGATAAAACAATTCTGATTTCAGTGATGATGGCAAATAATGAAATCGGAGTAATGCAACCTGTCAAAGAAATTGGTGCAATGTGTAGAAAGCATAATATATTTTTTCATACAGACGCTGCCCAAAGCTTTGGAAAAGTTCCAATAGACGTAAATGAAATGAACATTGATCTTATGAGCCTTTCTAGCCATAAAATTTATGGACCTATGGGAATAGGTGCATTATATGTCCGTAGAAAAAATCCTCGTGTTAGGTTGACGCCACTAATTAGTGGTGGTGGACAGGAGAGAGGCATGCGCTCTGGAACAGTTCCTACTCCCCTTGCAGTTGGTTTTGGTGAAGCGGCACGTATCGCTAAAGAAGAAATGGAAATAGAAGCAAGCAAATTAGAAGAGTTGAGAGATATTTTGTACAACAAAATAAAAGAGGCATTTCCTGATGTTGTTTTAAATGGTGACTACGAAAATAGGATTCCAGGTAACCTTAACTTAAGTTTTCCTTATGTTGAGGGTGAGTCTCTTATCATGGCAATCAAGGATTTAGCAGTAAGCTCTGGTTCTGCATGCACATCCGCATCTCTTGAACCTTCTTATGTCATAAGATCACTAAACAATGGCCACGATCTTGAGCATTCATCAATTAGATTTGGCCTTGGCCGATTTACAACTAAAGATGAAGTTCTATACGCAGCAGATCTTGTTACTAAAAATGTTGGACGGCTAAGAGAGATGAGCCCACTTTTGGAAATGGTACAAGAGGGAATAGATTTAAGCACCGTAAAATGGGACTCTCATTGAAGAATAAGACGTTAACCATTAGCAGAGTGATGGTTGTCTAAGCTCTTTCTATGGGTGAAATCGGAAACTTAGCTTTAAGTCCTTTGTAGATGTCACGGAACTAAGTAGCAATCCTATACATATTAAGCTCGCAGCAGTTGTGCTTCCGCCATAGGATAGAAATGGAAGTGGGTCACCTATTATAGGTAATAGGCCTATTGTCATTCCAATGTTTATAAAGAAATGAGCACCAAAAAAGGCGAAAACCCCGATAGATATTAACTTAGAAAAGTAATTTTTTGACCTGTAAGCAATGGAGAATATTATAGCAAGCAATGTGGTATAGAGTAAAACCAAAGCCATGCTGCCTAGGAACCCCCATTCCTCACTAAGTACCGCAAAAGCAAAATCTGTGCGTTTCTCTGGCAAAAATCCAAGTTGAGTTTGACTCCCATTAACAAACCCCTTACCAAACAAACCTCCTGAACCAATAGCTATTTGAGATTGCTGTGCATTATAACCTATTCCAAGTGGATCTACTGATGAATCCAAAAATGATAATATCCTTTGCTTGTGATAAGGGCGCAAAAAAGGCCAAATAGCTGGTATTGCAAAAATGCCAAGCGTTCCAAAAATTATTAAATGAGATCTTTCCATTATTGCTGTGAATATAATTGATGCTCCTATAAACAACATTATCACAGCTGTGCCTAAATTAGGTTGCTTCAACACCAGGAATACAGGTAAGAAAATAATTATAAGTGGCTTAAATAAGCTTTGAAATTCCATCATTTTATACACACTTCGTTTATTAAAATAACAAGCAAGTGCAAGTATTAAGCCCACTTTTGCAAATTCTGATGGTTGCAAACTAATTGACCCAATTTTTATCCATCTTGTTGCACCCATTATGTGCGAGCCAAAAAAATTTACTGCTAACAGCGCAATTACTGCTGCTATGTAAAAAAAATAAGCGTGCTTCAAATAAAAATCTAGCTCTATAAATGACATAGCTATAGCAAGCAAAAGGAAGAAAGAGAATATGACCAATTGGTGAATTGCAAATGGAGCCCATTTTCCTCCAGCAGAAGAATATTGCACAACAATGCCAACGCAAAACAGAGCTATTACGTTAATGACTAATAATAAGTGAATCTTCTTCAGCTTATCCACAGCGAAAACTTTACAGACTTTGAGATACAATAAAACATAAGAAAATCAAAAAGCAAATTTATTAATTACCAACCGAATTGGACTACTATATATCCCAGTTATTACCGTTAAAATTGCCATAAATAATAGACAAAAGAGCATAAGCAATGGTACCTCATTAAGTGTCATTCCAGCGTTTGATGCTGCACTATTTTCAAAATATATTTTCTCTACCATTCTCCACATATATATTAGTGCAAGAAAAGAGCCAGCAGCAAAAACTGTAAGGGAAATCCATGCACGAGATTCAAGAATTGCTTGCATCATATACCACTTACTTACAAAGCCATTTGTCAAGGGTACACCGATTAATGCTAAACTAAATAGAGTAAATGCGAGTGTTGTATAGGGCATTGACTTTTTTAGTCCTGACAAATTTTCTATCTTTGTCATACCAAATTTATAAGAAATACACCCTGCAACCATGAATAAAGACGTTTTTATCATGCTATGATTTACTATGTGAAGAACTGCTGAAAACAAACCTGATTTTGAATTTAAACCCAGCATTAAAAGTATATAGCCAATCTGACTGATACTGGAGTGAGCAAACAGTCTTTTTATATCTTTTTCGATTATTGCAGATATTGATCCAAATACAATAGCGCAAAGTGCGAGGATAATTATCACATTATGCAGTGGTAAGAAAAAATTTTGCTGAAAAACATTGTAAAAGATTCTGATAAAAACATATATCATCACTTTGGTTACTGTACCTGAAAAGAATACGCTAATGAAGCTTGGTGCTTCACTATACGCATTAACTAGCCATTTACTGAGTGGAAACAGTGCCATTTTGATTGAGAGACCAACAAAAATAAATAATTTACCTAGTCTTATGATGTTATTATCGTATAATGGTACTATTCTTTCAGCCATGTCAGACATGTTGAGCGTTCCGGTCATAGAGTATAAAAGGCCGATGCCAAACAAGTAAAATGTTGCTCCTACAGTACCACTAATGAGGTATTCAAATGCTGCAACTAAAGCTTTCTTATCCCTTCCCATTGAAACTAAAACATAAGAAGAAAGAGATGAAATTTCTAAAAAGACATAAAGGTTGAATATATCGTTTGTTACTAAAATTCCGAGTAATCCACTCAAGCACAGTAAAAATAGAGAATAAAAACCAATGATTTTGTTTTTGCTAATCTCTTTTTCATTAATATGAAAGCTATAAAGCACACTAATCAGCGCTATAAAATTCACCAAAGTTAGAATCAAGGAGTTCAATATGTCGATTCTCAACTCTATTCCGTATGGAGGAGCCCAATCTCCAAGATAATAAGTTATAATTTCACCATTGTATGTTTTCACTAGCAACATTAATGAAATAAAGAAAGTAGCTGCCGTTGTAAAAAAAGAGATAAACCAGGACACCCTATGTTTCCTGGTAAGAAAGCAGAACATCGATGCAATTATTGGTATAATAACTTGTAGAATTGGTAATTGCATTAAACTGTTGTTAATACATCGTTAAAGTATTAGTATATATAATACTTTTTGTTTTAATACCTTTATGTTATCTAAAATTTATAATTCAGTAACAAACTTATTAAGGAGAAAAGGTAAACTTATAGGTAGGGATGAAAACGGAAATTCTTACTATGAGTCAAGTAAAGGGAAAAGATGGGTAATATATGACAATGTTTCTGAGCCTACAACAATTCCTCCAGCATGGCATATATGGCTGCATTATACTGATAATGCAGTACCAATTAATAATAATACAAGAAAAACTCCTAATTTAACGGGTACAAAAGATGCATACTACCCAAAGCAAAAGGTGAAAAATTACTATGAAAGCTGGAATCCTAATAACTAAAGATGCGAAGGTCAAATATACTTGAAATAATTGCTGGATCATTTGTATTAATTTTCACTATTTTTCTTATCTTCTTCGCTATTGATAAATTATCTTACATAAAGAAAAACTATAAGGATTGTTATAAAATACATGGCCTTTTTACTGATGCTAATGGTGTAGGAGTTGGTGATAGTGTCAAGATCTCTGGTGTGGAAGTCGGAAGCATAACTGGTGTATCACTCGACAAAGCTACCTACATAGCACGAATCGACATGTGTATAAGTAGGGATATAAAACTCCCAGTTGATAGCTCAGCCCTAATCACTAGCAGTGGAGTTGTTGGTAGTAAATTTGTTAATATATCACCTGGCGCAGATCCCAAATTAATTTCACACGGTGGTAAGATAGCACACACTCAAGCTGAAGCAAATATGGGCGGAATAATGGATAAAATTATTGGCATGTTTACAAAGTGAGAATAAGAACACATAAGCCAACTTGCCCTATGTACAATTAAGGGATTTTTCTATCAATAGCTTGAAGTTGTTCAGCGTTTGAATTATCAAGATTTCTGCTAGATTTTACATTCCTAATAATCTCAACAAATGCTTGTACTTTCAGTATAGGAGTGTTTTTTCTTACGTACTTAGGGAAGTGTTAAATAAACCATACGCGTCAAGTTAAGAGATTGTGAGCAAATTTAGAGAGGTTAAAGTGGATACTCTAGCCCTTCTACGTTTGTCTTTTAATGAAAATCGCGACCAAGTTATAGTGAGTTTTTTAAGAAATGCTTTTAAACTATTAATTTTGGTTAATACTAAAAATAACTCTCTAACCCGCCTTTTTAGCTCAATAAATGCCTTTGTTAAGCTAAGTTCTGTATTCTTTTTCACTTCTGTGCAACCAACTATGCCGTGAAATATAAGAATTGCGCACAATTTAGCATATAGTTCACATAATACTCTGCATGGCTTTCCTTTTAGCTTATCAAGCCTGATATGGCTTTTATACAATTTAAATAATAACTCAATTTGCCACCTTACTCTGTAAATCGTTAATACTTGCTCAGCACTAATTTTATTTTCTGGAACATTAGTTATAAATATTGACCAGTTCAACAATTTTTGATTTCTTTTAGAGGATGTATATCCCTGCGATCTTGCTAATCTATTAGCTTTCCTTCTTCTGGCCATAGACTGTTCTTCAGTTAGTTTCTGACATATAATTCTTACTCTAATTTTTGCTTCTTTTCCTAACAATACCTCGTTTTCTAAAAATAACTTATCCTCTAAACATTCTAATAACTCCATTTTTTGATTTGTTTCTACATCATATATGTTGGTATCGGATTTATAACGACTTATGAAATAAGCTCCTATTTCATTGATTTGTTTAAAAGAACTTGGCACAAAATAACCGAGATCAGATATTAGCAAATCATTGCTTAATATATTACTTAAATGTTTCCTATATCCCTGGTCTGATCTCACTGCCATTAAGTTAAGGAAAAGTGATGAACTGTATTATAAAATCAGGTAAGATTCACAAATTAAAAGAAGTAATGACATGAGTAAAAAAAAGAATAATCATGTTTATAAAAAATAAATTGATGAGTTTAAACTTTATAAACGCACACAGAGCATCCTCAAAAGACTTCTCACGAAAAAGAAAGCTGCCCTTCGTTAATGTATTTCTCCTGATTTTTAGAAAGAGTGTAAAGTCATTACAAGTGATGCTTAATGAGTTTGTTCTGCATACAAGAAAAGATTATACAATTACGGCAAGTGCATTTACTCAAGCAAGAAAGAAGCTAAAACATACTGCGTTTTCAGAGTTAAATGATGATATAGTTTCCCTATACTACCAAGATCAGGAATTTAAAACCCACCATGGCTTCAGAGTACTTGCATTTGATGCTTCAATACTGATTCTGCCAAAGAGCGACAAAATAATAGGTGAGTTTAGCTCAAGAGCAGTATGGAATGGAATCCAGAGATTTGAAGACTATACAAGTGCAACCTTTGAAGTTTGCTACGATATGCTAAATAATATTGCAATAAAATCTGTGCTAAGTAGAGGTGACAGCTATGAGGTTGATTTAGCAATCGGTATGCTTGAATCCATAAAATCAGACGATTTGTTAATCTGTGATAGAGGATACGTATCTTATCGATTTCTTGCTGAGCTTACAGGAAGGAAAATCAATTATATAATTCGCTGTTCAAGTTCGTCTTTCAATGAAATAAACGCTATGTTTAAGCCGGAAAGCCCATCTAGTACGGTGGTAGTGTCTACCGCACCTATTAAAGTAGCAAGACAGCTACGAAAGCTAGGATTACCTGATGAGATGAAATTCAGGTTAGTCAAAATAATACTTTCTTCTGGCGAAGTTGAAGTGTTAGTAACATCTCTGTTAGATGAGAAACGTTTTACAGTTGAAGAGTTTGAGAGATTATATTACTTGCGCTGGGGAGTAGAAACATTTTTTTCTAGGCTGAAGGGAAGATTAAATTTAGAGAATTTCACAGGAAAAAGTATTGAAACTATCAAGCAGGATTTTTGGTCAACTATCTTCATCAGTAATCTAGAAAGTATCATGATAGAAGATGATGAAGAGACATTGAGCTCACAGAATAGTAAACTAAAAAAAAGCATCAATAAATCTGTCTCATTTAATGCGATTAAAAACTTAGCCTTTGATATTTTTTCTACAGAGTCAGACATAGACTGCATTATGGATCGACTATCACAGTTATTTTTGATGAACACTTTAGTGGTGAGAAAAGGGAGAAGAGTTGATCGTCATAAGATATCTGATATTCGTTCACTCAACTACCAGAAAAGAGCTAGAAAACATGTGTTTTAAATTCAAGATATCTTTTCAGTATCATTGCATTAGTACATTCTTTGCAAAATAACCTGCAATTATTACTTTTTTAAATAACTTGCACTTTTCAGACTCCCTTTTCTTAAAAATTCACCCTAGTATTTACCATAATTATCAATCACTTCAAATTTTTTGTCCAATCTTAACTTCTCTTTCCCTTAACTTAATGGCAGTGATGGTAATATATGCTGGGCAGATAAGATTACAGAAAACCTGACTGACAATGATCACAAAAAGGATAAAGAAATTTCTATATAACTTTTCATTAGAGCTATTTTACGGTAATTATTCAAGAATTGAAGGATTTGGCAAAAGAAGTCCTTTTGTATTACCGTTAATATGTGTTTCCAATAATGGTAATCTCGGCCCACTAGATGATTTGAGAACATGTGTCCCTCATAAGTTTGTTGAATATAACATAAGCAATACTAGTTGGGCTAAGTTCTTATCAGATAAATTTTTTAATAACTTTTTGAGTGATATGGAAAACAGGCCTGACGATTGTAAGCAGTGTTGTTATGAAAATATTTGTGGTGGGGGAAGTTATGGTAACAGGTTTAACCCTGCCAACGTAAGTTTTAATAATCCTTCAGTATATTGTGAGGGATTTTTGGCAAAGGATTATACAATTTCTTTTAATGCATGGATTTTCTAAAGAAAAATTACGGCAGGTATTATTGAATAGTAATACTGAAAAAGCAGCTTAATGGTAGTGTATAAAAGGTATTTACTAGACGTTTTTCTATAATCTAATTAGCATCTAGAGGGTTGACTTTATGAATATCGTCCTCTAAACTGCCGTTACCAAGATTCGAACTTGGGACCTCGTCATTACCAATGACGTACTCTACCACCTGAGCTACAACGGCAAGTTCATGTATTATGATAATGAATAACATAAAAAAAAATAAGGAAAAAGAAGAAGAGAGAAAAAGATTGGCAAAAGCTTTAAAGCAAAATATTCTAAAAAGAAAAAAACAGCAACAGAGTAGACAAGATGCCAGAACTCCCAGAAGTGGAAGTCATCTCTAATTTCTTATTTGATAAAATCAAAAATAAGAAAATAAGCAATGTTACAGTCAATAATTGTAATTTGCGTGTACCAATAACGAAGAATATTGATGATTTGCTAAAGGGCAGAGTCATAAATGATATAAAACGTAGAGGTAAGTATATAATCTTAAGTACAGATGATAGTATGGCTGTAATCATACACCTTGGCATGAGCGGAAAGCTTATATATGCTCAAGCACAGAACAAACATGATCATGTGATATTCTTATTTTCTGACAACACTTCACTAATCTTTAATGACCCAAGAAGGTTTGGATTAGTGATTGTTTTAAACAGAGAGCAAGAACTAAATTTTTTTAATAACCTAGGAATAGAACCCCTCACGAATGAATTTGACGGACATTATTTACAGAAGTTGCTAAAGAACAGAAAAGCAAATATCAAATCAGTATTAATGAATAATAAGCTAATAGTTGGCGTAGGTAACATATATGCTTCTGAGAGCTTATTTAGAGCTCGCATATCACCACTTAGGCTAGCACAAGATTTAACATATATAGAGTGCGAAAAACTTGCTATCGAAATAAAAAATACTCTGAGTGATGCAATTGCTGCTGGTGGTTCAACACTGAAAGATTATGCACAACCATCTGGATCTGCTGGATACTTTCAAAATAACTTTTACGTATATGGTAAAGTGCAAAAACCTTGCAGAATCTGCAACAATATCATAACACTTATACGACAAAATGGTCGTAGCACTTATTTTTGCAATGCATGTCAGAATTAAATTTTATTTTTGCATATGACACTCTTACCTGAAAAAGATCCTTTTGATTTGTTTTCAAAGTGGTATCAAGAAGTACTTAATTTTCCATGTAAAGAGTCAACTGCAATGACGCTAGCAACGTGTAGCAAAGACTGCATTCCATCTGCAAGAGTGGTATTACTAAAGGAATATAGTAAAGAAGGTTTTGTGTTCTTTACTAACGTAAACAGTAGAAAAGGAAAAGAATTGACTGAGAATCCCAAAGCTGCACTCGTATTTCATTGGACAGAATTTTCTAGACAAGTACGAATTGAAGGAGAAGTTAGGCTTCTAAGCGGCAAAAAGGTTGACGAATATTTCTCTTCTCGAGCACGTGATAGTCAAATTAGCGCGTGGTGCTCAAAACAATCAAGAGTTCTGAAAAATTGGCAAGATTTTGAGCAGGCTATAGAATTGAAAGAGAAAGAATTTCACAATACACAAGTTTCTCGTCCTGACTTTTGGGTGGGATTTTGCGTAATCCCAAAGGTAATTGAATTTTGGCAAGAAGGTGAATATAGGAGACACACTAGATTTAGATATACTCTTGTTGAGAAAAGCAATTGGAAAGTGGAACAATTATATCCCTAACGTTAGAGAAAGCTACTCTGCAGATCAAAGATAAGGATTTATTGTCATAACAAGGAAAGTAACTTTTTATGGCTTGTTGTATGTAACGTATTGTAATACTTACGCAAAATATTTTAGTGCATTCTCAAATATGAGCATTCCATCACCATATTTTGGCATAGCCACTCCTGAACGTTTACATTTTTCTTTTTCAAGAGGCCAGTTGTCCTGCTGAGTAAAAAATATTCCTCTCTCTGGGTGAGGCATTAAAGCTAAAACTCTACCACTTTTGTCTGACAAAGCTGCCAGGTCGTATATAGATCCGTTTGGATTGTAAGGAAATTGTAAATTTGCATAGTCACCATTTTCATCAACGTAACGCAGTGCAACGGAATTATTTTCAATCAATTGATTTAAAATATCTTGATCCATAAAAAACCTGCCTTCTCCATGAGCAACAGGAAGATATAGCTCACTCAGGCCCCGTAGCCAAACAGAACTACTCTGCGGATTAACTCTCACTCTAATCCAACGACATTGGTAATTACCTATATCATTAGAGGTTAAAGCTAGATTAGAGAATTCTGGAACTAATTTTACTAATATCTGGCAACCATTACATATCCCTATAATAAGCTTATCCTGAGATAAGAAATTTTGAAATTCGTCTAACAAGTTGTTTTTTATACGCAAAGCAAATGCATTACCAGCACCAGTATCATCACCATAGGAAAAACCTCCTGGAATTGCAAGTATATTGCTTAATTTCAGTTCACTTGGATTATCTATAATATCATTAATGTGAACGATTTTTACTTCAATATTATTAATACCAAGCTTTCTGCTGCATTCCATAAATGCAAATGCAGTTTCTTTTTCGCAATTTAAGCCATAACCAGATAGGATTGTAATTTTCATGAATCAAAAAACTCGAACTTTCTTTTTACAAAATTTGCTATTAAATTTAAAGCAAATAGCATTAACAATAAAGCTATAATTGCAATGGCAGCAAGCTCAATAAATGCAATTTCAGGACTACTTGACCATATGTATATTTGTACAGGTAAAACAGTTGCCGGATCGAAGAAGGATGTAGGTGTATCAGCAATAAATGCTACCATGCCTATCATAAGTAAAGGGGAAGATTCGCCTAAAATCCTTGCAATTGCAAGCACTGCACCATGTATTATCCGTGGCAACGCAATCGGTAAAGAGTGATCCAATATCACCTTGATGTGAGGTGCACCTAGCGCAAACGCTGCATCTTTTATTGCAATAGGAACGTTTGTAAAGGCATTTTTTGTTGCAATAATAATATTAGGCAGCATCATAAATGAAAGAGTCATCCCGCCAACAAGCGGTGAAGAACGGGGTAAACCAAATATGCCCAAGTAGAGAGTCAGTCCTACCACACCAAATATTATCGAAGGCACTGCAGCAAGGTTATTCATGCTAATTTCTACAATACTGGTTATTAGCCTATTTCTAGGCATAAATTCATAAAGACAGATACCTGACATAATTCCTATTGGCAATGCCAACGCTAAGCATACTATAATTGTCATTAATGAACCGATAAATGCCCCTAAAATCCCTGCATTCTCAGGCTCACGAGAATCAGACTTAAGAAACAGAGACTTATTAAAAAATTTTCTTACTCTTCCCTTCTCCTTTAACCAATCAAGTAATTTAGCATAATGATCATTCAAACATTTATTTTTATATAGTGAATTGATCACACTCGATGCGGTAAACCAGATCTCATATTCACCACTATTTTTTACTCTCTTACGAAAAAATTTCTCTAGTTCTTTGTAAGAATTACGACTTAAAATTTCGTCACCGTCTTTAAAATCAGTTCCTTCAAACACCTTACGTAAAGAATTGTTGAGTAAGCCAATGGACTTATATCGTAAATCACCAGGATTATTAGTTAAAATAAGATCAGCATTTATTTCAACTGGCAATAAAATTTTCGTTACTGTTAAAGCACTGTAAGAGTTAACTAATATACTTAGTAATATACATATAGGACACCCAATTGAGACAATCAGTGCTGTAAAAGAGCAAAAGCATAAAATGTTGTTCTTTTTATTTTTTCTTTTTACACGAGCATGTACGCGCTTAGATTGAAGTAACTTAAGGAAGTTTTTCTTTATACTCATTTACTTTTCTTTATATGAGGATTTGAAAAAACTTTCCCCTTTTTCCAGTGATTGACACTGAGATCTAACAGGCTTTGCCTGCAAATAATTTTTATATTTCTCATGAAAGCACAAACCAAAAGGAGAATCTGGATCCCAGTGTCAAACATTGGGATGACACCACAGCAGGAGGCAAAGTACAGTTGTGCGTCATACATTGGGATAATAAGAGAGGGTTTTGAGATGATACAATTGACATCACTCCCTATTGTATCTACTTAGATTTTTTTTAACATAAGTAGTACGTTCTTTGATCCTTGCAGCTTTCCCAAATAGCTTGCACAGATAATATAATTTTGCTCTACGGACCTTTCCCTTTCTTATCACTTGTACTGAAATTAATGCAGGAGAGTAAACAAAAAATTGTGATACTATACTTTCTCCATGACTTACCTTTCTAACTGAAAAAGAAGAGTGTAATCCACGATTTCTTTTTGATATACATACGCCCTCAAATATCTGTATACGCTCACCCATACTATCAACTACCTTAAAAGTGACCTTCAAATCATCGCCAGGACAAAAAGCTGGCATCTCTTTGGCTAATCTTTGTATTTGTTGTTCGTTAAATTTTTCAAGCAAGTTTGTCATTTATCATCTCCATTCAACAATTCAGGTCGACGTTCCTTTGTTCTAACATATGACTGTTCCCTTCTCCAATCACTTATTTTTCTGTGATTGCCAGACAAGAGAACCTCAGGAACTTTGTACCTACTCCACTGCTCAGGCCTAGTATATTGAGGATATTCAAGCATACTACCACTATAACTAAAACTTTCTTCAGTAACGCTATCGGAATTACTTACTACACCTGGAAGAAGCCTAACGCATGTATCAAGAACTACCATTGCAGCTGGCTCACCTCCCGAAAGTATATAATCTCCAATACTTAACTCATAAGGAGTATACACATCAATTACTCTTTGGTCAACACCTTCAAATCGACCACACAATATTGTTACATGAGGAATTTCTGTTAACTCCTTTGCAATGCTCTGATTAAATTTTGTACCAGATGGAGTCATATAAATAAATCTAGTATTTTTATGAGCAGAAAGCACATTATCAACTGCATTACCAATCACATCTGGGCGCATAACCATCCCTGCTCCACCTCCGTATGGAACATCATCCACAGTTGAATGTTTATCTTTTGCAAAAGAACGAATATTTATTACTTCAAGGTTCCATATTTTTTTTTCTAACGCTTTTCCGGCAAGAGAATAGTTCAAAAACCCGGGGAACATTTCTGGAAATATGGTTAACACTGTAACACTAAACGTCATTAGCAAATTTGTAGTAAACTAAGCAGCAATTTGATATTATCTTATAGTATACAGCTAAATCAATCATGTCACTGAATAAAACGATATACGAAGGTAAAGCCAAAGTCATTATTGAAACTGAAGACTCATCAACTGTTATACAGTACTTTAAAGATGATGTTACAGCGTTCAACAAGGAAAAATATGAAATTATTGAGGGCAAAGGAATAATTAATAATCATGTTAGTGCTTTTATCATGGAAAAGCTTGAAGAAGCAGGAATTAGCACGCACTTTATAAACACTTTAAACGAAAGAGAACAGCTAGTCAAAAAACTCAAGATAATACCTCTTGAGATAGTGGTTAGAAACATTGCAGCTGGCAGCTTTTGCAAACGTTTTAATATCAAAGAAGGTGAGACACTTACATCTCCTATAATCGAGTTTTTTTACAAAAATGATGACCTAGCCGACCCAATGGTGAATGAAAATCACATACTATATTTTGGTTGGTTATCCCATAAAGAAATGGAAGAAGTTAAAACTACAACTTTAAAGATCAACAAAATCTTAGTCGACCTATTTTCAAATGCAAATATATATTTAGTTGATCTCAAGTTAGAATTTGGCAAATTGATAAACAACAGCACTAAAATCATTTTAGCCGATGAAATCAGCCCTGATAATTGTAGGCTATGGGATAAAAATACGCATAAAAAGCTAGACAAAGATGTTTTCCGTTTAAATCTAGGAAACTTAAAGGAAGCATACTCAGAAGTTGCAAAAAGACTGTCAGTAAAGTTAGACTAACTAAATACTACTCTATCAAGTGGAGGGTTACATGCCTCATCAAGTTTTCCAATAATCTCAATTTTTTCTCCACGCTTTTGGAAATGGCTTTCCACATCCTTCATATTATCGGGATCTACAATCAGTACTATACCTATGCCGCAATTAAATGTTTTTAACATTTCTCTCTTTTCTATTTTGCCTTCTTCTTTCAGCCATAAAAATATATCTGGCCATTTCCAAGAATTAATATTTATGTCTACAAATAAATTTCCTGAGAGAATTCTTGGAATATTGTCTATTAACCCGCCACCTGTTATATGCGCAATGCCTTTTACCTTTGGCATAATAGGCAACAAAGAATCAACATATATCTTTGTTGGCTTAAGTAATATTTCACCCCAAGATTTATTATTCCATGGAGATATATCATTATAATTTATACCTAAGCTTTTAAAAATATGGCGCACCAAAGAAAATCCATTTGAGTGAATTCCATTTGATTCTAAACCAACTACACAGTCACCTGCTTTCATTATACTACAATTTGGAAGAATTTGCTTTCGATCAACAACACCAACCACAAACCCTGCAAGGTCATAGTGATTGTTACCATACATTCCAGGCATTTCTGCAGTTTCTCCACCAACTAATGCTATTTTAGATTCCTTGCACCCTTCTGCAATGCCCTGGATTACAGACAATAAAACGTTTTTGTTTAAAACGCCTGTTGCAAAGTAATCAAGGAAAAATAAAGGTGTTGCTCCTTGTGCAAGTAAATCATTTACACACATTGCAACTAAGTCTATACCTATAGTATCATGCTTATTCACCTCTTGAGCTATTAATAGTTTTGTGCCCACTCCATCAGTTGAGGAAACAAGTACTGGATGGTCGTATTTCTTACTCAGCGAAGAAAAGTCAAACAATGCGGAAAATGATCCTACTTCACTAATTACTTCTTCTCCTTTAGTCTTTTCAATAATAGGTTTAACTTTTTTTATTAGTTCATTATATAGTTTAAGGTCTATTCCAGATTTAGCATAAGTATTCATAACGCCTTCATAAATCTTATAATTATTAATACTACATTAATGCTTTGACACAAAAAGCGCAACGAAACTTTCTCTTAAATTGACTACTACATGCCTACCAATATAGGGTTAACTTAAATCATTTATACTTTTATCCAATGAATAAAAACATAATGTTAATAACAGAGTGCCTATCAGGACGAATTCTTCATGATTTTGCTAGTTCTATGCAAGGAATAGTGGGTGGATTGGAAGAGCTTGAAGAAAACAACCCTAATATGCAAAACGAAGCATTGTCATTGCTTAAAGAAAGCTCCGATGATTTAATATATAAATATAAAGTTATGAAGCAAGCGTATTCTCATTCATCAGATAATTGCAGCTTTGTTAAGACTAAATCCAATATAGAAAATTATTTATTAAAAAAAAAGTAAAGCTTCAGTGGAGAGTAAGTGAATGTCCTACAGAAAACTTAATTGAAAAAATAAATAAGATAATTTCCAATATGGTGATAACTATAATCAGTGCAGTGGCACAAATTGAATTAGTTTCTATTTTACTGACTAAAACAGAAGATAAAACACTACTCACTATAAAAGTAGTAAATGAACATAAATCAATAAGTACATTATTAGTGAGCAAATTAACAAAAAAAAATGATATTCGTTTGGATACAAAAGACATTATTATCTATATGACTTCTTTACTGTTAGAACAGTATAACACTAAAATCAATTGCACTTGTGAAAGTAATTCACTGAATATAGGTTTAACTATAACTTGAGATGGCTGTGCGCCGTAGAAACACGGAAAGTGTTGAAGCTGTGCAGTAGATGAGGGAGCACTGCCATTAAGTTAAGGAAAAGTGATGAACTGTATTATAAAATCAGGTAAGATTCACAAATTAAAAGAAGTAATGACATGAGTAAAAAAAAGAATAATCATGTTTATAAAAAATAAATTGATGAGTTTAAACTTTATAAACGCACACAGAGCATCCTCAAAAGACTTCTCACGAAAAAGAAAGCTGCCCTTCGTTAATGTATTTCTCCTGATTTTTAGAAAGAGTGTAAAGTCATTACAAGTGATGCTTAATGAGTTTGTTCTGCATACAAGAAAAGATTATACAATTACGGCAAGTGCATTTACTCAAGCAAGAAAGAAGCTAAAACATACTGCGTTTTCAGAGTTAAATGATGATATAGTTTCCCTATACTACCAAGATCAGGAATTTAAAACCCACCATGGCTTCAGAGTACTTGCATTTGATGCTTCAATACTGATTCTGCCAAAGAGCGACAAAATAATAGGTGAGTTTAGCTCAAGAGCAGTATGGAATGGAATCCAGAGATTTGAAGACTATACAAGTGCAACCTTTGAAGTTTGCTACGATATGCTAAATAATATTGCAATAAAATCTGTGCTAAGTAGAGGTGACAGCTATGAGGTTGATTTAGCAATCGGTATGCTTGAATCCATAAAATCAGACGATTTGTTAATCTGTGATAGAGGATACGTATCTTATCGATTTCTTGCTGAGCTTACAGGAAGGAAAATCAATTATATAATTCGCTGTTCAAGTTCGTCTTTCAATGAAATAAACGCTATGTTTAAGCCGGAAAGCCCATCTAGTACGGTGGTAGTGTCTACCGCACCTATTAAAGTAGCAAGACAGCTACGAAAGCTAGGATTACCTGATGAGATGAAATTCAGGTTAGTCAAAATAATACTTTCTTCTGGCGAAGTTGAAGTGTTAGTAACATCTCTGTTAGATGAGAAACGTTTTACAGTTGAAGAGTTTGAGAGATTATATTACTTGCGCTGGGGAGTAGAAACATTTTTTTCTAGGCTGAAGGGAAGATTAAATTTAGAGAATTTCACAGGAAAAAGTATTGAAACTATCAAGCAGGATTTTTGGTCAACTATCTTCATCAGTAATCTAGAAAGTATCATGATAGAAGATGATGAAGAGACATTGAGCTCACAGAATAGTAAACTAAAAAAAAGCATCAATAAATCTGTCTCATTTAATGCGATTAAAAACTTAGCCTTTGATATTTTTTCTACAGAGTCAGACATAGACTGCATTATGGATCGACTATCACAGTTATTTTTGATGAACACTTTAGTGGTGAGAAAAGGGAGAAGAGTTGATCGTCATAAGATATCTGATATTCGTTCACTCAACTACCAGAAAAGAGCTAGAAAACATGTGTTTTAAATTCAAGATATCTTTTCAGTATCATTGCATTAGTACATTCTTTGCAAAATAACCTGCAATTATTACTTTTTTAAATAACTTGCACTTTTCAGACTCCCTTTTCTTAAAAATTCACCCTAGTATTTACCATAATTATCAATCACTTCAAATTTTTTGTCCAATCTTAACTTCTCTTTCCCTTAACTTAATGGCAGTGGGTCTGATCTCACTGCCATTAAGTTAAGGAAAAGTGATGAACTGTATTATAAAATCAGGTAAGATTCACAAATTAAAAGAAGTAATGACATGAGTAAAAAAAAGAATAATCATGTTTATAAAAAATAAATTGATGAGTTTAAACTTTATAAACGCACACAGAGCATCCTCAAAAGACTTCTCACGAAAAAGAAAGCTGCCCTTCGTTAATGTATTTCTCCTGATTTTTAGAAAGAGTGTAAAGTCATTACAAGTGATGCTTAATGAGTTTGTTCTGCATACAAGAAAAGATTATACAATTACGGCAAGTGCATTTACTCAAGCAAGAAAGAAGCTAAAACATACTGCGTTTTCAGAGTTAAATGATGATATAGTTTCCCTATACTACCAAGATCAGGAATTTAAAACCCACCATGGCTTCAGAGTACTTGCATTTGATGCTTCAATACTGATTCTGCCAAAGAGCGACAAAATAATAGGTGAGTTTAGCTCAAGAGCAGTATGGAATGGAATCCAGAGATTTGAAGACTATACAAGTGCAACCTTTGAAGTTTGCTACGATATGCTAAATAATATTGCAATAAAATCTGTGCTAAGTAGAGGTGACAGCTATGAGGTTGATTTAGCAATCGGTATGCTTGAATCCATAAAATCAGACGATTTGTTAATCTGTGATAGAGGATACGTATCTTATCGATTTCTTGCTGAGCTTACAGGAAGGAAAATCAATTATATAATTCGCTGTTCAAGTTCGTCTTTCAATGAAATAAACGCTATGTTTAAGCCGGAAAGCCCATCTAGTACGGTGGTAGTGTCTACCGCACCTATTAAAGTAGCAAGACAGCTACGAAAGCTAGGATTACCTGATGAGATGAAATTCAGGTTAGTCAAAATAATACTTTCTTCTGGCGAAGTTGAAGTGTTAGTAACATCTCTGTTAGATGAGAAACGTTTTACAGTTGAAGAGTTTGAGAGATTATATTACTTGCGCTGGGGAGTAGAAACATTTTTTTCTAGGCTGAAGGGAAGATTAAATTTAGAGAATTTCACAGGAAAAAGTATTGAAACTATCAAGCAGGATTTTTGGTCAACTATCTTCATCAGTAATCTAGAAAGTATCATGATAGAAGATGATGAAGAGACATTGAGCTCACAGAATAGTAAACTAAAAAAAAGCATCAATAAATCTGTCTCATTTAATGCGATTAAAAACTTAGCCTTTGATATTTTTTCTACAGAGTCAGACATAGACTGCATTATGGATCGACTATCACAGTTATTTTTGATGAACACTTTAGTGGTGAGAAAAGGGAGAAGAGTTGATCGTCATAAGATATCTGATATTCGTTCACTCAACTACCAGAAAAGAGCTAGAAAACATGTGTTTTAAATTCAAGATATCTTTTCAGTATCATTGCATTAGTACATTCTTTGCAAAATAACCTGCAATTATTACTTTTTTAAATAACTTGCACTTTTCAGACTCCCTTTTCTTAAAAATTCACCCTAGTATTTACCATAATTATCAATCACTTCAAATTTTTTGTCCAATCTTAACTTCTCTTTCCCTTAACTTAATGGCAGTGGGTCTGATCTTACCCCCTCCGTTAAATTAAGTTGGTCTATTATCTGATTCATGTAGTCGAAAACTAATTGTAACTTTATTCCATACTTAGTATTGCTTTCATAGCCACTGTAGCTAGTACCATAACCTTTATACATCTCTTCCATACTGTTAGGTAGAGTAATATAGCTACTGTCCAATAATTTAACACTATTAAATTGCTGTAAGATTTTGCAATCAACTTGCAAGATATTTTTAAAGAGAATCACAGATTCATTATACATCCTTTTCATAAATTCCACTGCTTCTTCAGTAAATCTAAAATCCAAACCTTGTTTTGTTATATCTATCGAGTCCTCGTTTAGTAATTGACACATTGTTTCTACGCTACAATTATCAACTCCTATATTACCCAAGACCATGGCTTTTACGAATGATGAACCTTTTAGCTTTCTCTTTCTTTTTATAAACCTTGTTGTAATTGAGATTTTCTCTGCTTTTTCATTAAAAAATTCTTTGAGCTTTTTTGATAAGCTAGTTATTTTATTCATTGGTTCTCTCACTAAAAGTATATCTGGGAGAACTTATACCTTATTATTCTATCTCTTTCATACCTTTATTTCCTTAACTTGACGCGTATGGTGTGATAAACACGCTCCAGTGGCTGCTTGATTTTTTCTTTAACATTAGTGACCGTATCTTGTCTTCCATCCCAATCTGAAGCTTCCTTCAAGAGTGCTTGCATTGTAGGTAGAGCAATTTCTCTGTCTTCACGAGGTGATATATGCATTGAAAATTTTTCACCTTCAGTTGAATCCAAATTTAACCCTACACACAGTACATTATCTGAAATAGTCAAAACACGCATTGTATTTGGCTGAAAGCCTTTTGCATAATCTTTTGCTTGCTCTAATGCAATAGCTGGTGTAGTTTGACTCCCATCTTTTACTTTACCTCCTTTCTCTAACTCTTTTAACTCTTCTTTAGTGGCAGCTTTCAGTTCTATAATAATTGGAACAGCATTTAATGATCTATCCTTACCACGAGGCACTAGAACAATATCAGCATAACCTCTTCCTGCAAATTGCTCCAAGTAAACCCTAAGATTATGTCTATAGCGGAAATTTACTAAAGCACCTGCTATAAACCCATGATGTGCTGCTTCTCGTGCTTTATCAGCATAAGTAAACGAACCCTTGTATTTTGAGTGAACTTTACTGATTCTATCAATGACTTTCTTGGAAGATTCTTCAACTTTACTTGCATCAGAATTAGTTAACTCAGCTATATAATCCTCGGGCTTGCTTTTTGTATTATCATTTTGATCTTTCCATATTTCCTCTTCTTTTTTAATTTCGTAAAAATTATGACTAATAGCAGAGTCAAGTATTTCTTTATCTTGTGTTTCAACAAAAATATTTTCTTCATTTTTGTTGATTTGCACTAACTTAGATTTAATCCTACCTTTAATTCTATCTTTAATGCCTCGTGCCGTACCGATCTTTTGTTGAGTGTCAGGATGCAAATTTTCTTTTAATATATATTCCAGTTCACCAGAAGTAAATTGATGACCAGAATTACCATCTTCTGAAATAGAAAATAGTTCTATACCTTCAATAGCATCTACATCACTTTTAATTTGACTATTTTTAACAACAACTACCTTTAATGTTTTTGCAGTGTCAAAACGAAAATAAACTTTTTTAACACCTAATCTTTCCGCAATTTGTGTATCTGGTAAAATAGAAAAGCTTCCTAAAAAGAAATGCGGAAAAAACCCTTCTTTACCTACCGAATGTAAATATGATGGAACCTGGTCAATGTATGATTGAAACCTTGCTTTGAAAGATTCAAAATCACTTTTTTGTTGGGTTGAAGTACTTGGGCCAGGTTGACTAACTCCCGCTGTTTCTCGAATTAACAGCTCTATTAATTCAAAATCTTGTGGTTTTTCTTGACTTAACATATAGCCCCCTAAATTATATAATAACTTTTTATTCACCTAACCTTATATGAGATTTATCATGCATTTTGTTAAGCTTTACATCAGATAAATCACCACTTGGACCAGGTATACTCTTTTGGTCAAGATCTACATCAACAGAACCACTATAAGATAAAAACTTATTTAATGAAGCGCGATCTCCTTGCTCTAAGATGGAACATATGTAACCTGCTCGCTTAGAACTCATAAATTCTTCAATCTGTTTAGAATTAGTTTTGTCCAATATTGCCCACACTTGCTCCATACAACCTTTCTCAACCAAAGGTACTAATAAACTTCCTTGAAAAGTAGAATTGTTCATCACTTCTCCATTTAATGCTAAGGTACGATGACTATCGAATCCATCTTTCATCAACATATGCATCAAAAGCTTCGCACCTACATTTAAGTATTGCCCAGAACAACCTCCAATTTTTATATTTCTTAACCAGGTACAATAATAACTACCCACCACCACATCACTTGGCTTTAAGCAGTCGAATAACTTTTGAAATTGATCAAAGTTAAACATTTCTAACATTCTACCTAGAGAACCATAATAACCATTTTTCTCCAAATCTCTTTTCAAAAGCTCTGGATATCTATCAGGATTTATTTGGCTTAAACAAAATTCAAACACATCAGGATATCCATTATCGTGTGCTGCATGCACTGCAATTTTCATAAAAACCTTATCTTTTTCCTGAGCACTTAACTCACTTTCAGGTAATGATTTTATCTTATTCAAAAAGAACTCTACTGCTTCTACACGTTTTCTACGCATACTTATTGCTGCACGGTGTAAACCAAGCACATAGGGATGCTGATCTTTTAGATCTAACTCTGCAATGTATCCACTAACGAAATGCGACCAAAATTGCATCATCGCATCTGTATACCAACTTCCACTTACTGATTTGACTAACTTTTTTAATGCATCTGAATCTCCATCCTTTATTTCATCTTCCCGTTTAAAATGCTCAAATAGGGTAATGATGTCTTCTTCTAAGCAACACCAACATGCAATTTGGTAACGATCAAAATCATCTAGCGGATTATTTGTACCTTTCCAACTCTTGGGTTCAATCATCTTTTTAGCCACTATTCTTCTATTGAGTTTGATACCATGTATCGTATCGGTTTTTTCCCAACATTCTTCATCTGACAATATATCAAGGAAAAAAGGAAGGTTTCCGGTATTAATAGTCTCCAAGTACCCACGCCCCCAATTCCTTATTTGAAGTTGTTTAGATTCTTTATAAGGATCGTCATCCTTAATAATAGAGAAAGCTGCCTTGGTTAGGTCATCTAAGTCCATAATTCTTACCTCCACAAACAAAAGCGTATTAAGATATAGAACTATGATAATTTATACATTCTATATCATTTTTAACATCGTACTACATCTTTGTAACCTGTCAATCACTATTTTAGAAAAACTTTCTAACCCAAAGTAATTTTCAATGAAAGCCTTTTAATAGGCTGAATATATGATATTTTATTTATTTTTAAATTCTGTTTTTTATAAGTTTATCTTAATTCTTCCACAAACAAATTATTATTAACTTAGCAAGATATATTATTAAGATCTCAAATAAAGCAACCATTTCCAGCACCAAAAAACAAGGGCGGTGAGAACATTTCGTTTTGGGATCGTGTGGTCTACCACGTGATCCGTACGAACTTTTCTATATAACGATTTTACTATACCGCAAAACTAGCTATACCAGCCTACTTCAACCACATTTACATACGAACTGATTTGCCTAAACTTATGGAAATAATTTAAATCTTCTATTTTTGTAACTTTATTTTTACGCGGCTTGTTCTCACAAATATACGACCTTTTTTGCAATCTTAGGAAGAGTCAATAATTCAATTCTTTATAACACTAGCTAGCATGGTATCTTCACTAAAATATTTTTTGAAAAAGTTAGTTGACTTATAAATAATTCTCTACTAATACTGGCATGTGTTTGTTTATTCTGCTGAAGTTGCTCCGTACAAGTTTGTTGTAAAAAAACTTCAGCAGTTTCCGTACTCCTTTAAAGCATCATATTCCTATAATAGTAATATTAAATATAGCTGGTGTTCTCAATTTTTTTGATCTATAGTAAAACTGGCTAAAACTTCCAGTAATAAACAACTTTTAACCTAGTAGTAGTACTCACCATAAAAACTTAACAAAAATATGAGTAGTAAAAATATTATGTTGAAATTAGCTTGACCAATATTATATATTATACATAATACATCCTATATTTAGAATTAGGGGGTAGCTGTGGTTGAGACTAAAGAATTTGTAGAACATATTATAAAACTTACCAATCGGCAAAGTGATCAAACAAATGAGCAGGAACCGAAATGGAAACCAAGCACTGGGCAAAGATGGCCAAGCACAGATGACCAGGAATTAGAAATAACTCAATTACCAACAAGTAGTAAAGATGACTACTACGAACTCATTAAACAAAGTTTATTTTGGATTAATATGAACTTAATGGATAATACAAGTAATTGGAGCTTATTAGAAAAAGAATGGGTTATTAAAGCGCATAGATCAGAATTAACAAAGAATCAGGAGAAGTTAATTCAAAAGTTATTTCATATTATTAATAGTCGTGATACTTCAACACTCCAACAATTTTTACAGAAAACTAAGAGTAATCCAGATCTAAAAACTGTTCTCGATCTTAAAGTAGGGGCGTCAGAGTTAACATTGTTACATATACTTCCAACAATCCTAAATTCATTTGATAGTTGTACTTTAGTGGATTGTCTCTTAAAAGCAGGAGCTGAACCAAATATACAAGATTATAAGGGAAAAACACCTCTACATTACTATGCTGTTACTTATCCTGTTGAAAAGAAATATGTGGATTCTCTTGTAAGCTATGGAGCTGATTTGAATATAAAGGATAATAATGGAAAAACTCCTCTACAAATTGCAATTGATAAAGGTACTTTGGATGTTGCAGAGTGCTTCTTTAATTTAGAGCAAAAGAAATTGTATGAAGAATTAAACAAGCTAATTGAAGGTACATCTAAACTTGAGAATGGTTCTTCCAAATATAACGTTCAAGGTGTTGAGGACCTGAAAAAGTTCTTAGATAAAAATAAAAACAATGAAGATTTAAAGATGATTTTGAGTATTAGGGATGAAGAAAATAATTTAGAAATACTTAAAGATTATATGTATACTGAAGTGATAAATTTACTCTCGGCAACTCAATCACAATTAATGGTAACTGAGCAAGAGACAGAGGAAACTTATGTACCACATCAATGTTTATTGGACATTTGTTTAACAGATCAACTAAGGCAACTAAATCAGTTTGTAAGTGAAATACCAAAAGCTGCAAACATAGCTGAATTACAGAAAGTTGTCGATAAGGCTATCATGTCTGGAGTGGGATTGAATCTTACTAAAGATGGAGGTCAGTGTTTCACAGATTACATACTAGAAAGAATTGACCAACTAGAAAAAAACCATGAAGTTGCTAGCAATATAGTATGTACATTAATATCAAAAGGAGCAAGGTTAAGTGACTGGAATAGTTTAAACGTTATTGATGAAATAGAACTGGAGTTTAAAGAGCACAAAGCTAATATGATAAAAGCTCATGAACAGTGTGTTGATCGTACTCATAAATTTCTGAAAATCGCAAAAAATGCGACCAACGGCAAGTTAAATTGTGCAAAAATGGATAACGCTACTTTTTACTTAGAATATTCAGAAGACAGTATAATAGATGTTGCGCAGATTACAGATGGAACAAGGGATTTAGGACTAACCCATGGAGATGTAAAGTGTGGAAGAAATATAGTAAAGATCGGCAATAGTGAAGTAGAAATTAAAACTGAAGATGGCAAAAGGAATTACACAGACCTTACAGAAGGCAGCGGTATAGTATTAACTTTTTATACTAGTTTAGGAGAATTAGAAGTTAGATTATATCCTGATGAGAACAATAAAAAATTGATAAGAGTAGAAGTGAGCGATGAAGATCTATTTGAAGAAATAGCAAGTCATGAAGAAATAGGGCAAAATTGCTTATTGGGAGGTTTATCGGTTATTGAAGCTATAGATCAAGGTGTTTTTGCTAGATCTGGTGGATTAATGCGTCCTGAAGTAATAAGCGAGTCTAACAACAAATGGACAGGACGTGAAGAGTTAAGAAGAACTTCTGATTCTAGGGGGAGAAGTTTCTAGGTAGATTAATTTGCCATAAAGGTTAAAGATTATTATTTAAATATAAACTACTATAATTTATAGATTTTGGATCATTTTCTACCATTGTTGCATCCAGTATGCTAAAATCTTCATTATTTATATTGATATTTTCACATAATTGATTCTGTAACATTGACTTATAGCTCTTTTCACAATAATCCAAATAAATCATAATATGCTACTGGCCTACTATAGCCATAAACACATATCTTACCCTGTTCGGACTACTATAAGAAAAGCTATACTTTTCTATATCAATTTCAGCATCTTTTTGTGTGGCCCTTTGTAGTAGCTCCTTTTGTAATAACCTTTTTTAATTTTCTGGCACATACTTTTTTCAACGTTTTTTCATATTGTTACTTTTATAAACGTTACATTGCTAATCCATAAAATTTTTCTATTTGCTCACTCCATAACATCGGTATTTCTTTTAAATCCACTAACCTTAAACTCCTTGGCTGCCTCCCATTTACTATATCTTCTTTAATTTTTGGTGCTAAATAATTTAATCTTAAAATTTGTTGTATTCGTCTTGTACCTATATTAATTTTAATGCTCAGCTCCTTCACACTCCCATATTTTCCTTCCTCTAGTTGACGTTTCCAGGAATGGGCTCTCACCACTGCTTTCAGTAGCGCATTATTTGTTTTTCCTTCTGGCTCTACTACTGTACATTTATTTCCTTTCTTTTTTATTGGTGTAAATTCCACCTTATCCTCTAAACTCACCTCTATTCCATCTTCTTTTATCATTACTCCTTTTATTAACTTTTTCACTACTTCTTTCTGTTCTCTGAAACTTAAATTTTTCCATTCTTCTCCCCATTTTTCATATAGCTGCTCTGTCTTTCTCATTACTTCTTTTTCCACCTCTCCCGCTACTATAGTTCTGTTTATTGATTCACAACCTTTTCCCCTTAAATGGTTATTGCACACGTAATATCGGTACCTTTTATTTTCTTTTTTTGCATACGTTAGTGTCATATTTACACCACAGCTCTTGCACTTAATTATTCCCCTAAGCAATGCTTCCTCATATTTTTCTTTTCTATATGGTTGATTCTTTATCAATTCCTGCGCTTTTTGCCATTTTTCCTCTTTTATTATTGCTTCATGCTTTCCCTCATACTGTTTGTCATAATGTCTTATCTTTCCCACATATATTGGATTTGTTATTATTCTTCTCACCGTTGCTTTTTTAAAGATATCTGATTTTGTTCTGTAACCTTGGCTATTTAACTCTCTCGCCAACTCTGCCATTGACTTCAGCTCCATATACCTCTCAAATATATGCTTTACCAACTTTGCTTCTTTCTCATTTATTATTAATTCTTTATCCTTTACATCATATCCAAGCGGTAAAGTTCCACCCATCCATAACCCCTGCTCCTTTGATGTTGCTATTTTATTTTTTACTCTTTCTACAATCATTTCTCTTTCTAGTTGTGCTGCTCCTGATAACACTGTTTGTACGAACTTTCCCATTGGCGTATTATTGTCAAATATCTGCGTTACTGCTATAAAATTTACTCGGTGCCTTCTAAAAAATGATGTTACTTCAATGCTATCTTTTGTTTCTCTCGAGAGCCTATCTAGCGTATATACTACTACACAATCTACTTCTCCTGCCTTTACATCTTCAAATAATTCCTTTATTGCTGGTCTTTCTAAATTTTTCCCTGAAAATCCTCCATCATCGTACCTTTTTGCCAATGCTACCCAGCCTTCTCTGCTCTTTATGTACTTTTCACATGCTACTCGCTGCGCATCAAGACTATTAAACTTTTGTTCTAGACCGTCTTCATTTGACTTCCTCGTATATATTGCGCATCTCACCTCTTTCAGCATTTTCTCCTCTTCAGCTCCCATTTTTATCACGCATTCCAAATAATAAAGGTCCGTTGTAACTCATTCCCATTATTCTTCCGGCTACTGCTGACAATGACGTGAAAAATTCTTCTCGGTAGATTAAACCCTTATCTGTTACCCTTACCGCGTGAGTCTCTTCTCCTCTCTCTAGTATCAATTCTGTCCCTTCTACTGGTAATTTATCGCTACTTATTCTTTTTCCCTTCTCTAGTCGATCTGCTAAATAATCTAGTCTTTTTGACCCTTTTCTTGACATTTCTCCATATGCTTCCTCCTGTATTCTATATGCTAATCTCGGTATCAGGTATTTCTTTGAGTATCTAGGCGCTTCTTCTCCATATACCTTCTTCCAAACTCTCCTTAGCTCTTCTAACGTTTTTTTCTCTAAATTCATTACTTTCTTTTCTATTTCTTTCTCCATATTTTTAGCCCTTCATAAATAGCTTTTCAATTCTGTCTGTTTCTTTCTTTAATACCTCGGTTATCTCTTTACTATTTTTCGCATAATCCATTGCTGTCATTCCGAACTTATCTTCTTGCTCTATTTCTGCTCCTGCTTCCACTAACTCTTTTACTATTTCTACTTTCCCCACCATACATGCAAGGTGCAATGGAGTGCATTTATTGCCATACTCTTCAGCATTTACATTCCCTCCTGATTTTATCAATTCTCTCACGGTTTCTAGACGTTTCTCCGTTACCGCTAGGTGCAGTGCTGTATATCCTTCTATATCTTTAGCATTCACATTCGCTCCTTTTTCGACTAATAACTCCACTGTTTTTACCTCTACTGCATAATGTAGAGCTGTTCTTCCATTCTTGTCTCTTGCATAAATATTTTTATATAAGTTCTCTAATAGCGATTTATTAAATGATTCTTTGTTACCAAGCTTTAACATAATCCACCTCACCTTTTCTTTAAATTTAAATCCCTCTTTTAAACCTTCCTTTTCGCTACCTCATCTATCATTTCGTTCACTTGGCTCATTATTTTGCTTGCTAAATTTTTACATTCTTCCTTTATCAGTGATTTGTCTCTCTTCCTTATTTCTTCTATCTCTATTATTTTTAACTCCGGCAAATAACTCCCATTCAACATGTCTGCTATTTCTCCCACTAGCCTCTCTATTCCATAGCACGTCAGTTCTCTACTTTTTGTTACTCCACCTTTTTCTCTCAGAAATTTGCTCGCCTTTTCACTCTCTTTGCTATCACATAGACGATACTTTTCACTTTCCCAGATGTAATACATTGGTGTTGCACCGTACTTATTCAGTTGATTAACTTCAGCTCCGGCCTTTACTAGCTCTTTTATTATTTCAACTCCTGCTCCTCCTATTTTGCATGCAGAGTGCAGTGGCGTACATCCAGTGACATATTGAGTGGCATTTACTTCCGCTCCCGACCTTATCAGCACCTTTACATTTTCTAAGCTTTTCGCAAATACTGCACAGTGCAGTGGTGTATAACCCTTCTTATCTCTTGCATTTACCTCTGCTCCTTTTTTTATTAATAACCTCACTGTTTTGTAATCAGAGATTTCTACTGCTTGATGCAATATCATCTCTCCTTCTTCATTTCTTTTATTAATGTTTTTAAACCCGTTACTTGATACTTCTTTAAAAAACTTACTCTTGCTAAAACTCATTTCATACCTCACAAAATTAGCTTTTCTAGCGCCAGACAAATTTCTTATATTTACCTGCTGCTATTCAAGTCATGTCCTTTTTAGCATGAGAAAGCAAGTCCTTTTCTTTTTATTTCATACACTTTTACCTATTATTAATATAATATATGAGGATCTAAATATAAGTACTTAACTTATTATAGATATAACTTGACTACTTTTCCAACTTCTGTGCAAATGTCGATGTTCGTGCCACTTCAGTACTCCTGGGTAAAATACTAAAATGTAATTTTCTAATTCGTGTATCGAATCTTTTTGCTCTGAATCTAATTCACTTTCAAAATGAATATTGTGCTCTGCTAAAGCGTATTTTGTAATCTTTTGATCGGTATGATTTTCTACTTTGTAATCATGGGTAACGCTAAACCTTTCTAAAATTGGTTTGTGTTTTAAATTCCAACGTTGCCCTGAAAGTTTATCGTTTCCCAATACAAATTTATTTCCTTCTTCTTCTATGCTACCAACCGGAAAGCACGCATTTGTTTCTCCTAAGTTCCAACTGTCCGATAATACTATCTGCGCTTTAGCAAATTTAATCGATGGTAATAAGCTTTGAGTTAGAGGATACAGGGCTTTTAAGTTATACCACTGATGACTTCTTTCATAAATGCCTTTGTAATCCTTTGTGTGAAGCTCTGTTTCTCCAAGTACTGCTACATCTAATCGATATATGTCATTACTAAATGTTTGTTCATAATGCTCTCTTAAATAGTTGTCTACAATCTCTACTAACGGACCTCTAGAACTGAAAAAATTTATTCTTCCAAACGATAACACTGGCCCATTCTTTTCAACTTTTATACCAGAGTAGTCTGATAACAAACTTCCAAATAAACTCTCATCCAATATAAATCTCTGCGCATTATAATAATCGTTAAAAATTCTTATCAATCTCGATCTTACAGGCAGTGATAGTTTTGCCAGCTCTACTACTGCATCTACGAAGAAGTCATTTGGTACCTCTTTTATCCCTACTTGCAACTCAAAAAATGTTTACCAGGTGGTTCTTCGATGATTGTAATATCTTCTATATTTGCCCACTTGAGTGCTATTTTGAGTGAGGCAGGTGTTCCACGTAGTCTTTGAAATTTTACTCCTTCTACTATGGCTTTTCTTCTATCTTTTACCCAGCGTAGTATTTCTTCTAAACCATATTCCTCAATCAACCACGGCAATGTTTCTTCTTCCAATCTAAACTTAAATCCCCTGATACAGCTTGGATCTACTTTATAATCTATCGCATCTACCAGCGCTTTTTCCTGTTTTGTTGCATTTGGTGGCAGTAACATTACTCAATCTTTAAATTTCTCAAATTTGCACATTCATTTCCCAGAACCACAACATCTTCTTTTGGCTCGATTAATTCTACGTTTTCTACACCATCTACAAATAAATTCGCTATTATCCATGATCTTGTTACGTTCCATCCCAACCTTTTGCTTGCTTCAAACTTCTTGATGAACTGCTTCTTGATTTCTTCCTCTGATATTACAGGACTTATGCTCATTCTGCTGTGAATATCTATTTCCGTAATATTGCAACCAATTACTGTTACTGTATCGGTTAAAACCCTTATATCATCTCTAGTAACTTGCTTTCTTACAATTTCAAGTAGCTCTTCTAACACTATGCCAGTTGTGGATAATTCTGTTGATAAGATTGAAATTTGTACTTTCCCTGGTATAGGTGATTCTACTAGCGCATCCTTTACTCTTCTATCTGCCGAAAGTGCATGATAACGATAATTTCCTCCTGTTGACCACCCCTTTATTTTTGCTTTTACCCTCTTTCTAAATCGTTCATCATTTTCCTCTTTTTGTCTCTCTACTCCATAAAACTCAGCCAAATTATCAACTGTCGCAAATTTTAGTAAATTGCTCTTTACTGATTCATTTATTCTTTGTCTGAGTAAAAGTTCTCGCCACGCTGCTACTTCTAATATCTTCATTGCTGGATCACTTTCCACCAATCCTGTAAAGCTTGCATCACGCTTCACTAACTCTTCCTTCATCCGAGCAAAAATCTCTTCAAAGTTCAGTGGTTCGATAATATTTGGCTGCTGCATTTTTAAACAACTACTCCATTAATATTTATGAACTTACCTTCTGAAAGATAGACACCTTCTAAATTCAATGTTACTCTCCCTTCTTTTACTCCTTCAACTTTTACTTTTTCTAACTTAAATCTCTTTTCCCATTTTTCCAAAGCTTCTGCTGTTGCTGCATAGATTTCCATAGTTAAATCTCTACTGATTGGTTTATCCACTAATTCAAATAGCCTAGACCCATAATCTCTCCTCATGATTCTACTGTTTACTGGAGTGGTCAGTATATCAATTATCGACTGCTTTAAGTGCTCTATTCCTTCTAACGTCTTTCCTGTTTTAGCATCCATACCCTTCATTTCTATTTTGCAAAGACGCTTTCACTGCCTTTTATTACTTTAAACCCACATGAAACTATATCTCCTACTCTTCCTACACTAAGACCATTTGCAAACACTATTTTTGATCCTTGAATCATTACTTTTCCTTCACATGTCTGTATAGACGGTATTTCTTCCTTCAGTGTGCTGCAAATTGTTTGATGTAAATCTTGCCAGAACTTTGTCATGCATATAATTTAACTCATGTAATGTATAAAATATTTTTCAAATACCTTTTCAACTTCATAATTAACAAGATTCCCTATTATCCTTGAAGCCTCAGGTTCTAGTGGCAACTTAACTTCCTTTATTGGTAATGCTGCTCTTCCTTCACGTTTTAAAATACCGCTATTTCCTTTTGGCATAACTGCTGCAAATCCTCCTATAAACTCATGCTTTCCTACTTTCGATCCTCTTCTTGTTTTTTGTATTTTACCAATTGTCGATGCTCTAATGTCGTAGAGATTTGCTCTAATTAACACTTCTAATCTGCTTGTTTTTGCTTTAAAAATTCTTAATCTCTTTCTTATCAAACTTAATTTTATCTTCTTTTCCTCACTAATTTCTTTTGCTGTCTTCAATGTTAGCCATAGTGCTGTTCTGTTTAACGCTCTCACTATTGCTAATTCTATTTTTTTTCTTTTAGCATTTACACTTTCTATTACCTCATTACTATTAACTTCTATATGCACAGACATTTTACACCCCATACGCTTCGATTCGCCAGACCATTCCAGATTTATCTCTAAGTGGTGGTGTGTGTATTTTGTATTTGCAATCACCTATAACAAAAATATCTCCTACAATTGGCCTCAGTATATCAAAAATGCTTACCTCAAGAAAAAGCATCTCTCCCACAAATTGTCCTTCACCAATCTCGTATAATTTATCTGGCTGTTGCTTTAATACTTGTACCATATATGACTTATTCTTTGACTCATATAAAGCTAACTCCCCTAAATGGATAAGACAATCTTTAAATAATCGCTTAATACTCTCTTGCATTCTTCTATTTTATTCATTAAGTTTTCATCAGTACGCTATATGCTGATAGAATACTAACTGCCTTTTTGTTGCTCTATCAGTATTTTTATGTTGCAACGACCTTGACCAAAACGGCCGGGCGGTGGCACATTGGCAGAGGGTTCGACTGTGTATGCAAATCAGTCCCTCTATCAAACCTCCTTGGCTCTTGTTTTGCATAAAGTGGTTTTCCTAGTGTATTTACTGTCTCATTAAAATCTGCTGGTGCAAAATATGTTGTAAATATGCTCGCTGTTCCTACTGGAAAACAGTTTCCACTTTCTCTTTCTATAAACCTTCTCACATTTCCCTCAGGATCAGTTGCTTGTCCTCTATATTCCTCAAACGTTATGCCACAAAATGTAAACCCTGACCTCATATCATTTCGAAGCGCTGCTCCTTCTTGCCATCTCTCGTATGCTTCTTTTACTTTAGCATGAGAAGTTAGTGCATCAAAAAACTCAGGGCTTACCAGTGCATGAATTCCAGTCATATATTCACCACTTAGATTATCTTCTATATGCCGGAGTACTTCCAGACACTTACGTTTTACGTCGTATCCGTTCAGAGGTATGGTAAGGATAAAAAAGAATTGACATAACATATCAAAGTAATAATAACAGAAAATGTTGATAGTAAGGTAAGGCTAGATGCTTCAATTGTTGATCAGTATTGTAGAGTTATGTAAAAACTTAGAGCAAAAAGTAGCAAAGCTTGAAGAAAAAAATAAAATCTTAGAAATAGAGAATGCTGAACTAAGAGAGAGACTTGGCTTGAACTCAAGGAATTCATCTTTACCAAGTTCAAAAGAGCTGTACAAAATAAAAAAAGACACACCAGAAGATAAGTCAGAGGGTGGCAGGAAGATAGGGGGTCAAGTTGGTCATAAAGGAAATTATCGGATAAAAATGGAAGCAGATGAAGTAATTAGAGTAAGATTACATGATACTTGTGAATGTGGTGGAGAAATTGCAGTATGCAACAAACCCTATATTCACCAGAATGTTGATCTCCCAAAAATTAAGCCTTACGTAGTGGAATACCAACTAGAACATGGGCGCTGTCGTAAATGCGGAAAAAGAAGGAGTAGCAAATTACCAGAAGGAGTTACACCTGATACCTTTGGTCCTAGAGTTAAGTCAGTAGTTGCATCACTAAGTGGGTTTTATAAGAATTCAAAGCGAGAAATAGCGAATATCATGAAAGACATCTTTAACATGAGTATAAGTGTTGGTAGTGTGTCCAATAGCGAAGCAAGGGTCTCGTCAAAATGTAAAGAAGCCTATGAACAAATAGAGGAAGAAATGAAAGCAAGCGAAATTTTGCATATTGATGAAACCAGTCACTATAACAAAGGTAAATTGGAATGGTGCTGGATGTTTGCCAACAATAAAGCAAGTCTTATGAAGTTAGCAGATACAAGAGGAATGAAGTTTTTAAAGAATAGTGCATTTTGTGATTACAAAAATCGGGTAATTACCGACAGATATGGAGTTTACAACCACTTCAGTGATGAAAAACGACAAATTTGTTGGGCTCACTTATTGAGAAATTTCGAGAGGTTATCTTGTATCTTGAAAAAAGCATCTAATGTTTTAAGCTTAAGCATTAGGTGGAGAAGGGAAGAACTCTGGATGTTATCTTAGATATAAAATCTGTCCAAGAGAAAAGAGTTCCCTTCTCAAAAGTAGAGGTTGGACGGTATCTTAGAAAGACCTAAATGGTTCTAATTCTGTATGCACAAGGTTAGCCTTACTTTTCATTTTAAATGGTAACGTATGGAGTTATAAATGATCAACAACTTTTTAGGTATAGACATATCAAAAGATCGCTTTGATGTTTTTCTTTCTTTCATAAGTAAAAAAGGGAAACGCGAAACTAAGAAAAGGAATTTTAAAAACGATGATTCTGGGTTTCAAGGTCTACTTGATTTTTTACAAAAACATAATGTGGAGCAAGTAACAATCTGTATGGAAGCTACAGGTTGTTATAGTGAAGCTTTGGCTGAATTTCTACACAATGCTGGATATTTTGTTAGTGTAGTAAATCCTTATTGCATAAAATCTTATGCAAGGAGTAAGCTTGTGCGACAAAAGAATGATCAGAGCGATGCAGAGATTATAGCAGATTATTGTCAAAGACAGGAACCTACACGTTGGACACCACCTTCTTCTGAAAAGAAAAAATTAAAACATCTTTATCGTTGTTCAGCTGCGTTAAAAAATGAATTAACATTAGTAAATAATCATTTAGAAAAGAAAGAGAGACTGCCTGAAAAAGTTGTAAATGTTTGGGAAAATCTTTCAGTGAACATAGAGCAATCAATAGAAACAATAAAAAACTCCATACATGAACTATTAAAACAACACAAAGAATTGTTGGAAGATTTTCAGCTACTATTAACTGTTCCAGGCATAGGAAAGGAATCAGCAGTAGCTATTTTAGCTGAAATTTCTGATATAAAAGTTTTTATAAATGCCAGGCAATTGGCATCATATGCTGGAACTATACCACGGAATATAACATAAAGCATAATCCTATTATTATGACTTTTTGTAAGAGGTTAAAAGAGAAAGGCAAGCATAACATGGCCATTGTAGGAGCTGCAATGCGCAAGTTACTCCATATAGTTTTTGGTGTTTTAAGTTCAAGGAAGGCTTTTGATCCAGATCATATCAAGAATTATAAGGCTAGAAGATTAGCTGAAGTTTAAAGTCAAAAAGTGCTCCATCACATCTTATGTGAAATAGTATCTTACACAAATTTATTTAATGTTGCTGGTTAGTGTATGTTGATAAGTAAATTGATTTTACATATACACAACAGCAGAAATTTACTTATCAACATATACACTAACTATAATCTGTGTACTGCTACACAGATTGTGAATTGGAAGTATTTTTTTTGGTTTTATGATGCAATTTAGGAAATTTTTATGTTGACTAACAAGACGGTATCTCATAGCTGGAATAGTGAAGTAATGAGACTTGGCCATTGTTTAAAAGATGCAGCTAATGGATTATTTACATTAAAAAACGCTTTGTCAGAAAATGAAATTAGTATTTCAAAGTTCACTAAGCAAGCTAAAGAGTTACGAAGATTTATGCAGTACTGCATGATAAAAATATCTTATATACTTGAAGCAAAAGGAGCTTCACGAACGGTAAAGGGTATTATAAAATCCGAGCCAATGATGTGGACATTTTTGGATGATCCAGAGAATATTCCATTAACGAATAATCATGTTGAGCGACAAATACGGCATTATGTTGTCTATCGTAAGAATTCATATTTTGCACAGTCAGAGCGAGGGAATAGATTCCTTGAGCGGATAATTTCGTTGTATCTCACTTGGAGGCAAAAAAAGTTAAATCCATTTCAAAACCTTCTATCTATTGTCTCTTAAGCCACACCTCTGAACGGATACTTTACGTCAGTTGTCGCTGTTCCAAGGGCAAAATTTACTACTTTCGGTGTGATTTCAAATTCGTTGTACAAATTTAATAATTCACTGCCATCTGCGTCCAGAATTATTCCTTTCAGCGCTCCCATTCGCAAATGCTCTAATGTTATTGCGTGTTTGTTTCTCATTAGCTGTAAATGGTCAGTTATTACGTCTGCCAGCGCTTTCAGTTCACTTTCTGATCCAAATGCCCTTATTCCCTGTACTTCCTCTGGTAACACTACATCATCATGTGGAATATGCGGAATCGTAAACGTTCTTACCTTTCTTTTTCCTCTTTTTCCTACTGTTGCTGGTGCTCCTGGAACTTGCGTTGGTAGTAAACTTAAAACTCCGTTATGTTCTTCTATGGTAATATGTCTAAATCTTACTGACCTATTTGGAAATAAATTTAAATTTTCAACCCGTCCATAATTTATCGGCAATATATTCATCGCATTTGTTAGTGCCGTCATGCTAAATGCTGTATTTGTAAATGGATTTTGCATTTTTTATTTTCCCCCTTTTGTGTTTTTAATAGTTTTTTAAGCTCCCTTGCGGATCTCGTGCTTCAAGTTGCTTTATTGCTTCAGCTTTCTGTTCTTCAGTGATATTTGCTGGCCATACAACTGCATGATCTGCTAGCATTGCTATACGAGTAATGATTACTGCTTTGGTGTTTTCCGTTGCGTTTACATCACTTGTTATTACACCTATTGCTGTTTGTGTGCCATCTGTTCCAATGGGATTAAGTACTCTAATAAAACCATCTTCTGTCTTTTTGGCAACTACTGCACCAAGTTTAATATTTTGACCTTTAGCTACTGTTATTTGGTCTCTTGAATATAGACTTGATGCTTCATACTTTAATAGGTCACCAAGGTTATTTTGTTCAGTTATACTTGTCATACCTTTTTCTCTCCTTTTTTTATTTTTTTACCGCCGCGTTTACAATTGCTATACACCGCGGTTATTACCTTATAATTAGCCATTATGGGGCATTTTGAACACTTGTTTACCACAGAGCACTATATACGGCGGTTATAAAATTTAAATGCACCGACTTTTCGCTACCTGCATCATCAAATCTTCCGGAGAATTCTGTGGTATTGTATTTAAAATCTCTGTCTTCTTTGTTCTCTCTGCAAGTAATTCCATTAAAACCTCCCTTGCTTGCTCAACACTTACGCCTTGCTCAATAAATTCTCCTATTTTCTCTGGCATCTTTGATACATTACATAATCTTATTATCTCTAAAATTTCTCTACGACAGTTCTCGTAGCCTTCCTCAGTTAACTCATTAGTTGTCATACTAACACTCCTACTTTTATGATTATTGATAAATTCAAAAAATGTTGTAACTCCATCTGCTAGACCTATTTCTACTGCTTTCTCGCCAAAATATAGCCCTGCTTCCGTTGATTTGATTGCTTCTATAGAAAGGTTTCGATTACGTGCTATTAGCTGCACAAACATTTCATATAGTCGGTCTACTTCTTTTTGTAAGCTTTCCAGACTTTCAGACGTCATTGGCTCATGTGGGTTTAAATCATTCTTTCGACTACCAGCAAAGATTGTGGTGTACTTAATACCTTGCTTTTCATCAAACCCACTTTGATCTATGTGACTTGCTATTACTCCAATACTTCCTACTCCTGAAGTTCTACTCACATATACCTTTTCAGCGCTAGAAGCTATAGCATATGCAGCAGAGTACGCATCATCGTTTGTTATTGCCACAATTCTCTTTTTTGCTCTTGCACTGTAGATAAAATCAGCTAAGTCGAAAATACCGTTTACCTCTCCTCCGGGACTATCTATGTCCAGTAAAATAGTCTCTATACTACTATCTTCTAATGCTTGCTTTACTTGTACTTCTATTTGCTCATATGATGTCATCCCGAGCATTTCATCAAACGCACCCGGTTTTTTAGTTAAAATTCCATGAATTGGTATAATTGCAGTTCTTTCTACGTTACTTTTGATGGAGTGCTTTATGTTTTTAAACGTGGGATGTTTTTGATTGTTTAATGACAATAGCTCAAAACTCCTTGGTTCAAGCATTAATGGTTTTCCTAAGAGCATCATAATCCTTTACAATCAGAGTCAAACATTAAGTTGAGACTATTTGCACGTTTTTGATCTTCTGCTATTTCTTGATCTATTTCTTCAACATCGTAACCCATTTCTGATACTACTTCCGATCGACTCTTAAATCCATTCCTTACTGCCATTTGCTGCGATTGCTGGTCTTTCAGTGGATCCACCCAATCAAATCCCTGTGGTATCCATTTTACTTCTTCTTTCGCTGCTTTTACTACTTTTTCATCTATACTCAGTTCTCCACAAAGCACTGCTAATTCTAGCCATCTATTCCAAATAGGTCTACAAAACTGGAACACTATCACGTTATGCTGTAACATTGCACACCTTCTGCGAAACTCTATCAACCCTGCCCGAATGGATGAATAATTAACGCTTGTTAAATCTCCTGTTAGCTGCTCATATGTTATTCCTGTGCCTATTGCTATTGCCCTCAGTTGCTGTCTCATGAATGCTTCATAACTTCCTCCAACATCTGATGGCTCTGAAAATTTTATGTCCTCTCCTGGGTCTAAAAGCTGCATTGTTCCAGGTTCCAGTCCAGATAGTGCTACTCCTTGCTCATTTGCTTGCGCCTCACCTAAAATATTTGCTTCTGGATCAAGTCTTGTAATAAATCCCGCAAATATTGCTGCAGTTTTCTTTCTCACCAGCTCTGCATCATCGTATTGATCAAGCTCATAAAGCTTTAGCAGTATATTAGAAAGCCATGGCTCTCCTCTTATCTGACCAGGTCTTAGTGATCTATAGATATGTAAAACATCGTTTGCTGGTACTCTCACTGATTCTCCAAATGAGCCTTCTCCTGGATGTTCTCTAAATAAGTAATATGCCTCTCTTTGCCCAAAACTCAATCCCGTTTCTTATTACATTACCATTGGCTAGTGTTTGATTGCTCTTATTGTCCAAATGCTCTGATTCCAATACTTGAAGTTGCAATGGTACAGAAAATCCATCTTCGAGTTTACGATGTCGGAGGCGTACAAAACACTCTCCACCTTCTATCATGCTCCTACATACCAGAGCTTGTAATCCATAAAAATCACTTACTCCGTTACTATCTGCTTCATCTGTCCATTTTAGCCATAATTCTTGTATTTTCTTTCGAAATTCTCCATCTCTTGCTTTTGATTGCGGTTTTATTCCTGTTCCAATAGAGTTACTCACTATGGTATCAATGATATTTGCTGCATATGGATTTTTTCTCACCATGTCACGAGAGCGGCTACGTAAGTGCTCAAGGCTCTGAGAAAGTAAATTATTTATGCTTCCTGTTTCTCCTTGCCAATACATTACCCTTCTCCCTGAGCCTGCTGCATCCCAAGCAGAACTTTTGATTTTTGGTTTGTTAAACAATTGCTTGAAGGTTTTTAGCAGCATTTATAAAATTCCTTTACTCGTTGAAAAAACAATTTTCCTCTTTGGCTTCATACCTGCAACTTTTAACTCAGCCTTAATTCGTTGTCTTAAATTCAATAAATCCTTTATTTGAACTTCCCCGTACCGCACAACATGATCACCATATGCAATTGAGACAACTCTTTCTCCGCTTTGCAGTTTTTGAATTGCTTTCTCAACTTGAAACAAATACTCTTCGTTATACATTTTCCAACCACTTACTCTGTCTTACTTTTTTAGGCTTTTTACTTTCTGGTTTTTCACTTAAACTATTCCATTTACTCTCTGGCCATCTGTCTATTCCCAGTGCTATTGATGCTGCTCTTGCGTAAATTCGGCAGTCTAGCACTTCATTTCTTTCTCTTACCTTTTGCCACTCCTGTTTGGTGTATCCTTTTACTACCTTGCTGACTAATTGCTCTGCTGTTAGCTGCTTAAAATATTCAGGTGCATACTCAGGAAAATGACAATATCCTGCTGGAGCTTCTTCACCTTCTTTTAAAACATTAAGTAATTGAAAAAGCTCTGACTTTAATATCGATACTCCTACTGGCCAGAGCTTTATTCCTCTTTTCAGCTTTTGACCACCAACTGTTATATCTACTCTACTTGGGCTGCTAAGTGGTACTAGTGCTTTATTTACACCTTTCACTGCCATTACTCTTCCAGACCCTTGATGACTTCTCACCCAGTTGTAAACTTCCTGCGTTGCATACCCTGCATCAACCGCCATCATGCTTATCATGTATTCAAGCCCATTTTCACCGATAAAATGATGATTGAGGAGCTCCGAAAGCTTTTTCCATACTTCTCCACCTCCTGTATCTCCTTCAAATACTTGGTAGTCTATTGACCAATTTTCACGACTTTTTCCCCATGCTACAACTTCTACTTCTAAACGATCTTTTTGGACATCTACTCCTGCTGTGAGAACTACTTCGCCTTTTGGTACTGTGCCTACGGGAAAAAATTCTCTCCTGTTAAATAATTGCTTCCAGTCTGGTACTTCTCCCTTATCTACCCAGGTTTCTCCAAGCGTTGTGTTGATCCAAACTTTCAGTAATTGTTCACTTTCCTTTGCATGCAGAAAATCCTCTACTGCTTGTTGCCAACTATACCACCCAACTGGGCTATAAAGACTTGAAAGGTGAAATCCTATTACTTTGCTATTGTGTACTTGATTTGTAGCTCTCCATTCTCCACGGTCTAGCATCTCTGTCTTTTGGTGATTTTCTATTTTGCCGCTATATTCAGTGCAGACATAATGTGCTGTTCTTGAGTCGTTGTTTTCCCATTTAATTTGTGACCATTTTAGAACTTGATAGTAATTACAATACGGACATGGTACAAAAAAGTACTGCTTATCTGTTGCTTCAAATTCTTTCTCAATTCTGCTTATTCCATGAATCGTTGGTGTTGATACTAAAAAAATCTTTCTCCGTGCAAATGTATTAGTTCGAGCAATACTAAGCAGTACTGGATCTCCTTCTCCTCCTGAATCTCCTGGGTAGGCATCTATTTCATCAAGAAAGAGATATTTTACTGGCATAGATCTCAGTGCTACACTGCTATTTGCTCCGGTTATTACTACTATTCCACCTGGAAATTCCTTACTTTGTACAGTATTGCCTGAGTCTCTTGACCTTGGGTCTTTTACTTTACTCTTTAAACATGGCGTACTCTCTATTAACGGCGCAAATCTTCCTTTTGACCAACGCTTTCCCATTTCAACTGTTGGCTGTACTACCAGCATTGGACCTGGTGTTTGATCGATAATATAGCCAATCCAATTGTTACCTGCTTCTGTTCCTCCAATCTGCGCTCCTTTCATGAATACTACTTTTTCTGCTGGTGAGGACGGAGATAGTGAATCCATGATTTCTTTTAAATAAGGAGTTCTCTCTGTTCTCCATTTACCTGGCTCTGATGCTGCAGTTGCTGCTAAAACTCGATACTCATTCGCCCACTCTGATACTTTAAGTTGCGGGTCTGGTCTTAAACCTTCAGAAAATGATGTGGCGTATATCATATCACTAGCTCTTCACCATCATTAGATGATATTTCCACATCACTTAAATTAGGACTACTTGTTTTCTCACTTTCAAGTTCAGTAAACATTTTCTTTTCAAGTGCTTCTTCTATATACTTCTGAATTAAATTACTCATTATTATTGCAGCTATGAGCGCAACTATTCCTACCATTACCGCAGCTATAATGTTAGCCACTATCGCTATTGCACATACTGTTATAGAGACACAGACGATATTGATGTATTTCTTTATTTTTTTGTCTGCTATTTTCCTTTCTTCAAAATATTTATTGCTCAATAAATGAAATGTCGGAAAGTTGTCATTTTTTCCAAATAAAACTATATCTTTTTCTTTGCTTAATAACTTTATCAGTTTTATGTTATTTGTTGTTATTGCGTACTGAAAAACATCTGTAGCATCTGCTCTTTTCTTTAGCAGTAATTTTACTATATTAAAATGTCTATTTATTGCTGCAAGATATATCGCTGATTCTCCTTTATTGTTTAAAATATCTACTTCAACTCCCTCTTCTAAAATCTCTTCTAGGAACTCCTCATATCCTTTTTTTGCAGCTAAATGAAGTAAACTGTTTTTATCTTCTCCATATTTACTACTCACTAAAATTTCCACTATATCTTGTTTATTCCTTTCTCTTGCATAACAAAATGGTGTTTTGCCTTTATCATCTCTAATCAAAGGATCTATATCTTCTCGCGTTAGTAAAACCTCTATTGTTTTAAGTCTTTCAGCATAATGTAATGGTGTTTTATTTTCATAGTCTTGTAAATTAACCTTGGAGTTTGGAGCATTTGTTAAACACCTTACAATATCCAAACACAAATCTCGTTCATCATAATTGCTAACGCTTACAGCATTGTGAAGAGGTGATAACTTTGTTGCATTTTCTCCACTACCGGTCCTATTTACATTTGCATCGAGGTCTACTAGTTTTTTTACTACTCCTATTCTCTTGTTGTTTACTGCATAATGAATTGCTGCGTGATTTCTCGCATCAAGAATGTCCTTATCCGCATTTCCTTCTCTAATTAAAATTTCTACTATTTCTTCATTTCCAGCTCCTGCTGCTAAGTGTAATGCTGTATGTAGTAGAGCATTCTGCTCATTAACATTAACCCCTTTGTCGAGTAAAAACCTTACAGCATTTGCTTCATTCAACATCGCAGCTAAGTGAAGTAAGCTATCTTCCTCTGATCCGTATTTGTTATTAATTAGCGCTTGTAATATTTCTTCTCTTGCACAATCTAGCGCACTTTTACCATCATCATCAGTGATCAGTGGATTAATATTTTTCCTGTTCAGTAAGAGTGCAACCATACCAAACTCGTTAATTTCTACTGCATAATGCAGCGGTGTCTTTCCATTTAATCCTCTAACATTTACATCCACTCCTGGTTGATTAATGAGACACTTTATTAACTCTAAGCTTAAGTTATCAGCCATTTTATATTCAAAATCTTTTTTATATTTGAAATTTAGCGTTAGATAATTCTTCGAGTGAGTTTGTAATCTCTTCAGTTAGCGCCATATGAATCTTTTCAGTCTCACTCAGTGATGCAAGCAGTGCTGAAACTCTATTTGGAATATTAAGCAAATTATTACGGACAACTCTTGCTACGTTAAATGCATCGCGCTTTACTTCCTCTACTGCTACAAGTTCTCATATCTCAGCCTTAGCTTTCGCCTCAAGTAGTTTACCTCGTTCCATTTCATTTTTTATTCGAGTTTTAAGCAACATTGTGGAAAGGTTACTTGTATTTTCGTTTTCTGGATTTTTCCTCCTCAGTGGCTGACTTGGATCTCTTATTGCTGCTACCGCTTCATTTGCTTGTTCTCGGTCGATCAAACCATCCTCCAACTTAACTATTCCTTTTTTACTAAATAACAGACATATTGCTTTGATACTCCTATCTCTCTTGCCCATTCCGTCTGCGTGATTTTTTCCACTCTTTTCCTCCTCTCTTTTTGCTCCTTTTTACGAATTTTCTTCTTGAATTTCCGCAAAAGTTTTACCAGTACTGGCTAAAAGGGCATCTCTTCCGGTATATATTTGCCAACGTTTTATGGTTACATCTACAAATTTTGAATCTAGCTCTATTGTCCTGCAAATTCTTCCTGTTCTCTCACATGCAATCAGTGTACTTCCAGAACCGCTAAATGGATCAAGTACTATGTCTCCTGATCTGCTGCTGTTTACTATTGCTCTCTCCATTAGCTCTACTGGCTTCATTGTTGGATGTAATGAGTTATGTGTTGGCTTATCATAAAACCACAGATCACTTTGATTTCTACCCCCATGCCACTCACGTTTATTGCCCCTTTTCCATCCATAGAGCATTGCTTCGTATTGTCTTTGATAATCAGACCTGCCTAGCGTAAAATGATTCTTTGCCCAAATGATAAATGTTGACCATTTTCCTCCTGCCTCTTCAAATGCTTTTTGCAACGTTGAAAACTCTGATGATGATATGCAGATGTAAATTGCACCTTTCGTATATGCTAAAATATGGGAACAGATGTCGTAGAGAAAAAGTTCGTACTTTTCACCTTGATTATCGTTTAATATTTTTTTCTCTTCTCTCTCCTGACTGCTACCGTAATCAACGTTATATGGAGGATCACATACGGTAATATCTGCCATTTTATTATCTAATACCGCTTTATATGATTCAACTAAAGAGCTATCACCACAATAGATTCGATGACCACCTAAAATCCATAGATCACCTGGTTTTGTTATTTCCACTTTTTTGTCATCACCAGCTAAATCAGAAAATTTTTCTCCCTTTTCCTCTTGTTCTTCCCTTCCATCAAGATTATCAAGAAAGCGCTGGACTTTTTCTAGCTCAAATCCAGTCATTTTAAGGTCAAACTCCAAATCTTCTAACTCTTGAATTTCCACCTTCAAAAGATCATCATCCCACTTTGCCCAATTAGCTGATTGATTTGCCAGTAATCGAAAAGCTTTAGTTTGTGGTTCATTTAGATTATCACTTAAGACCACTGGAATACTCTCCATACCAAGTTTTCTTGCTGCTTTAAGTCTTAAATGACCGTCAACTACAGTACCATCGCTTTTTGCAACTATTGGTATACGAAAGCCGAATTCCCTGATTGAAGCACACATTCTGTTGACTACATCGTCATTTTTACGTGGATTACGCTCATATTCAACTAGGTTTCGAGTAGGATAATAGTGGATTGCTAAATTCATATCTTAATAATTAAAAAGTTAATATTTAAAATATCTCTGACGCTAAAGAAGGCCTGGGGTCAAACCCACCAAATCCGCCAGTATGGCCGAAAGGACCCACTTTTTATGGATTTTTCGTCTTATTAATATCTTTACTAATATAGAACATTAATGCCAAAGCATCGGCCTCATTATCATCTCTAGGTAAAAAACTTTTTTCACGTATCGCTTCAATAACTTCACTCTTACTTGCATTGCCTTTGCCTGCTATAAAGCGTTTTATAGTTTTAACATTAACACCTTTGTATGGCACATGATGTTCTTCACACCAAGCAGACAGCACTGCAAGAAAACCACCATAGCAATGAGCTGCATCAGTTCCTAGATGTCTTCTCACTTCTTCAAAATACACTGCAGTGAACTCATGTTTCAAAGAATTAAGCCAATTACGAAAATTCAAGAAGCACATGCCACCTCCGCTAAAACGGCTACCATGAAAACTTTTGCTTCCACTTTCAATTACTCCATTGGTTAGAATTGCCCAGCCTGTCTGTTTACCGAGGTCCAGTGTTAGGATTGACATTATTTAAAACTATAAGTAGCACTGATTCCAAAATATCGTTTGGTTCCTCGAACGTACTATCAAAAAGCGGTTTATAGTTTTTTTGTTGGCCAACAACGGAAATTCGAGAATCATGTGCTACTCCTAAGAAGTATATGGATTAAGGTTGTCTACGTTATAGTAGCTCTTTCAACTACCTCTTAACAGATATATACTAGAAATGAGGTTGGAAATTTGATTTGCACTAAATTTTTTTGTTTGAGTTAAGTTATTTCTTCTCAATTACGCAACTTAGCAAACACTTTGTTTCTCTTGCTATCAGCTAGTTTAAAGGTTTTCTGAGAACACTCAATAAAAAAAGATGAGAGATACAAGGAACTTATGAAAGCTATTGCAAAGTGAGTTTTCTCCTTCATATAAATTTTTTCTTTACAATGGATAAAAAAATGTTAAACTTACGTGTAAGTTTACTTATATCAATCTAATCATTAATAGTACTTTTTATTTGCTTTTCAAAGGGTGTTAAAGGAAGTGTATGAACAGGAATCATAATGAAATTTTATTCTATGAAACAGATGATGGAAAGGTATGTATTGAAGTTAGATTTGAAAATGAAAATCTATGGCTTACTCAGAAACATATGGCTGAGTTATTTGGCTGTTCAACTGATAATATTTCATTGCACCTAAAGAACATTTATCTATGTAAAGAACTAGATAAAAACTCAACTACCGAGGAATCCTCGATAGTTCAAAAAGAGGGAGAAAGAGAAGTAAAACGTGATGTGGTTTTCTACAATTTAGAGGCTGTGATATCAGTTGGTTATCGTGTCAATTCAGAGCGTGGTGCTGCTTTTCGTACATGGGCAACTGATAAGCTAAAGAAGTATATTTTCAAAGGTTTCGTGATTGATAGCAATAGATTTAAAAATGGCTCTAGATTTGACACTCGGTTTTTTGATGAGTTGCTTGAAGAAATTAGAGAAATTCGTGCAAGTGAGCGTATGGCTTATCAGAAAATCACAGATATTTACGCAACTTCAGTAGACTATGTAAGCTGTTCAACTGAAACGAAAAATTTCTTTGCTGTAGTGCAGAATAAATTGCATTTTGCTATTACTGGAAATACAGCAGCAGAAATTATTGCAAACAGAGTGGATAGAAGTAAACCTAATATGGGATTAACAAATTGGCGTAAGGCACCTAAGGGAAAAATCTTTCTTTCTGACACGCAAGTAGCAAAAAACTATTTAGATAAAAATGAAATTGCTCAGCTAAACAGAATAGTAAATATGTATATAGATTACGCAGAGTTTCAAGCTGCCAGGGGTAAAGTAATGTATATGAAGGATTGGAAAGAGAAACTCGATGCATTTTTAAGATTTAATGAGCAAGATATATTACAGAATTATGGCAAAACCTCTCATGAAGTAGCAATTGCCCTAGCTACAAAAGAATATGAGGTATTTAGAAAAACACAGGATAAGTCATATAAGTCAGACTTTGATAAATTGGTGGAAGAAAAGAAAAGTCTTGATCAAAAAAGTGTAAAAACTTAGAGCTAAATTTCATAAAAGTAAAAAACAATTTAGAAATGCCTTTTAATTGAGTTTTAAGCTATCTTGTTGGTGGGTTGTAGAATCGCTTTGAAACTTAATTGTAGTGGCTTTTACCTTTTTGCAGAAGTTAAGTTTTTTGAGTAGTAAGATGAAAGTAGTATATGTTAATTCATACTACTTATTATTATATAATAATAGAAAACTTTAGAGACTGAAAACTGGTCAAAACCCCTCAATATTCCTAAGTTTTTTGCCACCTAAACCAGATTGCAGCTCAGAAATCTGTCAACCCTTAAACTATTGAAAATACATCATTTTTTTGCTAGCAGAAAGTACCAGATCTCATAAACTGCACCAGATTCTGCCAAGACTGAAGAGTTCTGGAGTCTGGTATTGTAGCTGAGATCTAATTATAGTAAAGCCAAATGTTTGAATCTTCAACTGGCACAATACTTCCATATTCTGGCGATTTGTAATCGGTTGGTAAAATCTTTTCATACACTGTAATATCCTTATTTAGTTGGTTTGTAACTTTCTCTTCCATACCTTCAACACAAGTGTAAAAATGTCTACGAGAACGTTCTGCATCTAACTTATGACCATATTTATAAGCCTCTGATATGCCAGCAGTTATTGATTTATATTTTGATGGAATAGCATACGTAATTCAAACATCAGTTGATGACTACTTTGCCTGTTTGAAAAAATATTTTACAACGAATAAAAGACGTGATAAACTAAAGTGAAGTTTTTTTATAACAAGTAAAAATTTAAAGTAGAAAATAATTTAGAAGTCCCTTGTAATTGAGTTTTAAGCTATTCTACGTAAGCAACTTAGGTCTTGGTGGTATAATTGTACCCCAAAGTCATAGAATCGTTTTAAATCCGCATTAAAAGTATCCGTTCGTATCCGTTCAGAGGTGTGGCTTAAGAGACAATAGATAGAAGGTTTTGAAATGGATTTAACTTTTTTTGCCTCCAAGTGAGATACAACGAAATTATCCGCTCAAGGAATCTATTCCCTCGCTCTGACTGTGCAAAATATGAATTCTTACGATAGACAACATAATGCCGTATTTGTCGCTCAACATGATTATTCGTTAATGGAATATTCTCTGGATCATCCAAAAATGTCCACATCATTGGCTCGGATTTTATAATACCCTTTACCGTTCGTGAAGCTCCTTTTGCTTCAAGTATATAAGATATTTTTATCATGCAGTACTGCATAAATCTTCGTAACTCTTTAGCTTGCTTAGTGAACTTTGAAATACTAATTTCATTTTCTGACAAAGCGTTTTTTAATGTAAATAATCCATTAGCTGCATCTTTTAAACAATGGCCAAGTCTCATTACTTCACTATTCCAGCTATGAGATAACCTCTCGAAATTTCTCAATAAGTGAGCCCAACAAATTTGTCGTTTTTCATCACTGAAGTGGTTGTAAACTCCATATCTGTCGGTAATTACCCGATTTTTGTAATCACAAAATGCACTATTCTTTAAAAACTTCATTCCTCTTGTATCTGCTAACTTCATAAGACTTGCTTTATTGTTGGCAAACATCCAGCACCATTCCAATTTACCTTTGTTATAGTGACTGGTTTCATCAATATGCAAAATTTCGCTTGCTTTCATTTCTTCCTCTATTTGTTCATAGGCTTCTTTACATTTTGACGAGACCCTTGCTTCGCTATTGGACACACTACCAACACTTATACTCATGTTAAAGATGTCTTTCATGATATTCGCTATTTCTCGCTTTGAATTCTTATAAAACCCACTTAGTGATGCAACTACTGACTTAACTCTAGGACCAAAGGTATCAGGTGTAACTCCTTCTGGTAATTTGCTACTCCTTCTTTTTCCGCATTTACGACAGCGCCCATGTTCTAGTTGGTATTCCACTACGTAAGGCTTAATTTTTGGGAGATCAACATTCTGGTGAATATAGGGTTTGTTGCATACTGCAATTTCTCCACCACATTCACAAGTATCATGTAATCTTACTCTAATTACTTCATCTGCTTCCATTTTTATCCGATAATTTCCTTTATGACCAACTTGACCCCCTATCTTCCTGCCACCCTCTGACTTATCTTCTGGTGTGTCTTTTTTTATTTTGTACAGCTCTTTTGAACTTGGTAAAGATGAATTCCTTGAGTTCAAGCCAAGTCTCTCTCTTAGTTCAGCATTCTCTATTTCTAAGATTTTATTTTTTTCTTCAAGCTTTGCTACTTTTTGCTCTAAGTTTTTACATAACTCTACAATACTGATCAACAATTGAAGCATCTAGCCTTACCTTACTATCAACATTTTCTGTTATTATTACTTTGATATGTTATGTCAATTCTTTTTTATCCTTACCATACCTCTGAACGGATACATGAGACATAGCTCATAAAAACTTACGTTCTCTGCCTTGCAGAAGATTTGCAATATTTTTGTAATGCTTCAAGAAAATTAATATCGCTACAGTGAGTAGTATAAGGAATAACTCCTTTTGAAAAAAGAAAGATGCTATAACAGCTGCTGCAGTAGCAGCCAAGGAAGCAAGAGAGGAGTACCGAAAGATAAAAAATACTATTAGCCAGACAAATACAAATGCTAATGCTATAGAAATGTTAAGTGCTATCAAAACTCCCAAAGTTGTTGCAACCCCTTTTCCTCCATTGAACCTTAGCCAAATAGGAAACATATGCCCTAGAACTGCTAAAATTGCAGATACATATATATAAAAATCGTTATTATCACAAAATTGTTGTGCTGTATAAACCGCGACAAATCCTTTCAAAGAGTCTAAAAATAATGCGAGGACAGCAAGTCTCTTATTTCCTGTTCTTGCAACATTTGTAGCACCAATGTTTCCTGAACCTACTTCTCTTAAATTTATACCATTTATTTTTGCAATAATTAAGCTAAACGGTATTGAACCGATTACGTAAGATAATATAAGAATTATATATTTCTCCATTATACTAAAAATCTAGTTGATCTTGTTATTCCTCAGTCTTTTTAGATAGCATTGAACTTCATCATTAATCTGATTGCTAAACAGTATAAGTGCTGTCATATTGATGAGTGCTAAACAAGAGAATAAAGCCCCACCAATATTAGCAATAGCCATTATATCTTTAGACAAACCTGACAAAAATGCAACTACCACTACCGCTATACGATATATTACTACACTTTTTACACCAAACAAATACAGCCATCCCATTTCACAACAATATACAAATGAAATTACTGAGGAAAACGCAAACAAAGGCGCAGCGATGGTTAAAAGTATAGGAAACCAAGAAGAAACTGTTTCAAATGCTTTTTGGGTGATCAATATTCCCTCGCCAATGCCAGTCTGGTATGCGCCTGTTATTACTATTGTTATTCCTGTCAAACAACAAATTAACATTGTATCGAAGCATGGTTCTATCATAGCAACTAGACCAGTCCTAACCGGCTCCTCATCTTTAGCTACAGCGTGAGTAATTGCAGCAGAACCAACACCTGCTTCACTGGCAAAAATTGCCCTTTGAATCCCAGCGACAAATGCTCCTACTACTCCACCACCAACAGCATTGAAGTCTATCATACTGGAAAACAATATTTTTAATGTATTGCTAAAATTGTGAATATTGAATGCAATAATCGTGAAACAACTCAAAATATATATGAGTGACATAATAGGCACCAGCGCAGAAGAGACTTTAGCTATTCTCCTGATTCCACCGATAATCACCAGAGCAAGTAACGTAGAAATTATGGAAGAGAGAAACCAAGGATGACCATCTATCCAATTTGAATAACCAGATAATATTGAAACCATTTGGTTAGTTTGAAACGCTACACTTCCACCAAGACCTGATAATACAAAAACCGCTGCATATATTGCAGCCAGTACGATACCAAGTTTTTTAAATCCAAATTCCTCTAGCCCATTTCTTATATATTGAAAAGGACCACTAAATAACTGCTCTTGACCTTCTGTTCTGTGCCTGAATGCTAAAGTCACTTCAGCGAATTTTGCTGACATACCAAAAAAGCCTGTAATCATCATCCAAGGTACCGCTCCTGGTCCTCCCATTGAAACTGCAATTGCAACACCGGCAACAGTTCCAAGACCTACTGTGCTTGATAGCGCGGTTACAAATGCCTGAAAATGAGTAATGTGACCATCGTGATGATCTGTGTCATATTTTCCACATAAAATAGCGAATGCATGCTTAAACATCCTTATGTTGAGAAATTTAAAACGTAGTGTTAGAAATATATAACCAAAAGCCAATAGAAGAATTATAAATGGTACGTGAAAGATCTTGAAAAACAACACTTCATTCATGAAGTTGCTTACTCCATTTAATGCAGTGTCATAACTTTTATGAAAAACTGAAGCAGCGTATACATCGTTAAACGATAGGCAAAATAACATCATGCAAAGCAATCTATAAATCATGTTTAATACCTTTTGTAATAAGAATCTATTGTATTTAAGACTTCCCTTCTCAGTAGATATATTGCAACAGCATTTGGAATCATAAGGCACATAAACAGGCTATCGCCTAAATAAGATATAAATTCTATATTTTTTGACATACAACTGATATACACTGAACCCACTATAAGAATTTGGAACAATATCAGTACTTTTTTGTTACCAAATAAGTACAACAGGGCAACTTCACAGTAGTAATAGTAAGCTATTATTGTGGAAAATGCAAAGGAAAACATTATCAGCGGAAGAGCTAGCTTGCTCAATAAAGGCAAGGCTGTTGAAAATGCTGAGCTAACTAACGTAATATCACCTACGGTATTAGTGCTATGCATATCGGTGATAATTATCACAATACCAGTCAAAAATGAGACTAATATTGTGTCTACAAATGGTGCAATCATTGCAACACTTCCAACTTTAACTGGGTCTTTCTCTTTTACAATCGAATGTGCTATAGCTGCTGTTCCAGTACCTGCTTCATTAGCAAACACTGACCTTCTTACCCCTGCTATTAATCCACTCAATACTCCACCTCCTATAGCTGATTTGTTAAAGATATCTTGAAATATTATAGATAGAGCATTCAGTAGATTATTTCCGTTTACACAGATTAAATATATACACATGCCTATATATAACATTATCATGATCGGTCCTAAACCTGTTGCAACTAAAGCAATTCGCTTTATTCCTCCCAGTATTACAATTAATACAAATAGCGAGATAATAACAGATGTGTTGTATTCAAATAAGTTACTTGACAACGCTGCAATTTGATTTGCCTGAAATGGTATGCCGCCTAGAATCATTGCAACAAGCAGCATAACTGCGTAGATAAATGCAAGGAATTTGCCAGTCTTCATAAATCCAATCTTTGCAAGTCCATGTTCCATATAATAAAAAGCCCCACCAGTTGTGTTTTCAGAGCGATGAGTAAATGCAAGCACTACTTCAGCAAATTTTATTGACATGCCAAGTACTCCGGTAATTATCATCCAAAAAACTGCACTTGGCCCCCCTATTGTAATAGCTATTGCAACTCCTGATATTGTTCCAAGACCAACTGTTCCTGAAATTACCGTTGCAAATGCCTGAATGTGGGTGATTATGCCGTTATTATTATGGCTCTCTAGGTTGAATAGTGTTTGTATCCCATATTTGAACAACCTAAAGTTAATGAATTTGAATCGAATCGTACAAAAAACCCCAGTTGCAATTACCCAAATAATTATAAATGGTATGTTGAATATCTTTATATATAAAAAAGAGTTTAATAGATCAGTTGCTTTTACAATCATGCTGCTCACTACTTTTATATAGCTAATGAGTTTTATATGTGTAGTATATATAAAATCCAGTGCTTATTGGAATAGTAAGTATATACAATGCACCTAAAATTGGTAGTGTTATCCAGGGCTTGCTTATAAACAGTATGATCAATATTCCAAAAAACGACACAAATATATAGGATAGGCTTCTAGGAACATAAATGTACTTTGCAGAGAAAGTTGGAATATGACTTATCGAAAAAAATGAAATGGCCAAAAAGTAACAAGCTGTATTCTTTACGTTAAAAAATTGCTCTATAAGAAGTAAGTATTCACTCTCATGAGATTGAAAGGTAATAATTATTGGTAACAGAGCAAGTAAAGCGCATACAGGAGCTGGAACGCCGGAAAAGAAAAATTTTTTCCAGTATAATTGTTCTGAATGTAGTAAAACATTGAATCTTGCAAGTCTTATTGATATGCAGATTACATATATCATTACTAAGATCCAACCTACAACTTTAATTTCCTTTAATTTCCAAAAATATAAAAGAAAAGCAGGTGCTGAACCAAAATTTAGAAAATCTGCAAAAGAATCAAGCTGTGCTCCAAAATCGCTAGTTGATTTTAGAATTCTTGCTATTCTGCCATCCATTCCATCTATTATTGCTGCAATGATAATAAAAATTGCTGAAAATTCCCATTGTTCATTAAATGTGAATTTAAGTGAAGTAAGGCCAGCACATAAACCCAGTAAAGTTATAAAATTTGGAAATAACTTGGTAATAGGTAAGGATTTACCGTTACTTTCATCGTTATTCATACAATGTCAAAGGTAAGCTTCTCTTGTTTATTAAAATCTGCTATAACTGTCTCACCGCCAATAACAGTTTGTCCTTCTGAAACTCTTACTTCTATACCAATAGGAATATAAATATTTACTCTGCTACCAAATCTTATAATTCCAAACCTTTCACCTGCTTTTACATTCTGAGACGCTCTTAAATTACAAACAATGCGGCGTGCGATAAATCCAGCTATTTGTTCCACAATGATTTCTTTTTCCTTTTCATACTCAATCACAATAACCTGCTTTTCATTTTCATTACTGGACCTATTACTCATTGCAGAAACAAACTTGCCTTTCTTGTAGCTCATTTCCTTTATCGTACCAGATATTGGTATACGATTCACATGAACATTTAAAACACTTAGAAATATGCTGACAAGCGTAAACTTTTTCTCTTCTCTATTCTCTTCTGATAAAGGGTAACTAACTTCTTCAATTTTTGAAACCACACCATCAGCGGGACTTAATATAAAATCCTTATTGTTTGGTACAGCTCTTGCTGGATCACGAAAGAAATAAGTACATAGTAGTGTTGGTAATAAGCAAGTAATGCCAGTCCCCCAAGATATAGAAAATGCTATACACGTTACTATAAAGGAAACAATTATAAATAAATAACCTTCTCTGTTTATGTTAGGCAAACCAAAGCACATAACTTATTCTCAATAATTCATTATTAATAATTTATCATTTATAATTTCTCATGAAAAGCTTTTTTTTACTGTTTCACTTTTCGAATTATTATATAAACATTTGCTTATAAAATCGCTGATAGATGTAAATTTTTTAATAAAAATTGAAGTTTTTTAACTATTATTAATATTATTTTAATAAAAACTTAATAATAATCCTTAATAATCTATGAATTAATATGTTCGCAATTTCGTATGACAGGGGAAATAGAAAAAGATGAATCTCCTTCTTTATACGTTGCAATTAAGGCAGGTGATATTGAAGCTACAGAGCTACTAATAAAGTCTGGTGCAAATGTCAATGATAATTATGAACGTAATCGTACGCCACTGCATGTTGCTATCGGGTATAAGCAGTTTGAAATAGCGAAATTGCTGATAAATAACGGAGCAAACGTTAACGCAAAAACTGGAAATCATGGTAAAGACGACTTAACACCAATGCACCTTGCAATTTTTGCAAACACGCCAGAGTTCATAGAATTGCTAGCTAGCCATGGTGCGTTAATTAATGAAAGGGAAAGCACTGAAGGACATACACCTTTTCACCTTGCTGCTTTATATGGAAATAAAAGTGTAATGCAAGCCTTGGTTGATAAGGGACAGAATATTGAAGATATTGATAATAATGGGCGTAAAGCTTTATTTTTAGCTATTAGGCAATGCACTGAAGCAGAGGATGATAGCAGAATAGAAGTTATCGAGTATGTGATAAATAAACTCAAAGCAGACATAACGAAAAAAGATAATAATAACAACACAATACTTTTTCCTGCTGCTAATAATTGTCCTGGAAAAGTAGTGGAACTCATCATTAAACAATATATAGAAAGCTTTGGTAGAGATCAGTTGAAGGATTTTATCAACCACAAAAATAAAGATGGAATAGATGCTTTGGATATTGCACTCAATAGTGGAAATGAAAAGGCCATTGAAGTACTTAGCTCATATGGAGCAGATATCGAGAATAAAGTAACTCCCAAGATTACTGCAAAAAAACCAAATAGTACCTTAGATGGAGCAGAAAGTGTAGAAGTGATATCCCCAATCAAGCAAAAATAAAAGCAGCTCTAAATTTCTTGCTTTCTTTACATTCTTTCTATAGCATGATATATTAATGTTAGAACAGGGTATGTTTGCAGGTCAAAATAATAATCAACAGCAGAATAGAAATAGAGTACAGGCTTTAATAGAAAGAGTGCAAAATGCTTACAACAACACTAATAAAATTAAAAGATTCATTAATATAGTTTTATTAGTAAGTATGATTCCTTCATTTTTTCTTCTTGTACAGCTCTCTTTGTATTTATCATTAGTAAATTATTTTTTCAAACCAAGGGAAAATGAAAAAAGATTATCAGCGTGGCCAAAAAATGTTATTAGAATAACATTAAGCATTTTTTTAATTATACACATTATTAATTCCTGTGTGCTTTTGGTACTGCCTATATTGTGCTTATGGTTGCTAAACAAATCACTCATTGAAGAAATACAGCAGTTTAACGATTTAATACAACAAATTCCAGAGGAAGAAAGGCCTATTTTCTTTCAAGATTTAGCAGCCATTCCTTTTATGGCACAAACTACTCATGACCCAAGTGCAGTTGCTAGTATAAACTTGAGTGTTGATAGACTCATAGAAAAGTATAAAGAGAATTTAAGCAAAGATGAATTCTATGTACAGCTAAATAGAGGCAACACAACCGACATTGAAGAGTACATCAAACAATCAAATGAATTTACAGAAGGCGATAAATCTCATGCACTTGAATGCTTAAGATTTATCAATAGAACAGGAGATAATTTTAAAGACAATCATAGTAAGTTAACATTAAAGCAAGCAGCTATTTTGTGTTGGAAAGCCTGCAATGATAGAAATACAGGGATAGAAAATCAAAGAACTACTTTGAATGATGAAGACATAAAAAACAGAAAAGATATGTTTGTAAAAGGTCTTGTAGACGCTGCAACAACTTACGGTAATCAAGGTCAAAGTTGTGCAGGTGGAACATACAATAAATTATTTGAGTCTTTATCTGGCTTACATCCATCAGTGGTTATTACACTCGATGGAGAAGAGGCTAGAGAAATGATAAAAGAAACGATCACACAAAAATTCCCTGAAATGGCCAGAGCCAATTTCACCAATTTCTCTGGAACAGAACAAGAAAGGATCCGTAGCGAGTTACCAGAGTTATCATCTGAAACAGTAAGGTATATTATGACTACGCATTCAGCTCTTGAGAGAAGGTGTCAAGAGTTCAGCAATAGATTAAACAATGATAAAAAGAATGAAATATTAGAAGAGTGTATGAGCAACTTATCCTGTGTTGAGCTAGAAAGTCCAATTGAAAGGAGAAGGTAAATTGTATTTGATTGTCGCCATTTATTTTAAAATATGAAGCAGAATTTTGTATGGTTGTTTCAATTTAAGTCTATGTATTGAAATAGCATATCAAATCTCTTCGTGTAGATAATGTATTATATTTTATCTACATGTCAAGGATCCTTCTCTCAACTTAAAGATGTTGCTAATCAGCACATACAAATGTAATATTAATTAATATTTATAAATAAAGCAATTCCATGGAAAGTAACTACAACGCTGACGCAATAAAAATCCTAAGAGGTCTTGATGCTGTAAGAAAGCGTCCAGGTATGTACATTGGTGATACTGATGATGGATCTGGTCTGCACCATATGGTGTACGAGGTTGTTGACAATGCGATAGATGAGTCTTTAGCTGGTTATTGTAGTAAGATTGAAGTTAGCATAAATGAAGATGGCTCAGTATCTGTAACCGATAATGGTCGTGGCATTCCAACTGATATTCATGCAGAGGAAGGAATATCAGCAGCAGAAGTAATAATGACCCAATTGCATGCAGGAGGTAAATTTGACAGCAATACCTATAAGGTTTCTGGAGGATTACATGGTGTTGGAATTTCAGTTGTTAATGCGTTATCGAGTTGGCTGGAATTAACCATCTGGCGCAATAAGAAGGAATATTTCATACGCTTTGAAGATGGTGAGTCTGTTGAATCTTTAAAGGTAATTAATGAAAACACAAATAAAAGAGGAACTAGAGTAACGTTTATGCCATCAACGGGGACTTTTAGTAGTATTGATTTTAGTTACTCCACTCTTGAGAGTCGCATCAGAGAATTGGCATTTTTAAACTCAAATATTGAGATCATTTTGTGTGATCTCCGTAATAAACCACATGTAAAGTCTCATTTTAACGATAGTAAAGAGTCTGAAGATAATTTTGGTACAGCTAATTTTGTACGGTACTTAGACAAGAATAAGACACATGTTACTAAAATTGCCAGCATTAGAGATGATGTAAAAGATCTAGGTACCAGTGTAGAAATATCAATGGAGTGGAATGATTCCTACTATGAGAATATGCTATGCTTCACAAATAATATAAGACAACGGGATGGTGGTACGCATTTGGCAGGGTTTAGATCTGCACTAACCAGATGTATCAATAACTATGCAAACAATGAAGGTTTTTTGAAGAAGGCAAAAGTGAATTTGACTGGAGAAGATGTTAGAGAAGGCTTAACTTGTGTTTTATCTCTCAAGATGCCTGATCCTAAATTTTCTTCACAGACAAAAGATAAATTGGTCAGTTCTGAAGCGCGGGCAGTTGTAGAGAGCATAGTTTTTGACAAGTTGAGTACAATACTTGAAACTGACCCCAAGTTAGCAGCAAGTATAGTAGAAAGAGCGATTAGATCAGCAAAAGGAAGAGAAGCAGCAAGAAAAGCACGAGAGTTAGTTAAAAATAAAAACAATATTAATATTGCAACTCTACCTGGAAAGCTTGCCGATTGTCAGGAAAAAGTTCCTGAGTTATCGGAATTGTTTATAGTAGAGGGTAATTCCGCAGGTGGTACTGCAAAGCAGGGACGTAATCGTAAAACACAGGCGGTACTTGCTTTAAGAGGGAAAATTCTAAACGTAGAACGTGCAGGGCTGGATCGTATTTTTTCATCTGCAGAAATTGGCTCTCTGATCACGGCAATTGGGGCTGGAATAGGGAGTGAGCACTTCGATATTGAAAAAACTAGGTATCATAAAATTATCATTATGACAGACGCAGACGTTGATGGCTCGCATATAAGAACTTTGATTCTAACTTTCTTTTTTAGACATATGCGTGAAGTAATTGAGAAAGGATATTTATACATAGCGCAGCCACCGCTCTATAAAGTTACAAAAAATGCTAAAGATACTTATATCAAAGATGATGAAAATTTTGAAGAGTATATAGTAAATTCAGCGATTAAAAAATTAACATTAAATGGTGTAGGCAAAGATTTGCGTTTCGTTTTGAATAAGTGCCTCAGTATTTCAAACATTAGCAAAAATTATGATAGGGAAATACCAAAAGATCTCTTAGAATCATTGCTAATTTTAAGCAAAAAGAATGCTCTATTGTCTGCTGATGAGATATTAAAATATTTAAAATTGATGTATAGTGAATATAATTGGGAAGTAGAAGTAAAAGATGAGGAAATTCACATTGCTAAATTGTTTCAAGGGTTAGCAGACAAATATGTATTCTCGCTTAGTATGCTTGAAAGTAAAGAAATACGGAATATATTGAGTTCTCTTGATAACATAATTGACTTATTTAATGGTGATTCATTTTTACAGTCGCAAGAAACTGAAATAAAAATAAAGTCTCCAAGTGCACTCGCAAAAATAGTGATGGATTATGGTAAAAAAGGTTTAACCCTGCAGAGATTTAAAGGCCTTGGTGAAATGAATGCTGATCAGCTTTGGGAAACTACACTCAATCCAGAAACTAGAACTCTGCTAAAAGTTGAAATAAAAGATTGTGAGGAAGCAGATAGCATATTCTCGGTGTTAATGGGTGATATAGTTGAACCACGTCGTGATTTTATAAATAATAATGCACTTAACGTACATGATGTTGATATTTGATTTTAGAAACGCTAAACCCTTATGGCTCAGCATTGTGTGCCAAACCGGCTATTTAAAATGTACTACTAACCAATCCATTTCAGAAATCTAAATTGATCTCGGTTGTATTCCTGTTTGCGATCATAAATATATAGATTTTCTGCCCTATTGTTGTTATAATTAATACCTCGCTAAAGTTGAATATTAATGAATGAATTGAGAAGGCTAAGTATTACAGAGATGCATGATGGACTTAGGCGGGGAGATTTTTCTGCTGTTGAGCTTGTAGAGACGCATGTTAATGCAGTTGAAAATGAGCAACTAAATGCATTTGTAACAAAAACCCCAGAAATCGCGATAAAAGCTGCTAAAATAGCAGATGAATACTTTTTGAAACAAAAAGATAATATTTCACCACTTATGGGCATACCAGTTGGTGTTAAAGATTTATTCTGTACAAAAGGAATAAAAACAACGGCATGCTCAAAAATGCTGGAAAATTTCATCCCGACTTATGAATCTACGGTATCTAACTTGCTTTTAAAAAATGGAGCAGCCATGCTTGGTAAACTTAACATGGATGAGTTTGCTATGGGTTCTGCGAACACAAACAGCTATTTTGGTCCTGTTGAAAATGTGTGGATTAGAAAAAGTGACGGAGAAAAAGTTGTTCCTGGTGGGTCCTCTGGTGGATCTGCAGCATCAGTTGCTGGGGTTTTATGCGCTGGAGCATTAGGAAGCGATACTGGTGGGTCTGTACGCCAACCAGCAGCTTATTGCGGAGTAGTGGGAATAAAGCCAACTTATGGAAGGTGTTCGCGTTTTGGTATGATTGCATTTGCGAGCTCTCTTGATCAAGCAGGAGTAATTACTCGTTCCGTTTCTGATTCAGCGTTAATGCTGGAAACAATTTGTGGCTATGATGAAAAAGATTCAACATCGAGCGAAAGACCAGTGCCTAAATTCTCTAATCTTATAAATGGTGATATTAAGGGTAAGCGCATTGGTATACCAAAAGAGTATAAGATGGATGGAATTTCAGATGAAATCGTTCATCATTGGGAAAAAGTTTCTTCCAATTTAAAAGAAAATGGTGCTGAAGTTGTTAACATTACTCTGCCTTATACTAAATATGCTATACCGGTTTACTATCTAATTTGTTCTGCTGAAACTTCATCTAATCTTGCTCGCTATGATGGTGTACGTTATGGATTCAGGGTTGATGCTGATACCCTTGAAGAAATGTATTCGCTAACAAGAGCAGAAGGTTTTGGTAAAGAAGTGAAAAGAAGAATTTTAATTGGTTCTTATGCTCTTTCTTCAGGTCATTACAATGAGTATTATGAAAAAGCACAGTGCATTAGGGCATTAATCAGAAATGATTTTATAAAAGCGTTTGAAAAAATAGATTACATACTTGTGCCATCTGCTCCAACAGAGGCTTTTGGCTTAAATGAAAAGCCAGACCCGCTAATTATGTGCATCAATGATGTGTTTACCGTGCCGGCAAGCTTAGCGGGATTGCCTGCTATTTCTGTCCCTGTTGGGCTCTCAAATGAAGGTTTGCCACTTGGCTTGCAAGTAATTGGAAATTATTACGATGAAGCTGGAATATTAAATATGGCAAGTGTGATAGAGCAAAATTGTGGCAGAATAGTTAATTCCCTTACGTAATATGTTTTCTTATAGTAACTATAGCATTATGATTATTTTGGCTATAGAAAACAAGAGCTTGATTTTTATAGCTAAATAACAGACCATCAAAGGCACACATAAATATCTACAATGAAAGAAAAAACTTTCACAATCATTGATGGTTATGGTTTTCTTTTCAGAGCTTATTACGTTTTGCATCATTTGACTACCACAGCTGGTATTCCAGTAGGTGCTGTGTACGGTTTTCTTAATATGGTTCTGAAGTATATTTCCCATTCGGACTACTTAACTATAGCACTTGATTCTGGCAAAAAAAATTTCAGGCACAGTTTATATTCTGAGTATAAAGCAAACAGAGTAACACCTCCTGAGGATCTAATTCCACAATTTACAATACTGAGAGAAGCGGTAGAAGCTTTTAACTTCAGCTATGAAGAGATTGAAGGCTATGAAGCAGATGACATAATTGCAACACTAGCTGCAAAATATGCCAACCACGAAGACTTTAAAGTAGTAGTAGTCTCATCAGATAAAGACTTATTTCAACTTTTGAATTACAACATTCTAATATTTGATCCTATCAAAAATATATACGTAGATGAAAAACAAGTGATAGAAAAATTTGGTGTAAATTCAAATAAGCTTCTTGATTTATTTTCTCTAACTGGAGATGCATCTGATAACATTCCAGGCGTTCCAGGAATAGGCCCAAAAACTGCAGCTAAATTGCTGGATAAATTTGATTCGTTGGATAACGTTATAGAAAACATCAATAACATTGAGCAAACAAGAGTTCGTAATATTCTTACTGAGCATAAGGAAAAAGCACTAATTTCAAGAGAACTTTTGTCACTATGCAAAAAAGTAGATCTTCAACATGATATTGTAAAATATGAAGTCCATCCTCCAAATATGGAAAAATTGTTATCCTTTTTGAAGAAATATGAATTTAATTCATTGATAGGAAAAGTAGAAAAGCTCTTTTCTTATAGTGGATCTAGCACAAAAGAGAAAATAGAATATAGTAGTGAAGAATTAGAAAAATTTTTGGAGCATTGCAGATATGAAGGTAAAATTGCAATTCATTGCCACTTTGAAAACAATAGATTGAACAAAATCTCCTTATCTTGTAGTGAGGATAATATTTTCTACATAGATCAAAGCTGCCTACAAGATGCACTTACTATAATAAATTCAACTTTATTTTCAAATGGGGTGCTTAAAATAGTACATGATATTAGAAAGATCAGAGAAATATTTCCTACAATAGAGAGAGTGCTAGACTCAATTGATGACCTGATGATCATGTCATACAGCCTTGACACAGGTAAGCATGATCACAGCATTCCAAACATAATTGCACACAATTTAAGTAAAAATGTAGAAACTTTCTCGGCAAAAATTTTAATAGCGATCCATGAGAAACTGACACAAAGATTATTTCAGGAAAAACTTTTTACGATTTACGAGCGCTTTGATAGACCTCTCATGAAAGTAATATTTGATATGGAGCAAAATGGAATACTGCTCAATATTCAAAAACTACAGGAATTGTCTGATAAGTTTGAGCAGCTAATTGCTGTACTTGAAAACGATATACATAATTTAGCAGGAGAAAAATTCAACATTGCATCGCCAAAACAATTAAGTGATGTTTTGTTTAATAAAATGGAGCTAAGTAAAAAGAAAAAGTCAAAATCTGGGTCTTATAGCACAAACTCTGAAGTTCTAGAGGCACTTGAAGAGGAGGGGACAGAAATCGCAGGTAAAATTTTAAGTTGGCGACATTCAAGTAAATTAAAGGGTACCTATACTGACACGTTAATAAAACAGGTTGATCCGCTTGATGGTAGGATACATACAAGCTTTTCAATCACTGTGACTGCAACTGGAAGGCTGAGCTCTAGCAATCCTAATTTACAAAATATTCCTATCAGAAGCGAAGAAGGTAGTCTTATCAGGCAAGCCTTTATTGTGCCAAAAGGTTGCAAGATAATTTCTGCTGACTATTCACAAATAGAATTAAAACTCCTGGCACACGTTGCAAATGTTACCGCATTTAAAGAAGCTTTTGCAAACAGGCAAGATATTCATGATATCACTGCAAGACAAGTTTTTGGAGTGCAAGAAATAGATGAGCAATTAAGACGCAAAGCAAAAACCATTAATTTTGGCATTATATATGGCATTAGTCCATTTGGCCTTGCAAAGCGACTTGGCATTACCTTTCAAGAGGCTGCTGAATACATTAATTACTATTTTTCTTGTTACCCAGAAATAAAGGTCTATATGGAAAAAGCAGTATCTATCGCGAGAAATCATGGTTATGTAGAGACTTTGTTTGGTAGAAGATGTTTTGTAAGAGACATCAACAATAAAATTCCTTATCTAAGACAATTTGCAGAAAGGGCAGCAATAAATGCACCACTGCAGGGAACTGCCGCTGATATAATAAAACGCGCGATGATTCGGCTTTTTGATCAGTTAAAGTCAGGTAAAATAATCCTCCAGGTTCATGATGAATTACTTGTAGAAGTGGAAGAGAGCAGAGTGCAAGAAACAGCAAAACTTATGAAAGATATAATGGAAAATGCGATAGAAATTTCTATACCACTTGAAGTAGAAATAAAAATTAGCGACAACTGGGGCTTTTCTTAATTATACCGTAGACCCTAAGAACCTGTCTTGAAAGGACTTAAGTGGTTAAGCATATATTAAATACTTCTTGAAGTAAGGAGAGCACGCTCATACGTCACGCAAACAACGTTTGGGAATAATCTAAGGTTCTGTGATATCAGCAGCTTTCTTGCCCCGTTTTCAGTAAACAGTGATTTTTCTATATATTAGAAAAATTTTTATTTTAATTAGCGTTAAACAATAGGCGCCTATTGGTTTTTAGCTAAAATAAAGGTCAAGTATCTGGAATTCTGAACATAAAATCCCCCTGTGTAAAAAAGATTAGAAAAAAGTGCAGCGCACATACGACAGAGATTAAGTATACGTGTATACACTGAAGAAGATACACTACATTTTTTAATTAATTTGATTGTTTAGTAGAAAAAGTCTGCAGACAAAGATAGATTTTGAGCTCTTAAAATATCTCTAACTGTAATTATAATCAGATTTAAAATATATGGAAGCAATTTTTTACGTTCCCTTATCACTTATATCATTTGTTACTCTTCTTTTTTGCTTTATTCTTTTCTTTTTCCCCTTTCGATACAGGTTTTAGGAAATTTGAACTAATGCGAAAAATATGCTATAATTATGGCATAGGTAAATGAAATAGGTCAACCATGACAGTTCCACCAGTAAAAGCAGAGTCTTCAAAATCACCTATAAAGGAAAGTGAGATAATTTTCAAAGAAGAACATAAGGAAATTTACGATTACTTTGTAAAAGTATTAGAAGTTAAAGCCGGATTAAAGAAGGACAAAGGAATAACTGATTCTTTTATATTAGCTTATAAGAGGATACTACTAACTAATGTCAATCCAGAAGAGATAAGACCACTCAGTGAAGAGAATTTTTGTCAGTTTTTACTTTCTATATTTAAAGAAGTTAGAGAGAAAAAATTGACTATAGAGGAAAATAGTAAAGTAAAGCAAATAGTAGAAGGATGCTTAGATGATGTACGTGGTACAGAAGCTGGGGATTGGGTTGTTGATTTTTTTAAGCGTAAAATACCTGGAAGAGGATTATTAAAAGAAATACCAGGTCTTGGAAAAGTTTTAGATGTTAAGGAAGGAGAGGATAAACCACTACTTAGTGATGAAGAGATGGTAACAAAGTTCTTACGTAAAGTTTTTCTTCCTATTCTTTTTTCCATTGCTTCAATATTAATTTTTGGTCCTACTACACTTGCGATAATTGCTGCTGTTATTGGTACAATATTTGCTGTAAAGGGAGGAATTGAAGTTCTTTTTTCAAATAATAGGCCAGGTACTTTATATGACCCTAGCTCACCAGATAAAGATGATATAGAAAAGAGAGAAAAATTGAATGAAAAAATTCGCAATGGCATTGATGATATCTTAAAAACCCCAATTGAAAGACCTCTTGAAACAATTGCTGACGGGAGTAAAAAACAACCTACTCCGAAACAAGCTTCTCAGGTGGGAAATAAAGGGGGTGAGCAGCTTACTATGCTTGATGGAAAAATTACTATAGATCAGCCAGCCAAAAGCACAGAAAAGACAGCAGTCAATTAAGACCTATTTGCCAAAGGTGAATTGTGTAATAGGTCTTTTATTGTTTTATAACACATACAACGGGAGTATGATCAGATGGGTTTTCTAGTTTACGCAACCTATCATCTATGTAACATATTTCCAATTTATCTTCAGCTTGTGGCGATAGCAGCATATGATCTATTCGCATTCCTTGATTGTTTCTGAGTGAATTACCTTGATAATGCCACCAAGTGAATTGTTGTAAGTTGAGGTGAGATATTCTAAATGCATCTTTAAAACCAAGATTCAAGATCGCTCTTAATTTCTCACGCTCTTTTATATGAAAGCACACTTGGCCATTTAATAAATTTGAATCAAAAACATCAATTTCATCCAGTGCAACATTATAATCGCCAGCTATAATAGTTAACTCTTCATTTTTCAACAAAGTGCCCATCCTTTCATATAGGTTATCAAAAAACTTGAGTTTATACTCAAAAGTATGAGAGTCTGGGCTTTGACCGTTTGGAACGTATACACTTCCTACCCTTACCTTATTATTGGTGTGTTTTATCACACACTCTATATAACGTGCTTCTTGATGACTCTCTACAACATCAATTTTTAATTTTTCCAGTATTGGATATTTAGATAAAACACAAACACCATTTCTTGCAACCTGTCCATAGACAGCATATTCATATTCTAATTCTTCTATTTCTGCATAAGGAAATTGCTCTTCCGTACATTTTATCTCTTGCAGCAAAACTATATCTATCTGACTATCAACTATGAAACTACAAAGTTGGTTAATTCTTTTACGTATGGAGTTTACATTCCAAGTTGCAATCTTTAGCATCAACAATCCTTATTAATTATATCAATTAAACTCTCCCCTGTGGGCAACCTCGATGTTATAATTTTTTTCCACTTGATTAACTTTAAACTATCAGCAATGTTTTTACTCATGGTATATGCAACTGTATTATTCATCACAGGAGATAGCCCACTTTTTAGAACTAATGAACAAAATACCCTTGCAGTTTGTGAGGAAAAAAAAGCAACGCTATCAATTTTACCGTCCAATAGTAAATTTTTACACCTATTAGTTAGACTCCTTTTAGTAATTGTTTTATAGAGTACAACTTCTCTTACGTTAAAACCTTCTTCAGATAATCTTTTTTTTAGGTCACATGATACTTCTTGTCCCCTTATATATAAGAACTTTATTGCATTTGAATAATGAGATTTTATGAATGATATCAGACCATCAACGTTGCTGTCTGCTGAGATTATATCGGAAAATCCCAAATTTTTTGCAGCCTGCATAGTTGAATTACCAACTGTAATAATCGAAAAGTTATCCTCTTTGCATATTTGACTGAAAGCCTTTACACTGTTTTTACTTGTAGATATCACAACGTCAAATTCATACGTAGATATATCAGGATTTAAGTACTTTATTGTGAATACTGGCTCTATAAAAACTTTGTATCCATATTTTTTTAGCGTGCTTCTTGTGCTCAACGAATCTAATAAAGGCCTTGTCAATAAAATAGACTTCATTCTGGTTTATTTCACTAGCAGTAAAATAATATCCTTTATACACAAATTATTGAATAAAAACTTTCATTTTTTAAGTTTCTTGCATAATCTAGAAAAAAGGCAAAAGAAACTCCATAATTGGCCCAGTGCTAGAAAACTGATCTTAAATAAGTGAACATTTTGACTAAATGGAAAAAAGGATGTTACTCATTGAGTAACATCCTTTTGAAGAAAGTAGGTAATTTTGTTTACTGTCTTTCATTCGTTTTTGGAGCTTGCTGCTCTACATCAGTGTCAACAGTTACTGCTGAAGAAGGTCCCACCAATGTGTCCAAAGAACCTGTCTTTCTTAAGTCAGCTTGGGTTTTTAACTCACCATTTTCCTTAGTGAGTATCCCATGTTGCGGAGAAGAACTTGGTGAATTGAACCCACTATCAGGATTACTACGGTAACTGGCAAAGCTAGAAGTTGTAGCAGTACTGCCAGCACTTAAAGAACCCGTTGAATTACTTCTTGGTGGTTTTTGTGGAGCAACACGAGAGCGGCTATTTCCTATCTCCGCAGATGGCATCTCATCTGCGTGCATCCTTTTATATCCTGTGCAAGTAACTTCCTCTGGCTTTTTGCCACCTTTTAGTGATGATGACCACTTGCTCCAAAATGAAGTAGGTTCTTTTACTTCCTTATGCTCATTAGGATTTAATAATTCTGCTTTGCTGCTAACAGTACTTATAGAACTCGTTGAACTACTACCTGATAAGCTATTTTCCAGTGAATTCATAGAACTTGCTTTATGCCTTTCTAAAGTATTAAAACGAGTATGCTCTTCCTTGCATTCTTTAATAACTTCCTTAATCTCATCATAATGTTCAGAGAAAATTTCAGAGAGGCTGTTATTATCTTTAGCTAACAAATTCTGCAATTTCTTAACATCTAATTTATTGCAAAAATCTATTTGCTGTTTCAATCGGTTGATCAACTGGTCCTTTTTGGCACTTCGTTGATCATCAATAGAATAAGCTTTTTCTAATATTTTTCCTCTCAATTTAGAAAACATTTCCTTAGTGAAAGCAGAGCCGTTTACGGTCTTGTCTTCAAAAACTTCCTTGGTAAGCATTTCCTTTACACTGTTGAAATTTCTTGTTTTTTCTTCTGTTTTCAAAATAACAGTTTGATCTTCATTACCTATTGAATATGCGGTGCCATCTAAACTAGACATGCTTGCACCACTATCACTCATCTTCCTTCCAAGGTTTTGAATGTTATCCCCCATTTTTCTTAATGTAGAGCTAGCTCTCTCTTGTGTTGCCTGTTTTACAGAACTTGCAGTTTCTTTTACCGAATTCTTGGCATATACAGCACCATCTTTGATTTTTCCGCCAATATGCTTCGCTCCTTCAACTGTTTTTTCTGCTGACCATTTGAGCCCTTTATATCCAGATTGAACTGCTTTTACAGCAACTTTCGCAGCGAAAAATAGAGTAAGACCAACTATAGCACTTGGTATAGCAAGTGTTGCACCAACTGCCAAAAATGGTAACACTGCTGCAAATAATCCACTTGCTGTACCTACTACAAGAGCCTGATCTCCTTTCTTCATTTTGGAGAATTCTGTATCTCCTTTTAACAAGTCAGTAATTCTTTCCTTTAGTTTTTTAGAATCATGAACAATATCTGCACTTAATGAATCTTGCATAATTGTACTAACACCCAAATTATCTTGTTGAGCTTCAACAGGACGTGAGTTAGATTTTATTTCACTAGGTGACATTTTTAACCTCACTATTAATTAAACATACTAATATTGTATATACATGATTCTTAAGTTAGGGTTAATTCACCTAACAATGTTCATTTGCACTCAAATGATTTTACTTGATGTGTTTTTTTGAAAGCACAGAAAATTAGTGATTGTTGCGGTATGATGTTTCGTTTGGATTAGCTATAGTTGAAGCAAAAACTCATCCTTTTGAAGGAGTAGATTTTTTAGGAATCTCAGCAGGGGTTGATTTTGGATCTGATAATTCTGTATTTACCTTAGTTGGCTCTAATGGAGTTTTCTGCTCTTCTGGTTTATCATTCGGAATTGGAATAGGCCAATCCATAATGTTTTGTAGTATGTTTGTTCGAGCTTCTTCTTCCTTAGCCTCTTTTTGACCTGTTAAAGATGATGCATTAACTCCTTTATCTTTAGTAGCTTTTTGTCTTAGTTGTGTATTTTCTTCTTGTAATTGTTTTAAATTTTTCTTTAACTCATCAATCTCTTTTGTTTTTTGTTTTAATTGTTCAGATATCATTAGTTTGTCCCCACTGCCATTAAGTTAAGGGAAAGAGAAGTTAAGATTGGACAAAAAATTTGAAGTGATTGATAATTATGGTAAATACTAGGGTGAATTTTTAAGAAAAGGGAGTCTGAAAAGTGCAAGTTATTTAAAAAAGTAATAATTGCAGGTTATTTTGCAAAGAATGTACTAATGCAATGATACTGAAAAGATATCTTGAATTTAAAACACATGTTTTCTAGCTCTTTTCTGGTAGTTGAGTGAACGAATATCAGATATCTTATGACGATCAACTCTTCTCCCTTTTCTCACCACTAAAGTGTTCATCAAAAATAACTGTGATAGTCGATCCATAATGCAGTCTATGTCTGACTCTGTAGAAAAAATATCAAAGGCTAAGTTTTTAATCGCATTAAATGAGACAGATTTATTGATGCTTTTTTTTAGTTTACTATTCTGTGAGCTCAATGTCTCTTCATCATCTTCTATCATGATACTTTCTAGATTACTGATGAAGATAGTTGACCAAAAATCCTGCTTGATAGTTTCAATACTTTTTCCTGTGAAATTCTCTAAATTTAATCTTCCCTTCAGCCTAGAAAAAAATGTTTCTACTCCCCAGCGCAAGTAATATAATCTCTCAAACTCTTCAACTGTAAAACGTTTCTCATCTAACAGAGATGTTACTAACACTTCAACTTCGCCAGAAGAAAGTATTATTTTGACTAACCTGAATTTCATCTCATCAGGTAATCCTAGCTTTCGTAGCTGTCTTGCTACTTTAATAGGTGCGGTAGACACTACCACCGTACTAGATGGGCTTTCCGGCTTAAACATAGCGTTTATTTCATTGAAAGACGAACTTGAACAGCGAATTATATAATTGATTTTCCTTCCTGTAAGCTCAGCAAGAAATCGATAAGATACGTATCCTCTATCACAGATTAACAAATCGTCTGATTTTATGGATTCAAGCATACCGATTGCTAAATCAACCTCATAGCTGTCACCTCTACTTAGCACAGATTTTATTGCAATATTATTTAGCATATCGTAGCAAACTTCAAAGGTTGCACTTGTATAGTCTTCAAATCTCTGGATTCCATTCCATACTGCTCTTGAGCTAAACTCACCTATTATTTTGTCGCTCTTTGGCAGAATCAGTATTGAAGCATCAAATGCAAGTACTCTGAAGCCATGGTGGGTTTTAAATTCCTGATCTTGGTAGTATAGGGAAACTATATCATCATTTAACTCTGAAAACGCAGTATGTTTTAGCTTCTTTCTTGCTTGAGTAAATGCACTTGCCGTAATTGTATAATCTTTTCTTGTATGCAGAACAAACTCATTAAGCATCACTTGTAATGACTTTACACTCTTTCTAAAAATCAGGAGAAATACATTAACGAAGGGCAGCTTTCTTTTTCGTGAGAAGTCTTTTGAGGATGCTCTGTGTGCGTTTATAAAGTTTAAACTCATCAATTTATTTTTTATAAACATGATTATTCTTTTTTTTACTCATGTCATTACTTCTTTTAATTTGTGAATCTTACCTGATTTTATAATACAGTTCATCACTTTTCCTTAACTTAATGGCAGTGACTGCAATCTCCCCCTTCCAAGGTAAAGTACCTTTCATCAAAAAATATTAAATTTAATTTTTGTAATCACTTAAGTCTAGTATTATTTTGTTAATGTATCGTTCATTTGCATCCTTGATGATAAACTTTATACCATTTTTATATCTTATAACTTCATCTACAGAAGGTACCTTACCAGCAATTGAAAGAATCAAACCACTAAGTGTAGAATAATCTTCTTCAGAGTCACGCAACTCTATTTTTAGATTTTCCTCTATATCTTTTATAAGGGCCCTTGCCGATATTTCAAACTTACTTTGAGATAATTCAGTAATGGTGTATTCTGAATTTACCTCGTTCCCGTTATCAATGTTTGGTATTAATTCTTCTATAAGATCAGTCATTGAAATTAAACCATCAGTTCCACCATATTCATCCAACACAATAGCTAGATATGATTTGGAAGATTTCATCCTAACAAAAAGATTTGTTGTTTTCATCGAGGATGGGACAAATATTACACTTTGTATAATATTTCTCAGATTAAAATTTTTATCCTTATTGAAAATAATATCTTTTACATAAAAAAAACCTATTACGTTGTCAAAGTTATTCCTATAAGCTGGTATCTTAGTGTGGCAAGTATTTTTCACCTTCTTTATTACCTCATGTTTGCTTGACTCAATGTCTACTGCGCATATCTCAGTACGTGAAGTCATTATGTCCATTATACTACAATCACGGAATTTTAATAGACTATTGAATATACTAGGATCTGACAGATCATGCATTAATGCATCAGATGCACACTTTTTTAACACAGAAGTTTTATTGAAGAGGAAGAGAAAAATTCTGTATGCTATTTTTTCTACTAAGGTTCTTTTCTTATTCAATTTATTCCCTTTAATGGTGAAAATGTCTTTAGATCAGGTCTATCAAGAAAACTGTTATTAAATGTTTAATAAGCATGTGAATAATGTCAAATTAATTTGTGAATTATTTGTTGAAATAAAATACTAACAATTGATCAACAATTTTTTCAATGACATATACATAATTATATAACAATCCATGATAGTAAAGCTTTTTTCCATAAAAGAAAATTACTAACATTCTAGACATCTTACTTATACACATAAATCATAAAGGAAAATCAATAGTATAGAGAAGTTATTAACATATTTATCCACAAGCTAAGTAATACTAATTTTTACTGAATTTTAAGTTAATAACAATTTATTGATAGAACTACTACTACTGTTATACTTTAGTTTAGATAAAAAGTAGATAAAGTAGAT